>NZ_CP082284.1:0-1482177 GCF_019880225.1 Halobaculum rubrum
TGAAGCTCACTGTCAAACCGCTGAAACAGAAGGACGCAGGGCGTCGTCTCGCCGCTATCGACCGGGTCGCCGCCGACGAGCTCGGGCTGTCCGGCGGGGATTATCTCCGCATCGAGGGCGACTCGACCGGGATCGCTCGCGTGTGGCCGGGGTACCCCGAGGACGACAACACGGGCGTCATCCGCATCGACGGGCAGCTCCGGCAGGAGGCCGGCGTCGGCATCGACGATCGGGTGACGGTCGAGCCCGCGGACGTCGAACCCGCAGAGCGGATCACGATCGCGCTCCCCCAACAGTTCGGGATCCGCGGCAACATCGGCTCGATGATCCGCGATAAGCTCTCAGGACAGCCGGTCACGCAGGGACAGACGATCCGGTTCCCGCTCGGGCTGGGGCTGATGGGCGGCGGGTCGCAGGCGGTGCCGCTCAAGATCGCCTCGACGGCCCCGTCCGGGACCGTCGTCATCACCGACTCCACCGAGGTGGAGATCTCCGAGAAGCCGGCCGAGCAGATCGCCGAGACCGCGGCGACGGGCGGCGGCGCCGAGACGCCGGACGTGGCCTACGAGGACATCGGCGGGCTCGACGACGAACTCGAGCAGGTGCGCGAGATGATCGAGCTCCCGATGCGCCACCCGGAGCTGTTCAAGCGCCTCGGTATCGAGCCGCCGAAGGGCGTCCTCCTGCACGGGCCGCCGGGCACCGGGAAGACGCTCATCGCGAAGGCAGTCGCCAACGAGATCGACGCGCACTTCCAGACGCTCTCGGGCCCCGAGATCATGTCGAAGTACTACGGTGAGTCCGAGGAACAGCTCCGTGAAGTGTTCGAGGAGGCCGCCGAGAACGCCCCCGCGATCATCTTCATGGACGAGCTGGACTCCATCGCGCCCAAGCGCGAGGAGGCCGGCGGCGACGTGGAACGCCGCGTCGTGGCCCAGCTGCTCTCCCTGATGGACGGGCTCGAGGAGCGCGGCGAGGTCGTCGTCATCGGCGCGACAAACCGCGTCGACGCCATCGATCCCGCACTGCGCCGCGGCGGGCGCTTCGACCGCGAGATCGAGATCGGCGTCCCCGACCGGGACGGCCGCAAGGAGATCCTGCAGGTCCACACGCGGAACATGCCGCTGGCCGACGATATCGACATCGACGAGTACGCCGAGACGACCCACGGCTTCGTCGGCGCCGACATCGCGAGCCTCGCGAAGGAGGCCGGGATGAACGCCATCCGGCGCATCCGTCCGCAGATCGACCTGGAGGAAGACGAGATCGACGCGGAGATCCTCGAGTCGATCGAGATCACGAGTCGCGACATGAAGGAGGCGCTGAAGGGGATCGAACCCTCGGCGCTCCGGGAGGTGTTCGTCGAGGTTCCGGACGTCACCTGGAACGACGTGGGCGGCCTCGAGGGCACCAAGGACCGCCTCCGGGAGACGATCCAGTGGCCCCTCGACTACCCCGAGGTGTTCGAGGCCATGGACATGGAGTCCGCGAAGGGCGTGCTCATGTACGGCCCGCCGGGCACGGGGAAGACCCTGCTCGCGAAGGCCGTCGCCAACGAGTCCGAGTCCAATTTCATCTCGGTGAAGGGGCCGGAGCTGTTGAACAAGTTCGTCGGGGAGTCGGAGAAAGGCGTCCGCGAGGTCTTCAGCAAGGCCCGCGAGAACGCGCCGACGATCATCTTCTTCGACGAGATCGACGCCATCGCGACCGAGCGCGGACGCAACTCCAGCGACTCCGGCGTCTCCGAGCGGGTGGTCTCCCAGCTCCTGACGGAACTGGACGGCCTGGAGACGCTGGAGGACGTGGTCGTCATCGCGACGACGAACCGGCCGGACCTCATCGACAGCGCGCTGCTGCGGCCGGGTCGCCTCGACAGACACGTCCACGTCCCCGTGCCCGACGAGGAGGGTCGCCGTCGGATCTTCGAGGTCCACTCCGACCACAAGCCCCTCGCCGACGACGTCGACCTCGACGCGCTCGCGAGCCGTACCGACGGTTACGTCGGCGCCGACATCGAGGCGGTCTGCCGCGAGGCCTCGATGAACGCCTCCCGCGAGTTCATCCAGTCGGTGTCGCCCGAGGAGGTGAACGACTCCCTCGGCAACGTCCGCGTGACGATGGCCCACTTCGAGGAGGCGCTGGAGGACGTTCACCCCTCCGTCACCGAGGAGACGAAGGAGCGCTACGAGGAGATCGAACAGCGGTTCCAGAGCAGCGAGCCCCGCGAGGAGGGGCAGGGCGAACTGGGACGGACCTTCCAATGAACCTCTTTTGACGGGGTCCTCGCGCGCCTCCGGCGCGCTCGAACCCCGTCAAAACCCGTTCATGCCAAAACGCCGCTCGTTCGCCACCCTTCGGCTGGCTCACTCGCGGTACAACTGCTGGCGATCTCGGCACCGCGACTGCTCCCGCCCTGTTACTCCCGCTTCAGTCCGCCCCGCTCCTTGATCTGCATGATCCGCCGTACGTTCAGATAGATCTCCTCGGGGGAGGTGTCCTCGTCGGGATCGTACAGGTCCGAGACGCGATAGAGGATCGCCGAGAGCTGTTTCGACTCGCCGGAGTCGCCGCGGACGTTCTCGGCGATCGCGCGAAGGAACTCCCTCGCCTCCGCGTCGGCGACGAACTCCTCCTCGGAGTCCGGCGCGAGCTGCCAGTCGGGGTCGTCCTCCCGAAGCGCGTCCGGGAGTTCGTCGGCGTTCGCGTCCTCGTCGCTCATATTTCGGATTCGGCGGGCCCGCGGCTAATCACTTTCCGACTCCGCCGGATACTCCGGAAAACTGGTGTAGTCGCCGCGGGGGCGCCACGAGTCACCGGGGGTCGCCGTCCAAACAGCTACTGCGTCGGGGAGTTCTGATTCGCGCGGCGGCTCACCTCCCGGCGCTGGACGACGCCGACGTTGTTGGCGACGTTCTCGGTGACGATCTTGAACGCGTCGCCGACCTCGCCCGGCTCGTCGTCGAGGACGACCGGTTCCCCGCCGTCGCCGCCCGCGCGGACCGACGGGTCAAGCGGGATCCCGCCGAGGAACGGGAGATCGTTGTCCGCGGCGAACTGCTTGCCGCCGCCCTTGCCGAAGATCTCGTGCTCGTTCCCGCAGTCGGGGCAGACGAACCCCGACATGTTCTCGACGATGCCGAGGACGTTCGTGTCGTGCTTGCCGAACATCCGCAGCCCCTTGTTGGCGTCGTCGAGCGCGACCTCCTCGGGCGTCGTGACGATGACCGCGCCCGTGAGCGGCAGCGTCTGGAGGATGGTGAGCTGCGTGTCGCCGGTCCCCGGCGGCAGGTCGAGCACGAGGTAATCGAGCGCGCCCCACTCCACGTCCTCGACCAGCTGAGTGAGCAGCTTGTGAACCATCGGACCGCGCCAGATGACGGGGTCGTCCTCGCCGACGAGGAACGCCATGCTCATCAGCTTCATGCCGTATTTCTGGGGCGGGATGATCGTCTCCTGATCGGTGGCGTGGGGCGCCTCGTCGGCGTCGACCATCCGCGGCACGTTCGGCCCGTAGATGTCCGCGTCGAACAGGCCGACGCGCGCGCCGAGCTGTGAGAGCCCGGCCGCGAGGTTCACCGCGACCGTCGACTTCCCGACGCCGCCCTTCCCGGAGGCGACCGCGATGACGTTCTTCACGTTCGGCAGCACCTCCTCCTCCGACGACAGATCCGACTCGACGTTCGCGGAGATGTCGAGCGCGTAGTCCGTGTCCGCGAGCGCGTCGCGAACGGCCTCGGCGATGGCCGTCTCGGTGGGCGCGTACGGCGCGCCGAGCGCCAGCGACACCCGGATCACGCCGTCCTCGTCGTCGACCTGTACCGCGTTCACCAGGCCGAGCGAGACGATGTCTTCCCCGAGGTCGGGGTCGGCGACGCCCTCGAGTCGCTCGCGTACGGCGGCTTCGTCCATGGCTTGCCGTCGGCGAGCGCCCCGAATAAGGGTTTCCCACGGCGCGATCCGCGACGCGCCGATCGCGATCGTTGTATCCACATAGATACGTCGAACGTAAACCCGAACAGTTACTATCTTGCCCGATCGTCCCATACGTTCAAGTACACACGAACGAAGATCGCTACATAATGCCGACACCGCTGGTCGACGACTTCGGGCGGGAGGTGACGGGGGTCCGCGTCTCGCTGACCGACCGGTGCAACTTCGACTGCGTCTACTGTCACAACGAGGGATTGGGGGACACACGCGGCCCGATGGACGCGCAAGACGACGAGATGTCCACCGACGACGTGGTCCGCTTTCTGGAGGTCGCCGCCGAGTTCGGCGTCGACGCGGTGAAGTTCACCGGCGGGGAGCCGATGCTTCGCGACGACCTCGAGGAGATCGTCCGTCGAACCCCCGACTCGATGGAGGTCTCTATGACGACGAACGGGACCTACCTCCCGGGTCGCGCGGAGGACCTCGTCGAGGCGGGTCTCGACCGGGTCAACGTGTCCCAGGACGCGCTCGATCCCGACGCGTTCGCCGAGATCACCAAGTCGGGCGCCTACGAGCAGGTGCTCGAGGGGGTGCGGTGCGCCGTCGACGCAGGGCTCGCGCCGGTGAAGCTCAACATGGTGGTGTTCGAGCACACCGCCGGCTACGTCGAGGGGATGGTCGACCACGTCGCCGAGAACGACGGGCTTCAGCTCCAGCTCATCGAGTACATGCCCGAGTTGACCGGGAAGCCGGAGTGGAACATCGACATCGGGCGCGTTCACGACTGGCTGTCGGACATCGCGGTTCGCGTGGAACACCGCGAGATGCACGACCGCAAGCGCTACTACGTGGGCGACGCGGACGCCGCGTCCGCGGAGTCGCCGGACCCCGCCGGGCTCGGGATGGTGGAGATCGTCGATCCCGTCGGGAACGACGACTTCTGTGCCAACTGCGGTCGCGTCCGTGTCACCCACGAGGGGTACCTCAAGGGCTGTCTCAACCGCAACGACGACCTGAAGTCGATGGGCGAGATGACGACCCCGGAGATCCGCGAGGCGCTTCGGGAGGTCGTCGCGGACCGCGTCCCCTACTACGGCGAGTACCTCGTCGAGAACGACCGCGGCGAGTGGGAGATCAACGAGGAGTACATCGGCGCCTGAAGGAACGCCGGCACGGACGGTCCCGTGCACGTCGCCCGACCGCTCGGTCGGACGCCGCCCGTCGCCGTCAGCCACCGTGTGACTCCACCCCATCCGGCCCGCGGAACGCACCATTTATACCCGAGACGGGAGAAGGCGTGCGCACGACTATGCCGAGCTCCAACGGACCCCTTCACAGCACGCGCGGAAAGCTCTCGAACGACCCCCGAGACCGCGGCACCTCGCCGCCCCAGCGCGCCATCGCGGAGTACGACGAGGGACAGAAGGTCCACCTGAAGCTGGACCCGTCGGTCAACGACGGCCGGTTCCACGCCCGATTCAACGGCCACACCGGCACCGTCGTCGGCAAGCAGGGCGCCGCGGTCAAAGTCGAGATCGTCGACGGCGGCAAGACGAAGACGATCCTCGCCACGCCCGCGCACCTGAAGGCGCAGACCGAGTAGACCCGATGACGATCTTCAAGGAGAAGCTGAGCGAGGAGTTCCTCACCGTCTCCCAGGCGAAGGAGCTGCTCGGCGCCGTCGAGGAGGACCGCGCGACCGAGGAGGACCGCGAGATGCGCTACGAGCTGGCGCGCGCGGTCGACCACATCAACCGGTTCGCCTTCCTCGAGGCCGACGAGTCGCTGGAGCTCGTCGAGGAGCTGCTCGAGCTCGAGAAGGTCGACGAGCCGCAGGCGTACAAGATCGCGGACCTCCTCCCGCGCGACCGCACGGAGGTCCGCGCGGTGTACGCCCAGGAGCGGTACGCGCTCGACGGCGACGAGCTCGACGAGATCCTCGACGTCGTCGCGAAGTACGCCTGACGCGGTCCCCGACTCGGCGACGCCCCGGTCCCCGCTCGTCGCGGCCACGAGAACGCGGCGACGGCGACGACCTTTTATCACCTCCGACGACCTATCGCAGGGCATGAACGACGAACCCGACCCCGCAAGCGTGAGCGACCCGCCCGACGCGTCGGGAGACGCCACTGACAGCGGCGCCGAGAGCGCCGACGCCGACGACTCGGTTTACGCGTACGTCCTCGAGTATCTCCCACACGGGCGGGCGGACGACGACCGACCCCAGCACCGGCGATCCGCGGTAGCGTACGGGCTCGGCGAGCGGGACTTCCGGCTGTTCGAGTTCGATCTGACCGACGACGCCGAGTTCGGCATCGACGACCGCGTGGCGATCGAGCCCGAAACCGCGCCCGGGATCGAGCGAGCGAGGCGGGTGGAGTACGACGACCTCAACCACGGCGCCCGCCAGGAGTTGGAGTACGTCGTCGAGGACATCATCGAGGCGGACGAGTCGCGGTTCGTCGGCTTCTACAACGACGCCGAGCCGATCTCGCTGCGGCTCCACCAGCTCAATCTCCTCCCCGGGATCGGCAAGAAGCTGCGGAACAACGTCCTCGACGCGCGCAAGCGTGGCCCCTTCGAGTCGTTCGCGGACCTGAGCGATCGGGTGTCCGGGCTCCACAGCCCCAAGGAGACGCTCGTCGAGCGAGTGATGGAGGAACTGCGCGACGACGACCTGAAGTACCGCATCTTCGTCGGCGTCGACGCCCCGACGGCGAACAAGTAGCCCGGCCGACGGTCGCGCCCTCGAACCGGATTCGGCGGCCCGGACGGAATGAACGGATTTACCGCCGCCGACGGTCAACGGGGAGTAATGACCGACGCTACCCCGGAGTTTCGCGACCCCGACGACCTCCGGCGGCGCGCTGGCGTCCGCGGCGACCCCGACCGCGACCAGCACTTCCTCGTGGACGACCGTGTCCTCGATCGGCTGCCCGGTTACCTCCCGGAGGACGCCGATCGCTCGCATCTCCTGGAGATCGGCGGCGGCACGGGCGCGCTCACGGACCGGCTACTCGCTGCCGGCGACCGGGTGACCGTCGTCGAGCGCGACCGCGACCTCGCGGCGTTCCTCCGCGAGGAGTTCTCCGACGCCGTCGACGGCGGCGGGCTCGACGTGGTGACGGGCGACGCGCTCGACGTCGACCTTCCGGAGTTCACCGCGTCCGTTTCGAACCTCCCGTACGGCGTCTCCTCGGAGATCGCGTTTCGCCTGCT
This sequence comes from Halobaculum rubrum, assembly GCF_019880225.1. Taxonomy (NCBI): domain Archaea; kingdom Methanobacteriati; phylum Methanobacteriota; class Halobacteria; order Halobacteriales; family Haloferacaceae; genus Halobaculum; species Halobaculum rubrum. The sequence goes on from NZ_CP082284.1 coordinate 7,150, forward strand.
CCCGCTCGGGCGGCCGCTCGTGTTGATGTTCCAGGCGGAGTTCGCCGACCGGATGGTCGCCGACCCGGACACGTCAGCGTACGGACGCCTCTCGGTGTCGGCACAGCACTACGCCGACGTGGAGGTCGTCGAGCGGATCCCGCCGGCGGCGTTCGACCCCCAGCCGCGCGTCGACAGCGCGGTCGTCCGTTGCGTGCCGCGCGAGCCCGACTACGAGATAGACGACGAGGCGTTCTTCCTCCGGTTCGTCAAGGCGCTGTTCACACAGCGGCGCAAGACCGTCCGCAACGCGATCCGGAACACGGCCCACATCTCGGGGCTGGCTGACGCCGACGCCGTCGTGGTGGCGACCGACGAGGACGTGCTCTCGCGGCGGCCGGGAGAACTCCCCCCGGCGTCGTTCGCGGCGCTGGCGCGGGTGGCGCGGGGCGCGAGCGAGGTCGGCCCGGGACAGTGACACAGAACGGAACGTCCACGCCCGTGAGCGGCACCGCGACACCGAACGTCCCCGGCGGCGACGCCGCGGCGTCGGCCGCGACCGAGATCGTCTCGTGGATCCAGTCGCTGTTCCCGACGACCGGCGGGCAACTGGCGGCCACGATCCTCGCGACGGCGGCGCTGGCCGCGTTCCTCGTCGGGATTCGGCGGGTCGGTCACCCCCTCAAGGACCGGTTCGACGACCGGGATCTCGCGATCGAGTCGCTACAGGCGGCCGCCGTCGCCACGACGGTCGTCGCGTTCGGGTTGTTCGTCGTGGTCGTCTGGCGGGGTGTGTCGCTGCTCGACACCGCAGTCCCCACCACGGTGTTCTCCGGGCGCAACGTCGTCCGAACGGTCCTGACGGTCGGCATTCTGGGGGCCGCCACGCTGATCACCCGTATGACGAAGCGGACGATCCGCAAGCTTGGAATGGACCGAAGCGCGCTGTCGGACCACCAAAGCGAGATCGCCCACCACATCGTCCAGGTCACGGTGTACGCGATCTCGTTGGTCGTCGTGTTCGCCGTCTGGGGGGTCAATCCCGGCAGCCTCCTCGTGGGCGCCGGCTTCGCCGGTATCGTCCTCGGGCTCGCCGCTCGCCAGACGCTCGGGGCGGTGCTGGCCGGGTTCGTCGTCCTGTTCTCCCGGCCGTTCGAACTGGGCGACTGGGTCGTCATCGACGACCAGGAGGGCGTCGTCACCGATATCACGATCGTCAACACCCAGATCCGGACGTTCGACGACGAGTACGTGATGATCCCCAACGACCTCGTCACCGACACGAACGTCGTGAACCGATCGCGGAAGGGTCGCCTGCGTCTGAACGTCGACGTCGGCGTCGACTACGACACGGATCTCGACGAGGCCATCGAGGTCGCCGAGGCGGCCATGCGCGACCACGACCTCGTGTTGTCGCCGCCGGAGCCCCACGCGGTGCTCACGGGATTCGACGACTCGGAGATCGGCATGCGGCTGCGCTTCTACATCAGCAACCCCAGCGCCCGAAAGATGTGGAAGGCGCGAACTCGGGTGACGCTCGCGGTGAAACGGGCGTTCGAGGACGCCGGGATCAAGATCCCGTTCCCGCAGCGGGAGCTGTCCGGACGACCTGACTCCGACGACCGCCGGGTCACCGACAGCGGCGTTCCCAGCGACGACGCGGGCCCCGGGGACGGCCGGTCGGGTGTGAACGGGGGAGATCGGGGGACCGACGATGCCTGAGGACGCCGAGGAGTCCGGGGGACCGACGGGGACCCGCGACGCGCTCGCCGAGCGACGAGGACTGGACGCGCCCGTGTACGAGCCCGCCGAGGACTCGGGCTTGCTCGCCGAGGCGGCCGTCGAGCACGCCCGCGGCGTCACGCTCGAGGTCGGCACCGGATCGGGATGGGTCGCCGAACGGGTGCGGGCCGAGGGCGGCGCGACGCGAGTGATCGGCAGCGACGTGAACCCGCATGCGTGTGAACGGGCCCGAGATCGGCGCGTCGAGGCCGTCCGCGCCGACCTCCTCGCGCCGTTCCGCGACGGCGCGCTCGACACGGTCCTGTTCAACCCGCCGTACCTTCCGACCGATCCGGACAACGAGTGGGACGACTGGCAGGAGGTGGCGCTGTCGGGCGGGGAGACGGGGCGCGAGCTGATCGAGCCGTTCCTCGACGACCTGCCGCGCGCGCTCGCGCCCGACGGCGTCGCGCTCCTACTCGTCTCGTCGCTGACGGGGTTCGCCGACGTGGTCGAGTACGCCGTCGCCCGCGGCCTGCGCGCGGAGACCGTCGTCGAGGAATCGTATCCGTTCGAGACCCTCTCGATCCTCGCGCTGCGACAGCGGGACGACGAGACATAACTGAGGAGCATTCATTCGAACAAGAAGTATTATGCGTCGGCATTTCGTACCGACTGTCGATGACCGACATAGTCGCCACCACGCCGGGGCTGTATCCGCTCCCGGACCGGGCGAAAGACGACCTCTCCGACCTGAAAGGCCACCAGAAACACGACCTCATCGACGGCGAGGAGGGCGGCGCCGTCGCGGACGCGTACGACGACGTGCGCGCGGCGTTCGTCGCCGACCAGCGCGACGCCGGCCTCGACCGGGTCGTCGAGGGACAGGGTCGCTGGGACGACATGCTCGCGCACCCGCTGACCGTCCACGCGAACGTCGAGACGGGCGGGATCGTGCGCTACTACGACAACAACAACTTCTACCGCGACCCGCGCGTCGTCGGCGACCTCGACGCCTCCGGCGACGTGGCGGCGGAGCTGTCCGCGGCGGCCGACCTCCTGGACAACGACGTCCTGCAGGCGGTCCTTCCGGGCCCGTACACCCTCGCCGATCTCGCGACGGACGAGCACTACGGCGACGAGGCCGAGTTCCTCGACGCCGTCGGCGACTTCCTCGCGGGCGAGGTCGAGGCGTTCCCGGCCCACGAGACGCTGTTCCTGCTGGAGCCGTCCTACGTGACGAACGCGCCGGGCGACGACCTGAACGAGCTCGCGAGCGAGACGATCGACCGGGTCGCCGCCGCGACCGACGCCGACGTGGTCGTCCAGACGTACTGGGAAGCGTTCGAGGAGACGGCGTACGCCCACCTCATGGACGCGGACGTGGACGCCGTCGGCTTCGACTTCGTCGCCGCCGACCGCGATACCAACCTGGAGTACGTCAACGAACTCGGGACGAAAGCCGACATCGCGCTCGGGCTGGTCGACGGACAGAACACGCTCGTCGAGGACCCCGAAACGGTCGCCGAGCGCGTCGACTGGGTCCGCGACCAGATCCCCGCACAGGAGTTCGACACCACCTACGTGACGCCCAACACCGAGACGTTCTACCTGCCCGTGAACAAGCACCAGGCGAAGCTGTCGGTGCTCGCCGAGGCGGCCGAGATCGCCGCCGGCGACGCCGACGCCGCGGAGACGGAGGTGGAGGCATGAGTCGACACCCCGAGAACCGCGAGCAGTTCCGCCCGGAGGGCCACGACAACGATCACTTCCTGCTGACGACCGTCGTCGGCTCGTACCCGAAGCCCAAGTGGCTGAACCGTGCCCGCGATCACTTCGAGGACGACGACCACTCCTTCGGCGAGTCGGAGTGGGCGGAGGCGACCGACGACGCCTGTCGCGTCATCACCCACGAGCACGAGCGCGCCGGCCTCGACACCGTGGTCGACGGCGAGATGCGCCGCGAGGAGATGGTGGAGTTCTTCGCCGAGCGCATCGACGGCTACGAGTTCAACGGGCCCGTGAAGGTGTGGGGCCACAACTACTTCGACAAGCCGTCGGTCGTCGAGGGCGTCGAGTACGACGAGCCGTGGCTGGTCGACGAGTTCGAGTTCGTCGACGACGTGGCGACGCGTCCGGTGAAGGTGCCGATCACCGGCCCGTACACCCTCGCGAACTGGGCGTTCAACGAGGCGTACGACGACGACGAGGCGCTGGCGTACGACCTGGCGGACCTGGTGAACGAGGAGATCGAGAAGCTCGTCGAGGCGGGCGCGCGCTACATCCAGATCGACGAGCCCGCGCTGGCGACGACGCCGGACGACCACGCCATCGTCGGCGAGTGTCTGGAGCGCATCGTCAGCGACATCGACGAGGAGGTCCGCATCGGCCTCCACGTCTGCTACGGCGATTACTCGCGCGTCTACCCCGAGATCAACGACTACCCGATCGACGAGTTCGACGTGGAGCTGTGCAACGACGACTACGAGCAGATCGAGACGTTCGCGGACGGCGAGTTCGCGCCCGACCTCGCGCTCGGCGTCGTCGACGCCCACGTCGCCGAGGTGGAATCCGTCGAGGAGATCAAAGAGAACATCCAGCAGGGGCTGAAGGTCGTGCCTCCCGAGAAGCTCACCGTCAGCCCCGACTGCGGGCTGAAGCTCCTGCCCCGGGAGGCCGCCTACGGCAAGATGGAGAACATGGTGCAGGCCGCCCGCGAGGTCGAGGCCGAGCTCGACGCCGGCGATATCGACGTGCCCGCCGTCGAGGACGTCGCCCCCGCCGACGACTAGGGCGAGGCGTGAGCGACCGGCGGGAGCGAACGCCTCGGTAGGACGGCGTTCACAGATCGCGCCGCGATCTGTGAGCTCTCGAGAGCTTTGCTCTCGCGAACGGCGGGGTGTGCGCGGCGAAGCCGAGTCGGCCGAGACGCCGACCGGGACGCGGACCGAGACGACCGGTCCCGGGTTCGGACCGGTGACGGCGGGAGCGGCGGTTGCGGTTGTGGTTGCGATCGCGACGACGGGCCGTCGGTCGTGACCTGACGCGACCGCCCGTTTATCAGTCCTCCATCGAAACACGTCGCCGTGATCCGATACGATCTGGACGGCGAGGTCGCGACGGTGACGTTCGACCGCCCGGAGAAACGCAACGCGTTGACGCTCGAGGCCCTCCGCTCGTTCCGCGAGGCGCTCGACCGCGGCGCCGAGGAGGCGCGCGTGGTCGTGCTCAAGGGCGCCGGCGACGCCTTCTGTGCCGGCGACGACATCGCCTCGGTCGCGGGGCTCGGCGATGATGTCGCGCCGGGGACGCTGGCGACCCGGCTGTACGACGCGCTGTTCGGCCCCGAGCAGGTCGAGGTCCCCGTGATCGCCGCCGTCGACGGGCCGGCGTACGGCGGCGGCTTCGAGATCGTCGCCGCGGCGGATCTCGCGGTCGCCACGGCCGACGCGACGTTCGCGCTCCCGGAGGCGACGATCGGGGCGTACCCGCCGTACGCCGTCGCGCGCGTCGGCGAGGCGTGCGGCCGCAAGCGGCTGCTCGAACTCGCGCTCACCGGCGAGCCGATCGACGCGGCGACGGCCCGCGAGTGGGGACTGTGCAACCGCGTCGTCGACGACGGGGAACTGGACGACGCCGTCGCGGAGCTGTCCGAGGCGGTTCGTGCCGCGCCCGCGCCGTCGGTGGCGCTGGTGAAACGATACGTACGGGCGGCGACGGCCGATCCCGACGAGCGTGCTCGGCTGGTTGAGGGGTTCTCCGCGGTCGCCGACGAGCCCGACTGCCTCGCCGCGGCCGAGCGGTTCCTCTCGGACGGGGCCTGAGTCGGACCCGACCACTGATTACCCATCGCCGCCAACGAAGGGGGCATGACCAGCGACCCTCCGCTCTCGGGCACGGTCGACGACACCGCCGCCGACATCGCGACGATGGAGATCCGGGGCGCCGCCACCATCGCGCGCGCGGCCGCAGACGCTGTCGCGGCCCAAGCGCGCGAGACGGCCGACGAGACTGCAGACCCCGCGCAGTTCGAGCGGGCGATGCGCCGCGCCGGTCGCCGGCTGTACGACACCCGCCCGACGGCGGTGTCGCTGCCGAACGCGCTGCGATACACGCTCGGCCGGATGGAGGGCCACGATGTCGACACGCTCCGCGACTCGGTGCTCGCGGCCACGACCGCGTTCACGGACCGGCTCGACCGCGCCCAGCGGGACCTCGGGCGTGTGGGCGCGAACCGCATCCGCGACGGCGACACCGTGATGACGCACTGCCACTCGACGGACGCGCTCGCGTGCGTCGAGCACGCCGTCGAGCAAGGGAAGGACATCTCGGCGATCGTCAAGGAGACGCGCCCGCGAAATCAGGGGCACATCACCGCGAGCGAACTCCGTGATATGGACGTCGACGTGACGCTGATCGTCGACTCGGCGGCTCGTCGGTACCTCGACGACGCCGATCACGTGCTCGTGGGCGCCGACTCCATCGCCGCCGACGGCGGCGTCGTCAACAAGATCGGCACCTCCGGACTGGCCGTCAACGCACGCGAGCGCGGCGTCCCGATCATGGTCGCGGCCCAGACGATCAAGCTCCACCCCGACACGCTCACGGGCCACACCGTGGAGATCGAGATGCGCGATGAGGCGGAGGTCATCGACGCCGACGCGCGCGAGGAGATCGGCGAGATCACCGTCGAGAACCCCGCCTTCGACGTGACGCCGCCGCGGTACGTCGACGCCATCGTCACCGAATCGGGCCAGTTCCCGCCCGAGAGCATCGTCACGTTGATGCGCGAGCTGTTCGGCGAGAGCGCCGACCGACCGTGGGAGGAGCCCGACGCGACGACGACGGATGCGACGGGACCGACCGCATGAGTAACGGCGCCACCGGCGACGAAACCGACGGCATGGACGGCGATCCCGCGTCGATTCCCGGACCGAGCGTGCTGTGTGTCGGCCACGTCAACTGGGACGTGACGCTGATCGTCGACCGACTCCCCGCACCCGACGGCGAGGTGAAGATCCGCCGGCGCCACCAGGCCGGCGGCGGCAGCGCGGCCAACGTCGCCGCCGTGCTCGCGGGACTGGACCTCGACGCGTCGCTGTTCGGCTCCGTCGGCGCCGACGAGTCGGGCGCGCTCGCCGGACGGGAGCTGTCGAGCGCGGGCGTGCGGACCCACCTCGTCGAGGCGGACGGCGAAACCGCGGTGAAGTACCTGATCGTCGACGCCGACGGCGAGGTGATGGTGCTGTCCAACGAGGGCGCCAACGAGGCGTTCACGGCCGAGGACCTCCCCTCGGGCGCGCTGACGGCCGACACGGACCACCTGCACGTGACGAACCAGCCGCCGGCGGTCGCGGCCGCGTTGGCCGAGCGCGCTCGCGAGGTCGGGGCCACGGTGAGCGTGGCGCCCGGCCGCCAGTTCGCCGAGCGCGACTTCACCGAGGCGCTGTCGCTGGCGGATCTGGTGTTCTGCAACCGCCGGGAGGCGGCTGCGCTGCTTGACGAGGACGCCGACGGGGCGACCAGCTACGGCGCGCTCCGGGCGGACGCGACGCTGGTCGTCACCCACGGCGGCGACGGCTCGGAGGCACACGACCGTGCCGCGGGCCGGACGTACACCCACGACGGCTTCGACGCCGACGTGGTCGACACGACCGGCGCCGGCGACGCTTTCGCCGCGGGGTTTCTCGCGGCGCGCCTCGGCGGAACGGGGCCGGAGCGGGCGCTGGCGGTCGCGAACGCCTGCGGCGCGATCGCGGCCGGCGAGGTCGGCGCGCGCGTCGAGATCACGCGGGACCGGATCGAGTCGGTGCTCGACGCCGCCGACGACGGCGGAACGGTTTAGTTCAGCGGCTAACACGACATCGGCGTGTCTCCGGATCGACCGACGTTCGAGTTCGTCACCGCGGACGACCACGTCCGTGCTCGTCCACTCGACTCAGAGGCCGAGCCGGTTCTCCTCCCGGCGGGATGGGCCGACCCCACGTCAACGAACGGCACGTGGACTGCCGCGGTCGACGCAGTCGTTCGGGCGGCAGTATCCGGATCGGGTCCGTCCACGCCCCCGGTCCAACGGGACGGCGTGCTCGTCGTTGACCACGTCGTGATCCGGGAGGCCCTGTCGAGGGAGGGCGTCGTCTCGGCGGATGCCGCCCCCGCAGCGTCCGCGTATCTCGCGGGATCGGGGATCCTTCCGGCCGACGACGACACGGCGACGATCGTCGCGGCTGGCGACGACTCCACCGCGGGCGTGTACCGGTGGGCGGCGTTGTGTGACGCCGTCGCGGACGCGGTCGCCGACCGGGCCGAACGACTTCGAGACGCCGTCGACCGGAGCGGCTCCGACGGAACGGGCAACCGGAGCGAGCGGCTCCAGGAGAAGCGTGCGGGGATCGAGGCGGAGATACTCGATCTCGCGGGCGACGTCGACGGGTCGATCGAGGAGGCGCTGTCGCCCGACGAGCTCGAACGGTTCGAACGGCTTCGCGAGGAGTATCACTACTACGACAGTCTTCTGGACGGCGTCTCGCGGGACGCCTCACCCCTGTCGATCGACCCGATCCCGGCGATCGACCGCGCGGCGGCCGCCCTCGACGTGACCGCGGCCCGACTCGCTGTGCGGGCGGGAGCGCTCCGAACGGCCACCGGGAGTTCGACGCCCGAGGCCCCCGGAGCCGAGGCGGTCGCCGCCGCCGAAACCGCGGTCGGGATCCTCCGTGAGGAAGGGCCCGGAATCGACGGTGAGTCGGTGCATCGGCTGGTCGGGGCCGGCTACCGACTCGCGGTCGCGGACGCCTGAGGGAGTAACCTGTTACGGAACCCATAAGGCCCGCCTCGCCGCACCGTGCACTCAACAATGACCGCTCAGACCCGAGGTGACCTGCCGTGACGATGGACGACCGGATCGAGGAACTCCGCGAGAAGCGCGCGAACGCCGAGAAGGGCGGCGGAGAGTCCCGCATCGAGGCCCAACACGAGAAGGGGAAGATGACCGCGCGCGAACGGATCGACTACTTCCTCGACGACGATACGTTCCACGAGTTCGACCAGTTCCGCACCCACGACACCCACAAGTTCGGGATGGAAGAAAAACGGATCCCGGGCGACGGGGTCGTCACCGGCTACGGCGAGGTGAACGGCCGCAAGACGTTCGTGTTCGCACACGACTTCACCGTCTTCGGCGGCTCGCTGGGCGAGGTGTTCGCCGAGAAGGTGTGCAAGGTGATGGACAAGGCGATGGACGTCGGCGCGCCCGTCGTCGGCCTCAACGACTCCGCGGGCGCGCGGATCCAGGAGGGCGTCGGCTCGCTCGCGGGCTACGCGGAGATCTTCCGGCGAAACACCGAGGCGTCGGGCGTCATCCCGCAGCTCTCGGGCATCATGGGTCCGTGTGCCGGCGGCGCGGTGTACTCCCCCGCGATCACCGACTTCACGTTCATGGTGAAGGAGTCGAGCCACATGTTCATCACCGGCCCGGACGTGATCAAGACGGTTACGGGCGAGGAGGTCACCTTCGAGGAACTCGGCGGGGCCCAGACCCACGCCAGCACCTCCGGCGTCGCCCACTTCGCGGAGGATTCCGAGGAGGAGGCGCTCGATCACATGCGCCGACTCCTCTCGTATCTCCCGCAGAACAACGTCGAGGACCCGCCGCGCGTCGACCCGTGGGACGACCCCGAGCGCCGCGACGAGGAGCTGACGGAGATCGTTCCCGACCAGCCGCGCAAGCCCTACGACATCACGAACGTCGTGGATCGCGTCGTCGACGAGGGGTCGTTCTTCGAGACGCACGCCGACTTCGCGAAGAACATCGTCACCGGGTTCGCCCGCCTCGACGGCCACTCGATCGGCGTCGTCGCGAACCAGCCGCGCGTGAACGCCGGGACGCTCGACATCGAGTCCTCCGAGAAGGGCGCGCGGTTCGTCCGCTTCTGTGACGCGTTCAACGTCCCGATCCTCACGTTCGTGGACGTGCCCGGCTTCATGCCCGGCACCGACCAGGAGCACAACGGGATCATCCGCCACGGCGCGAAGCTGCTGTACGCCTACTCCGAGGCGACGGTCCCGCTGCTCACCGTCATCACGCGCAAGGCGTACGGCGGCGCGTACGACGTGATGGCCTCGAAGCACATCGGCGGCGACGTGAACTACGCGTGGCCGACCGCCGAGATCGCCGTAATGGGCCCGAAGGGCGCGGTGAGCATCCTCTACGACGACGAACTCGCCGACGCCGACGACCCCGAGGCGAAGCGCCAGGAACTGATCGACGAGTATCGCGAGGAGCTCGCGAACCCCTACACCGCCGCGGACAAGGGGTTCATCGACGACGTGCTCGAACCGACGGAGACGCGCCCGCGACTCATCGACGATCTGGAGATGCTGCTGTCGAAGCGCGACTCGCTCCCGGACAAGAAACACGGCAACATCCCGATCTGAGATGGCGGACGACGACGAGCCTCCGGTCGCCGAGCGCCTGACGCTGCCAGACGACGCCGACGACGAGGAGGCCGCGGCGATCCTCGCGGCCGTCGGCGCGCACGTCCGCGACAGCGAGGCCGCCGCTGCCGCGGCCGCTGCGGGCGGCGAGGAGACGTGGGACGGCAAGCGCTGGGCGTTCGCGGGTCGCCTCGAATCGCTGGGCGGTCGAGGCGCGCGCGTGCCCCGCGGCGCGCCCACCGACGCGTGGACGGCCAGCGGGCGGACGGACCGGTTCTGAGGCGTCGCCCGGGGGCGCCGCTCTGCGTCCGCGGACATCGAATCCGTACTCGCATTCGAGTAGCGATCCCGACAGCGACGGCGTCGGCGCCGGTGTGGGCGATCACGAACCGACGGTTTGAGTAGACGGCCTGCGGAAGCACATCCCAAGAATGACCGAAACTCAGGAGTTCGACAAGGTACTCGTCGCGAACCGCGGGGAGATCGCGGTGCGCGTGATGCGCGCGTGTGAGGAACTCGGCATCGACACGGTCGCGGTGTACTCCGAGGCCGACAAACACGGCGGCCACGTCCGGTACGCCGACGAGGCGTACAACGTCGGCCCGGCGCGCGCGGCCGACTCCTATCTCGACCAGGACGCGATCGTGGAGGCCGCCCGGAAGGCCGACGCCGACGCGATCCACCCCGGATACGGCTTCCTCGCGGAGAACGCCGACTTCGCCGCGAAGGTCGGCGACGCCGAGGGTATCACGTGGGTCGGCCCGGACGCCGAGGCGATGGAGTCGCTCGGCGAGAAGACGAAGGCGCGGTCGATCATGGACGACGCCGACGTCCCCATCGTTCCCGGGACGGCCGACCCGGTCGACACCGTCGAGGAGGTCACCGACTTCGGCGACGAGTACGGCTATCCCGTCGCCATCAAGGCCGAGGGCGGCGGCGGCGGCCGCGGGATGAAGGTGGTCGAGTCGGCCGACGACGCCGCCGATCAGCTCGAATCGGCCAAACGCGAGGGCGAGGCGTACTTCTCGAACGACTCGGTGTACCTCGAACGCTACCTGGAGAACCCCCGCCACATCGAGGTGCAGATCGTCGCCGACGAACACGGCAACGTCCGCCACCTCGGCGAGCGCGACTGCTCGCTCCAGCGGCGCTACCAGAAGGTGATCGAGGAGGGACCGTCGCCCGCGCTTACCGACGAGCTACGCGAACAGATCGGCGAGGCCGCGCGCCAGGGCGTCAGCGCGGCCGAGTACACGAACGCCGGCACCGTCGAGTTCCTCGTCGAGGAGGACACCGACCGCGAGGACGGCGAACTGCTCGGGCCGGAGGCGAACTTCTACTTCCTCGAAGTGAACACCCGGATCCAGGTCGAGCACCCCGTCACGGAGGAGCTGACCGGCATCGACATCGTGAAAGAACAGCTGCGGGTCGCGATGGGCGAGGAGATCGGCTTCTCGCAGGACGACGTGGAACTGGAGGGTCACGCCATGGAGTTCCGGATCAACGCGGAGAACGCCGCCAACGACTTCGCGCCGGCCAACCGGGGCAGCCTGGAGACGTACGACCCGCCGGGCGGCATCGGCGTCCGCCTCGACGACGCGCTCCGGCAGGGCGACGACCTCGTGACCGACTACGACTCGATGATCGCGAAGCTGATCGTCCACGCGAGCGACCGCGAGGAGTGCATCGCCCGCTCGAAGCGCGCGCTCGCCGAGTACGACATCGAGGGCGTCGTCACGGTCGTCCCGTTCCACCGGCTGATGCTCACCGACGACCGCTTCGTCGCCGGCAAACACACGACGAAGTACCTCGACGAGGGGATCGACCGCTCGCGCTTCGCGGAGGCCCAAGAGCAGTGGGGAACCGGCGACGTCGACACGGGCGACGACGACGGGGAGTCGACCGAGCGCGAGTTCACCGTCGAGGTGAACGGCAAACGCTTCGAGGTGAGCCTGGAGGAGCGCGGCGCGCCCGCGATCCCGACGCCGAACGGGGGCGGCTCCGGCTCCGGTCGGATGGAGCGCCCCGACGTGGCCGAGGCGGACGACGGGGGCGACGAGGTCGTCGTCGAGGGCGACGGCGAGGCGATCGCCGCCGAGATGCAGGGCACCATCCTCTCGATCGACGTCGAGGAGGGCGACGAGGTCGCCGCCGGCGACGTGGTGTGCGTGCTGGAGGCGATGAAAATGGAGAACGACGTGGTCGCCGACAAGGGCGGCGTCGTGAGTCAGCTGCTCGTCGGCGAGGGCGACTCCGTCGACATGGGCGACGTGCTCGTCGTGCTGGAGTAGGCGGCCGTCGGCTGACCGACCCCGATTCAGATCCCGAACGTCGCGCGCAGCATGTCCCGGGTTCCGGGACCCATCCCGACCGCCGTCACCGCAACGAGCAGCAGGACCGCGTAGCGCGGCGACTCATCGAACAGTTCCTCCTCGAAGATCGCGAGCACGAACACCGCGGCGGCGAGCTTTACGACGAGGAACGGCCACGCCGCGCCGGCGGTGTCGACGATGAACTGGTTGACGGGATGTTTCGGGACGAGGTTCGGTCCGGCGCCCAGCGCGACCATGTAATCGAGGCCGATCACGTTCGCGACGCCGTCGAGCGCGTGGGCCGCGAGGACGACGATCCCCGCCGTGCCCGTGCCGGAATGGACCCACGGGATCCACGCCCTCGTCGCGTACCACGTCGCTGCCGTCGCGACCGCGGTGCCGACGAGGATAGTGCCGATCACCTGCGGGTAGAACGTGACCGGGTTCCCCGGGGTCACCGCGAGCGCCACGAGGAACCCGATCGTGACGACGTCGAGCGCGATCCCCCCCAGGAGTATCGGGCGTTCGATGCCGTCGACAGTCCCGCGGCGGTCCAGCCAGACGGCCACGACGACGAGCGCAAGCGTGATCCCGAAGACGGTGAAGTAGATGAACGGGCTGATGATCAGCGTGTCCCACGGGTACGGGAGCAGCGCGTCCGACATCGCGTTGTCGGCGTCCTCGACGACGCGCAGTGCCCCGCCGAAGAGGAACAGCGGAACGAGCGCGAGGAAGAAGTCGGTCGTCCGGGCGATATCCAATCGGCGAAGCAGCAGCGAGACGCCCGCGAGCGCGACCAACAGGATGACGACGTATCCGACCTCCGACACCAGCGTGTAGCCGGGATACGCGACCGGCTCCGCCGCGGCCGAACACTCCGCGCTGGAGTAGAGGTACTCGACGGTGCTGCCGGGGCGGATCGCACACACCGCGGAGTTGGCGTCCGCCTGCACCGGGCCCCAGAAGTAGTGCCAGACGAAGCCGTCGTACACCGCCTCCGGGAACGCGAGCGCGGCCGCGACGATCGCGAGCACGGCCGCGGAGACGCCCCCGAGGTACGCCGCCTCCGGGGACGTTCCCAGCCGGTCCGCAAGCGTTGAACTCGACATATCGGGGACGGGCGGCCCGCGTCGTTCAACCTATCGGTTGAGACCGCCGGCGCGGCCGCTCCGCGGTCCGGATCGCGTGAGAACTCGCCGATCAGGTTACGCGGACGCCGCGCTGCCGGCCTTCTTGCGCGTGATGTAGCCCGCGATGCGGTTGCGGACGCCCTTCGACTCCACGTTGGTCAGTTTCGTGACGTTCTCCTTGTTCGTCTCGAAGTCTGTGTTGAACGACTGCGGGTACTTCTCCAGGAGCAGCCTCCCGAGTTGCTTGACGTACTTCGGTTTGATCGCCATGCCCGATAGTACAGGAAACGCGAACTAAAAGCGTTCGTTCCGGGCTGGCGCTGTCGCTCCGTCGCTACCGGCCGTCACGGCGTTCGCCGTCCGCGTCGGGGCTGCGGTCCCCGCTGTCCCACCCGCTCACCTCGCGTAACGTCTCGAACGCCTCGCGTTCGGCGGGTCCGCCGCACCGATCGACCACGTCGGCGAAGTACCGCAACCGAGCGAGCAGTTCAGCGGTATCGTACGACGGCACGTCCAGCCGAGAGACGGCGACCGTCGCGTCGATCACGGCGCCGAACCCGCGGTTGATCGTTCGAACGTCCGTCCGCTCGACAGCCGCATCTGTCACCCGGAGGTGCCAGTCGACCCACTCGGTGCCGCCGCGCTCGCCCGAGCCGACCCGCTCGACCTCGAGTTCGGCCCACGCGTCCGCCGAGTCGAGCACCGGCTCCCGTTCCTCGCGGACGGTCGCCGCGGCGTCGACGAAGTCTCGCGGGTCGGTCACGAACTGGACGACGCCCTCGCCGCGCTCCGTGAAGTTCCGCCAGGTTCGGGTCCGGCCCCACGTCCGCGCCCGCACCGGCGCGTCGGCGGGCCGGCTGTCGTGCTCGGGGGCGTGAAGGCCGAGCGCGGCGAGGTTCCACAGCCCGTTCGGCCCGAGCGTCGCCACCACCGACTCGGTGACGCCGGCGAGATCGACGGGCCAATCGCCGACTGCGTCATCGCCGCCCCGGCCGTCGTCGCCGTCATCGTCCCCGTCACCGTCGCTGATCCCCTGGAGCGGCTCGTCGCTCACACCGACACCCCGCGTTCGAGCGCGACGAACAGCGCCGCGGCCGTGACGTCGGCGGTCGTCCCGGGGTTGATCCCACGATCGGCCAACTCGTCGGCCCACCACTCCGCCTCGTCGAGGGAGTCGATCCTCGCCGCTTGCTCGCGCACCTCGGCGGCGGTTTCGGGACCGTGCTGTGTCCGGACGAGGGTGTCCTCGGCCTCCGCGAGCAGGTCGAGGAACGCGCGGGCCGCGCGGTCGGCGATCGGTCCGTCGTCCGCGCGGATCGCCTCGGCCGCGCGGAACGTCCGGGGGTATCCCTCGACCCACTCGCGGGCGTTCGCGTCGCCGGGCGTCCCGCGCTCGTCGACCGGTGCGGCCGACTCACGCATCACGTCGAACAGGGTCACCTCACGCTCGCGCAGCGCCGGAACCGCGTCGGCGCCGCGGCGCACGTCGAGCGCGTCCATCCCCTCGGGCGGGTCGGTCACCGCCACGTCGACGTGCTCGAACGCGCGGTAGAACCCGGCCGCGTCGTCGACGGTCGTCGACTCACACACTGCGGCGACGCCGTCTGGCGCGAGCGCGCGGTCGTCGGCCGCGGCCGCGCGCACGAGCGGCGTCAACAGGAGAAGACAGCCGAACTGCGTGTTGCCGCCTGACTGCTCGCTCATCCCGGCGACAGCCGTCCCGAACGCCTCGCCGACGGGGTCGCCGGCGGCCGCACGTTCCAGCCCCGGCCGGGCGCCGACAGCGCCCGCGAGGAAGTGCTCGAATCGGAGCTCCGCGAGGTCGCGCGCGCGGTCGACGTTGCCGGGTTTCGGCGTCCCCGCCACCTCCAGGAGCAGGGCGAGTTCGGCGTTCGCCGCCGGGCCGCGCCGCGGGGCGTCCGCGACGACAGCCTCGTCGGTCACCGCGACACCCCCGGCGGCTCCGCTCGGATAGTCGCGTCCGCCGGACCGTCGCCGTCGGCCCACTCGTCGACCGCCGCCCGGACCCGGCGCATGACCTGCGGGTCGTCGCTCGGGCGGCCGACGCTCACCGCGTCGGCGCCGGCCGCGAGGTACTCGCGGACCGTCCGCCGGTCGCGGACGCCGTTGTTCGCTATCACGACCTGGCCGGGCGCTGCGGCCTTCACACGCCCCACGACGCCCTCCGAGTCCATCGCGTCGACGTGGATCACGTCCGCGCCGGCGGCGGCGACCGCGCGGGCGGTGTCGGCGAGGTCGACGCCGTCGACCTCCGCGCGAACCTTCACGCTCACGTCCGCGCCCTCTCCGGCCGCCGCGGCGACGTACTCGGACAGCCGACCGGTGTCGGCCAGCAGCGTCTCGCCGCAGCCGACGGCACACAGCTCCGCCTGCCGGCAGTGGGCGTTCACCTCCAGGATCGCGTCGCGGTCGGCGCACACGGCGGCCGCGTCCCGGACCGCTCCCGCGCTCGTCGCCCGGACGTTCACCCCGGCGCGGAGGTCGTGTTCGTCATCCACGATCACGTCGAGTTGGTCGGCGATCCACGCGAGCGGATCCACGGGGAGGAACTCCGAGCGGCCCCGGTCGGCGACCGTCGCGCGGGCGGCCGCGCGACTCTCGGCGTCGAGCGCGATGCCGCCGATGAACGCCGCGCCGGCGAACGGGGTGCCGGCGCGCGCCCACTCGGCGTCCGCCTCGCCCGAGAGGCTCGCGAGCGCGACGGGCGGGTCGATGTCGAGGTCGGCCGCGGTCGCCGTGGTTGCCGCGGAGTCGGACCGCCCGTCCGCCTCCTCGCTCACTCGGCCACCTCCAGCGCCGCTCGACAGGCCCGCGCCACGCGCTCGGCGTCGTCCGGACCGTCCATCCGCGTGTCGGTTCGGACGACCGGCCGGCCGAGGGCCGTTCCGTCGTCGTCGTCGAGCACGAACGCGTCCGCGAACGGGTAGGCGTCGGCGACGCCCCGAGTGTTCGGGTCGCGGCCCACGCCGCGCATGAGCTCCGCCGCGGGTCCGGAGAACACCCGGTCCTCGACGAACGGGGAGACGGCGACGACGGTCGTCTCCGCGAGCGCCTCGCGGACGCCCTCGAGCGCGAGCATCGGGCCGATGCTCGTCACGGGATTCGAGGGGCCGATCACCACGTCGTCGCGCAGCGCCGCGCGGACCGCGTCGGTCGCCGCCGCGGCGTCGCCGCCGCGGAACTCGACGTCCTCGACGGCGGGCTCGCCGCGGTTCGCGACCCAGTACTCCTGGAAGTGCATCGAGCCGTCCTCGGTGTGGACGATCGTGGCAACGGGGTCGTCGCTCATCGGGATCAGTTCGATGTCGAGGCCGAACGCCTCCGCGAGCGTGCGCGTCACCGCGGTGAGCGTGCGTCCTTCGTCGAGCAGCGAGGTTCGAGTGACGTGGACCGCCCGGTCGCGGTCGCCGATCTCCATGAACTCCGCGACGCCGGAGAAGCGCCGCCAGCGGGCGATCTCCCGCCCAGTGATCTGGGCCTCGTCCGGGAGGTACCGCGGACCGCCCCCGAGCCCCCCGGCGTCGGCGAGCCGTACGAGCTCCTCGTGGGTCTCGGTCGTGTCGTCTGCGATCCCCCACCACGTCTCGCGATCGAGGACACCGCCGCCGTGGAACAGGACCGTGTCGACGTCGGGGCACACGAGGTGGCCGCCGATCTCGACGTCGTCACCGGTGTTTCCGACGACGGTCGTCTCGGCGGGGGCGAACACGCCCGCGGCGCCCTCCAACAGCTTCGGCGTGCCGGTGCCGCCGGCGAGAAACGTGACCATAGGCGGGATAACACGGGGGCGGGCTTGTATGCTGTCGTTGGCAACGGGTGATCGCGGTCGTTATTCGTCGCCGTCGGGGCCGCCGTCGCCGTCGTCGCCGTCGTCGCTCCCGGCGTCGCGCTCGGCGTTCGCGTCCCGTCGCGACACGAGGAACTCCAGCAGCGCGCCGACGGCGACGAGCAGCGAACTCCAGCGCGTCAGCGAGACGTACCAGTCGCTGGGTTCCAGATCCTCGGGGTTCTCGTAGCCCGCGAGGACGAGTCGCTTCGCGTAGTCGATGGTGCGCTCGGGGAACGCGAACCCGGCGATACCGAACACGACCGTCGTGAGTGCGGATGCCTGTCGCTTCACACCGAACGGTACGTGTCGGACGCGCAAAAGGACGCGGATGAACCGGCCGCTACGGAACCGGGTTTCCGGGAGAAATCGGGGAACCGTAGCCAGCAGTCGAGTGACGCGCCCCTCGGTCGTAACGGTACTCGGCCCTCGGTCGGCGCGTTACTCGTCCTCGTAGACCCACGACGCCGCGTCGAGGTTCCAGTCGACGAGTTCGTCCTCGTCGAAGAACAGGGCGATCTCGCGCTCGTTGGCGCCCTCGTCCTCGTGGTCGGAGCCGTGGATGACGTTGTGGCCGAGATCCAGGCCGAAGTCGCCGCGGATCGTGCCCGGGGCGGAGTCGGCGGGATCGGTCTCGCCCATCATCTTACGGACCTGCCGCGTCGCGTCCGCGCCCTCCCAGACCATCGCGAAGACCGGTCCGGAGGTGATGAACTCGACGAGGCCCTCGAAGAACGGCTTGTCCTCGTGTTCGCCGTAGTGCTCGTGGGCCAACTCCTCGTCGATCTGCATGAACTTCGCGCCGACGAGCTTCAGGCCGCGCTGTTCGAACCGGGAGACGACGTCCCCGATGAGCCCGCGCTGGACGCCGTCGGGCTTGACCATCACGAACGTTCGCTCGTCGTGGCTCATTCGCGACCCTCGGCGGTCCAGTCGAGGTCGCGCGCCTCGCGACCCAGATCCGCGTTCTTCTCGCACTTCGCCGAACAGAAGTGCGTGACGCTGCCGTTGACGGCGACGAACATCGTGCCCGTGCCGGGCTCGATGTCGGCGCCGCAGTAGTCGCAGTCTCGTTGCTGGGGCATTGGCTTACTGACCTCCGATGGAGTCGGCGTCGCGCTGGGTCTCTCGCAGCTGGAGGATGTCCCCCATCTGGACGGGGCCCAGGACGTTTCGCGTGATGATGCGGCCCTGGTTTTCGCCCTCCTGGATGCGGCACTTGACCTGCATGGCCTCGCCGTGCATCCCGGTCTTGCCGACGATCTCGACGACCTCGGCGGGCGTGGAGCCGCTCTCTTGCTCTTCAGCGGACATGGTGGCTTACCGCAGTTCCTCGACCTTACCCGCGATATCGTCGATGTCCTCCTCGGCGTCGCCCGTCTCGGTGACGGCCGCGGCCGCGGAGCCGACCTCGAGGCCGGCGGCGTGGCCGACATCGTCCTGTGTCTCGATGAAGACGTAGGAAATGCCCTTCTCCTCGCAGAGTTCGGGAAGGTGCATGACGATCTCTTCGGGTTCGACGTCCTCGGCGATGTACACGAGCTTGGCGTTGCCGCGCTCGACCGCCTTGGTCGTCTCGTTGGTTCCTTTCTTCACGATACCGGTGTCGCGGGCGACCTCGAGCGCGTCGAGGCTTCGCTCCGCGAGGTCCGCAGGGGTCTCGTAATCGACGTAGACTGACATTGTTGTGTGGCTTCCCGCTCGGTGGCTCGACACCTCCGCCGGTCGTAAGTCCCTGACGACGGAGCGGGTCACGACCCCGAGCAGGTCGTACTGACTGGGTACTCGGGTCGGCTGTATAAACGTGTTCAATGCTTCGCGCCCGTGTGACCCCCCACCACGACAGTTCCCGGTCGTGTACGACCGACGAACGGCGACGCAGTCGGTCGTACGGGTCGGTCACGGTACCCGCTTACTCCGGCCCCGTCGGCCGCTCGGCGACCGCCCGCACGGGCGCCCCGTCGGCTCCGACGCGGAGCGGATACGCACGAAGCGTGAACCGCTCGGGCAGATCCGCGGAGAGGCCCAGGTTCTCGACGATGAACGCCCCGGCCCCGAGGAGTTCGTGATGCGCGGGCGTTCCCTCGGGCTCGTCGTCCCCTGCTTGCGCCGTCGGCGTCGGGTCGGGGTTGATCGTGTCCAGTCCGACGGCGCAGCCGAGGTCGGCGACGTGGCGTGCGGCCTCGGGCGTGAGGTACGGGTGATCGAAATACCGCTCGTCGCCCCAGTGGTCGCCCCACCCGGTTCGAAGGACCAGCATGTCCGCGTCCGGGGCGTCGTCCGGGAGCATTCCCGGCTCGATAGCCTCGCGCGCGTCGAGTTCGCTGTCGCCGCTCTCGCCCACCAAGTCGACCAGCCGGGCGTCGAACCGGAAGTCAGCGATCCCGTACTCGTCGAGCGTCGCCCCCTCGGGTTCCATGTGCGCCGGCGCGTCGATGTGCGTCCCGACGTGGGTCGTGAACGAGAGGTGCGTGACGCGGTAGCCGTTCGACTGCATCGTCGCGCTCGACTCTGCGGAGACGCCCGGATCACCCGGATACACCGGCATCCCTGGCTCGATACGGCGGGTGAGATCGACTGGGTTCATACGGCAACTCCCGCCGACGGCGACGAGAGGCTGACGATCGTGGGGCGCAGATCCCACCCGCGGTCGAAACGAGCAAGCCCCCGGCCCGCGGACACCCCGGACGTGACACGCGACGCCCTCGCCGCGCTCGCGGCGGACCTCCGCGCGGAGGCGCGCCGGACGGACCAGCGACGCCTGATCGTGCTTCACGGCGAGCGCGACGACTGCCTCGACGCCGCCTTCACAGTCGTCGAGGCCGCCGGGATCGCCGACGACGAGGCGACGCTGCTGTCGACGCGCGAGGGAGTCCGCTTCGAGCGCCACCGACCCAAACACGCCGCGCGGCTGCTCGGGACGACCCGCCAGGCCGTGATACTCGACGCGTTCGTGGAGTTCTCGCCCAACGCCGTCGGCCAGTCGGTCGGCGCCGTCGACGGGGGCGGGCTGTACGTCCTGGTCGCGCCGCCGCTCGACGAGTGGCCGGACCGCCGCGACGACTTCGACGAGTCGCTCGCGGTGCCGCCGTTCGGTCTCGACGACGTGACCGCTCGGTTCCGGTCCCGGCTGGTCGAGACCCTGCGCCGGCACCCCGGCGTCGCGATCGCCGCGGTCGGCCCCGACGGCGCCGTCGGCCCCGCCGGCGCCGACGACACTGCGCCCGACGAGATCGAACGCGACGGCCTGACCGGCGACGAGGCGCCCCCGCCGGAGCCCGGCCCGACGACGCCGGCGAGCTCCGCGTTCCCCGCCGTCGCCTACGAGTCGTGCCTCACTCGCGACCAGTCGCGCGCGCTCTCCTCGCTTGAACGGCTTCGCACGCCGGGTTCGGCCGTCGTGGTCGAGGCGGACCGCGGACGCGGGAAGTCGAGCGCCGCCGGCCTCGCAGCGGCGTCGCTCGCGGCGGCCGGCCGCGACGTACTCGTCACGGCACCGTCGTTCGCCGGCGCGAGCGCGCTGTTCGAGCGCGCGCGAGCGCTGCTTGCAGACCTCGATGCACGCCTCTCGGTCGACGAGGAGCGTCGGATCGAGGTCGGGCCTTCCGAGGCCGGACCCGCCGAGGACACGACCGGCCGAGGGCGGATCCGCTATCTCCCGCCGGCGGAGGCGGCCGACGCCGCCGGCGACGCGGACGTCGCGATCGCCGACGAGGCCGCCGCACTTCCGGTTCGCCTACTCGCGGACCTGCTCGCGGCGCCCGCGGCGGCGTTCGTCACCACCGTCCACGGCTACGAGGGGGCCGGGCGTGGCTTCTCGGTCCGCTTTCGCGGCCGTCTCGACGACTCGGACCGCCGCGTGACAGACGTGCGGATGGACGACCCGATCCGGTACGCCCGCGGCGACCCCGTCGAGGGGTGGGCGTTCCGCGCGCTCATGCTCGACGCCCGCCCCGGCGTCGACGCCGCGGTCGAGGACGCGGCGCCCGACACCGTCGACTACCGCGCCGTCGACGCGGACGACCTGCTCGCCGACGAGCACCTGCTTTCGGAGGCGTTCGGGCTGCTCGTGCTCGCGCACTACCGGACCGAGCCGGACGACCTCGCGCGCCTGCTCGACGCGCCGAACCTCTCCGTGCGGGCGCTGACCCACGAGGGGCACGTCGTCTCGGTCGCGCTGCTGGCGCGCGAGGGGGGGCTCGACGCGGCGACGCGCGGAGCGATGTACGACGGCGAGCGTGTCCGGGGCAACATGCTCCCGGACGTGTTGACGAGCCAGCTTCGCGACCCCGAGGCGGCCGCGCCGACGGGAGTGCGGATCATGCGCATCGCGACCCACCACGCCGTGCGGAGTCGCGGGCTCGGCTCGAAACTGCTCCGTGAGATCGAGCGGGAGGTCGGCGACGACGTCGACTACCTCGGCACGGGGTTCGGCGCGACGCCCGACCTGCTCGACTTCTGGGCGGGGAACGGCTACCGCACGGTCCACCTCGCGACCACGCGCAACGCCGCCAGCGGCGAGCACTCGGCGCTGATGATGAGCCCGACGAGCGAGGGCGGCCGGGCCCTCGCGCGTCGACACGCCCGGTGGTTCCGCGAGCGGATCGGCGCGGTACTTTCGGACGCGCTCCGGGATCTGGATCCGGACGTGGTCCGCGCGGCGCTGGCCGCCTGCGACGCCGCCGGCGACGCTGTCGTCGACGTCTCCGAGTACGAGTGGCGCCTGACCGTCGCCGCGGCGTACGGACCCGGGCTCGCGGACACGGCGCCGCGACCGTTCCGTCGCCTCGCCCTCGCGCACCTGCTCGACGGCGAGTGCGATCTCGCGGCGCGAGCGGAGCGCCTGCTCGTCCGGAAGGTGTTGCAGGCGCACGACTGGGAGTCCGTGACCGACGAACTCGACTACGTCTCGACGGCCGAATGCATGCGGAGCCTCGGCCGGACGCTCCAACCGCTGGTGGACCGCTACGGCGACGCGGTCGCGGTCGCGGAGCGCGAGCTGTACGAGTGAGGTCCGCGCCCGCGACGCCGGTGCTTATTGGTCCCCGTCGCGGATCTTCGCCATGGTCGACCTGGTCACCGCAGCAGCTCTCCTCCTCCTCGTCGCCGGCGTGGTCGGGAGCGTCGTACCGCTCGTTCCCGCGGGACCCCTCTCGGCCGCCGGCGTCATCGTCTACTACGTCCTCGCGCCGCCGTCGGCGCCGGCGCTCGGCGTCGGCTGGCTCGTCCTGTTCGTGCTCGTCGGGCTGATCGCGTTCGCGGTCGAGCACCTCGGCGGCGCGATCGCCTCGAAGGTCGGCGGCGCCGAGACGACGACGATGGTGATCGCGGGCGTCGCGTCGCTCGCGCTGTTGTTCGTACTCGGCCCGCTCGGGATCGTCGTCGGCACCGGCCTCGCCGTATTCGGCGCCGAGCTGTACGCCGGCAAGGAGCCGGCGGCGGCCGCCCGAGCCGCCGGCTACACGCTCGCCGGACTGCTCGCCTCGTCGGTCGCCCAACTCGCGTTGACGCTGTCGATCCTCGCCGGGTTCGTCGCGGTCGTGTTCCTCCTGTGAGGACGACCCCGTCCGCCGCGCTGTTCGAGTCCCCGACGGAAGCGCTGAGGGGACCGCCGTTCGGGCCCCGGCGACGACTCCAGGGGACTCAGCGCCGAGACTCGACGCCGAGGAGATCTCGCGCCTCGGCCGGCGACGCGACGGGGCGACCCAGCTCCTCCGCGATTCGGGCCGCCCGCGCCACGAGCGCCTCGTTCGTCGCCAACTCGCCTTTCCGAAGGTAGCTGTTGTCCTCCAGCCCGACCCGGACGTGCCCGCCGAGGATCAGCGCCTGCGTCGTGAGCGGGAGCTGGTGGGGGCCGAACCCGATGACGTTGAACTCTGCACCTCCCGGAAGTTGGTCGACCATCCGCTGGAGGTTCGCCGGCGACGGCGGCGCGAGCGTCCCCGGCCCGAAGATGAGGTTGAGGTACGGGGGGTCGGCGAGGTCGTCGTAGATTCGGAACGCCTCGTTGAGGTGGCCGTTGTTGAACACCTCCAGCTCCGGCTTGATCCCTCGCTCGCGCATCTCGGCGTGGAGGCCGTCGATGGTGTCGCGGGTGTTCTCGCTCGTCAGACGCCGGCCGCGGTTCATCGGCCCCATGTCGAGGCTCGCCATCTCGGGTGCCGGATCCGTCCGCAGCGGCTCCGCGCGGAGGGAATCGGGCGCGGCGGTGCCGCCCGTCGAGTGTTGGACGATCGCGTCCTCGGTCGCGTCGCGGACGGCGTCGGTCACCGCCTGAAATCGCTCGGTCGAGAACGCCCGCTCGCCGTTGTCGCGGCGAGCGTGCAGGTGGACGACCGCCGCGCCGGCCTCCTCGACCGCCGCGGCCGCCTCGGCGATTTCCGCGGGCGTCTCCGGGAGATCTGGGTGCGCCTCCTTCCCCTGTATCCCGCCCGTGAGCGCCGCCGTGATCACGACCGGGTTGCCGTCGAGGTACTCCTCGTAGGTCATTCGTCCCAGTCCAGTCCCGCGTGCTCACGGAAGATCTCGCAGTCGGATTCCGGGTCAAGCCCGTAGCGCTCGGTGCAGATGTCTGCGTGCACCGGCTGGACGAACTCGCCGGCGACCGTACAGAAGGCGCGGGCGGTGTCGAACGCCCGATCGGCGTCCGACTCGCGGTACTCGAGGTGTGGACAGGCCATACGCGACGCTCGGCGCCCGGCGTCATGAAAGCGCGCGTCGGTGACGCCGGCGTCACCGGGCGGCGTACGACGACCCGAGCAGGCTCTCCCTCCGGTTGCTCACCCCAGGACCACGCCCTCGAACCCGCCGGTGAGCACGACCTCGTCGCCGTCGCGGTGACAGACGACATCCGCCTCGATCGCCGCTCGGTCGTCGTCGTCCCGGTCGACGGTCTCGACGGTCACTTCGCAGCCGATCCGCTGGCCGGTGTAGACGGGTCGGTGGAAGTCGAACGTCATCGTCCGCGCAAGCACGTCGAGGTCGCCGCCGATCTTCGTCGGCATCGTCGCCGTCAACAGTCCGTGGACGAGCAGCCGGCCGTCCTCGTCGGGCACCTCGTGGTGCTCGCCGCGGTCCTCCGAGAGCTCGGCGAACGCCTCCACTTCCTCGACCGTGAAGGTTCGCTCGTATCGCAGCGTCTCCCCGGGTGACGGCAGGTCGTCGGGATCCATGCTCGCCGCATCGGTCGCCCGTGGTTTGGGCGTGTCGACGCCGTCCGCCGGACCGATCGTCGGCGTCGATGGGGCCGACGGGACCGGTCGGTCAGGGAACGACCGCTTTCACGTCGCCCTCGCCCGCGCGGCGAACGACCGCGCGGACCGGATCGCGAACGCCCGAGAGGTTGTCGCTGTCGCCGTCGAGGACGAACAGGCGGGCCGGGCGATCCTCCGCTATCACGCCGCAGTCGAGCCCCGCGATCTCGGCGCCGTTGGCGGTCGCCATCCGCAGCACCTCGACCGCGGAGGCGTCGGTGAGCTTGGCGGCGAACTCCATCTCGCGGAACATCGAGGGGCTGTTGAGCATCACGTTGTCCGTTCCCAGCGCGACCGTCGTTCGGTCGAGAAGTTCGCGCACGGGAGGAACGCCGACGCCCGTTACGAGGTTCGAGCGCGGGCAGACGACGACGGGCCACTCGGCGTCCGCGAGCCGGTCGAGGTGCGTCTCGTCGGGGTGGACCATGTGAACGATGTGGTCGGGGTCGAGATCCATCGCGGCCCCCACGTCCAGCGGATCGCGCTCTCCGGCGTGAATCCCGAACAGTTTCCCCGCCCGCCGGGCGGCGTTGCGCTCGGCGTCGAAGTCGGCGTCGCGGGCGCCGCTGGCGCCGAACCCGGCGGCGAACGGATGCTCCATCGCGTCCACCGTCTCGCGGCCGAGCACGACCGACTCGACCGGCAGACCGTCGACGGCGGCCTCGATCGCGTCGACGCCGGCGACGCCGCCCTCGCGGAACTCCACGTGCGCGGTCGTTCCCGTCGCGTGCATGTACCGCAGCGAGCGGCGCATCGCGGCCACCATCTCCTCGGCGGGCGTACTGCGGAGAATACGATGTTTCAGCCCGTCCGGCGGCGCGACGAGTTCGTCGAGGTCGAGCCCCCGGCCGGCCTCCTTCGCGACTGAGTCGCCGACGTGCGTGTGGGCGTTGACGAACGCCGGGCAGACGATGTCGTCGCTGGCGACCGACGTCTCCTCGATCGCCGCGACCGTCCCGTCCTCGACCAGAAGTCGACCCTCGAGGGCCTCGAACTCGCTGCCGACGAGGATCGTCCCCTCGTAGGTGGTGGCGCCCGGAGTGTCGGCGGTACCCCTGTCGGCCGTCGGCTCGCCGTCGTGCTCGCGGCTCATTCGCCGGCCCCCGCGCCGTCGGACTCGAACTCGTCGAGCGTCGCGTGGACGCGCCGACGCACGTCCGAGACGAGCGTCCCGTCGATATCCAGTCCGAGCACGTCGACGGCCGCCTTCCCGACCCGGTCGGTCGCGTCGGCGACGGTGTACACGCCCATGCGCCACTGCTGCTCTCGGGCGGTCCGAAGCGCGGTCACGAGCGGGGAGTAGTCGCCCAGCCGGCGGACCTCGCCCCCGACGAGCACCTCCGAGGTCGACTCCGCCATCGCCGGCTCCGCGGGCACGTCGAGGACGACCGCCGAGGGGTCGACCGCGGCGCGCTCGGCGATGTCGGCCTCCAGATCCCGAACCGTCTCGTGGTCCGCCTCGCGAAGCGATTCGGGCGTGTCGTCGTACTCGGCCCAGACGGCGCGTTTGAACAGGTCGCGGCGGTCGTAGCGGTCGGCGAACGTCTCCGTTTCCGGTGTCATCCGCAGCGCGCCGATCAGATCGTAGTCGTCCATCCGGCGAACGCGCTCGGCGGTGATGTCCGGCGTCGCGAGCAGGCGCTCGGTCGCCCGACGAAGCATCGCCTTCGAGATCCGCGCGACGGGATGGGCGTACACGGTCGGCGTCATCAGCGCGCGCGCCATCAACAGCGACTCGGCGGTCTGGACGTTGCCCTCGGCGAGCACGAGGTCGCCGTCGGCGAACGTCAGTTCCCGCACGAGGCGCTCGTGGTCGATGGTGCCGTAGGGGACGCCGGTGTGGTGGGCGTCGCGCACCAGGTAGTCCATCCGATCCACGTCGAGTTCGCCCGACACCAACTGGCCGTACTGCCCCTCGCCGGCGATGAGGCCCGCCACGCGTTCGGGGTCGAGCTCGTGGTCGACGAGCACGTCGCCGACCTCGGTGTCGACGAGCAGGTCCGTCACGTCGTCGTGGTAGAGGCCAGTGTGGCGGTGGATCAGCTCCTCGACGTTGTGCGAGAACGGCGCATGTCCGATGTCGTGCAGCAGCGCGGCCGCGCGGACGCGCTCCGCCTCGACGCCTTCGACACCCAGCGAGTCCAGCGCGCGGTCGGCGAGGTGGGACACGCCCAGCGAGTGCTCGAAGCGGGTGTGGTTCGCGGAGGGGTACACCAGCGTCACCGTCCCGAGTTGGGCGACCCGGCGGAGCCGCTGGACCGGCCCCGTGTCGAGGAGGTCCGCCGCGACGCCGTCCACGGAGATGTGGTCGTGGACGGAGTCTTTGATCGTCGTCATTGGTCGGCGCTTCGCCGGCATCGTTCATAAACTGTGGGCGATGCGATCGGGTCCCCGTCCGCAGCCGGTCGGCGTCCGTCGACACCGCAGGCGGTTCCGTTGGCTCCCGACGATCAGGTCAATCCCGGATCGGGTCGGCACGCGCGCCGAGCACCTCCTCGGCGGCGGCGGCGACGGCGTCGGTGTGTTCGGCGGGCGCGTACACGCCCATCCGCCAGCCGGCGCGTTGGGCCGCCCGCAGCCCCGAGACGAGTTCGGAGGCGTTCTCCAGCCGCTGCGGGACGCCGTCGACGACGACGCGGCTGCCCGCCTCCTTGAACGTCGGCCGATCGGGCACGTCGACGATCACCTCGCGGTCGTCGACGCCGGCGAGGTCGGCGATCTCGCGCTCGGCCGCACGCTCGTCGGCGTGTTCGAGTTCGACTACGTCGGCGGGCGTCCCCGAGAGGTCCGTCCAGATCGCTCGCTTGTACAGGTCGCGGTACTCGATCCGCTCGCCGAGTGCGGGGACGTGCTCCCGCAGCGCGACCAGCAGATCGTGATCTGCCATCCGGCGGAACCGCTCCACGTCGATGCCGGCGTCGGCCTCCAGCAGGCGTTCCGAGGCGCGTTCGAGCATCGCGCCCGCGACGCGGGAGACGTGATGCCGGTAGACGGTCGCGTCCATGAGCGCCCTCGCGAGCAGCAGCGACTCGGCGGTCTGGACGTTGCCCTCGGCGAGCACGAGCGCGCCGTCTCGATACTTCAACTCCCGCACGAGGCGCTCGTGGTCGATGGTGCCGTAGGGGACGCCGGTGTGGTGGGCGTCGCGCACCAGGTAGTCCATGCGATCCACGTCCAGTTCGCCGGAGACCAGTTGCCCCAACTCGCCCTCGCCGCGGACGATCGCGGCGACGCGGTCGATCGAGAGGCCGTGCTCGCGGAGCACCTCGCCGGCGTCGGTGTCGCCGAGGAGGTCGCCGAGTTCGTCGTGGTCGACGCCGGTTCGGCGGCGGATCACCTCTTCGGTCTGGTGGCCGTACGGGCCGTGCCCGGCGTCGTGGAGCAGGGCGGCCGCCCGGAGGTGGCGTGCACGGTCGCCGTCGACGCCGAGGTATTCGAGCGCGCGGTCGGCGAGATGATACACGCCCAGCGAGTGCTCGAAGCGGGTGTGGGAGGCGGAGGGATAGACGAGGCGGACGGTGGAGAGCTGCTTGATGTGGCGCAGCCGCTGGAGGGTCCGCGTGTCGAGCAGGTCCTGCGCGACGGGGTCGAGGGTGATGTAGTCGTGGACGCTGTCCTTGATCGCCTTCATGCTGGATCGGTGGTGTGCGTGTCGCGTGTAGTGCTGTCGGTGTGTAGTGTGGGGCGGCGCCGGCGCCGATGGTTGGCTCCGATCAGATCGGCACGCCCGGCTCCTCGTAGTCGGTCCCGAGGATCACCATCGTCTGCGAGCGGTCGAACCCGTCCATCGTCGCGATCTGGCCGAACATCAGATCCCGCAGGTCGTCGGTCGACTCGGCGTACACGCGCATCATCACGTCGTACTCGCCGGTCGTGAGGTGGACCTCGCGGACGCCGTCCACCTCCCGAAGCGTTTCCAGCGCCTCCTCCTCGTGCCCCTGCTGCACCCGCAGCCCGACGAACGCGGAGACGCCGTAGCCGAGCGCCTTCGGGTCGACCTCCGCGCGGTAGCCCCGCAGCACGCCCGCCTCCTCCATGCGCGAGACGCGGTCGTGGACCGTCGCGCTCGACATGTCGATGCGGCGCGCGACCTCGCTGAACGGCGTCCGCGCGTCCTCCTGGAGGATCCGGAGGATCTCCCGGTCGGTGTCGTCGAGTTCCATAGCGGCTTCTGCCGCCTCGGCACCTTTGCGGTTTGGGTTCGCGTGACCGGCGCCGCTCGATCGACCGGCTACTCTCCAGCCACCGACCGAACCGCCCGCGCGGCCGCGAGCGCCTCCCCGTGCACGCCGCCGTTCGAGGCGACCAGCCCGACCGAGTCGTGGCGCCACGGGTCGCCGTCGAGGTCCGTCACCGTCCCGCCGGCCGTCCGGACCATGTGGACGCCGGCGACGGTGTCCCAGGGGTTGCAGTCGACGTTCGTGATCGTCGCGTCGAGCGCGCCCTCCGCGACCATCGCGAGCGTCACCTGTGCCGAGCCGAACCGCCGCATGTCGCCGAAGCGCTCGACGATCTCGCCGCACGCGCGGGCGTACTCGTCGCGGGCGTCGAAGTCCCACCAGACCGTCGGCGTCGCCGCCGCGGTCTCCGGGTCCGTCCGGTCGCTGACGGTCACGCGCGTCCCGTTTCGGTACGTCGCGTCCGCGTCGGCGACGTACACGTCGTCCATCGCGGGCAGCGCGTTCGCGGCCGCGACGGGCTCGCCGTCGACGACGGCGGCGACGGCCGTCGCGAACGCGCGGATGTCACGGACGTAGTTGTTCGTCCCGTCGATGGGGTCGATCACCCATGCGGCGCCGGTGTCCGGCACCGCCTTCAACTCGTCCTCCTCCTCGCCGACGATCGCGTCGTCCGGGAACGCCTCGCGGATCCGTTCGATGACGGCCCGCTGTCCCGCCCGATCCGCCTCGGTCACCACGTCCGTCTTCCCGTTTTTGTGCTCCACGTCGATGCCGTCGCGGAACCGCTCGCCCGCGACGGCCGCTCCCGCCCGCGCGGCCGCCTCCGCGACCGTCGCCCTGTCGGCCCCGTCGTCGGACCCCTGCGCTGTCATGCGCGTTCGCTCGGACACCAGCCCGGAATAGCCGTCGGTTCCGGTCAGCGCGTCGCTCCGGGCGGCAGGTCGTCGCCGCGACTGAGGGCTCGGTTAGTCGACTGGACGCCGCAGTCGGTTCACCCCCGCCCCCGCGGGAGTTTTATTCTCGCGTGTCACAACCTCCCGAACGTGTCCGACGACGACGAGAACGAGGCGCGCGACGCGGCCCGCCTTCCGGCGTCCACGGATCCGGATGAGTGTCCGGCGGACGTCGAGTCGGTGCTCACGCAGTTGGTGGAATCGGCGCGCGTCGCCGTCCGCGACGGACGGCCGGAGGACGCCGTCGCCGCCGTCGAGACGGTTCGAACGGTGGCTCGGAACAAGCTATCCGACGGGGACCACAGGCGACGGCTCGTCCACGGCTGTGACCGTGTCGCCGACCTCGCGGCCGACGATCCGCCGGTCGCGGCCGAGTACCTCGACGCGATGTCCAGACGACTCCCGTGACGTTCGGTGCCGCCGGATCGAGACTACTCGAACGCGAGTATCGGTTCGGCTTCGAACGGCGATATCGGCCGGGAGCGACCGAGAGGACTGTTTACTCGCATTCGACTCAGACCGAACTTAAGACGCAGTACGTGGACGGATAGTGTATGCGCCCAGGCGAGGCGGTCAGACAGATCGAGTACGTCATCGACGCGACGACGACCGACGGCGGCCGACGCTGTGCGGCCGGCTATCGCCCGGCGTTCGAGCGCGTCCACGCCGCCGGGGACGGCGACGACGTCGCCGATCTCGCGGCCGCTCTCGGCGACGAGGTTCGCGACGGCGCGCGTCCGGACCCGGCGGCCGCCGGCCGCGTCGCCGACGAACTGCTCGGCGTCGCGACCGACGGCGGATCGTAACGACACCGGAGGACGGCGGAGCGCCTTCTCACATCTCGCAGTCGAGAGAGTCACGGCTCCGGGGGTACTGGTGTCGGCTTCGAAGTGAGTTTTGCGAGCGAAGAGCGCTCCGCGAGCGTCTTCCGCATCACGGGGGATGACCCCGGCGATGCGAGGGAAGGGATTTGAACCACGGTCGCAGCGAGCTGCTCCCTGCTTCAAATCCTTCCTCAGTGCATCTCGCTCGGCCTCTGAGGGCCTCGCTGCGATGCGAGGGAAGGGATTTGAACCCTTGGACCACGGGAAGACGGTCGATCGCTCGCTTGCGGTCTCACTTCGTTCGACCGCGTCTCGCCCACGCTGCGTCTTCCCTGCTCTCGTTCGCTACGCTCACGAGACCTCTACAGGAGCGGATCTTGAGTCCGTAGTACACCCGTTGCTCATCGGTGTTTCGAGTGAGTTTTGCGAGGGAAGAGCGCTCCGCGAGCGTCTTCCGCATCACGGGGGATGACCCCGGCGATGCGAGGGAAGGGATTTGAACCCTTGGACCTCTACAGGAGCGGATCTTGAGTCCGCCGCCGTTTCCGAGCTTGGCTACCCTCGCACGCGGTTCCGGGGACGGTTCCCCGGCGGGTATATGCTCCGATTTGGCTCTGCTGAAATCCTCTTCTTCAGACATATTATCGCTTGAAATAGCCGGTCGATGAAAGCCGCGTATCACTCAGAAGAGTCGGATTCTGGGCTCTGACTCACAGCGCTCAGCGACGAAAAGAAACTCCCAATAAGTCCAATCAACCCAATCCCAAGTGAAGCGAGAACAATAGTATTCGAGGCACCGTATCCACTGGCTTCAATTCGGACTGCCAACAGCATTAATACAATACTGAACAGGAGGACATCTCTTGACAGGGACACATATCTCCTGCTACCAGCAAACTGTTTAATTTTCTCGATTGGGTTGCCTCGTCCACTGCAATACCGATACTTAGGAAGCGATCTATCCCATTGAGGCGGGTTCTCACCACCTGATTTGGTTCGAAACAGCCGATCGGCAGATGTGCAAACGCACCACCCTACTTGGATGCAGGTGATGCTATGACGTGTTAAACTACAAGCAAATTTTGACTGTCCAAAGTACCTATCATCTTTTCATGAATACCACCAGACATGGTTGAGGATAGAATGTCGAAGATAGTGTTAGGTATCGGAACAGTTGGGATAATAGCAGGGTTGCTCGTCATCATTCAATTGCCATCTGCCAATCAATATCACGAAACGACACTTTCAGCCGCTGGGATCGGGGTTCTACTTGTTCTATTCGGTATCAAAGCTCTCGCTGAGTCAAAGAGGTAGAGCGTTACTGCGCTTCGTGCCGACACTGTATTGACCGCAACCTGAGCGAGACATCTCACTTGCTGAGGATTTCAACAGAGCCTCCGATTTTCGACCGGGGCCTGCGCGTCAGCGTCCCCGTCGAGGCGCCGTCCCGGCCTGCCGCAGCGACATGTACAACACGATCCCGAACGAGCCCATGAGGAGTCCGAACTCTACCCCGTCCGGGCTCCCGCCGTCGCCCGCGAGAAACAGCAGGAAGCTCGCTCCCGCCGTCGCGAGCGCGAGCGCGTACAGCACGGCCGGACGCGCCCCCGGATCGCTCAGCACGCGCCACGTCCGGGCCGCGTCGCGTCGGGCTCGCCTCCCCATCGACCGCGTCCACGCCGCCACTCGTCGCAGTAGGGCCATCGAGTACGCGTCCCTCGGCGCCGATGACAGTAAAACCGTTCGCCGGGTTCCACATCCGCGGCGATACGCCGTCCCGATCGATGGCCCTCCGCGGCGATGGTGTTACGGCCGTCGCGCGCGGATCCGACGACATGGACGACCACACGCGCGATCTGAGCGTCGCGCCGCCGTTGGGCAACCCGGCCGGCTGGCGCGCCGACGAGCGCGTCTGGGAACACGCTACCCTCCGGCGAGCCACCGAACACGGCGTCCGACTGTTCAACGCCGGAGACTACCACGAATCGCACGACTGCTTCGAGGACGAGTGGTACAACTACGGCGGCGGATCCGTCGAGAGCGCGTTCCTCCACGGGATGGTGCAGGTCGCCGCCGGCGCGTACAAGCACGTCGACTTCGAGAACGACGACGGCATGCGCAGCCTCTTCGAGACGGCGTTGCAGTACCTCAACGGGGTCCCGGGCGACTTCTACGGCGTCGCCGTCGACGACGTGCGCGAGACCCTCCGTCGCGCGCTCGAGGACCCGGCCGTCCTCGACGGGTGGGAGATCGAACTCGATGGCCAGCGCGCGACCGCCTACGAGGCGGACTACGAGTACGTCGAGTCGCTGGAGCACTGATCGGAACGGCGGGGCCGCGCCGTCCGAACACCGCCCCCGACGGCCGCGACCCCCGCGCTTTTCGCCACGCGGGCGGACCGACCGATATGGACGGATTCGACCTGCTCCGTGATCTCACGGAGTCCCACGGCCCCGTCGGCTTCGAGACTGAACCGCACGAACTCGTCGCCGACGAACTCGGCGGGCACGTCGACCATATCAGGACCGACGCCATGGGCAACGTCGTCGGCACCGTCGAGGGAGACGGGGAGGGCCCCGAACTCCTGATCGCCGCACACATGGACGAGATCGGGTTCATGGTCCGCCACGTCGACGACGACGGCTTCGTCCGCGTGAGCCCGCTCGGCGGCTGGAACCCCGAGATCCTTCGTTCGGCTCGCGTCCGCGTCCACGCCGACGCGGGTGACGATCCGATCGACGGCGTCATCGGCGCGATCCCGGCACACGTCCGCGACACCGAGTCCGAGCAGGACGTCGAGGACGTCGCGATCGACCTCGGACTCGACGGCGGGACGGCGCGCGAGCGGGTCGCCGTCGGCGACGCGGTGACGATGCGCGCGCCGACCGAGCGCATCGGCGAGTGTGTGAGCGGCAAGGCGCTCGACGACCGCGCGGGCGTGTGGGCGGTGCTCCGGGCGGCCGCCCGGGCCGACCCCGACGCGACGGTCCACTACGTCGCGACCACCCAGGAGGAGGTCGGCCTCCGCGGGGCCGAGGGCGTCGGCGTCGACATCGACCCTGACGTGGCCATCGCGGTCGACGGGACGCTCGAACGGGCGGTCCCCGGCGTCGACGCCGCCGATCACGTGACGACGCGCGGCGACGGCGTCGCGATCAAGCGCAAGGACGCGACCGTCGTGCCGACGCCGGCGGTTGTCGAGCGGCTGGAGGCGCTCGCGGACGACCGCGAGGTGCCGTTCCAGCGCGAGGTCGCCGCGAGCATCGGCACCGACACGGGCGCGCTCCAGACGGCCGCGGGGTCGACACCGGTCGGCGCCGTCTCGATTCCGGTGCGGTATCATCACTCGACCGTCGAAACGGCCCACGCTGACGACCTCGCGGCGACGGTCGACCTGCTCGTGGCGGTCGCCGAGGCCGGGGCGGCAGGGCTGTGGTCCGCCACGGACGGCGCCGTCGGCAGTGTCGCCGCCGACGAAGCTGACGGCGAAGCCGACCCCTGAGGCGGCGGCTCCCGAACCACGTCGCTCAAATGCGTCCCCGACCCACAACAGATATGCAAGTTTACCAGCTCGGCGATGGCGTTCCCGAGGTGGCCGTCGTGGCGGGGATCCACGGCGACGAGCCCTGCGGACCGCGAGCGGTCGAGCGACTGCTGGCGGCCGACCCCGACGTGGAGCGTCCGGTGAAGCTGATCGTCGCGAACGAGGCGGCGCTCGAGGCGGGCGTCCGCTACACCGATGAGGACCTGAACCGCGCGTTTCCCGGCGATCCCAACGGCGACACCCACGAATCGCAGCTGGCACACCATCTCCTGGCCGAACTCGAGGGCTGTACGGTGCTCGCGCTCCACTCGACGCAGTCGACCGACGAGCCGTTCGCGGTCGCCGAGTCCGTCGACGAGATCGCCCGCGCCATCGTCCCGCACCTCCCGGTATCGAAGCTGCTGCGGACGGAGGGGCTCGCGAAGGGCCGGCTCATCCAGCACCCGCACACGATCGAAGTCGAGTGCGGCCTGCAGGGAACAGACGCCGCCGCCGAGAACGGCTACCGACTGGTTCGGGGGTTCCTCGCGGCGACCGGCGCGCTTTCGACGGCGTCCGTCGATGGCGACCCCGAACCCGCTGTCGACGGCGGATGTCCCGAAGGCGAGCGGTGTTCGACCTCGAACGCGGCGGTCGAGGTGTTCGAACTCATCGAGCCCGTGCCGAAGCCCGAGGCCGACGAGTACGAGGTGTTCGTCGAGAACTTCACAGAAGTGGCCGTCGGCGAGCGCTTCGCCGCCGCCGACGGCGAGGTGTTCACCGCCGCCGAGTCGTTCTATCCGGCGCTGATGTCGCCGTACGGCTACGCCGACGTGTTCGGCTACGCGGCCGACCGCGTCGGCGTGCTCGCCGATCGATCCGCGTAGGCCTCGGGGCAGTCCGACTCAGATCTCGTCGTCCAGCTCCTCGAGCTCCTCGATCGGGTCCAGGTCGTCGCTCAGTACTTTCTTCGCGCCGACGGCGAGCGCGACGAGCGCCGCCACGACCGCGAGGACACCCAGGGCTTTCCCGACGCCCGACCCGGACGACTCGGCCTCCTCGCCGGCGTCGCCCGCGTCGGGGGCGTCAGCCCCGTCGGTGCCGTCCGTCGTGCCCCCGATCGCGGAGGGGCCGATGTCGATCCCGTCGTGGAAGTGCAGCTCGAACAGCGTGAAGTTCGCCATGTCGGATGGATGGTCCGGTATCCTGTTATTGGTTTGGATCGTGTCGTCCCGCCCGGAGCGTCCCCCTTCTCTCGTCCCGCGGCCCGTACGCGCGGACCGGCGGCTTCATTTGGGGTCGGACCCGGGACACCCATATGCACGCAACCCGCAGGGCGTTCCTCGACGACCTCCTCACAACCCCCTCTCCATCCGGGTTCGAAACCGACGGACAGCGCGTCTGGGTCGACTACGTCCGGCAGTTCGCCGACGACGTGTGGACCGACGCCTACGGCAACGCCGTCGCGGTACACGAGGGAGACGGTGACGGTCCCCGGGTGGCGTTCACCGGCCACGCCGACGAGATCGGGTTCATGGTTCGGCGGATCACCGACGACGGCTTCCTTCGCCTCACTCGCGTGGGCGGCTCCGACCGGACCGTCTCGAAGGGGCAACACGTCACGGTCCACGCGGCTGACGGCCCGGTACAGGGCGTGATCGGCCAGACTGCCATCCACCTCCGCGACCGCGACGACGACGAGATCGAGGACGTGGCCGAACAGTTCGTCGACGTCGGCGCCGCCGACGAGGCCGAGGCGAGAGAACTGGTCGAGGTCGGCGACCCCGTGACGTTCTCCTCGACGGTCCACGACCTCCACGGCGACCGGATCTCCGCGCGCGGAATGGACAACCGCGTGGGCACGTGGGCCGTCGCCGAGGGGCTCCGGCGGGCGGTCGAGGCTGACGTGGACGCCACGGTGTACGCCGTCTCGACCGTTCAGGAGGAGATCGGGCTCAACGGCGCGGAGATGATCGGCTTCGACCTCGACCCGGACGTGGCCGTCGCCGCGGACGTGACCCACGCGACGGACAACCCCGACGTGAACGACGAGTACCGCGGGCCGGTCGAACTCGGCGCCGGACCGGTCGTCGCCCGCGGCTCCGCGAACCACCCCCGCGTCGTCGAGCTGGCGCGGGGGGCCGCCGAAGCCGACGACATCGACTCCCAACTGCAGGCGGCGGGCATCCGCACCGGGACCGACGCCGACGCGTTTTTCACCAGCCGCGGGGGGATCCCCTCGCTGAACGTCGGCATCCCGAACCGGTACATGCACACACCCGTGGAGGTGATCGACGCGGCCGATCTCGTCGCCGTCGCGGACCTGTTCGGCGCGATGGCCGCTCGCGCGCCCGACTACGCGCCGTTCACTGTCGACATCTGATCTCCGGGCGACGGCGCTTGCTTGCGGCGGAAGTCGCGCCGCCGGGGACGCCGGTCACGGTCGATCCCATTCGTAGAACCACCACGCCGCGCCCAACAGCAACAGCCCGGCTCCGAACGCGGAGGTCGCCGGCTCCGGGAACACGAACAGCAGGAAGCCGACGACGAGGACGGTCGACGGGGCGATGTCGTCCGACAGCGATGACCAGGAGAGATCCATCGAGTGATACCTCGCGGGCGACGTACTTGTCGGTTTCCGCCGTTCCCGCGTCGATGGGGGCGGCCGATAGATCCGAGTCGGCTGGATCGACTACTGCTGCCGGAGTTCGATCTCTTGGCCCTCGACGTCCTCGAAGGCGGCGACGAGGCCGCCGACGCTCACGCGGCCGCCGTCGGGATCGTCGACGGTGAACGAGGCGACCTGTTCGGAGGCGTCGTACTCGTAGTCGACGACGGGGCCCTCGACGCGGATCTCGTTTCCGGTCTCCACGTCCCGCCCCGAGATCGTCGCCTCGAACTCGCCGCCGACCTCGTGGAGGTCCTTCACCGCCCGGCGAATGGACGCGTACGTGCGGGGGAACGGTCGCTCCTCGCCGTCCGTCGCGACGGTCTCGGCGGTGGACCACAGGACGGTCCCGAAGAACCCGCTCACGAGGAACCCCAGCGCCGAGCGGTTGAAGATGACCCCGTAGCGGTCGCGGTCATCGCGGAGGGCGTCCTGCGTCGCGTACACCGAGTACTCGCCGTCCGCGACCGCGATGACGGGCGTCGTGATCCCGCGGCGACTCCGCGTCTCGGTCGCGACCGCGTCGTAGTCGAACTCCGCGGTCGACGGGGCCCGCGAGGCCGGCGTCACGAGCAGCTCGACGGCGACGCCGTCGTCGACGCGGCGCTCGAGCGCCTCGCGGAACCGACGGAGCAGGTCCGGCGTCAGCGAGACGGCCAGCTCGTACTCGGCCGACTCGATCACCTCCTCGAGATACCGGAGGATCGTCGAGCGCGACTTCACCAGCGACACCGCTTCGGTGTCCCGGGTCGGGGCGGTGTAGCGCGCCTCCAGCTCGTCCACCATCTCCGACAGCGACGAGCGGATGTCCCCGAACGCCTCGTCGGGGTCGACCGCGACGATCTTCATCGGGCGCGACTCCCGAAGCTCCACCAGGCCGCGGTCCGACAGGCTCCGGACCGTATCGTACACGCGGGGCTGCGGGATGTCGGTCTCGGTGGCGATCTCCGACGCCGTGAGCTCGCCGTGTTCCAACACCGCGAGGTAGGCGTCGATCTCGTACTCCCCGAGGTTGAACCGCTCGCCGACCCGCTCCATCGTCGTCCTGAGATCGTCGGTCATACGTCCCTGTTTGCACCCGTCCCTAAGGGTTTTACTGAAGAACGAGTAGTACCCGTTTTCGAAAGGAGGTATTGTCGTGTCGACCCGCCCGGAGCGTGTTCGTCCGGCGCGCCCGCCGGCTACATGTACATCCGGTCGGACGGCTGTTCCTCGTCTGCGTGCTCTTCCAGCCGTTCGGCGAGGCCCCGGTAGTACTCGCCGATCTGGGACGCGAACGCTTCGAGGGGACCGGTGTCGACGCCCAACTCGTACACCTCCTCGACCGCCTCGACGAGCCGGACCGCGGCGTCGACGTCCGGGACCTGCCGGTGGACGGGTGTGACGTACACGCAGCCGCGGAGGTCGGACTCCATCGATCGGGCCATCAACGCCGCGTTCGTTCCGTCGAGGAAGCCGTTCGTCATCGGTCGGACGGTATCCGGATCCGCCGTGTCGGGCGTGGCTGCTCCGGCAACTTCGGCGGGGTCCTCATCGACGGCGGAATCGTCACTGGCATCGGGAGCGTCACCGGTGGCGGGATCGTCACTGACGGCGGGGTCGTCGGGGAAGTGTACGGCCCGGTAGTCGTCGCTGGCGACGTAGAACGCGCGGTGTTCCGCCGGGCCGTGCGGGAACGGTGCCCCCGACAACACGGCGAACTCCTCGACGTTCCCCCGTTCGGTCCAGTCGAGGACGGCCTGCGAGAACGGCTCCGCGAGCGAGTTCGGGACGAACAGTTCCCCCACGAGGACCGTCACGTCGAGGTCGTCCCGGGAGAACAGCCGTGTGGGATGTCGCGGTCGGCCGTTCTCGAACGGCGTGACCGTCGGGAGGCCCTCCGCGCGGAGGTGCCCGGTCTGTTCGAGTGCCAGGTGGTCCACGAGGAAGTCGGCTGCGGTCAGGCCCGCGAGACCGTACTGGGAGAACCCCGCGACGACGGTGCTTGCGGGCGCTCGGTCGGTCGCGACGTGGAACGTCGTCGGCTCTGTGTGGCGGCTCATGTCACTGAATACGGAAGGTTCCGTGTTAGCAGTACCGGGCATTCCGACTCGGCATCGATCCATCACGCCGTGGTCACCACGGCGATCACGCGAGGGGAACGCTTTTTCGGGCCGGCGCCGACGCCCGCTGTATGCAGATGGGGACGACCGCGATCCCGCTCGCGACGGCCGTCGCGAACCTGTTGGACGGGCTGGCCGACGCGTACCAGTCGGCGCTCGCCGTTCCCGGGGTCGCGATCGTCGTGGTCATCTTGTTCCTCGCGCTCGGGGTGGCCGTCTCCACGTACGCGCTCCGCCTGCTCGGACGGCCCGTCGCCCGCCGGTTCGCCCGCGAGTCGGTCGCACATGTCGTTCTCAGGGGGATCCGTCTGGTGGTCATTCTGCTGTTCGGCGCGGCGGGCCTCTCCGCGGCGGGCGTGGAACTGGGCAACATCGTCCTCTCGGTCACGGTGTTCTCGGCTGTCGTCGCCGTCGTCCTCGCGCCGATCGTGGGGTCGATCATCAGCGGCGTGTTCGTGCTGGCCGACCAGCCGTTCGAGATCGGCGACATGGTGGAACTCCCGGACGGTACTCGGGGGTTCGTCGACGACATCACCCTCCGCTACACGAAGGTGTTCACCGTCGACAACACCTTCGAGGTGATCCCGAACTCCTACATCCGCGACCACCGGGTCACGAACCTCTCGGCCGAGGACGAGCGCACTCGGCTCACGCTCCCGGTCGTCGTGACTTACGAGTCCGACATCGAACGCGCACGGAGCCTGATCGAGCGCGCGGCCACGTCCTGTAAGACGGTCATCGAGGGCGGACCGGACATCCGGATCGGCGTCGCACGCTACCCCGCGAGGCCGACCTGCTACATCGACGCCTACGGCGACCACGGCGTCGAACTCACGCTGCGTTACTGGGCGAAGAACCCGTTCAAGCCGTTGACCGTCCGCTCGCAGGTCCAGACCGCCGTCTGGAACATCCTCGAGGACGACGACTCTATCGACGTGGAGTTCGCCTACCCCCACAGCCACCTCGTGTTCGACGACACGAGCGGCGTCGCGCAGGTGACGATGCGCGAGGAGGGCGGCGTCTCACACGAGCGTGCGACCCACGAATCACACGCCGAGTCGGTGGAAGGCGGCGCCGCCGACGGCGCGGACTCGGGAGCAGAAGAGAACTGAGCGTCCGCGAGCGTTACTCCTGTAGTTCGAACGCGACGACGACCTCCGCCTGATACTCCCGGCCGTCCACCGAGGCGACCTCGACACCGAACTCTTCCACCTCCACCCAGTGGACGTCGTCGATCGTCTCCTCGGCCCGGTCGATCGCGTCGTCCGCGGCGTCGTCGAAACTCTCCGTGCTCCTGCCGATCAGCGTGATCTTCTTGAACACCATCTCACACGTCCGCTCTCCGGCGAGGCCCAAAAAGGTATCCGCGGCGTGGTCGCCCATCG
Organism: Halobaculum rubrum; assembly: GCF_019880225.1. Taxonomy (NCBI): domain Archaea; kingdom Methanobacteriati; phylum Methanobacteriota; class Halobacteria; order Halobacteriales; family Haloferacaceae; genus Halobaculum; species Halobaculum rubrum. The sequence goes on from NZ_CP082284.1 coordinate 47,465, forward strand.
GCAGGCGCGGTTCGCCCCCGAGCGCTCCAACCCCGGCACACACCGTATCGGCGGCGTCGCGCGGGATCGTCCCATCAGCGCGTCTCGCGGCGGCGGTCGATCCGCTCGGTCACCGCGCCGGCCACGTCGGTGAGATGGGCGGTCCCCCAGACGGCGACGATCACGGCCCCGACAAGATCGAACACGAGGTCGTAGATCGTGTCCTCCAGCCCGTACTGGGTGAGCACGCTTCCGGAGCCGAGGGCGGCCGCGGCGCCGCCGATGGCGAACTCCAACACTTCCCACAACACGCCGAATGCGGCGACGAACACCAGAATGAACACGAACATGAACCGCGGCGGGAGGTACACCTCCTCGGTGTGTTCGTCGATGGCCCGGGCGACGGTGTAGCCAACCGCCGCGACGACTGACGCCGACAGCGCGTGGGTGATGTGGTCCCAAAACGGGATCGGGCTCGCCTCCGCGTAGAGGTTCCCGGTCAGTCCCGGCACCCCGGCGACGCCAAGCGCGTGGAGAAAGACGGCCGAGGTGATCCACAGCGTCAGTCCGGCGTCCATCGGGAGGTCGTACTCGCGTTCTAGCACCGCGGGGAGGAACGTCACCCCGAGCGCGACGAGGCCGTTGACGATCAGCCCCGTCGAGCCGCGCTCGATCCCGATCCCGAGGAACAGCACCATCAGCACTTGCATGACCCGAGTCGCCTGCTCCTGTCGCTCGGGTGAGACCCCGACCACGTCGCGGACTTTCACGCCTCGCTCACCTCGATGTCGACCCGGTCGGTCCCCGCGGCACGGCGACGGAAGTAGTACTCGAACAGCAAGCCGGCGAGGACGCCCGCGACGGTGGCGGCGACGAAGTCCCACATCAGCGCCGTCTCGATCACGTGCTCGGGGCGCCCGTCGAGCATGTGCCGGGTACCCAAGATCGTGTCCGAGAAGTATCTGACGACCGCCCACACGCCCGCCGCGGCCATCGTCGTGATCGTCACGAAGAAGACGGCAAACGAGTGGGTCATGCGGACGGGAGTGAACACGTTCAGTTCGACGGCGAGGATGAGCGCGACCGTCGCCACCGCGAGATACGTGGTCACCCGCCCGGAGAACGTGATCCCGCCGACCGTCTCCCCGACGATCAGCGTCCGGCCGACCGCCGGCAGCGACGCCAGCGCGAGTACCTCCCACGGCAACATCGCGGTCGCGTTGCGGAACGCGACCGGAGGCACGACGGCGACGGCGACCAGCGCGAGCACGAGCGCTCCCCACACCTGTTCCCCCGAGACCAACTCTATCGCTCCGCTGCCCGCGACGAACGCGAGGACCGCCCAGCCGATCGCCGCGTTCGCCCGCCGGTCCTTGACGACGGTCCGGAGCCCCGACTGCGTCATGAAACTCGCTATGCGGCGGCGGGGTGTAAAAGGGTCGGCCGGCGTCTCGGGGGGTCTCTCCGGGTGCTCACGCGATGCCTGCGAGGTATGCGAGCAGGTAGCCCAGCCACGCGAACGTCACCGCGGTCAACCCGGTGAACAGGGCCCGCTCGGCACCCGGACGGGCGAACTCCGGCGAGAGCACCGCGCGCCCCCGGCGACGGACCCGCACCGGCGCGATCCCGACGGCGCCGACCGCCAGCACAGTGAAGACGAACGGGTAGGAGAGATCGAGCGTCGGCGCCGGAATGAGGAACACGCCCGCGGCGTAGCCCGCGCCCGCGACCGCGAGCGGGTCGACGCGGCGAGGGAGGTCGAGCACTCTGGTCTGTTGGCCGTCTCGTTCGGCGCGGAGGCGGCTCCACACCAGCGCGGCCGCCCAGATCGTTGCCAGCTCCACCGCGAACGCGCCGAGCAGGTGGAGGGTCGGGTCCGCCGACAGGGACACCCGGGCGGTCACCACGTCGGCGGAGAGGGGATAGAAGAACGCCGGTGGCTCCCCGGTGAACAGGTCGCCGAACGGGTGTGAGGCGAGGCCGGCGAGCGCGAGCGCGAACGTCGCCCGCGGCGTCAGGTCGGTCCGCCGTCGGATCCCCGCCGCCAGCGCGAGCGCGGTGGCGACGAACGCGACCGTGACGAAGGCGCCCAGCGCGCCGCTGACGGTCGCCGTGACCGCGACCAGGCCGGCGACGAGCGCGAGCGCGACCGCCCTGGCGCTCGCGCGGCCGTTGACCCAGGCCGCGGCCGCGAGTGCGACGACGGGAGCGACGACCAGCGAGTGGGTCACCGCACGGTGGACGAGGTTCCCCGTCGACCAGAACGACTCGGCGAGTCCGAGCGCCCCCGCGCCGGCGCCGAACCCGGACACGACGCCGACGAGCGCGTAGCCGATGTCGACGTCGGGCGCGGCGGCGAACAGCGCCGCGACGACGCCGAAGGTGAGCGCACGCGCGGGTCGCTCGCCAACTCGGCGAGCGACGACCGCGACGATGGCGAACGCCGCCAGCGCGTGTCCCACGAACATAGAAGCCTGTACCACCTCACCGGATTTAAACCCGCGGCAGAATGTGTGACACGGTAGCAAGGGAAACCTCGGCGGGAGCGACGAGCAGCCCGAAGTGGCGATCGACTCTCCGTCACGCTACGGTCGGAGTCGGCCCGTTCAGTCGCCCGCGGGTGACGGACTCCCCTGAGCCGTCCCGGCGTCGCCGATCTTCGTCCACTTCTTCTCGATCTCGGCGTTCCCGCGGACGACGGTGTCGTCGTCGACCGTGAGGCGGGTCTTGCGCAACTCGATCGACTGCACGACGCCGGTCGTCCCGCCGATGTCGACGGTGTCGCCGGGGTTGAAGTCCTCGTCACGGAGGAGATAGACGCCGGCGACGGCGTCGGCGATCATGTTGGAGGTCGCGTACGAGACCCCCAGCGCGAGAAACCCCGCGGCGGTCCCCAACGAGGTGGCGATGCCGTCGAGCCCCACCACAGAGAGGAACGACAGCCCCACCCCGAACCACAGGAACACGGCGACGATGGTCGCGACGAACTGTCGGTAGACGGGCGACTCGCCCGGGACCGTCCGCCGCAGCGCCGCACGCACGACGGCCATGATCACCTTGACGCCGACACCGGCGATAACCAGGAAAACGATCCCGGCGATGATGTCCGGGAGCGCGTCGGAGACGTCGGCTACGAAGCGGTTGAGCGCCTCGGTGACGAGTCCGCCGGGCGACTGGAGCGGAAGCGTCGTCGACATAGGGCAGAATGCGGCCGGCCGGGACTTAGTAGCCGCGGCACTGCAACGACGACGGTCGCTTCGGGAGCGCTGTGGTCCCGGGCGGCTCGCCCACAAGCTCGCCGCCGTGTGCCCGTCGTCTCGCTCCCTTCGGTCGCTCGACGACGCTATTCTTCTTGGCGGCTCGCCCACAAGCTCGCCGCCGTGTGCCCGTCGTCTCGCTCCCTTCGGTCGCTCGACGACGCTACTCGTGGGCGGCGTCCCACTCGTCGGGCTTGCGCATGTTGCCGCACTCGTTGCACTCGATGCGCCCCATCGAGTCCATCGCGTTGTTCACCGTCTCGCAGTTCCCGCAGAAGTATCCCCATCTGGTCTCGCCGTCGTCGTCGACGTACACGTGGTAAAACGGTGCCTTCGATCCGCGCTCGCCGCCAGCACGGTTGACGTACAGCTCGCCTGCGGCCGTCTCGACGGCGTCGAGAGTCATACCCTACGGAGGCGACGCCGGCTGTTAAACGGTCTGGGTCGATCCCGACCCGACACCGCAGGGGACGCGATCCGGTAGTGTGGGGTGTCGAATCCGCCGCGTCGGACCTACAGGCAGTCGGAGCGCTTCACGTCCGGAACGACTCGCCGCAGCCGCACTCCGCCTCCACGTTCGGGTTCTCGACGGTGAAGCCCGCCGCCTGCAGCCCGGACTCGTAATCGAGCGTCGACCCGCCGATGTAGTTCATCGACGCCGGGTCGACGAACACGCGCAGCCCGTGCTGTTCGGTCACGCGGTCGTCCTCCTCGGGCTCGGTATCGAAGCGCATGCCGTACGACAGCCCGGCACAGCCGCCCTGCTGGACGAACAGGCGCAGACCGCCGACGTCCACGTCCATGCCCTCGCCCTCCATGAGCGAGACCGCCTCTTCGGCCGCCGCCGGTGTGACCGTGACGGCGGTGTCGAGCTCGCTCCCTCCGGACGCGTCAGTACTCATGTGTAGTCGATCCGGATACTCGGGTAAAACCTTGACGCCGACTCACACGGGACGGCGCGAGCGTGGTCGCCGCCGGCGCGTTATTCCTCGTCCGCAAAGCGCGTCCGGACGCTCTCGGCGTGCGCCTCCAGCCCTTCGGCCTCCGCCAGCGTCGTCACCGTCCCCGAGAGGTCGCGAAGGCCGTCCTCCGAGAGCCGCTGGACGGTCGACGAGCGCAGGAACGTGTCCGTCGACAGCCCGCCGAACGCCCTCGCTCCGCCGTTCGTCGGCAGCACGTGGTTCGTCCCGGAGGCGTAATCGCCGGCGGCGACGGGCGTGAAGCGGCCGAGGAACGCCGAGCCGACGTTCGAGATCCGGTCGAGCAGCGCCTCATCGTCGTCGGCCTGTATCGAGAGGTGTTCAGCGGCGTACTCCTCTGCGAACAGCACCGCCTCGGACATCGAGCGGGCGACCAGCACGCCCGAGGCGTCGTTAGCGAGGGCGGACTCGATCGTCTCGGCCCGCTCGCGCTCCGGTACCTGCGCGTCGATCTCCGCACAGACGGCCTCGGCCGTGGGCCCGTCGTCCGTCACCGCCACCACGGAGGCGTTCGGGTCGTGCTCCGCCTGCGCGATCAGGTCGGCGGCGACCGCCGCGGGGTCGGCCGTGTCGTCCGCGAGCACCAGCACCTCCGAGGGGCCGGCGAGGAAGTCGATCTCCACGTCCCCGCGGACGGCCGCCTTCGCTGCGGTCACCCACTTGTTGCCCGGCCCGACGACTTTCCGGACGCTCGTCACCGTCTCGGTGCCGTACGCGAGCGCGGCGACGCCCTGCGCGCCGCCGACGGAGTAGACGGCGTCGGCGCCGGCCTCGTGGATCGCCGCCAGCGTCGCGGGGTTGATCTCCTCGGCGGGGGGAGTCACGACGGCGACGTGGTCGACGCCCGCGACCGTCGCGGGGACGACGCCCATGATCGCCGACGACGGGTACGCGGCGGTGCCGCCGGGGACGTACGCGCCGACGCGGTCGAGCGGCCGGAAGCGCTTGCCCAGCACGCGCCCGTCGTCGAACTGGCGAGTCCAGTCCTCCGGTAGTTGCGCCTCGTGGAACTCGCGGACGTTCCCGATCGATTCGCGGATCGCCGCGAGCACCCCCCCGTCGACGGCGTCGACGGCGCGCTCGGCCTCGTCGGTGATGTCGATGTTCGCCACCTCGACGTCGTCGAACTCGCGGGAAAACTCTCGGACGGCGGCGTCGCCCTCGTCGCGGACGCGGTCGACGATGTCGCGCACGTCGTCACGGACGGCGTCGACGCCGGCGTCGCGCTCGAAGAACGCCCGCCGCTCGTCCGGCGAGAGATCGGCGACCTGTCTCGGATCCATGTGTGTGGTCTGGAGGTCCGGGGGTAAACCGTTCCCGGAACGCGCATCTGGAGGGGGCCAACCGGCGGTGGTGTGAGCCACGACCGCCGCCGGCGATCCCGAAGTCGATACCGCCGGGGACCGCTGCGCCCGGGGACGGGCGCCGAATCAGGCGCCCGGTTCGGGGTCCGGACCGTCACTCTCGGGGGGTCCATCCGACGCGTCCTCGGACTCGGCCGCCCCGCTCGCGTCGCGCCAGTAGAAGCGCGGCCCGAGCACGAGGTAGCCGAGCGCGAGAAACAGCAGGGCGAACGCGAACGACTCGCCGGCCATCCCCGTAAACAGGATCGCGCACGCCTGCACGGCTCCCATCACGAGCGCGTCCTGCGGGTGGAGATCCTGGTACCGTATCGGTGTCACCATCAGCGGCGCCGACACGGCGGCGAGGCCGAGCACCACCGCGGGCGAGTCCAGCCCCGCGAGCACGGACGCCGCGATCACCGTCGCCGCGAGCGTCGTCTGGACGCCGTGGGTCGTTTTCGCCCCTTCGTCCTCGACGGTATAGACGGCCAGCCGGATCACCGCGAACGCGACGTACGCCGCGGGGACGACCAGTCCGGCGACGAACAGGACGGGCGAGGAGTCGAGCGGGTACGCGGCGGTCACCGTCGCGGCGACGATCAGCGCCGGGGCGACGCCGAAGGAGGCCACGTCCGCCAGCGAGTCGAGGTGGGGCCCGATCGCGGTCCCGCCGTACCGGCGCGCGAGCACCCCGTCGAGGCCGTCGGCGACCGCGCCGAGGAGAACCAGCCGCGCAGCCAGCGTCGGATCGAACGCCACCACGGCGGCCGCGAGCGTTCCGAGTGCGGCGTTCCCGGCGGTGACGGCGTCCGCCAGCCCCAGCCGGGAGCAGAAGCGCGGCCGGTCGGTCATGGTCTGGTCGGGCCGACGGCACCGCCGGTCGTATGGCTTTCCATCCCATTCGAGGCCCGGACCGATCGGCATAAAGCGATCCGCCTCTACGATCCACGTATGGACCGACGCCGCTTCCTCGCGACCGCGGGCGCCGCAGCGTCGCTCTCGCTGAGCGGTTGTGCGGCCGTCCTCCCGGGATCCGCGAGCGACGACTACGACGTCGGCATGACCGCGGAGGCGTTCCGCCCGTACGAGATAACGGTGTCCGTCGGCGACACGGTAGTCTGGGAGAACACCTCCACGCGCGCCCACTCGGTGACGGCGTACGAGGACCAGATCCCCGAGGGCGCCGAGTACTTCGCCACCGGCGGGTACGACTCCGAGGCCGCCGCCGTGGACGCGTGGGACGGGAGCAAGGGAGCGATCTCCGCGAACCAGCGGTTCGAACACACCTTCGAGGTCTCGGGCGATTACACGTACTACTGCATCCCGCACGAACAGGCGGGAATGGTCGGTATCGTCCACGTCGAGGAATGACGCTCCGAGCCTGACGTTCCGGACCTGCTGTCGCGACGTGTCGGTCAACCATCCCGATCGACACCGGATGTCGATCCGGCACGACGCGTCGCTGCCCGACGTGGCTCCGTCGGCGAAAAACGTCGGTGATCGGTCGCCTACTCGTCGACGGCGACGTCGTCGTCGTCCACGTCGACGGCGGTCTCCTCCTCGGCGGCGATCTCCTCGGGCCGTGCCTCGAGCGAGAGCTTCTTGATCTCGACGCGGCGAAGCGGGTACACCGTCTTCGCCTCGCCGTAGATCGCCGACGAGAGGCGCCCCTCGACGACGGAGTCGATGAGCTCCGAGAACGAGCGGTCCTCGGCGGCCTGCTCGACCAGGTCGGTCATGATCTGGCGGATGGCGTGCTCCTGGGAGCGGTCGGCCTTCTTGGTCGTGAACGCCACCGAGCTGACGCGAACGCGGTAGTCGTCGGTCGTGCGCACGGTGATGTGCAGGTCGATCTTCGAGGCGCCGCGGCGCACCATCGAGCGGAGGTAATCGCGCGTGAGTTCGTGCTGGACGAACTCGGTGTACGCGGCGTCCGACCCGACGTCCGTGATCTTGAACGTCAGCTTGACGTTGTCCTGTCCCTGGTCACCGGTGATCTCGCCCAGCGTGGTCTCGACCGTGCGGCCGACGACCTGCTCGGGCTCCTCGGCCATCGTGTCGCCGAGCTCGGCTCGGTCGAACTGCTCGGGCGCGAGGACGGTGTACCAGCGCTTCCCCTGTCGTTGTCGTGAGACTGATCGTTCGCTCATGTGTCGTGTGTGTCTGTGTCTGCGGTGTCGCGTGTGTCGTTCGTGTCGCGGATGCCGTCCGCGTCGCGGAACCGCTCCGCGATGTTCGTGTCGCCCTCCCCTCCCCGTCCCGTCGCGACCACGTCGTCGGCCACGTCGAGGTTCACGAGGTAGTCGTCCACCGAGGCGAGAAACCCGCCGGTCGTGTCCCGCGCGATGCGGGTCGCAACCGTCGCTCCGTCCGCCTCCGTCCGGATGTCGTCCGTGTTGTCCGGCGAGATGGCTGCCGCGATCGTCGCCGCAGCCTCGGCGTCGGCGTGGGTCGTCTCGACCACCCCGGTTCGAGCGAGGTCGCTGCCAGTCATCGCAGGACCTCCCTGAACGCGCCGATGAACGCCTGCACGTCGCCGCCGTCGAAGCGCGCCTCGCCGAGCCTGTCGTCGCCGACGACGTCGATCGGCTGTTCGTCGGGATCCATGCCGTCGGACCCGGTCTCGCCCGAATCGGTCGACTCATCGACGTCTCCGGCCGCCGTCGCCTCGACGCCGGCTCGAAGAGCGGCGGTCACGTCGGTCGTCCCGTCGCCGGCGGCGGCGGCCGCGTCGTCGGAGACGACGAGCGCGACCGGCTCCGGCGAGGCGTAGTCGCGAACGAGTCGGGCGGCGGTAGCGAGCGCGGGTGCGTCCGCCGGCGACGCCTCAACGCGGGCGACGAACGCGCCGTCGTACCGGCCCGTCGTCGGATCCGCGAGCGCCTCGTGGACGCTTGCAGCGTGGTCGCGCCACGTCGACAGCGCCGCGTCGGTCACGTCCGCGCCGAGCGCGACCGCCACGCCGAGTCCCGGGCGCTCGCGTGCGAGCGCGTCGAGCACGTCGGCGTGGCCGCCGAGCGTGGCGAACGGTCCCGTCGGCGTCTCGTACGGGCGCAACGCCCGTTCAACGGCGGACACCGCGCGGTCGGGCGCGTCGGCGGTCGCGTCGAGCGCGACCGCGGAGGCGAGTCGGCGACGGTCGTCATCGCCGACCTCGTCGGGCCTGTCGGCGTCGCTGCCGATACCGAGGTCCGCGAGCAGCGCGCCCGCGGCCTCCACGTCGCCGGAGTACGGCGTCCAGATCCGCGTCGAGTGGGCGAGCCCGTCGGCGAGATCCGCCGTGGGGACCGCCACGCCCGGGCGTCGATCGACGACGCCGCGGCGTTCGGCCTCCTCCAGCAGGCTCCCGCTCCCGTTCTCGCCCGGGACGGTTCCCGCGGCGACGACGCCCGCGAGCCCGACGATCGGGTCCGGTTGGACGTCGAGCGCGTCGACGACGGCGGCCGCGACGACCGACACCGGCCGCGATCCGGGCGCGATGCCGGTCGCGTTCGGCGCGGTCCAGCCCAGCGCGAGCGCGCTCCCGTCGCCGTCGGGGACCGCACTCTCGCGTGTGGCGCGAACCTGGAACGGCGTGGCCCGCGCGTCGAGCGCGCGGGCGAGCAGTCCCGCCGCGGCGAGCGCGTCGCCGGTGGGTCGGGGGTAGAGCCGGACGAACTCCGCCGTCGCCAGCGCCGAGGCTACCCGTTCGGGGTCGGCCTCGGTCGGCGTGTCGGCGGCGGTGGACATCGGTGTGGTTCGTGAGTGGGGGTGGGTGTCTTACCGGTCGTCCTCGAGGAGGTCGACGGCGACGTCGTAGCTGTACCGGAAGTCGTCGTCGAGCTTGTCGCCGCGGTAGTAGTCCGCGAGGCGACGGATCTTCGACTCGGTGTTCTGGAGCGCGCGCTTGTTCTGCGCGTCCTGCTGGTTCTCCTCCATGTGCTCGCGGAGGCGCACGGCGCGCTCCATGAGGTTCCGGATGTCCTCGGGCAGGTCGTTGCCGGCGTCGTGCTCCTCGAGGATCTCGGTGACCTTCTTGCCGGTCGCGAGCTTCACGTTCGGAATCGGCGTGCCCTTCACGCCCTCGTCGCGCAGTTTCAGGCCGATGACGCTCGGGTCGTGGCCCTGATCGGCGAGTTCGACGACGCGTTCCTCGACGTCCTCGGTATCGACGTCGCTCCACTCCGGGGGTTCGTCTGCCGCGGGGTTGTCCGAACCGGACGACCCTCGACGGCGGGTGTGCATTCGTGCCATTGTCTGTAGTTGGAACGTCGGCCGCAGAAGCGAGCCACCGCCGGCTGTCGCTCCCGAGCGCGCCTCCGGCGCGAGCGGGCAGTCCGACGGGGGCACATCCGCAATCCCAAGCCCACCGCGGGCGAGTCGGAGTTGCGGCCGTGCTGTTCCCATTCACTGGCTCACGGCCGCGGGCCTAAGGGCTTTCTATCGCTGACTCGACCGTGGTGATCCGTGGCGAGGAGGTACGCAGTCGAAGCCCTTAACTACCGAACCGCGATATTCGGTAGTGTAGGCGGGCTCGTAGATCAGTGGTAGATCGTTCCCTTGGCAGGGGAAAGGCCGCGGGTTCAAATCCCGCCGAGTCCACTCGAAATTTACGCTCCGGAGCGGGAGCGCTCTCCTCCCGTTCGCCGGCTATTCGGCCCGCTATCGGCAGGCCCCTCGAGAGAGATGCCCCCACGCGAGCGAATCGCCTCCAGTCGGAGTTCGCGTCGACGCAGTTCGCTGATCATCACACGGGAGCGTCTGAGTTCCGACCCCGTCGTGGTGCGCCTCGTATCCGCGAGTTCTGTCGGTTACCGATTCATAGCGGACTGAACTAGCCGGTTGTGACGAGAACTCGGGACGTGATGCCCGATCCAGTGGTGTTCGGACACCTGTTCCGAGCGATGCGTTCGAAACAGATACTTAATTGGAACAGAAACGGGATCTAGTCTGGTATACCCATACAGTTATTGGATATGATTACTACACCGGTCCACTTATCTTATGAGAAGGCTACCTACGTCTTGTACAGTACTGCCGGGGGGCGACTCCCTTCGGGGAGGACTGTGGAACAATACAATGAATTTCAACGCACTCTTCGACGACGACCGTGCAGTCAGCCCGGTGATCGGCGTGATCCTGATGGTGGCGATCACGGTGATCCTCGCGGCTGTTATCGGCTCGTTCGTCCTCGGCCTGGGGAACAGTGTCCAACAGACCGCGCCGAACGCGAACTTCCAGTTCGATTTCGCAGAAAACGATACCGACTCCTCTAATTACGATGTTACCGCAACCCACACTGGTGGGGACACGATCACCGACGCTGAGAGCGTTAATCTGACTGGTGGCAGCGATTCAATTGAATTCAATACACCAGTATCCGCTGGTAACTCAGAGACCCTGAATAACGTCACGAGCGACACGACCGTCCGCGTGATCTGGACCTCGGAGAACGGAGACAGCTCGCAGACGCTGGCCGAGGAGTCGACGCCGTAAGTCGGTTCCAGGCGCGACGACCCTTCAGTATCTTTTCGCCGCAGCCTACACCGGAGACCGGAATGTCCGGCTCGCTCCCGAAGCGCTCGAATTCGGTATTGATACGCCGGAACGAACCCTTATCCCGCTTGTTTTCGAATACGTCTTCATGGGTTCCGGGGGGACGGGCAACAGTCGGGCACAGGGCGACGTCATCAGCGTCGTCCTTCTGCTGGCCATTACGATCGCGGGCGCGACCGCCGTCGTCGCGCTCGGCGGCGACGCGATCACGGGCATCCAGCAGTCGGCGACCAACGGGGCCGCCGAGCAGTCGATGACGCAGTTCGATTCGAAGGCGAGCCTCGTCGCCCACGGGGACAGCGACAGCCAGCGGGTGCGGCTAGCCGGCAGCGGCGACGCGACGCGGCGGGTCGACGCCGAGGCCGGCTGGATGAACATCTCGGTGTACAACGCCAGCACCGGGGAGTTCGAGTACGAGATCACGAACACGACGCTCGGCGCGGTCGTCTACCGTGACGACGACACCGCCGTCGCCTACCAGGGCGGGGGCGTCTGGCGGCGAACCGGCAACGGAAGCGCGATGGTGTCGCCGCCGGAGTTCCACTATCGCGGCACGACGCTGACGCTCCCGCTCGTGCGCGTCGGGGGCGACGAGCGGCTCGACGGCGAGGTCGTCGTCCGACAGTCGAGTGACCCGACTGCGGTGTACCCCGACGAAGCCGCGGGCCGCACGAACCCCCTCGATGCGGGAGTCGTCGTGATCACCGTCGGCAGCGAGTACTACGACGCGTGGGGCCGGTTCTTCGAGCAGCGCACCAGCGGCGAGGTGGTGGTCCACCACGACAACCAGACCGCGACGGTGGAGTTGGTCGTTCCGTCGAACACCGACTTCGAGAACGTCGTCGCCGCGACCTCCTCGGGCGGGATCGCTGCCAACCCGGGACCGCCGCCCGAGCCGTACCGCGACGGGGTGGTGCAACCGTCCGCCGACGACGTCATCGAGTCGCACATCGAGGAGTGCGAGACGAACTCGAGCGCGTGCGTCGACGAGGGGAACTTCTCGACCGACCAGATGAACGACAGCGAGACGTACTTCTTCGACGGCGACTACGCCGGCGACCTCTCGATCGACACCTCCGACGGGAACGTCTCGGTCGTCGTCGACGGCGACGTCGACGCCGGCGACGTCGACGTGACCGGGGGGAACACGACCACGTTCTACGTCCGCGAGGACTTCTCGGTGAACGGCGACGTCAACGCCGACGGTCCCGCCGACCAGCTCCGGGTGCTCGTCCACTCCGACGGAGACGTGTCGTTCAACGGGAACTACAAGTTCATCGGGTTCGTGTACGCGCCCGGATCGGACGTCGACCTCAACGGCGGCGGCGGGTCGGGGACGAACTTCAGGGGTGGCCTCGTCGGCGACACGATCGACGTGAACGGGGACCCGAACGACTTCGAGTACGACCCGTCGGTCGGAACCGTCGAGCTCGACGTGAGTGCGTCGAACGCCCCGCGTATCACCTACCTTCACGTCTCGGTCACCGAAATCGAGGTCAGCGAGGACTGACGCCGAGTGTCGCACTCGGACAATTCTACCCGATAGCTTGCCTCACCCTTCCAACTCCACCGAGACGGTGGTCTGTTGGACGAGCACGCTGTCTACCTCGAACCGGTAGGTGACCTCCCCGTCGTCGGGGTCGCTGTCGACGGCCGTGAACCCCTCGGCCTCGAAGTAGCGCTTCCAGGCGTCCGCCCGTGGCGACGCGACAGTGACGGTCACCGTCACGTCGTCGCCAGCGCCGGAAGCGAGTTCATCCGCGACGCCCCGCCCCGTCACCTGCCCGCGGATCAACACGGTCGAGCTCCCGGCGAACGCGACGCGATCGCCCGTCCGGTCGGTGACGACCAGCGGGATCAACGCGTGCCCGTCGTCGATCACCCACCCCGGAGTCGAGCGCATGAACGCGGCCTCGCCGTCCTGGCGGAGTACCGCGCCGTGTGCGGAAACGATAGTCGTGTCGCCCTGGCTGTACGTGATCGGCGTGCTCTCGCCGGCGACGGTGAAGTTCGCCCCCTCGACGGCGTCCGTCGTCGTCGCGTTCACCGTGATCGTCGTGGACCCGTTCACCGCGAGGCGTCCGCCGTTGAGCTTGATCTCGGTGGCCCGGCTCGGCGCGCCCTCGCGCGCGAGGTCGTCGAGGTTGTCGTCGAGCACGTCGAAGGCCCGCTCCATGTTCTCGAGCTGTTCGTCCGTCCGGAACTCCTCCAGCGCGGGATAGCCCGCGGCGTACACGGTCCCGACGGTGAGCACGATCAGTGAGAACACCAGCACGAACCCGAGCGCGTCGCTTTGTGCCCGACTCACGCGCCGCGCACCTCCAGTTGGCCGCCGCTGTACACGATCGCCACGTCGCCGCCAGACACCGTCGCGTCGGCGACGGGCGTGCGCGTCGCGGTCCCCACAGCGACCGAGACCCTCGTGCCGGTCGCGGTCAGTTCGATCGTCGTCGGCGGGCCGGACCGTACCGCGATCGAGTAGGTGCTGCCGGCGATGGTCTCCGGGTACGAGCCCCGAACGCTCACCTCGCTCCCGCCGGCGGCGACGAGACGGTCGGCCGCCATCAGCCGCGCCGAGAGCTGCTGGCCGACCACCTCCATCGCCTCGCGCGTCGTGTCCTCGCGCTGGCTCTCAACGGCGCCGCCGGCGGCGACGAGCAGGCCGCTGATCAACAGCGCCGTGATGCCGAGCGTCAACACGTACGACAGCGCGGTCGCCGTACCGCGATCGCGACGGGGCCGGGACGGCTTCGACGCCCGCCCGACCGGCGGCGAACCGTCGTGCGAGCGAGGCGGGTCAGTCATCGCGTTCCCCCGGCGCGACGCGGACAGTCTCCGCATAGGTCACCTCGCTGGTCTGGTACCGAATCGGTACCTCGACGGCGTAGACGGCGGGGACAGCGTACGGCTCGTCCGCCGACGGTGGTGCCGTCACGTTCCCCGTAGAAACCGAACCGGCCCCGGCCGTCCGGATCGTCAGGTCGTAGCCGCCGGCCGCGCGGTCGCCGTTGCGAACGAGCACGTCGTACCCGTCGGTCGTCCCGCTCTCGGCCACGGCGCCGCCGAACGCCAGCCCGGGGCAGTCGACGCCCCCGAGCGTTCCTCCGGTGAAGTCGACGGTCGCGTTCGACGCCGACACCGAGCAGACCTCGGTCGTCGCCGACACCGGCTCGCCCGCGGGTTTGACGCCGACGGCGATCGCTCCGCTGCTGTGTTCGTACACGTACGCGTGCCACGCCGCGCTCCCGTTGGTCACGACGACGTGGAAGGCGCCGTCGGGGTCGCTCGCGGAGGCCGGCTCCAGCGAGGTGTTCGTCACGACGGCGACGAACGCGCGCGTCGCATCCCCGTCGGTGGCGTTCTCGAGATCGGTCGCGACCGTCCAGTTCGCGTCGCCGCCGGCGTTCGTGAACTGCCGCGGGTCGCTTGCGGTGCCGTTCTGGCGCACCAACGAGCCGTTGGTGTAGGTCGCGGCAGTGACATCCGCGCGCGCGCTGGCGGCGCTCCGGCCGGCAATGTCTCGCAGCTGTGAGTCGAGGGCGTCGAGTCCGGCAGTGACGTTCTTCTCCAGCGTGGTCCGATCGACGTACTCCGCGGCGTTCTCGCGGTCGATGATCCCGCCGGCGCCGTCGACGATCGAGGCGCGGTACCCGAGAACCTCTCGCTCGCCGACGCCGTTGTCGCGGGTCGCGAGGTTCTCCGTAAAGATCGCGGTGTTCGCGAGCAGCACCAACGCGACGAGGACGACCGCGAGCGCGAACCCCGCGACGAGCACGAGTTGTCCGCGGTCGCTGCCGTCGCCGCCACGGGCCGGATGGTCGGCTGCGTGACCGTTCTCGGGGCTGTCCGTAGTCAACTCGTCCATCAGATCCGCCATACGACGATGCGCACCTCCATGACGCCGTACAGCGGCCCGTCGGCCGTGTCCTCCACGTAGAACTCACGGTCCGGATCGGCACCGATCTCCGCGAGGGTTCCGGACCCGTCGCCCAGGCGGTCGTCATCGAACAGTACCACCGTCCGGGTCGCGGCGACGGCGTTGTCGCTGGGCGACCCCATGTACACCATCCGCGTTCGACCGCGACCGCCGGCGGTTCGATAGCTGACCTCGACGTTGAACGCGATCCGCTCGGCGCCGAACGTCTCGTTCAGCGTCGCCCCGAACGCGGTGGACGGGCCGCCACCGGTGTACACGCTGTCAGATCCCGAGCCGATGAACCGCTCTCCGGTCGCGTTCCAGTGTAGCAGCGTCGGCGCGAGCGTCCCGTTCGCCTCCGCGGCCGCCAGGGTCCCCTCGGCGACGGCCGCCTGCTGATTCTCGATGTGCTGGTTCGACGTACTCGCGGTCAGCGGGGTCACCGCCGTCGCCTGTAGCGCGAAGAGGACGCCGCTCAACAGGATGATCGCGGCCGCGAACCCCTCGAGCGTGTGTGCCTGCGCGCGCATGGTCACCACACCCTCACGATCACCGTCGCGTCCGACCCGTCGAGCAGGACCGCCCGACGAGCGGTCGACACGCCCGCCCCGCGCGGCGGAGCCGGTCCGGCCGCGAGCGGAACCGCATCCGCGCCGTCCCCGAGCACCCGGATACCGCCGTCACTGACGACGGTCACGTTCGCCGTCCGATCCGGCGAGACGATCCCGAGCGCGCCCCGGAGATCGCTTGCGTCGGTCTCGTACCGGCAGTCGGTGTCGACGGCCTCGTCGGTATCGAAGAATCCCGCGGTACAGTCGGCGTCGAGGACGGACGGACGCGCGGGGTCGGCGACCAGCAGATCGTTGGCGATCCGGTCCGCAGAGCGGTCGGCGACCACCACCGCGTCGGTCGCATCGCTCGTGAACGGCGCCGTGAGCGAGGGAGCGAACGCGAACACGAACGCGACGACCAGCAGAAACACGCTCACGCCGACGGCGTAGTCGATGGTCGTCTGCCCGCGGTCGCGGGCACGGGTGCGCTCGACGCCGCTGCCGGCGGCGGGGTCCGTCGCCGGATATCCGTCGTCGCTCACGCCACCACCACCCACACACCCAGCGCGACGGTGAGCAACACGACCACGTACTTCATCCCGGAAATGATGTCGGCGCTGCGGATGTACCCCGCGATGACCCCCGACAGCACCGCCTGTATCGTCACCGCGTGGAAGAACAGCACCGACAGGCGGTCGACGTCGACGTTGCCGCCGAACCCGCCCGAGCCGAGTCCGCCGCCCCCGCCGGTCGCGGCGCCGCCCCCGCTCGCCTGTGTGGTCAGTCCCGCGAGGATGTCGAGGAACCGGAGCTTCAGGATCGCCATCACCGCCAGCAGCGTGAGGTACGTCATCAGGATGATCGCCACCTGCATCCGGGTCCGGGAGATCCGCTCGCGCTCGATGTCGTCCTGGTTCTCCGAGGCCTGGGCGGCCGTCGTCAGGACGTCGGTGATCTGGCTGGACGCCTGCTGCGCCTCCGAGATGAGCTTCACCGTTCGCGCGAGCCGCGGGATGTGGTACTTGTTGTTGAACTCGACCATTGCCTCCCGGAGGCTCATCCCGTAGTTCACCTTCGCGTACATCACCTCGAACTCCTCGGCGAGCTTCCCGCTCGACGTGTCGGCGGTCGTCCGGATCGACTCCAACAGCGTCTGCCCGGTGTCGTTGGCCGAGGAGAGCTTCCGGAGGTTGTCCGAGAGCTTTCCGGTGATCCCGCCGCGACGGTACTGGTGCCACTCGTAGAAGATCACGAGCGGGATCAGCGTGACGTACGCGGGGACGTACACCCACACGAACGTCGACCACACCGGGTTGTCGACGAACCCCTGGAACGTCAGCGGCGCGTCGCCGGAGGCGACCCCGAACCCGACCAGCACGAGCGCGGCGGGCCCGGTGAGCGCGAGCGTAAACAGGGGATTGTCCCGGAAGAACAGGTGCGGCGCCTTCAGCAGCTCCCCGGTCTTGTACGTCCCCTCGCGCGAGCGTATCCGGTCGAACAGCGAGAACTCGCCCGTGAACGCCTCGACGAGCCCGAGGTGGAGCAGCCCCTCCCGCTGCTCCTCCGCGAAGTGTTCGTCGATGCCGCCGGGGTCGAGGTAGCCGTCCCCGACCTCGTCCTGCTTGACCGTCGAGACGAGCACGAGGAAGCCGACCCCGATGAGCGGCGTGAGGAGGTAGACGGTCGCCGTCAGGAGGAAGTCCTGCCCCTGGCCGAGCATCGACATGATGACGAGGATGATGATGAGCAGGAGCGGGAACAGCGACAGCGTCATGTACATCTCGCCGAACAGCTCCAGCGTCTCCAGCGTCAGCTCCTGCTGCTGTTTCGCCGTGCGGAGGTGCTTCTCCTTTTTGTCGTAGAGGAACCGCTCCATGTCGCCGCCGGAGTTGATGATCGACAGCATGTCGGTGAGGAACTGGGAGAACTCCTCGCTCGGGGTCTCGATGGACTGCTGGCGGACCGCGTTGCGGTAGTCGGTGCCGAAGTAGCTCGTCTCCTGGACGATGCTCTGGAACTCCTTTGCCACCTCCCCGTAGGTGTCGTCGGCCTCCGCCATCGACTCGAAGATCTCCAGCTGGTTCAGCCCGCCAACCGAGAGCGCGTACATGAACGAGACGGCGTCCGCGAGGAGCATGTTGATCTCGCGTTTCCGCGCGTCTGCCCGCTGGTAGGGGATCGCGAGCAGCGTGCCGAACCCGAGGCCGAACCCGATGCTTCCGAAGACGACGCCGCTGACGAGCACGGCCGCGGGCTCGGTGAGCGACTCCAGCATCGCCGCCTGTTCGGCGGAGCTCGCCGGGATCCCGAGTCCGATCGACTCCGCTTGAACGATGCCGAACGCGAACAGGCTCCACCCCAGCAGCATCCCGACCACCCACAGCGTCAGCCCCACGAGCACGCCGACGCCGAGGGCCTTGGAGACGTACAGCTCGACGGGCTGATTCATCCGTGCTTGGGTCAGCTTCGTGTCGACGCCGTCGACGAAGTCGCCCTCCCGGTCGAACACCCTCCGGAACAACGGGTAGAACGCGTCCGCGAACCCCCGTGCGCTCCCGAAGCTCGTGTCGCTGTCGAGGCTCATCTACTCCTCCTCGCGTTCCGCGTCGTCGGCCGACGCCACTTCTCCGAACCCCCAGTCGTCGATCACTTCCTCGTCGGGGGCCGTTTCCTCGTCGGGGACGGGGTCGTCTTCGGAGACGGCTTCCCCGTCGTGTGCGGCTTCGCCGTCGGGGTCGGCCTCGTCGGCCGACGCGTCGCCTCGCCCGTGTTCGCCATCGGAACCGGGTTCGGAGGGGTCGCCGTCGAACTGGTCGATCGCGTCGAACGCGTCGGCCGCCTCGCCGTTCAGCCCGGTTTCGCTGTCGGTCGCGTCGGTCTCGGTCGATCCGCCGTCGGCGTCGTCCTCCACGGGCCCGTCGGTCGCGTCGATCGCCCGGTCGACGTCGAGCGGCTCCGGACCGATGTCCTCGAACGGCGCACCGGCGGTGTCGCCGGTCGCGTCTCCGTCCGCCTCGCCCGCGATGGACGCTCCCGCGCCGGGCTCGGCCGCGACATCGCCCGCGTGTTCGACCGTCCCCAAGGCGGCCGCCACGTCGTCGGTTCGCTCGCCGCGGAACTCCGCCAGGATCGGGTCGGCCTCCTCGAGGATCGACTTCGCCTCCGCCGCCTGCGCCTCGGAGGGCTCCGGACGGGGCACCATCGCCTCCTTGTCCTCGTCGACGTCGATCAGCACCGACTCCATCTCGCGGAGGTCGTCGAGGCTCGCCTCCAGTCGTTCGTTCGCCATCAGCGAGAGGATCGTCTCGGGATCGTTGATGAACGCCTGCAGCGTCGCCGCCACCTGCGTGTACGTGTTGAGACCGCGGTCGATGAGGTACGCGAGCACTGCGCGCCGCTTGAGCATCTCGTCCTCGAGGGTCTGAGGGCTCCACCCGCGGTCGAACATGATCTCCTCCAGCGTGTTCGAGTCCCCCATGCGGAGGAACTCGTCCGTCTCGGCTTGCCACTGGTACACGTCCTGAACGTTGATCTCGTCGTTCTCGGCGTCGTAGTGGTTGATCTCCGTGAGCGACTTGTTCCGACGCACCTTCCGCCCCTGCACCCGCGTCGACGCCTGCACCGACACCAGGTCAAGCGCCGTGAACATCGTCTTCGAGACGTTGATCGGCTCGGTCGTGAACCGCTTGAGCACCTCCCCGACGTTGTCCGCGTGGAAGGTGGTGTAGGTGGTGTGTCCGGTCGACATGACCTGAAAGAGGGTTCGTCCCTCCTCGCCGCGGATCTCGCCCATGACGATGTAGTCGGGCCGCTGGCGGAGCGCTGCCTCCAGCAGGTCGAACTCGTCGACGTCGCCGCCGTCGTCGTCCGCGAAGGAGGGCCGGGTGACGGAGGCGATCCAGTTGCGCTGGGGGAGCTCGACCTCGCGGGTGTCCTCGATGGAGACGATCTTCGAGTTCGAGGGGATGAACAACGAGACGGCGTTCAGGCTCGTCGTCTTCCCGGAGGCGGTGCCGCCCGCAAAGATCAGCGACTTGTGGTTCTCGATGCACAGCCACAGGAACGCCATCTCGTCGAGGCTGAACGTGTTCCAGTTGATGAGGTCGATGGGGGTGAACGGGACGTCCTTGAACTGCCGGATCGTGTAGTTCGTCCCGTGATCCGACACCTCCTTGCCGAGCGTCAGTTGGGCACGAGAGCCGTCCGGGAGCGTGGCGTCCACCTGCGGGCGGCGCTTGGAGATGCCCTTCCCGGAGCGCTGGGCGAGCTTGACGACGAAGTCGTCGAGCTCCTGCTCGCCGTGGTACACGTTCGAGATGATCTGCTCGTAGTCGGAGTGATAGACGAAGACCGGCGAGTTGTAGCCGTCGACGGAGATGTCCTCGACGTTGATGTCGTGTTTGATGCCGTCGATCCGCTCGTAGCCGACGAAGTCGCGCTCGAGGTAGTACAGCGCCTTCGTCACGGTGTACTCGGTGAGCGTGTCGGGGTCCTCCGCGAGCACCGCCGGCTCGGGTCGCGCGGCGATCCCCTCGATCTCGCCGTCGGATTCCCGCGGTGCGACGCCGAGCGCACGGATCAGCCGCCCCGCGGCACCCTCGTCGTCGACGTCGACGCCGAACAGGTCCGCGAGCTTGTCGCCGAACTTCGGGCCGCCGTCGCGCGTGTAGAGGTCGTAGCGGTCGAGCAGGTCGTACGTCTCCTCGCGGATCGTCAGCTTGCGGTGGTCGTCGTCGGCCGCGACGGCCCCCTCGTCGGCGTACTTGATCGCCGAGCGCAGTTTTCCCTCGAGGAACTCGAACAGGTCCTCCTCGATGGCGTTGCGGTACGGCTCGATCACGTAGTACTTCTTCTCGTTCTCCTTCGTCGAGTGAAAGACGATCACGAACGAGTACGGCTCGTTCACCCAGTAGCGCTCGACCTCCCGGAAGTGGCGCTTCTTCGGCATCGGAACCGCCTTCTCCAGGTCGTAGCGGTTCACGACCGTCGTCATGCCCGCGGCGTCGCTGAAGAACGCGTCCTCGTCGATGTCGTCGGCGATGTCGACGGTTCGCTCGTCGACCACCTCGTCGAGTTCCGGCGCGCGCTTCGCGAGGTGACCGAGCGTCTCCTCGACGCGGTCGGGGTCGAACCCGAGCGCCTCGGCCTTGTCGGCGGTGGTGAACTCGAGCGGGTCGTCCTCCTCGTCGGTCGGAGGGTTCCCCTCTTCGTCGAGGAAGTACTCCTCGCGGTAGTCGTCCCACGTGTAGATGTCCTTCCAGACGGGGGTATCGTCGTAGGCGAGCAGCGGGGAGCGCTCCGCGATGGACTCGCCGAGCGCGCCGGCCGCACCGACGGTCGGCGACACGTCGCCGGGATCCATCCCGAGCGCGTCGGCGGCGACCTCGGCGACGCCCAGCGCCGCCAGATCCTCGGCGGTCGCGGCGCGGACCTCGATCCGAACGACCTCCTCGCCGTCCTCGTCCTCCTCGACGACCTCCGTCCGGAGGCGCTCGGCGAGTTCGTCGGCCGCGTCCTCGCGACCGTGGTCTCGTAGGAAGTCCGGCCACGTGTACTCCCCGACGACGGCCGCATCCCCCGAAGCCGCAGCCATCCCGGATCCGTCGTCGAATCCGGGGCCGGCCGCCGCGTCAGCGTCGTCGGTAGCCATTGGATACAGTCAATCCGGGAGCCTGGTTAAATGCTTGCCCTCTCTATCACAGGTGAGAAAGTCCGTATAACGTCGCGAGAGGCCCGTTGTACCGGGGAAGCGGTAACTCCTGTGTTCGGTTTGTACTGAACATCTCGGGCTCGAAATCAATTTCCGTTCGATCGAAACTCGTGGGCACGGTTCATGATGACGAGACGGTGCAGCAGTCTCGATTCACGAACGACGACGGGCGTGACGGGAGTCACGCGAGCGAACACAGTGAGCGAGTGTGACTACGTCACGGCCGTCGAGTGACCGAAGGGAACGACAACGGGCGTGACGGGATTCGAACCCGCGATCTAGCGGTTAGGAACCGCTCGCCGTATCCGCTTGGCCACACGCCCCGCGATGGGGAGTGCTCGGCGCGCAGGGAAAAGCGGTCCGGGACGGCGCCTTAGTTCTTCTCGGCGTCGGTCTCGAGAGCGGCGTTGTCGGTGTCGCCGGTCGAGTCGGCGTCGATGGTGGAGTCTGCGGCGATCTCGTCCTCGTCGTCGCGCTCGCCGTCCTGCATCTCCTGGAGTTCGTCCTCGACCTGCTCGCGGCCCTTCTTGAACTCGCCCATCGCCTGCCCGGTCGACCGGGCCAGCTTGGGGATCTTGTTCGCTCCGAACAGTAGCACCAACACGAGCAGGATGATGAGCATCTCCGGACCGCCCGGGATGGCGCCGAACAGGGGTAGAGTGGTAGGCATCTCTACTCCGGGGTTACCCGGTGGCAATTATAGGCTTTTTGGACCATGGGGTGTTGCGGGTATAGCCGTTTACACCGCCGAACAACGGCGGCGGAAGGGGTATCGCTGGATGCGAGTGTCGTCTCTTCGAGTCGGCGCGGTGGAACCGGGATCGGAAGCCGAAACGCAGGCGACGACCATCGGATCACCGTCTCGGTCCCGACCGACATGTACCGGACAGGGATTCGGACACACGGTGACGTGAACCGACGAGTGGAGTCTCGCCGGGACGCTCCTACGCGAACACCATCGCACCGGCCGCCATTCCCGCGATGAGACTCAAGGCTCCCCAAGCGATCAGCGCGATACCATGTGTCTCGTTGTAGTTCTGATAGACCTTGTACCCGCAGTACATGGAGATCGGTGCGAAGACGATCGGAAGCACCACGAACCCGGCCAGTCCGGACACCACTCCGACGGCGGTGTACTTCGTCTTCCCTCCCTCCGTCGAGGACCCGCCGGTCGCTACCCCGCGGGAGGACGACCCCGTCGTCGAGACACCGCCGGAGGTGGTCGACGTAGCGACGCCACACTCCGGACAGATCTCGGCCCGTTTTTTCACGACTGCCCCGCAGGACGAACAGTACATCTCGTTGGGTCCTTTCTGCGGCTGCTCCGCTTCATCGGACTCGTCAGGCTCGGGTTCCTCCGTGAACTCGTCAGGGTCCGGTTCATCGGATTCGTCAGGCTCCGGTTCCTCTGTGACCTCGTCAGGATCCGGTTCCACTGCGGCCCTGTCAGCGTTCGGTTCCCCCGTGGACTCGTCAGTGTCCTGCTCTTCTGAGGACTCGTCAGGGCTCTCCTCATCGGTGAAGGGACCCTCATCGTTTGTTGATTCGACGGTCATGGCAGGCGGATCACGGGTTCCGATTGTAAGTGTTTGGTCCTGACAGGAGAGGGACCGGATCACCAGGGTGTCTGGTGGGCGAGCCCTTTTGCGCTCACCGTCCGTCCACTGCGGTATGAACGACGACGCCGGTTCGACGGGAACGACGCGGGCCGACCAACAGGACGACGACCCGAACAAGATGAGCGTCAGGCAGTACGACCCCGACGCCGAGCACTCGTTCCCCGACGAGCGCGTGAACGAGGTGTTGGACGTGATCGAGTCGGACGCCGAGATCCAGACGTACCTCCCCGCGCAAAACGTCAACGCCGTCACGCGCAAGGGGTACAACGACCACGGCGCCAAGCACATCGAGATCGTCCGCAATCGGGCGCTGCGCCTGTACGAACTCCTGAAACGCGGCGGCGTCGAGTTCAACGGCGCGAGCCAACAGGGACTCGACGAGGCCGACGAGCCGGTGATCGTTGCGCTCGCGGCGACGCTCCACGACATCGGCCACGTCGTCCACCGGGACGACCACGCCTACTACTCGATCCCGCTGGCCGCCGACCTGCTGGATCGGTTGCTCCCCCAGTTCGACTACTACGGGACCGAAGAGACCGTCCGGGTGAAAGGCGAGACACTTCACGCCATCCTCTGTCATCATACCGAGGAGACGCCGCTGACCCGGGAAGCCGGCGTCATCCGCGTGTCCGACGCCCTTGACATGGAGCGCGGACGGTCGCGTATCCCGTACGAGAAGGGCGGCCGCGGGATCAACACGCTCTCGTCGCGGGCGATCAGCAACGTCGAACTCAAGCCCGGCAGCGAGGCCGACGGCAACGACGGCGACGCGAAACCAGTGCTCGTCGAGATCGAGATGGTGAACGCGGCGGGGGTCTATCAGGTCGACAACCTGCTCAAAGCGAAGCTGCACGACTCGCTCATCGAGGACTTGGTCCGGATCGTCGCGATCAACACCAAAAGCGACGACCGGCTCGTCGAGCGGATCGAACTCTGACGCCGCCCCGCAGCGTCTTCTCTGCGGTTCGTGTCGGAGCCGCCACCGTGCGGGAACACCCCGTCGCCGGCCGGGATGAGGGAATTTAAGCGCACCCTGTGTATTTCGGAACGTAACAGTGGCGCAGTTCGGAAGCTCCGTCGCGCTGTTGCGCGACAAGGAGTTCTCGGCGCTGGCGGGCACGGCGTTCGCGCGGAGCCAGGCGTACTCGACGCTGCTCATCGCGCTGGCGCTGTACGCCGAGGACTTCGGAACCACCGGCACGGTCGAGGGACTGTTCGGTACCGCCTTCGCCGTCGTCCAGCTGCTCATCGTCCTCCCGCTCGGCCGGAAAGTCGACACGAGCAACGCGAAACACTGGCTCCTGCTCGGGCTCGCGATCAACGTCGTCGTCTTCTTCGGGTTCATGCTCGTGGAGAGCGCGACCCACGTGATCCTCGTTCGAGTGCTTCAGGGCGTCGGCGCGTCCGTGCTCTGGATCACGGGCTCGACCGTCGTCGGTCATATCGCCCCGGACAACGAGAACGGCCGGTGGCTGGGGTCGTACAATCAGGTCGCGGCGTTCTCCAGCCTCGCGGGCGACGTGGTCGGCGGCTACCTCCTGTTCGCCGAGGGCTACACGTTCACCTACGTGGTCCTCACGGGAGTCACTATCCTGGCGTTCGTCCTCGTGCTCGTCAACCTCCGGGACGACCCCGGCGGCGGCACTGAGAACGACGCCGGCGGCGGCGTCGCGACGCTGAAGGCGCTGCTTGACCTCCCGATGATCCGCGCGCTCGTCGTCTTCCGGCTCGCGTTTTCTGTCGGCAAGATGGCCGTCATCATCTTCCTCCCCATCCTCGCACGAACCGAGTTCGGCACGACCGCGTTCGCGATCGGCTGGATCCTCGCGGGTGGGAAGCTCACGAAGTCGGTTACCCAGGGGTACGTCGGCGATCTTTCCGACCGTGTCGGCAACAAGGAGTACTTCGTCGTGGCCGGCGCGTTCCTGTACGGTATCGGCACCGCGCTCATCCCGCTGAGCTACTACTTCGAGGGGACGATCGACCCCGTCCGGTTCGTCGCGTTCGGCGGCGAACAGGTGCTCGGCGGCGCGTTCTTCAGCCTCTTCGGGGCGTACATGGTGCTCGGCGTCGCCGACTCCATCCGCCTGCCGGCGTCGATGTCGCTGTTCGTCGAGGAGGGCGAACGCTACGACTCCGTCGCCTCCGCGATGAGCCTCAGGTCGATCTCGTGGAAGGTGGGCCAGGTCGCCGGACCGGTCGGCATCGGCGTCATCAAGCAGTACGTCTCCACGAGCGCCGCGTTCTACACGGCGGCGGGGTTCATCGTCGTCGCCTCGGCCGTCTTCTGGGTCGTGTTCCGCCGGGCGTCGGCACGGGAGGCCGAGGTCGTGGACGGGACGGACCCCGACCCGGCGGACGACTGAGCGTGGCGCCGCCGCTGTCGACGTGAAATCGCGAGTGGGCTTCGCCTCACTTCGTTCGGCAGAAGATGCGCCGGCGGGGATTTGAACCCCGGTCGTTGGCTTGGAAGGCCAAAGTCATACCAGCTAGACCACCGGCGCGCTCGTCACTGTGTTCCTCGCGCGCCGTACCTCGCGAATCCGTCCGGATTCGCTCACCACCGGCGCACCGAGGGTACCCCCACGTACTCGGTGGGGGAATAAGGGGTTTACCGTTTCCGTCGGCGTGGACCGGCGCGGGGGATGGGGAATCAGTCGTCGGCCGCCGCCTCGTCGGTCGCCGCGCCCGCGGCGTCCTCACGCGGGCCCGCCGCGTGCCCCTCGTGGGCGACGGCGGTCGCCATGAGTTCGGGCGAGATGGCCGGTACCTCGCTCTCGTCGACGGACCCCAGCTCGTCGATCTCGTCGGCCGAACGTGGGAACGCGCGCAGGTCCATGTGGATCGCGATGCCGCACTTGGCGCCCGCGCCCATCGCGACCGGGATCTGGTTGTGGCCGGGGGTCAGGTCGCCGACCGCGTACACGCCCTCGACGGAGGTTCGCCCGTGGTCGTCGACGGCGACCTCGCCGGAGTCCTCGCGATCCAGTCCGAGCGCGTCCGCCAACTCCGTGTTGTAGTTCGAGCCGTACATCGGGAAGCCGCCCTTGTACTCGCGGACGGTCCCGTCCTCGAACTCGAAGCTCTCGAGCCAGCCGTCGTCGTCCTTGCTCATCCCGACGACCTCCTCGGAGATCACGTCGATCGGGTGGTTCTCGATCAGCTCCGCAGTGTCGTCCGACCAGTCGGGCTCCCCGCCGCGAAGGAGCACGTCGACCTCGTCGGTGAAGTTGAGCATGATCATCGCGACGTGCGCGGCCGAGTCGCCCGTCCCCATCACGTACACCGGCTCGTCGACGAACATGTAGGCGTCACAGTGGAGGCAGTAGTGGAGTCCCATTCCGGTCCGCGGCAGGGGCGGGTCGGGCCGCTCGTCTGAGAAGCCGGTCGCGAGCACGACCCGGCGCGTCGTCAGCGCCTCGTCGCCGATGTCGACGCGGAACCCGACGGTGCGCTCGTCGGGCTCGTCCCCGTCGCCGTCGACGGTCCCCCCATCGATCGCCTCGACGTCCTCCACGAAGCCGCGGCGGTACTCCCCGCCGTAGCTTTGCACCTGCTCTTGTGCGGTCCTGAGGAACTCGTTGCCCGAGGTCTCCTCGGTAACGCCGATGACGTTGTGGGTGTCGCGCATCATCGCAGCGCGGCCGCCGCCGCGGTTCACGACGAGCGTGTCGAGGCCGAGCCGAGTCGCGTACAGCGCGCTCGTCAGTCCCGCCGGACCGCCGCCGACAACCGTCACATCGTAGTCGAACTCGTCGTTCGTGGTCATCTACTTGCGTGTTGGACCGGCCCATGTATAAAAACGCGTCCGGTCGTGCGGCCAGGGTATCCACCCGTGACGCGTTCACACTCCGTGTTGTCAGTCCGGATTCCCGCCCGCGGCTCGCTCGGGCGCGACGACCGCATAGCAGTTACCGCTGGAGACGACCGAGTCGACGGGCCGGAGGTCGCTCGCCGCCAGATCGGCATCGAACTCTCGCGGCGCGTAGATGTGATAGAACCGCGGCACCGGCTCCCCGCCGGGGAGGGTCCAGTCGACCGTCGTGTCGAACCCGACCTCGGCGTCCGCGTCGGCGTCGAAGCGGTCGTGGGCGGTGCTCCACGCGCTCACCAGCGCCCGTCCGTCGGGTGCGAGCGCCCGGGCGAGTTCCGACAGCGAGGCGACGCGTCGCTCGCGCGGTCTGAGGTGATGGAGCGCGGCGACGTACACCGCCAGATCGACTCGGCCGTCGGCGACGGGGAGCGCGGCGGCGTCGCCGCGGACGAACGAGACGCCCGGGTCGTACCCGCGCTCGCGGGCTCGTGCTCGCGCTTCGAGCAGCAGTTCCTCGCTCACGTCCACGCCCACGGTTTCCTCGACCCGATCGCCGAGCGGCTCGCAGTGACGACCGTTCCCGCACCCCACGTCGAGCCCGACCGTCCCGGAACGCCCGTCGAGGAAGGACCCCACCTCCGGCCAAGCGTGCTCGCGCGTCTTCGAGAAGTGGCCGGCGATGCGATCGTACGTCGACGCGGTGGCCCGTGTCGGCGAGCCCGGATCGTCGGTCGCCATCCGACGGTGTGAGTCGTTCGGCGTCATCCGACGACCACGAACGTGAGGTACGCGAGCAGGAGCATTACGGTCGCGTGTTTCACGCCGTCGCTGACGCTCCCCTCCCCTAACTGTCCGGCGATGAGCCCCGACGCGACCCCCTGGATCGCCGCGGCGTGATAGAACAACAGGACGTAGCTGTCGGTCTCGACGCCGCCCATCCCCTCGAACACGCCGGTCGAGACGCCGGCGACGCCGCCGGGCGACGACAGCTGCGCCCCCTCGACGGCCGGAATGAACGCCACCGTCAGCGCCGCGATGATGCCGAGGAACACCGCGAAGGAGACGTAGATCACGAGCAGGTACGTCACCATGACCTGCCGGCGCTCCCTGCGGAGCCGCCGCGTCGAGCGCGCCTCGTCTGCCGCGATCGCGAGAACCGGCGCGATGTCACCGCTCGCATCGACGGCGTTCGTGACGAGCGCGACCGCACGCGACACCATCGGCGAACGGACCCGCTGGCGGAACCGATCGAGCGCCGTCGTGACGGTCGCTCCCCACTCCACGTCCCGCCAGGTCCGCGCGATCTCCGGTGTGAGTGCGCCGAGGTCAGAGCCGGTGAGCCGGCGCAGGCTCCCGATGACGCTCACGCCGGCCTCGTTGATGCTCGCCATCCGATCGAGGAAGTCCGGAACCGCGCGTTCGATCGCCCGTATCCGCCGTTTCTCGATCTCGTAGGCGAGACCGTAGGCCGCAAGCACCACCAGCGTCGCTTCGATAGCCGGCGAATCGACGGCCCGGGCGAACGGGAGCGGCCGGAGCGGAAGCGCCGGCGTCCGCAGCCACACCCACCACAGGCCGGCCGGAACAGTGATCAGCGCGGTTAGGGTCGGCCGCTGGAGGAGGAGTTCGGCGGGGCGGTTCGCGGCGTCGAGCACCGCTTCCAGCCGGTCGTACGCGGCCAGGCGTTCCCTGCTTGCGGCCCACCGATCGGTGCCCGCGGTCGCGGCACCGTCGAGGCCCACCGCGCCGCCGTCCGTCCGAGCGTCGGAGCCACCGCCGGACCCGGCGACGTCCGATGCGGTCACCGTGTGAACCCGTGCGTCTCCGACCGACTGATCCACCACGAGCGTGTCGTTCGTCGACCGAGTGATCGAGTCGATGTAGACGACGAAGCCGAAGCTCGCGAGCGGGATCGCGAGATAAACCACCGCGCGCAACACGGGGAGCGTGTCCGAGAGGACCATCCCGATGACGACGAGGATCGTGATGAAAAACAGCGGCCCGGCGACGAGCACCGTCACGTACGCCTCCGCGAACGTCGAGATGAGTTCGAGGTACTGCTCCTGCTGGGACTCGGCCTCCTCCTGGTACCGCTCGTACTGGTCGTGCAGGAACGCCGAGAGCTCTTGGCCGCTGCCGAGCACTGACGCGAGGTTCTCCCCGAACTCGGCCATGTTCTGGGAGGGCGTCCGTTCGGCCATGTCTTCGAGTGCGGTGAGCACGTCCGTCCCGAACGTGTTCATGTCGCGAACGGCGACGCCCAACTCGCGGGCGGCCTCGCCGTACACCTCCTCGTTGTGCGACAGCGTCTCCAACACGACGGGGAGTTCCATCCCCGAGCGCGACAGCGCGTACACGAACGCGACGGTTCGAGGGAGCGTCGCTTCGATCCGGCTCGCCCGTGCGTGAGCCCGCTGGTCGAGGATCTGCCACCGGAAGAAATACACGCTGACGGCCGACCCGGGGCCAACCGTCGCGGACGACACGATCAACAGCGGGAACAGTTCGGCGACGCCGAGTTCTCCGATCCGCGTGAGACCCGCAAAAAAGCCGAGTGCGGCGGGCAACGCCGCCCGAATCGCTTCTCCGCTGACCCGGAGCAGCGCCAGCGCTCCCGCGGCGATGTACACGCCGAAGACGCTCCCCGAGACGCCGGCGACGGCGGTGTACAACAGCGTCTTCGACGCGTATAAGCGATGAGTGACGCCGACGTGTGCCGCCCGTAGCCGGTCGCGTTGGCGGCCCGCTCGGGGCCGGTCGGTGGTCACGTAGTCGCCGAACGCGTTGACGGCAAGCCGAGTGACTGCGAGATCCGCCTCCCGATTCACCGTCCCGGCGAGGATCGGCATCACTAGGAGGAGCGCGCCTACCAACGGGAGGAACGACAGCTCCATGGGTCAGCCCCCGTTGCCGGGGTCCGGATCGTCGGTAACTTGCTCGTCCGAGGCCGCCTCGTCGCGGACGTTCTCCTCGAGCGTCGTCTCGTCGTCCGCAGTCTCGTCGTCCGGACCGCGTTCGGCCGCGTCGAACCGTTCCATGACGCGATCGGGGTCGGCGTAGTACTCGTTCACGAGCGCGGTGAAGCGCCGATAGTCGGTGACGCCGTGCTCCTGGAGGTGTTCGAGGAACTGCCGCCGATCGCGAAGCTCCGACAGCAGTTCCGAACGACTCCATCCTCGCTCGGACTGGATCTCGTCGAGCAGCGCCGAGTCCCGACTGGCGAAGCTGTCCGTTTCAGCGTCCCACGAGTACACCGAAGAGTAGTCCAGCTCCCCGGTTCGCTGGTCGATGCCGCCGATCTCGCCGACGGTCTTCGCGCGGCGCACGCGTCCGCCGTCGAAGCGGGCGAGCGTCTGCACCGACAGCAGGTCCAGCGACTGAACCATCGACCGCGGGACGTTGATCGGCTCGTTCTCCAGGCGGTTGATCACGGTCTCGATGGAGTCGGCGTGCATCGTCGAGAACGTGGTGTGTCCGGTGTTCATCGCCTGGAACAGGGTGAGCGCCTCCTCACCACGAACCTCCCCGACGATGATGTACTCCGGCCGGTGGCGGAGGGCGGAGCGAAGGAGGTCGTACATGTCGATGTCCTCGCCTTCCCCCAGCCGTTCGCGGGTCACCGACGAGAGCCAGTTGTCGTGATACAGCGACAGCTCGCGTGTGTCCTCGATGGTGAGCACCTTCGAGCGCGGCGGGATGAACATCGACACCGCGTTCATCGAGGTGGTCTTCCCGGACGCGGTGCCGCCCGCGAAGATGAGACTTTTGTTGTGCTCGATGCACAGCCAGAAGTACGCCATCTGCTCGATCGAGAACGTCCCGTACTCGATCAGGTCGATCGGCGTGAACGGCTCCTCCGCGTACTGGCGGATGGTGAACGCCGAGCCGCGGGGCGTGACCTCCTCGCCGAGCGCGAGCTCGGCGCGTGACCCGTCGGGCAGCGTCGTCCCGACGATCGGGTCGCCGACGGAGATGTGCTGGCCGGACCGCTGGGCCAGTCTGATAACGAAGTTGTCCAGTTCGTCCGCCCCGAACACGACGTTCGTCTCGATGTCGGTGTACTCGTCGTGGTAGACGAAGATCGGGAGGTCGTAGCCGTCACAGGAGATGTCCTCGATGTGCCGGTCCGACAGGAGCGCGTCGATCTTTCCGTATCCCCTGAAATCACGCCGCAGGTAGTACAGCAGACTGTGGAACGTCCGCATCGACGCGTCGACGCCGTACTGTTCGAGCAGCGCCGCCAGCTCGTCGCGAAGCCGGTCGTCGTCCGCCTCGCCCGGGTCCTCGCGGTACAACAGCGGGTCGCGGATGTCTTCGACGATCCGCCCGAGCAGGTCGAACTCGAAGTCGTCGAGTTCGGGCTCGACGACGTGGTACACGTGGTTGTCCGACTCCGTGTCGTACGTGACGACGACGTACGCGTACGGCGCGTTCACCCAGTAGCGCTCGACCTCGTCGTGGTCGGGGGGCGGGTCGAACGACGCCAGCGGCCCGTCTTCCCCGGGGAGAAACGGCCGGACCTCGAGGTCGGCGCCGCGGAGCACCTCGAGCGTTCGCGCGAGGCGCCGCCTGAGCGTCGACAGGGGGCGGTCGTCGGCCGTCGTATCTGCGGCGTCCCCCGACATCGGTTACTGCAGGTCGTAGGGAAGTCCGGTACTTAAGTTCACCACCAAGCGCCACAGTGTCGGGACCGTGCACGGCCCCACGGCGGCTCGGTCCCCGGCGACGCGCCTTCCCGGGGTGCCGACGCGCGCTCAGTTCACCCGCTCCGCGCGCAGGAGCACGACGCCGAGCACCAGTTGGAG
The DNA here is from genome assembly GCF_019880225.1 of Halobaculum rubrum. Lineage (NCBI taxonomy): Archaea > Methanobacteriati > Methanobacteriota > Halobacteria > Halobacteriales > Haloferacaceae > Halobaculum > Halobaculum rubrum. The sequence continues at coordinate 78,974 of NZ_CP082284.1, forward strand.
GACCGCACCGATCGGCAGCGACACGCCCGGGAGCCCGCCGCCGACGCCGACCCCGATCCCCAGGAAGCGCTCGGGGAACAGCACTGAGGCGACGAGAAACAACAGCGCCGACGTGACGAGTAGACCGCCCAGCACGTCGACCGGGTCTGCGGCCCATGATTCCGCTCGCTCCTCCTCGCGGTAGTAGTACACGGAGACCCCGAGCGCGACGAGGTACACGGCCGCGCCGACGAGCCACGCGGCGTACGCGACCTGGACGGAGGTCCCCGACTGGAGCAGGTACGCCGAGACGGGCGAGGAGACGCTCGTCGCGCGAACGAACGGGAGCCCGAACGCGTAGCGGATCTGAACCAGCGGAAAGCGGACGAACAGCACCGACCCGCCGGAGACGGCGCCGTAGAACACGTTCCACGGGAGCAGGGCCGCGACCCACGTGGACAGGACGGCGAGTTCTCCCGCGTACTCGGACCGGACCCAGACCATGTACCTCGGAGCACGGCGAGCCGGGATAAATCGATTGGACCGCCGACGGTGGCTGGCGGCCGCTCCGGAGATCCGGCGCCGTCAGGGGCGTTACGTACTTACACACAGATCCCCTACGGCTGCGTACGGAATGAGGCGCGACTACTTCGAGTTGGCTGTGGAGCACATCGACTGGGTCGAGACCGACGCCGAGCCCGCGAAGCCGCAGGTGTACATCGACTTTCACGGTCCGGCGGATCCCCTCCGGGAGCGTCTCACCGGGACCGACGGCGAACTGCTCGACGCCGGAGAGACCGACGTGGCGTTCCGACTGCAGTCCGATCACGAGCGCGACCCGGACGCGACCGGAGTCGTCGGCGTGACGAACCGCCACACGGGCGATTTCGTCCTCGAACTCAACGAATCCGCCGCCGACGTGCTCAGGTTCATCCGCGCGGCCCGGGAGTACGGCCGCGCCAGCGACGGCGACGGCCGCTACCGCGTGGAGATCGACGTCGACGGCGAATCCGTCGTCGCCTACGAGAAGGAGACGTTCCTCGTGTACGACGCCGAGGGGAACCTGCTTCGCCACGAGAGCCTCATCCCTCCGGGCGTCGAGCTGTAGCGAGCCGCACGCTGCACCCCGGCACGGATCCACCTGACGTTCCGGCCGGGGCCCCCGTCGCTCGCCCGCGGGTTCGTCGGCTCCGTCTGGACTCCGTCGATCGGGACCGAAACGGGTTTGCCCCGCTCGCGCCCTACGAGACGTCGTGAAGAACGTCACCGATCGCGTGTCGAATCCGTTCGGACTGTCTCCCGAGTGCGATCGGTTCGTTCCCGGATACGGGGACGCGAACGCCGACTTCCACGTCATCGGGGACCATCCGGGCGTCCACGGCGGGCTCGAAACGGGTGTTCCGTTCACCGGCACAGCCGCCGGCGACCGACTCCTCGATGCGCTGGTCCGCGCCGGACTGCTCGAGGCGGCCGGCGACGCGCCGGCGGTCGACTCGACGTATTTCTCGTATCTCCACATGTGCGAGGCGGCGGGTGAGCGACTCGGTCCGGAGAGAACGCCGACGCCGGCGTCGTACGACGACATGGAGCGGTTCTTCGACGCGGAAGTGCGCGCCATCGCGGCTCACGTGCTGTTCCCGGTGGGCGAGCGCGCGACACGGCACGTGCTGGAGCAGTACACGGCGCAGGCGCACAAGACCCAGATACGGATGGACGACCTCCACGGGCGCGAGATCCGCGGCTCCGGCTGGCTCGTCGTCCCGATCAAAGACCCCGCGGAGTGGACCGAAACGAACGCTGGGACCGACGCCGGCGACACGGCCGGGTCCGCGCACGCGGACCGGCTGATCGACGCGCTCGCGACGCTTCGCGCCACGGACTACCGCCGCGAGTCGGACCTCGGCCGGTTCATCGCCGGCTCGGACCCGTACCTCGTTCGGTGAGCGCCGCCGGGGGCGGCCACCGCTCTGTCGGCCGTCATGTCGACCCGAACCGCGCACGGACGGATCACTCCGGCGGGTCGGCCGCCGGGAACTCTACCGTGACCGCCGTCCCCGTCTCGTCCACGTCGAAGGAGACTCGCCCGCCGGACGCCTCAGTGATCCACACGACGAGCCACAGCCCCAGTCCCGAGGAGTGGGTGACCGCCGTCTCGGCTTCGGTCCGGAACGTCCGCAGCTCCTGACTGGGGATCCCCGGACCGTCGTCGGCGACCGTCACGGCGACACGGTCGGCCGACTCCGTGACGGTGATCTCGATGGTCGGGCGCTCGCGGTGGCTGTGTTCGACCGCGTTCTCGAGGAGGTTGTCGAACACGGTGTCGACCAGTCCGGTCGTGGTTATCCACGCGGCGTCCGGGGCGTCGACGGTGACCTGTGGCTCGACGGAGCGATACGCTAGCTCCAGCCCGTCCACCTGTGCGCGGACCAGCCCGACGACGTCGAGACGTGTTTGCGCCGACTCCTCCACGTCCAGCGTCGCCTCGATGTGACGAACGGTCTCGGCGCGGTCGAGCATCGTCTCCGCGGCGCCGGTGATCCGGTCGAGCGCGACCGCCACCCCGTCTTCGCCGCTTGGATCCCCCTGACCTGCTTGCTCCCGGAGCCGCTCGTCGATCCGTTCGACGTACCCCAGGACGACGTTCATCTCGTTTCGAAGGTCGTGTCGAAGCAGCCGGTTCAACACGCCGATCCGCCGACGCAGTCGGTGTCTGTCGGTGACGTCACGCAGTGTGATGACCCGTCCGTGGAGCTCGGGTCGGTCGAACGAACTGACGTGAACTTCGTAGTGAAGATTGCCCTCGCCGGTCGCGTCGGTGAGATGCGTTCTCCGTCTTGCAGCTCCGGATGCCTCGGCTGTCCCGGCCGCGCCTGTCCCGCCGACCGCGTCCTCCGTCAGGAGCCGGGCGGGCTCGGAGGCGTTCACGGCAGCCGACCGTCCGCTGTCGGCGATCGAGTCGTCGATCAGGGCGGCCAGATCCGAGTCGACCGCCGAGATGGGCCCGCCCACTGCGGACTCCCGCGTACAGCCCAGTGCGTCCGCGGCGGCCGGATTGCAGGCGACGACGGCGCCGTCCCCGTCGACGACGATCACCCCTTCCGTCGCGGCGTCGACCGCGACCGAGGCCGCGGCGGCCCGCGAGCGCTCGGACCCGTCGTCGCCGTACCGAACGGCGGCGGCCGACGCCCACGCGCCGACCGACGCCAGCGCCGCGGCGACAGCCTTCCTCGGGAGACCGCGGAGGCGGTCGGAGACGAGCCCGGCCGCCAGCACTCCGAGGAGGCCGCCGGCCAGCACGACGAGCAGCAACCGTCCGGACTGCCACGTCATCGCTCGGACCGACGGCGCTCGGCCGCGGCGTCGCGAGCCGGCCAGCCGGGCGGATGGACGATGCGCTGTTCGGGAACCACTCGCGAGAACGCACGAGCTTCTCGGTGATGAAATTTTATGGTAGCTAGCTGATGTTTCGGACGGTTCCCGGGCCGCAGCCGGCGCCTTCCGAGTCGGAAGAGTTCTTGTCCGCCGAGGAGCATCGGTCGGTGTGCAACGGATCCGTCTCACGAACACCGTTTTCGAGGGGCTCAACGCCGTCTACGTGCTCGACGGCACCGCCGACGGCGGCGACGCCGACGAGCTCGTTCTCGTCGACGCCGGCGTCGCCCTCCCGGAGGTGCGCGAGCAGTTGGCGTCCGGGCTCGCGGATATCGGCCACGACCTCGCGGACGTCGACCGCGTCCTCCTCACGCACTGGCACGCCGACCACGCCGGGCTCGCGGGCGCCATCCAGGCCGAGTCGGGCGCGACGATCCACGCCCACGAGGCCGACGCCCCTCTCGTTGCGGGCGACGAGGACAGCCTGCTCGAGGAGCGAACGCTCCAGCGCGAGAAGTTCCGGGAGTGGGGGATGCCCGAGGAGACTCGTGCGGAACTCATCGCGTTCCTCGAGGATCACGCCGACCTCGGCGGCGAGCCGTGCGACGTCAAGTCGTTCGCCGACGGCGACGCCTTCGAGGTGAACGGTCGGACCCTCGAGGCCGTCCACCTCCCCGGCCACGCGGCGGGGCTCACCGCCTTCCACGACGCCGCCGGCGACGAGGCGTTCGTCGGCGACGCCATCCTCCCGAAGTACACGCCGAACGTCGGCGGCGCCGACGTCCGCGTCGAGGACCCCCTCGGACGCTACGTCGAGAGCCTGCTGGCCCTGATCGACCTCGACCCCGGAACCGCGTGGCCCGGCCACCGCGACCGCATCGACGACCCGGCGGGGCGCGCGGCGACGATCCTCCGGCACCACGTCGAGCGCACGGGGAACGTCGTCGACGCGCTCGCCGACCTCGGCCCGTCGACGCCGTGGGAGGTCAGCGCCGCGCTGTTCGGCGACCTCCACGGGATCCACGTGCTCCACGGGCCGGGCGAGGCGTACGCCCACCTCGACCATCTCGCGAGCGCCGGTGTTGTCGAGCGCGACGGGTCCCGCTACGCCCTCGTCGACACCGACCCCGACGTGGCGTCGCTGTTCCCCGACCCCGGTATCGACCGCGTGGTCGAGTGGACAGGCGAGTAACCAGCCGGGTCGCGGGCGCCGGCCGTGATGACCCGAGCCGAACCGCTGGCGACGCGCGAATCCGCGGAACACAAGCTTGAAACGCGCCTGCGGCGAACCCACCGGCAATGGAACTTCGCGTCATCGACAAGACGGACGAGGAACTCCGCATCGAGATCGCGGGCGAGGACCACACGTTCATGAACGTCCTCAAGGGACAGCTGCTCAACACCGACGGCGTCGCCGCCGCGACCTACGACATGAACCCCGAGCAGTCCGGGGGACAGACCGAGCCGATCCTCTCGATCAAGACCGAGGACGACCTCGACCCCCTCGACGCGCTCGAACAGGCTTCGACGGACATCTCCGACAGTCTCGGGGACCTTTACGACCGGATCGAGGCCGCCTTCGACGACACCGCGGCCGCCGAGGCCTGAGGCGGTACGCGCCCGCCGTGCCCGCCGCGCCCGTCGTTCGCGGCGTGTTCTCACGCCGTTTTTCCCGTCGCTACTCGTCGGGCAGCGTCTCGCCGGCCGGGATCTCGACGTCCAGCCAGTTGTCCATCGGGACGAGCGGACACTCGTAGGTCTCGCTGTACGCACAGTAGGGGCTGTACGCCTCGTTGAAGTCCACCAGCCAGTCCCCGTCGTCGGTCCGGTCGTCCGGATCCTCCAGATCGAGGTACCGTCCGGCGGGGTACGTCCACTCGCCGTTCGTCTCGTCGCGGAACGGCACCCACAGGCGGTACTCGTCGCCGGGCGAGCGGTACGCCTGGACCGTCACGTCCTCGCCGTCGACGGCGATCCGGAACTCGCCGACGTTGTCGTACTCCCGGGCGCCGTCCTGGGTCGTCTCGACGGTGATCCGTTCGGGGTCGTCGTGCCCGTGCAACGTCGCCTCGAATCGGTACGCGGGATCCGGGTCGAAGTAGTTCAGCCCGGAGAACCCCGCACGCTCGGACTGCGGGATCGGCGAACGCGGGTGTTCGGCGAAGAACTCGTCTTTCTTGTGGCGCTCCTCGCGAACGCGCTCGGCGTAGGCCTCGGGGTCGATGTCGGTGTCGCTGTCCGTGCTCATACTCAGCCCTTCGCCGGCCCGCGTGTTCAACGTTCAGCGGTCGTGTCTGATCCGCACAATCACGGGGGACCGGGACCGGCGGTGGCCGCCGCCCGGCTCAGAGCCGAACGGGAACGTCGTGCTCGTCGAGATAGCGCTTCACCTCGTCGATGCCGTACTCGTCGAAGTGGAAAATACTGGCCGCCAGCGCGGCGTCGGCGTTCGCCTCGACGAACACGTCTTCCATGTCCTCGGGACCGCCACAGCCCGAGGAGGCGATCACCGGCGTCGAGACGGCGTCGCACACCGCCTTCGTCACCGGGATGTCGTAGCCGTCCTTCGTGCCGTCGGCGTCGATGGAGTTGACGAACAGCTCGCCCGCGCCGCGGGCTTCCGCCTCCGTCGCCCAGGTGACCACGTCGAGGCCGGTACCCTCCCGGCCGCCCTTGACGGTGCACTCGAACCAGCACGCCTCGGTCGTGCCGTCCTCCCGTTCGACCTCGACGTAGTGGTCCCCCCCGTCGTCGAAGCGTCGGCGCGCGTCGACGGAGATGACGATGCACTGGCTGCCGAAGGCGTCGGCGCCCTCGGTGATCAGCTCGGGGTTCTCGATGGCGCCGGAGTTGATCGACACCTTGTCGGCGCCCGCCCGCAGCGTCTCCTTGATGTCCGCCTTCGTCCGGATGCCGCCGCCGACGGTCAGCGGGATGAAACACTCGTCGGCGACCGCCGAAACCGTATCGAGCATCGTCTCGCGACCCTCCGCGGAGGCGGTGATGTCGAGGAAGACGAACTCGTCGGCGCCGGCCTCGTTGTACTTCTTGGCCATCTCGACGGGGTCGCCGGAGTACTCCAGGTTCTCGAAGTTGACGCCGGTGTAGACGGCGGCGTCCCCGTCGTCGTCGATATCGACGTCGATGCACGGGATGATCCGCTTGGTGAGGGTCATACCTTCGATAGCCCCGAACCGGGTTTCATCGTTTCGCCTGTCCGCGCGGGCGTCGCCACAGCGGTCGCGTCGGCGACAGCCGTCGACCGGCTGTACCGCTCGCCGGGCTACTGCTTCCAGCCGGCGACGGTGCCCCCGCCGTACAGCCACGCTCGGAGGCGGCTCACGATCGAGTGGAGCAGGACGGACAGCACGAACACGTATCCGAGACCGATCACCGCCTGCGCCATCGGCTCGACCCGCGCGGCGACCGTCGGGAGCACGTACCGGAAGTAGAGGTATCCCCCGCCGACGACGCCGCCGAGGCTGATTGCGGCGACGCTGACGGCGTAGCAGGCGAACACGGACCACCAGACCGCCTCGGCGACGTACTCGTTTCGGTGTGCCGATCGTTGAACGTGTCGGAGGAGCGCCGCGCGGCTTCCGGGGACCATGCACTCGCGTGCAGGAGTTCGGACGAAAACTCTGCGGGCCGTGTTGCAGATCTGTCCCGCCGACGCGGACCACGACCGATTAAGTAGCAGCGCGACGCTCTTCGGGCACGAACCATGGCCGACCACCACGACCACGACCACTTCAAGGAGTTCGACTACGAGCGCGTCACCTCCCCGATGCAGGAGATCACGAGCGGGAAGGCGGTCACCGGCGCGGTCATCGCGCTCGTCGGCGTCCTCGTCGCCTTCGGGCTGCCGCTTGTGCTGGTTTGACATCCTCTCCGCGCTGAAAGGGCGAGGATTCCCACGGTACCGCACCGCTGGGTTGGGATGGTTACGGTTTGTAGCCATCCCGACGGACAGCTACTGGCTGTGCCACCCAGCCGGTACTCCTATCCCGGCGTGGGATTCGGAGATACGTTTGCTGACTGCACCCCGTGTTCCGGGCAGAAGGGGATGCCTTCTGCGTGGAATCAGGGAATCCCGATACTGTCCGATTAAGCGGGCGGGCAGGCCGCCTCGGTTGGCTGTTAGTCGGGTGATGAGTTAGTTAAACCATCGGTTTGGGTAGTTCGGACGGTATTTCGGGAGAGGTGTCGGATTCATCCCCGCGCTAAAGCACGGGGCTTTCTCCTCGTACTTCCGTAACTGCGGGTCATTCGGTTCCGTTCACGCGGACGCTGACCGCTCCGTCGCTCCCGGACGCCGTGGCGCGCGTCACGAACCGCTCGTCGCCGAGCAGCAGCACGACCGTCTCCGGCGCGGGGCGCTCGAGCCGGACCCTCGACGCGTTCGCCGGTCGCGCCTCGCGCCACGTCTCGAACGCCGCCGCGAACGCCGTCGCGTTGGCGTCGTCGTCGAACCGGATCGCCCACGCGTAGCCGGTTCGCGCCGACCCCTCCCCCCCGCCGTCGGCCCTGACGAATCGCCGTCGCACGTCGTTCCCCCAGCCGTGTGCGGCGTCCGCCGCCGTCGCCTCCTCGACCCCCGTTTCGAGCGTCACTCGGACGAACAGTTCGCCGTAGGTGTCCGTCGCGTCCGCGTCGCTCGTCCAGCCGTCCTCGGGCGCATCGCGGACGGTCAACGGGGCAACGGGCTCGCTGCCCGGCGGTCGGTCATGGAGCAACTCCTCGGCGGTGCGCGGCGGGTCGTCGTACACCGCCCCCACCTCGCCGGGGCCGGACACGCGCGCGTCGACGTATCGCGCCCCGGCGAGGTACGGCGCGACGCCGAGCCGCTCGGCGGGCGACCCGTCGGCCGTCCGCGTCCGCAGCGACTCGGTCGGCGACGGAGCCTCCGGCGCGTATCGGCGGACGTACGCTCCCTCCACGTACGTCGCCGCCCCCTCGACGATCGCCGCCTGCAGCAGCCGCTCGGCGGTCGACCCCGACGGCGCCGCGGCGGTCCCGGCGAGCCGTTCGAACGCGTCGGTCCGGTACTGAACGACGTGGACCGACTCGTGCGCCAGCGTCGACTCCGTCCGTGCCTCGTCCGCGAGGATCGCCTCGTTGACGACGACCGTCTCGGGCGTCGCGACGTACGCCGCCGCGGTGAGCGCGCGCTCGCGATCCTCGCTCACACGGAACCCGAGCAGCCGGTAGAACTCGGCGTATTCGGCTCCACCCAACTCCATCGACTCGGTCGGCTCGAGACGGACGACCGACGGCGGCACGACCGCGGGTCGATCCGTCGCGACCGCCACGCGAGCGAACACCAAGCCGTATTCGACCGGCAGCGATCCGCCAGCGACGCGAACGTCGTACTTCTCGGCGAGCGCTTGCGGCGACGCCGTCGATGCCGTCGCTGACGCCGTGGTCGAGGGCGGCGAGATCGGCGAATCCGGAGAGGTCGACGAATCAGGCGGGCTCGGCGCCGTCGCGGTCATCGTCTCCCGATCCGACGCCGAGGGGTCGCTATCGGCCGCCGGCGGCGCCGCGGGAGCCGCACAGCCGGCGACGACCAGGAGGGCGGCGACGAGGAGCGTCCGGAGGGACACGACGTATTGTCAACGCCCCAATCAAAAAGCGCTCGTTCGATTCTCACGGTTTCACACCGCTGGAACCGCCACGTCGCGACGGAAGCGATCGGTCTCGGGAACAGGACCGTCAGTCCAGCTCGCGTTCGATGATCGCGCGGCGGTCGCGGATCGACGCGGCGTCGTACCGGAGTTCCGCGTCGCCGACCGTCACCGAGAGCGTTCCGTCCGCGGTCGCCTCGCCGAGTGTCTCGACCGGCGCGACGCCATCGAAGGCGTCACGGACCGCGTCGGGGTCGGCCGTCTCGATCACCGCGCGGCCGGGTGTCTCGTCGAACAGCGCGAGCGCGTCGTCGAGCGCGACGTTCGCGCCCGCCTCGCCGGTCACCATCTCGGCGAGCGTGACCGCGAGGCCGCCGTGGCTCACGTCGTGGACCGCGAGCGTGCCGTCGCGGTCGGCGACGGCCGCGAGCGTCTCCACGACCGCCGGTGCGTTCTCCGGGAGCACGGGGAACCGGTCGCTTCCGCCCGCCTGTGCGAGGAACTCGGAACCGCCCAGCGCGCCGCCGGCCTCGCCGACCGCGAGCACGGTCCCTTCGCCGTCGAACGCCGCCGGCGGCGCCGAGAATCCGGCCTTCGTCCCGATGACGGCCAACGTGGGTGTCGGGGGGATCGGCCCCGCGACGGAGTCGTTGTACAGCGAGACGTTGCCGCCGACGACCGGAACCGAGAGGGCCGCGCACATGTCCGCGAGGCCGTCCACCGCGGCGGCAAAGCCGCCGTACACGTCCGGTTTCTCGGGGTTCCCGCCGTTGAGACAGTCGACCGCCGCAAGCGGCGTCGCCCCCTTCGCCGCGAGGTTCGTGGCGTTCTCCAGCGCGACGGCGCGTGCGCCCTCGTACGGCGCCGCCTCGGTCCACCGGGGCTCGGATCCCGAGGACAGCGCCAGGCCAAGCGGCTCGCCCGCGTCGGTTTCGGCCTCGCGGATCGCCATCACCGCGGCGTCGTCACCCGGGAGCACCGAGGTTCGAACGCCGACCTCGTGGTCGTACTGCCGGTACACCCAGCGCTTGCTCGCGGTGTTCGGATGGCCGACGACGGCCTCGAACGCCTCGGCGAGCGCGTCGTCGTCGACGGTTCCGCGCGCCCCATCATCCTCGCCACCGTCGCCGTCGTCTGGATCGACGAGCGCCGGAAGGTCGCGATCGGGCTGGCTCGGCTCCTCGCGGTCGAGGTCGTTCATCGGCGCGCCGTCGGCGAGGTACTCCGCAGGGGCGTCGACGACCGTCTCGCCCTCGAACGAGCACACGTAGTTCCCGTCGGTCACCTCGCCGATGACCGAGCAGCCGAGATCGAATCGCTCGGCCAACTCGGCGACGCGATCGGTGTCCTCGGGCCGAACTTCGTACACCATGCGCTCTTGGCTCTCCGCGAGCAGAATCTCCATGGCGTTCATGTTCGGCTCCCGCTGGTGGACGCGGTCGAGCGCGATCTCGGCGCCGAGGCCGCCCTTGGCGACCAACTCGGAGGACGCGCCGCCGAGGCCGGCCGCGCCCAGATCGCGTGCTGCCACGAGCAGTCCCTCGTCGACGAGCGCCTCGTTGCACTCGATGAGGCGCTTCTCGGCGTACGGATCGCCAACCTGCACTGCGGGGCGGTCCTCCGTCTCGGCGTCCTCCGCGAGGTCCTCGCTGGCGAAGGAGGCGCCGCCGAGGCCGTCGCGGCCGGTCCCGTTGCCGACGAGGACGAGCTTGTTGCCGGGCCTCTCCGCGGTCGCGGTGACGAGCCGCTCCGGCGTCGTCAGCCCGACGCAGGCGACGTTGACGAGGGGGTTCCCCTCGTAGCCGTCGTGGAACACGACGGAGCCGGCGACCGTCGGAACGCCGATACAGTTGCCGTAATGGCTGATCCCCTCGACGACGCCCTCGAACAGGTACTTCGAGTGTTCGCGGTCGAAGCCCCCGAAGTACAGCGAGTCCGTGAGCGCGATGGGGTACGCGCCCATCGACATCGTGTCTCGGACGATGCCGCCGACGCCGGTCGCGGCGCCGTCGAAGGGGTCGACGTACGAGGGGTGGTTGTGGCTCTCGATACCGAGCGTGGCGTACGTCTCGTCGTCGAGCGCGACGACGGCCGCGTCGTCGCCGGGACCGATCACCACGTCGTCGGACTCGCTCTCGAAGGCGCCCAACAGCGGACGCGACGAGCGGTACGCACAGTGTTCGCTCCAGAGGTTTTCGAACAGGGCGGACTCGGCCCGGGTCGGCTCCCGGCCGAGCTCCGCCTCCACCAGTTCCCGATCCGCGTCGGCGAGGGGCATTCACATGTGCGGTCAACACGGCCGGCAAAATGGCTTTCTATGTGCACGGTCGTGCCTATTCGCGTCGCTGTCGACGACGCCCCCGATCGGACCGGGTCCCTTTTCTACGGTCCGCGAGTACAGCCGACCGTGCTATCGGTCGAGCTGCACAGTCACTCCGCGCTCTCGCACGACGGGCGAGACCCGGTCGATATGCTTCTCGAACAGGCGGCCGCCGTGGGCCTCGACGCGCTCGCGGTCACCGACCACGACGAACTCGACGCGAGTCTGGAGGCCGCGGACAGAGCGGACGACTACGGGCTCGTCGGTATTCCCGGGATGGAGGTCACGAGCGGCGCCGGTCACGTGCTCGCGTTCGGTATCGAGGAGCTGATCCCGGCCGGGCTCGACTACGACGAGACGCTCGACCGGATCCACGACCAGGACGGCCTCGCGGTCGTTCCGCACCCGTTCCAGAAGTCGCGCCACGGCGTCGCGCCACACATCACCGACGACCAGTTGGCGAACGCGGACGCCATCGAAGTGTACAACTCGCGGCTCCTCACGGGTCGGTCGAACCGGCAGGCGGAATCGTTCGCGGTGGACCACGGCGTTCCGATGACCGCCGGCAGCGACGCCCACATCGCGGAGATGGTTGGACAGGCGATCACCCAGGTCGGCGCCGACGACCGCTCGGTCGACGCGATCCTCGACGCGATCCGCGACGGTCGCACCAGCGTCGTCGGCAAGCGAACGCCGTGGTACATCTCCTTCCGGCAGGCCGCCGGCGGCGCCAAGCGACGTATCGGCCGTCGCGTCGACGACTTCCTGTGACTCGCGAGCGTCGACCCGCGACAACGGACCTCGACGGCGACGTCGCCGACCCTGCTCTCGTCCGCGCAGCGCTCGCGGCCGGGGACCCGGTACCCGGAACCGACGGGTTCGCGGGAATCCTCGACGGGACGCTCGTCCGGGACGTCCTCGGTCGACGACCGCTGTTCGTCGACCGCGACGATCCGGACCGCTGGAGCCACAGTCCCACCGACTTGGAGCGTCCGCGCTCGCTGCCTGCGGGATCCGTGCTCGATGCTGACGGCGAGCGAGGCGTCTGGTCGCTGCCCGACCCCGAGGCGTCGGCGGCCGACCCCGCCCTCACGGAAATCACCGACGCCGTCGAACGGAGCGTTCGCGCGGTCGACCCCGACGGGCTCGCGGTCGCGTTCTCCGGCGGCGTCGACTCGGCAGTCGTCGCCGCCGGTGTCCCCGAGGCGCCGCTGTACGTCGCCGGATTCGAGGGCGCACACGACGTGGCTGCCGCTCGTTCGGCCGCGGAGGCGATGGGCCGCGACCTACGGGAGGTGACACTCTCGCACGCCGATCTCGAACGCGCCGTTCCCGAGATCGTCGCGGCGACCGGACGGCGCAACCCGATGGATATCGCCATCGCGCTGCCGCTGTATCTCGTCGGGGAACGCGCGGCCGCCGCCGGCCACGACCGACTTGCGGTCGGGCAGGGCGCCGACGAGCTGTTCGGCGGCTACGCGAAGGTGGTCGACCCGGCCGACGACGGCCGCGTCGACGCCGACACCGTGCGCGGTGCTCGCCGCGAGACGGTCGCGACGCTCCCCGAACAGCTGGAGCGCGACGTGCTCGCGCTTCGGGCCGCCGGCGTCGAGCCGGTCGCGCCCCTGTTGCACGACCGCGTCGTGAGTGGCGCGCTGGCGCTTCCGGAACGCCTCCTCGTCGCCGACGGCGAGCGGAAGGTCGCGCTTCGCGCGGCCGCCGCAGGACTCGTCCCCGACCGGGTCCGCTCGACGGAGAAGAAGGCCGTCCAGTACGGCACCTACGTCTCGCGCGAACTCGACCGCCTCGCGCGACAGGCGGGGTTCAAGCGCCGGATGGAGGACCACGTCGGGCGCTATATCGCCGACCTGTGCGGCGAGGAGCACCGCCCGCGCGATGAGCGGTAGCGAGCGCTGGCGAGAGCAGTCGCTAGTAGGGAGAGTTCGCTGACAGGCGACACTGCCTCGTGGGCTCGCGCGGCCGACGCGGTGTCGCGCTCCCGCCGAGCGTCGGCCGTTTCCGGCTACTCGATGGGCGGCAGTGGTCCCGGTTCGGTACCTAAACGTTGGGGAGGGATTCGACCGCTCGGGCGATTATCGGTCGACGGCCGCAGGAACCGTCTCGATCGCCTCGATCCCGATCTGTGTGGTGTCACTGTCCACCCCGCTCTCACGGAGGTCTCCGGGCGTGTACCACGCCCAGGCGTCGGCACCGACCTCGTCGTCGCCGTCGGGGTCGATCCTGCGGCCGTCGACAGCGGCGAAGAAGACGTGGTCGATGTGCTGGTGGCCGACCGTACCGTCGTCGTGGACGTTGATGTCGTACAGCATCGTATGTCGGGGCGCGGGGAGCGTCTCGCCGGCCGGCGCCTCGATGTCGCGGGTGTCGTCGACGAGCGTCGGGTCGAGCCCCGTCTCCTCGCGGGCCTCCCGCAGTCCCGCCTCGTGGGGCAGTTCGTCGCGGTCGACGTGACCGCCTGGCGGGATCCGAATGCCGAGTTTCGGGTGTTCGTGTAGCGCGGTCGCGCCGTCGTGGACGAGATAGACGGTCGCGGTGAAGTGACGCGTGGTCTCCATACGCGTGGCTGGTGGGTGTGTGGCTTCGGCGTTACGGAAGCGACAGCACGCTCGAATTCCCGACCGGATCAGCCGAGCTGTACCTCTTCCTCGGCTTCGAGCAGCTCGTGATACCGGTTGCGGATGGTGACCTCCGAGATGTTCGCCACCCTGCTCACCTCGCTTTGCGTCACCTTCTCGTTGGTGAGCAGCGACGCGGCGTAGACGGCCGCGGCCGCGAGACCGACCGGCGACTTGCCGGAGTGGACGCCCTCCTGTTTGGCGCTCTGGAGGAGCTGGCGAGCGCGTCGCTCGGACTCGTCCGACAGCTCCAGGTCCGACGCGAACCGCGGGACGTAGCTCTCGGGGTCGGCCGGCTGGATCTCCAGCTTCAGCTCGCGGACGACGTAGCGGTACGTCCGTGCGATCTCGTCTTTCTCGACGCGTGAGACGTTCGTTATCTCGTCGAGGCTCCGAGGCGTTCCGGCCTGTCGAGCCGCCGCATAGAGGCTCGCGGTGGCGACGCCCTCGATGGAGCGGCCCGGAAGCAGGTCCTCGTCGAGCGCGCGTCGATAGATGACCGAGGCGGTCTCGCGGACGTTGTCCGGGAGGCCGAGCGCGGAGGCCATGCGGTCGATCTCGCCCAGCGCCTGCTTGAGATTTCGCTCTTTGGAGTCGCGCGTGCGGAACCGCTCGTTCCACGTGCGCAGCCGCTGCATCTTCTCGCGCTGGCGGCCCGACAGCTGGTTGCCGTAGGCGTCCTTGTTCTGCCAGCCGATGTTCGTCGACAGCCCCTTGTCGTGCATCATGTTCGTCGTGGGGGCGCCGACGCGGGACTTCTGGTCTTTCTCCTTGGAGTCGAACGCGCGCCACTCCGGCCCGTGATCGATCTCGTCTTCCTCGACGACGAGGCCGCAGTCCCGACAGACCGTCTCGCCGCGCTCGGAGTCGTTCGTCAGCTTCCCGCTACACTCCGGGCATTCGAGCTGTTCTCCCGCCGATTCGGACTCCGTCTCGTCCTCGTCGGCGGTGGTGGTGCGCGATCGGTCGTCCGTGTAACCTCGGACGTTCTCACTCATTGTTAGGATGGTTGAAATCGGAGACTCAACTCTCCGATGGGGGGGTTCGCCGTACCAATTACACGGGCGGAAGCAACTTATATCTGCTGGCGTATTTTCGCCGTCTTCGGCCGCGAATTCCGTCTAAGGCCGCCGGTTTCCGTTTCGGGCAGCGTCGGTCACAAGCGGCACCGAGCTGTGAGCGCCGGACCGGGATGAGTTCGAGGCGATCCCCCGAAACAGGGAGGCGACCCGCGTGGGGAACGCCGGGGAGTCGGGGGTATCGAAACCCTTACTCGCGGTCCGCGGCACTCCCCGTACATGACAGCGACGGACGAGGGCGCCGGGTCGGACGCCGACGCCGGCGTCGTCGATCCCGACGAGGTCCGCCACGTCGCCGACCTCGCACGGGTCGACCTCGACGACGAGGAGGCGACGGCGTTCGCCGAGCAGTTCGCGGACGTGCTCGACTACTTCGCGGCGCTCGACGAGGTGCCCGAGGTCGAAGACGAGCCGGATCTGGTGAACGTGATGCGGGCCGACGAGGTCCGCGACGGCCTCTCCCAAGAGGAGGCGCTCGCGAACGCGCCCGACTCGGAGGCTGGCTTCTTCAAGGGGCCGAAGGTCTCATGAGCGCCGACGACGCCCCCGGCACCGACGCGGCCGATGACCTGAACGCGTTCATCACCCGCGAGACCGTCGAAAACGACTCTGACGGCCCCCTCGCGGGGAAGACGGTCGCCGTGAAGGACAACATCTCGACCGAGGGGATCCGGACGACCTGCGGCTCCGCGATGCTCGCCGAGTACGTGCCGCCGTACGACGCGACGGTCGTCGAGCGCCTGCGCGAGGCCGGCGCGACGCTCGTCGGCAAGGCGAACATGGACGAGTTCGGGATGGGCGGCACGACCGAGACCTCGGCGTTCGGACCGGTGAAAAACCCCGTCGACCCCGAGCGCGTCCCGGGCGGCTCCTCGGGCGGCTCCGCGGCCGCCGTCGCCGCCGGCGAGGCGGACCTGGCGCTCGGCTCCGACACCGGCGGCTCGGTCCGCAATCCCGCCGCGTTCTGCGGCGTCGTCGGAATCAAGCCGACCTACGGGCTCGTCTCCCGGTACGGACTCGTCGCGTACGCCAACTCGCTGGAACAGATCGGACCGCTGGCGAACACCGTCGAGGACGCGGCCGCCCTGCTCGACGCCATCGCCGGCCCCGACGAGCGCGATGCGACGACGCGCTACGACGCCGCCGAGGGGGGCGCACCCGGAGCGAGTGACGTTTCCGACGATACCCATCCCGCCGACGCGACCGAGTACGCCGCGGCCGCCGACGGCGACGTGGACGGCATGACCGTCGGCGTCCCGACGGAACTCGTCGAGGGCGCCGACGACGAGGTCGTCGAGGTGTTCGAGGACGCGCTGGCGGACCTGGAGTCGAAGGGCGTCGAGACCGTCGAGGTGTCGCTCCCCTCCGTCGAGCACGCGGTGCAGGCGTACTACGTCATCGCGATGTCGGAGGCGTCCTCGAACCTCGCGCGCTTCGACGGCGTGCGGTACGGAACTGCCGGCGGCGAGGGCAACTGGAACGAGTCGTTCGCCCGCTCCCGCGAGGAGGGCTTCGGCGACGAGGTGAAGCGCCGGATCCTGCTGGGAACCTACGCGCTCTCGGCGGGCTACCACGACAAGTACTACAAGAAGGCACAGGACGCCCGCGCCTGGGTGAAGCGGGACTTCGACGAGGCGCTGGGCGAGGCGGACGTGCTGGCGACGCCGACGATGCCCGTGCTCCCCCCGAAGCGCGGCGAGAGCCTCGACGACCCGCTCTCGCTGTACCTGATGGACGCGAACACGGTGCCGGTGAACCTCGCGAACCTCCCGGCGATCTCGGTGCCGGCGGGCGAGGCCGAGGGCCTTCCGGTCGGGCTGCAGTTCGTCGGCCCCGCCTTCGGCGAGGCGGCGATCATCCGCGCGGGCAGCGCCGTCGAGGAGTAGGGCCGACGGCGACGGGTCGACGGAGAGCCGCTTACGACCGCCGGAGCGTCGCTTTTCCTGCCGATCGGAACAGTGTCCGCAGGAAACCGCCGACGCCGACCGTCGCGGCGGTGACGCCGTCCACCCATCCACTCGGCGAGAGACGGACCGTGTCGCGCCCGGCTACCGCCGCCAGTACTCCGGCGTGAAACAGACGAGCACCGGGATGATTTCGAGGCGGCCGATCCACATCAGAAACACCATGTAGAGACGGCTCGCCTCGGTGAACCCGAGGTAGCTCCCCATCGGCCCGACGACCCCGAATCCGGGACCCACGTTCCCGAGTGTCGCCGCGACGGCGCTCATCGTCTCGAGGACCGAGAAGCTCTCCGGGAGCCGAGTGCCGTCGAGGAACAACAGCAGCGTCGAGATCAGGAACAACACGAGATACAGCAGGGAGAACGCGAAGATCCCGCGGACGCCGCGCTCGTCGAGGCTGCGGCCGTTGAGCCGGAGCGGGCGGACGGCGTCGGGGTGAGCCGTCGTGAACAGCTCCCGTCGCAGCGACTTCAGGATCACGACCCACCGGATCACCTTGATACCGCCGCCGGTCGACCCGGCGGACCCGCCGATGAACATGGCGAACAACAGCGCGTACTGCGCCGGCGCGGACCAGGTGTTGAAGTCCATGCTCGCGTACCCGGTCGTCGTGACGATCGAGACCGTCTGGAACACCGCGTGTCGAAGCGAGGGTTCGAGGTTCCCGGAGATGGCGGTCGTGACCGCCGAGAGGTAGGCGGCGTCGTACGTCTCGCTCGCGGGAGCGACGGCGACGAACGCGCCGGCGAACAGTAGCGCCGTCACCAGTGCGGCGATCACGCCCATCGCCCCGACGAACGTCCGGAACTCCACGTCCCCGAGCATCCGCCGCGGGTCGCCCGTGATGACGCCCCAGAACAGCGCGAAGTTGACTCCGGCGGCGACCATGAACGGAACGATGACCCACTGTACCGCCGCGGAGAACGCCTCGATCGATCGAGCCTCCGGCGAGAACCCGCCGGTCGGCATCGTCGTCAGTCCGTGGGCGACGGCGTTGTACAGCGTCATGTTCGGGGCGAGGTCGGGCATCCCGAGCGCCGGCCCGGCGACGTGCATCCCGTACAGGAGGACGATCTCGAGCGCCGTGATCCCGGCGTAGACGCCCCACAGCACGCGTGCGGTCTCCGCGATCCGCGGCGTGAGCTTCTCGATACCCGGCCCGGGTGCCTCGGCGTCCATGAGCTGGGCGCCCCCGACCGACAACTGGGGGAGGATCGCGACCGCGAGGACGACGATCCCCATGCCGCCGAGCCACTGGGTGAGCTGGCGCCACAGCATGACTCCGCGGGTGTGTGTCTCGAAGGAGATGTCGCCGAGGACGGTCGCCCCGGTCGTCGTGAAGCCGGACATCGCCTCGAACAGCGCGTTCACCGGGTTCGCGAGCGTCGACTCGGGGTGGATCGCGGCGACGAGGCCGGGGATCCCGTGGGCCTCGACGAGATACGGAATGGATCCGACGACTGCGACGGCGAGCCAGGTCGCCGCGACCATGAGAAAGCCCTCCCGGGCGCCGATGTCCGGGTCGGGATCGAGCCGTTCGAGGCCGGTCCCGACGATGATCGCGAGGAGGATCGTCACGGCGAACGGGGCCACTGACTCACCGTAGTACAGCGAGACCAAAAGCGGCGCGAGCAACGGAACCGAGAGGTAGCGAACGACGGTCCCGACGAGGCTCAGACTCGCCCGATACTCGACGCGAAGGTTCACTTTCGAAGCGGGCGAGCGCGTCCAAGTTGAACGTACCGCTTCGGTCGGCACGCGATCCGGGGCCTGTCGGCACGCGGCGCGCAACCGTGAAGTCGTCGCGGCGTCACGCGTCGGTATGGACGCCCTGCTCCACGTCGCCCCCGGCGCCCACGGGGTCGCTTACGCGGTCGTCGTCGCGCTCGGCGGCGTCGCCGGCGCGGGACTGCTCGGGCTCGGGCTGGCGGCGTTTCTGCGCCGTCGGTCGCGGTCGTATCTGCTGGTCGCGCTCGCCCTCGGTGCGCTCGCGGCACGGGCCGGCATCGCGGCGGGCGCCGCCTTCGGGCTCGTCGGCGTCGAGGCCCACCACTTCGTCGAGCATCTCCTCGACGTGGTGATGGCCGGGCTCGTCGTCGCGGCGGTGTACTACGCGCGGACGGTCCGGACGGAGGTGTCGTCGTGAGCGACCCGGTCACCCCGCCGGCCGATCGGCCGACCCGGGAGCGCATCGCCGGCTACGTCGCGACCAACCCGGGGCTGCACTTCAACGAACTCGTCCGCAGACTGGATCTCGCGCCCGGACAGGCCCAGTACCATCTCCGCCGGCTCGTCCGCGCCGACCGGGTCGTCGGCGAGGAGGTGTCCGGTCGAACCCACTACTTCGACCCCGCGGTCGATCCCACGGAGCGCCGCCGTCTCGCGCTGTTTCGCCGGGAGACCGCCCGCGACGCCGTGCTCGAACTGCTCGACGGCCCCGCGGCCCCCGACGCGGTCGCGACCCGAATCGGGGTCGCCCGGAGCACGCTGGAGTGGCACCTCGACAACCTCGTCGACGCCGGCGTCGTCGAGAAGCGCCGCGACGAGCGCGGCCGCGTCACGCTCGCGCTCACAGACCCGGAGGCGACCGCCCGAAGCCTCCGGCGGATCGAGCCGTCGCTCCCGGACCGCCTGCTCGACCGCTTCACGCGGCTCGTCGACGCGCTGCTGGAGTAGGCGAGCACCGCCCGATGTCGAGCACCGCGTTCGACGCCCGCACCACAACCCCCTTTTCCGCGACCGCGCTAGGGCGAGTATGACCGACACGGACGCCGGCGACCCCGCGGACGCCGACGATCCCGGGACGGCGTCACTCGACGGCCTGTCGCGGCGCGACGCCCTCAAGGCCGCCGTCGCCGTCGGCGGCGCCGCCGGTCTCGCCGCCTGCGTCGACCGCCTCGACGGCGAGGAACCCGTCCCGGGGGGCGACGGCGCCGACGCACACCCGTCGCGGCAGTACGCCTGGAACGACCACGTCCGGACCGACGACGCCGGGAACTGGCAGCTTCCCCGGCATCAGACGCTCCTGTACCTCTCGCTGCCGGGCGGGGGCCCGCCGAGCCCGGCCGACCGCGAGGCCGTCCGGGCCGCGCTCGACGCGCTCGACGAGGCGTACGCCTGGAGCCACGAGGGGCTGCTCCACTCGGCGGCGTACTCCCCGGCGTACGTCGACCGCTTCGAGACGGCCCTGGCGGTCCCCGACGACGTGTCGCTCCCGGAGCCGACGCCGCTTGCCGACTTCGAGACCCCGGAGTTCGACACGCAGGACGTGCTGGTCCACCTCGCCTCCGACCGGCCGGACGCGCTGTTGGGGGCCGAGGAGGCGCTCCTCGGCGAGGCGGACGAGGCCAACGGCGTGTCGTTCCCGTCGGCGTTGACCGACGCGCTCGCCCTCGACGACCGCCGGACGGGCTTTTTCGACCCGGGGATGCCCCACGAGAAGGCCGACGGGCTCTCGGGGGTTCCCGAAGCGAACCCGGTCCCCGAGGACGCGCCGCTGTTCATGGGGTTCATCGCGGGGTTCCGCGGGAACCAGGCAACCGAAGACGCGGTCGCCATCGGCGAGGGTCCGTTCGCCGAGGGGACGACCAAGTCCGTCGGCAACTGGCGACAGCGGCTCGCCGACTGGTACGGCGAACAGGACTTCGATCAGCAGGTGATGGAGATGTACTCGCCGGGGCACGCGGCCGAGAACCTCGTCGAGGGGGTGGGCGCGAACCTCGGCGACGACTCGGGGATCGACCGGTTCCTCGACTCGGTGGTCGAGGACGCCGAGGAGTACGGCCGCGTCGGCCACGCACAGAAGGCCGCAAGGGAGAACCGCGACGCGGACGGGAACCCGCTGTTGCTCCGCCGCCACTTCGAGTCGGCCGACGACGACATCGCGAGCCTCCATTTCCCGTCGCTCCAGCGCTCCATCGACCAGTTCGAGACCGTCAGACGGTCGATGAACGGCGTCGACGCGACGGAGGCGACCCCCGCGGTCAGACAGCGCGTCAACAACGGCATCCTCGAGTACATCTTCCTGCGCCACCGCGGCTACTTCCTCGTTCCGCCGCGGTCGCTGCGCGCGCTGCCGACGCCGGACGGCAGCGAGGGATGAGCTGTCTCGGACCGAGAACACCGCGGCGGACGCCGTCACCGGTTCCGGTTAGAAGTGGACGAACGCGACGACCGCTCCGATCACAGTCAGCGCGGCACCGATACCGACCCCGGCGGTGCGCGTGCGGCCGGTGAACGTGCCATCGCGAGCGAGCAACAGCGCGCCGGAGATCAGTAGCACCCCGGCGAGTCCGATCCCGAGCCCGGTCGGGGAGGCCCCGGCGAGCGGTCCGGTCGGGGTCGCCGTCGAGTGGCTCGGATGCGCGAGCGCGTCCCCGGGAAGCGATCCCGACGAGAACGCTGCCGCGAGCGCGGCGACGACCGATCTCCGTCTCATCGTTCGAACTGACGTCCGGTGTGCATAACTCGGTTTCGGCCACGAACGGCGTCGGCGGTGGTCCGAGCTCCTCCCCGGAAACGGCGTTCGGCGGCTCTCCCGCCGATTCGACGGCCGTACCAGAACCCCCTTTCGTCGCCGTCACCGATCCCGGGTATGAACAGACGGACGTTCCTCGCGAGGGCGGCGGCGGCCGGGTCGGTCGCCGGCGCCGCCGGCGTCTCCGGCTGTCTCGGCTTCGAGCTCTCCTCGAGCGACGGGATCGCCGGCGAGCCGCCGCTCGTCGAGGACCGCCCCGACGGCGTCTACCTCCCGAGCCACGTCGAGGGAATGACCATGGCCGGGACCGGAGAGGCCGGCGACTACCGCGTCGGCGTGTTCTACTCGTACGCGCACCGCTTCTGGAACGTCAACGGCGAGTCGGTCGAGCGGACTGACGTCGAGTCCGACGACGACGTGCACCTCATGGCGAGCGTCTGGGACCCCCGGACTGGGACGGTTCTGCCCGAGACCGGGGTGTCGATCGAGATCTCGACGGACGGCTCGCTCGTCTCCCAGGAGGTGATCTACCCGATGCTCTCCCAGCCGATGGGCACCCACTACGGCGGGAACTTCGGGCTCGACGGCGACGGCACGTACACCGTCACCGTCTCCGTCGGGGGCGTCCGCACCCGTCGAACGGGCGCGTTCCGCGACCGGTTCGACGAACCGGCGGACATCCCGGTCGAGTTCGAGTACAGTCGGTCGACGCGCGACGAGATCACCTTCCGGACGCTGGAGAACGCGGGCGAGCGGGACGCCGTCGACCCGATGGGGATGGAGATGCTGCCCGACGCGACGGCGCCGCCCGTCGACGATCTCCCCGGGTCGGTCCTCGGCGAGGTGAACAGCAACGACGCGGTCCTCGTCGCGACGGTTCTCGATGAGTCGCCCGGAGGGATCGACGCCGACGGGCCGTACCTCGCGGTGTCGGCACGCACGCCGTACAACCGGATGGTGATCCCCGCGATGGGGCTGGAGGCGACGCTGTCGCGCGACGGGGAGGAGGTGGTCTCCGGGGGTCTCACCCGGACGCTCGACCCCGACCTCTCGTACCACTACGGCGCCGCGCTCGGCGACGCGAACGTCGAGTCGGGTGACGACCTGACGCTGACGCCGACGGTGTGGCCGCAGATCGCCCGCCACGAGGGGTACGAGACGGCCTTCGGCGCGCTCATGGGCGGGATGCCCGAGCGAACGCTGACGGTGGAGTAGCGCGGCCGGGACAGGACGCCTGCTCGCTCTCGATTAGAGTTTCTCCGCGACCTCCTCGACGACGCGCTGCTCGAAGAAGACGACGACGTGGTCGCCCTCGCGGATCACCGTGTCGCCGCGTGGCGTGACGAGTTCCCCGTCGCGGGTGATCGCGCCGATGACGAGGCAGGGCGGGAAGTCGTGGATGGCCTCGCTGATCGGTCGGTCGACGAGCAGGGAGTCGGCGTCGATCTCGACCTCCATCACCTCCGCGCGATCGTCCTCGATGAGCGCGACGTTCTCGGCGCCGCTCTCCTGGGTGAACCGGGTGATCTCCTCGGCGACGACCGCGCGCGGGCTGACGCCCACGTCGATGCCGACCGTCTCGAACAGGTCGACGTAGGCCGTCTGGTCGACGACCGCGACGGTCCGCTCGATCCCGAGGCGGGTCGCGAGCAGACACGACAGGAGGTTCTTTTCGTCGGAGTCGAGCGTCGCGATCAGCACGTCCGCGTCGCCGACGCGTTCGCGCTCGAGGAATCCCACGTCCGTCGCGTCCGACTGCATGACCACCGTCTCGGGGAGGTCCTCCGCCAGCTTCCGAGCGCGGTCCTCGTCCTGCTCGATCAGCCGCGGGGAGAAGCCGCGCTCCCCGAGCAAACGGGCGGTGTGATAGCCGATCTCCGACCCGCCGACGATGACGACCTCCTCGCCGGTCCCGACGTGTTCCTCCGGCGCCACGTCGGCGGCGAAGCCGCGAACGCTCGCCGGCGACCCGATGACGACCGCGCGATCTTTCGCCTCGATCAGCGTCTCGCCGCGGGGGATGACGACCTCGTCCTCGCGGATGATCGACGCGAACGTCAGCGAGTCGAAGCGGTCGGCCTCGCTGACGGTCTGGCCGACGAGCGGGCTCTCCTCGCTCACCACGAACTCCGCCATCTGCACCATGCCGTCGGCGAACGGGTCCACGTCGCGGGCGGCGGGCAGGCCGATGACGCGGACGATGTTCTCGGCGGTGAGGAGGTTCGTACACACCATGAAGTCGATGCCGAACGCCTTGCGTGAGCGCTCCCACGTCCGGAGGTACTCGGTTTGTTTGATCCGGGCGATCGTGAACGCGTCGCTGACCGCCTTCGCCGTCGAGCAGGCGACGATGTTCGTCTCGTCGTTGTCGGTCGAGGCGACCACCATATCGGCGTCCTCGATCCCGGCCTCCTCCAGCGTCGAGACGGCGGTGCCGTCGCCGTTGATCGTCAGGACGTCCAGCGAGTACGTCAGCTCCTCGCAGCGCTCGGCGTCACGCTCGACGATCACTACGTCGTGGGCGTCGGAGAGGTCCGCCGCGATGCTCTCGCCGACCTGTCCCGCGCCGATGATCAGGACTCGCACGGCGCGACCACCTGTTGCATACTCGCCCCTGTCGGTCGGAGGGGAATGAGCGTTCCGGAGTCTCGGCAGGAACGCGAACTGTGTTTCGACGTCGCTGGCGGCGCTTCCGGCGGGGACGGCGCCGCTCGATCCCTCACAGCGACTCCGTTCGATCCCGAACGTCGAGGCGCACGTCGCGCTCGCGGCCCTCCAGGTCCGCGACCGCCCGGCGGACCACGCGCTCGGCTTCCTCGGTGACGAGGCCTTTCACCTTGTCCAGGACCCACCCGAACGACACCAACGGCGGCAGCGACACCGACGAGGAGTCGGCCGAGTCCGCGTCGAAGTTGATCTCCAGCGTCACTCGACACCCCTCGTCGGCGTCGTCGGGGGCGTCCGCCGGGAGTTCCTCCAGCGGTTCGATCCGCCACGAACCGTGCGCGCGAATGTCCTTCACGATCCGCCAGTCGATCCGCGTGGGCGGGTCCACGTCGGTCACCTCCGAGCGGGCGGTGTAGGTGAGCTTCCACCACGCGAACTTGAGCGCGTAACGGGACCCCGAACCGCCGTCGCCGCGCGTCCGCGAGACGCGGTCGAGGTACTCGGTGTACCGTTCGTAGCGGGGGAAGTCCACGAGGAACTCGTACGCCTCCTCGGGGGCGACGTACACGTCCGTCGAGACGACGAGCTCGTCCATGTCTCGGGATCCGCCGGCCGAGAGGTAAGGGTTCGGGCTGCGCGGGTCGTCGCCCGAGGGGGTCGTTACCGAAGGACTGCTGCGCGGCGTGTTCGGCGTGGAGTCCGAGGTCGGGTTCGGCCCGGTCGCCCCGCACGTCACACCACCGCGGGCGATCGACGTGCGACCCGCTACACCGGTCGCGGCTGCCCCCGCCTCGCCGGGAACGCAACGGTCAACCGTCGCCATCGCGCAGGTCCGCCGACTCCCGTGTCCGTCGCCTCGAACCTCGCGTTCATGCTCGCCCTGCTCGCCGCCGGCGTCGTCGCGCGGCGGGCCGGGCTGCTCACGCCGCGCCGCCGTGACACGCTCACCGACGCCGCCTTCTACCTCGCGTTGCCCGCGCTCGTGTACAGCTCGACGTACGCGCAGCCGCTCGGGGAGCTGCTGTCGGTCCGACTCGTCGCGGGCGTTGTCGGCGCCCTCGCTGTCGGGATCGCCGTGAGCTGGTTCGTTCACCGACGACGGGCGGACGCCGCCGCCCGCAGCGTCGCTGTCGTCCAGTCGTACCACGCGAACCTCGGGTTCCTCGGGCTCCCGCTCGTGGCCGCCACGTTCGGCGCCGACGCCGTCGAGGCCGGGAAGGCGAGCGTGATCCTCGGGATGGGCGCGCTCGTCCACGTGCCCGCGACCGTGACGATCCTCTCGATCGTGAACGACGCCGACGCCGATCTGGCGAGCGAGGCCGTCTCGCTCCTTCGCAATCCGGTGTTGGTCGCGCTCGTTGCCGGCCTCACCTCGGCAGCCGTCGGGTGGACGCCGCCGGGCGCGGTCGCGACGGGGCTGTCGTGGCTGGGGGAACTGGCGCTCCCGCTCGCGTTGCTGGGCGTGGGCGCGTCGCTCGTGCTCGACGGCGTCTCGATCGACTACCCGACCGTCGGCGCGGTGACGGGGATGAAACTGCTCGCGATGCCGCTGATCGCGTTCGCCGTGTTCTCCGTGCTGGGCGGCGACCCCTCGACGGTCCGCGCCGGCGTCGTCATGTTCGCGATGCCGACGGCCGTCTCGACGTTCGTGTACGCCAGCGCGCTCGGCGGGGACGACGGCCTCGCGTCGGTCAACGTGTTCGCGACGACCGTCGCCTCCGCGGGGACGTTGCTGCCCGTACTCTGGCTCGTCGGGTGATGGGTCGTCCGGAGCGATCGCCCCGTTCAACCCTCGACGAGGATATCGAAGCGTGCACCGCCCGCCTCGCTGTCGGTCACGTCCACGGACCATCCGTGGGCCTCGACCACCCGGCGGACGATCGTCAGGCCAAGGCCGGTCCCGTCGGACTCCCCGGAATGCCCCTGGTGGAACGGATCGCTCATGTCGTCCGGCATCCCCGGTCCGTCGTCGGCGACGTAGAACCCGTTCCGACCGTTCGCCAGGCCGGCGACGGTGACCTCGACGTCGCCGCCGCCGTGTTCGATCGCGTTGCGAAAGAGGTTCGAGAACACGTCGGTGAGCCGCTGCGTGTCGGCGTCGTATTGGCCCGGGGCGTCGACGACGAGCGTCGCGTCGTCGGTTTGTACTCTTTCCCAGGCCGTCCGGGCGATCTTCCCGATCCTGACCATTTCGGTTTCTCCGATGTCCTGTCCGGCCCGAGACAGCCCCAGTACGGTGTCGATGATCTCGTCGATCCGCTCGGCCGACCGCTTCGCGCGGTCGAAGTGTTCATCGTCGCCGGTCCGTCTGGCCATGTCGAGCGAGCCGGTGAGAACGTTCAGCGGGTTCCGGAGGTCGTGAGCGACGACCGACGCGAACTCCTCGAGCCGATCGTTTTGTGCCGCGAGGTCTCGCTCACGCTGGACCCGTTCCAGGGAGGCGGCGATCATATCCGCGAGCGAGCGAACGAGCACGACCTCGTGGTCCCGCCACCGTTCGCGGTCGGAGCGGCCGGCGAACACGAGCGTCCCCCACAGCTCGTACTCGCGGACGATCGGAACCGCCAACAGGGTGCCGTACGAGTTCGTCCCGCCGCTCGCGGTCGATCCCTCATCGGCGACGGCGTCGGTTCCCGCCTTCGCGACACGGACGGCCTCGGAGCCCCCGACGCGGCCGAGCGCGTCGCGTACCAACGGCTCGATGTCCGCGGGCGGCGGGTCGTCGGGTTCGATGCCGTCCCGGTGCCACGCGTAGCGTCGGTCGAACGTCTCGGGGTCCCGGCCCGAACTCGATCGGCCGCCATCGCCGGCGATCTCGTAGACGCCCGCGTAGTCCGCGTCCACCCCGGTCGCGACGCTCCTGAGCGTCCACGTCAGTTTCGTGTGGAGTTCGTCCGGGTTCGCCGAGAGCAGCGTCGTCGACGCGTCGATCACCAGTGCCTGCAGGTCCACGTGACGAGCGGTGTCGCGGGCGTCGTCGCGCTCGTCCGCGGGCAAGTGCTCCGTCCCCGCGGCGCCGTTCATACCCACGCTGTGCCCCGACGTGATAAATGGCTGTGCGTCCGAGTATCACCGCTGAAACCGGGGCGGACCGGTTCGCCTAAGTCGCCCGCGTCGGTTTCGAACCGTAATGAGCGCCGAGGAGGAGAGCGCCTTCGACGTCTACCGCGACCGCGTCGACCGGCCGCTGTATCGCCTGTTCACCGAGTACGGCCTCGACAAGTGGCCGTGGCTCCTCGTCGGCATGACCGCGAACGTGATCGCTCGCGGCGCGAGCCTGCTCCCGCCGCTGGTGCTGGGCGTCGCCATCGACGCGGCGTTCACCGGCGATCAGCCGTACACACTGCCGCTGGTGCCCGGGGGGTGGCTCCCGACGACCGCGCCCGACGAGGCGCAGTTCTGGTTCTCCGTGTGGCTGATCGTCGGCTCCTTCGCCGTGACGGCCGCGCTGACCTGGGTGTACGGCGTCGCCGCGAACAACTTCGCCCACCGCGTCATGCACGACGTGCGGACGGACTCCTACGCGAAGATGCAGGACCTCGACATGACGTTCTTCGACGACAAGCAGACGGGGGAGGTCATGTCCGTTCTCAACAACGACGCGACGAACCTCGAGCGCTTCCTCGACGACGCGCTTCAAAACTCCGTGCGCCTCGGCGTGATGCTGCTCGGCATCGGGATCGTCCTGTTCGAGCGCAACGCGCAGCTCGCGCTCGTGACGCTCGTCGTCGTTCCGGGGATGGTGCTGTTCACCTACTGGTTCATGAAGGCGGTCGAGCCCCGATACGCCGCCCAGCGCGAGGCAGTCGCCGACCTCAACACCCGACTCGAGAACGCCCTCGGGGGGATCCAACTGGTGAAGACGACCGGGACCGAGGAGTACGAGACGAGCCGCGTCGAGGACACCTCCTACAACTACTTCCGCAAGACGCTCTCGATGCTCCGCCTGAACTACGTGTACCGCCCCGGGATGGAGCTGTTCGCGGGGATCGCGTTCGCGACGACGTTCGTCGTCGGCGGCCTGTGGATCGTCTCCGGCACGGCACCGGGCCCGCTGACCGGCGAGCTTCGGGCGGGGACGTTCGTCACCTTCCTGTTCCTCACCCAGCGGTTCGTCACGCCGCTGGCGGAGGTGTCGAACATCGTCTCGCAGTACGAGAACGCCAAGGCCTCCTGCGAGCGCGTGTTCGGGCTCCAGGACATCCCCGCGTCGGTCACGGAGTCGCCAGACGCGGTCGCCCTCGACGACGTCGAGGGAGCGATCGAGTACGACCACGTCGACTTCGGCTACGAGGGCGAGGACCAGCTCGTCCTTCGCGACGTGGATTTCGGGGTCGAGTCGGGCGAGACGGTCGCGCTCGTCGGCCCCACCGGCGCCGGCAAGTCCACCCTGCTGAAGCTGCTCATGCGCCTGTACGACGTGGACGACGGCGCGGTTCGCGTCGACGGCCACGACGTGCGCGAGGTGACGCTGCGGAGCCTCCGCGAGTCGGTCGGCTACGTCAGCCAGGACACCTACCTCTTCGACGGGACCGTCGCCGAGAACATTCGATACGGGCGCTTCGATGCGGGCGAGGAGGCGGTTCGCGAGGCCGCGAAGGCGGCGGAGGCCCACGAGTTCATCGCGAACCTCCCGAAGGGGTACGACACCCGGATCGGCGAGCGCGGCGTGAAGCTGTCGGGCGGCCAGCGGCAACGCCTGTCGATCGCCCGCGTCGTGCTGCAGGACCCGGACGTGCTCGTCCTCGACGAGGCGACCTCCGCGGTCGACACCGAGACCGAACTGCTGATCCAGCGGAGCCTCGACCGCCTCGCCGAGGACCGGACGACGTTCGTCATCGCCCACCGGCTCTCGACGGTGAAGGACGCCGACGAGGTGCTCGTGTTGGAGGGCGGCGAGGTCGTCGAGCGCGGGGGCCACGAGGAGTTGCTCTCGAGGGACGGGCTGTACGCGAAGCTGTGGGGCGTGCAGGCCGGCGAGATCGAGTCGCTGCCGGAGGAGTTCGTCGAGCGAGCGAGGGAGCGGCAGGCCGAGACGCTTGCGGGGTCCGGTCCCGCGACGGACTGAGCGAGGCCGAGTGAGTGGAACGAACGAGGCCTCGGAAAGACGGCGGCGATGGCCGGCCGTGACAGCGTCGCCGACGACGATCAGAGGTCCTCGACGAGCTCGCCCATGCGCTCGATCGGGATCGCGCGCATCGTCTCGGTGTCCAGCCCGTGCCCCTCGATGGCGATCGCGACCTGGAGGGCCGCCTCCTCGTCCTCGACCTCGAAGGTGAGCAGGAAGTCGTACCCGCCGACGAGCGCGTGACTCTCCCGGAGTTCGGCCCCGAGGCGTTCGATGTCCTCCCGGACGCCGCCCCGGATCGACACCAGTTCCTGCGGGTTCTGGAACTGCGCCTCGTTCGCGTCCGCGAGTACGGTGTATGTCAACATACCACACGATAGTGGGTTCGCGACGAACGGTCTTCCCACGCTCCCACCGGCGATGGAATCCGCCACGACGGAACGGACCGTGGTACTGAAGCCGGCGTGAACTGACCGGTCGGCCATGACCGATACGACCCTCGACACGGATGCTGACTACGACGCGCTCGTCGTGGGCGGCGGCGTCGCCGGCCTCACCGCGGCGACGTTTCTCGCGCGCGCCGACCTCGCGACGCTCGTCGTCGACGGCGACGAGTCGATCCTCCGCCGCAACGCCCATCTGGAGAACGTCCCCGGCTTCCCCGCCGGCGTCAACGCCCGCCTGTTCGCGGACATGCTCCGCGATCAGGCCGAGCGCAACGGCGCCGAGATCAGGACCGGGTTCGTCGAGGGCGTCACCGGCGAGACCGGCGGGTTCACCGCCGCCGTCGACGACGGCACCGCGGTCACGGCCGCGCGGGTCGTCGCGGCGTCGTGGTCGGATCTCGACTACCTCGACGGCCTCGGCGTCGAGGCTCGCGACGCCGGGAGCAAGCGCTACGCCGAGGAGCACGCCCTCAGTCGCACCTCCGTCGACGGCGTGTACGCCGCCGGCCGGATCGCCGAGCGCTATCACCAGGCGGTCGTCGCCGCGGGCCACGGCGCCGAGGCGGCGATCACCCTGCTGCACGACGCCGAGGTACCCTTCTATCACGACTGGGTCGTCCCCGAGGGGTACTTCACCGACCGCGGGCGGGAGGTGCCGCCCGGCTGTGAGGAGATCACCGCCGCCGAGCAGGAACGCCGCGCCGCCGAGTCCCGGGAGACGATGCGGGCGTACTTCGCCGAGGAACACCCCGATCGGCAGCGGACCCATCCGAGCCTCGTCGACGACGACCTCGGCCGGGTCGACCCAGAGTGGTACGATGTCGGCGGCGGCGACGACGGCGACCTCGGCGACGACGGGACGGCCGACGGCGAGGCCACCGAGGACGACGACTGACGCGGCGGCCGCTCGGGCGACACCGCGAGGATTTACCACCCTACCCGCCGAGCCACCGCCAATGAGCGATCTCCTCGCCGACACCAACGTCGCGCTCGGCGTCTCCGGCTCCATCGCGGCCGTGAAGGTGGTCGAACTCGCCCACGAGCTCCGACGCCACGGCGCCTCGGTCCGCGCGGTGATGACGGACGCGGCGACCGGGATAATACACCCGTGGGCCGTCGAGTTCGCGACCGAGCGCGACGTCGTCACCGAGATCACCGGCTCCGTCGAACACGTCGAGCTGTGCGGTCGCGACGGCTGGGCGGACGTGCTCCTCCTCGCGCCGGCGACCGCCAACACCGTCGGCAAGATCGCCGGCGCCGTCGACGACACGCCGGTCACGACCTGCGCGACGACCGCGTTGGGGGCCGACGTGCCGGTCGTGTGCGCGCCGGCGATGCACGAGCCGATGTACGACCACCCCGGGGTGTTGGACGCGATCGATCGCGTGGAGTCGTGGGGCGTCGAGTTCGTCGACCCGCGGATCGAGGAGGGAAAAGCGAAGATCGCGACCGAGGACGCGATCGTCACGGCGACGGCGCGCGCCGCCGGGGATCGACCACTGGCCGGGAGCCACGTCGTCGTCACCGCCGGGGCGACGAGCGAGGCCGTCGACGACGTGCGCGTGCTCACGAACCGCTCGTCCGGGCGCACCGGCCGGGCGGTCGCACGGGCGCTCGCCGTCCGCGGCGCCGACGTGACGCTCCTCCACGACGCGGACGCGGCGAGGGGGCCGGGCGACGACGGGGACGTGTCGTACGCCGACGTGATAGACGTGGAGTCGGCCGCGGAGATGACCGACGCCGCGCTCGCGGCCTGTGTCGACGCCGACGCGCTGATATCGGCGGCGGCCATCGCAGACTACTCCGTGGCACAACAGGAGGGGAAGATACGGTCCGGCGAGGCATCGCTGACGCTGGAGCTGTCGCCCACACCGAAACTGCTCGACACCGTTCGCGAGGAGTACCCCGATCTGTGCCTCGTGGGATTCAAGGCGGAGCCCGGGGGCGACGACGAGACGCTCGCCGCGAAGGCGCGCGAGACGCTGGATCGGGTCGATCTCGCGTTCGTCGTCGCCAACGACGCCGCCGTGATGGGTGCCGCCGACACCCGCGCGCTCGTCGTCCGACGGGACGGGTTCGACGCCTACCGCGGGTCGAAGCTCGGGCTCGGGCTCCGTGTCGCCGACGAACTCGCGACCGTGATACGGGACGGGTAGATCGGAACTCGTCGCCGCGCTTTCGCGTCCGCGGGATCACAACGGTTTTGATCCGCTCTTTCCAACGACGGCACAAGAGCCCGTGATACCAACCAGCTACCGCCGACACACTCGCCCCGATCGGTATGGCGGCCGCAGGCCGGGGGGGACGCCGTGACCGACGGGGACGCCGCACCCGCCGGCGACGTCGTTGTTCCCGTCAAGGAGTCGAACACGCTCCGGAACACGGTCGGGTACGTCGTCCGACAGGTCGTCGAGTCCGGCGAGCCGTCGACGCTGCACTTCGTGTACCCGCTGTCGAGCCGCGGGACGGTCGGCGACGAGCACGACCGCGCGACCGACCTGCTCGAACGGATCGAGCTGTGGGTCGAGGAAGACCGAGAGGAGAACGACGAGTCGGTGTCCGTGGAGACGGCGGTCATCGGTGCCGACGAGTACCTGTTCAGCCCCGGCGACTACACCGATGCGATCGCCGAGTACGCCGAGCGGCAGGGAGTCGACCGGGTCGTGCTCGACCCCGAATACCGACCGACCGGCACGACGCCGCTGCTCCCGGCACTGGAGCGGGAGATCCGCGGAACGGGCCTCGATGTCGAGGAGGCGCCCGTCGAGCGGGAAACCCGACGGGGACGGCTCGCCCGCAGGTCGGGCCTCGGGCAGTTCCTGCTGCTGTTCGGTCTGTCGGCGGGCTTCTATCTGTTTCTCGCCGGCTGGTCGCTCAAGCCGTACACGATCATCACCGGTGTGGTGTCCGCCGGGGCGGTCGCCGCCACGCTGTGGCACGTGTCGTTTACCGGCGCGATCAGTCCGCGTCGACTGGCCACCCAGTTCGGACGACTGGGCCTGTACGCGGTGTTTCTGTTGTGGGAGATCGCGAAGGCGAACCTCCAGATCGCGTACGTGGTGCTGCACCCGTCCCTGCCGATCGACCCGAAGATGGTCGAGTTCGACGCGGACGTGTGGTCGACCGTCCCGGCGGCGACGCTGGCGAACAGCATCACCCTCACCCCGGGGACCCTGACGGTCGACGTCGAGCGTCGGCACTTCACCATCCATTCGCTGACCGCCGGCGCTCGCGAGGACCTCCTCGACGGCAAACTCGAACGGGCAGTCAGGTTCGTCTTCTACGGCCGATCTGCGGCCCGCCGTCCGACGCCGAGCGAGCGCGAGGAGGTGGAGGAGTGAGCCTCGTCGCCGACGCCCTGTTGACGGCGGCCGCGGGGTTCATGCTCATCTCGGTGGTGGTGCTGTACCGCGCAGTGAAGGGCCCGACGATGCAGGACCGCGTCATCGCGGTGAACGTCGTCGGCTCGAACACGGTGGTGGTCGCGGCGCTGATCGCGGCCGCGACCGACACGCCGGGCGCGCTCGACATCGCGCTCGTGTACGCGCTGCTCAACTTCCTGATGAGCATCGCGATCTCGAAGTTCACCGTCGAGCGCGGAGGTGTGCTGTAGATGGTGACCGTCACCGAAGCGGTCGTGATCGCGCTGCTGTTCGGCGGTCTCTTCTTCGCGTTCGTCGCCGCCGTCGGCCTGCTCCGGCTGCCGGACCTGTACACCCGGGCCCACAGCGCCTCCAAGAGCGACACGCTCGGGGCGGTGCTCACGCTCGGGGCGGCCGCCATCGCGCTCGATACGGGCGTCGACACGCTCAAGCTCGTGCTGTTGATCGTCTTCATGTTCATCACGAATCCGACCGCCGCCCACGCGATCGCGCGGGCGGCCGCAGACCAGGGCATCGAACCGTGGACCGTGGACGACGCCGAATCCGAGGGATCTGCGGGCGGCGACCCCGCCGACGGCGACTCGGTCGACCGTGACCCCGCCGACAACGACCCTGACGGCGCCGTCACGGACGGGGGTGACCGCCGGTGACACCCGTCGAGTGGGCGGTCCTCGCGTTCGTTCTCGGGGCGGCGCTGGCGACGGCGCTGCTTCGCGACGTGCTCGCGTCGATCATCGCCTTCGCGGCGTACAGCCTCGGGATCGCCGTCGTCTGGCTGCTGTTGCGCGCGCCGGACGTGGGGCTGACCGAGGCGGCCGTCGGCGCCGGCGTGACGACGGTGTTGTTCCTGTTGACGATCGCCAAGACCGTTAGACCAGCCGGAGACGACCTGTTCATCGACGTCGACCTGACGGCGGTCGGCGTCTCCGGGCTGCTCGTGGCCGCGCTGGCGACGACGCTGTCGGCGTTGCCGCCGGTCGGCTCGTCGTCGACGCCGGTCGCGACTTCGCGGGTGTCGAACTACTACCTGGAGAACGCCTACACCGAGACCGGCGTCGAGAACGCCGTGACGGCGGTGCTTGCGGCCTACCGCGGGTTCGACACCCTCGGGGAGGCGGTCGTCGTGTTCGCCGCGCTCATCGGACTGCTGGTCGTGCTCGACCGGGGGGTGTTGGCATGAGCTCGTCGTCGACGGCCGACGGCGACGACGAGTTCTCCGTCGCGAACGGCCCCGATCGGCCGTACGTCGAGAGCCCGATCATCATGGCCACCGTCCGCATCGTCGCGCCGTTCGTGTTCACGCTCGGCGCGTTCGTGATGTTCCACGGCGCCGACTCCGCCGGCGGCGGCTTCCAGGGCGGCGTCATCGTCGGGACCGCGATCCTGATGATCGCGATCGCCTTCGGCGTCGGGCCGACCCGCGACTGGCTCTCCGCGTCGATGCTCACGGTGCTCGTCGTCTTCGGCGTCGCGCTGTTCATGGGGATCGGCCTCGCCGCGGTCGCCTCCGGCGGCGCGTTCCTCGAGTACACGGCCATTCCGGTGGCACACTCCAGCAAGTACGGTATCGAACTGGTCGAGGTCGGGATCGGGATCATCGTCTCCGTGACCGTCGTCGGCCTGTTCTTCGCGCTGGCGGCGGGCCACTCGAACGAGGACGACGAGGAGGTGGCGGAGTGATCGACGTGCTCGTCGACCGGGCGTACTTCGTCGTCGCGTTCCTGCTGCTCGGGATCGGCGCCCACATGGTGATCGGGGATCGAAACCTCGTCAAGAAGGTGATCGGGATGAACGTCTTCCAGTCCGGGATCTTCCTGTTCCTCATCGCCTCGGCGTACGTGACCGGCGCGTCCGCGCCGCTGCTGTCGGAGCCGGGGCCGTACGTGAGCCCGCTGCCGCACGTACTCATCCTGACGGCCATCGTCGTCGGGGTGAGCCTCACCGCGGTGGCGCTTGGACTCATCGTCCGTATCTACGGGGAGTACGGAACGCTCCGCGCGGACGTGGTCACGGAGGTGAACGACGGTGAGTGACCTCCCGGCGCTGCTGGTCGTGCTCCCGATCCTCGGGGCGCTCGTGTCGCTGCTCGCGGGGGTTCGCTTCGACCGCTCCGGGTGGTACGTCGCGGCGGCGACGCTGTCGGTGCAGGTCGCCGGCGCGGTCGCGTTCGCCGCCGACGGGCTCTCGGGCGCTCCCGGGAGCTACGCCGTCGGGGACTTCACGATCCCGTACGGGATCGAACTCCTCGTCGACGGGCTGTCGGCGACGATGGTCGTGCTGGTGGCGGTCGTCGCGCTCGGCGTGCTCGCGTACGCACGTCGCGCCGGACCGCGCTCGAACCAGTTCTACTCGACGTATCTCCTGCTCGTCACCGGGCTCACCGGGATGTCGATCACCGGTGACGCGTTCAACATGTACGTGTTCCTCGAGATCACCGGCCTAACCGCCTACGCGCTCGTCGCCAGCGGCGAGGGCGGCCGCTCGGCGGTGGCGGGCCTGAAGTACCTGCTCGTGGGGACGTTCGGCGCCTCGCTGTACCTGCTGGGCGTCGGCTACGCGTACGTCGCCACGGGGACGCTGAACATGGCCGACCTGTCGACCGAGCTCGCCGCCGTCGGCTACGCGTCGCCGCTCGTCCGGGCGTCGTTCGCGTTCGTCGTCGTCGGGCTGTTCGTCAAGGTCGCGATGTTCCCGCTGCACACCTGGCAGCCGGAGGCGTACGCCGGCTCGCCCGACTCGGTGAGCGCGCTCATCGCCTCGCTCGTGTCGACGGTGAGCGCGTACGCGCTCGTCCGGATCGTGCTCACGGTGTTCACGCCGGAGTTCCTCGACGCGGTCCCGTTCGCGCGCCCGCTGCTGGCGGCGACGGCCGCCGTCAGCATCGTCGTGGGGAGCGGGCTCGCGGTCGCACAGACGGAGATCAAGCGGATGCTCGCGTACTCCTCGGTGTCGCAGTTCGGGCTCGTCGTCGCCGCGCTGTCGGTGACGAACGCGACGGCGCTGGTCGGACTGACGGTCCACCTCGTTGGCCACGCGGTGATGAAGGGCGGGCTGTTCCTCGCGGCCGGGCTCGTCGCCACCGGCGTCGGCGGTCGCTCCGTCGCCGACTTCGACGGGCTCGGCTCGCGGATGCCCGCCGCTGCGGCCGCCTTCGGCGTGCTCACGCTCGGAATGGTGGGCGTGCCGCCGGCGATCGGCTTCTTCGGCAAGTGGTACATCGTCGTCGGCACGCTGGAGGCGGGCGCGTGGGGGCTCGCGGTCGTCATCCTCCTGTCGACGCTGCTGACGCTCGCGTACTTCGCGCGCCTGCTCGAACGGATGTTCTTCCGCGAGGCGCCCGCCGCGGCCGAGACCGGCTCGGCCGACGCCGCCGTCGCCGACGGCGGCGAGGGACGCGACGCCGGCGGCCACTCCTCGGCCGACCGCGGCGTCTCGCTCGGAATGGTTGCCGTCGTCGTCGCGGCAGCCTTGCTCGCCGTCGGCCTCGGGGCGGCCGTCCCGGCGTATGAGTCCGCGCTCGCCCCGACCGTGGAGGTGCTCCTCTCATGACCGAGATCACGTCACTCAGACCGCTCGCGGCCGTGCTCGTCTCCGCCGTCGCGATCGTCCCGATCCTGCTGTCCGGGAGCCGACCGAACGTCCGCGAGTCGTGGACCGCGGTCGCGGCGCTCGCGAAGTTCGGCATCGTCGCCAGCATGGTCCCCGGCGTGCTCGCCGGCGACACGTACGTCACGGACCTGGGATCGTTCCTCCCGGGGGCCCGCTTCGCGCTGGAGGCGGACGCGCTGGGGATCCTCTTTGCGCTGTTGGCGAGCTTCCTGTGGATCGTCACCAGCAGCTACAGCATCGGCTACATGCGCGGGCTCGACGAACACGGCCAGACCCGCTACTTCGCCGCCTTCGCCGCCAGCGTCTCGGCGGCGGTGGGCGTCGCGTTCGCGTCGAACCTGCTGGTGATCTTCGTGTTCTACGAGCTGCTCACCGTGGCGACGTACCCGCTCGTCGCCCACGACGAGACCGACGAGGCCCGCTCGGCCGCCCGCAAGTACCTCGCGTACACCTTCGGCGGCGGCGTCGCCGTGTTGGCGGGCACCGCGCTCGTCTACTGGCTCACCGGAACCGTCGCGTTCACCCCCGGCGGGATCGAGGGGCTCGCCGCCGCGGACCCGCTGTTCGCCCGGTTGGCGTTCGCGCTGCTGGCGTCCGGGTTCGGCGTGAAGGCCGCGCTGATGCCGCTTCACTCGTGGCTGCCGGACGCGATGGTGGCGCCGACGCCCGTC
This sequence comes from Halobaculum rubrum, assembly GCF_019880225.1. Lineage (NCBI taxonomy): Archaea > Methanobacteriati > Methanobacteriota > Halobacteria > Halobacteriales > Haloferacaceae > Halobaculum > Halobaculum rubrum. The sequence goes on from NZ_CP082284.1 coordinate 116,272, forward strand.
TCCGCGCTGTTGCACGCGGTGGCGGTCGTCAAGAGCGGCGTCTTCGGTATCGCGCGCGTCGTCCTCGACGTGTTCGGACCGGAGACGGTCGGGGACCTCGGGATGGGGCTCCCGCTTGCGGCGGTCGCCGCGTTCACGCTCGTGGTCGCGTCCGTCATCGCGCTCAGACAGGACAACCTCAAGCGAAGGCTCGCCTTCTCGACGGTGAGCCAACTGTCGTACATCGTGCTCGGGCTGGCGGTGTTGGCGCCCACATCGTTGGTTGGCGGCCTGCTGCACATCCCCGCGCACGGGTTCATGAAGATCACCCTGTTCTTCGCCGCCGGCGCGCTCCACGTCGAGACCCACACCGACGACATCTCCGACATGGCCGGGATCGGGCGACGGATGCCGCTGACGATGGCGGCCTTTGCCGTCGCGGCCGCCGGGATGGCCGGCATCCCGCTGGTCGCCGGCTTCGTGAGCAAGTACTTCCTGCTCATCGGGTCGATATCGGCGGGACAGACGCTGTTCGCGGTCGCGCTGCTCGTCTCGGGAGTGTTGAACATCGCCTACTTCTGGCCGGTCGTGTACACAGCGTTCTTCGAGTCGCCCGAGGAGACCGACGAGAAGCCGCTCATCGGGGGACCGTTCGGTGGCCGGCTGTCGTGGGGTCCCGCGGCCGTCGCCGAGGCTGATGCTGACACTGACGCCGATACCGACGCTGTCGCGGACGGCGGCGGGGACGCGTACGGCCACGAAGGCGGCCACGACCACGCCGGCGGCTGGGAGCGCCGCGGGTGGACCGGCGGCGAGTCGACGTGGTTCATGATCGCGCCGATCCTCGTCACCGCTCTGGGCTCGGTCGTCCTCGGGATCGTTCCCGACGGCGCGGTGTTCCTCAGGATCGTCCGGCTGATCGTCGCGGGCGCGACGGGGGTGAGCGTCTGATGGTGGCGGTCGACCCCCTGGTCCCGCCGTTCGTGTTCGTGCTGGCGGCCGCGCTCGTCGTCCCGCTGCTGGGCCGACGCGGGGGACACGCGCTGGGCGTGCTCGCGACCGCGGCGGTCGTGCCGTACGTGTGGCTCGTGCCCGGCGGCGAGCACCTCCCGACGCTTTTGTTCGGCTTCGACGCCGTCCTGTTCAACGTCGACGGCTTCTCGCGGCTGATGGGCGTTATCTTCGGCTTCATCGGCGCGGTCGCGGTGCTGTACTCGTGGGCCAGCGGCGCCGACGAGCGCCAGACCGCCTTCGCGCTGGGTTACGTCGGCACGAGCCTCGGCGCCGTCTTCGGCGGCGACTGGCTCACGTTGATCCTCTTCTGGGAGCTGATGGCCGTTACCAGCACGCTGCTGGTGTGGCACTACGGCGGCCGCGCGGTCCGGGCGGGCTTCCGGTACGCCCTGCTGCACGGCGTCGGCGGCACGCTCCTGCTGGGAGCGATCGTCTGGCACTACGCCGCGGCGGGGACGTTCCTGTTCACCGGCGACGGGCTCGCGGGCGTCGTCGCCCCCGTGCTCGCCGCGGTGGGGATCGGCGTCAACGTCGGCTTCATCGGGCTGCACGCGTGGCTGCCGGACACGTACCCCCGGCCACACATCGCCGCGAGCGTGTTCCTGTGCGTGTTCACGACCAAGACCGGCGTGTACGGCATGTTCCGCGCGTTCCCGGAGGGTGAGATCGCGATCGCGTACATGGGCGCGCTGATGGCCGTCTTCGGCGCCGGCATGGCGCTGCTGCAGGGCGACATGCGTCGGCTGCTCTCGTATCACATCCAGTCGCAGGTCGGATACATGGTCGCCGGCGTCGGCCTCGGCGGCGCGCTCGCGACGGCGGGTGCCTTCGGCCACGTGTTCAACCACATCCTCTACAAGAGCCTGCTGTTCATGACCGTCGGCGTCGTCATCTACCGCACCGGCGAGGAGCACCTGGACGACCTGGGCGGCCTCTGGCGAAAGCTGCCGCTCACCGCCGTCGCGTTCCTGATCGCGGCGCTGTCGATCGCCGGCTTCCCCGGGTTCAACGGCTTCGTCTCGAAGGGGATGGTGCTCGGGGCCGCACACAAGAAGCACTACGACGTCATCTGGTACCTGCTGCTCGCGGGGGGCGTCGGCACGTTCCTCTCGTTCATCAAGCTGGGCTACTACGTGTTCCTCCACGGCGAGTACGACGGCGACGTGCGGCCGGCGAACGTCGGCCAGAAGGTCGCCATGGTGGCCGTGGCGGTTCCGTGCGTCGTGCTCGGCGTCTACCCGCCCGCGCTGTTCGCGGTACTGCCCGACACGGGAAGCTACGAGTACACGACCTACACCGTCAGCCACGTCGAGGAGGGGCTGATCCTCGCGGCGCTCGGCGTGGTCGGCTTCGTGATCCTGAAGAAGCCGCTCTCGAAGGTGGGCCGCGTGCCCGACGTGGACGCTCTCTACAACCGCGCGGGCTTTTACGGCACCCGCGCGCTCGTCGTCGGTGTCACCGAGCTGTACGCCGCCGTCGACCGTACGGTCGTCGCCGGCTCGAGTGCCGTCGCGGGCGCCGTCCGCGACCCCGCGGCGGTCGCCGAACGGTCCGGCGTCGTCCGGTCGCTCGTCGAGGACGAAAGCGTCGCGAGCGACGAGGCGGACGACCGGATCAGCCTCCGGGCCGGGTTCGGGACGAGCGTCCTGCTCGTGACCGCGCTGCTCATCGTGGCGCTGGTGCTCGTGGTCTGAGCCGGCCGGATCGCCTCCGCGGATCCGTCAACCTTTACGGGGTCGTCGCCGTCGGGTCGACATGGACCGCCTGCGCCAGTCCCTGCTGGAGGCGCCGATCATCGAGAAGGGCGAGTACCAGTACTTCGTCCACCCGATCAGCGACGGTGTTCCGATGCTGGAGCCCGAGCTCCTCCGGGAGATCGTCATCCGGATCATCCGGAAGGCCCAGATCGAGGACGTCGACAAGATCGTCACCCCCGCCGCGATGGGGATCCACATCTCCACCGCCCTGTCGCTGATGACCGACATCCCGCTGGTCGTCATCCGCAAGCGCGAGTACGGCCTCGACGGCGAGGTCGCGCTCCAGCAGGAGACGGGCTACTCCGAGGGCGAGATGTACATCAACGACGTGTTCGAGGGCGACCGCGTGCTCGTGCTCGACGACGTGCTCTCGACGGGCGGCACCATGAAGGGCATCCTCGACGCGCTCACCCACATCGGCGCCGACGTGGTCGACGTGGTCGCGGTGATCAAGAAGGCGGGCCCGAACAAGCTCGACGACACCGACCACTCGGTGAAGACGCTGATCAACGTCACCGTCGAGGACGGCGAGGTCGTCGTCGTCGACGAGTACGGCGACGGCTGAGGCGGCCGACTCCCCCGCGTTTTTCACGACGGCGCGCCCACCAACGGTATGGTCTCGACTCGCTTCCTCGGCGTGATCTCCACGGCGATGCTCGTCGTCGGCGCCCTCTCGATCGGACAGGCGCTGCACCTCTCGGTCGTCACCGGCGAGGTCGGCGTGACCTCGACGCCGGTGGTCGTGTACGGCGTCGCCGGCGTCGTCGCGCTCGCGATCGGCTACCGCGCCCGGAGACCGATCGCCGAGGAGTACGGGCTCACCAGCGACGCCCGCGAGCGCGGCGAACACGAACGGTCGCGACGCGACCGCGACCCCTCCTCGGTGGACCGCCCGGACGCGGCCACGGACGCCGAGGACCCGACCGGCGACGGGTCGGAGTTCGACCCTGCGATGAGCCCCCTCGGCGACGCCGAACCCGGCGAGACGGAGGCGGCCCGCGACGACGATACGGACCCAGATCGCTGAGTCCCCGGGGCGACGGCGTCAGGGTCGTCGACCACCCCGACGCGTCTGGCGGTCCTCGTTCGCGGTCACCCCGTGTGACCGCGTAGCGAGGGAATTAATAGCCACGGCACCGGTACCTGCGAGTAGCAACAATGTCCGTGACAAACCGCGTCCCCGACGCCGCGAAGGGTCCCCTCGGCGTCGCCTCGTTGGGGGTTATGATCGTCGGCTTGGTCCTCGGCTACATCTTCATGATGCTCGGCGTCACCCTCTACTTCAACCTGAACGGGATACAGGAGATCTCATCGATCGAGTCGCTCATCGTGCTCGCCACGGGGGTCGTCTGCTTCGTGGCCGGATACGCCGGCTGGCGCGGGTTCATGGGGTTCGCATACTGAATGTCCGTCGACATCAGAGATCACCCCCAGACTCCTCCAGTCGAGGAACTACAGGAGTTCACGCTCGTCCCCGTCGCGCGCGAGGAGATCGCCGACCGGCGAGGCGACGGCGAGGAGCTCCGCGAGGTGAACCTCCGTGAGTCGCGCGACGACGTGTACGTCGAGTTGGATCCCGACCCCACCGAACGCGGCGCCCACGACGACATCGGCACCGCGCTGTACCGGCTCGTCCAACTGTTCGGCACGCCCAACGTGCCCGGCTACGACGCCGGCGACGACGTCTCCGAGCGGGAGGACACGACGTTCAAGTATCTCTTCCGGCTCGTCAACGGCGCCGAGGAGCGCGACCGGACGCTTCCTGACGAGTGGCTGGTGACGGTGTTCGACTGGCACACCGAACTCGGCGTCGGGATCGCCGAGTGGGGCGAGGATCCGGATCCGGACGCCGTCGACGGCGCCGTGGGGCTCGTCTCGCTCGCGCTCGCCACGAACGTCGTCTCCGAGCCGATCCAGTGCATCTACAAGGACAAGTGGTACTGAGGGCGGCTCGTCGCCTCGGGTGACCGCAGGAACGGCCTGAACCTCCGCCGTGTAGGTCGGCCCCGCTTCAGTCTCGCTCCTAACTGCCCGTCCGGTAGTGCATCACGGCGAAGGCCGCCGCGATCGCCGACACGAGCAGCCCCGCGAACGCCGGCACGACGGCCGACTCGGAGTACAGCCCCGCCCAGTAGCCGCCGTAGGCGACCGTCACGAGCGTGGGCACCGACAGGAGGAAGAACAGCGACGAGAGATACGACGCGAGCGTCGGGTCGTTGCCGTCGTTGGCGTAGGTCCCTCGCTCGCGCACCGACTTCTCCTCCGTCGGGATGTCGCTCGGCATACCACAGGGTATCGACCGGCGGAGCAAATGCCTGTCGTCGCGGTCGCGACCGGCCCATCGAGGAGGAGAGAAGCGAAGCGACGACGAGGGGGTCAGGCGGTCGCGCCGTCGTAGACGATCGCGAGCAGATAGCCCACGAACTGCAGGGGGATCTGCCCGAACACCAGGAACGTGATGACGTCCCTGAACACGGGCATGAGCGCGAACCCGCCGAGCGTCGAGATGTCGAGCAGGAGGTACGGCGCCGCAGCCGTCGCGAACGCGAGGGCGCCGCCGCCGACGATCGCGACGGAAAGCGCCGCCAGGCTGGTGCGCAACTGCTCACACAGGAGCTTCACGAGCGCCCCCGAGGCGACCACGAGCGCGGCCATCGGGAGGTCGCCCGCCCACGCCGGTGACAGTTCCTGTAGCCGGAGGACGTACGTCGCCATCGCGCCGAGCACGCCGGCGAGCGTCCCGACGACGCCCGCCGACAGCAGTCGCTCGCGGCGAGAGCCGAACGACGCCTCCGCCGGCCGCGCGAGCGCCGCGCGCAGCGTCGACTCGCGGTCAGACATTGACGAAGTCACTCCGTCCCCTGATCGTCAGTCTGAACGTCCCCGAGGAGACGACACGTCCCTCGGCGAGCGCCGTCCGCGTTCGGTCGAGTCGCTCGGGCGGCAGGTCGGCGACGACCGTCACCGTCCCCGTCCCGCCGGCCGAGACCCTCACGTCGCTCGACGCTTCCGCGAGGCGCGCGGTTCGCGGAACGCTGAGCCGGTTCTCCGCGGCGGCGCTCCCCTCGAAGACGACGAAGGATGACGGGGTGAGCGTGACGCCGACGCCCGTCGGGTTCGACACCGCGAGGGTCACACGAACCGTCGGCTGGTCGCCGTCGACGATCTCGTAGCCGGTCGGCTCGAAGTCGACGGCGTCGCGTTCCTGCCAAGCCAACTGCGCACCGGCGGTCGACGCGAACGCGGCGCCGCCGACGGCCAGCAGCACGGCGAAGGCCGTGAGGAGGGCCCGTTGGGCGCTCGGGGACCGTACCACGCTCAGTCCTCCGTAGGAGCCGCGCCCAGTCCACCGTCGGAGCCGCCGAGGCTCTCGACGTCCCCGCCGTCGTAGAGATGACACGCAACCTCGCGCGTCCCCGACGGCTGTGGCTGCGGCGTACGGGACTCACACGGCGTGGTGATCTCCCCCTCGAGCGCCTCGAGGGCGGCCTCCGTGTCGTCCTCGAGGACCGACTCCGCCGCCTCCGTCAGCGAGCGGTGCGTCGAGGTCGGGAGGTCGATGCCGCCGAGGTCGACGCGACTGCCGCCGGTCTCCACCTCGGTCTCGGTGCGGTACTCCTCCGGAACGTCCAGCGTCAGCCCGTGTTCCACGAGCGCCTCGACCTCGTCGCGGACGGCGTCGTCGAGCGTGTTCGGGCTGATGTCGCCCCGGCGGAGCTTCAGCTTGAACTGGTAGGCGCGCCGGAACGCCTCCTGGCTGCCGGTCCAGTCGTCCGGCGGGATGATGTGTGCACACCGCGGGTGGTACCGACAGCCGCTGGGCGGGTTCCGCGGCGACGGGACCTCGCCCGTCGCGTTCGCCCGGCGGCGTTCAGCTCCGAGTTCGACGTCCGGTACGGCATCGAACAGCGCCTCCGTGTACGGATGCTTGGGGTCGTCGATGATGTCGTCGGTCGGCCCCTGCTCAACCATGTTGCCGAGGTACATGATGCCCGCGCGATCGCACATGTACCGGATCAGCGAGAGGTCGTGGCTGATGAACAGGTACGTGAGGTCGTACTCGGCCTGCAGCTCCTTCATGAGGTTGAGCACGCCGGCGCGGATCGACACGTCGAGCATCGACACCGGCTCGTCACAGACGATGAAGTCCGGGTCGACGACCAGCGCACGAGCGATCGCGACGCGCTGGCGCTCGCCGCCGGAGAGTTCGTCGGGGAAGGAGTCGAGATACACCTCGGCCGGGCCGAGCCCAACGTCCTCCAGCACCTCCTTGACGCGCGTGCGCCGCTCCTCGTACCCATCGACCATCTCGTTGATCTTGAGCGGCTCCGCGACGGTGTCGTACACCGTCATGCGGGGGTTGAGCGATTCGAACGGGTCCTGGAAGATCATCTGCACGCGCTTGCGGAACGCGTGTTCCTCCTCTCGGGTCATGTCGGTGATGTCGTTCCCGTCGAAGCGGATCGTCCCCTCCGTCGGGTCGTACAGCTTCACCAACAGCTTCCCGAGGGTGGTCTTTCCGCAGCCGGACTCGCCCGCGATGCCGACGATGTCCCCCTGGTAGATGTCCAGCGAGACGCCGTCGACCGCGCGGACCGGCTGCGGCTCCCGACCGAGCACGGTGTCGACGATACCCTGCGACTGGTCGAAGAGCTTCCGAAGCCCGTCGATCTCTACTAGCGGCTCTCGATCCTCTGCTCGGTCCATGTGGATTCCTCCAGTGCGTCGGTTCGTAGCTGTTCGAGCTCGTCGATTCGGTAACACGCCGAGCGGTGCGCGCGTTCGTCGGTCGACTCCTCGGCCCGCCCGCGCTCGGACGCCGCCTCGACGTCGTACATCGGCGGATGGCTCGCGTGACACTCCTCGATCGCGAACGGACACCGCTCGCGGAAGCGACACCCGTCACCGGGGTCGCGCAGCGTCGGCGGCGTCCCCGGAATGGAGACGAGGTCTTGGTCGCTCGCGGTTATCGTCGGGAAGGAGTTCTTCAGCCCCAACGTGTACGGGTTGGCGGTCTCCCCGAAGATCTCCGTCTTCGGCCCGGCCTCCATTACCTTCCCGCCGTACATGACGGCCATCCGGTCGCAGATCTCCGCCATCACCGAGATGTCGTGGCTGATGACGAGGATCGAGACGTCGAACTCGTCCTGGAGCGCCTCCAGCTCCTCGAGGATTCGGTCTTGAATGATCACGTCGAGCGCGGTGGTCGGCTCGTCGGCGATCAGCAGGTCGGGACTGCACGCCATCGCCATCGCGATGACCGCGCGCTGTTTCATGCCGCCGGAGAACTGATGGGCGTAATCGTCCGCCCGCTCGGGTTCGATGCCGACCCGTTCGAGCAGATCGCGCGCCCGTTCGTGTGCCTCCTCGGCGGTCGTCTCAGGCTCGTGCCGGAGGATCGCCTCGACGATCTGGTCGCCGACCTTGTACACCGGGTTCAGCGCGTTCATCGCCGACTGCGGGATGATGGCGATGTCGCGCCACCGAACGTCGCGGATCTGTTTGTTGCTCAGCTCCGCCAGGTCGGTCATGCCGTCATCGCGGACAGGCTTGTCGGGGTCGTCGATGACCGACTGCTTGGCGTCGCCGTTCTCGTCGGTCCACTGCGGGAGGGTGCTGTCGAACCAGATGTTCCCGCTCTCGATGTAGCCGTTGTCGTCGAGCAGGTGGACCAGGCTCTTCGCCAGCGTCGTCTTTCCGCAGCCGGACTCGCCGACGAGCCCGTAGGTCTCGCCGGGGTCGACGGCGAAGCTCACCTCGTCGGCCGCGTGGACCGCCGAGCCGTCGTCGACGGCGTATCGTACCGAGAGATCGTTTACTTCGAGTAGTGTCATTTGATTTGTATGTTCGTCACCGTTGCGGGTTGGTCACGTCCTCCATCGAGAAGCCGATGAAGTAGAACGATGCGGCCATCAGCATCAGCGCGAGGCCCGGCGGCAGCAGCCACCACCAGGCGTCGAAGATGTAGCCGGAGGACTTGATGTTCTGCAGCATGATCCCCCAGGAGTTCGCCGTGAAGTCCGCCAGTCCGAGGTACGCCAGCGACGCCTGCGCGATCACCGCGCCCGCGGCGTCCTGCGCGAGGAACACGAACGAGATGGGGAGCACGTTCGGCATGATGTGCCGGAAGATGATCCGGGTGTCGGAGGCCCCGGCGACCTTCGCGGACTCGACGTACGACCGCTCCTTCAGCGAGAGCGTCTCCCCGCGGATGGTGATGCAGTTGTTGAGCCACGAGGTGACCGCGATACCGATGATGATGTTGGTCGTCGTGATGCCGCGGATAGCGACCAGGACGATCAGGAACGGCAGGAACGGCAGGCCGTACATGATGTCGACGAACCGCTGGATCGCCTCGTCGATCCACGTGTCACCGTAGAACCCGGAGATGAGTCCCAGGGGAACCCCCACGAGGCTGGAGAGCAGGCCGGCAGCCAGCCCGATGTACATCGCGTTCTTCGCCGAGTAGATGACGAGACTGAACACTCCGTAGCCGTTGGCGTTCGTCCCCAGCGGCGCGAAGAACGGGTCGCCGAACGCCGGCGGGTGCGGGAGCGACCGGATCTGCTCGCCGGTGAGGCGGCTCTCGAACGGCGGCTCGCCGAGGTAGGCGATCCAGTCCGTCGAATGGGGGGCGAACAGCCCCGGCGCGATCGCCCACAGCGAGTACACCACGAGGATGATCAGCCCGATCACGCCGATTCGATGTTCGGTGTAGCGGTCCCAGCCGCGCCGCAGTCGTTCGAGCCGCGGCTCCCAGCGCCGCTTGAGCGATTCGCCGTCGGATCCGGAGGAGTCCTGTTGCGTAGCCATTATTCACCCTCCCCGAACTTGATCCGGGGGTCGAGGTACGTGTACACCACGTCGGTGAGCAGCCGCATCAACACGATCAGCAACGCGAGCATGAAGAACACGGCCTGCGCGACCGGGAAGTCCCGGTTGAGCACCGCGCTCACGATGATCTGTCCCATCCCGGGCCAGTTGAACACGTTCTCGATGATCACCGACCCGTCGATGAGGAACGCGAGGCTGACGACCGCGCCGGTCGCGACCGGAATGAGCGCGTTGCGCGCGGCGTGTTTGACCATGACCGTCCGTTCGGACAGGCCCTTGGCCCGTGCGAGGAACACGTATCCCTCGTCGGTGACCTGGTTCATCGTCGGCCGCATGATGAGCATGGAGCCGACCCACCCGATGAAGGTGAGGCTGATGATCGGGAGCGCGATGTGGAACAGGACGTCCCGCATCACGGTGAACGCCGTCCACTGGAACTCCGGGAACTGGGTGAACATGTACGCGCTGGGCAGCCACCCGAGCTCGTAGTTCAGCACCCAGATGAACAGCCAGGAGATCCAGAAGCTCGGCATCGAGTACAGCAGCAGCGACGTGCTGAAGATACTCTTGTCCTTTCTCGATCCGCGCCACCAGCCGAGGTACATCCCCACCAGCGGACCGATGATGAACCCGATGATGAACGTGGAGCCGAACAACACCAGGGTCCGGGGCATCCGGCGCACGATGAGGTCCCAGACCTGCGTGTTGTAGGTGGGCGACCGGCCGAAGTTCCCGGTCTGGTAGTTGATCATGAAGTTCAGATACTGCTTCCACAATGGTTCGTTCAGTCCCCACGTCTCCCGGATGCGCTGGATCTGTTCGCCTGTCATGCCTGAAGAGATCATGCTCGTGATGAACGAGCCGGGCATGCTGCGGATGAGAACGAACAGCAGCGACATTATCACTAGGAGCGTCAGGTACGAAACGACGATCCGTTTGGCGAGGTACTTTCCACTGATTCTGGTCATGCGTTGTGGGACCGCTCGGCGTAGTCTTGTATGGCGAAGGCGACGGTTTGAACCTGTTGCATCTTCCGTTTAGGACCCATCGACGCCGTATGAAACCCCGGCGGGGAACGAGGCTCCCGGCGCCGAAGGCGTCGTGAGGGTCGGAGGTCGACCCGACTCGGCGTCGGTCGTTACTCGGTCTGGTGGACCTGCAGGAACTGTGTCGCCAGGTACGTCGAGCCCGGTCCCGGGATGTTCCCCACGAAGCCGGCCCAGTCTGCGGTGTTGACCGGCCACTTCGTCACGTCGTAGGACGTGACCATCGTCGGGAAGTCGAGGTAGATGCGCTCGACGGCCTGACGGGCGATGTCGTTGCGCTGTTCGGTCTCCATCGTGCTGCGCGCCTCGGAGATGAGGTCGTCGGCGCCCGCGTCCTCGAACACGCCGTACGCCATCGGGTTGTTGAGCAGCGTGCTCGTGTTCTCCTCCTCGCCGGTGTCGACCACGGAGTGGTCGTCGGCGTTGTCGGAGTGGAACAGGCTGTACAGCGTGCTCGTCGCGAACGGCGAGAGGTTCACCCATCCCATCGGGAAGATGTCGAAGTCCTCCTCGCCGTACACCTTGCCGAGCATGGTGTTGAACGACATCACCTGGCGGTTGATCGGGATCCCGATCGACTGGAGCGCGGCGATGAAGTTCTCGACCATCTTGGCCGTCTGCGGGCTGTCGGCGGCCGGGTACACGTACATCGTGATCGGCCCGTCGTTGAGATCGGTGATCGTCTGACCGTTGACCCGGATCTCCTGGTCGGGGTTCTGGTCGGACTCCTGGAGCACCTCGGACTCGACCGAGCCGAAGCTGTAGTCGTGCTTGGCCTCGGTCTGACCCGCGTTCACGCCGGTGAGGCTGCCGGGGTACTCCTGACCGATGTAGGTGCCGCCCTCGCCGCTGATGACCTTGCCGTCGGTGAGGAAGCTACGGATGTTCTCCACGTCCGCGACGCCCGGGCTGGACTGCCGGAAGTGGAACGCCTGCGTGGACGCCCCCGAGAGGAGTTCCTGATCGGTTCCGGTCTCGGGCCGCACGGCGGCGTAGCCCGGCGGCATGATGAAGTCGCCCTCCTGGGCGTAGCCGCGCTGGAGGCGGTCCGTCCAGTAGATGTCGTCGAACGCGAACCCGAGGACCTGCCGGAACGTCGTGTCGTCGAGCGGGGTCCGCCGGAGGTTGAACGAGTAGTGGCCGTACCCGGTGTCGAAGCCGTCGATCAGCTCCTTCCCCTCGGCATCCTGCACGTCCTCGATGCGGGAGGTCCGGATACCGCTGTACATCGAGTCGATGTCGCCCTCGAAGAACGCCTGCGTGAGCGCGGACGTGGACGAGTACACCGAGATACGGATCGCGTCGACGAACGGGCCGCCGGAGCGGATCCCGGGGACCTCGCTGCGCCACTCCAGATCCGAGAGGTTGTACTCGCCCTCGCGCTCGGCGTAGGAGATCTCGATGGACGTGTCGGGCTCGTAGCGGGTGACGACACCCGGGCCGAGGCCGACGGGACCGCCGTTCTCGTACGGCTGGTACGTGTTGAAGTCGTCCACGCCCTCCCACTTGTGCTTCGGGAGGATCGGCAGCGCGAGCTGGCTGGACGCGTACGTCCCGATCGGCTTGTTCAGGATCATCTCGCAGTCCCAGTCGGAGCTGTCGGACAGCTCCACAGACATGATCGGGGCGATGACCGAAATGAAGCCGCCGGGCTCCTGATCCATCAGGTAGTTGTACGACCAGACGACGTCCTCGGCGGTGAACTCCTCGCCGTCGTTCCACGTCAGGCCGTCGGTCCGGACGTTGAAGCGGATCCGGACGTTCGGCTGGTCGTTGTCGCCCGTTTCGTCGAGTTCCTCGAAGTCCCAGTCGGTGAAGACGTTCGGGTGAACCTCGAAGTTGACCGGGTCGGTCGACGTTCCGAGCTCGTAGATCTGGTCGGTGATCACGCCGGAGTACGCCGAGGACGTCGCGAGGACGTTGATCCCCTTCGGGGCGGTTCCCATCCCGAAGTTGAACTTGCCGCCGGTCGGGACGTCGGCGCTCTCGTCGACTTCGGTCGGAGTGCTCTCCTCCGTCGGAGTCGCGGTCGATTCGTCGGTATCGGTCTCCTCACCGCCGCCGTTGCCCGAGCAACCGGCGAGGCTGGCCGAGACCGCTGCGACGCCGGTTCCCTGGAGGAACCGACGTCGGCTGGATCCGGACTGGTTGTCTGACATACGGACGGTCATTATGGAATACCGAACTTAAGCATGTGGGATCCTCTCATATCGGAACGGTTCACTGAAATCAGTATTTCAGCTATTCGCCTCGTTGTTCTCCCATGGTAGTCGTCTAGAATTGACGATTCTCGAACAGTGTGGCAGATAGTTCGACGTTCGCGATCTGGCGAAAACAGCCGAAAACAAAAGACGAATTTATTGTAGAGATATCGACGACCACGTCGGGTGTCGGATCGCGTGAGACCGCTCACTCGCCTCGCGCGCGCATCCCGAAGTACATTGCGAGGGTGACGGCGGCCATCCCCCCCGAGAGATACGTCGTCTCGGGGATCGAAGCTTGCCCCATGCTCGCCAGTTCCATGCCGAGAAACGCCCAGCCGGCGGCGGTCGCGAACCCCAGCGCCATCACCGCGTAGCCGGCGCTTTCTCGCTCGGTCGCGTGGAGGTACACACCCACCGTCAGCACGACGCCGCCGAGGAGGGCCAACACCGTCCGGGTACCCACTGCCATTGGTCTCCGTTGTCGGGGGGCCGGGATAAGCGGCCCGGAGGCGGTCGCTCACGGTACCGCGGCCGGTCGGATCGCCGCGGCCGGTCGTGCTGGGGAGGACAGTTCGCTCACCGGCCCCCAGTTCCGCCGGCGACACGTTTTCCGGCGCCCGGCCCCCAGTTCGAGCGCATGAGCGACACCACGGCGTTGTTCGTCGTCAGCGAAGAAGGGTACTGGGCCGAGGAGTGTATCGAGCCGCTCACGACGCTCGACGCCGCCGGCGTCGACGTGACCGTGGCGACACCGTCCGGATCGCCGCCGGTGGTCGACGAGCGGTCGCTCGACCCCGAAGACATCGGCGAGGAGACGGTCGAGGAGTACCGCGAGGTCCACGAGACCGACGACCGCCTGCGTGACCCCGAGCCGATCACGACGGTCGAGGCCGCCGACTACGACGCCGTCGTGTTCCCCGGCGGCCACGGCACCGTCTGGGACGTGAACCAGGACCGACACGCCCGAACCGCGCTCCGGGAGGCCGTCGCCGGCGACGACGGCGTCGCGCTGGTCGTCTGTCACGCCGTCGGGATCCTCGCGTTCACACGGACCGACGACGGCGGGTTCCTCGTCGACGGCCGCGACGTGACCGGCTTCCCGAACGAGTGGGAGGAGGGGATCGTCGACGAGTTCGATCGGCTCGAGGGGCGCAAGCTCCCCTATTGGGTCGAGGACGAGGTCGTCGCCGCCGGCGGGAACTTCGACGCCGAGCTCGAGGCCGACACCAGCGTCACCGTCGACGGCGACCTGATCACGGCCCGCGGGCCCGGGTCGTCGAGCGAGGCGGCGGAGACGCTGCTCGCGGAACTGGGCGTCGAGGCGACCGCGTAGGCGTCGCTGGGTCCGCTCGTCGTCAGGCGGACTCGATCACGAACTGTGGCTCCTCGACGCTTTCCCCCTTACACGATGGACACCGCGACGGGGAGTTCATCGGGTCGTCGAAGTCGTCGAACCCGCAGTCGCGACACGTCGGCGGCGCCACCAGGAACTGCTCGCGGTCGGGCAGCGACTGCGCGACGTGATCCAGGTGGTCGTACACCACGGAGCGAGGTACGTCGAACTCGGCCGCGAGCGCGCTGCCGGAACACGCCCGCTCGCGCAGCGTCTCGGCGATCCGCTCTCGGGTCGTCCGCTCGGGCATACCCGCCGTAGGTCGCCGGCGCGGGAATCGGTTTCGGGCGACCGGCGCCCGGCCCGCCCCGTCGAGATCTGTCGAACTAGTGAGACAAAAGAGGAAAAGCCCTTGTCGGTCCGGCGTAACCGTGGTCGCATGAAGGCAGTTGTGCTCGCAGGCGGATACGCGACGAGGCTCTGGCCGATAACGCGCAATCGGCCGAAGATGCTGCTTCCGGTCGGTGACGGGACCGTCATCGACGAGATATTCGGCGATCTGGAGGCCGACGACCGGATCGACGAGGTGTTCGTCTCCACGAACGAGCGCTTCGCCGGGGAGTTCGAGACGTATCTCGCCGACGCCGACTTCGAGAAGCCGACCGTCTCGGTCGAGGACACCAGCGCCGAGGACGAGAAGTTCGGCGTCGTCGGCGCGCTCGCGCAGCTGATCGACCGCGAGAACGTGGACGACGATCTCGTCGTCGTCGCCGGCGACAACCTCATCTCCTTCGACGTCGCCGAGTTCGTCGACTTCTTCGCCGAGAAGGGGACGCCGACGCTGGCGGCCTACGACGTCGGCTCGCGCGAGCGCGCCAAGAGCTACGGGCTGGTCCAACTCGACGGCGACCGCGTCGTCGACTTCCAGGAGAAGCCCGACGACCCCAAGAGCACGCTCGTGTCCATCGCCTGCTACGCGTTCCCCCAGGAGACGCTCCCGGACTTCGAGGCGTACCTCTCGGACGGCAACAACCCGGACGAGCCCGGCTGGTTCATCCAGTGGCTTCAGTCGCGCCAGCCCGTCCACGCGTTCACCTTCGAGGAGGCGTGGTTCGACATCGGCACGCCCGAGAGCTACCTCGACGCCGTCTCGTGGTACCTCAACGGCGAGTCGGTCGTCCACCCGGACGCGACCGTCGAGAACTCCGAGATCGGCGACAACGTGTACGTCCTCGCGGGCACGGAGATCGTCGACTCATCGCTCGAGGAGTCGGTCGTCTTCGGCAACGCGACCATCAGGGACGCCGACGTACGCGGCAGCATCATCGACGAGGAGACCGTCGTCGACGGCCTCGACCTCTCGGGCGCGCTCATCGGCGCCCACTCCCGGCTCACGAACGACAGCTGATCTATTCGGCCAATCGCGCGTCAGTTACCCGGATCCGCCCGCGCGTCCCGTTCCACTCCGTGTCGTACTCCAGTTCGATCCGGCGGTCCATGTGTGGCCCGTCGGTGACGAACGTCTCGAACTCGCCGCCCTCTCCGAGGATGTGGACGCCGTACTCGTCGTTGAGCTCCTCCAGCTCCGCGAGCGCCTCGCGATCGAGCGTCCGTCCGAGCCACGACTCGTCCAGCCCCGCGGCCGCGACCTGGAGGATCCGGATCTCGAACCCCGCGTCGAGCATCTCCTCGGCGAGCGCCCGGGGGTCGCGCTGCCACAGCGGCGCGAACAGCTCGATCCCCAGCCGATCGCACATCGCCTCGATCCGGCTCGTCTGGAACTCCGACTCGACGGCGCCGGCGGTGACGCCCGCGAGCGGCAGGCTCTCGGCGAGGTCTGCGATGGCAGCCTCCATCGGCTCCAGTTCGCTGTCGCCCTGCGCGCCCGAATCGGTCGCCTCGTCGGCGCCGAAGGCCTCGGGCTCTACCTCGACGAGCGGGATCCCGATACTCTCGGCCGCCAGCGCGGCCAGCCGGGTCTCGGGGACGTGGTACATGTACGAGTCGCCCGCGGGGTGGACCGTCAGGAGGCGCTCGACCGGAAGTCCGCGCTCCAGCGCCCGATACACCGCCCACGAGGAGTCCTTCCCGCCGGAGAACAGCCCGACGTAGGCCTCCCCGTCCGGAGCGGCCGTGTCGGCGTCGCCGGCGGCGTCGTCGCTCATACCGTGGGTACGGGGGAAGGCGACCTTACCCGTGACGGTTCTGTCCTCCCTCGTCGCGCGGCGGGGCGGTCACCGCCCGTCGTTACATGTAGCCGAGGTCGCGCAGGCGCTCCATCAGGTCCTCCTTGTCCTGGGCGCGGCCGGCGCGCTCGGTCGTGTTCTCCATGTCCTGCAGCCAGGCGGGCTCCTCGGCGGACTTGTCCGTCGAGATCTGCGAGCCCAGCGATCGGAACCCCGCGAAGTACTTCGGCGAGACGGGGATGTCCTCGATCTCGATGCCCTCCGGCAGGTCGTCGAACCCCTGCGGGACGTAGCCGTCCTCGGGGTAGCCATCGACCGTCTCCGGCACGACGAAGTACCAGAAGGCGTCCCACACGTCGGCCTCCTCGAACTGCAGGATCGGCTGAATACGGTCGTGGGGCGGGTAGATGTCCGGGTCGTGGCGCGGCGAGAAGAACGTCTCGTCGGCGCGCGCCTCCTGCTCGTCCCAGCGGATGCCCGAGATGATGCCGTCGATGTCCTCGGACTCCAGCGTGTCGTTGAGCGCGACCGTCTTCAGCAGGTGGTTGCCGACGTACGTGTCGAGCAGGAACGGGAACGTCTCGTCCTCGTACTCGAGGATGTTGCGGATGTGATGCTGGTTGTGCTCGGAGAGGGCGTCGACGGGGATGTCGTCGCCCGGCTCCAGGCCGTTCTCGTCGACGTAGTCGCCCACGTCCGTGTTACGGGCCCAGACGACCTCCAGGTCCCACTCGTCGGCCCAGTGGCGGACGAACTCCATCAGCTCGTCGAAGTGCTGGAAGTGGTCGATGAACACTGTCACCGGCAGCTCCAGCTCGTCGTGCTGCTCGACGACCTCCTTCACGAAGTACAGCGTCAGCGTCGAGTCCTTCCCGCCGGTCCACATCACCGCGGGGTTGTCGTACTCGCGCAGGCCCGCCTCGACGACCTCTAGCGCCTTCTCGAGCTTGTGCTCGATGCTCGGGTAGTCGCCGGGCTGCTCGCCCTCGCCGTCGGTGTAGTCCACGTCCAGATAGTCCGGGAACTCCTGTGACTCGGCCATGTGTGGTAATGAGATGTAATTACAGGTTCAAAGGTTTTGTGTCCCTAACTCCGTGACAGATTCTCACCCACGGAGGGGGACGGCGGCGGATACCGAGCTTGCGGCGACCCGTCCGTTGGTATCGGCGCACACGTGGCTGCAGAACTCGACCGGCGTGTGAAAACTGCCGACGCTCGACCGGCGTCCGTCGCGGGGACGCTCGTCTTACGAGATGAACTTGTTGTCCCGCCACTCGACGCCGCCCTTCTCCCCCTCGCGGTTGGGAGTCTCGACGACCTCGACGCTGGCGGGGCGTTCCTCGCCCTCGACGATGCGGTGGGCGTGAAGTTCGTCGTCGGCCTCGGTGATCGCCGTCAGCGTCCCCTTCTCCGAGAGCAGCGCGATCTCACGGAGCACGAGGAACATCGGGTACTGGAGCGCGGTGTTCTGTAACACCGTCTCGCGATCGCCTTTGAAGCAGGCGAACTCGACGAGTTCGGAGGGGATCTCCTCTTCTTCCTCCTGCATCCAGCCGCCGCCGGTGCGCGGCGGCTCCTCCTCGTACACGCGCGTCTCGGAGACGCTCGCTTTCAGCTGCGCCGTCGGGGTGTACTTCCCGATCGATTCGTCGCTCGACACCGCCTTCAGGATCAGCGTGTTGTTCCGGCGTGTGATGTCGACGTCGTCGACGTCCCCCGGGAGCTCCGGGTCGGACGCGAAGTGGTCCTGCAGGTCTTCCAGTGGCAGTTCGAGCGTCGAGTGAAGTCTGTATACGCGACCTGACATATGTGGGGATGGGGGTGGGTGCGACGAGGAAGCGCCGCGGCGTCCCGCGGGCGCCGTCCGAACGACCCGACTCGTCGGTATCTACGAACCCGACGCGTAAAACACCTGTCCCCGGCTGCCGCAACGCCGCATCGTCCGGGCCGCTCGCCGGTTCACGGCGTCTACGCGTCGATTTCGAGGGTCTCGGCCAGCTCCCCGCGCTCGTCCAACTCCGCGAGGATGTCGCTGCCGCCGACGAACTCGCCGTCGACGTACGTCTGCGGGATGGTCTCCCACCCGCCCACCTCCTCCAACGCCGCTCGGTACTCCGGCAGCGCCGGGAGCACGTCGATGGTCTCGAACTCCTCGACGTGCTGGGAAATGAGCCCGAGCGCGCGCTTCGAGTAGCCGCACTGGGGCATGAGCCGGTTCCCCTTCATGAACAGCACCACGTCGTTCTCCGCGAGCGCCTCCTCGACGCGCTCGGCGGCCTCCTCGGCCGTCAGCTCGCTTTCGGGTTGGAATGCCATGCGCGGTCGTAGGCGACTCCGGTTGATAGACGTTGTGACGGGGGCGGGTTGGGCGGACCGTTCGGCCGTTGCACGGCCCGATCGACTCCTACCCGGCGTACGCGTACCACCCGAGCACCACGGTAGCGGGGAGAGTTAACAGTGCGAGCATCACGACGAGCGGTCGGGCGTCCGGGGGCGCGATCACGTAGACGCCGCCGGTGAGCACGAGCGATCCAGCACACATCGTCGCGGCAGCCGCCTTGACCGCGGCCGGCGCGCCGTCACGGTCCCCACCCGTGGGCGGAGTGCTCGGCGCTAGCAGTGGTTCGGCGGCGACGAACGCGTCCCGGGAAAACGTCGGCAGCCGGTGTGCCCCCGCGTGTCCGGCGTAGTACCGGACGAACACGACCACGCGGTCGCCGATCTCGATCGAGCGGATCGACCTGATCGAACCGAGCGGGAGCTCGCTGCCGACGTACTTGATCGTCCCCGTACTGGGGTCGACCGTACCCCTCCCGGAGACGATAGCCACGACGACGAGCAACGCGAGCCCGACGGCGACCAGCACACCCGAGAACCACAGTCCGTCGAGAACGAGAACCCCCGAGACGTGGAGGAGTCCGCCCCAGATCAGCGCGACGGCGACGCCGCCACGTCCGAATCGGGAGCCGACTCCGGTGTCGGGGAGCGCACGGATCGCGGCGAACAGCGCGCGGTTCACCGCGATCGCGACGATGACCGCCGCCGCGGCGACAACGAGGAGAACCATGTCGCCGCCGATCGCCGCGCCGGCGACGGTCACGACGCTTCCGAGCAGTGGGCCGACGAGGACGCCCGCGATCAGCCCGAGCGCAGCAACCGCGAGTCCGCCGGTGACGCGGTCCTCACCCGCCGAGAGATCCCACGTGATGGTCGGGTCGGCGTCCGAACCGGGGATGGAGGGCACCGACCCGGATCACTCGCGGCCGACGCCGACGACGTTGATCAGCGAGTGGACCGGAACCCCGTTGACCTCGTCGAGCCCCTGCTTGTCGACGATGACGACGCAGGCCTTGGGCTGGCCCCCCTCGGCCTGCACGGCCTCGACGGTCTCCGTGAGCGTCGTCCCGGAGGTGACGGTGTCGTCGACGACGAAACACTCCCGGCCGCGGATCGTCGCGAAGTTGCGCGAGAAGCCCCCGCCCACGTCGTCGATGTCGCCCTCGTCCCACTGGTGTTTCGCCGGCGCGTACGCCGCGAGATCCGTGTCGAGCTCCCGTGCGATCGTCGTCGCCAGCGGCGTCCCCGCCTTCTCGATGCCGACGGTGAGGTCGACCTCCTCGCCCTGCTTGACGAGCAGGTCCGCCATCGCGCGGCCGACGTGGGTGAGGCGCGTGGAGTCGCGGCCGACCGCGGACCAGTCGACGTGGATGTCCTGCGGGCCGGACGGACCGCCGGTGCCGCCGTCGTCGCCCGCGTCCGCGGGCGTGGCGCCCGACCGGTTCACGAGCCAGGAGGCCGTCTCGCGGGAGACGTTCAGCTCGTCGGCGATCTCGCCCTTCGAGAGCCCGCGCTCGGCCAGCTCCGCCGCGTCGTCGATGAGGTCGTCGACGTTCTTCATCGTGACCCGAATTCCACGGCCGTCTTGATAGTGGTGTCGTCGTCGTCGAACGCTCGCTCGAACTCGTCGAGTCCGTACACCCCGGTCACCAGGTCCTCGGTGAACCACTCGGGCAGCGCAGCGACCGATTCGACGGCGCGCCCGAAGTGACGGACGTTCGAGTTCACCGAGCCCACGAGCGCCTTGTTGTGGAGGACGAGCTCGCGGTGGAGCGTGCCGCCGTCGATCTCGAACTGCCAGTCGCCGGGCACGCCCAGCAGCGCGCCGACGCCGTTTGGCGCCAGCGCCTCGACCGTCTCGAAGGCGTGTTTCGCGTGGCCGGTCGCCTCGTACACGAGGTCCATCGGCTCGTACACCCCGGCTACCGCATCGACCGGCGTCTCCCGGGAGTCGACGTACGTCGCGCCCAGCTCGTCGATGATGTCGATCGTCGGATCCGGGCGGTCACGTCGACCCAGACAGTAGAGGCGGTCGAACGACTCCTGTAGCATCGCGACCGTGAGCAGCCCGAGGCTGCCGTTGCCGAGCACGAGCGCCGACTCCGGCGACCACTCGAACGCCGACCGGCTGGCGCGGGCGTGTTCGATCGCCTTCTCGGTGATCGACGCGGGCTCCACGAGGAAGCCGAGCTCCGCGAGCTCGGGCGGACAGTGCACGAGGTGCTCGGCGGGACTGGCGAAGTACTCGGACATGAACCCGTGGGCGCCGTCGATGCCGCGCTCGTGGTACTCCCCGGCCGGCGCCATGTCCGGCTCCCCGCGCGCGAAGTAGTCGTTCGAGCCGTTCGGCCGCCGACGAACGGTGGGCACGACGACGTCGCCCTCGGACAGCCCCGTCCCGTTCGTGTCGACGACGACGCCGACCGCCTCGTGGCCCAGAACCATGTGGTCCTCGCCCTCGGGGTAGCCGCCGTGGCTTCCCGCGATGACCTCGTGGTCGGTCCCGTCGACCCCGACGCGCAGCGTCCGGACGAGCGCCTCACCCTCGGCGGGGTCCGGTCTCGGTTTCTCGAGTACCGTCGGGGTTTCCTCCCCGCGGCGAACGGCGATGGCTTTCATGACCGGGCGTACCACGCGCGCGGTCAAAAGGGTTATTCTATCACGAGTAAATAGTTGTGAGAGCACGGCGACCCGCGGAGCCGACGCGTCACGGGGAGATATCGAAGTCCGCGATGAGGAGTTCTCGAAGGATGGCTCTCAACTGTCATCGCCTCCACTCGCGAGTGAACGGTGTCGGTGAAGCGTGAGCCGCCGCCGTGCGTCGGAGACGGGCGGTCCGAGGCCGGTTCGGGACCGTCGCCCGAAGCCCGTTACTCCTCAGTCGCGTCGTCGTCCTCGTCCGATGCCGCCTCCTCGTCGTCGAGGTAGCCGAACTCGTCGAGGTAGCCCTCGACCGAGGCGGCGTCGTGATCGACGTACCGCGGGTCGTCGACGTGTATCGTCCCGAGGCCGACGCCGTCGGGTTCGAGCCCCTCGTCGTCGCCGGACTCCGCCAGCGCGGCGAGCGCGAGCTCGATCCCCTCCTCCATCGTGAGGTCGTCGCTGTACCCCTCCTCGAGGTGCTCGCGCACGTCGGCGCGGTTCGCACCGATCGAGAGCGCCTTCCACTCGTAGGGCGTCCCCGACGGGTCCGTCTCGAACAGGCGGGGCTCGCCGTTCTCGATGCCGCCGACGATGAGCGCGACGCCGAACGGACGTGCACCGCCGATCTGTGTGTACTGCTGGATGTGGTCGGTGACGGTCTTCGTCAGCGTCTCGATACCCATCTCCTCGCCGTAGCGCAGCCGGTTCACCTGCGCCTGCCGGCGGGCGAAGTCGATGAGCTGTCGCGCGTCGGCGACGTGACCGGCGCTGGCGATGGCGACGTGGTCGTCGATCTTGTGGAGCTTCTCGACGGATTCCGGCTCCATCAGCTCCGACCGCGAGCGCTTGTCCGCGGCGAGCACGACGCCCGCCGCCGTGCGCACGCCGACGCTCGTCGTGCCTCGTTTGACCGCCTCTCGCGCGTACTCGACCTGGTAGAGGCGACCGTCCGGGGAGAAGATGGTGATCCCCCGGTCGTACGCCTGCTGTTGTGATTGTCCCTGCATCGTGTCTGAGTCTCAGTGTCCGTCCGAGGCCGCGTCGTCGTCCGGGTCGGACCGCCCCGGGCGGGAGGTGTCTCGGTCGGTCGCGCCCACGTATCCCGACGGCGTCGAGACGTCGACCGCGCCGTCGCGGCGACGGTAACCGGGTCCGCTCGCGCCGTCGACGGTGAGCTCGACCGTACTCTCGTCTTCGAATCCGCCCGCGTCGCCTAAATAGCTTTCCTCACCGGCCCGTATCGTCCCCGAGACGCCGCGAACGCGCACGCCGACCGGCTGCCCGTCGACGGCGTCGACGCACGCCAGCGCCGCCCGGCCGCGTTCGAGGTCCCCGCGGCGAACGCGAACGATCGCCGCGCCGGTTCCCGCGTCGAACCGGAAGCGAACGACCGTCAGGTCGGCGTCGGCGCTCCCGGGGTCGCCGAGGAGGTTCTGGGCGGCGTACCACACCTCGCGCTGGAACGGTCCCCGCGAGAGGTCGGCGTCGGGCCACGACTCCAGCCCGACGACGAGGTAGCGCCACCGCGGGCGGAGGTGTTTGGGCAGATGCTTCACGGGTGCTCGGGAACCGCGTTCGACTCGGTCACGACTCGCGGCCGCCGGAGACGACGCGCTCGGCGGTGATCACGCCGACCTGGTCGTGGACGCGGTCGACCTGCGTCACGGCGTAGCCGGCGTCGGTGACGTAGTCCACGAGCGTGCCGACGGTCGCCGGATCGTCGACCTCGGGGCTGTAGAACGGCTCCTCGGGGTCCGGCTCGCCGAAGAACATCACGTCGCCGAGGACGATCCGTCGCGGGCCGACGGTGTCGGTCCGGCTGGGCGTCGTCCCGCCGTCGAGGCCGGCCCACGTCTCGATCGCCTCGCGCTTCTCCTCGTCCGCGAGGTGATGCAGCGCGAAGTTCGAGGTGACGATCTGCGCCGCGCCGTCGTACTCGGGCGCGCGGAACTCGCCGTAGCCGAACTCGACGGTCTCGACCCCTCGCTCGCCGGCTTTCTCCCTCGCCTGCTCCAGCATCCCCTCGCTCACGTCGCGGCCGACGACGCGGCCGGCGTCCTCGGCAAGCGCCAGCGCGATGGCGCCGGTTCCGGTGCCGAGATCCAGCACCGTGTCGGTCTCGGCGGGCGCCGCGCGGCGGATAACCAGCCCGGCGCACGCCTCGTACTCCTCGCTGTTCTGGTCGTCGTCGTAGTCGGCGGCGGCCTCCGAGAACCGCGCCGCGTGGTCAGCGATCGGCTTCTTCACACCGGTCCACTCGGACCCCCGGGGAAATGAACTCCGCGGACAGACGCTCGCGGTTTCGCGCCGCGAGTCGTCCCCACTCCGCGAGCCCGGAACGCAGCCACGACTCGTCGAACCCGAGCTCCGACCCCACCGCGACCAGCTCCCGCGGCGACCGCAGTTCGAGGTGGGAGGTCGGTCGCGCGCTCACCACGTACGGCGCGTCGTAGTGGTCGACGATCTCCCGGAGCTTCCGGAGCCCCTTCAGCCCGCGCACTCGCGTGCCGCCGGACTCGCGCAGCGCCGGCCCGAGATCGAACTCCACGCGCGTGCCGTGAGTCGCGGCGGCCTTCGCGAGCACGTGGTTGAAGCTCCCCTCGCCCGACAGCGGCGCCGCGAGCACGTCGACGCGGTCCTGCTCGACGGCGAAGCGGTTGAGCGCGTCCGTCCCGCCCCGCACGAGCACCAGCGGGAAGTCGGGGCGGAAGTTCCCGACCGCCCCGCTGGCGGAGGAGGGCTCGTCGGCGACGACCTCGACGGCCGGCACGACGTCCACGTCGTAGCGCTCGCGGAGCGCATCCGGGTCGAAGTCTGCCTCACGCGTTCGGATCACGAGCCCGTCGTAGCCGTATCGGCGGGCGGTCTGCGCGAGCCGGGCCGCCGTCGCGTCGCCGTCGGGATGGGCGTACGCGGCCTCGTACGGTCCCGGATCGCTCACGCGTCCTCCCCGTCATCGACGCCGTCCTCGCGGCTCGCGGCGCCCGTCGTTCCCTCGGGGGGTTCGGTTCGCTCGGCCTCGACGTCAAACCCCGCCGGGTCGGCCGCCGCCGCGGCGACCCGGACCGCCGCGACGTTCTCGGCGGCGTCGTGAACGCGGACGATATCGGCGCCGTTGGCGGCCGCAAGCGCGGTCGCCGCGATCGTCCCGTTCGGCGCGTCCCCGGCGACCTCGCCGGTCAGCTCGAACATCGACTTGTGGGAGTGGCCGAACAGCACGGGACAGCCGAGCGCGTCGAACTCGCCGAGGCGGCCCAGCAGCTCGAAGTTCTCTCGCTTCGATTTCCCGAAGCCGATCCCGGGGTCGACGATGACGTTCTCGCGCGGTATCCCCGCCTTCTCCGCGAGCAGGACGCGCTCGCCCAGCTCGGCGATGACGTCCTCGACCACGTCGTCGTACTCGGGGTCGCGATCGGGATCGACCGGCGCCTCGATGCTGTGCATCACGATCACCGGGACGTCGCGCTCGGCGGCGAGAAACCGCATCTCGGGGTCCTCCAGGCCCGTAACGTCGTTGAGAACGTCCGCGCCCGCGTCGAGCGCCGCCGCCGCGACGGCCGCCTTCCGCGTGTCCACCGATATCAGCGCGTCGACGTCGGCGATCGCCTCGATCACCGGCTCGATGCGCGCGATCTCCTCGTCGGCCGGCACCGGATCGGCGCCCGGTCGGGTCGACTCCCCGCCCACGTCGATGACGTCGACGCCGGCGTCGACGAGCGCCTCCGCCCGCGCGAGCGCGTCCGCCTCGTCGAAGAACTTCCCGCCGTCGTGGAACGAGTCCGGCGTCACGTTCAACACGCCCATCACCGCGGTGCCCTCGGTCCACGGGTACTCGCGTGTGTTCGGAGGCGCCGCGTCCGCGATCCCGAGCGCCTCTCGCAGGTCCGCCGCCACGCCGGAGAGGCCGTGATCGAGGTCGTCCAGCGCCCCGGCCAACTCGGCGAGCTCGGCGCGCGATCCCGAACAGACGACCTCCGCGAGCTCGCCGCCACCGACGCCGCTGACGCCGCAGGCGGCGCCCGAGCGCGCGGCCTCCCGGCGCAGGTGCGTCGCCTGCGTCTCCGAGAGGCGCGTCGTCACCGTCTCGTGGACGCTCTCGCCCGCGGTCTCGCCGATCTCCGCGCCCGGGACGTTCGCCGCCGCGAGCGTCTCCCGGGCGGCTGATTCCCCGTCGACGTCCTTCGGAATGAACTGTCGGGTCCACGTCGTCCGCGCCTCCGCGACACAGAACAGCGAGCCCGTGAGGAGCACGCAGTCGTTCGGACCTGCCGCCCCGCGCGCCGCCGTGAGCGCGTCGGCGACCGATCTCCCGGAGGTGACTGCCGCGTCGGTCTCCCGCCCGAACACCCGCGCGAGCACCTCCGGGTCCTCCGCGCGGTCGAGCGACGGCGCGCAGGTGTGGACCGTCGCCGGCGCGGGCAGGGCGGCGGCCATCTCGCCGTGGTCCTTGTCGTGCATCGCCCCGAACACGAGGTGGAGGTCGTCGTACGCCAACTCCGCGAGCGTCTCCCCGAGCGTCTCGCAGGCGGCTGGGTTGTGTGCCCCGTCGAGCACCACGAGCGGGTCCGACTCCATCACCTCGAAGCGCCCCGGCCAGTGGGCGTTCCGGAGGCCGCGCGCGAGGGTCGCCCCGTCGTCGACGCCCAGGGCTCGCACGAGCGCGGCGGCGACGCCGGCGTTCGTCGCCTGGTAGGCGCCCAACAGCGGGATACGCGTCTCGACGCCCCAGCCGTCGCCGGCGAGCGCGACGCGGGATTCCTGCGGGCTCACCGCGCCCTCGTACGTCGCTGTCAGATCCGCCTCGACCGGGCCGGGACCGCCGGTCGGTCCGGCGACGGAGATCACCTCCGCGTCGGCGTCCTCGGCGACCGCCCGAACCGTCGCGAGCGCGTCGCCGTCGGTCGCCGTGACCAGCGGGCCGCCGTCGGGAGCGACCTTCGCCTTCGTGCGCGCGATCTCCTCGACGGTGTCGCCGAGGACAGCCGTGTGCTCCAGCGAGACGTTCGTCACCGCGGCGGCGACGGGGTCGACGACGCTCGTGGCGTCGAACTCGCCGCCCATTCCGACCTCCAGCACCGCCACGTCCACGTCCGCGCGGTCGAACCGCCACAGCGCCAGCGCGGTGACGACCTCGAAGAACGTGAGCGGCTCGCCGCCGGCGGCGCGGTCGACCAGCCACGGCTTCGCCGCCTCCACGAACGCGGCGACCTCGGCCTTCGGGACGGATCGGCCGTCAACGCGCACGCGCTCGCGAACGTTCTCGAAGTGGGGAGAGGTGTAGAGACCGACGCGGCGGCCGTCCTCGCGGAGGACCGACTCGACCATCCGAGCGACGCTCCCCTTCCCGTTCGTCCCCGCGACCTGGACGAAGTCGATCCCCTCGTGGGGGTCGCCCAGGTGGGCCAACAGGTCACGCACCGACTCGGTGCCCGGCTTGACCTGGAAGCGCCGGAGGTCGAAGAGGAAGTTCGCCGCCTCGTAGTAGCGCATACGCGGACCGATTCGCGGCGCGCGCTTATGGCTAACGGAGCGGCCGGGTCGCCGTCGCGTACGGCGAGCGTACCCGCCGCATGGTACAGTATAACAAGGTCCGATCGACGAGAATCGGCGGACGGTGGATACACTATGGTACACCAGATCGTCTGTGAGGACGCCGGGATGGACTGCGCGTTCGTCGTCCAGTCGGAGTCGGACGACGAACTCGTCGAGATGGCGAAACGACACGGCGAACGGGAACACAACGTGGAGATGGAGGACGGCGACGTCCGCGACCTGATCAAGCCGGCCTGATCCGGTCCGAGTTGGCCCGAGTCGGCCGAAACGGCAGGGCCGACCGTGGCGGCCACGCAGGCGCGGCTCAGTCGTGCCGGAACGCGCGGTCGCCGGTGAACACCATCGCCATGTCGTGCTCGTTCGCCGCCGCGATCACGTCGTCGTCGTTGACGGATCCGCCGGGCTGGATCACCGCCTCGATGCCCGCGTCGGCGGCCTCCTCGATGGCGTCCGGGAACGGGAAGAACGCGTCCGAGGCCATCACGGCGCCCTCTGCGGACTTCCCCTCGGCGTCCTTCTCCGCCTTCATCGCCGCCAGCGTGACGGCGTCGACGCGGCTCACCTGGCCCATGCCGACGCCGACCGTCTCGGTGCCGGTGGCGAACAGGATTCCGTTGGACTTCACGTGCTTCATCACGCACCACGCGAACAGCATCGTCTCCACCTCCTCGTCGGTGGGCGCGCGCTCGGTGACGACCTCCAGGTCGTCGCGCTCGGGCGCCTGTAGGTCGCGCTCCTGCACGAGTCGGCCGCCGACAATGGGCTTCTCGGTGAGCATCTCGGACCGCTCGCCGAACGTCTCCTCGTCGCCGACATCGAGCACGCGGAGGTTGTCCTTCTCGAACAGCACCTCCAGCGCGTCGTCGGCGTAGCCGGGAGCGACGACGACCTCCTTGAACGAGTCCACGATCAGTTCGGCCGTCTCGGCGTCGCACTCGCGGTTGAGCGCGACGATGCCGCCGAAGGCGGACTTCGCGTCCGTCGACAGCGCATCGGCGTACGCGTCCGCGAGCGTGTCCGCCGTCGCACAGCCGGCGGGGTTGGTGTGTTTGATCACGGCCGCGGCGGGCTCGTCGAACTCCTTCACGAGGTTGAGCGCGCCGTCGGCGTCGTTGTAGTTGTTGTACGAGAGCCGCTTGGCGCCCTCGTTCAACTGATCCGCGGCGACGACGTTCGCCTCCTCGCAGGTGGTGTCGGCGTACAACGCGGCGTCCTGATGGGGGTTCTCGCCGTAGCGAAGCTCCCGGACGCGGTCCTCGCTGGTCGTCCGCCGGGCGGGGAACCGGCCGTCGCCGTCGCCGTCGACGTGCACCTCGTGGGCGTCCACGTCGACCGTCACGCGGTCCTCGGCGAACCACTTCACCGCCCGCGGGTACGCCGCGAACTCCGCCTCGTACAGCACGCGCTCCGTCAGGTCGGCCACGTCGTCGCCCTCGTAGACCGGCACCGCTTCCTGAGTGACGATGGGACCGCCGTCGACCTCCTCGGTGACCACGTGGACGGTGCAACCGGTCTGGCGCACGCCCGCGTCGAGGACGCGCTCGTGGGCGTTGGTGCCCGCGAACGACGGAAGCAGCGACGGATGGACGTTCAGCGTCGTGGGCGCGGCGTCGAGGAAGGTGTCCGTCAGGACCCGCATGTACCCGTCCAGACACACCAGGTCGAAGTCGTAGCCGGCGAGCGCGTCGAGGACCCGCTCCTCGTGGCTCGCGCGCTCCTCCCCGTTGTCGCGCTCGACGACCTCGGTCGCCACGCCGCGCTTGGCCATCGCGTCCAGCACCGGCGCGTCGGCGTCGTTCGCCACGACGACCGACAGCTCGGCGCCGCCCGGCGCCCGATCCGCGATGGTCCGAAGGTTGCGCCCGCGATTGCTCGCCATGCCCGCGATCTTCATGGTGGAACGCTCCCCCGCCGCCGGAAAGAGCGTTGCGGTCTTGTGGGAGTGCGTATCCACGAACTCGCATCGAAATAGCGGTTGATTCCCGTCCGATCGCCAGTCGTATGCACGGACGTGGGGGTCGAGGTGCCTCCCGACCGAAACCGCTTTGCCGCCGGCGTCGGGAGCGCGGGTATGGACATCCCACGCGAGGACCCCCTCGCCGCCGTCTCGCCGTTGGACGGCCGATACGCCGGCCGGACCGCGCCGCTCGTCCCGTACGCCGGCGAGGCCGGACTGATCCGCGCCCGGGTCCGCGTCGAGGTCGAGTACCTGCTCGCGCTCGCCGACCAGCCGGGCGTCGACCTCGACCTCTCGGAGGAGGAGCGCGCCGACCTGCGCGCAGTCGTCGACGACTTCTCAGCTGAGGACGCTCGGCTCGTCAAGCGTCTCGAAACGGAGGGCGCCGAGGGCTACGCCGCGACGAATCACGACGTGAAGGCCGTCGAGTACTTCCTGCGCACGGAGACGCCAGAGCGTCTGCATCCGTGGATCCACTTCGGCCTCACCAGCGAGGACGTGAACAACCTCGCCCAGCGGCTGCTCGTCAAGCCCGCGGTGGAGTCGGTGCTGGTGCCGGAACTGCGCGGGATCCGCGACACGCTCGCCGAGGAGGCGCGCGAGCACCGCGACGTGCCGATGCTCGCGCGGACGCACGGCCAACCGGCGACCCCGACGACGTGGGGGAAGGAACTCGCGGTCTACGCCGCCCGACTGGGAACAGCGATCGGCCGCGTCGAGGGCGCTGCCGACGGCCTCTCCGGAAAGCTCGCGGGCGCCTCGGGGACCTACGCGGCCCATCGCGCGGCCTACCCCGACGTGGACTGGCGGACGTTCTCCCGCGAGTTCGTCGCGTCGCTCGGGCTGGAACACACCGCGCTCGCGACGCAGGTGAACCCCTGCGACGACCTCGCGGCGCTGTTCGACGCCCTCCGCGGCGTCAACAACGTCCTGCTCGATCTGGATCGGGACGTGTGGCTGTACGTCTCGGATCGCTACCTCGGGCAGGAGGCAGCCGCCGGCGAGACGGGCTCCTCGACGATGCCGCACAAGGTGAACCCGATCGACTTCGAGAACAGCGAGGGGAACCTCTCGAAGGCGAACGCCGATCTCACGTTCCTCGCGGACTACATCACCACCTCGCGGCTCCAGCGCGACCTCTCGGACTCGACGGTCAAGCGCAACGTCGGCGCCGCGCTCGCACACTGTCTCATCGGGTACTCGAAGACGGCTGCAGGCCTCGCGAAGGTCGTTCCGAACGAGCAGGTGATGCGCGAGGAACTGGAGACCACCCCCGAGATCATCGGGGAGGCCGTCCAGACGATCCTCCGACGCGAGGGCGACACCGCCGCCTACGAGCGCGTGAAGGAGCTGACCCGCGGCGAGCGCGTCACGATCGAGGACTTCCGCGATCTGTTCGACGACCTCGACGTGGACGAACCGGTCCGCGAAGAACTACACGCGCTGACGCCCGCCGGCTACGTCGGCTACGGCGGCGACCTCGTGGACGAACTGGACGGCGACGACTGATCCCCGCGGGACGCCCAGCCTCAGGGTCGGTCCGGTCGGTCGAAGCGTCGCTGCCCGTTGGGAACGATCCGGATCGAGAACTCGGGGAGCTTGCGCGGGACCCGGTTCGGTGTCAGTACTCTTCGTACGCGAGGTTCATCAGCCACTGCGTGAACGCGTCGGAGTTCGGGTCGATCTCCTCCTCGCCGATGAACGGCGAGAGCATGTCGCCGGCCATCATCAGCGAGAAGTTCAGGTCCTTCGCCGTCGGCGCGAGGAAGTACGTGTTGTGACCGTTGTAGACGGCGTCCTCGCGCTGGATGAGGCCGAGTCCCTGCAGCTTCTCCGCGATGCGGCTCCCCTTGCGCGAGGAGACGTCCAGCTCCTTCCAGAAGTCCGATTGGTGGATGCCGCCGGTCTCGCGGACGAGTTCGAGGCCGGCGAGCTCGTCCTCGGAGAGGCTCGCTTCGGCGTCGGAGGCGCTCATACACGCTCCAATGACGGCGTCCCCGTTTACCCTTTCCCTTTTATTTCGTCCGACGGGAGCGCCGAGAGCTCTCGGTTCCGGCGCCCCGCCGCCCCGACGGAGAGCGTTCCGGCGGCGAGATCGGGTCCTCGTCACCCGTCGAACTCGACCGGCTCGTACGCCGCCTCGCAGGGCGGTCCGTCCGCGTGATCGTACCGGATCGCGCCATCGGTCCCCGCCCCGATGAGCGTCGACGAGACCGTGCCGAACCCGTGTGTCTCGTCGTGGATGCAGACGCCGAACTCGTGATCGCCGAGCGCCGCGCCCGCACGGTCGAGCCACGCGTCGGCGGACTCCCCCCGCTCCGGGGCGAGTTCGCGACGGAGCCGCGTCGCGTTGTGTGCCTCCTCGGGACCCGCTTCCGGCCGCGCGGGCGGTTGGAAGTAGGTGCCGTCGTAGCCGGTGTTGCCGACGACGTGGACCCCGGCCTCCAGGTCAGTCACCTGCAGATGGCCGTCCCACTCCAGCAGAACCGCCGCCGCCGCGTCCGCGATCACGAGATTGAACCCGTCGTACTCGTGGTCGCGACACGACTCTCCGACGTGACCGGCCGCGGCCTCCGCGGACGCCGCGTGCAGGCAGTCGTCGACGAGCAGTCCCCGCGAGCGCTCCCCGGCGAGCCCGTCGACCCAGCGATTGGTGATCCCGACGAACAGGCCGTCCCGGGTGACGCCCACCCACGTCCCGCCCGCCTCGGCGTCCCGCGGCGCGATGACCCCGTCGCCGCGGGCGGCGGGCGGTTCGGAGGGTCGACCGTAGGACTCGTCGCGGTTGGCCGCCACGACGACCGGAGCCTCGTCGAACACCCGCCAGGCCAGCGTCAGGGTACACATATCCCGTAGTACCGTCCCGGCGACCAAAGCGGCGGCGGTCAAGCGATCGAGGCGTCGTCCGCCCGCGCTACCCGAGCAGGGAATCGAGCGCGCGCCGAACCGTCCCGGCGGCGTCGCGGACGCGGTCGACGCGGACGTACTCGCGTTCGCCGTGAGCGACCGCGCCGTCCGCGTCGGCGAGATGGCCCGGCCCGAACACGACCGTCGGCGCGGGCGCGAAGTACGACGCCTCCGTCGCCGCGCCGAAGGGCCGAACCTCGCCGTCCGTCTCTCCGCCGACCGCGCGCGCCGCGTCGCTGATTGCCGACACCAACGCGTGGTCCGGATCGGTGTCGAACGCCTCCAGGAACGGCGTCGAGCGCTCCGTCAGGTCGAACTCGACCCCGACGGCGTCGTCGACGGCCGCGCGGACCGCGGCCTCGAGATCCGCTCGGAACCCTTCGGCCGTCTCCGGCGGCACCGACCGTCGGTCGAGGGTGATCGTCGCCTCGGCTGGCACCTGATTGGTCGCCTCGCCGCCGGTCACGCCCGTGGCAACGAGCGTCGGCGCGCCGAGCATCGGGTGTGCTTCGGCGTCGTCGTCGAACCGGCGGATCGCCGCCAGCGCGTCCTCCAGCGCGGCGACCGCGTTGACCCCCGAGACGGGCTCGGCGGCGTGGGCGGCGGAGCCGGAGAGCGTCAGCGTCCCCTCGAACCGGCCGCAAGCGGCGACACAGACGTCACAGTCGGTCGGCTCTCCGACGAGGAACAGGTCGCCGTCGACGGGATCGACCGGGCCGTCGGGGTGGTCGGCGTCGCGACCACGCACGAGCGCGTCCGCGCCGGTCGACAGCGTCTCCTCGTCGGGCGACACCGCGAGCGTGACCGCGCCGCGTGCGGGCTCGACGGCGAGAAAGCCCGCGAGCAGCGCCGCGAGCGGTCCCTTCGCGTCGCAGGAGCCGCGGCCCCGGATCACCTCGTTCCCCTCCTCGTCGGTGTCGCGCTCGAAGGGTACGTGCGGCCGGACGGTGTCGATGTGCGTGTTGCACACGAGGTGCGGTCCCTCCGCCGCGGCGTCCGCGTCCGACGCGCGCCGCGTCGCCCGGACGTTCCCCGCGTTGTCGACCCACGGGTCCACGCCGTGGGCAGCGAGCGTTTCCACGAGGAACTCCCGCATCTCGTCGACGGACTCGTGGGACGCGATCGGAACCGCTTCGACGAGGAACGCGACCGGATCGAACTCGGTCGCCGACGCCGGCTCGTCGCCGGGTTCGGCGTCGCTCATTCCTCCTCCTCCTGACTCGACTCCGGAACGGGGAGATCCACGTCGAACTCCCGCGCGGCCGGCCCGGTCAGCGTCGCCGGCGCGTCGTCCGGAACCGTGATCCGCAGGGTGCCGCCCGGCGGCGACACGGCGAGGTCCGTGTGATCCGTCAATCCGAGGTCGCGCGCGACAGCCCCGACGGCGACGGCGCCGGTGCCGCACGCGAGCGTCTCGCCCTCGACGCCGCGCTCGTAGGTGCGCTGATCGAAGGTCCCGTCGCCGGTTCGGGCGGCGAGCGTCACGTTCGCGCCCTCGGGGAAGACGTCGGCGTGGCGGACGGGCGGCGCGACCGCGTCCAGATCGACCGCGTCCACGCCGCCGGCGTCGCCGGGGTCACCGCCGCGGTCGACGAACGCGACCGCGTGGGGGACGCCGGTGTCGACGGCGGTGACGGTCAGCCCCTCCACGTCCTCCTCGATCAGGGCTTCGTCGCGGCCGTCGGCCAACGGAACGTCCGCGGGATCGAACGACGGGCGGCCCATCGCCACCTCGACGGAGACCTCGTCGCCGGCGGCGGCCCCGTCGGTCCCGTCGGCGTCGCTTCCGTTCGCGTCGCTTCCGTCATCGTTTCCGCCGGTGACGACCGCCCGACGGGTCCCCGCGGGCGTCTCCAGGTCGACCACGTCCGCGCCGGTGCGTTCGCGCACCCACGCGGCCGCACAGCGCGCGCCGTTGCCGCACATCTCCGCGATCGAGGCGTCCGGCTGGACGAGCGTCATGGTGGCGGTGACCGGACTGTCGCCGCGGACTGTCGCCTCATCGACGTGCATGAAGAGGACGCCGTCGGCGCCGGTCCGCTCGGCCCCCTCGACGCCGGTCTCGCGGTCGCAGTGGTGGACGGCGAACGCGCCGCGGTCGGGCACGTCCTCGGCGTCCGCGGCGTCGACGACGAGGAAGTCGTTGCCCGTCCCGTGGTACTTCACGGCCGGCACCGTCAACTGTCCAGCGGATCCGGTCGGCCCCGTCGACTCGCTCATTCGTCCGCCCCTCCGCGCTCCAGCAGGGTAACTTCCGCGAGCGTCTCGCGCTCTCGGAGCACGTCGCCCGCGAGGCTCACCTCCGCGGGCCGCGGCCGGGAGTTGTACGTCGAGGCCATCTCGTAGCCGTAGGCGCCGGCGTTGCCGACCGCGAGCAGGTCGCCCCGATCGGGGATCGGGAGGTCGCGCCCGTCGCAGAACGTGTCTCCAGTCTCGCAGATCGGGCCGGCGACGGTGACGGGCCCCCCGGCGCTCCCCTCGGACGCGTCGAGGTTCCGGATCGCGTGGTAAGCGTCGTACATCGCCGGGCGCAGCAGGTCCGTCATTCCGGCGTCGACGCCCGCGACCGTGGTGTCGGGCGTCGACTTCACCGTGTTCACCGTCGTCAGGAGGACGCCGGCGTCGGCGACGACGTAGCGCCCGGGCTCGACCGCGAGCGTCGCGTCCACGTCGCCGAGCGCCTCGCGGGTCGCGTCGGCGACGGCGGTCAGATCGAGGGCGGGATCCTCCTCGCGGTACGGGACGCCGAAGCCGCCGCCCACGTCGACGAACTCCAGTGCTTCGTCCCCGACCTCGCGCGCCAACTCGCCCATCCGGGCGACGAGGTCGCGGTGGGCCGCCAGGTCCTCCTCGCCGTGGATACCCGACCCGGCGTGGGCGTGGATCCCGACCACCTCGAACCGGTCGCGAGCCTCCTCGACGACCTCCGCGGCGCGATCGTACGGGACACCGAACTTCGGCGCGGCGCCCGTCCGAACCTTCTCGTGGTGGCCCGCGCCGACGCCGGGGTTGACGCGGACGCAGACGCGGCCGTCGTAGCCGCGCTCCGCGAGGCGGTCGAGGGTGTCGCGCGCGCCGACCGTGATCGTGAGTTCGGGATGCCCCTCCCACCACTCGACCACGCTGTCGAGGTCGCGGGCGGGGGGATTGACCGCCGTGTAGTCGACGCGCTCGCTCGGGAAGCCGGCGTCGAGCGCTCGACGTACCTCGCCGGCGGACGCGCATTCGGCGTCGAGTCCGGATTCGCGGACCGTCTCCAACACCGCCCGGCCCGTGTGCGCCTTCACCGCGTACTTCACGTCCGCGTCCGGGAACGCGCCGCGCAGCCGTGCGCAGTTCTCCGCGACGCGGTTGAGGTCCGTGACGTACAGCGGGGTGTCGTGGTCGGCCGCCAGTTCGTGCAGGCGGTCGGCGTCCCAGTCAGCGAGCCGGCGGATCGCCGGACCGCCGCCGGCGACCGCACCCCCTGGATCCGGCTCGGACGACTGTTCGCCGCTCATTCGCGGAGCGCGTCCTCGCGCCGCGTCGCCTCCAGGGTCTCGGTCTCCACGTCGGTGGCGACGACCGCGGGCTTGTACGCGCCGCCCTCGAACAGGTCGTGGTCGCTCACGCTGGACTCGACGAACCGGGTGAACGCGCGGCGGTTCTCGGGGAGGTGGCCGTAGACGACCTCCTCCTCGACGAGGTCGTACACCGGGATTCGCGGCGTGAGCAGCGTGTTCTCGCCGACGATCGAGTTCTCGCCGACGCGGAACCCCGAGGTGACGCGACAGCCCGCGCCCAGCGAGACGCCGTCCTCGACTATCACGGGCGCGTCCTCGACCGGCTCCAACACGCCGCCGATCAGCGTGTTCGCGCCGAGCTTCACGCTCTCGCCGAGCTGGGCGCAGGAGCCGACGGTGTCGCAGGAGTCGACGAGCGTTCCCGCGCCCACGTGGGCGCCGATATTGACGAACGACGGGCTCATCATGATCGTGTCGTCGCCGAGGTGGGCGCCCCGGCGGAGCACGGTGCCGTCGGGGGTGTTTCGCGCCCCGCGGGCTTCGAGGTCGTCAGTCTCGCGCAGCGGGAGCACGTCGTAGTAGCCGACGCCGCCGTACTCGCGGCGCTCGGTCCCGCGCAGGCCGAAGTTGAGCAGAACCCCCCGCTTGACCCACTCGTTGGCCTCCCAGGAATCGACGCCGTCGCCGGTCTTGCGTGCCGCCCGGATCTCTCCCGCCTCAAGCGCGTCGAGGAACTCGTCGAGGGATCGGCGGACGGAGTCGTCGGCGTCGGCCGCGGTCAGTCCGTCGTCGTAGCGGTGCCACAGGTCGTCGATATCGGATTCGAGCGTCATGGTGAGTCGAGTACCTCCGTGAAGTCGTAGGCGCCGGCGTCGCGGCCGGCGAGCCACGCGGCGGCGTCGAGCGCGCCGGCGGCGAACACACGCCGGGAACCGGCGCGATGGGTCAGTTCGAGGACGTTCTCGTCGCCGGCCATGAGCACCTCGTGCTCGCCGGCGATGTCGCCCGCGCGGCGGGCGTGAACCCCGATCTCGCCGTCCGTTCGCGGGGCGTCCCCCTCGCGGCCGTGGACGCGCTCGTCCAGCTCGGGACGGGCGTCCTCGACGTCGTCGAGGAGGGTCAGGGCCGTCCCGCTGGGCGCGTCAGCCTTCCCGTTGTGGTGGGTCTCGGTGACCTCCACGTCGTAGCCGGGGAGCGCTCCGGCGGCCGCCCGGACCGCCCGGCGCAGCGCGGCGATCCCGCGGGAGAAGTTCGATGCGCGCAACATCGGCACCGCCTCGGCTGCGTCGACGAGGGCGGCCTCCTGTTCGTCGTCGAAGCCGGTGGTGCCGACGACGCAGGCGACGCCGGCCTCGGCCGCGGCGGCGACGTACTCGACGCTGGAGTCGGGACCGGTGAAGTCCACGAGCACGTCGACCGCGGGGTCGGCGCCCGCGAGCAGGTCCGGAAGGTCGCCCGCGTCCGCGACCTCGACGCCGCCGACCGGGTCGACGGGCGATCGGTTCACCGCGAGGGCGACCTCGCAGTCGTCGCGGTGACTCGCGGCCTCGATCACCTCCCGGCCCATTCTGCCGCCGGCGCCGGTGACGGCGAGTCGAACGCGGTCGGCCACGTCAGGCCTCCGCAGGCGGCGAGTCGGCGTCCTCGAGCTCCGCGAGCAGCTCCGTCAGCACACGCAGCGTCTCGTCGCTGCCGCGAGTGAGCGGCGGGCGCATCTCGGCGGGCCCGTATCCGCGGATCGCCATCGCCTCCTTCACCGGGATCGGGTTCGTCTCGCGGAACAGCGCGCGCATCAGCGGGCCGAGCTCGTGGTGGATCTCCCGGGCGCGCTGAAAATCGCCGTCGAGGGCCGCGCCGACCATCGCGCCGGTCCGTTCGGGCTCGACGTTGGCGACGACCGAGATGGTGCCCGTCGCGCCCATCGACATGAGCGGGAGCGTCATTCCGTCGTCGCCCGAGAGCACGTCGAACGTCTCCCCGCGCGTGCGCTCGATGATCTCGGAGATCCGGTTCGCGTCGCCGGAGGCGGCCTTGTACCCCTGCACGTGCTCGTGTGCCGCGAGGTCGACGACGGTGTCGACGTCGAGGTTCAGCCCCGTCCGGCTCGGGACGTTGTACACGACCTGCGGGAGGTCGACGGCGTCGGCGATCGTCGCGAAGTGCTCGTACTGGCCCGCCGGCTCGGGCTTGTTGTAGTACGGCGAGATGAGCAGGAGCGCGTCCGCGCCGGCGTCGGCCGCGCGCTCGGAGAGCTCCAGCGCCTCCCGCGTCGAGTTCGAGCCGGTGCCGGCGATCACCGGCACGTCGGCGGCCTCGACGACGGTCTCGACGACTTCGGCGTGTTCGTCGTGGGTGAGCGTCGCGGCCTCGCCGGTCGAGCCGACCGGGACGAGGCCGTCGACGCCCGCGTCGGCGAGTCGGCGGGCATCGGCCGCGAGCTGTTCGTGGTCGACCTCGTCGGTGCCGTCGGTGAACGGCGTCGTCATGGCCGGGTAGACCCCGGCGAAGGTGTCGTGGTGGGTCGTCATGGTTCGGGTGTGGATGTCGGTGGGTTCGGCGGTGTCGGGTGTGGTTCGGCGGACGAGCGAATGCGGACCGGAACTCACCCCCGACCGGACGCTACGCCACGCCGGGGACGATCTCACACACGTTTCGGTTTCGCGGAGAAGACGGGGCGGACATCCGACTCGACGGCGGTGGGACGCGTCGAGGACGGCGTCTCGCTCATTACCGATACACAGGTCGGACACGAGTAAAGGCGTTTCCCTGTGGGCCGAATTTGTGATCCGACAACGTCGCGTGCCGGCGGATCGTAGGCACGACGAGCGACGCCGGCTGGTGGCTCCCTCCGGATTGATCTCGCAGCCCGAACTGTCTACAGCGGTGTCATACGACACTTCACGACGATACCTCAGTCAGATCTGTCGTGATAGCTCGGGTGCACGTGGGGCTCGATTGGTACCGGTGATCGAGTGTTCTTTCTCGGGGACAGTGATCGGTCCGGTGCCGTCGAGATCCGAGGCGGGAACGGCGTTGCGGTCGAGGCTCGTGCCGCCGCCAGACTCGCGTTACCCACGGCGGACTCCTTGCGGTTCGGCGCGGGAAGGGAGCCGATCCTCGGACATGTTACGGGGTGGACAGTGGATCCCCAGCAAAACTGTTTCTTCCATCATATTTAAATAAACAGTTAAGTATCGTACAGTTGATGGCATCAATTGTCGGTCCGCTGGGTGGTATCACGTATGGCGTCAAATTATACGGCTACTTCCTGATCATCGGACTCATCGGGGCCGCTATCACGCTGGTCGGTGTTGGAATGGCTGTCCTCGGTCTCGGACTGCCGGCTATGGGAACAAGCGTCGTTGCAGGTAGTCCAGAGGGGCTCTCCCCGAACCTGGCACAAGTGCTGTTCGGTTCGGTGATCGCGTTAGTTGGGTTCGGTATAACGCAGGCGGGATTTCTGGGTGCAATATACAAGATCATTACTGACGCGGTGTACACCGCTAACAGAGAATCGAAAAAGACTGCTTTGTCGGATGAGGCACTATCCAACGACTGAACGGTCGGACGTTCGATACGCAGGCGCGTTCGATCCGCCGGTCCGGGATTCGTTTCGGAGAGATTATCGCGCTCCCGCGCCGACTACATCCGCTGTATCTCGCTCCCATTTCGCTGCATAGTATGTGGGGAGGATGGCGTTTGTACGTCGGTACGTGCGTCATCCGTATGCACCGTTCCAAGGTAGCTATGCTGATAATTCCATGACGCTCTCTGTAAACCCTTATACGAACACCGGCACGAGAACCCGATAATGAGCGACCTCCCGGACGACTTCGACTGTACGGTCACCAATTGGGAGTACATCTACGGGCTGTGTCGGGACGTCTCGAATCAGGTGAAGGCCGCGAACTTCGAGCCAGACGTGGTCGTCGCGCTCGCGCGGGGCGGCTGGTTCGCGGGGCGGTGCATCTGTGACTTCCTCGGGCTGAACGACCTCACGAGCCTGAAGATGGAACACTACGTCGGCACCGCCGAGAAGTCCGGCGAGCCGACCGTTCGGTACCCGATGCCGGAGGGCAGCGTCACGGACAAGGACGTGCTCATCATCGACGACATCGCCGACACCGGCGGGTCGATCAAGCGCGCTCACGAGTACGTCGCCGACCGCGACTGCGGCGAGGTGCGCACGGCGACGCTGCAGCTGCTGCAGACCTCGGAGTTCGAGCCCGACTTCGTCGGCGAGCAGCTCGAGGAGTGGACGTGGATGGTGTATCCGTGGAACTTCATCGAGGACATGATCGACCTGACCACGGGCGCGATGGAACAGGCCGACGCCGAGACGTTCACGCTCGAGGACGTCCGCAGGCTCCTCGCGGAGTTCCACGGCATCGACCGCATCGAGATGGAGATCGCCCAGCCGGACCGCGTCGGGGAGGTGCTCGGGGAGATGGCGCGCCGCGACGTGGTGCGCGAGACGACCGACGGCTATCGCCTGCTCGACAACGGCGCCGGCGGCGACGCCGGCGAGGCGTGATCGGTCGACCGCGTGGCGCTTCTCGACATCTTCGCCGGTGCCGTCCTCCCCATCGTCGCCGTCGCGGCGGTCGGGTTCGCGCTGGGGCGCGCGAGCGACATCGACGCCGACCCGCTCAACACCGTCGTCGTGTACGTGCTCGCGCCCGCGCTCGTCCTCCATAGTCTCGCGACCGCCGCCTTCTCCGGCGCCACGATCGCCCGGATGACGGTCGCGGTCACGGCGTACATCCTCGGAATGATCGTCATCGCCGAAGGAGTCGGGCGACTCCTGGGCGAGTCCGAGCCCAGACTGTCGGCGCTCGTGCTCGCTGCGACGTTCCCCAACTCGGGGAACTACGGCATCCCGCTGTCGGACTTCGCGTTCCCGGAGGGAGGACGTGCGGCGGCGGTGCTGTATCTCGCGATCCAGTCGGTACTCATCTACACCGTCGGCGTATACGTCGCCTCCCGCGCCGGCGGCGGTGGCGGCCTCCAGGGGATCCGCCGCGTGGTCAAGATCCCCCT
This sequence comes from Halobaculum rubrum, assembly GCF_019880225.1. NCBI lineage: Archaea > Methanobacteriati > Methanobacteriota > Halobacteria > Halobacteriales > Haloferacaceae > Halobaculum > Halobaculum rubrum. Next base: position 156,565 of record NZ_CP082284.1, read on the forward strand.
GGTGTGGGCCGTTCCTGTGGCGCTCGGCGCCCGCGCCCTCGGCGTCGTGCCCCCCGCCGACGGGACCGCGATGGCGACGTTGCAGCTGGTCGGCGACTCGTCGATCCCGGTGATGCTACTCATCCTCGGGATCCAGCTCTCCCGAACGGACTACGGCGCCGCGCTCTCGCAGGCGGCCACGCCCTCGGTGCTGAAGATGGTCGTCGCGCCCGCGGTCGCGGTCGCCATCGCGGCCCTCGTCGGCTTCCAGGACGAGACCGTCGCGCGCGTGTTCGTCCTGGAATCCGCGACGCCCGCGGCCGTGACCCCGCTCATCCTCGTGGGCGCGTTCGCCGACGACCTCGAAGTCGGCGGCGTCTCGGTCCCGGAGTACGTGAGCACCGTGATCCTCGTGACGACGCTCGCGTCGATCCCGATACTGACCGGCCTGATCGCGCTGTTGGAGGGCGGATTCCTGCTGTGATCGTCGCGTTCGGCGGACAGCGATCCGGCACCCGGGGCGTCGCGAGAGACCCGGACCGTCACGAGAGACCCGGAAGCAGCGGTCGTCGCCGACTCCGATCCGGGGCCTAGTCGTCGGCGGGACCCGCCGACGGTGGGTCGATCACCGAACTCGTCCACGAGCCGCGTGCGAGCCACGCGAGCGCGACGAGCGCCCCGACGACGTCGCCGGCGACGACGGCCCACCAGATCCCCGTGGTGCCGAAGTCGTACACGAACACCGCCGCGTACGTCACCGGCACCCGAACGAGCCACACCGCCACCAGCGACAGCGCGAGCGCGGTCGTCGTCCGGCCGGCCCCGCGGAACGTCCCGCGCGAGACCTCGAAGATCCCCGTGAAGACGAACATCACCGACGCGACCCGGAGGTACGTCGACGCGTACGCGATCGTCTCGCTCGCCCCCGCGGAGCCGGGCGGGAGGAACACCTGCACGATCGGCGTCGGGACCGCCGCCGCAAGCGCCGCGACCGGGATCATCACCGCGGTCACGACGATCAACGCGGCCCGGACGGCCCGCCGCGCACGGTCGGGTTTCTCCGCGCCGAGGTTCTGCCCGACGACGGTGTTCACGGCCTGCGCCAGCCCCATCGCCGGCAGGAACACCAGCGAGATGAGCCGGTTCCCGAGCCCGTACGCCGCCACGATCGCCGGCGGGAACGTCGCCACCAGCGCCGTGAGCACGACGAACGCGAGGGCGACGCCGGACTGCTCCAGCGCGGAGGGGACGCCGAGCCTGAGGACCTTCTTGACGATGGCCGGCTTCGGGACGAGGTCGCCGGGACGGATCGACGGCCCGGCGGGCGTCCCGAACAGGACGTACCAGCCGACGACGGTCGCGATCGCCCGGGAGATCAGCGTCGCCCACGCGGCGCCCTCGATCCCGTAGGCGGGCACCGGCCCCCACCCGAAGATGAGCACCGGGTCGATGACGACGTTCACCGCGACGGAGACGACCATCACGCGGAGCGGGGCACGCGTGTCGCCGTACCCCCGCATCAGCGAGACGAACGTGAAGAAGCCGAACAGGAACGGGGTCGCGAGGAAGAACACCCGCATGTACGCCGCCGCCAGCGGGACGATGTCCGTGGCCGTCTGCTCGTCGGCGGGAATGAGCGCCAGCGCCGGCTCGACGGCGAGGTAGCCGAGCGCGCCCAACACCAACGCCACGAGCATCACGAACCCGAGCGCCGTCCCCGCGACCTTGCCCGCCTCGCGAGAGCTCCCGGTACTTGCGGCGCTCGCGCCGGTGTGCTGGGCCACGAGGATCGCGCCCGCGGCGGTGAACCCGCCGCCGACGCTGATGAACAGGAACACGATCGGGAACGCCAGCGAGAGCGCGCCGACCGCGTCCGCCGAGAGCCGCCCGAGCCAGAACGTGTCTGCGACGTTGTACATCACCTGCAGCAGCTGGATCAGCACCAGCGGCCACGCGACGCGCAACATCGGCCGGAGGAGGTCCCCCTCGACGAGATCCGACGCGTGCGCTGGCGAGGAGGATTCGCTCATGACGCCTACGAAGCGAAGGTGGGACTTGAACGCTTCTCACGCGCGGTACCACAGCACACCGGCGGCAGCCCTGTGCGGGCGGCGTCCGTCGTACCGCGGTCGGCGTGTGTCAGGCGTCGACGCCGGGCACGTCGAACGCGTTCGCCTCCCGTCGGATCCGCTCGGCGTCGAGGGTCAGGTGGCCGCCGCGCGCCTCGTCGTACAGCACCTCGCCGTCGACCATCGTGAAGCGGACGTCGTCGCCGTGGGCGGCGAACACGAGGTGGCTCACGGGGTCGTGCAGCGGCGTCGCCCGGGTTATGTCAGTATCGATGCCCAGCACGTCCGCCGTCCACCCCTCACGGAGCGCACCCACCCGTTCGAACCCCGCCGCCCGTGCGCCGTTGCGCGTCGCCATCCGGAGCGCGGTCTGGGCATCGACCGCCGTGGGGTCGCACCCCTCGACCTTCGCGAGGAGGCTCGCCTGCTTCACCTCGGTGAACGGGTCGAGCGTGTTGTTGCACGGCGGGCCGTCGTTGCCGAGGGCGACGGTGACGTCGCGCGCGAGGTAGTCCTCGACGGGCGCGATCCCGGAGGCGAGCTTCATGTTCGAGGACGGGCAGTGCGTGACGTGGGTGCCGGTCTGGGCGATGATCTCGCGTTCCGTCTCGTCGGTGTGGACGCAGTGGGCGAGGATCACGTCCTCGCCCGTCAGCCCGACCTCGTGGAGGTACTCGACGTTGCGCTCGCCGGTTCGCTCCTCGACGACGGCGATCTCGTCGGTGTTCTCCGAGGCGTGGGTGTGGATCCGAACGCCCTCGTATTCGTCGGCGAGTTCGCGACAGCCGCGGAGACACTCGTCGGTGCAGGTGACGGCAAAGCGCGGCGTGACCGCATAGCGGACCCGCCCGTCGTCGGCGCCGTGGTAGTTCCAGATGAGCACCTCCGACTCCGCGAGCGCCCGCTCGGTGTCCTGTCGGAGCCCCTCGGGGGCGTTCGTGTCCATCAGCACCTTGCCGGCGCGGGCGCGGATGCCCGACTCGACGGCCGCCTCCAGCGCCTGGTCGGCGTGGTGAACCGACAGGTGGTCGATCACCGTGGTGACGCCCGACTCGATGCACTCCAGGTAGCCCAGTTCCGCCGCGAGTCGCATTCCCTCCGCGTTGAGGCCGGCCTCCATCGGGAGGACGTGATCCTCCAGCCAGTCCAGGAGCGCCACGTCGTCGGCGATCCCCCGCCCGAGCGACTGCACCGAGTGGACGTGCGCGCCGACGGTGCCGGGCGCGACGATCCCGAACTCCCGGCGCTGGTGGTCGGGGTAGCGGTCGCGGAGGGCAGCCTCGTCGCCGACGGCGACGATCGTGTCGTCCTCGACGACGACCGCGCCGTCCGCGATGACCGTCTCCGGGTCGACGACGACGGTTCCGGCGAGTAGCATGATCCGACTGTTCTCCCGCGTCGTCGTACAAAGACGTGTGGATCGACGGCGACGGGGGAGGGGTCGCGCCGACCGATCCGCATTCCTTTAGCCCGAACCGCCTGAACCGTCTCCCACGCATGACCATCGGCTTCATCGGCGGCAGCGGCATCTACGAGGCGCTCCCGTTGCGGAACACCCGTACCGAATCCGTCACCACTCCCTTCGGCGAGCCCTCCGCGGACCTCGAGATCGGTGAGTTCGGCGACACCGGCCGCGAGGTCGTGTTCCTCCCTCGCCACGGCCCCGACCACCAGCGCTCGCCCACGGACCTGCCGTACAAGGCGAACATCTACGCGCTGAAGCAGGCCGGCGTCGAGTACGTCATCGCCAGCAACGCCGTCGGGTCGCTGAAGGAGGATCTGTCGCCGCAGACGCTCGTGATCCCCGACCAGATCTACGACCGGACGAAACACCGCGATCTCTCCTTTTTCGGCGACGGGATCGTCGTCCACCAGCCGTTCACGCGCCCGTACTCGCCGAAGTTGGCCGACCACCTCGCCGACGCGGCCGAGCGCGCGCTCGACGACATCGGCTCCGACTCCGCCGTCGTCGACGAGGGGACCTACGTCTGCATCGAGGGGCCGCAGTACTCCACGAAAGCCGAGTCGGAGTTCTACAAGCGCCAGGGCTGGGACCTCGTGGGGATGACCGCGATCCCGGAGGCCAAACTCGCCCGCGAGGCCGAGATGGCGTACGCGACGATCGCCGGCGTCACCGACTACGACGTGTGGAAGCAGGACGCCGAGGTGACGCTGGAGGAGGTGCTGGAGAACGCCGCCGCCAACGAGGAGGCGATCAAGGAGACCGTCGAGGCGGCCGTCCGGACGTTCCCCGACGGCATGGACTGCGAGGCCCACGGCTCGCTCGAGGGGACCATCAACACGCCCGCCGAGGCCGTACCCGAGGAGACGCGCGAGCGTGTCGGGATCTTCGTGGACGAGTACCTCGACGAGTAGCGAGGCGGAGCGAACGGAGTGAGCGGCGCCTCGGGGAACGGTGGCGAGGTCTTCCGGCCGAGCCACCCAGAACGACCCTACAATGAGGTACGTCTCCGACGTACTGCGATAGGATCCGTCCTTAGTCCGCGATCGCCTCGTCGCCCGCGGCGGCGACCCCCGCGTCGCGCACCCAGAGATCGCCGAACAGGTCGTCCTGCTCAAGCGTGATCTCCCCGCGGTGCGCCAGAAACAGCAGCGCGAGATACGTCGTCACCGCGGTGCTCCCGGTGTCGGCGATCTCCCCGAACAGCACCTCGTTGCGCCCGCGTTCGTACTGCGGGCGCAGTCGTGCGCGGACGTCCTCGATGACCGTCTCGATGTCCTCCTCGTGTGCCGTCCCCGTCACGTCGTCCTCGCCGGGCTCGCCTTCGCGGCGGAGGTCATCGTCGCCGCGGTACTCCAGCGTCTGCGTCCCCCGGGAGAACCCCCGCGGCGACTCGCTGGTGTCGTACTCGCGCGACTCCTTCCACCAGGTGCCCCGTTCGGCCTCCCGAAGCTCGCGGACGAGTTCGTCCAGCGTCTCGGGCGACCCGCGGGTGCTCTTGCGCTCCAGTCGGCGGTCCATCTCGTCTTCCAGCGCGTCCACGGGGTCGAATCCGTCGTCGATCGGCGCGTCGTCGACCATCGCGGCGTCGCCCTCGAAGGCCCGCTCCCACGGTTCGAGGTCGTCCTCGGGGTCGTCCTCATCGTCGGCGAGCATGTCGTCTGACTTCATCCGCAGGAGGACGCTCGCGTAGAACAGCGCCCGCCCCCCGGTTCGGAGGTCGGCCTCGTCGAGGCGGTCGAGGAACGCGTCGGTCACCTCGACCACGTCGATGTCCCACGGGTCGATCTCGCCCTCCTCCGCGAGGTTGACCAGCACCTCCACCGGCTCGACCTCGTCGTCGTCGGTCTCGTCGGGCGGGGCGATCTCCGCGTCGCCGGGCGCCTCAATCATCCGCCTGCACCTCCGGCACCGGCTCGCCGTTGTCGCCGAGTTGGATCCCCGTCACCGCCGAGACGTTGTCCGACTGCATCGTCACGCCGATGGCGCGCTCGGAGCGCTCCAACAGCGCCGAGCGGTGGCTGACAACGACGAACTGCGCCTCGCCCGCGAGGTCGTGGACCATCTCGCCGACGCGCTCGGCGTTGACCGCGTCGAGGAACGCGTCGACCTCGTCGAGCGCGTAGAAGGGCGCGGGGTTGTGCCGCTGGATTGCGAAGATGAACGCCAGCGCCGTCAGCGACTTCTCGCCGCCGGACATCGCGTCGAGGCGCTGGACCGGCTTGTCCGCCGGCTGCGCCTTCATCGTCAGGCCGCCCTCGAAGGGATCTTCGGGGTCCTCCAGCACCAACTCGCCGGTCCCGGCCGAGAGCCGCTGAAAGATCTCGGTGAACTGCTCGTCGATGGCCTCGAAGGCGTCCATGAACGTCGCCCGCTTCTGGGACTCGAACTGGTCGATCCGCTCCGCGATCGCCTCGCGCTCCTCGACGAGTACGTCGCGGCGCTCCTGCAGGTCGTCTAAGTCCGCCTGCACGTCGTCGTACTCGTCGATCGCGAGCATGTTCACCGGCTCCAACTCCTCCATCTCTGCCTGGAGCCGGTCGATCTCGGACTCGACGGTGTCGTGGTCCGGGATCGCCTCGGGGTCGTAGCTGCCGACCTGCTCCTCCAACGAGTCGATCTCCCACTCCAGCCGCTCCGCGGTCTCGCGCAGCGACTCAAGCTTCGAGACGACGCGCTCGACCTTCGACTCCTGTTCGTCGCGGGCGGACTTCGCCTCGCGGAACGATTCTTTGACGGCCTCGCGCTCCTCCTTGAGGTCCGCGAGTTCGTCCTCCAGCTCGGCGATGGCGTCGCGCTTCTGTTCCAGCGTCGCCTCCTTCTCGACGATCCGCTCCTCGAACTCGTCGATCCGTTCCTCGGCGTCCGCCTTCTTCGACTGCGCCTCCTCGACGGTGTCGTGGAGGTCGTCGACGGCGTCCTCCGCGTACTGCTTCTCCAGTTGGAGCTGGTTCAACTCGCCGTCGAGGTCGTCCATCCGGTCCTCGAGGTCGTCGATCTCCGCCCGGATCTCGTCGGCTCGCGCCGACAGCTCCGGGATCTTGGAGTCGGCAAGCTCCGATTCCAGCTCCTCGATGTCGGCCTCGATCGTCTCGATCTCCTCGTCGGCCGCGTCGATCTCCTCGTCGAGGCCCGTCATCTTCGCGTCGACGGACTCGCGCTCCTCGCGCAGTTCCTCGAGGCGCTCCTCCAACTCGCCGATCCGGCCCTCTTTCTCCTCGAGTGTCTCCTCGGCGCGCTCGATGTCGGACTCGATGTCCCGGACCTTCTCGGCGGCGTCGGCGGCGCGCGAGCGGGCGTCGTCGAGGTCGTCGTCGATGTCGGCGATCTCGGCTTTGATCCGCTGGCGCTCGTCCTCCAGCTCGTGGATCTCCTCGGCGACGCGCTCCAGCTTCCCCTTCCCGGACTTCGAGAAGGAGTATCGGGAGCCGCCGCCGGAGCCGCCGGTCATCGCGCCGGACTTCTCCACGAGGTCGCCGTCCAGCGTCACCATCCGGTAGTTGCCCATCAGGTGCCGGGCGGTGTCCATGTCCTCGACGACGAGCGTCGACCCGAGCACGTACGAGAAGATCCCCTCGTACTCGGGGTCGTAGTCGACGAGGTTGCGCGCGAAGTCGACGACGCCGGGGTCGTTCGGCAGCGACGGGAGTCCGCGCTCGTCCATCTCCGTGATCGGGAGGAACGTCGCGCGCCCCGCGTTGCGCTGCTTCAGGTAGTCGATGCAGTCGGAGCCGACGCCGTCGTCGTCGACGACGACGTTCGCGAGCCGTCCGCCCGCTGCGGTCTCACACGCCGTCGCATACTCGCCGGGCACCGACGCGAGTTCGCCCACGGGGCCGTGGACGCCGCCGAAGTCGGCGTTCGTGACGGTCGTGACCGCCCGCGGCCACGAGGTGTCGCCGGAGTCGCCGGCGCGGGCCTCCAGCTTGGAGTACTGCTGTTGCTTCTCGCGGATCTCCTCCTCGACCCCGTCGAGTTCCTCCTGATACTCGGCCTTCTCGGCGCGGAGGTCCTCGATGACGCCGTCGATGTTGGCCTTGTTCTTCTCGGCCTTGTCGAGTTCGGAGTGGAGGTTCGAGACGCGCTCGTTCAACCGCGGGATCGCCTCCCGCGTCTCCTGCAGCTCGTCCTCGACGTCGCCGATCTCGTTCGAGCGCCGGCGCGCGTCGTCGAGCAGGCGGTCCTTCTCGCGCTGGAGCTCGTTCTTCTCGGCGCGCAGCTCCTCCAGCGACTCCTTCCGGTCGGCCAGCTCGGCCTTCAGCTCGTCGAACTCGGTGTCGACGCTGTCGATCTCGGCCTGAACGTCCGCCAGCTCGGTCTGCTTCGATTTGAGCGTCGACTTCAGGTTCGCCGTCTCGACTTTCGTCTCGCGGATCTCCGCGTCGAACTCGTCGATCTCCTCGCTCTTCTTGTCGATGGCGACGAACGCGTCGCGGCGCTCGGTCTCGGCCTCCTCGACGCGCTCGCGCTGGTTCTCGATCTTCCCCTCGAGTCGGGAGACGTCGCCCTTGATCTCCTCGATCTCGGCTTTGATCGCGATCTGCTCGTCCTCGCCCTTGCGCTCGATCTCGCGGTTGATCTCGTCGAGGTCCTCCTCGAGGTCGTCGACGCGAGCCTGTCGGTCGTCGAGTTCCGCGCGGAGGTCCTCGAGTTCCCCCTCCCGGGACGCCATCGACTCGCGGGTGCCGGCGAGGTCCTCGCGTTTGTCCTCCAGCTCGGCGGCCGTCAGGTAGCCCTCGTACTCCTCCTTCTCGTCGCGAAGGTCCTGATACTGGAGGGCCGTCTCGCGCTCGTCGGCCAACTGGTCGAGCCGGTCCTCCTTCTCCCCGATTCGGAGGTCGGCCTCGTCGATGCGCTCCTCGACCGTCTCCAGTTCCTCGAAGGCGTCCTCCTTCTTAGCGTCGAACTCGGCGACGCCCGCGATCTCGTCGATGATCCCCCGACGCTCGTGGGGGGTCATGTTGATGATGTCGGTCACGTCGCCCTGCATGACAACGTTGTACCCCTCCGGGGTGACGCCGGCCTGCGCGAGCAGGTCCTGGATGTCCGAGAGGTTGACCGAGCGGCCGTTGAGGTAGTAGTACGAGTAGTAGTTGTCGTCGGTCTCCTTCACCCGACGCTTGATCGTTATCTGGTCGGTGTCGCCGACGTCGTCGCTGCCGGCGGCGCTGACGACCTGTGAGCGGTCGAGCGTCCCCTCGGAGTTGTCGAGGACGACCTCGACGCTCGCCTCTCGGTCGCCGGCGGGCCCCTCGCCCTCCTCGTAGCCGGGGTTGTAGATGAGATCGGTGAGTTTCTCCGCGCGGATACCGCGCGTGCGCGCGAGTCCGAGCGCGAACAACACCCCGTCGATGATGTTCGACTTTCCCGAGCCGTTCGGTCCGGTGATGACTGTGAAGTCCTCGTAGAAGGGGATCCGCGTCGGTCGCCCGAAGCTCTTGAAGTTGTCCAGTACGAGTTCCGTGATGTGCATGCGTGAGGTGGAACGTGGTGTGGTACCCGTCGCGCCGTCGTGACGACGGCGCCGCGGGCTCGATTACGTGTCGGTGGACTTACGCGACGATGATGTCGTCGGAGTCGTCGTCCGAGGAGTCGGACTCCTCGGTCGTCCCCTCATCGGTGCCGCGGGCCGCTTTCTGGGCCGAGCCCTCCTCGTCGGCGATCACGCGGTCGTCGCCGGCGCCGTTCGTCGCCGACTCGTTCGGGACGAACTCGGCGTTCGGATTGCGGTCGGGTGTCGACTCCTCGTCGACCTCCGTCGCGCGCTCCAGCTGCGAGATGCGCTCTTTCGCTTCCACCAGTTCCTCCGTCAGTCCGTCCACGGCCGCCTGCAGCTCGGCGACCTGTGCCTCGAGATCCTCAACCCGATTTCCCATACACCGTCAGGGCCTCCCATCCGTATAAATCCGCGTCAGACAGAGGGATACCCCGATACACGCCCCGATACCGGACATAACGGGCGTTTCAGGCTCTATCACAGGAGATCTCTATACGGCCGCTATACACGCTATTACGATATATCGAACAGTGTCGACGACGTCACGCGGTACGTCCTTCCTACTCCTAGTAGCGACCTCGTAACATAGTGGCCAACACGGGATCCTGCGCACGAATGTGGAACCTTAGCCCGGTGAGCAACGATACCTATGGAGGCCGATAGAGCGATGATCGACGCGGAGACCCCGCCCGCGTTCGTTCTCGGGTTCGACGGCGTCCCCTGGAACCTGATCGAGCGCTGGGTCGACGAGGGTGAGCTCCCGGCGTTCGCTCGGCTGTTCGAGTCCGGGACGACGGGACCGTTGAAGAGCACCACGCCGGCATCGACCCCGCTGGCGTGGCCCTCGATCGCGACCGGACGACGACCGGACGGGCACGGATCGTACTGGTTCCGGACGATCGGCTCGGATTACTCGCACTCGGTGACGATGAGTCACGATATCGGCGGTCCCTTCGCGTGGGACCTGCTCGCGCCGGCGTCCGTCGCGAACGTCCCGATGACGTATCCCGCACGGCCGATGGACGGTTACATGGTCACCGGGATGATGACCCCGCACAAGCGCGAGGGGTTCACACATCCGCCCGAGCTGGCGGAGACACTCGCCGAGCGTGTTCCGGACTATCGGATCGGACTCGACTGGGAGTCGTACGACGGCGACAAGCGAGAGTTCGCCGCCGAGATCGACGACGTTGTCGACGGACGCGAGCGCTTGCTCGAGTACCTGCTCGCGGAGACGGAGTTCAGGCTGGGGTTCGTCGTGTTCACCGCGCCCGACCGCCTCCAGCACCTCGTGTGGGACGAGGACGTGCTCCTCGAACACTACCGGCGGCTCGACGAGGTGCTCGCGACCGTCCGGTCGTACGTCGAGGCGCGCGACGGGACGCTGTTCGTCGTCTCGGACCACGGGTTCGGCCCGGCCGAGCGGATCGTCTCCGCCAACCGCGCGCTCGAGCGCGAGGGGCTGCTCTCCCGCCGCACCGACGAGGGAACGCGGGGCGTCCTCGGCCGACTGGGCGTGACCAAATCGACGGTTCGGGGGTGGCTCGACCGCGTCGGCATCGACGACGCCACCATCGTCGAGTCCGTTCCACAGGGGCTCGTCGACATGGTCGCGATGCAGGTCCCCGGCACCAACGCGGTGTACGACATCGAGTACGGGGAGTCCCTGGCGTTCGTCCGCGGTGCCGGCTCGGTGTATCTCAACCGGAGCGATCGGTTCGAGGACGGTACCGTCGACCCCGACGAGGTCCCGGAGTTAAAATCGCGGGTGCGCGCCTGCCTCGAGTCGGTGGCGGACCCGGAGACCGGCGAGCGTGTCCTCGAGGTGTTCGACGGCGACGAGCTGTTCCCGACCGACGACTCCTCGCCCGAGCTCGTCGTGGAAGCCGAGCCGGGGTATCTCGTGCAGACGCCCCTCGCCGACGAGGTGGTCGTCGATGCACAGTCCACGGCGGCCGGACACCGCCCGGAGGGGATCTTCCTCGCGACCGGGCCGGACGTCGCTGCGGGACGACGGATCGACGGGGCCACGGTCTTCGACGTGCTCCCGACGCTTCTGCACGCGCTCGGCGAACCCGTTCCGACGACCGTCGACGGCGAGGTGATCGACTCGGTGTTCGCCGACGGGAGCGAACCGGCCGTCACCGAGCCGACCGTTCGTCCGTACGAGGGCGCCGACCGGGAGCGCCGGGCGCCGCCGGGTGAACGCGCTGCGACGAACGGGGCGGAAGCGGACGACAAGACCCCCGACGCCGTGGAGGAACGCCTCCGCGGGCTGGGGTATATCGACGACTGATCGACGCTCGGAGCCGTCTCGACGCCGAGGGGTGTCGACACCGGCGGACACGTGTCGCGCGCGGTCGCAACCACAACCACCAAACGCGGGCCACCCCTACCGGCGGGCAATGAAGGCTCGCGCAGTCCGCGGCGTCCTCCTCGCGGGGCTGTTGTTCCTCGTCGTCCACGTCGGCGCCGTCTCGCTGGCGCCCACCTTCGAGGCGGCCGGCTACCAGACGGTCGAGGACCCGCAGAACCCGACCAACTCCGCGCTGTATCTCGGCGCCATCCTCGTCGTCACCGCGCTGATGCTCGCGGCGTTCAAGTACGACTTCGACTGGGCGGTCCGGCTCGTCATCGTCGCCTCCTCGGGGATGCTCTCGTGGTACGTCTTCTCGGTGTTTCTCCCCGGGATAGCTGCCATCGCCGCCGCCGGGCTCGTCGCCGTCGCCCTGCTCGCGTACCCCGAGTGGTACGTGATCGACGCCGCCGGCGCGCTGATGGGTGCCGGCGCCGCCGGACTCTTCGGCATCTCCTTCGGGCTCCTGCCGGCGATCGTCCTCCTGTCGGTGCTCGCGGTGTACGACGCCATCTCGGTGTACGGCACCGAACACATGCTCGACCTCGCGGAGGGCGTGCTCGACCTCAACATCCCCGTCGTGCTCGTCATCCCGCTGGAGTGGTCGTACTCGCTGCTCGAGGAGGGGTCGACCGAGGGCGCCACCGAGGGAACCGACGAGGACGAGCGCGACGTGTTCTTCATCGGCCTCGGCGACGCGGTGATGCCCGCGGTGATGGCCGCCTCGGCGGCGTTCTGGTCGCCTGCACCGGCGTTCGGGCTCCCGATCGTCCCCGCGATGGGGCTGCCGACGCTGTCGGCCATCGTCGGGACGTTCGTCGGCCTCGGAATCCTCCTGCGGATGGTGCTGAAGGGTCGCCCGCACGCCGGCCTCCCGCTGTTGAACGGCGGCGCCATCGGCGGCTACCTGCTCGGCTCGGTCCTCGCCGGCGTCCCGCTCGTACAGGCGCTGGGTCTGGCACAGTATCTGTGACTGATCGTCCCGTGGCCGGCCGTCCCGTCGTCGGGGAGCTGGCCCGGAGACTTCGGGATCCCCGCGTCCGCGGCGCCGTCGGGATCGGCGCCCTGTTTCTCGCTGTTCAGCTGGTCGCGCTCGCGGCGGCCCCGCGGCTCGCCGGCTCCGGCGTCAGCTACGGGAGCGGGGGCGACGCGCTCGTCCCGCTCGTCCTGGGGCTCGCAGTCGGCACCGCCCTCTCGCTGGCGGTGATCCGGTACGGCGCCAGTCGCCGGCTCGTGCGCGGGGTGATGCTCGTGTCGCTCGGCGCCGCCCAGTGGTTCGCCCTCTCCGCGTTTCTGGGGTCCGTCGTGGGCGCCGTCGCGGCGGCCGCGGGGACCGCCCTCGCGTGGCGCGTCCCCCGGCCCGCAGTCCGCAACGCAGTCGCGGTCGTCGGCGTCGCGGGCGGGGCCGCGCTGTTCGGCGCGAGCCTCGCCCCCGCGTACGCCGCCGCCGGGCTGGTCCTCGCGGCCGGCTACGACGCCTACGCCGTGTACGGCTCGGGCCACATGCTCGAGATGGCCGACGCGAGCGCGGACCTTCGGGTTCCGTCGATGTTCGTCGTCCCCACCGACGACGGGGACGCCGACGCGAACGCGACCGTCTCCGGCGAGGGGACGCCCGCGGCGACGCTGCTGGGCGCCGGCGACGCGCTGTTCCCCGCCATGTTGACCGCGAGCGTCGGGATCGGGGCGCCGGGGACGCTCGCCGCGGCCGCGCCGCTGCTCGGATCGCTCGTCGGCCTCGCCGCCCTCCAGGTGCTCGTCCACCGCGTCCGCGGCGTCCACGCGGGGCTGCCGTTCGTCAACGGCGGCGCGCTCGCCGGCTGGCTGGCACTGCTGCTCGTGTGACCTAGGCGATGCCGACTGGCCGCCACGCCATCCGGGTGTCCCCGAGAACGTGCCCGTGGGTCGCCTGTCACTCCGACTCGGCGCCCGATCGCACCTTCACCGCCATCCCCGACGAGAAGTCGCGCATCTCCGCCGCGGCCAGTTCCGCCCGGCCGACGCCGAGCACGGTGTCGTCCTCGTGGACGACGACGACCTCGTCGCGCGGGCGCACGGACTCGCCCACGTCCCCGACGAACTTCGCGAACACGTTCTTCCCGTCGCGGACGAACGGCGCCGACTCGTCGCCGACGACGACGCTGTACTCGGGATGCGGCAGCGCCGATCGGAGCCGTCGGCCGCCCTCGACGCCGAGGGTGAACCGACCGTCCGTCAGGTACGAGACGATCCGCCCGGCGTCGCAGGTGACCTGCCGGGGGCGCCCGCTCGTCGAACGCCGGACCGTCACGTCCTCGTCGGTCGGGAACAGCGCGTCGCCCGCGCCCGCGCCGAACTGGTAGTCCGCGACCGTTCGGAGGTCCTCCAGGGTCGCGTCGCCGCTCATAGCAGGAACGTCTCCTCGCGCTCGCTCATGTCGACGAACGAGTCGGCGGCCGCCTTCAGGTCCGCCGCCGCGGACTCCTCGAAGGCGACCACCTCGACGCGGACGCCCTCGTGGCGGAGATGCGAGCACAGGCGCGAGAAGTCGGCGTCGCCGGTGCAGAGCACGACCGTGTCCACGTGGTCCGCCAGCGTCACCGCGTCGAGACTGATCCCCACGTCCCAGTCGGCCTTCTTCGAGCCGTCGCCGAACGTCTTGATCTCTTTGATCTTCGTCTCGAACCCGATGTCGCGCAGCGCCTGGAAGAACGTCTCCTCGTCGGGCGAGTCCGCGCGGATCACGTACGCGATCGCTCGGGTCAGCTGCCGCCCCATCACGGCCTTCTCCAGCATCTTCGAGTAGTCGACGTTGCGGGAGTAAACGCTCTGTGCGGAGTGATACAGGTTCTGCGAGTCGGCCAACACGGCCACCCGCTGTCCCTCGTGTATCTCGGTCATATCTGTGGGTGTCGGACCGGGCGTTTAGTCGTGTCGGGGCGCGTCGCCGACAGCTACACCATCCTCGGCGACGATAACGCGATATGGCATCTTCGCTCGAAGCCCTGCCGGACCGCTTCGCCGGCCTCAGCCACGAGGACCACGTCCGCGAGGCGATCGAACTGGCCCGGGGCGCCGCGGAGCGCGGCGACGACCCGTACGGCTCCGTGCTCGTGCGCGCCGCGGACGACGAGATCGCGATGACCGAGCGCAACGCCGTCACCACCGAAAACGACGTGCGCCGACATCCGGAGCTGACGCTCGCCCACCGCGCTGCCCGGGAGTTCTCGCCCGAACAGCGCGCCGACCTGATCATGTACACCAGCACCGAGCCGTGTCCGATGTGCGCGGGCGGGATCGCCCACGTCGGCCTCGGCGCGGTCGTCCACGCCACCTCGTCCGAGCGCGGCGCCGAACTGTACGGCTCGGACTCGTGTCTCCCGTCCGCGGAGGTGTACGAGCGCCTCGGCAGCGACGTTGTCGCCGCGGGGCCGGTGCTGCCCGAGGTGGGCGACGCGGTTCACCGCGACTACGGCGGCATCGCCGGCAAGTAAACGGCGCGCAGTCGTCCGGGCCACGCCGTCGACCGGGCCGGAACTCGAACCCCGGAACCACTGGGTGTTTTGTCGCGGCCGACCGGAGGCGAGTACATGACCGACTCCGACGCCACCTCCGACGGGGACCGCCGCGACGCCGCGCTCGTCGACGCGTTCACGACCGAACCGCTCGCGGGCAACGTCGCGGGCGTCGTCCCCGACGCCGACGGCCTCGACGACGGACAGATGCGGGCGATCGCGAACGAACTGGGCGCCAGCGAGACGGCGTTCCTTCACCCGTCGAGCGGGGCCGACCGCCGGGTGCGCTACTTCTCGCCGACAGCGGAGGTCGACCTCTGCGGCCACGCGACCGTCGCCGCCCACGCCCGCCTGTTCGAGACGGGCGCGATCGACGCGGGGACGCACTCGCTGGAGACGAACGTCGGCGTCATCGAGATCGAGGTGACCGACGAGGGGCGGGTGTGGATGACGCAGAACCCGCCGACGGTGTACGAGGTCGAGGTCGACTACGACCGCCTCGGCGACGTGCTCGGCGTCTCCAGCGAGGCCTTCCGCGACGTGGGCGCGGAACTGCCCGTCGCGTACGCCTCGTCGGGGCTGCCGTTCCTTGTCGTCCCGGTGAACTTCCTCGAACACCTCGGCGACATGACGCCGGACTTCGACGCCGTCGCGGCGCTGGCGGACGAGCACGACGCCGCCGGCGTGTACGCGTTCACCTTTGACGCGCTCGGCCCCGACTCCACGGCCCACGGCCGGTGTTTCGTCCCCGGCAGCGGCATCGACGAGGACCCCGTGACCGGAACCGCGAGCGGCGCCTGCGGCGCATACCTCGACCACTTCGGCGCGTTCAGCGGCGGCGACACCGGCGGCGTTCCCGGATCGGATGCCGGCACCGCGGGCGACGGAGGCGACGGCGTCGACGCCGGGACGCCCGAGGAACTGGTGTTCGAACAGGGCCACTACGTCGACCGCCCGGGGCGGGTTCGGGTGCGCCCCGGTGCCGGCGACGGCGGCGCGCCGGTCGTCGGCGGCGACACGGTGACCGCGTTCGAGGGCGAGATCCGCGTCCCCGAGAGCGACGACGACGAGATCATCGAAGTCTGAGTTCTCGCTCCGATCCCGACCGCTGTCCTGCGGTTATTACGTCGGAGGAGGTCTTCGAGAGGACGGAAAGACGCGACGGCGATCCGGAGGAACTACCGCCCCTGAGCCGCGTCCAGCGCCTCCTCTGGTGAGCGGTCGGGCGCCTCGTCGGGGTTCTCGTCGAGGTACGCCTCCGCGTCCGCGATCGTCGCCTCGTTCTCCAGCCCGTACGCCCGCGCCGTCGCCGCGTCCGCGCTGGCGTCGACGACCTCGGGTACGTCGGTCCGCTCGTCGTCGTCCTCGCCGACGTGGCGGCGAACGATCACCGCGGCCGTGACGACCGCGAGAACGGCGCCGACCGCGAGCCCGAGCGCGCCCGCGAGCAGCCAGCCCGCGGCTGGGAGGCCGACCGCTGCGATCGGGACGAGCGCGAGCACGAGGCGACGACGGGAGCGCGCCCGGCGTTCGTACGTCGTCACCACGTCGGATCCGGCGCCGGCGGGGACGACGCGGTGGACCGGCTCCGGGTCCTCCTCGTACCGGAGCACGTCCCAGCGGTCGGCGGCCGCCGCCGCGAGATACGGCTCCTCCGGCGACCCCTCGCCGGACGCATCGGGCTCGGTGGTGTCGCTCACACCTCGTCTCGGGAGCGGGCCGTCGAAAACCCCGCGGTTCGTGAGCACCCTCCCAGGCTGTGCCGCAGTTCGTGAATTCCCTCCCAGGCTGTGCGGTGTCGGCCGCATCCGTACGGGGGCGACAGCGACGGAGACAGCGACGAGATCGACCGTTCGCGAAACCCCACGAGACCCGACGAGAAGTACTCAGAACCGAGTATAGTCTTCAATTCCGTTGCGTCGGTCGATACCTTCTTGGTTCAGTCCTCGGTTCCTCCAGGTACGAAATGGCTGTACTTTGGCTGGACGACGTCTCCGCCGATGACCTGGACACCGTCGGCGGAAAAGGGGCCTCGTTGGGGGAGCTGACCGGCGCCGGCCTGCCGGTCCCACCGGGGTTCGTGGTGACCGCGGGCACGTACCGAACGTTCATCGAGGAGGCGGGCATCGACGAGGAGCTGTTCGCAGCCATGGAGATCGACCCCGAGGACTCCGCGGCGTTGCGGGCGGCCGAGCAGACCGCCAGGGACCTCATTCTCGGGACGGAACTGCCCGAGTCCGTGCGCGAGGAGATCCTCGATGCCTACCGGACGATGGGCGACGACGGCGAGGCGTTCGTCGCGGTGCGCTCGTCGGCGACCGCGGAGGACCTCCCGGACGCCTCCTTCGCGGGCCAACAGGAGACGTTCCTCAACGTCCGCGAGGAGGCGCTGCTGGAGCGCGTGAAGGAGTGCTGGGCGTCGCTGTTCTCCCAGCGCGCCATCTACTACCGACAGCGGCAGGGGTTCCCACACTCGGAGGTCGACATCGCGGTCGTCGTCCAACGGATGGTCGACGCCGAGAAGTCCGGCGTGATGTTCACCTCCCATCCCTCGACGGGGGAGCCTGAGATCATCATCGAGGCCGCGTGGGGACTCGGCGAGGCGGTCGTCTCCGGCTCGGTTTCGCCCGACAACTACGTCGTCAACCGCGAGACGGCGGCCGTCGACGAGGTGACCGTCGCCGACAAGAAGCTCCTCATGGAGAAGGACATGGAGACCGGCGAGACGGTCACGCGCGACGTGCCCGACGAGAAGCGCGAGGCACGGGTGCTCACCGACGAGGAGATCGAGCGGCTCGTCGAGCTCGGGCGACGGGTCGAGGACCACTACGGCGAGCCGCAGGACGTGGAGTGGGCCGTCTACGACGGCGACGTGTACATGCTCCAGTCGCGTCCGATCACGACGATCACGGACGCCTCGGGGTCGACCGAGTCGACCCCGTCGGGCCAGGAGCGCGAGGCCGTCACGAACGGCGGCGCGGCCGCCGGAACCGCCGGGGCGAGCGGCGACGACGACGACGACGTGCTCTTCCGCGGACTCGGTGCCTCGCCGGGGATCGTCTCCGGAGAGGTGCGGATCGTCACGAAGCTCGATCACCTCGACCAGGTCGCCGAGGGCGACATCATCGTCACCGAGATGACGATGCCGGACATGGTGCCCGCGATGAAGCGCGCCGTCGGCATCGTCACCGACGAGGGCGGCATGACCAGCCACGCCGCCATCGTCTCCCGCGAGCTCGGCGTCCCGGCGGTCGTCGGCACCGGCTCGGCCACGAGCGCGCTCTCGGACGGCCAGGTCGTCACCATCGACGGCGACAAGGGAACGATCCGACAGGGTCGCGCGACGAAAGAGGAGGAGGAGTACGAGCCGGTCGAGGCGGTCCGCCCGGAGACGCCGGTCAAGCCGATGACCGCGACGGAGGTGAAGGTGAACGTCTCCATCCCCGAGGCCGCGGAGCGAGCGGCCGCGACGGGCGCCGACGGCGTCGGCCTGCTGCGCATCGAGCACATGGTGCTGTCGCTCGGGGTCACCCCCGAGAAGTACATCGCCGACAACGGCGCCGACGCGTACGTCGAGGAACTCGTCGACGGCATCCGGGAGGTCGCCGAGGAGTTCTACCCGCGGCCCGTGCGCGCGCGAACGCTCGACGCCCCCACCGACGAGTTCCGCGAGCTGGAGGGCGGCGAGAGCGAGCCCGACGAACACAACCCGATGATGGGATGGCGCGGGATCCGCCGTTCGCTCGACAAGACGGACGTGTTCCGCCAGGAACTGACGGCGTTCAAGCGCCTCTACGAGATGGGGTACGACAACGTCGAGCTGATGCTCCCGCTGGTGAACGACGCGGCGGACGTGGAGGCGGCCAAGCGCCACATGGAGGCCGTCGGCATCGACCCCGTGAAGCGTCGCTGGGGCGTGATGATCGAGACGCCCGCCAGCGCGCTCGCCATCGAGGAGCTGGCCGAGTGCGGCATCGACTTCGCCTCGTTCGGGACGAACGACCTCACGCAGTACACGCTCGCGGTCGACCGCAACAACAGCAACGTCGCCGATCGATTCGACGAGCTCCACCCGACGGTGCTCACACTCATCGGCGACGTGATCGAGTCGTGCCGCGAGCTCGACGTGGACACCAGCATCTGCGGGCAGGCGGGGTCGAAGCCGGAGATGGTCGACTTCCTCGTCGAGGAGGGGGTTACGAGCATCTCCGCGAACATCGACGCCGTCCGCGACGTGCAACACGAGGTCAAGCGCACCGAGCAGAAGCTGATCCTCGACGACGTGCGCTGACCGGCACCCGGACACCGCGACACCGGGTCCCCGAAATCGCAATCCCTAATTCCCGCTCCCGTCGTTCTTCCGGCAATGCAGCCGTCCGCCGCCGAGCGCCGTCCCCGGTCGTTCGACCGTGTGCTCTCCTCGATGTGCACGGAGCCGCACCCGGCGGCCCGGCGGGCGGCCGAACGCTTCCTCGCGTCCAATCCCGGCGACCCGGCGACCTACGGGACGATCGCCGAACTGGAGCGCGAGGCCGTCGCCGCGCTCGCGGAGATAACCGGACTCGCCCACACGCTCGGGGGCGACGCCGCCGACGTCTCGTCACACGGCTACGTCACCGCCGGCGGCACCGAGTCGAACATCCAAGCCGTGCGCTCGGCGCGCGAGCGCGCCGACGTCGTCGACCCGGTCGTCGTCGCGCCCGACTCCGCCCACTTCAGCTTCCACAAGGCGGCGTCGGTGCTCGGCGTGGAGCTTCGGACCGTCCCCACCGACGGGGACGGCCGCGTCGACGTGGACGCCGTCGCCGCCGCGATCGACGACGCGGCGCTGGTCGTCGCCGTCGCGGGCTCGACGGAGTACGGTCGCGTCGACCCGATCCCCGCGCTCGCGGACCTGGCGGTCGACGCCGACGTTCCGCTTCACGTCGACGCCGCGTGGGGCGGGTTTCATCTCCCCTTCTCGGGGCACGACTGGGGATTCGCCGTCGACGGCGTCGAGACGGTGACGATCGACCCCCACAAGGTCGGCCGCGCGGCGGTGCCCGCCGGTGGACTGCTCGCGCGCGACCCCGCGACGCTGGACGCGCTCGCGGTCGACACGCCCTACCTCGAAACCGCCTCGCAGGCGAGCCTTACGGGCACCCGCTCGGGTGCGGGCGTCGCCAGCGCGGTCGCGGCGACGGACGCGCTGTGGCCCGACGGCTACCGCCGCGAGCACGAGCGCGCGATGGAACTTGCGACGTGGTTCGCGGACGAACTGCGCGGCCGCGGGCTCGGCGTCGTCGACCCGGAGCTCCCGCTCGTCGCGTTCGACCTCCCGCGAGCGACGTTCGAGGGACTCCGCGAGCGCGGCTGGCGCCTCTCCCGGACCGGCGCCGACGAGGCCCGCGTCGTCGTCATGCCCCACGTCACCCGGGAGTCGCTGTCGGCGTTTCTCGACGACCTCGACGAGTTGCGGTAGTTCGATCCGACCCGCCGGTCGATCCTCGCCGGGAACCACCGAACTTATTCTCCGGTATCCCCCCGGTTCGAACGTGCTTCCGGTCCCCGCCTCCGCCACGCTGACGGCACCGACGGCGGTCGACGCCGTCACCACGGCGGCGTCCGTCGGACTCATCCCCCTCGGCGACGCGGTCGCTCAGCTCGGCACCGCGGTCCCGCTGGCGAGCGAGCCGTCCTGGTGGCCCGACTTCGGCTGGCTCACTCGCCTCGTCGAGACCGCGACCGGCTGGACCGGCCTGGGGATCATCTTCGTCTACTCGTTTCTCATCGCGTTCGCGCTCCCGGGCGTGAGCGAGGTCGTCCTGCTCGCCCCCTTGGATCTGGGGCTCCCCACGTGGGCGAAACTCTCCGTGATCATGTTCGTCTCCGGGCTCGGGAAGGCCGCAGGCTCCGTGTTCGCGTTCCACATCGGGCAGGAGGCGAAGCAGTCCGGCCCGATAATCAGGTGGCTCCGACGCTCTCGGTTCGACGTGATCGAGTGGTCCGAGAGCACCACCGCGGAGCTGGCGCGTCGGTACGGGTACGCGGGGCTCGCGCTCGCGCTGTGTGTCCCGTTCTTTCCGGACACGATCTCCATCTACGCGTTCGCCGTGCTGGAGCGCGACTACTGGCGGTTCGCGCTCGCGACGTTCGTCGGCAGCGTCGGCCGGCTGATCGTCACGCTCGCCCTGTTCGGCGCCGGATCGCTGACGCTCGGCCTGTTCTAAGGCGTCCGTCTCCGGTCCTGTCGACGAGGCACCAGCCGTGACCCCCTCCGTCCTCAACTCACTCCGTCGTCGACGGGGGCTCGTCCGACGACTCGATCGGTTCGTGTCTCACACGATAGCCGCCGGCCGTCGACTCGACCGCGGTCGCCTCGTACAGTCGGATGTCGCGTTCGGCCTTCGTCACCACCGGAAACTCGTAGTGGCTCGCGTCGTAGCCCGGCCGCTCGTCGCGCTCTGTCACGAACGCCCGGTGTTCGCGGAGCCTGCGTCGCCCCCGCTCGCGCGAGAGTGCGGGCGCCCGTCGAGCGTCGGCGTCGAACGACGCGACCAGGTCCGGGTCGCGCTCGACCCCGACGGATCCGCGGCCGGCGGCCATCGCCGCCAGCGTCGTCGTTCCCGTCCCCCAGAACGGGTCGAGCACGCGGTCGCCGTACGTCGAGTACATGTTGAGCAGCCGGTAGGGGAGTTCGAACGGGAACGCCGCCGACCGGTCGCGGGCGTCGCCCCCCTCGAGCGCCTGGTCGACCCCGCGGAGGTCGGTCCAGGCGTCCGAGAACCAGCGGTTGCGCTCCTCCCAGAAGAACGCCGACGCGTAGCGCGCGGGGTCGCCGGCGTCGAACGAGCGGCGCGACCCCTTCCGGAACACGAGCACGTGCTCGTGTTCGAGCGTGACGTAGGCGTTCGGCGGGAGCGTCCCGCTCCCCATGAACTTCGTCGGCGCGTTCGTCGGCTTGCGCCACAGTACGCCCGGCAGGCGGTCCAGTCCCGCCGCGCCGAGTGCGTCCGCGACCCGGGTCGCGTTGTCCCACAGCCGGAACCGCCCGCCGACCGAGCGGGTCGCGTCGCCGACGTTGACGCAGGCGACGCCCCCGGGCGCCAGCACCCGCGCGATCTCGTCCCACGCCGGGGCGAGCGCCTCGTGCATCGCGTCGAACGCGCGCTCGGCGGCCGCCGCGGCGTCGGCATCGCCGGACCGTGCCGCCTCGAGCGCCTCGCTGACCGCGGGGTCGAGGCGCGCGAAGAGGTCGTCCCACTGCTCGACCATCGGATACGGCGGCGACGTGACGACGAGATCGATAGACTCGTCGGGGATCGCGAGCGCACGCGCGTCGCCGCCGACGACCACGTGTTCCGTCTCGAACACCGGGCCGACGCCGGGTGTGGCGGCGTCAGCGTCGGCGTCGTCGACTCCGGTCGCGTTCGGTTCGTCGTCGCCGCTCATCGCGTCATCGGATCGGTCCCCGTGGACCGAGCGAATAAACCCCGGCGGTTCGGTCGAACGACGGGAACGCAGGACGGAGAGCTACTCGGTACAGGCGTCGAGCCACTCGCCTGCCCACGACTCCACCTCGTCGAAGACGACCGAGAGGGACTCCCCCTTCGCGGTCAGCGAGTAGTACGTCGCAACGGGTGCGTCCGGCTCCATGCGCTTGTGGACGAAGTCCATCTCCCGGAGGTCGTCGAGCACCCGCGAGAGCGTCCGCGCGCTCGCGTCCGTGGAGCGCTTCAGCTCGTTGAATCGCTTCTCCCCGTCCAGGAGGTCGTGTAGCACCACGAGCCGCCACTTCGATCCCACCTGTTCGAGCGCGTCGACGACGGGACACGGCCCGGCGTCGAGCGACTCCACGGACTCCGCCGTCTGCGGCTCTTCGACTGCCATGGAATCTCGTACACGTCCGAGGGGTATAGCAGTTCGGATCCGAACCGGGTAACGGACGGCAATCGCAAGTCACGATGTCAGCGGTACGAACGGGGTCGATCAGTTCGCCTGTGTGCCTTACTCCTCGGCGTCGACAGCCGCGCGCTCCGCTTCCCAACTCTTCAGCGAGTCGCGTACCGCCGCCAGATCCTCCGGGTCGCCGGCCTCGCGGCTGTCGACCACCGTCCAGCCCGTGTCGGGATCGTACCCGAGGCCGTGGATCGTCTCGCCAGCCTGCACCGCGAGCGCGCGAATGTCGTCGTCGTCTACTCCCAAGGGCGCGGCCTCGGTGACGCTGTCGGCGTCGCGGAGTGCCTCCAGTTCGGCCGAACGGAGCGGTCGCGGCGGGAGCGAATCGAGGACGGACATGGAGAGAGAACAGAGCGGATGCGGGTTCAACGATCCGACTCGCAATCGGATCGCCCAACGATCGATAGCTGCCGTAACGCTCGTGGGTCCGACGGTGTTGACCGTCTGGTCGGCGGCGCCTGGCGGTCAGTCCGCCGGCGCCGGAAGCGCGACCGAAGGCGACGGTGTCGTCGCCGAAGGGGCGCCCGATGTCGGCCGAGAGCGTGTCGGGCGCCCAAAGATTCATCGAGCCAGGTTGGAACCGGTGAACTGCACATGTCAGGGGGGACCACCGACGGCGACGGCGACGACGTGCTCGAAGTCGAGTTCCGATTCCAGCGATCGGCGTATCCGTTCGTCCGGGTGTCCGCGGTCGCCGACTGTACGCTCGAACTCGCCGAGTTTCTGCCGCGAGCGGACGGCGAGTATGCCGAGTTTTTCACCGTGACGGACGCCGACCCCGAACGGATCACGGCGCTTGCGGCCGAACACGAGGGAACAGAGGCCTCGCTGGTCGAGACGTACCGCGACGGCGGCCTGTTCGAGTTCTTGGTGTCCGACGACTGCCCGGCTCGCCGGCTGGCCGAACTCGGCGCGCTCCCGCGGACGGTTCGGGGAGCCGCCGGTCGGGGCAGCATCGTCGCCGAGATCCCGACGGAAGCCGACGCCGCGGGGATCGTCGGGACGTTCCTCGAGGAAACGCCCGAGGCGACGCTAGCCTCGAAGCGGTCGAAGCCGTCGATGACGCCGCTGCTCTCGCGGGCGACGCTGCACCGAACGCTGGAAGCGGAACTGACAGACCGACAGCGCGAGGTCCTACAGACTGCCTTCGAGGCCGGCTACTACGACTGGCCTCGCGAGTGTACTGGCGAGGAGGTCGCGTCCAAACTCGGTATCTCGTCGGCGACGTTCTCGGAGCACGTCCACGCCGCCGAGCGGACGCTCATCGCGACGCTGTTCGATGAACGCTGAAGCGGGACGCTACCGATACCGGGATTCGAACGGGCTAGGTATCCCCTCCAGTCGGTTCGACTGTCGTCCCACCGCTCGCGTGGATCGTAACGTCGCATCCGTGATAGCGGAACGTGACGTGGCCGTCCGTCGCCCGCGTTCCGGATCCGATCTCTCTCGTGAACAGACGGTCCAGCGCTTCGGGGTCGACCACGTCGTGGAGCGGTGGAAGACGGATCGGGTCAGTGGCGGTCGCCTCGGCGACGGACTCGATCACGAGGCGCGACGGCTGCCGTCCCTCGCCAGTGTCGTCCCGGCTGGTCAGTTGATCTGTCATTCAATGGACTCCCATACCCTCCGTCGACCGACTACGCCATAGTTCGGTTCCCTACAGTTCGAGGGTTTCGTTCGCTCACCGTCGGTACGTCCTTCACCTCTTGTCCGAGCACGGTCGGTCGTGGTGCCCCCGCACTCGGGAGAGCCGGTGGTTCGGCGATTGTATATCGCGCTATATGATTTACGCTACTCGAACGCGCTCGTCGTCACTGGATCCGCGATCGCCTGTAACTCCTCGGGAGCGAGTGCGAACACCGCATCCGGCGTCCCCGCGGCCGCCCAGATCCGATCGTGGGCGAGCAGCGACTCGTCGAGATACGTCGGAACCGCCGACTCGTGGCCGAACGGGGGAACGCCGCCGATGCTCCATCCCGTCGCCTCCTTCACCTCGTCGGGATTGGCGGTCCGGACGGAGTCGGCGCCGAGTTCGGTCGCGAGCGCGTCCGTATCGACGCGGTTGTCGCCGGCGGTGAGCACGACGATCGCCTCGTCGTCGGCGACGAGGACGATGCTCTTGACGATCTGTGCGACCGAGCAGCCGACGGCGTCGGCGGCATCTGCCGCGGTTTTCGTTCCCTCGGGGAACTCCTCGATCTCGGGCTCGAACCCGTACTCGTCGCCGACGCGTCGTGCAAACCGTGCCGCGCTGTCGTGCATATCGGTGCGGACCGCGCCGACAGCCAAGTAGCCACGGGAGGCGACACCGACGTGTGTGCGGCGGTCCGTTCGCCTCGGGTAGATCGTTCGCGGCCGTCGCGGTCCGTAGCGGAGCGGCACCGACGGCGACGTGAATGCCGGACGCACGGTCGGAGGACCGACGACGCCCACGGACGGAGATCGTTCGCCCGATTCGGCGGGCTTTAGGTCCGCATCCACGACACGTCACCCATGAGCAGCAAGGACACTCTCACGCGCGACCCGTTTCCCGCGGACGCGCCGGCGGTGGTGACGTGCGGGTTGCCGTACGCCAACGGCGACCTCCACATCGGCCACCTCCGGACGTACGTCGGCGGCGACGTGTACGCGCGCGCGCTGGAATCGCTCGGCCAAGAGACCGCGTTCGTCTGCGGGTCGGACATGCACGGCACGCCCGTCGCGGTCAATGCGGAGAAGGAGGGTACCTCACCGGAGGAGTTCGCGCTCGCGTGGCACGAGCAGTACGAGGAGACGTTCCCGCGGTTCGACGTCGACTTCGACAACTACGGCCACACGCACGACGCGACGAACACCGAGACGACTCAGGAGTTCGTCCGCACGCTGGAGGAGAACGGCCACGTCTACGAGAAGGAGATCAAGGTCGCGTACGACCCCGAGGCCGAACAGTCGCTCCCGGACCGGTACGTCGAGGGGACGTGCCCGTACTGCGGGGAACTCGCCCGCGGCGACGAGTGCGACGAAGGGTGCGGCCGCCACCTCGAACCCGGCGAGATCGAGGACCCCCGCTCGACGGTCACCGGCAACCCCGCGGAGTACCGCGATCAGACACACAAGTTCTTCCGCGTCTCGGAGTTCGAGGAGTACCTCTCGGGCTTTCTCGACCGCCTGGAGGGCACCTCGAACGCCCGAAACCAGCCGCGCGGGTGGCTCGAGGACGGCCTCCGCGACTGGTGTATCACCCGCGACATGGACTGGGGGATCGACTACCCCGATATCGACGGGGAGGATCCCACCGATCTCGTCTTGTACGTCTGGGTCGACGCGCCCATCGAGTACGTCTCCTCGACGAAACAGTACACCGAGCGCGTCGGAGCCGACGAGTACGACTGGCAGCGGGCGTGGCAGGAGGACGGGGAGATCGTCCACGTCATCGGGCGCGACATCATCCAGCACCACACCGTCTTCTGGCCCGCGATGCTGCACGGCGTCGACTACAGCGAGCCACGCGCGGTGATGGCAAGCGGCTTCATGACGCTCGACGGGGACGGCTTCTCCACCTCCCGTAACCGCGCGGTGTGGGCACGCGAGTACCTCGAGGAGGGGTTCCACCCGGACCTGCTGCGATACTACCTCGCCACCAACGGCGGGTTCCAGCAGGACGTCGACTTCTCGTGGGAGAAGTTCCGCGACCGCGTCAACAACGAGCTCGTCGGGACAGTCGGCAACTTCCTCTACCGCTCGCTTTTGTTCGCCCACCGCAACTTCGAGGGGACGCCCGAGGCGGAAGTCAGCGACGAGGTCGAGGCTCGGATCGAGGAGGCGATCGCGGAGTTCGAGGCCGGCGTCAACGACTACTCCGTCCGCGCGATCGGCGACGCGACCGTCGAACTGGCCCGCTTCGGCAACGAGTACATTCAGCACGAGGAGCCGTGGAACCTCGTCGGCGAGGACGACGAGGCGGCTGCGCAGGTGATCCGCGACTGCGTCCAGATCGCGAGGGCCGTCGCCGTCCTCTTCGAGCCGGTCGCGCCCGGCACGAGCGAGGAGCTGTGGAGCCAGCTCGGCGAGGATGGCTCCGTCCACGACGTGACCACGGACGCCGCGCTGGCGGCGCCCCCGCGCGACTTCGGCGCGCCCGAGGAGCTGTACGAGAAGATCGAGGACGAGCGCGTCGAGGAACTCAACGAGAAGCTCGAATCGCGCGTCGCCGCGGCGGCGACCGACGACGCGGACGAAACCAAAACCGACGAGGCCGAGGCGGACGCCGAGTCGACCATGAGCGACATCGAACCCGTCGCCGACGACCGCATCAGCTTCGACGAGTTCCAGGATCTCGACCTCCGCGTGGGCGAGATCCTGGCGGCCGAACCGATCGAGGACTCCGACAAGCTCGTGAAGCTCACCGTCGACATCGGCGTCGAAAAGCGTCAGATCGTCGCGGGGATCAAGCAGCTTCACGACGTGGACGACCTCCCGGAGACGAAGGTCGTCGTCGTCGCGAACCTCGAGAAGGCCGAGCTGTTCGGTCACGAGTCCAACGGCATGCTGCTGGCCGCCGGCGAGGACGCGGACCTGTTGACGACCCACGGCGACTCGCCGATCGGAACGAAGATCCGATAGTCCGCTCGTTGCGACGGCGGCTCGTTTCATTTTCACGGTGACTGTGGGCCGCTGAGCCCGTCGTACGGAAGATTTTCGATGTCCGGCGGAATTCCCGGCAGTCCGGATATATGCTTGTATAAATTCCATAACGCGATACAAAATATACTCTCCTGCAGCAGAGTTTCGGAGGATGGGTGGGGGCGGCGACATTTCTTCCAGAGGTCATCGGAAGCGTATGCGATGAGACCGCTCCAGAAGCGCGTGAAATCGCGAACGGCGTTGCGTCGGTAGTTCCCACCACCGCCACCCCGGCTTTTCCCTTTGTCCTGCTGATAGCGCTGGAAGGAACTCGTGAATGACTGATCGGCACGTTCTCGGGATATTTTTATCGGGAATCATGATCCAGTAGAAAGTACCGGCATTATTCATATTCCGGCGGAAACAACTCCGCATGAACAGTTTGGAACTAACACTTCGCCTGAGTGCCGGCCTCTTACTCATCCTTGCAAACGGGTTTTTCGTTGCAATCGAGTTTGCGCTGACCCGTGTCCGGCAGTATCCACAATCCGAGTTCGATGTCCCGGGCCTCAGGCGGGCTTGGAAGATGACACAGGATCTCGAAATCTATCTCACGAGCTGTCAGGTCGGTATCTCCGCAACCAGTATTGCTGTCGGCATCGTCGCAGAACCAGCGCTGGCTTCGTTGATCGACCCAGTGTTCGAGAATACGCTCCTCACGTCGATCGGCGCGGGTGGCATCCTCGCGTTCGTCATCATCAATCTGCTCCACCTGACTCACGGCGAACAGACACCCACGTATCTCGGGGTCGAACGGACGAAATTCGTCGCTCGATACGGTGCGACCCCTCTCTACTGGTTTGCGAAACTACTCTACCCGGTTATCGTGCTCGGCGATGGCGTCGCCAAATGGACGCTCCGGCGCTTCGGAGTCGAAATGACCGGTGCCTGGCTCGAAACCGAAACCGATCGCGTCGAATCGCGGGCGGACCTCCGCCATCGACTCGGGTCCTTGCTTGATCGAGGGAACCTCTCCGAGGAGCGCAAAGATGAGATCATCAACGCCTTCACTGTCGGCGAAAAGCCGGTCAGCGATGTTATGACCGATCGTGAGGATATTATTTTTCTCTCGACAACAGTCTCTGTACAGGAAAACCTCCATCGGATCGGAACGAGCCCTCACACACGATTTCCGCTCATAGGTGACGATCCCACCGATTATATAGGCATTGTCTATGTTCCCGCAGTTGTCGATCGAATCGACGAACTCCAACGTGGCGAGATTGCGTTTGAAGATATCGCTGCCCCACCAATGACGCTTCGAGCAGACACCCTCATTAGCGATGCTGTCGATCAGTTTCAGAACGAACATCAGGAACTCGCACTCGTGGCTACTGAGAGCGAAGAGAACGTCGTTGGACTGATCACTGCGACGGACGCCCTCGAAGCGGTGATGGGTGAAATCGAAGACCCTCTCGATATCAAACTTCAGGAACGAACGAGTGATTCGCGGTGACACGTCATCCATCTTTCAGATATAATATCGGAACTGAATTTTGCCACGTGGTGACTACACGCTCTGTATCTCGCGCCCGATTTCTGAAACCATGTCGGTAGGTTGGCCCTCTGGGCGGCAAGTGAGCCATCTGTAGGTAGCAACTGTTCCGTACTACCCGTTCAGATCTCAGCAGATCTCCTCGACGTATCTCCGAACGGTCCGGCGAACCCTTTTGTCCCGTGATGTCGTTGTTCACGGAACTCATGGGGATCTTCAACGAGCTCGGGCGACGGGTCGAGGAATTCAAGCAGACTGCGAAGAACGCGGCCGACGAGAACGAGGCGTCCGAGTGTCCCGCGTGTGGTGAGCGGTTCGACAGCAGCCGCGAGCGGTGCCCGGACTGCGGGGAGCGGCCGGTCACATCGACGGGAACGACGGAGTAGTGCGTCCGCCGTCGTTCCCGATCGGCGACGGAGCGACCCAGACGGACTCCACCACGATCCCGACAGTTACGCGACCGCGAATCGAACGCGTATCTCGTCAGGATCGACCGCAACGAGCCCGTTGCCGCCGTTTTCCGTCACGCCGAATCCCGCGTCAGTGAGCGACTCGCGGATCGCTTCGAGCGCGTCGCCGTCGGAAACGAGCATCTCGAACTCGGCGAGCCCGGTTCCCGAGGCGGGCTCGCTTCGTCGGTTCCAGGTGTTGAGGCCGACGTGGTGGTGATAACCGTCGGCGGCGAGGAACAGGGCGTCGCCCCCCAAGCGCTGGCGCACGTCGAACCCGGCGGCGTCGACGTAGAACGCCTCGGCAGCATCGAGGCTAGTCGCCTCCAGATGAACGTGGCCGACAGTCGTGCCGGCGGGTGCGGGGTCGCCGGCGGCGTCCGCGTCGCCCGCGCGGTCCGCGAGAAGCGCGTCCACGTCGAGCGGCAGCGTGTCCATCTGCACCTCGCCGTCCGCTTCCGGCCACTCCTCGCGCGGTCGATCGCGGTACAGTTCGACGCCGTTTCCCTCCGGATCTCGCAGGTACAGCGCCTCGCTGACGCGGTGGTCTGAAGCGCCGGTGAGCCGTGCGCCAGCGTCGCGGATCCGTGCGAGCGCGTCGCCCAGCGCTCCCCGGGACGGAAACAGGAAGGCCGTGTGAAACAGCCCCGCGGCGTTCGACGGCCGAGGGTCGGCGTCGGAGTCCTCCTCGAGAACGAGCAGATCGGCGGGAGCGTCGCCGGCGGAGTCGTCGTCAGCGACGGCGTCGGCGGCGCTTCCGAGAACTGTCCGGCCGTCGCCCCGATCGCGAACGCGGAGGCCGACGACGTCGCGGTAGAACGGGAGGACGGTTTCGAGATCGGAGACGGCGAGCGTGACGCGACCGAGCCGCGTCTCCGCGGGAAGCGAACGGGTTGGCACGGCGGATCTACTCGACAGGCGACCATAGTCGTGGCGTCGGGGGCGGTTCGATCCGGCGTCACGATCGGTGCGGCGATTCACCCCGCCGGGAGTCGCTCCGGCCTCGGTCACTCCGGCAGCCACGACGCCCGCTGTGCCAGCACCAGTCCGACCAGCAGCACCACGAGGCCGACCGCGGCGGCGCCGAAGACGGCGTCGTACGCGAAGCCGGCGCCACGGAGCGACCCGACGACCGAGGAGCCGGTCGCCTGAACGACCATCATCGACGCGGAGTAGACGGCGTACGCCGACCCGCGTGTCGCGTCGGGCAGCGTGTCGAGCAGGTAGGTGTCCATCGCCGGGAACAGCGAGTGGATAACGTAGCCCGTGACCGCCGACACGACGAGCAGCGGCACGAGCCCGGAGACGGACACCAGCGCGAACAGGCACACGATGAACGCCGCGAGAACGCTCAACAGATACGGGACGTGCGGGAACCGGTCGGCGAGCCGCCCGGAGATCAGGAACGCCGGGACGCCGGCCCCGAAGACGACGGTGAGCGCGTTGCGGGCGACGTTCGGCGCGAGCCCCTTGTCGAGCATGTACAGTTCATAGAAGTTGAACACGCCCTGCCAGACGAAGCCCGCGATCCCGAGGATGAGCACGCCGGTGAGGATGGTCCGCCACTCGGTTCGGGCGGCGCCGAGCAGGTCTCGGTCCTCCGCGCCGAGCTCGGGGAGGTCGGCGCCACGGGCGGCGACGAACACCGCGCCGGTGACGGTCGCCGCCGCGACGGCCAGCAGCGCGAAGACGGCGCGCCACCCGGCGAACGACTCGATTCCGAGACCGAGCGCGACCGTCGCGAACGGCGCGGCGGAGACGGCGGCCAGTTGACTCGCGGTGCCGTGGATGCCCATGACCCGACCAACCGTTTCGGGGAACAGTTCCGAGACGAGCGGATTGCCAGCGATGAAGTAGACGCCGGAGGCCAGCCCCATACCGACCGCGGCGATCATCAGCACGTCGATTCCGGGGGCGAACGCCGCGAACGTCGACGCCAACGTGAGGACGACCCCGGCGCCGAGGACGACGTAGTGGCGGGGGACTCGGGTGAGCAGCCACCCGGTCGGGAGCCGAGGGGCGGCGCTACCGACCCACACGAGCGTGACGAGCAGCCCCGCGGTCGCCTCGCCGATCCCGAAGGTATCGATGAACTCCGACAACAGCGGCGCGAACACGACCCGCGCCATATTGACGAGGAACACCGCCCCGCACAGCGTTCCGAACAGCCGTCCCCGTGACACGGTCCAACGATTTGCGTCTCAAAGCTCAAGCCTTCCGACTCGCCGCCGTCGTGGGTACGACTCGCAAGCCCCGCCGGACGGCGTGGTCGTCCGCAACGCCGTCCTTTTGGGGCCCCCGCGCCAACTCACGGGTATGAAATCGACTCGTAAGGGGCTCCGCGAGGGTGAACTGGAGAAGGACAACTACGAACGGCTGGTGTGTGCCGACTGCGGTCAGTCGCTCGCGAGCGAGAACCCGCCTGATGAGGTGTACACCATCCGGAGCTGTCAGGACTGCGGACGAGAGTGGAAGGAACTTCGCTGACACGACCGATCTCCGACCGCGACGACGACCGACCCGGCCCCTCCACGTTCGATTCTCCCGTTTTCGACCCCGCTAACGACTTCGGCAAGCGATCCCCTCGCTACTCGAACACCGAGTCGAACGCCGACGCGCCCAACGGGTCGAACGTCCCCGCGGCGACGCTCTCGCGGACGTGTTCGGCCCGGCTACACCCAACGAGCGCCGCGGTCACTGCGGGCGCCGAGCGCGCGAAGTTCAGCGCCCGCTGGGCCGGCGAGTCCCCGGCCAACCGCGCTTCGACGGACTCGGGGATCGACCCCTCCTTCGTCAGATCCCCCTGCCCGAGGCTGGCGGCGGCGAACACGGACAACCCCTCGCGGTGACAGAACTCCAGCGCGCTCACCGGTCCGTCTTCGCCGTCGGGGTCGTGGCGTTCGCGGGTGAACGCGTCGGCCATCCGGACGTTGAACGGGAGCTGTACCGCCCGGAGGCCGTGCTCGTCGAGACCGACTCGGTCGGCGGCGGCCTCGGCGCGGGCGAGCACCGCCGCCAGATCGAGGGCGGCGTCGTGGTCGGCCGGCACGCGGAACGCCTCCCAGGTGGCGACGCCGTATCCGCCGATGTCGCCGGCGGCGCGGCGGTGCTCCAGTGCCTCGAACGCGGCGCCGAGCTGATCGTAGACGGCCTCGCGCCCGCGTCCCGCGAGCTGCGTCTCGGGGTTGTGGACGTAGTAGCAGTCGATCGAGTCGACGCCGAGCGCGTCCAGCGATCGATCCAGCATCGCGTTGAGGAACCCGGGCGCGATGCAGTGACTTCCCCGCGCCAGGTCCGCGGGGTCGACGAGGCCGGCGTCGACGAATCGCTCGCGGACGTACTCACTCGGATCGTCGGGGCGCTCTCTCTCGAACGGGAGGAAGCCCGCCTTGCTCGCGACGACGACGTGGTCGCGGTCGACGGTCGACTCGCGAAGCGCCTCTCCGACGACGCGCTCGGACCGTCCGCACCGATAGTTGCTCGCGGTATCGACGAGGTTGACCCCCGCTTCCAGTCCCGCGACTATCGCCTCGCGGTAGCCGTCGTCGACGGCGTCCGTGGGATCGCCCAGGTACGTGCCGAGGCCGACGCTGGAAACGACGCCGGGGCCGAACCGGCGGAAGTAGGTGCGACCGAAGCGGTCGCCGAAGCGGTCGCGGTACGCCCACGTTCCGCTGGAGGTTGCCATGTCGGGCGGTCCGGGCCGAGCGAGAAAAGGGCTGCCGGACGGGCGTCGGTTCTCGCTCCCCTCAGCGCTCCCCGTCCATCGCGTCGAACAGCCGGTCGATCAGTTCCGTCCGGCCGAGGACGGGGACGTCCTCGCTCCCGTCGGCCGTGATCTGTGGCCCGATCTGGCCGCCGCCCATCCGGGCGTGCCCGCCGGCAGAGGCGTCGTTCGCGTCGCTGACAGCCGCCTCCAACGCCCGTCCCATGTGGACGCGGTCGTCGCGCGAGCGCCCCGAGAGATGGATCGTCCCCTCCCGTTCGCCGAGGACGACGACCGCCGTCACCCCCTCGAGGCCGACGAGTTCGTCGGCCGCCTGCGGGATGGTGTCGGCGCTGGAGACGCGCCCCACGTCGCTGACGGCGAAGGAGCCGCGGACCTCCCGGCCGGCGATCGCGCGCGCTTTCACGTCGAGCGCCTCGGTGCTGACGGCCGGGTCCGCGATCCGTTCGAGGGTGTCCTCGTCGACGCCCGGCTGAAGGTACGCCCCCGCAGCGAAGTCGGCCGCGGACGCTCCTCTCGTCAGCCGGTTCGTGTCCGAGACGATGCCGTACAGCAGGCCGGTCGCCGTGCGCGTCGAAAGGGTGGCTCCGGTCACCTCCGTCTCGTGGGCGTCCGGCGGGATCGGCGTCGCGCCGGTGTCGCGGAAGTACTCCGCGAGGATGCTCGCGGACGCGCCGTAGTCGGTACGAACGTCGGTGTACGCCTCGCCGCCGCCCTCCCCGGGGTGGTGGTCGACGACCGCGAACGGGAGCACGCCGTCGGCGCCCGCGAACCCGCGCGGGGCGTTGTGGTCGACGAGGACGACCGCCTCGGCGGCCAGGTCCGAGACGTGGTCGATCCGGTCCAACTCCACGTCGAGGACGGTCCGAAACGCGCGGTTCTCCTGGCGGCGCACCTGGCCAGTGTACTGGACGATCGCGTCGGTGTCGACGCTCTCGGCGAGTTCGGCGACGGCGATGCCGGCGGCCATCGCGTCCCCGTCCGGATTCGGGTGCAAGAGCACGCTGATCGACTCTCGCCCGGCCAGCAGCGCCCGGAACCGCTCGCCCGGCGCCCGACGAAGTCGTCGGTACAGCGCAAGCGCGGCGACGAGCGTGAGAGCGCCGCCGGCGACGGCGACCACCAGCCGCGGGTTGGCGGTCAGCGCGTCCCACCCCGCCCGGATGGCTCGCGTGCTCACCTGTGCCATAGCGGCGCTATTTGGGCCCACCATATGAAGGTACTAGTCCCTTACTCGTCGCGATACGCCTCGACCGCCGCCCGGTATCCGCTCCGATACGTGGGATACGTAAACTGGTATCCGAGCGTCCGGAGGCGGTCGTTCGAACAGCGCTTGCTCGTACGGACCCGACGTTCGGCCGCCGTCGAGAGGTCGCCCGCGGCGATTCGTTCCTCCTTGGTGCGCGTTTCGGGCCGCTCGACGCCGCACTCGTCGGCGAGCCAGTCGGCGAACGTCCACTTGTCGGCGGGCTCGTCGTCGACGACGAGGACGGTCCCGTCGCGCGCGAGGTCGTCCGAGAGGAGGAACCGCACGGCGCCCGCGGCGTCGTCGCGGTGGACCATGTTCAGATATCCCGCGGTTACCGGCCCGTCCAGGTACCGCTCCAGTCGATAGCGGTCCGGACCGTAGAGGCCGGCGAACCGGGCGACGGTGCCGTCGATGCCGACCGCGGCCGCCTCCTCGCGGGCGACGCGCTCGGCCTCGGCGAGCACGCGGGTCTTGTCGGTGGTCGGGTCCAGCGGTGTCTCCTCGTCGACCCAGTCGCCGCCGTGGTCGCCGTACACTCCGGTGCTGGAGGTGTACACGAGTCGGTCCGGCGGAGCCTCACGAGCGTCGTACTCGCGGATCACGTTCCGCAGCCCCTTGACGTACACCGAACGGGCGGCGTCGGCGCCGCGGCCGCCGGAGCTGGCGGCGAACACGACGGCGTCCGTGTCGGGCAGTGCCGCAAGCGAGTCGGGGTCGGTCGCGTCGGCGGCGACGGCCGTCGCGCCGACCGCCTCGACGGCGTCCAGCCCCGACTGTGATCGACGAACGCCGACGACCGCGTGGCCGTCCGCGAGCAGTTGGCGCGCGAGTTCGAGTCCGACGTAGCCGCAGCCGATGATCGTGACGTGCATGGGGGGATCAGTTGAGTTGGAGTCGAGTGGGCGATCAGGGCGTCCGGTCGATCATGAGCGCCTGGATGTCTGCCAGTTCGCCGAGGGTGAGCCGGGTCCGACCTTCGAGCGCCTGTTGGACCTCCTGTCCGGTGAGGTCGGCGTCGATCTCGGCGGCGATCGTGTCCACGTCGAGGATGGCTGTCACCATCTCCATCATCAGGTGGTCGCGCACCTCGTATGCGATGTCGTCCGCGGGAACCCCCTCGTGAAGTTCGAGAACCGCCGCGGCGTCGGTGAGTCGGACGGTCGCGAGCGCGTCGGTGTCGCCGGCGGCCATCGCGGCGACGACCGACTCGTCGACGCCGGTTTCGTCGGCCACCGCGGCCGGATCGGCGTCGTCGAGCGCTCCCGCCAACTCCCCCGCGTACGAATCGAGCAGGTCCCCCGGTGTCGCCCCGTCCGGATCCGCGAGGGCGTCGTAGAGCATACCCTCCCTCCCGCCCGCGACGGCAAAACCGTTGTCACTCCCCGCCCGGAGGCGGACAGCCGGGAGCTTCGGCCGCCGCCGCGGTTCCGCTACCGTCCGGCACAGTCGGGCACGGCCACTCCGGCGATCGCTCGTCCGCGTTCCCGTCCACGTCGCCGACGCCGGACGGTCCGGCCGGAACGACGACTACGACCACCGTCCAGGTCCGGAACGCGACGCGCTCGCTTCGGCCGAGTCGTTCGACTGTCCCGTCACCGTCCACGTCGATCGTTACGGTTCGGCCGTCGCGAACGTACCGGACCTGACTGACACCGCCGTCGGGGTCGCCGCCGGGGGCGGCAACTTCGAACCGGGGATACGCGCCGGCGACTTCCACGTCCCAGACGTTCACCGTCGCGTACCAGTAGCCGGGGACGGGCGCGACCGGGAGCCCCGCGAGGACCGGTCCGAGCTTCCCCTTGCCGTACCGCTTGTGGAGGCGCTCGGTGGCGTTGTCACCCGCTCGCTTCGCCGCGGTGCGCAGTTCAGCGCGCCGCGCCGCCCGCGTCTCGTCTACGACGCCCGCGCTGATCGACGCGGGGACCGCGACGCTGGCGTCGGTCGCCGCGTCCGCGGTCTCGACGCGCAGCCGGAGCGCCAACCGGTCCCTGTCGGCCTCGCCCCAGTCGTCGGCGCGGGCGGTCGCGGCCCGTGCGACGGCGGCGGCGTAGGACCCGTCGACGATCGCCGCCGTCCGCGCTCCCGGCGACGGCCACCGACGGTTCGCGGCGCGAATCGCGGCGGCCCGCTCGCGACGGGCGAGATCCGTCCGGCGGTCGAGCACCGCGAGCGCGCGCGAGTCGACAACTCGAAGCTCGTCGGCGACCCGCCGGCGCAGCGTCGCCCGCGCGCGGTCCTCGTCCGACCCCGGAGCCGCGCTCGCGTTCGTCGCCGCGGCCGTCCGGTTCGCAGCGACGAGCGCCCGCCCAGCTTCAGGGAGCGACGCGGTGCGCTGCGCGGGGAGCGCGGCGTCAGTGACTGTGTCCGCTGCGTCGCCGGTGGGAACGGCAAACAGGTTCGTGTTACGCGCGACGAGCGGATGAACCGGCTCCCCGGGCGTCACCGACGCGACGTGATCGGCGCCGACGGCCGTGACCGGGAGATACCCCGGCGTTCCCTGCGGGGTGAACACCACTTCGCCGGCGCGCCACCGCCCCGCCGGCGCCGGCTCCGGCTCAGTCGCGTCGGCCGCGATCCGTGCGAGCTCGTCGATCCGTCCGTCAGCGTTCCCTCGTACCTGTCGGATCTGTTCGAGATAGGCGTCGTTGCGCGCGGCCGAGCTCTCGGATCGGGCGTCGAGTTCCGCGAGCACCGCGTCGACGTACGCAGCTCTGGCGGCCACCCGCGCCCGGTCGGCGGCGCCGTCGTACGTCCCCGGAGAGTCGACGAGTGTGTCCCGCCGTTGTCTGATTACAGCAGCCAGCCGTCGGGCGGCGTTCGCCCCTCCGGCGGCGACCTCGGAACGCGGAACGAGGACGGAGATACCCCGGACGCGTTCGCGGAGG
The DNA here is from genome assembly GCF_019880225.1 of Halobaculum rubrum. Classification (NCBI taxonomy): domain Archaea; kingdom Methanobacteriati; phylum Methanobacteriota; class Halobacteria; order Halobacteriales; family Haloferacaceae; genus Halobaculum; species Halobaculum rubrum. Next base: position 193,827 of record NZ_CP082284.1, read on the forward strand.
GCCGCCACGTCGCGGTACACCCAGTCGTCGAGGCGATCCGGTCTGTCGCCGTAGAGAACCGTACGGTCCACAGTCTCGCCCGGTCTCGAGTCGTCCTCGGCGATCGACCGGACCGCGGCCCGTGCCTCGCGGTCGGCGGCGCCGGCGGGAAGTAGCTCGGCTCGCGCGGCCGCCGGTGTGTCCGCGAGGTTCGGCCCGTCGACGGCGCCGCCGCGAACGAACACCGGCTCGGTCGGTCGTGCGGGGCCGGCCGACGGGGCATGCTCGATCGACACCGCGATCCGCACCTCGTACCGGTCGGTCCACGTCGCCGTCGTCGTCCGAAAGGAGCCGTTAGCTATCCATCGTCTCGTCACACGGTGTCTGACGGCGACCGTCCGCCGTTCGTCGGCGACCGAGCGGGACGACGACGCGGAGTGCGGCGAGGACGACGAACGCGACGGCGTGGAGCCCGATTCCCGGTCGACGATGACGACCCGCTCGTCGGTCCGCGCCGAGAGGAGCGTCCAGTTGGGACCGGGCGGGGACGCCGACGGTCGCCGTGAGCGGGCGACCGACTCTACGGTCACGCTGCGGACCGCCTCGGCGCGGTAGGCGTCGCGGACCACGGCGTCGAAGCCCCGAGGGGAGTCGTCGTCGATGAACTCGAGGAAGGCCCGATCCGCGGTGGCGTTCACGCCAACGCGGAAACCATCAGCGCCGGCGGCTCCGGCGGCGCCGCCGCTCGGGTCCCACCGGCTGTCGTTCGCGGACGCGGTCGATGACGGTCCGCCCGCGCCCGCTCCGATAGCGGACGTGCTCGCGTCGAGGACACGACCGGTCCACGACGGCCCGCTCTCCATCGCCGGCGTGAGCAGGTCCCGTGCTCCGACGCGACCGGTCGCCCTGATCAACGCGGCGCGGCCCGCCGGGTCGCTGTGGCCGTACGTCGCACCCTGCGCGCGCAACGCCGCGGCGTTCGTCGACAGCTCCACGTGGCGGGCGGCGAGCACGTTCGAGATCGGCGCGCCGAGGTACTGTCCGGTGCCGCGAGCCTGCGCGACCGACCACAGGCGCCACGTGAGCGCACGGCCCAGTCCCGGTCCCTGGAAGGGGGAGCGGTTCAGCCGCGTCTCGTACGCGACCGTGCGGTCGTGCATCGCGAGGACGGGCACCGCCACCGCGACGGTGTAGTTCACCCGACGCGTCGCGACGGCGTCGCCCCCGCGGGTCGCGGTGAGCGTCACGTTCCGGACGGTGACGCGCATCGCGGTTCCGTTCGCGAGCGACGCGACCGAGACGCGCTCGATGGCGGCCCGCGTGTCGTTCGGGGACTCGACCGCCGGGAGCGACGCGGTCGCCGTCACCCCGCCGGCGTCGGTCCGCGCGTCGGCCAGCGCATCGGCGACCGCCAGCGAGATCCGCAGCCGAAGCGCGTCCCGGAACGGCCGGTGGGGATCGAGGGCGCGTCCAGCCGTCGTGTTCGCGGGCGCCGTTACGGGGTTCAGGGCCGCCTCGCGGGCCGCGGCGGCCGCTGCAGTCCTGACAGCGGGCCTGCCGACCGCTTCGGCGCGGTCGAGCGCGTCGTCCGCGGCGGTGTCGACGACGACCGGACCGCGGAGCGCGAGCGTGTTCGCGTAGACGACGCTTCCGAGCAGGAGCACGACGGCGATCAGCGCGAAGGGAACCAGCGCCCTGTCGCCGTCGTCTCCGCCCCCGGATCCGCCGAGTGCGCCGAATCCGCCGAACCCGCGGAGTCCGCCGCATCCGGAGACCCTGGCGGGCGCGGACCCCGGACTGCCTCGTGCGTTCATGCTGACCACGTCCTGACGACGACGGTCACGCGGTCCGGATCTCCCGTCCGGCATGCGTCGGCTGTCTCATTGGAGGCCGAGGAGCTATCCCCCACATATCGGTCAGCGAGCGCCGTCGCGAGCGCGCGGTTCGCCTCGCGCGGCCCGCCGCGCTTCAACGCGTCGACCGCGTCGACGCCGAGCGCCTCGCCGGCCCGACGATACCGGTCCGTCACGGCCGTCGCCGCCGCGGGGTCACCCCGTGCGGCGGCGGCGATCCTGTCGGGCGGAAACAGCACCGCGATCGTTCGCGCGGCGGCGCTCCCGACTCGAGTGGCGTCCCCGTCCCCGGACGTCAATGACTCCGATGACGGGGCGACCGGAACCGCGAACCGTGCGGCGTGGACGGTCGCCGCCGGCGGTGGGCGGGGCCCGACTCTGATCACCTCCGTGACTCGGGACCCCTCGTCGGAGTCGTCACACGGGAGCGGACGCCAGACGGCGCGAACCCTCGTGTTCGAACCGAGCGCGTCGGCGACCGTTCTGCGGACCGACCGACGGTAGTCAGCGGCCGTCGGCGACGGCGTCGCGTCTTCGAAGGTCGCCGACCGGACCGCGGCGCGCGCGAGGTGCTCGGCGAGCGTCGCGTGTGCGACCCGCTGTGCCTCCGGCGACGGGGTTGCGCCGTCGTCGGTCCCCGTCCTCTCGCCTGCGGGGACGACCGTGTACTCGACTGCCGCCGTCGACGCGGCAAGCGTCTCCGCCGTCTCGCCGGCTCGCGAGGACGACGCTCCGATATCGTCGGCGGTGGCCGCCTCCGCGTCGGCGCCGACAAGCGTTCCGGCGGCGGCGCTGATCAGGAGGAGCGCGAGGCACACGTCGAGCAGCGACCCGGTCATTGCCACACCGTGACGCGGAGTCGTCCTGGCCGGACGCGGCCGGGTGCGAGTGCGACGCCGACGCGATGGGTCGCCGTCGCCCGAGTCGAGGCGGGAGCCGAGGACTTCGGAACCGCATCTCCGGCGCGCCAATGTCGACCCGCGACGGTCAGCGTGACGCTCGCGTTCCCGTCCGTTCCAGCGATCACGGAGCGGACTCGATCGAGGCGGCCGGGATCCGCGACGCCGCCGACCGAGATCGCGTCGTGAACGCGTTCCAGCGTCGGCTCCGCGGTCGGCTCTCGCTCGTCGACACCGCCCAGTACAACCGTGTACGCGGCGACGCCGAGCGACAGCGCGAGTACGGCCGCCAGCGCGACGGTCGGCTCGGCGAACGCGCGCTCACGCGACCAGAACGAGCGTGACATCCGTCTCCCCCCACGAGACGTGGCGGACATGCAGCGTCCGGCCCGCGGTCCATTCGGCGGCCGACTCCGTTCGCGTCGCGATCGAGTCCTCCTCCGCACGCGCGGTCGCGACCGCGACGGCGAACTCTCCTGGTGCGTCGAACGCCCGGTTCGGGTGATCGCCGAGCGCGATCCCCGCGAGCGCGTCGCCGGAGTCGACGGGAACAACCGAGTCCGTTCCGAAGGCGGCGAACGCGCTGCCGCCGTCGGAGCGCAGCGAGACGCCGCGGGTCGTCACTCGGGTCCGATCCGCTGTGACCCGATAGCGGGCGGTCGCGGGCGGGTCCGCAGCAGCGACGGTGTCGACGGTCTCGGCGGCCGAGACGGCGTCGGGCGGCGGTGCAGTCGGGAGCCCCGACACGACCCCGAGGGTGACCGCGCCGGCGACGGCGAGCCCGATCCAGGCGTACCAGACGTCAAGCGGTGCGTCGATCATGTCCCGGGGTGGTCCCGTTCTCGTATTTGAAGGCTCGGGGCGGGGTCACCCGATGAGCATCGCGACGGCGGCGTGTCCGGCGACGAACGCGCCGCTCGCGGTGACGAGCGCGATCCCGACGCGGTAGCCGACGACCGTGCGGTCGAGCCCGCGCTCCAGTCCCGTCGCGAGCACGGTCAGCGTCGCCGCCAGCGACAACACGTACACCCCGACGACTGGGCCGACGAGCGACGCCGAGAGCGCGGCGGTCTCCGCTGTGACTGCGCCCCCGGCAGTGTGTCCGACGGCGCCCGCGGTCGAGCCGATGTTGCCGGCACCCGATGCGAGGCCGCCGACCGCCCCCGAACCGCCGAACCCGCCGAGATCGTCGAGCCGTCCCGCCAGCGCGACCGTCGCGCCGCCGACGAGCGGGCCGAACAGCGCCGCCGTGTCGCGGAGCGTCCCCGTCACGGTCGCCAGCTCCCGGCGGGCGGCGCGCTCGGCGCTCGCCAGCGCGTCGAGTCGGTCGGCGTGTGTCACCAGCGCGTCCCCGGCTGGCCGCCCCTCCGTCGCCGCCGTGGCGATCGCGGTCACCGCGCCGGCCGCTCGGCCGCCGGAACCGCGATCTGGACCGAAGGGAGCACCGTCGCCGGCGAGCGCGCGCCGGACCGGAACGCCGAGCGCCGACCGTCGCCGGCTTGCCTCCGCGAGCGCGTCGGCCGTCGGCCCGGACAGCGACGCCGCGACGGCCGGGAGCGCCCGTTCGACGGCCTCGCCGTCGGCCACACGACGACCCAGCAGCGCGAGGGCGTCGCTCAGCCCGCGATCTCGCTCGTCGACCGCCCGCCGGACCTCGCGGCGCGGATGCAGATGGACGCAGAGCCCGACACCGACGCCGCCGCCGACGGCGAGCACCGGGCTCGCCCACTCGCCGGCGACGATCGGGGCAGCGAACCAGCCCGCGGCAGCCGTCGCCACGGCTGCAAGCAGTGCCGGTCCCCGTCGGTCGGGAACGTCCGGATGTGTCGTGTCGATCCGCGGTGCGGGTATCGCGACCGGGCGGCGCAGCAGCAGCCGGCCGGCGGCGACAGCGACCGCCGCGGGCAACACCACGTCGTACGTCACGACGAACGCCCGCGGCGGAACCGGCACGCCCGCGGCGATCGCCGCCGGAAGCGTGCCGACGAGCGCCAGCGGGAGCAGCACCCCGAACGCGTACAGTCCGGTGACCGGCGCGCGGAGGTCGCCGGCGAACGAGGCCGTCCGGTCGCGGAGGTCGTCCTCGACGGCCGCGACCGCGCGATCGAGCAGCCGAGTCCGATCGGTGCCCGCGTCGGCGTCGACGGCCGCGAGCAGGAGCGCGACCGAGCGATCGAGCGCCGGGAACCACTCGCGCCACTCCGCGGCGAACGCCGAGAGTCCGCCGTCGGCGGCGCCCGTGACGACGGCGTGATCGGCGTGTTCGGCCAGGCTCCGGTGGAGGGGTCCCGTCCCGGCGTTCGCGGCGAAGCGCGCCGCCCGCTCCGGCACCGGCGAGAGCCGGAGCGACAGCGCCAACGCGCTCGCGACGGCCGCCGCGTCCCCGACCGCCCGGGTTCTGGCGATCGCCGCCGCGACCACGGGCGCACGACAGCTTCCCGAGAACGCGATCCAGCCGGTCGCCACCGCGATTCCGGACGCCAAGGGGACCGCAATCGACGGGGGTACTGCACGACCGAGGAGCCACCAGCCGAGCGCGACGACGAACGTACCCGCTCCGACGAGCGCGCTTCCGGTTGCGGCCGCGGACGTGATACGGTCGGCGTCGACGGTGAGATCGAGGAACGCGCACGCCCGGCGGAGTTCCTCGTCCGGGGCGACCCAACCGGCGTAGCGATCGGGCCATGCGCGGGCGGCCGACGCGATCCAGCGCTGGACGGCTCTCCGTCCGGTCATGGATCTGCGGTCACGTCGACCCCGCTCACGTCGGTCCTGTCGACGTCCGCGAGTGAACCGATCGCCCGCCCACGGCGACGGATCGCCTCACGAACGTCGGCGTACGTTTCGCCCGGTCCGGCGAGCTCGGCGACGATCGCGCTCTCGCCGCGATCGATCACGTCGGTCACGACCCCGCCGCCGTCGCGCTCGACGACCTCCACGATATCCCCGAGGTCGGGTCCGCGAACCTCCTCGATCGACGCCAGCGCTCTGTCCGGCCCGAGCGTCACGACGAGATCCGTCGCGGCGAACGACGACGCCGGCACGTCGAGGTCGGAGACGACCCGCTCGCGAACCGCCTCGCCGCCGGTCCCGTGGATCGTCCCGAGGACGGCGTCGGCGGCGGCGCCGACGCGCATCGCCTCGTACAGCGCCCGCGCCTCCGGTCCGCGGACCTCGCCGACGGCCAGCGCGCCCTCGCCGAGCCGGAGAGCGGTTCGGACGGCGTCGGTCGGCGTGAGCGCGTCGTCTCGGTCGGTCCCGGCATGCAGCGGCTGTACATCACGGCCGGCCTCGCGGATCGCCGCGACCGGGAGTTCGGGCGTGTCCTCGATCAGGACCGTCCGGGCGTCGACCGGAACCTCCATACATAACCCGCCGAGCAGCGACGTCTTGCCCGCTCCGCGGGGGCCGGCGACGAGGATCGCGGCGCCGCGCTCGACGGCGACCGATAGGAGTCCGGCGGTTCGTGCCGAGAGAGAGTCGACCGAAACGAGCCGGGGGAGCGTCCACGGGTCCTCGTCTCGTCGTCGGAAGGCGAACCCGCGGCCGTCGCTCGCGGGATCGGTGACCGCCGCGACGCGAACGTCGCCGAGGGCGGCGTCGGTCGTCGGCGACGCCCGCGAGAACGCCCGCCCGCTGGACGCGCGGACTCTGGACGCCAACGCGTCGAGATCGTCGCGCGAGAGCCGGACGTTGGTCGTCATCGTCTCGTCGTCGACGACCGCCCGGAGCCTCCCGTCGGCCGCGGGCGCCGACAGGAACGCGTCTGTCACGCGGTCGTCGTCGAACAGTTCGTCCAACACGCCGAGCCCGCAGGTGTGGCGACGCAGCGCCGCCGCCAGGGAGTCGATCGGAAGCGGCTCCGCCGGGTTCCCGGTTTCGCCCGCGTCGGACGTTCGATCGGCGACCGCGTGGCGGACGGCACGGCGATGAGAGCGCGGCCCGTGAGCCACGGATCCGTCGGCGAGTGCGTCGGCAGCAGCCGCAAGCATGCCCAGCGCGTCCGCCGAGAACGTTCGATCCGCGGGCGTGAGGTGATAATGCGGAACGTCGTCCGGTCGGTCGTACACGGTCGCGCTTCCGCCCGTCGAGAGGTCCCGACGCCCGCGCAGCACAGTGTCGGATGGGGGCGCGGGTCGAGTTCGTCCCAGCGCCGCCACCGAGGCGACGCTCGCCGAAAGCGACGCCTCGCCGTTCCCCGGGTCGGCGCAGGTGTCGGCCCACGTCGAGAACCCCGTCTCGGCGGCGAGTCGAGCGACCGGCCCGGCACGGCCGACCGTCTCGCGGGCGACCGCGAGGGGATCCCCCGGGACGCGCTCCGCCAGGGCCGGATCGCGGCCCTCGACCGCGTCCGCGAACCGGCCCGCCCCGAGCAACAGCGCGGCCGCCTCGTCCTCGTAGAACCGATCGAGTCCGCCGGATCGGACGCGAACGAGCCCGGCGTCCCGGTCTGCGAGCGCGTCGATCACCGTCGCTCTGCACGCCGGATCCGCCGCGAGGTCGCCCCCGGAACACCCCGACGCGTCGACGTGCAGTGCGGTCGTCTCGGTCATCGAACCGGGATCGGGACTCGATCCGTGACCGGGGACCGAACGGGTTGCGAACTCGGTGGTGCACCGGCAGCCACCCCCGGCGCATCCGCGGTCGTCGGCACTCCGTCCGTCGCCGACGCGGTCGCGGAGGTCGTCGATGAGTCGCATGGCCGGGCTGGTTCCGTCTCGGTACTTGAACCTGCGCTCGGGGTCGGCGGGGTACGCAGTCGGACCCGAACGCGGCGCGTCGTTCCTCCGGGCCCGGAACCGATGGGGACCAACGAGAGGGACACGCGGCGACCTCGGTCGAGCGCGATCCCGCCGTTCGGGAGGTCGTACGGGGCCGAGAGCACCGTTCGTGACGGGACGGCGTCGCCGACGGCGGAGACCAGGACCGCCGTTCCCCGTTCGTCGCCCGGACACAGCGACAGCGATCGAACCGGCGCGGTCGCGACCGATCCACCGGGAACCGGGATCGACACGACGCGTCGTGCGGTCGGCGCCGATCCGGTTGACGGCCGCCGCTCCGGCTCCCCGGCGAGCGTCGACAGCGCCGCGCGGTCGATCCGGTCGGGGACGCGCTCGATCGCGGCCGTCGTCCGTTCGACCCGTGCGGTCTCGACCGCCGGGAGCGACGCCGAGAGCAGCGCCGCCGCGACCGCGACCGCGACGACCGCGCGGATCACAGCGCGTCGTGCAACCGCTCGACGAGCGGCGCGTCGTCGTCCTCGGGGTCGCCCGCGTCGTCGGGGGGCCCGGTCGTCTCGTCCCCGACCGCGTCGGCCGGGGCCGCCGTCCCGTCGATCGCCGGTCGGTCCCCGGCCGGTCGGGTCCGCCCCGAACGCTCCTGATCCGGTCGCCCTTCCGTGGGGCCCTCCCCTGTCGCTGCGAGCGCCCGGTCGGCGCGTCGCTCGACGCGCTCGTTCACCGCGCGTATCGATCCGACGTAGCCGCGGAGCGCCTGCGTGGCCGATTCGAGTTCGGCGACGCGCGCTTCGAGGTCGTCGAGCCGTGTGGATGCGCGTTGCAGCTCCGCCGTGGCTTCGGCAGCGTCGGCGAGATCGGATAGGTCGGTGTCGGCGTCGCCGGTGCAGGCGCGTTCGACGGCGGCGATCCTGGCTCGGAGGTCATCGACCGTGGTCGTCGTGGCGTCGAAACCGGTGTCTGCGTCCGTCAGCCGTCCGTCTTCGGGGGAGAACCGCTCCGACGTGTCACGGGACATACGAGGGATAGCCGCGTGTTCGTATTTGAACTTCGAGGCCGACAGGGGCCGCAATGTGGAGCGCGAACGTCGAGGACAGCGCCCCACCGGCGGCGCGTTCGCGGCGACACGCTCGAAGTCACCGCGAGTGAAGCCACCCCGACCGTGGGAAGATTCAAGCGCTGGGCTGCACGAACTGCGTGCGTATGAAGACGGTCCTCATCGGCGTCGGCCAGGCCGGCGGCAAGGTCACCTCCTCGCTGGTCGAGTTCGACCGCGACATGGGATTCGATTCGGTCCGAGGGGCGCTCGCCGTCAACAGCGCCACGGCGGACCTCCAATCGATCCCGATCGACACGGTACTCGTGGGACAGGACCGCGTGAAGGGACACGGGGTGGGCGGCGACAACGAGCTCGGCGCCGAGGTGATGCAGGCGGACGCGGGCGAGGTCATGTCCGCGCTCGACGGCCGCATCACCGCAGAGGCGGAGGCGATCGTCATCGTCGCGGGGCTCGGCGGCGGGACTGGCTCAGGCGGCGCGCCGGTGCTCGCGAAGGAGCTCAAGCGCGTGTACGACGTGCCCGTCTACGCCATCGGCATCCTCCCCGGACGCGGCGAGGGCGCGATGTACCAAGTCAACGCCGGACGCTCGCTGAAGACGCTGGCGCGGGAAGCCGACTCGACGATCCTCATCGACAACGACGCGTGGCACTCCTCGGGCGAGAGCCTGGAGGAGGGGTTCGACAGCATCAACAAGTCCATCGCCCGCCGGGTCGGCCTGCTGTTCGCCTCCGGCGAGAACGTCGAGGGAGTCGGCGAGTCGGTCGTCGACACCAGCGAGGTGATCAACACGCTCCGCTCGGGCGGCATCGCCGCGCTCGGCTACGCCAGCGCGCAAGCCGACGACGACCCGGACACGAACATCAACGTCGTCACCAGCGTCACCCGCAACGCGTTGCTCACGGGGACGAGCCTCCCGAACGCGACGGAGGCGGACGCCGCGCTGCTCGTCGTCGCCGGCAAGCCCGACCGCATCTCGCGCAAGGGCGTCGAGCGAGCCCGCAAGTGGCTCGAGGAGGAGACCGGGTCGATGCAGGTCCGCGGCGGCGACTTCCCGCTCGACTCCGACCGCCTCGCCGCGCTGATCGTGCTCGGCGGCGTCGAACGCTCCCCCCGGGTGGAGGAGTTCATGGAGCGGGCGAAGGAGGCCCGTGAGGAGGCGCAACGGCAGAGCGAGGAGACCGACGAGGCCGATAAGCTGTTCCAGAACGACGACCTCGACGGGTTGATGTGATCTGATCCTGTCAGCGACGAGAGTGTTCCCAGTCGCGATCCGTGTCGCCGTCGCGACCTGACGCGGCCGCGACCGATCGTCCGGCGTCCGTACGGGATCGGTCCGCGTCGAGAACGGCCTCCATCCGTTCATCGAACTCGCCGCGGTCGATCTCGCCTGTCGCGTACTGCCGTTGTAGCTCCGTCACCGGATCGCTCTCGGTTCCATCGGCGGCGTCCCCGGGGCGATCGCCGGGGCCCCCTGCGTCCGGGGCCAGCAACGCTGCCGCCGCGAACGCCGGCGCGAGGAGCGTTACCGCGGCGAACGCCGCGATAAGCAGGTTGTAGATCGGCCCGCTCTTGACGCCGGAGACCACTGCAACGGCCGCATACAGCGCGATCACCGCCGCGAGCGACGCCGTCGCGGCGACCAGTCGCCGCCTCCGGCGGTCGTCCGGAGTGACTCGTGCGAGGAAGGCTGATCCGATCGGGTTCGGTGGAGGGCTCACGATTCCCGGCGCGTCGCATCGGAACTTAATGGTGACCCCATCGCGTCGGATTCGACCGCGCGTTCTAAGTGCGAGCGCGACCCAGATCCGTCGATGACACGCGGACCCGACTGGCTCTCGTTCCGTCGGTACGCGGCGTTCACGGCCGGGATGGCGCTGACGCTCATCTCGCTCGGGATCTACACCGCCGCGACCGGCGCAGGATTGGCGTGTGCCCAACAGTGGCCGTTGTGTGACGGGGGCGTGCTCCCGCAGTCGATCCCCTCGTTCATCGAGTGGTTCCACCGGCTGTGGGCGATGATAACCGGGATCTTCATCCTCGGCGCGGCCGTGTGGGCGTGGCTCGGACGGGGAACGGTGTCGACCCGTGGTCGGTACGCAGCGACCCTCGCGACGGTGCTCACGCCGATGCAGGCGATCTTCGGCGCGATCACCGTGACTCTCAACGGCGCGCTGCCGGGCGGCTACTCCGCGCCGGTGCACGCGGCGCACTTCCTCACCGGCTTTTCGATCTTCGCGCTGCTGTCGTACACGACGATACTCGCGTACGACGGGCGGTTCTCGCGGGACGCGCTCTCGCGCAGTCGACTCGCCGTCGGCGTCGGATTGGTCGGGCTGCTCCTCGCGTGGGTGTTCGCGCGGATCGATCCGGTTTCGTCGTACAGCCCCCCCGAGCAGGCCGCCTTCTTCGCCGTGTCGCTGTCGGCGTTCGCGGGACTGCTGGCGGCGACGCGCTGGCTCGGCGAACTGGACGAACTGGTCCCCCGTGTCGCGACCGGCGCCGCGGGCGTGCTGCTGTTCGTCGGGATGCTGCTGGGTCGCGACCTCGTCGTGTATTCGGCCGGCGTGCGGTTCGTGAACTGGCTCGTGTTCGCGGCCGCGGTGGCGCTGACTGCGGGCGCGGCGTGGGTGCTGCGCGGCGTCGAACCCGACGTCTCGGAGCCCGTCTACGGGTCGACGGACGACTGAGCGGGCCGCGGCAATACTTGCGTCCGCGGACGGCCACCGAAGGGAACTAATAGCCAGGCCGGAGTATCACACGCTGTCATGGATAGACGCACGTACATCAAGTCCGCCGGCGCGACCGGCGTAGCGCTCACGGCCGCCGGCTGTCTCGGCGGCGGCGGCGGCGAAAGCGAGACGATCACCATCGGCTCGGACATTCCGTACCGGCCGTTCGAGTACGAGACGACCGACGGGGAGCTGACCGGCTTCGACGTCGACATCGCGCAGGCGGTGTTCACCGAGGAACTCGGCTACGAGCACGAGTTCGTCCAGACGTCGTTCGACACCATCATCCCGTCGTTGAACAACGGGAACTTCCGCGTCATCATGTCCGCGATGACGATCAACGACGAGCGCGACGAGGAGGTCGACTTCTCGGACCCGTACTTCACGGCGTACCAGACCATCGTCGTGCTAGAGGACTCCGACATCTCCTCCGTGGAGGACATGGCGGGCGTCCGCGTCGGCGTCCAGAAGGGGACCACCGGCGCCGCCGCCGCCCAGTCGCTCAAGGAGGACCTCGGGGGCGACCTCGAGATCAACGAGTACGACCAGATCCCCGACGCGTTCAGCGCCCTGCTGAACAACCAGGTCGACGCCGTGGTCAACGACAACACCGTCAGCGCGGAGTTCGTCAACGGCGATGGCGAGGGGGAGGTCCGGTTCGTCGAGGGCGAGGGCGCCGCCAGCGAGGCCGGCCAGGACGCGCCGCCGTACCTCACGCTCACCGTCGAGAACTACGGTATCGCGTTCCGCGAGGACGACGACGAGCTCCTCGAGGAGGTCAACGGCGCGCTCGCGACCATCAAGGACAACGGGACGTACGACGAGATCTACAGCGAATACTTCGCCGGGTAACCGATGGCGACAGACACCGGGCGCGCGGCAGAGCGGGATCGCGGTTTTTTCGAACGGCTGAACGACCGCACGTTCCGACGACTCGGCATCGTCGGGACGACGGTGTTCGCGCTCGGCGTCGCCGCGTTCATCGCGTACATCCTGTTCGTCAGGGTCGACTACGCGCTGCTGGTCAACATCGTCTACCCGCAGTTCACGTTCGCGTTCCTGCGCGTCATCGGGATCGTCGTGGTCTCAAGCGTGCTGTCGGTGATCGCGGGCGTCTTGGTCGGGTTGGCGCGCGTCTCGAAGACGCGCGTGACGAGTTCGATCGCTAAGAGCTACATCGAGTTCTTCCGGGGGACGCCGCTGTTGTTCCAACTGTTCGTCATCTATCTGGGCATCCCTCAGTTGTGGCCGCCGGGCCAGTTCCCCATTCAGGGGTTCAACTACTACGCCGCGGTCATCGGGCTGACGCTCAACCACGCCGCGTACGTCGGCGAGGCGCTCCGCGGCGGCATCGAGTCGATCCCGGACGGCCAGATGGAGGCCTCGCGCTCGCTGGGCCTGTCGTACATCCAGTCGATGCGCGAGGTCATCCTCCCGCAGGCGTGGCGCAACTCCCTGGCCGCCATCGGCAACGACCAGGTGATCCTCGTGAAGGACACCTCGCTGCTGACGGTGCTGGCGATCCCGGAACTCCTCTCGGCGTTCCGGCAGATCAACTCCGCGACGTTCGACGCGTGGACGCCGATCGTCCTCGTCGCGATCGCGTACCTCATGATCACGGTCCCGCTCGGGAAGGTGATCCGGACGCTCGAGGACCGTGCCGATCCGGCGACTCACGGAGGTGACGACTGATGGCACTGCTCGAGTTCGATGGGGTGAACAAGTACTTCGGCGAGACGCACGTGCTGAAGGACATCGATCTGTCGGTCGACGAACAGGAGGTGGCCGTCGTCATCGGTCCCTCGGGGTCCGGGAAGTCGACGCTCCTGCGGTGTACGAACCGTCTCGAGGAGATCCAGTCCGGGGAGATCCGCCTCGACGGCGTGCCGCTCACCGACCCGGACGCCGACATCAACCAGCTCCGCCAGCGCATCGGAATGGTGTTCCAGTCGTTCAATCTCTTCCCGCACAAAACGGCCCTAGAGAACGTCGCGCTCGCCCCCAAGCGGGTGAAGAACGTCCCGGAGGAGAAGGCAAACGAGAACGCACGGGACCTGCTGGAGCGGGTGGGCCTTGGGGCCCAGACGGATTCGTACCCGAGCGAGCTCTCCGGCGGCCAGCAGCAGCGCGTCGCCATCGCCCGCGCGCTCGCGATGGATCCCGACGTGATGCTGTTCGACGAGGTGACCAGCGCGCTCGACCCCGAGCTGGTCGGCGAGGTGCTGGAGGTCATGCGCGATCTGGCCGAGGAGGGGATGACGATGATGGTCGTCACCCACGAGATGGGCTTCGCCCGCGAGGTCGCCGACACGGTGACGCTCATGGCCGACGGCCGGATCGTCGAGCGGACGCCCCCCGAGCAGTTCTTCGACCAGCCGACGACCGAGCGCGGGCAACAGTTCCTCTCGAAGCTACTGTAACGCCGGCGATCACCCGCCGGTCGCGTTCGCTCCATCTCGGTCAGAACGTCAGCACCTCGACCCCGTCTGTCTCGTAGTCGGTCATCGCCGCCAGTCGCTCCGGCACCTCGTCCAACCCGACCTCGCGACCGACGAGCACGCTCGGATCGAGGTCTCCGGCCTCCAACAGGCCGAGCAGCTCGTCGTACCGCGTCGGCGGCATCCCGCGCGAGCCGAGGAAGTCCACCTCCCAGCGGCTCATCGCGTCCGTCGGCAGCGACACCTCCCCCTTCTCGGCGTCGGTCGTCAGCCCGACCTGCACGTGCGTGCCGCGCTCGCGGAGGCAGCCGACGGAGTTGCGGCACGTCTCCGCTCGGCCGAGCGCGTCCACCGAGACGTGTGCACCCCGACCGGTGATCGATTCGACCGCGTCGGGCACGTCCACCTCGTCGCCGCGGACGGTCTCGTCGGCGCCCGCCGCCGTCGCCCGCGAGAGCGCACTGTCGTCCACGTCGACGGCGATCACACGGGCCCCGAGGGCGTCCGCGACCTGCACTGCCGAGAGCCCGACGCCGCCGCAGCCGTGGACGGCGACCCACTCGCCGGCGCCGACGACCGCACGGTGTTCCAACGCGTGGTAGGCGGTCATGAACCGGCAGCCCAGCGCGGCCACGTCCTGGGGGGCGACGCCCTCCGGCAGGCGCATCGCGTTGTAGTCGGCGTGCGGGAGGTGCACCCGCTCGGCGAACGCGCCCGGCGCCGCGCGCTCGAACCCCAGCGCACGACCGTCGAGGCAGGTGTTCCCGTGGCCGTTCACGCACTCGGGGCAGGCGCCGCAGCCGAGATTGAACGGGACGGCGACGCGGTCGCCCTCCTCGACGGAGGCGACGCGCTCCCCGACCGCGACGACGGTGCCCGCGGGCTCGTGACCGAGCACGTAGTCGAGGGGGACCTGATCGTCGGCCCACTCGCCGTGGCCCATCCAGGCGTGCCAGTCGGAGCGGCAGATGCCGCACGCCTCGACGTCGACGACGACGCCGTGGGGTTCCAGCTCAGGCCCGGGAACGTCGGTCACGTCCAGTGGCTCCCCGTACTCGCGGAGGACGGCCGCTTGCATGGCTCGTGGTTCGGGGACGGGGATGAAAAGTAGGTCTGTCCCGGCGAACGGCGGGACGGCCGCGGGGTCCCGTCGCCGATCACACGGGGTTCGGGCGGATCACATGAAGTCCGACAGCCCCGACTGGCCGTCGTCTTCTTCGGCGGCATCGGGGTCGGCGTCGCGGTCGTCATCGTCCATGTGTTCTGTTTCGTTCCCGCCGGCGGCCGCGAGGCTCGTCTGGCCGTCGTCGGATCCCTCGTCCGTCTCGGCTTCCGCCTCCCTCTCCGCTTCCGTGCTCGGCGCGACGCCCGCGAACGCCCCGCCGGAGTGCGCTTCCATGCGTTCTGCCCGCATCTCTTCGGCGTCCGCGACGATCGACTCGACCTTGTTCGTCGTCTCGCCCGAGCCGGTGACGAACGAGATGTGCTCCTCCTCGAACTCGTAGGCGGCGGCCATTTCGACCGTCAGTTCCCGCGGTTTGCAGTGGTGGGTCATCGCCTGAAGATACGGCAACACGGCGCGGCGGGCCGTGTCCATCGAGAAGCCGCCGCGCTCGGCGATGGCGCGGACGACCTCGTCGCTGGTGTTCGAGGTGGAGTGGTAGAACTGCGGGCGACCCCAGCGCGTCCATCCGCCCTTCGTCTCGTCGCGGGCGGCAGCGACGCCCGCCGAGAGGTTGTCGCCGGCGTAGCGCCAGTACGAGTAGTTCTGGCTGGCCCACACGCGACCGAGCCACACGTCGGCGTCGGCGAGATAATCGTACGCGCGGGTCGCCTCCGCCGCGTCGTACACCTCCAGCATGTTGTCCTCGATCCACTTCGTCAGGTCGTCCGGCGTCTCGTCCACGTCGTAGCTGGCCTGCAACGCCTCCTGTGCGGACTCGGTCTCCTTGAGCACCAGATCGAGGAACGGGAAGACCCCCATCGAACGGTCGCGGTCGCCGGTGATCACGTCCTCCAGCGTGAGTCGGTTCCTGCCGTCGGCGACGGCCTGCAGGTCGTTGACGGCGCCGCGGAGGTCGCCGTTGTTGCGCTCGGCGATGCGATCGAGCGCGTCCGAGTCGAACTCGATCCCCTCCTTGCGGCAGATGTCGCGGAGGACGGGCACGATCGATCGCGTGCCCACGTCGCGGAACTCGATGTCCTGCGTCGCGTTGCGCAGTCCGCGACTCATCTCGTAGTACTCGTTGGCGATGAGGATCACCGGCTGGCCGGCGCTTTTCACCAGCTCCGTCACCGCGCTCTTGCCGCCGCGGTCGTAGTTGCCGTGAATGTTGTCCGCCTCGTCGAGGACCACCAGCTGGCGGCCGCCGGTGTCGTCGCCGCCGCTGGAGCCGCTGAGCGTCTCGTTGTTCGCCGCGCGGCCGGCGTACCGCTCGATCACGTCGGCGGTGCGCTGGTCGGACGCGTTCAGCTCGACTGTCTCCCAGCCCATGTCCGCCGCCAACGCGTGCGCCGCGGAGGTCTTCCCGACCCCCGGCGAGCCGTGGACGACGAGCGCCTCGCGGTGGTCGTCCCACGTGTCGGCCCACTCGCGGACCCCCTTCACCGCCTTGTCGTTGCCCCGGAGCTCCGAGAGCGAGGATGGGCGGTACCGCTCCGTCCAGTCGGTCATTATCGGAGGGAGGAGCGAGCCGCGTTTAGTGGTTGTGGACGGGGGCGGACCGCGCCGGCGATCGTCCCACAGGTCGGGCGCTTTCGGTATCAGCCGTGATTCTCCCGGCGACGCGATTACGTATCGAACCGGGAGAGTTCCGGTAGTTCGGGCGCGTCGCTGGGGACCCGACAGTCGGAAACCCATGACAGCGACACCACAGCGGGACACGCCCTCGCGCGACAGAGCGGTGACGCCGGTGATCGCGACCGTCACGATGGTCGCGATCACGGTCGTGCTTGCGGCCGTGCTCGGCGCCGCGGTGCTCGGCCTCCCGGGCGGACTCGGTGCCGGTCCCCCGGCGCTGTCGGTCGACTTCACCTATCGGACGGTCGGCAACGACTACGAGGTGGCCGCCAGTATCCACGGCGGGGAAACCGTCACCAAGCAGAACACGGGCAACCTGACGCTCGTCGCCGACAGCGGCCACGAGCACGCCGCGGTGAAGGATCGCTACCCGCTCACCGGCGGCGACAGCATCATGCTCTCAGAAGAGACGGATGGGCCGGTTCCGTCGGGAACCGACGTGCGGTTGGTCTGGACCGACCCGGACGGGCGGGCCTCCGTCGTGCTCGCTCGTGGGCGGACGCCGTTTTGAGGGCACGTCGGCGGGAGGGGCAGCCGCGGTGGTTCGCCCCCGCCGGCGACGACCGCGGCCCGCAGAGTTTTCGAGCGCCGCCGCGCAACCCCGAGTATGAGCGAGGACCTCGGGACGCCCGTGCTCGACAACCACCTCCACCTCGACCCCGAGCACGGCCGTGGCATGGCCGCCGTCGACGACTTCGCACGCCTCGGCGGCACACACTTGATCGTCGTCAACAAGCCCTCGTGGCACCTCGGTCCGATCCCGTCGAGCCGCGAGGAGTTCCGCCCAGTGTTCGAGGCGACGGTCGACGCGGTCCGTGAGGCGAGCGACCGGCTTCCCGGACGGGCATGGCCCGTGCTCGGCGTTCATCCGGGGTTGATCTCCCGCCTCGTCGACGAGGAGGGATACGAGCCGACAGCGGCGCGGGATCTGATGTGCGAGGGGCTGTCCGTCGCCGCGGAGTTCGTCGCGGAGGGTCGCGCGCTGGGGCTGAAGTCCGGACGGCCGCACTACGACGTGTCCGAGGCGGTGTGGGAGGGGTCGAACGCCGTGATGCGCCGGGCGTTCGAGTACGGCGCCGAGTTGGACTGTGCGGTGCAACTTCACACGGAGGCGAGCGAGGACCTCACCGGGATCGCCGAGTGGGCCGCCGACGCCGGGATGGACCCCTCTCGCGTCGTGAAACACTACGCCTCCGGGACACTGGCCGGCCCGACCCCGAGCGTGATGAGCGAGACGGACTGGCTGTCGACCGCCGCCGAGCGCGGGGAGCCGTTCCTGATGGAGACGGACTTCGTCGACGACCCCGAGAAGCCGGGAATGGTGTTGGGGCCGAAGACCGTGCCGCGGCGCGTCCGGTGGCTGCTCGAGGAGGGGTACGACGATGCGGTGCGGACCGCACACGTGGAGACGCCGCGGACGGTGTACGACATCGACACCGAGGCGACGCTGTCGGCCGGGGATTCGACCTGATCCCGCGGGAGAGATACGTGAACTCACAGTTGGGAACGGTCGTCGGGCGAGCCTGACGCGGGAGACTGGGTCGGCCCGGCGTCGGAGACGGCAACTGTCGCCGCTATCGGTGCATGAGAGTGACACGGGAGATCGCCGGGAGATCCCCTGACTCGGCCAGGATCGGCGGGCGTACGGAGAGAAGAAAGGCCTATCAAGACAGGCCGAAACCGTGTGGGTATGAGCGAATCCGAGGACACGTTCTACACCGCCGACCGGTGGCAGAACTGGCTCGACCGCGTGGCGGAAGAAGACCTCGATCCGGAAAACGAGGACTCCGCCCGACTGCTGCTCAATCTTCAGGACGACACCGCGATCGCGATCGCGAAAGTCCTCGCGGCGTACGACGACGACCAGCTGAGCGAGGAGGAGGCGACCGACGAGGTCGCCGACATCCGCGACATCGTGCTCGCCGACGTGGACATCACCGACGAGGAGAAGGCGATGTTGATCGACGGCGTTCAGACGAGCCTGGTGTGCGTGTTCTACGCCGCCGAGGAGTACGTCGTCGGCGGCCCCGCCGAGGAGGGAACCGTCGCCGAGTACGTCGAGGCCGCCGCGGCCGCGGAGGCCGAGGAGGACGTCGACGCCGCGCTCGGCTACCTCGTGCAGGCCGGCACGCGCATCATCGACGGCGACGAGCTGCCGATGGACCTCGTCGAGGACCTCGAGTACGGCTTCGTCTCCGAGTGGGTCAACGGGCTCGACTCGCTGCAGTCGGCGATGGCCGACCCCGAGGTCGTCGAGGAAGACGAGTAAGATCACCGACGTGGCGGCGTCCGAACTGATATTTGGTCCCGCACGCTTATCCCCGTCCTCCGGCTACAGGGCCCCATGACTGGCCGGGGGGACGGGAACGGAGAGCGAGACCGCGCCGTCACGGTGCAGATCGGCGCGGTGATCCTCTTCGGATTTCTGATCGTCGCCCTCTCGACGTACCAGGCCACGGTCGTCCCCGACCAGAACCGCGAGGTCGAGTTCCTCCACAACCAGGAGGTCCAGACCGACATGGTGGAACTGTCGTCCGGTATCACCGCCACCGGTCGGACCGGCGACGCCGCGCCGGCGACGGTGAAACTCGGGACGCGCTATCCGAGTCGGACGTTCTTCGTGAACCCGCCGCCGGCGTCGGGGAGACTACAGACAGTCGATCCGCCGGACGGCGGGAACGTGACGCTGGAGAACATCACGATTCAGAGTTCCGCCAACGGCGAGGCGAACGACTACTGGAACGTCGCGGCGAACCGGAACAAGTCGACGCGGTTCATCGTGTACGAGCCGGGGTACAACCTCTATCGCGGGGCTCCGACGACACGCTACGAATCGGGGGTCGCGTTCAATCGGTTCTCCAACGGGGCGAACCTCACGCTGACCGATCAGGGCGTCGTCAGGGGCGACCGGATCACACTCGTCGCCGTGTCGGGAGAACTCCAACGTAACGGTGTTTCGACCGTTTCTGTCGACCCCGAGTCGATCAGTTCGATCAGCCGGCGCGAGCGCGTCTCGGGAGAGTTGACGATCGTGATCCCGACGACGCTCAGCAACGAAACGTGGGAGAACGAACTGTTGAACGAGGAGATCGAGGACGGGTGGGTGAACGGGACGGAATCTATCTCGGGGGAGGACCGGATCAGGATCCACCTGAACGACAATCGCAACTACTCGCTCGGCATCGCGGCGGTCCACGTCGGCTCCGGCGACGGTCCGGACCGATCGGCGGCGTATCTCGACATCGACCAGCGCCCCTCGGAGATGACCGAGGGGACGACCCGGGAGGTCGTCGTCGAGGTGCGCGACCAGTTCGGGAACCCGGTCTCGGGGACGACCGTCACCGGCTACGCGTCGGACGGATCGTTCGTGGACGACACCAATGCGACCGTACGTACCAACGGTGACGGACGAGCGATCTTCGAATACACCGCCGGGACCGCGAACACGACGCTGAACTTCTCGTTCGCTGACGACCCCGCTCTCGCCGGGTTCGACGCCTCCACGGCGGAGAACGCGAGCGTCGACATCACGGTGAACGATGGCGGAGCGGCGGGCACAGGCGATGACGCGGAGGGTATCAATCCTGCTTCCGCCGGGGAGATCAGACTCGAGGACGAGACGACGAACGGCAAAAGTGTCGCAGATCTGGTGCTTAACAACACTGCAAACACGACAGTGAACGTCACCAACGCGCGGGTTAGTTTTTACTTCGAGACGGAGAATAAAAAGGAGTTCGACACCGCCGAGATTCGGCAGGGCGGGACGCCGTCCGCGACGCTGACCATCGGTGGGAAGTTTGAGCGGCTCGATCCCGAAATAAACCTCCCTCCGGGTGAGACAACTGTCACGCTTGAGTTCTCCGGCGATGCGCAGTTCAGTAGAGACGAGTTCTTCGTCCTTAGTCTCCGGTTCGACAACGGGGAGTCCGTTACATACTTCATCAATGCCGGCTGATTTCGACGATCGACGTATTCGATCATCGACAGACCTACAACCCGGTTTCGCATACACCCGCCCATGACAGCAGTCGGCATCGACGCGATCGAGATCTGGACGGGGAAGCTCCA
This sequence comes from Halobaculum rubrum, assembly GCF_019880225.1. Lineage (NCBI taxonomy): Archaea > Methanobacteriati > Methanobacteriota > Halobacteria > Halobacteriales > Haloferacaceae > Halobaculum > Halobaculum rubrum. Next base: position 214,390 of record NZ_CP082284.1, read on the forward strand.
GCTTGACCTCCCCGGAACGTTCGCGCCGGCGAAGGGTGAGGATCCCGGCAAGTACACGAAGGGACTCGGACTGGAGACGTCCTCGTTCCCGGACGCCTACGAGGACATCGTCACGATGGGGGCGAACGCGGCCAAGCGCCTGATCGACCGGAAGGGGCTCGACCCCCAGGACATCGGGCGCATCGACGTGGCGACGGAGTCGGCGTTCGACAACTCCAAGCCCGTCTCGACGTACATCGCGGGCTGCCTGGAGCAGGTGTACGACGACGACTTCCACCACGCGAACAAGGGCGAGCGGAAGTTCGCGTGCCTCGCGGGCACCCAGGCGATCGACGACGCGTACAACTGGATCAAGGCGGGGCGAAATCGCGGGCGCGCGGCGCTGGTCATCGCCACCGACACCGCGCTGTACGCCCGCGGCGACCCCGGCGAGGCGACCCAGGGCGCCGGCGCGGTCGCGATGCTCATCACGGAGGACCCGTCGGTCGTCGAACTCTCGACCGAGCAGGGGTACGGCAGCGCCGACGAGACGGACTTCCTGAAGCCGAACCAGCAGTTCCCCAGCGTGGACGGCAAGCGCTCGATGCAGGTGTATCTCGCGCGGATGCGCGAGGCGTTGACGGACTTCGAGTCCGTCGCGTGGGACGCCCACCCCGACGACTTCGCGTACGTCCCGTTCCACACGCCGTTCCCGGGGATGGTCCGCAAGGCGGGGCTGCTCGGCTACCGGCACATGATCCGCGACACGGAGATCGAGGACGCGCTGGAGGGTCGCATCGGCCGCCAGCCCCGCGAAGAGGACTTCGACGACTGGGAGGCGTACGAGGAAGCCATCCGCGCGTACATGGACGACCTGAAGGAGACCGAGGAGTACCAGAGCTGGTACGCCGACACGATCGAGCCGACGCTCGACATCGCCCGGCGCGTCGGTAACTGGTACACCGGCTCGGTCCACGTCGCCCGCGCGTCCGCGCTGCGACGCGCCGCCGAGAACGACCGCGACCTCGCGGGGAAGAAACTCCTCGTCGCGTCGTACGGCTCCGGGGCGCAGGCGGAGATCCACGCCGAGACGGTCGCCGACGGCTGGCGCGAGGAGATCGAGGCGGCGAACGTCGAGGACCAACTCCAGCGGCGCTACGACCTCTCGTACGAGGAGTACGAGGGCGTCCACGATCGCCACAACCACGACATGGACGTGGAAATGGAGAAGTTCACCCAGCCCGAGGGCGAGTTCGTGTTCACCGGCTGGGGCCGCATGAGCGAGCGGAAGTACGACTACGTCGAGTAGACAGCGCTTCGCCGTCGGCGTCCGGCGTTCTCCCGTCGATGCGCGGGTCGCGCATTCGGGTGCAACGGCTTTACCCGCGGACGGCGAACTTCGTTCATGAGCGACACATCAGCCGCAGAGCCGTCCGCCGACACGACACCCAAGCCCCGCAGCGTCGACGCCCACGACTTTCCCGACGAACTCCGAGCGGCCGTCGCCGAGTCGGACCTGGTACTCGTCGACTTCTACACGAACGGCTGTTCGATCTGCAAGAGCATCGAGCCGGTCTTGGGCGGCGTCGCCCGGAATGCAACCGTGCCCATCCTCCTGGTGAATCCCCGAGACGACCCGCCGCTGGTGAGCGAGCACGCGATCCGCTCGGTGCCGACGCTCGCACTGTTCGAGGCGGGCGACGACGGCGAGCCGGTCGAGGTCGACCGCCTCGCCGAGGGGTTCGTCGGCGCCGACGAGCTCGTCGAGTTCGTCGAATCGCACCGCTGAGGCTGCCGCTTCGGCGACCCGGACTACAGCGTTCGAAGCTTCTCCAATGCCGGCTCCAGCTCCGCGGTCGACACCGCCAAGGAGAACCCGTCGACTCGCGCCAGCGCGGCGGCGTGATCCCACAGCGCCCCCTCGTCGAGGCCGTGGAGGATCACTGCGTTCGGCGTCGGCGTCACCACCCGCAGCGCCACCAGCGGCGACTCTCCCCGGGTGACGCCCGTGAACACTAACGCGCGGTCGGTCGACTGGCCGTACAGCCGATAGAACTCCTCGGAGGACAGCGAAGTGATCGCCTCGATGGAGTTGATCACCGTGTGGCCGTTGACGGTGTCGCGCTCGCCGGCCGTGATCTCGGTGGCGTCGAGCGCCTCGTACACCCGTTCGGTCGGGATGGCCGCGGGATACTCGCGGATGTCGCGGACGATGTCCGACTCGAAGCCCGCCGAGACGACGCGTGCGAACTGCCGGATCCGCGATCCGCCGCGGGCCTCGTCGATGTCGAGCAGCCCCTCCACGACCCGGGAGACGAGGCCGATCCCGGGCGACTCCCGGCGACCGCTCTCGTAGTCGGAGACGACCGACGATGAGACGTCCATCCGCTCGGCCAACTCCGTCTGTGAGACGTCGAAGTCCGTCCGCCATTTTCGAAGCGTCGCCCCGGGGTCAGTCGAGAGCGTGATCTCGCCCGCGATCCGGCGGGCGAGTTGCGCGCGCGCCTCGCCGGAGTGCTCGCCCACTGTCATAGCCCGGAGGTCGTCGCACCCGCGTGTAAGGGTGTCGGAGCGGACGGTTCACGGCGCCCGGACGCCGTCAGCGATGCCAACTATCGGAGCCCGGGACGCCGAAACGGCCATACCGTCGCGCCGCCAGAGTCATCCCGTGCCGTCCACGCTCGTCCACCTCGCGCTCGGGGGGCTGCTCGCGGCGGCGCTGCTGCGCGAGTCCGCGTTCGGTCGTCGCGCGGTCGGCGTCGTCCTCTTGGCGACCGTGATCCCCGATCTGGACTCGTTCGTTTCGCCGGTGCTCGCGGGCGCACATCGCTCGCTGGGCCATAACGTCCTGATCCCGATCGCGCTCGTCGGCGTGCTCGCATACGACGCCCGCGTTCGCGAGCGCTCGTGGCTGCGGGAACACTGGGGCGACGCCGCGCCGCATGTCGCGTGGATCGCGCTCGCCGGCTTCGCCGTCGCGGGGGTCGGACTGGACTACGTCGCCAACGGCGTCAACCTGTTCTGGCCCGTGCACGACCAGTTCTACACCCTGAACGGCCGTGCCGGCCTGTCGAACCAGCGCGGCTTCTTTCAGACGTTCGTCGAACTGACGCCCGAGACGGTTCGCACGACCGAGACCCTCCACTACGCGACCGGCGTGGATCCCTCGCCCGGCGACGAGGCCGAAGACGTCGAGCGGGTGTTTCCGCTCGTGTGGGCCGGGTGGCAGTTGCTGCTCGTCGCGACGAGCGCCGCCGTGCTCGCGGTTCGATTCGCGCGTGGGCGGTGAGGCGGTCGCTGTCGTCGGGATCGCCGCCACCGGCGGGTTGATTCGTCCGCCGGCGAAGACGACGGCATGGACGACACGGACGACGGGAGCGACGCTGATTCGACGATCCGGCCGTACGAATCGAGCGACGCCGACGCGCTGTGGGCGCTCAAGCGCGGCTTCGAGACCGGACTCGGCGCCGGAACCGGCGGCGAGGAGAAGGCGGCGACGTACGAGGCCAAGTTGACCGACGAGTATCGGCGACGCTGGCTCGAGTGGGTCGACCGCTGCGTCGACGAGCAGGCGGCGACCGTGACGGTCGCGGAGGCTGGAGGCGACACGGCCGCCACGGGGGGCGCCGCAGACGGCGCCGCGGACGACGCAGCCGCGGACGAAGGTCCCGTCGGGGAGGCGTCGGCCCTCGCGGGCTACGTGTTCGTCCTCCCGGAGTCGCTGTCGTTCGTCTGGGACGCCGCCGTCCTCAACGAGGTGTACGTCCGCCCCGAGTATCGCAGCACGGGCGTCGCCGACGACCTGATGGAGGCGGCGCTGTCGACCGCCCGCGAGCAGGACCTGCCGCTCGACCGGATGGTGCTCGACGTGGACCGAGAAAACGAGCGCGCACAGGCGTTCTACGAGCGATACGGCTTCGAACACTGGGGCGAGATGGTCGCCCGCGATCTGTAGCGGCGCCGCGGGCGAACGGAGTCGCGCCCGCCGAACCGGCCGTCAGGCGTCGCCGACGAGCGACCCCAGCGCACCCCCGATACCGCCGAAGACGGCCGGGTAGACGACGCCGGCGAGGAGCGCGCCCGTGACGTAGTCCGGGTGGACGCTCCCGGCGTCGCCGACGCCGTACGCGAAGGCGACGGTGCCGACGACCGCGAGCAGGAAGTACGCGGGGACGACGCCGAGCGCGGCCAGCGCCCCGTAGGCGGGGTCGTCGACGCCCGCAAACACGGCGACCGCGACGCCGGCGAAAAGCAGCGCGAGCGGCGGTACCACGTACAGGTACGTCAGGCCGGCGTCCGCGCTCGCGAGGAGATTCGACGAGCGCGTCCCGCCGCCGAACGACGGCGACACGGTCGCGACGAAGTGGGCGTTGTAGAAGTACCAGCCGACGCCCTGCCACGCCGCGACCGGGTCGCCGCCGAACAGGCTGGTGAGGAAGTTCAGCCCCGAGACCCGCTCACGAACCGCGCCAGCCTGTGTCGCGTACGTCACGAGATAGCCGAGCAGGTACGCGCCGACGCCCGCGATCGCCCCGGGACCCAGCGAGATCCGCTCGCGTCTCCCGACCGTGTTCGATCCGTCCGATCCCGTCGCTCCCGCGTTCGTCCGTGCATCCCCCATGCCCTCGGGGAGCCCCCGGCGAGCTAAACCCGTTGTGGCCGCGCCGTCAGGTCCGCGATCCTCCGCCCCCGGATCCGGAACCCTCATTCGACCGCCGTCCGGACCGGAGAGCATGCTTCTGCGGGACGCGACGCTCGTGGACTCCGGAGGCGTTCGAACCGGCGGTCTCCGCGTGTCCGATGGACGGATCGAGGACGCGGGCGATCTGACCGCCCGGACCGACGAATCGGTCGTCGACCTCGCCGGGTACGCCGTGCTCCCCGGGCTGGTCGACGCCCACGTGCACTTCTCGCTGTCGGGCGAGCGAACCGTCGAGGACGTCGTCGGCCGAAGCGACGCCGAACTCGCGTTGACCGAGGCGCGCAACGCTCGCCGGACGCTTGAGGCGGGGGTAACCGGTGCCCGCGTGATGGGCGCACGCGACGTGGACGTGCACGTTCGCGATCGGATCGACTCGGGGGACGTTCCGGGCCCGCGAACGGTCGCGAACTGCCGGTCGATCACGGCGACCGGCGGCCACGGTCACCATCTCGGCCGGGAGATCACCGGCGCCGACGACGCCCGACGGGCGGTCCGCGAGCAGGCGAAGCGCGGCGCCGACTTCATCAAGTTCATGGTGACCGGCGGGGTGACGACGCCCGGCAGCGACCCGAACGCCGTCGCGCTCACCGACGCCGAGGTGGAAACGCTCGTCGACGAGGCCCATCGCCGCGGGCTGCACACGGCGACCCATGCGCACGGCGGCGCAGGGGTGAAGGCGGCCGTCGCGGCCGGCGTCGACACCGTCGAGCACGGGACGCTCCTCGACGACGAGGCGGTCGACATGCTCGTCCGCGAGGACGTGACGCTCGTGCCGACGCTGTCGGCGCCCCACCACATCGTCCGCAACGTCGCCGCCGCGACCGAGGAGGATCGCACCCAGACCGAGGCGGTGTACGAACGCCACCTCGACTCGTTCGCCCGCGCCGTCGAGGCGGGCGTCCGGATCGCCGGCGGAACCGACGCCGGGACGCCGTTCAACATGCACGGCAGCAACGCGGCGGAGGTTCGGCTCATGCACGAGTACGCGATGGACCCGCTGGAGGCGATCGTCGCGATGACCGAAACCGCCGCCGCCGCCGTCGGCCTCGACGGACAGGGGACGCTGGATCCGGGGACCCACGCCGACCTGCTCGTCGTCGACGCGGACCCGACCGACGACCTCACCGCGCTGAACGACCCGGGCGTCGTGATCAAGGGCGGAAGGGTCGTCGCGGGCGGAGCCGAACGGACGAAGCGGGCGATCGTCGACGCCCGCAGCGACGACTGAGCACGGGTCGGACGGCGTCGGGCCGGACGGTCGCGGATCGCCTCCGCGCACCCGGTGCACACCCCGGCGGAGTTTAAGTCGGCGGCGACGCTACGTCCGGACGCGATGTCAGATCTCGTCCTCTACGAACTGGAAGGCTGCCCGTACTGTGCGAAGGTGACGAACAAGCTGGCCGAACTCGGCCTGGAGTACGAGTCTATCGCGGTCCCGGGCTCGCACGCCGACCGCACCGAGGTCGAGGAGGTGTCGGGACAGACCGGCGTTCCCGTCCTCGTCGACGAGGAACACGGCGTCGAGGGGATGCCCGAGTCCGACGACATCGTCGCGTACCTCGAAGAGACGTACGGCGACGGCGCGGCGTAGTCGTTTCGGCGCGCAGTCGATCGCGCAAACGATCCCGCGCTGTCGGGGCCGCTCACGCCTCCGCCGGTTCGTCGGAGCGCTCGCGGATCAGCTCGCGGATGCGCTCGGGGTCGTCGGCGCGCGACAGTTCGACCATCGTGACGATGGCGGTGCCCTCGACGGTCTCCTCTTTCGGCTCGTCGTCGCCCTCGGTGAAGTAGACGGCGCGCGTGCCGGTGACGCGCCCGAGTGACCCCATGAGCTTGGCGCGTTTCTCGGCGGTCCTGGTAAACGGCGAGTGCCCAGTGAGCAGCGTGAACTCCACGCGCGGTTCAGCCTCGTCCTCGCCGACTGCGGTGAACGGCGCCCGCTGGGTCGGGTGAACCGCGAAGCCGGCCCGCGAGAGCACGCCGTACACGTCCTCGTCGTCGGGGTCGGCATCCGGCGGCTCCGGGGTGGGGTCGGCCTCGCGGACCTCCTCGGCGCCCTCCATCACTCGCACCGGGTCCGAGAAGGGGCGGTCGAACAGGTCCTCCAGCTCGACGGCGACCTCGACGGAGGCGTTCATCCCGTCCTCGTACTTCGCGACGGTGCGCCGGGAGACGCCCAGCTCGTCGGCCAGGCGGCCGAGGCTCCAGTCACGGTCCCTGCGCTCGTCCGCGATCGTGTCGCCGTCGATGTTGACGTACAGACCGCCGGGGGCGGCGTAGATGAGCGGCGGCACCTCCTCGACGAGCAGATCGTACAACGTGTCGGGATGGATCGCCGGGACGCCATGGCGGAAGTAGACGACGCCGGGCTTGAGGTCCTCGTCGCGCGTGCGCATCCCCACGAGGATCGGCGTCCCCGAGAGGTACTCCCCGAGCCGGCGCATCTCCGCGCCCGTGGCCCGGTCGAACGCGTCGACGTTGCCGAGCACCTTCACGAGGAGGAGGTCCTCTCCCCGCCGGGCGGCCACGTCGAAGCTTTTGGGGCGAACCGCACAGCGCTCGCTGACCAGGAAGTCGGCGTCCGCGAGCATGGCGGTCACGTTCCCGACCAGCGCTTTCCGCGACATACTCGTATATACGCGACTCACCGGTTAAAGGGATTGTGCCGAGTGTCACGACGGTCCATTCGACGCCGTCACGCGGTCAGTACGCGCTCGCGGCCGATAGAGCTATACACCCGTGTCGCCGCCGGCGGACGGCGCCAGACGCGAAAGGCACAACTCCGGTCGCGCTCTCCGACCGGTCGTGACGGTCCTCGGCATCGACGACACCGACTCGCGCACCGCGGGGATGTGCAGCACGTACCTCGCCGCGCTGGTCGCCGAGGCCATCGAGGACGCCGGCGACACCGTGCACCGCCGGCTGCTCGTCCGGCTCAACCCCGCCGTCGAGCACAAGACGCGGGGCAACGCCGCGCTCGCGCTCCACACCGACGCACGGGCCGGGGACGCCCTGGCGATCGCGAGCGACCTGGTCGGGACGTACGCCGTCGACACCGACCCGCGGACGTCCCCCGGCGTCGTCGTCGCCGACTGCGACCCCGCGGCCGTTCCGGACCGCGTCGCCGCGTTCGCCCGCGAGGCGGTCCGCGAGTTCCACGAACTCGACGACGCACTCGCGCTCGCCGACGAGGTCGGATTCGACCATCGTGGATGGGAAGCCGACGGCGGTGGCGACACCCGAGCAGCCGCCGCCGGCGACGACGCGGACGACGCTGACGACGTGGCCGGCCGCGGCCGGATCGGCGCGCTCGCCGCCATCGGGGCCTGGCGAGCGTTCGACGACTGGACGTACGAGCACATCTCGTATCGGGAGTTCGACCGGTGCGGCACGCCCCGCGAGGTCGAGGAGGCGAGCGTGTTCGCCGCCGCCGAGGAGGCGTATCCGCTCGCGTGGGACACCGTCGACCGCGACGAGGGCGAGGCAGTGTGCGTCCCGAACGCCCCCGGACCGATCCTCCACGGGATCCGTGGCGACGACCCCGACGCCGTTCGGTCGGTCGCCGACGGAATCGACGGCGAGCCGGTCGAGCGGGCGGCGCTGTTCGTTACCAACCAGGGAACCGACGTACACCTCCGGGAGGGGACCCTCGGCGACCTCCGCGACGGGGGCGCCTACCGCGTCGAGTGCGAGGTCGCGACGGCGCCCGAGACGCGCCGCGGCGGGCACGTGTTCTTCGAGGTGACAGACCCGGACAGGGACGCCGCCGACGCACCCGGTGACGGGGACGCCGCCGACGGCGACCCCGCCGAGTCGGCCGCGGTCGACTGCGTCGCGTTCGAGCCGACGAAGCGGTTCCGTGACCGCGTCCGCGACCTGCGTATCGGCGACCGCCTCACCCTCTGCGGCGAGGTCGCCGACGGCACGCTCAAGCTCGAGAAGTTCGCCGTCCGCGACCTCGTCGAGACGGAGCCCGCCGTGCCGACGTGCCCGGACTGCGGTCGCTCGATGGAGTCGGCCGGCGCGAACCAGGGCTACCGCTGTCGGGACTGCGGAACCCGCGAACCCCGGAAGGTCGTCGAGCCGATCGATCGGGGGCTGGAGCCCGGCTGGTACGAGGTGCCGCCGTGCGCGCGGCGCCACGTCAGCAAGCCGCTCGTCCGCGGCGGCTTCGACGCGCCGACGCACCCCGAGCGGTGACGCCGCTCGGGCGAGGACCAACCGCGGACCGAGTCAGCCGTCGAACACGGCCGCGAGCAGGTCGCGGTCCCACGGGCTTATCCCGCCGTCGTCGCGGAACGCATCGAGCGTGTCGAACCGGGCGGCGCTGGTCTCGTCGCGGGCGGTCGGCTCGCCCGCGGTGACGGCCCGGTCGACGACGTAGCGGATCCCGACGACCGACCGGCGCTCCTTCGCCGTGTGATCGACCGAGAACAGTTGCAGATCCCCGGGAGCGACACGGACGCTCGTCTCCTCGCGGAGTTCTCGCGCGGCACCCGCCGCGGGATGCTCGTCGTGTTCGAGGTTGCCGCCGGGGACACCCCACAGGCCCCGGTTTGGTTCCACATCGCGCTTCCCGAGCAGCACCGCGTCGCCGTCGCGGACGACAACGCTCGCGACTGGTTTGCTGTTTTGCCAGACGACGCGGTCGCAGTCGGGACAGCGGCGCCGTTCGCGTCCCTCGACACGGGTGCGATCGAGTGCAGCGCCACAGAGCGGACAGTAGTCGCCGTCGACGGTGATCACGCTCCGACCACCATGAAGAGCGACCTCGTTGGGTCCATCGTCACGTCTTCAGTCCGCTTCCTGTCAGGGGAACGACGACGTCCTCGTCGTCGTCGAGCGCGCCCCGTTCGCGGTACGCGCGCAGCGCCGCGGGCGCGACCGCGCAGGTCGGCTCGGTGTAGAACCCCGACGCGTGGAGGTCGGCGAGTTCGGCCTCGACGGCGTCGCCCCCGAGCGCGATCACGTCGCCGTCGGTGTCATCTATCGCCTCGAGGATCTGGTCGCGGCGAACGGGCTCTGCGATCTGGATGCCGTCCGCGGCGTCGTTGTCGCCGGCGGCGGCCTCCGGGCCGTGGAGCGCCTCGACGACCGGGGCGTGGCCGGCCGCCTGCGCGCCGAGCAGTCGCGGCACCTCGTCGATCCAGCCGGCGTCCCGAAGCGCGTGAAAGCCGCGATACGCGCCGAGAAAGAGCGTGCCGTGCCCCAGCGGGAGGACGACCGCGTCGGGGGCCTCCCAGTCGCGCTGGAGCGCGGTCTCGTAGGCGAACGTCGCGGTCCCGGCGAAGAACGCGGGGTTCCACGCGTGGCTGGCGTACCAGCCGGCGCGCGTGACTCGCGGCTCGTCGCCGTTCGCCCCGTCGGCGGCGCTTCGCGCCGCCCGCTCGACGGCGTCGATACACGCGTCGGTCGTCGCCTGCCGCGGACCCTCGGTCTTCACCGGCGTCGCGCCGGCGCGGCGGATCGCCCGCAGCTTGGCGTCCTTCACCGACGCCGGGACGTAGATCTCGGCGTCGATGCCCGCGCGGGCGGCGTAGGTGGCGATCGCGGCGCCGGCGTTGCCCGAGGAGTCCTCGACGAGCGTGTCGACGCCGAGGGCGGCCGCCCGCGAGACGGTCGTCGTCGCGCCGCGGTCCTTGAACGAGCCGGTGGGGAACACGTACTCCAGCTTGAACTGGGCGTCCCACGCGTCGGCGTCGACCAGCGGCGTCATTCCCTCGCCGAGAGTGACCAGCGGCGACTCGGGGAGGAACTCGTCGAACGACCAGAGCCCGTCGCGCGTGTCGAACGCGGACGGGTCGGGGGCGGGCTCGTCCGGAAGCGGTCGGGATCCGTACTCGAGCGGGTGTCCGCACTCGCAGCGCCAGCGGTCCGCGTACGTGGCGCCGCAGTCGGGGCAGCGGAGCGGCGGAGCGGTCATGCCTGAACGAGCGACGGCGACCGACCAGTAGGTGACGGTTCGAGAAATCGGGTCCGAGTCGTCCGTCGAGGACCGCCGACCCGTTTACCGCTCGTCGTCCGATCGCTTCGATCTGAGCCGGTCGAGGCCGAGCGTCGTGACGAAGAAGACGCTCCCGACGTACAGCAGCGTCTGCGGACTCGTAATAAGGGAGTTGCTATAGCCGATAGCGGTACCCAGATATCCGAGAAGGGACGCCGTCCAGCCGAAGCCCGTTATCCCCGCGATCTGATCGATCACGTCCCTGTCCGATCGTGCCTTCTGTTTCAGCGACATGGAGCAGTCACACCCAGCATAGGACGTGCTTACTCGTCGGCGGTGATGAAGGTGTTTTCAGCCTGCCATAGTATGAGTACCATTCCGTCCCCGCTGAGGATCGAACGCGTCCTCGATACGTGCATCGTTCGGTCGACCGCTCGTCGTCCCACCCGTGAATCACCCGTTTGAGGGAGGGTCCGCTTCGGTACCGTCGATCACCGTCGTACGGAGGGAGACGGGAGCCGGACGGGGCGACGGCCGAACCCGATCGACACCGACGCGTCGGTGACGGGGCTGTGCGACGCTGCCAGTGCCGGCGAGCTAGAACTGATCGATGTCCGTTCCCACCGAGCAGACGTACTCCCCAGTGGCGACCTGCGGCAGGCGTCGGGAGCGCCAGAAGACGCCGTCGTTGTCGGCGGTCACGCGACCCTTGAGCGAGCCGAACGTGTCGGTCACCTCGAACAGGGTGTCGCCGCGCTCGACGCGATCGCCAAGGTCGCGCTCGAAGGTGACGAGCCCCCCGGCGGGGGAGCCGTACTGGTCGAATCCGGAGGCGCGCGTCTGCAGATCGCGGTCCACCTCGCCCTCGAGAAAGCCGTAGTAACGGAGCACGCGGACCATCCCGTCCACCCCGATCTGAATCGACTCCTCGTCCCACCCGACAGCGCCGCCGAGTTCCGGATCGATCGTCGGGATGCCGTTGTCGGGCGCCGTCCGCGCGAGCTGGCCGTCGGGACCCTTCTGATCGAGGACGTAGCCGGTGCCGAAGACCTTCGCGAGCTCGAGACACTCCCGGTGGAGTCGATGCCGGGGCCCACAACGCACGCGTGTCTCGTTGATCATCCGGGAGGTACGCCCTTGGTGGAGGTCGACGACGAGGTCGGCGCGCTTGGCGGCCTCGAACGTCGCGGCGGCGATGCGCTCGGAGGAGGTGCCGTTGGCGTCGCCGGGGTACGCCCGATTCATCTTCGTGTCGTCGATGGGGTTGCGGTGCTCGGCGACCTGGAAGGCGTGGTAGTTGACGATCCCGACGAGGAGGATCTCGCCCGCGACCTCGTCGGGGTCGAGTTGCGGCACGAGACGGTTGATCACGCCGAGTCCGTTGAGCTCGTCGCCGTCGCTGACCGCCTGCACGTACAGCGTCTTCCCGTCCTCGGCGCCGTTGAGTACCGCCACGGGGAGCCCGACGGTCGAGCCGTCGCGGGTCTCCCCGACCGCGAGCCGGCCCGTGTCGAACTCGCCGGGGGACGCACTCGCGCTCCCGAGCGTCGTCTTCATTACGTCGTGGCTTTCGAGTATCGCCTCTTTAGGGGTTCGGTCCGATCGTGCGCTCCTCTCGGTATCGGCCGTGGACAAGGGGCCTCCCCAGGTAGAGATGAGATCCGTCAAGAGAGGACTCAGAGGACTCAGAGGACGGACCGCGAAAGCCCCCGCGGCCCTTTTCAGTCCCACCCTGTGGACGGACGGGTGCGCCGTCGCCGGCGGCTGCTCGGGGTCGTCGATTCGGCTCCCCGCCCCTCCCCGGTCGCCCGCGAGGGCGCGGCACACCGAGGCGCCGCGCGTGAATGCGGGCGACACGCGTCCCCGTGGATGGTCGGTTGTCGTCGGTTCCCGGCGGTTGACCGGAGGTCGTCGGGTTCCAACGGTCGTCGGCGATGCCGCGGGTTTGAAGCCCGGGCGGTCGGACCCGCGAGTATGGTCGACATCGACGAGCGCGAGGAGCGCCTGGAGCGCTTCCTCGCCGAGGAGGGGTACGAGGCGGCCTGGTTCGCGCGACCCAACGCGTTCGCGTGGCTCACCGGCGGCGACAACTGGGTCGACGCGAGTGCCGACGTGGGCGACGCCGCCGCGGGCTACCTCGGCGACGGCGAGTGGACAGTCGTCACGAACAACATCGAGGCCGCGCGGCTGGCCGCCGAGGAACTCCCCGCGGAGCTGTCGATGTCCGTCGTCGCCGACGACTGGTACGAGGCCTCCCTGGCGGAATCGGTCGCCACGCGTTCGCCGACGCCCGCGGCGGCGGACTTCGACGTCCCCGGGCTCGACTCGGTCGACCCCACACGGCTGCGCCTGCGGCTCGGCGACGACGACCTCGCGTCGTACCGCGACCTCGGCCGGGAGGTCGCGCTGGCGGTCGAGACGGTGTGTCGGGAGCTGCAGCCGGGCGACACCGAACACGAGGTCGCCGCAGGACTGCGAATTTCGCTGGCCGGCCGGAACATCGACGCGCCGGTCGTGCTCGTCGGCGGGAGCGAGCGCGCGCCCGAGTACCGCCATCCGACCCCGACCGACGCCGCCCTGGGCGAGTACGCGCTCGTGATCGTCACCGCCCGGCGGGGCGGGCTGCACGCCTCCTGCACCCGGACCGTCGCGTTCGACCCGCCCGAGTGGCTCGAGGACCGGCACCGCGCGGCCCAGCGTGTGGAGACACGCGCGCTCGCGGCGACCCGCGAGGCCGCCGGGCGCGAGGATGGCACCGCGGGCGACGTGTTCGCGGCGATCCGGGAGGCGTACACGGAGGAGGGATACGACGGCGAGTGGCGCGAACACCACCAGGGCGGCGCGACGGGGTACGCCGGCCGCGAGTGGTTCGCGACCCCCGGCAGCGACGCGCCCGTCGCGAACGGGGCCGCCTACGCGTGGAACCCGACCGTACAGGGAGCGAAAAGCGAGGACACCGTCTACGTCGCCGACGACTCCGTCGAGGTGCTCACCGACTCGGGGCGCTGGCCGACCGACACCGTCGAGGTCGACGGGCTTAGCTTGCAGCGGCCGGCGATCCTGGAGAACTGACCCGCCGAACTGCGTACCGGACCGGAACCGGAGTTCCTCGCCGAGCCGAGGAACAACCTTCATGTTGCGCGGCCATGAGACGCCGACATGAGTTGGCACGGCGTCGACGCGGTCGACGACGCGATCGACGTGACCCGCGAGTTCCTCTTTCCCTTCAGCCTCGGACGGTGGATCAGAATGGTGGTCGTGAGCCTGTTCACCGGCGGCGGCAGCGCCGGCGGACAGGTCGTCAGCAACGCCGGCAACTTCGGCGCACGCCTCGCCGGCGTCGGCGGGGTTTCCGGACCATCCAGCGGGGCGAGCGCGCTGGCGGCGCTGCTGGTCTCGGTCCCGGCGCTCTCGGTGGGCGCGCTCGCACTCGGCGGCCCCGTCCTCCAAGCCGAGGGCGTCCCACAGCCGGGCGCGCTCGGCGCGCTCGGGATCGCCGCCCTCGTCGTGGTCGCCGTGATCGCGTTGCTCGCGGTCCTCCTCTCGCCGGTGTTCGAGTTCGTTCTCGTCGACGCCATCGCCCGCGACGACCTCCGCCTCCTGCGGGACGTCGGCAGCCACCTGACGAACGGGCTCCGGCTGCTCGGCTTCCGGATCGGGCTGTTCGCCGCGTTCGTCGTTCCTCCCGCGGCCGTGGTCGCCGCGATCGTCCTCAGCGGCACCCGCGTCGAACCGCTGGCCGGGCGACCGCTGCTCCTCGCCGGAGTGGCGATCGTTGCGATCGCGTACGTCGTCGCGTACGCGTTGATCGACCGGTTCACCGTCGAGTTCGTCGTCCCGGCGATGGTCGCCGACGGCGGCGGCGTCATCGACGGCTGGCGGCGCGTGTGGCCGTGCCTGCGGAGCCAGCCCGGACAGACGATCGTCTATCTCGTGATGCACGTGCTCGTCGGGATCGGCATCTCGATCGTCTCCGTTGTGCTGCTGCTGATCGGACTGCTCGCGGTCGGTGCCGGGGCGGCCGGGATCGGCTTCGGGGTCGGGACGATCTCCAGCGGCGCCGCGTCGACCGATCTCGGGGTCGGTCTGGGCCTGCTTGCCGGCGTCGCCGTCGGTATTCCGGTGTTCATCGTGTGTGTTCTGCTCCCGGTTCAGGTGCTCACGGTGACGTACCGGCGCTCCTACGAGATCGCCGCGCTCGGTCGGTTCGGCGAGAACCTGGATCTCATCGGGCGCTATCGTGACGGCGACGGTGACGACGACGACGGCGACGATATCGCCGCCGCGATCCGGGACGACGGGAGCGACGGCGACGACACAGCGGCTCTCGGCGCCGATGGCGACGCCGTCACCGGCGACAACGACTCGCCCGCGGACGAGGAGTTCGGCGGGTTCGTGCCCGCGTCGTCAACTGTGGCGGCCGAGGAGGACGAGGCTGTCGAGGAGGACGAGGCGGTCGAGGAGGACGAGGCGGTCGAGGAGGACGAGGCGGTCGAGGAGGACGAGGCTGTCGAGGAGGACGAGGCGGTCGAGGAGGACGATCGGGACGAACCGAACCACGGCGACGACACGGAACGCCGCGAGTAAGGGGAACTCGGCGTCGAGTTGCGGTTTCGGGCCCGGGCACTCGGGGGTGTCGGCTCGGTAGGTTTTTCCCCGATCCTGCGGTCCCGACAGTATGGGACTAGACGACGACGCACGGGAGTACCACCGGTCGGATCCTCCCGGGAAGATCGAGATCTCGACGACGAAGCCGACGAACACCCAGCGTGACCTCTCGCTGGCGTACTCGCCGGGCGTGGCCGCGCCGTGTCTCGACATCGACGAGGACCCCGAGCGCGCGTTCGAGTACACCGCGAAGGGGAACATGGTCGGGGTCGTCTCGAACGGGTCGGCCGTGCTCGGACTCGGCGACATCGGCGCCCAGGCTTCCAAGCCCGTGATGGAGGGGAAGGGCGTCCTGTTCAAGCGGTTCGCCGACATCGACGTGTTCGACATCGAACTCGACGAGGACGACCCCGACGAGATCGTCCGCTCGGTCGCGGCGATGGAGCCGACGTTCGGCGGGATCAACCTCGAGGACATCAAGGCGCCCGAGTGCTTCGAGATCGAGGAGCGCCTCCGCGAACGGATGGACATCCCCGTGTTCCACGACGACCAACACGGCACCGCGATCATCTCCGGGGCCGGGCTGCTCAACGCCGCCGACATCGTCGACAAGGACCTCTCGGAGCTGGATATCGTCTTCTCCGGTGCGGGCGCCTCCGCCATCGCGAGCGCGAAGTTCTACGTCTCGCTCGGGGCGGACCCGGACAACATCACGATGTGTGACTCCTCGGGGATCATCACCGAGGAGCGCGCGGCCGCCGGCGACGTGAACGACTACAAGGCGCAGTTCGCCAGCGAGGGCGAGGGCGGCGACCTCGCGGACGCCATCGAGGGCGCGGACGTGTTCGTCGGCCTGTCGGTCGGTGGGATCGTCAGCCAGGAGATGGTCCGCTCGATGGCCGACGATCCGGTCATCTTCGCGATGGCGAACCCCGACCCCGAGATCACCTACGAGGACGCCAAGGACGCCCGTGACGACACCGTCATCATGGGGACGGGCCGGTCGGACTACCCCAATCAGGTGAACAACGTCCTCGGGTTCCCGTTCCTGTTCCGGGGCGCGCTCGACGTTCGCGCGACCGACATCAACGAGGACATGAAGCGCGCGGCCGCCGAGGCGCTCGCGGAGCTGGCGCGTCAGGACGTCCCGGACGCGGTCGTGAAGGCGTACGGCGACCAGCCGCTGAAGTACGGCCCGGAGTACGTCATCCCGAAGCCGCTGGACCCGCGCGTCCTCTTCGAGGTCGCGCCCGCGGTCGCGAAGGCGGCCATGGAGTCGGGCTGTGCCCGTACGGAGGTCGACACCGACGTGTACGCCGAACAACTCGAGGCCCGCCTCGGCAAGAGCCGCGAGATGATGCGCGTCGTCCTGAACAAGGCGCGCTCGGAGCCAAAGCGCGTCGCGCTCGCGGAGGGGACCGACGAGAAGATGATCCGCGCGGCCTACCAGATGGCCGAGCAGGGCATCGCCGACCCGGTGTTGCTGGGGGACCGCGACACGATCGAGTCCACCACCGCCCACCTCGGGCTGGAGTTCGACCCCGAGGTCGTCGACCCTGACGGGGACAGCAAGGCCGACGTGTACGCCGACCGCCTCCACGAACTCCGCAGGCGCAAGGGAGTCACCCGGTCGGAAGCGGACGAACTGCTCCGCCGTGACACGAACTACTTCGGCAGCGTGATGGTCGAACGCGGCGACGCCGACGCGCTCCTCACGGGCCTGACACACCACTACCCGAGCGCGCTCCGGCCGCCGCTGCAGGTCATCGGCACCGCCGACGACGCAGAGTACGTCGCCGGCGTGTACATGCTCACGTTCAAGAACCGCGTCGTGTTCTGCGCCGACACCACGGTGAATCAGTCCCCCGACGCCGAGGTGCTCGCCGAGGTGACGAAACACACCGCGAAGCTGGCGCGTCGGTTCAACGTCGAGCCGCGCGCGGCGATGCTGTCGTACTCCAACTTCGGCTCCGTCGACAACCCCGGGACACGCAAGCCCCGGGAGGCGGTCGACCGGCTCCACGACGACCCCGAGGTCGACTTCCCGGTCGACGGGGAGATGCAGGCCGACACCGCCGTCGTCGAGGACATCCTCGAGGACACGTACGACTTCTCGACGCTCGACGGTCCCGCGAACGTCCTCGTGTTCCCGAACCTCGAGGCCGGCAACATCGGCTACAAGCTGCTCCAGCGTCTCGGCGGCGCCGAGGCCATCGGGCCGATGCTCGTCGGGATGGACCAGCCCGTCCACGTGATGCAGCGCGGCGACGAGGTCAAGGACATCGTCAACCTCGCCGGCGTCGCCGTCGTCGACGCACAGAGCGAGACGGAGTAGTCAGTCCCGCTGCCGGCCGATTCAGGCGGGCGACTATCCCGCTGTCCCTCGTCATCGCGCGGACGGTGACCGAGCCGACAGGCCGAAGCGTCCGGGGCTCGAGCGTGTGCGCCACAGTACCCCAGCATATAAGGAGTCGTCTCACATCGTTCCTGCTATGTCTGATCAAGACACGAGCAGACGGCGGTTCCTCCAAGCGGCGGGTTCGGCGACTGCGGCCGTCGCGCTCGCCGGCTGTTCCGGCGGCGGCGACTCGACGCCGACCGACGAGGCGACCGAGACCAGCGGGGGCGGCATGGAGACGACGAGCGAGCCGGAGGAGACGACCGAGCGCCCCGAGCCGGACACTCGTGACGGCTTCCTCCAGCGCGCCAACCGCCACACCCACGAGCAGGCGCCGTGGGTGTTCCTCCACCGCCAGTACTCCGTGTACGGGCAGTCCTCCGACATCGAGTGGCAGCCCCGGACCGACGAGCGTGTGTCGGCGTACGCCATCGAGCCGGCGACCGACGCCGGCGACGACGTCGTGATGACGCAGTCGCAGATGGACTCCGGGCTCGACCCGCAGGACCACCGCGAGACGCCGACCGACAACATCGTCCTGCAGGCGTACGAGGGGCTGCTCGAGCGCGATCGCGAGGGCGCCATCGTCGAGACGCTGGCGACCGACTACCAGCGCCTCGACGAGACGACGGTCCAGTTCACCGTCCGTGACAACGTCTCGTTCCACTCGGGCGACTCGCTCACTCCCGAGGACGTCGCCTACTCGATCAACCGGATCGTCAAGTCGGACGTGGGCATCGAGTCGCCGCAGGTCGACCAGCTCCTGGGCGTCGAGGGTGCCGAAGTCGCCTCCTCCGACGACCGCACGGTGAACGTGAACCTCTCGGGGCTCAACCCGATCGTGTTCGCCTCGTTCGCGACCTACTGCGACGTGATGAACAAGTCGTGGGTCGAGAGCAACGACCAGGCGTACATCAACCAGAACATGGAGGGGACCGGTCCGTTCGTGCTCTCCAACTACGAGCAGGGCGTCGAGGTCGCCTTCCAGCGGAACAACGACTACTGGGACGAGCCGGCGGCCATCTCGACGTTCACGATCAACTCCGCGTCCGAGTCCTCGACGCGCGTGAACCGGCTCCTCAGCGGCGAGACCGACATCGCGGTCAACGTTCCACCCCAGGAGGTCTCCCGGGTCGAGAACAGCGAGGACGCGTCGATCTCGGCGGTGCCGTCGACGCGCGTCATCTTCAACGCGATGCGCTACGACGTGGAGCCGTTCGACTCGCCGACGTTCCGGCAGGCGGTCAACTACGCGGTCGACCTCGACTCCATCATCGAGAACGTCCTGCAGACGTTCGGCTCGGCGACCGGCCAGCCGACCCTCGAGGGCTTCTTCGGTCACAACGAGGACCTCGACCCGTACCCGCAGGACCTCGACCGCGCCGAGCAGCTCGTCGAGGAGTCCGGCTACGCCGGCGCCGAGATCGAGCTCGTGACGCCGATCGGTCGGTACCTCAAGGACGTCGAGATCGCCCAGGCGGTCGCCTCGCAGGTCGACGAGATCCCGAACGTCTCGGCGACCGCGCGACAGGTCGAGTTCTCGACGCTCGTCAGTCAGGTGACGACGGGCAACATCGAGGACAAGCCCCCGTGGTACCTGCTCGGGTGGGGGAACGCGACGTTCGACGCGATCCAGACGATCCAGCCGCTCCTCGCGAGCGACGGGGCGCTGACCTCGTACAAGAACGACGAGCTCGATCGGCTGCTCGACGAGGCGCAGAGCCTCCCGAGCGAGAGCAACTAGGCCGTCATGGGCTACGGTCGATTTCTTCTCAAGCGCGGCGTGCAGGGAGTGGGTGTCGTCTGGGGAGTCGTGACTGTCGTCTTCGTCCTCCGATTCATCACGCCGGGGTCGCCGATCGACACGGTGGCGCCGCTGGACGCCAGTCAGGAGACGCGCCAGCGGATCGCCGAGGAGCTGGGACTGAACCAGCCGCTGTACGTCCAGTATCTGGATTACCTCTGGGAACTCCTCCAGGGAAACATGGGGTACTCGTACATCTCGAGCATCCCGGCATCGGTGCAGGTGTTCCAGAAGCTCCCGGCGACCCTGGAGCTCGCGGTCGCCGCGAGCGTCGTGGCGGTCGTCATCTCGATTCCGTTGGGGGTCATCTCGGCGACGCGGCGCCACGAGCCGGCCGACTACGCCGCCACGACGTTCTCGCTGCTCGGCATCTCGACGCCGAACTTCTGGCTGGGGATCATGCTCGTGCTCGTGTTCGCGGTGGAGCTCAACGTCTTCCCGACCAGCGGTCGGGCGTACGGCTTCATGGAGTCGCTCGCGGCGATCACCGGCCCGGAGCCGTTCTTCACGGTCGTGACGGCGTGGCTCGCCTCGCTGTTCCTCCCGGCGATCACGCTGGGGACGTACTTCACGGCGCTCATCACTCGACTGGTCCGCTCCGGGATGCTCGACGAGCTGTCGGAGGGGTACGTCCGCGCGACGCGAGCGAAGGGGCTTCCCGAGTCCCTCGTCCGATACAAGCACGTCCTCCGCAACACGCTCGTTCCGGTGGTGACCGTCCTCGGGCTCCAGCTCGGGACGCTCATCGGCGGAGCGGTGATCACGGAGGCCGTCTTCGCGTGGCCCGGACTGGGCTCGGAGATCATCCGCGCGATCAACGCGCGCGACTGGCCGATCCTGCAGGGGAGCCTCATCGTTATCGGGACCGGGTTCGTCCTCTTGAACATCGTCGTCGACGCGCTGTACGCGTATCTCGACCCGCGGGTGATCGCTGAATGAAGATCGGACCGATATCGATCTCCCCACGTACCATCCGGAACCTCCGCAAGGAGTTCCGGTCGTCCGGACTCGCGCGGATCGGCGTGGTGCTCGTGGTCGTGATCGTACTCGCGGCGGCGTTCGCCCCCATGATCGCCCCGCACAACCCCCGAACCCAGGATCTGGACCGGGCGCAGCTCCCGCCGCTTGGGTTCACCGATACCGAACAACAGACCCGGACCGAGATGGTGAACGGGAGTGTCCAGACCGTGACTGAGAACGTCACGGTGAACGCGACCGCTCAGCACCCATTGGGGACCAACTCGCTGGGACAGGACATCCTTTCGCGGGCGATATACGGCGCCCGGACGTCGCTGCTCGTCGGGTTCTTCGGCACGGTGCTCGCTGCGCTGTTGGGCGTCACCGTCGGGCTGACCGCGGGGTACTACCGCGGCCGAATCGACGACGCGCTGATGCGCACCGCCGACGTGTCGCTGGCGTTCCCGTCGCTCGTGCTGGCGATCGCGTTGATCGGGCTGTTCAGCCGCTTCCAAGCCGACGTGGCGGTCGCGATCACCGACCCGCTCGTGACCACCGGCGTGGCCGGCGCGTTCCGCGACGCGGTCGGGCTACCGACACCGATGCCGGAGGCGTTCGTGTTGCCGACGGTCGTCATCCTGGTCGTCGGGTTCGTCAACTGGGTGTGGTTCGCCCGCATCGCGCGCGGCGAGGCGCTCTCGGTCCGCGAGGAGGAGTACGTGAAAGCCGCGCGGGCGCTCGGCGCCAGCGACGTGCGGATCGTGTTCCGGCACGTCCTTCCGAACTCGATCACGCCGATCCTCGTGTTGGCGACCATCCAGGTCGCCGCGATCATCCTGTTGGAGTCGGCACTGTCGTTCCTCGGTTTCTCGGGGACGACGCTCTCGTGGGGTTTCGACATTGCGCAAGGACGCGACTACCTCTCGTCGTCGTGGTGGATCGCAACCGTGCCCGGGATCGCGATCGTGCTCTCGGTCATCGGCATCAACCTCGTGGGTGACTGGCTCCGCGACGCGCTCGATCCGGGTATCGAGGGCGAGGGGGGGATGTAGATGAGCGAGACAGCCTCCACGGAGTCCACCGGCGCCCCCGACGAGCACGGTGCCCCGGAGGGCCACCCGGACGACGTGCTCCGGGTTCGGAACCTCTCTACGCGCTTCTTCACCGAAGAGGGGCAGATCAACGCCGTCGAGTCGGTCGACTTCACCGTTCGTGACGGCGAGGTGTACGGTATCGTCGGCGAGTCCGGCTCCGGGAAGTCGGTGGCGGCGCTGTCGCTCATCGACCTCGTCGACTCGCCGGGGCGGATCACCTCCGGCGAGGTGTGGTACCGCGACGCCGACCTCGCGGACGAGTTCCGGGACGAGCTGCCCGAGGCCGTGGACGGCGACCTCGTCGACACGCGTCGGCTACCCGAGGGCGTCCGCCGCGCGCTGCGCGGGCCGGCGTTCTCGATGGTGTTCCAGGACCCGATGTCCTCGCTGAACCCCTCGATCACCGTCGGCGAACAGATCGCCGAGGCCGTGGAGGTGCAGCGACGCGCCCGCGCGAACCCGCGAAGCACGCGCTCGCGGACACAGGGGTACGGGATGGGACGACTCATCGCCGACACGCTGCTGCCGAACCGCGGATACACCTCCGAGTCGAGCATGAACCGGGCGATCGAGCTGCTCGAACAGGTCGGCATCCCCGACCCCGCCGATCGCGCCCACGAGTACCCCCACCAGTTCTCCGGCGGGATGCTCCAGCGCGCGATGATCGCGCAGGCGCTTGCCGGGGAACCGGACGTGCTGATCGCCGACGAGCCGACGACCGCCCTCGACGTGACGATCCAAGCGCAGATCCTCAACCTCCTGCGCGACCTGCAGGAGGAGCAGGACACCTCCGTCGTGATGATCACCCACGATCTGGGCGTCATCGCCCGGATGTGCAACCGCGTGGGCGTCATGTACGCGGGGCAGATCGTCGAGCGGGGAACGCTCGCGGACGTGTTCGACTCGCCCGTCCATCCGTACACCGAGGGACTCATCGGCTCGATCCCGGACCTCGACGATCCGGACCCTCGGCTCCAGCCGATCGGGGGGAACGTCCCCTCGCTGTTGGACGAGGAGATGGGCGGCCGGTGTTTCTTCGCCGACCGCTGTCCGAAGGCGATGGCCGATTGCCTTCAACCGATCCCCGAGTACGACGCGGAACCCGGAACCGACGACCACGCCGTTCGCTGCGTGCTCGCACAACGGGAGTTCAGCGAGGCGGACGCGCTCCCGCCGGATCACTTCGACCGCAACGAGGAGGTGCGCGGCGATGAGTGAGTCCCCGCCCGGAGACCCGCTGCTCGAGGTCCACGGCCTGCGGAAGTACTACTACGAGAACGACTCGCTGTTCGATCGACTGCTCGGCCGGGACCCGTCCAGCGTGAAGGCCGTCGACGGCGTCGATCTGGAGGTGTACCCCGGGGAGACGCTCGGCGTCGTCGGCGAGTCCGGCTGCGGGAAGTCGACGACGGGCGAGACGCTCCTCAGACTGCGCGAGGCCACCGACGGCACCGTCCGCTTCGACGGCGAGGACGTCATGGAGATGGCCGGGGACGAACTGACGCGCTTCCGCAAGCGCGCGGGTATCGTCTTCCAGGACCCGTTCTCCAGCCTCGACCCGCGGATGACCGTCGGCGACATCGTGGGCGAGGGGTTGAAGATCCACGACATGCCCGAGGAGTCGCCGGACGACGGCCGCTCAAAGCGGGAATGGCGCCGCGACCGCGCGAAGGAACTGCTCGAACGCGTCGGCCTCTCGGCCGACCAGATCGATCGGTACCCACACGAGTTCTCCGGCGGGCAGCGCCAGCGCGTCGGCATCGCGCGCGCGCTCGCTCTCGACCCGGAGTTCATCGTGCTCGACGAGCCGGTCTCCGCGCTCGACGTGAGCGTGCAAGCGCAGATCCTGAACCTCCTGGAGGACCTCCAGGAGGACTTCGGGCTGACGTACCTGTTCATCGCCCACGACCTCTCGGTCGTGCGGCACATCTGCGACCGCGTCGCCGTGATGTACCTCGGCGAGGTGGTCGAGACCGGCCCGACCGACGACATCTTCGAGTCGCCGAAACACCCCTACACGAAGGCGCTGTTGGAGTCGGTTCCGCGCGCGTCCGTCGAGGAACAGGGGCGCCGCGTCGACGCGCTCCCGGGGGACGTTCCCTCGCCGCGGAACCCGCCGTCGGGCTGTCACTTCCGGACGCGCTGTCCGAAGGTGATCCAGCCGGCGACCGTCGACGTCCCGCAAGAGCAGTATCGCGGGATCATGAACCTCCGCGACCGCCTCGAACGCCAGGGGTTCACCGCCGACTCCGTCTGGGAGACGCTCGAAAGCGAGCACGACGGCGAGGACTTCGAGCGGAACACCGTCGTGTTCAAGGAAGCGATGCGCGAGGAGTTCGACCTCGCGGGACTGTCGGGCGCGACCATGGACACCGTCGAGGACGCCCTCGAGATCCTCGCGAACGGCCGCGAGACGGAAGCCGCGGACCGGCTTCGGGACGCGTTCGCCTCGCCGTGTGAGGAGGAAGAGCCCATCCTGACCGGGGGCGAGCACGCGGCAGCGTGCCACCTCTTCGCCGACGAGGAGTACGACCGCGACCTCGACCCCACAGACATCGGGAGTGCGATGGGCGGGATGCCGGCGCCCGATCAGTCGCCGACAGCCACCGGCGACGTGGACGACGAGCCCGATCTCGACAGCGTCGACACCGCCACCGAGTCGGACGCCGACGACACCGCCGAGCCGGATACCGACGACAGCCAGTAGGACCGCGACCGGGGGGCTCTCTTCGTTCCAGAACGGCGAATATCGACGGTCTGATCGTTCGATCCCCCGTCGACCCGCCTTCGCGTGTCGGCCACGATCGGGCGAACGGACGACCAACGCCCGACGCATCTGCCATCGCCGGGGTGGTCGAGTCGCCCGAATGAACGGTCGGTTACGAACGGGCTTCCGAGCGCCACGGTCGTCGTCGCGACCGGCTGTCCCGACGGCGGGTCGTGATCCGGCTGGATCCAGCGCCAGACAGCGGTGCGAGTGCCGGATGTTCCTACGGATTCGATCCGACGAGAAAAAGATTCAGCGGGCGTAATGAACCGTTTAGCCTATTCTCGGGGAGTCGTGAAACGTCGTCGTAACCTCTCGACGAGACGATGAACGGTTCGAATCCGCCCGAATGCTCTTAATACTATATGTGGTCGGGGATCCATCGGATCAGTGTACGATGACCCCCTCCAATCCCCTCCGCTCCGTCGCCGGTCTCCGGGACGCGGTGCCGGCATCGTCGAGACTGAAAGACGCCCTTACCGAATCCACGGGCACCGGTCGGACGCTCGCGGTCGAGCCGGTGCGCGCGCTCGCCTTCTACGCCGCGATCGTCCTCCCGTTCGTCTACCTCCCGCTCCTCGCGAACGGCGTCACGACCGAACAGCTCTCCGTCCTCGTCGGTCTGTTGCTGGCGAATGCGGCCGCACTGGTGCTCGGCCACGGACACGGCTCGGCATAACTCGCCGCGCCTCTCGGTCTCTTCCCCGCACCTCTTCGCCCGACGAACCACGACCCCGGAGCTCGCCAGGGTGACCACTCGGGTTCACAGTGGGCAAGAGCCACGGTACACAGCGCCCGTCGTCGGTGGGGCGCTATGGCCGGCTTCCTCGATCGACCGTCCGACAGTATCGCGGATCAGTACTGTCAGACCCTCGGAAGTGACCTCGTGAGCGGCGCAGCTCTCTACGGAGAGATAGTGCTATGTCTTGCGATCACAGCGTAAGAAGCGGATGGGTTGGGGCGGATTTGAACCGCCGGCCTCCTCCATGTCAAGGAGGTGTCATAACCGGACTAGACTACCAACCCGACCGGTCGTTCCTCGCATCCAACGATTCCGCAGGGACGTAATTAAGGCTTCCGAAAGGGTGCCGATCCGGGGCGCCGTCCCACGGTTTCTCTCCTCACCCGCCGCTGACCGGCGGGAACAGCGCGAGTTCGTCGCCGGCGTCGACCGGGGTGTCGAGCCCCTCGGCCGCTCGGACGTCTCGACCGTTTCTGAGCAGGTTGATGTGTCCCCGGAGGTCGCCGCCCTCGTCGAGCACGCGGGCCGCGAGCGCGGGGTACGCGTCCAACAGCGCGTCCAGCGCCTCCCCGACCGTCTCGGCGTCGGCCCCCTCCACCTCCGGCTCGGACTCGCCGGCCGCCTCGGCGAGATCGGCGAACAGCTTCCAGTGCATATCTCCCCGTCCCTGTCGGGCGGGCAAGAGCGTTGCGCCGTCGACTCAGTCGTCGTCGGTGTTCGGGCCGTCCGTCGTCCGTGACGTGCCGCCGTCGGTCCCGGCGCCCGCGTCGGTGGGGTCGGTCCCGGCGTCCCCACCGGCGCCGGCCCCGCGTCGCTCCAGCTCCCGGATCGCCTCGGGGCGCGCGATCACGTACACCGTCTCGCCCGCGGAGAACGTCCGGCCGCGCGGCGGGATCGGCTCGATCGAGCCGTCGATGCCCTCGACGGCGACGACCGATCCCCGCACCGCCCCGACACGCGTGCCGTCGAGCACGCTCCGCTCTCCGACGGTGACGACCGCCATCGTCTCGTCGGCGACCCGGAGGATCGACGCGAACTCCCGGTCCGCGCGCGCCTCGGCGGGCATCGTCACCAGTCGATAGCTGCCGTCGGCGTGGAACTCATCGGCGTCCGACTCGTCGACCGCGAGCGTCACCACGTCGCCGGCCGTCGCGCGCAGTTCCGCGGTTGCGACCCGTCTCGGGGCGGGGTCGTCTCCGTCATCGGCTCCCGTTTCCGCCGCCGCAGAGTCCGTCACAGCCGGGACTGTCGGGTCCCTCGGGCTCGCCTCCGCCGCGACCGATCCGTCCGATATGGAGCCCGCCGAGTCGCTCGGTTCTGACCCCGCCGGTGTGGATGCCGCAGACGTATCGGGGACTCGCCACACCTGAACGACGTCGCCCGGGCCCGCGCCGTTGGGCGGGTCGGCGCGGATCGCGACCGCACACGCACCCGGCCCGAGCGTCGGGCCGATGCCGGCGACGCGGCGACCGACGCCGAGGTATGTCACGTCCCCGCCGTCGAACTCGGCGTCGACGTGGCCGACGCCGTACTCCTGCTTCAGTCGCGTCAGGAACGCGTCGCGCAGTTCCCCGTCCGAGAGCCGTCGCGGGAACAACAGCGTCTCCCCGGAGAGGCGCTCCTTGGTCGCCTCGTCGACGGGGTCGTAGCCGTCGATGTCGGCGATCTCCTCGGGGAGCTCGACGCTCCGGATCCGGCCGACCGTCCGCGCGAACCTGCTCAACTCGCCGTCGACGCGCTCGCCGCCCGCGACGGCCGTCACGTTCGTCGCGAAGTGGTCGCCGACTCGGCGACCGATCGGCGCCGTCCCCGCGGCCACGAGGAGGCTCACGACGTTCCGGATGACCGTCATCGGCGCGAACGGGTCCGTCGTGACGACGCCCGCGACGGGGAGGACGGACGCGAACAGTCCGACCGTGTTGAGATACACCGCGACCGTCGCCGTCCCGAGCAGCGTAGTCAGTCCCCGCGGAACCGGCTCGTTGACGTACCACCGGTACGCCGCCGCGCCGAGGGCGGCGACGAGAAACGAGGCGACCGCGAAGCCGACGAGCCGCGGGGCGTTCACGAGCTCGAGCACCTCGGACACGGACTGAAGCGGCGGGGCCGTCCGGAGCGGCCGGTTGGCCCGAACCGGCGAGATCCCGGCCTCCGTGAGGCGCCCGATGGCAGCCGGGATCACGCCGCCACCTCGCGACCGAATCGGTCGAGGGCGTCCCGCGTCCCGACGACGACGAGGTCGGCGCCGGCCTCCGGCCTGACGTCGCCGTCGGGTCCGAGGCGCCACCGTCCGGCGCTGCGAACCGCGAGGACGGCCACGCCGTACTCGTCGCGGACCGCCGCCTCCCGAAGGCTGTGTCCGTCGAGGGGCCCGTCGGCCCGGACGCTGAACCGACGGAACCGCTTGCCCGCCCGGCGGAGCAGTGCGATGAGTTCGAACTCGCGTCTCGTCCCCCGCGAGCGCACGGCCAACCGCCGCACGTCGGCGTCGAGGAGCCGAGGCGCGGCCGACCGGTCGACCGCGAGCGTGAGGCGACCGTCGCCGCCGGTCGTCGTCGGGGAGGGCGCCGGCGGCGCGTCCGTGCCGCCGTCGGCCGCCGTCGCGGGCGTCTCATCCGGCGTAGCGCCGTCGGTGCGGGCGGCGACGACGGTGCCGTCGACGGCGTCGCCGTCGGCCGTGACGACGGTTATCTCGTCGCCCCGGGCGACTCCTGTCGGGAGCAACACCGACACGGAGACGGCGCGCTTGCCGTCCGGAATGCGGCTCGAGACGCCGGCCAACGGCGGCGCGGCGGCGACGGTCGCCCGTCCCCGCTCGTCGAGGTGGACGGTCACCTCGGCGAGGTCGTGCTCCGAGCGGAGGCGCTCGGCAACGGCCGCCTCCAGTTCGCTCAGCGGGAGGTCGGCCGGGAAGTCGTCGGCGAAGGCGCGAACCTCCGCCCGGAGGTCGGCGGGGAGCGCGGGGTAGCCCTCGATGTCGCCCACGTCGCCTGCGACCGAGACCGTCACTCGTCCGCGTCCCGCGGTCAAGTCGATCGCGTCCGTGGAGAGCGTCCGCTCCGTCAGCTGTCTGAGCGTGAGTCGCTTGGGGAGCGACGCGCCCATCGCGTCGCCTTTGGAGTGGGCGTACAGCGAGATCATCAGCACGACGATGATCGCGATCAGCAGCGCGGTGCCGTTGGCGGAGTTCCGGATCGTCTGATCGTTGAGGGCGAGGAGGCCGCCGTTGACGCCGGCGACCGCCAGCGCGAGGACGACGACACCGAAGCCGGGGATCGACACCCCGGTGAAGTACTTGAACGTGAATCCGAGCGCCCACGAGACCAGCCCGGGGACGATCCCCGTGAGCAGGCCGAGATACAGCCCGAGCAGGAGCTGGATCGGGAGCGAGGAGGCGGGCATAGGTTGTCGCTGACGCCCGTCGTACAAATCCCTGCCGGCGTGAGATCTCCTGTCGGGTCGTGGCCCGGTCGGATGGTGTCGCATCGCTTATCACCGGCCGAGTGAACGTCGGGGCATGGACGGCTGGCGCGATCGGGTCGGCGGTCGGATCGCCGTGACGCTCGTGACGGTCGCGGCGCTGCTGTCTGTCGTCGCCGGCATCGGGGGTATCGTCACCCGACCCACGAGACGGCTCTCGATCGTCGCTGCGCTCCCCGACGATGCAGTGATTCTCGCCGGCTTCACCGGCGCTATCACGGGGTTTCTCCTCCTCGTTGCGGCGTACGGACTCCGGCGCGGACTCCGTGCTGCGTGGATCGCGGCGGTCGTGCTGCTCCCGCTGACGGCGATCCAGGGGCTCGTCGGCTCGACCGTCGCGGGGCCGGTGCTGCTCGCGCTCTCGCTGGCGGCCCTGCTCGCGCTCGCGCTCAACCGGCGACTGTTCGCCACGGAGATCGACCTCTCGCCGACACAGTGGGCCTCGCTGTCGGCGCTGGTCGGCTCGCTCGGCTACTCGACCGCCGGCGCGTTCGCGTTGGACGACCAGTTCACCGGCGTCTCGACGATCACCGACGCGGTGTACTTCTCGGTCGTCACCGCATCGACCGTCGGCTACGGCGACGTGACGCCGGCGACGCCGCTGGCGAAGTGGTTCGCCATGTCGGCGCTCGTGCTCAACGTCGCCGCCTTCGCGATCGCGCTCGGCGTGCTCATCACACCGGCCATCGAAGCCCGCCTCACGAACGCTCTCGGACGCATGACAGACACAGACATCGACCTGCTCGCCGACCACGTCATCGTGCTCGGCTACGGCGAACTGACCGAACCGATCGTCGACGAACTGATCGCCGCGGACGTGGAGTTCCTCGTGATAACGCCCGACGAGGGGGCCGCACGTTTGCTCCACGAGGAGGACGGTGTCCACGTGCTCACTGCCGACCCGTCCGGCGAGGAGCCGCTGGAGCGCGCAAAGATCGGCGACGCCCGCGCGGTCGTCGCCGCGACGAACAACGACGCTGAGGACGCGCTCGCGATCCTCACGGCCCGACAGCTCAGCCCGGACGCGACGATCGTCGCCGCCGCGACCGACCGCGAGAACGTGAACAAGCTGAAGCGCGCGGGCGCCGACACGGTCATCTCGCCGGCGACGATCGGCGGACATCTCCTCGTCGAGTCCGCGCTGGGCGGAGAAGACTCCGAGGCGGTCGCTCGACAGCTGCTCGACGAGGAGTGACGCGTCCGGCCGGCGGGGACGGGCATCCCCGAGGTCACGCCGCGGCCAAGGCGGCGAGTAACTCCTCGACGACGGCGACGTCATCGGTCCAAAGGCCCGTGTACCCGTCCGACTCCTCCCTCGCCACGAGTCCGCACGCCTGCGCCTCGTCGCCCCCGTCGAACGCGAGGGCCCAGAACCGGTCGAGGTCGCCGTCGCCGGTGGCGTGGTACGTGACGCCCGGTATCGTCGGCGGCTCCCAGTCGTCGGCCCCGTACACGTGGACGGCGAGGTCGGTGTCGGCCGCGAGGTGACGGTACGCGTCGACCTGCGGTCGGAACGCCGAGAACCGCTGAAAGCTCGCGCGAAGGGTTCCCGTACCGACCCGATAGGCGCGGTCCTCGATCTCCCGACTCACCGCGCGTAGCGCCCCGCGCCGCATCGACGTGAACAGCGTGTCGTCGAACAGCTCGAAGATCGCTCGATACCCCGGGGACACCTCGTCCCGTTCGCCGGGGCGGACGATCGGCGGAGCGAACAGCCCCTCCAGCTCCGCGGCGCCGATCACCCCGGCGAACTCGCCGTCGGTCTCGATGTGGACGAACGGGTCCGGCCCGGTCGGCGGGAGCTCGCGGACCGCGTACTCGACGCCGTGTGCGGCGAACAGCGACTCGACTTCGATCGGCTCGTCGCCCCGATACACGACGATCGCGTGCTCTCGGTTCCGGGCTCTCGTGAGCAGGGAGTCGAGCATGTCACGACCGCGGTGACGACTCTGCGGCGACGCTTCGGTCGAGAAGCTCTTCGACCGCCGGGTCCAGCGGGCGCGGCGAAGCGGCTCCGTCTCCTCGGTCGTAGTCCACCAGCCCGACGGCGTCGAGGTGTGGGAGATGCACGTGCGTCAGTGCGGCCAGCAGCCGATCCCGGTCACTCGGGGTTTTCATCGTGCCGGTGTCCGCGGCATCGTACCCACACAGCAGCGTCGCGAGTTCCTCGACGGACGTTTCATCCGAACCCGTGTCTCGAAGTATCGCCAGCACCCGCCGTCGTTGTCTCGACGCGAACGCGCGATAGAGCGCATCGTCCGCCAGCGTCACGGTCGCGTCCGCCTGTTCCTCCTCACCGTGTCTGTCGGCGCGCGTCGTGTCGTTCATCGTACTATTTCGAATGTTGATTCTACTCTATCATAACGTCTTCGACGGGGCCGTGTCGGGCGTCGAGCCGGGAGCTCGAACCGCTCGGCGACGGCGATGCAACCCGGATCCGCCGACGCGGCGACGGGTGATGCCCCCGACCGACAACCACGCGCTGCCGTCGAACGCTACAGCGACGCGACCGAATCGAGCGCGATGTCGATGGCGCGTCCGACGTTGTTCTTCGCCTTCTCGGGGAGTTCGTCCTCGGAGTCGGCGCCCTTCTGGGTTCCGGCGACGAGGTTGCCGTCGGCGGTACAGATGGCCCCTGCGTTCATGCCGCGGCGGCGCGCCAGCGAGAACACGGCCGACGCCTCCATCTCGATCGCGAGCAGCCCCGCCTCCTCCCAGTCGGCGACGTACTCGTCGGACTCGTTGTAGAAGGCGTCGTCGGAGACGATCGGCCCCACGTGAACGTCCTCGTCGTTCGCCTCGGCCGCGTCGACGAGCGCCGTAAGCGTGTCGTAGTCGGGGACGGCGGGGTACGTCTCGGACTCGTAGCGCTTGCTCGTCCCCTCCTCCTTCGCGGAGCCGGTGGCGACGACCATGTCGCCGATCTCCACGTCGGTCTGGAGGCCGCCGCAGGTGCCGACGCGGATCACCGTCTCGACGCCGACGTTGTGGAGCTCCTCGATGGCGATGGCGGCGGAGGGACAGCCGATCCCCGTCGAGCAGATCGTGAGGTCGACGCCGTCGTAGGTCGCGTTGACGATCCGGTACTCGCGGTTCTCGGCGACGAGTTCGGAGTCGTCGCAGTGGTCGGCGATGCGGTCGACGCGATCCGGGTTGCCCGGGATCAGCGCGATCTCGTGAACGTCGCCCTCGTCGACGAGCAGGTGGGGCTGGTTGGCCATACGATCGCTCGCCCCGCGCTCAGCAAAAACCCCGCGAAGCGCCGGCGCGGCGGCGACAGCGTAGTTCGTCGCCGTCGATCGTGGCCTCGGTCGGTCGCGTCGCTCACGGGTCGCGTCGCTCACGGGTCGCGTCGCTCCCCGTTCGACTCGCGGTCTCCCTCCGGTCGACCGCGCGTCGCTCCCCGTTCGCATCGAGGCCTCCCGTCGGTCGGCCTCACACCGCTCACTCTCTCGGCCACGCAGGTAGCGCAATCCCTTTCCCCCGCTCAATCGAACGGCGGGGTATGAGTGTCCTCGACGATGACGTGCTGGAGAAGTACCGCGAGGCGGGCGAGATCCTGACGACGGTGATGGGCGAGACGCGCGAGCTGGTCGAGCCGGGCGCGACGCACCTCGAAGTCGCCGAGTACGCGGAGGAGCGCATCCGCGAGGAGGGCGCCGGACTCGCGTTCCCGGTGAACGTCTCGATCGACGAGGAGGCGAGCCACGCGACCCCCGAGCGCGACGACGGAACCGTCTTCGGCGAAGACGTGGTCTGTCTCGACATGGGCGTCCACGTCGACGGCTACATCGCCGACTCGGCGGTGACCGTCGACCTCGCGGGCGAGACCGAACTCGTCGAGGCCGCCGAGCAGGCGCTGGAGGCGGCCGTCGACGCCGCGGGGCCGGGCGTCCCGGTCGGCGAGATCGGCGCCGAGATCGAGGACGTGATCGAGGCGTACGGCTACACCCCGGTGTACAACCTCTCGGGCCACGGGGTCGAACGGTACGACGCGCACACGGGACCGAACGTCCCCAACCGGGGCGTCGACCGCTCCGTGGAACTGGAGCCGGGGCAGGTCGTCGCCATCGAGCCGTTCGCCACCACCGGCAGCGGGAAAGTCGGCGAGGGCAACGACGAGGAGATCTTCGAGCTGACCCAGGACGTGTCGGTGCGCAACCGCACGGCCCGGCAGACGCTGGAGCAGGTGCGGGAGTTCGACGGCCTCCCCTTCGCCGCGCGGTGGCTCGACTCCTCGCGCGACGAGATGGCGCTGCGTCGGCTCGTCCAGCAGGACGCCGTCAAGGGGTACCCCGTGCTGAAAGAGCAGGACGGCGAACTGATCAGTCAGGCCGAACACACGCTCGTCGTCACCGAGGACGGGATCGAGGTGACGACCACGGGCCTGTTCTCCTGAGACAGTCGAGGGATCCGTCGTGAGGAGTCGCCACGAACGGGCGTCGGGAACGGGCGGCGAGTAGTCGGTCCCGGCTCGGCTCTCCGGTCCGGTGGGACGGTCGATCGATGCGGACGGTCGGTGCTACGCGTTGTTCATCCGGGTCGCGGTCTCGACCCCACACTCGTTGCAGGTGGTGATGCGGTAGGGTTCGCGGGAGAACTCCGCGTTTTCCTCCTTCTGACTCTCCGTGCGGATCTCCACCCGCACGCCGTGGGTCGTCTTTCCTCCGCACGTCACGCAGCGCTCTGTGACGTGGTCGGAGACGGAGGGTTGGGTCGCCATGCAGTAGGGTACGACGCTAACCCCGATAAAGGTGTCACGTTGGGTATAAAACCTTCGCCCGGCAGCCGCGAGCGCGGCGGCCGCCTGCCCTCCGCCCGCGCTCACTGGGTTCTAAGAGCCGCGCGGGTGACCGCCCGGTATGGATCAGGTGTTCGCGCCGTGGCGGATCGAGTGGGTCGACCGGGACGCCGACGAGGACGCGATCGACGGCTGTCCGTTCTGCGTGCTTCCCGAGCGCGGGAACGACCGCGACTCCCGGATCGTCGCCCGCAGCGAGCGCGCGTTCGTCCTGCTCAACAACTACCCGTACAACCCGGGCCACGTCATGGTGATCCCGCGGGTCCACGAGGGGGAGTTCCCCGCCCTCGACGACGCGACGCTGTTGGATCACGCCCGCCTGAAGCAGCGGACGATGCGCGCACTCGAGGACGCGCTCGGCCCGGACGGACTCAACGCCGGGATGAACCTCGGCGGCGACGCCGCCGGCGGCTCCATCGACGACCACCTCCACACCCACGTCGTCCCGCGGTGGGGCGGCGACACGAACTTCATGCCGGTCATCTCGGACACGAAGGTGATCGTCGAGGCGCTCGAGGACACCTGGGAGCGCCTCCGGGACGCCCTCGCCGAGCAGGAGGGCGCCCGCGCCGGCGACGACGACGAGGCGGTGCGGTTCGCGTTCGAGTAGGCCGGCGGGTTCGCCACCACCGGGAGGAGTTCACACGCCGGCCGAACCGTCAAGTGTCGACCGACGAAGGCGACGCCATGGAGATCCGACCGCTCCGAGGCGAGGAACTCGAGGCGTTCGTCGACGACCTCTGGATACCGTTTCAGCGCGAGGCCGCCGCGGACGAGCCGTTCCACCCCCTCGTCGACGACCTCCGGACTCCCGGGATCGACCACCGCGAGGACCGCCTCGCGGACGACGACGCCGCCGACCTCGTCGCGGTCGTCGACGGCGATCGCGTCGGCTTCGCGTCGGCGACCCGGGAGCCGACGGCGCCGGTCTTCGACCGCGATCCGAACTGCCACGTCTCGGAGCTGTACGTCGCCGAGGCGTATCGCCGTCGGGGCGTCGCGACGGCCCTCCTCGACGCCTGTGTGGATCGGGGCCGCGAGTGGGGCTGCGAGACGGCGTCGATCTCCGTGGCCGTCGACAACGACGCCGCCCTGGCGCTGTACGAGCGCGAGGGCTTCGAGGTACGTCGCCGCCGCCTTCTGCGCGGGATCGACGGCAGGGCCGACACCCGCGTCGATGACGAGGACGGCGACGGCGGGACCGAGCGCGGCGTGGACGCCTAGGGGCGTATCGACCCAACGACTATGTTCGGCGACGTTCCATGACCCGGCATGAGCAGATCCGCGGAGGAGGCCGTCGACCACGCGGGGGAGGCGGACCTCGACCCGGCGGAGGCGTTCGCCCTCCTCGGCAACGAGACCCGCATCGACATCCTCCAGTCGCTGCACGAGGCGACGATCGAGCGCGGCGACGACCAACCGGTCGCGTTCTCCGAGCTGTACGACCGCACCGACCTGAACGACAGCGCGCACTTCAACTACCACCTGAAGCAGCTACTCGACCACTTCGTCCGCAAGATCGAGTGCGGCGACGACGCCGCCGACGGGGACGGTGGTTCCGTCGGCGACACCGCCGGCGCCACGGCGGCCGACGACTGCGTCGAGGGGTACGAGTTCCGCACGCCGGGCTGGAAGGTCGTGCGCTCGGTGTTCGCGGGGACGTTCACCGGCCGCAGCGAGCTGGGGCCGTTCGACGCGCCAGGGGCGTGTTACGAGTGCGACGGCGACCTGGAGGCGCGGTACGCGAACGAGCTGCTCACGATCGCGTGTACCGAGTGCGGGCGCACGCCGGTGAACTACTCGTTCCCGCCGGGCGGTCTCGCCGACCGGACGCCCGCGGAGTTCCTCGACGCGTTCCATCACCACGTCCGCCACCACTACTGTCTCGCCGCCGACGGCGTCTGCCCGGAGTGTATGGGGCGCATGGAGACCGATCTGGTCACCGAGACCGCCGTTCCCGGACAGGACGTCGCGGTGCGCCACACCTGCGGCCGCTGTGACAACCGGCTCACCTCCGCCGTCGGCGTGAACCTCCTCGACACCGCGCCCGTGCTCACGTTCTTCGCCGAGCGCGGCGTCGACCTCACGACCGAGCCGTTCTGGACGCATCCGTGGACCGTCAGCGACGGGCACACGAGGGTGGTGAGCGAGGATCCGCTCCGCGTTCGGCTCGATCTCCCCTGCGACGGCGACGTGATCCGCGTCACCGTCGACGAGACGCTCGAGGTGCTCGACGCGGAGACGAACGAGCCGACAGAGACGAACACAGCCGACGACGATGTCGAGGCCGACGCGTAGCTCTCACCGACCAACGGTTCCTGGTTTCTCACCGACCGTCGTACACCACGTCGCCGTCGACCGCAGTTAGCGCCACGGCGATCTCGTCGATCCGGTCGGACATCTCCCACGGCGACTCGTCGAGGAGGACGAAGTCCCCGCGCTTTCCGGTCTCTAGCGTCCCGAGTCGGTCCTCGTCGAAGCCGGCGTACGCGGCGCCCACAGTGTACGCCCGCAGCGCCTCGGTGACGCCGAGCGACTGGTCCTCGCTGGGGGCGTTGACCGCGTAGTGAACGCCCAGCAGCGGGTCCAGCGGCATGCAGTCGCTGCCGAACGCCAGCGGCGCGTCGGCGTCGAGGTAGGCGGGCAGGCGGTTCGCGTCGGTGCGCCGGTCGCCGAGGCGCGCGTCGTACAGTCCCTCCT
Source organism: Halobaculum rubrum (assembly GCF_019880225.1). Lineage (NCBI taxonomy): Archaea > Methanobacteriati > Methanobacteriota > Halobacteria > Halobacteriales > Haloferacaceae > Halobaculum > Halobaculum rubrum. The sequence continues at coordinate 250,366 of NZ_CP082284.1, forward strand.
CGAAGCCCCACTTGTGGAAGTTGGGCTGCATCGACGCGATCACGCCCAGATCGGCCATCCGCTCGATCGCCTCGTCGGTCGCGAGTTCGCTGTGCTCGATCCGGTGGCGTGCGGCGCCCGGGTCGTCGGTCTCCTCGTAGGCGTCGAGCACGGCGTCGATCGCGGCGTCGCCGATCGCGTGTAGCGTCACCTGGAACCCGTGGTCGTCGGCGCGGGTCACGAGGTCGCGGATCTCGTCGGGATCGAGCACCCACGTCCCGGTCTCGTCGGCGTCGTCGGCGTACGGCTCGTGGAGCTTCGCCGTCCGGCCGCCGAACGTGCCGTCGGTGTAGGACTTGACACCGCCGACCTGTACCATGTCGCTGCCGTGGTTCGTGCGGAGACCGGCATCGACGAGGGACTCGTAGTGGTCGGCCCAGTAGTTGATCCGCACGCGCAGCGTGAGTTCGTCCGCCAGATCGAGGTCGCGATACACCTGCGGCGCCTTCGACTTCCGGACCATGTCGTGGATCGTCGTGACTCCGCGCTCGTTGGCGGTCGCCTGCGCCGCGCGGATCAGCTCCTCGGCCTCCTCGGCGTCGGGCTCGATCGCCTCGTAGACGGGGTCGACCGCCTCCTCGACGATCACGCCGGTCGGGTCGCCGCCCTCGGTGTGTACGTCCCCCTCGGGCATCCCGTCGCCGAGGCGGTCGAGGACCGGGTCGTTGACCGCGGCGACGTGCATGTCCTCGCGAAAGGCGACGACCGGCGTCGTCCCGGAGACCTCGTGGAGATCCTCGCGGGTGAGGTAGCGGGACTCGTCCCACGTCGACTCGTCGTAGCCGAAGCCGAGCACCCACTCGTCGCCGCCGTCGTCGTCGCTGTCGGCGTCACCGGCGCCGATCTCGTCGGCGCGTTCGCGAAGCAGCTCGACCGCGTCGCTCGGGGAGCCCGCCGTCGAGAGATCGGCGTGGACGAGCGAGCGGCCCGCGTTGAGCAGATGCGTGTGCGCGTCGATCAGGCCCGGGATCGCGACGCGGCCGTCGGCATCGATCGTCTCGGTGTCGGCGCCGGCGAGGAACTCCACGTCGTAGGTGGTGCCGAGCCGGACGACGCGACCGTCGCGGACGGCGAACGCGTCGTACGTCTCGTCGGGGTCGGCGAGCGTGTGCACCTCGGCGTCGACGACGACGAGGTCGGCGGGGTCGGTCATGCGCGAAGGCGGGTCCCCACGGGGCAAAACCGTTCGGGAACCGGGCGGCTGCCGGGCGGGTATGCGGAACCGACACGACTTAGCGGCCGCCGCCGTCACCCGGAGGTATGACCGATACCGACGCCGAGACGCTCGCCGAGCGCGTGCGCGACGGCGACCTTCGCCTGTACGAGTTGGAGGAGCACGCCGACGCCGACACCGCCGCCGCGGCGCGACGGCTGCTCGTCGAGGAACACTCCGGTGCCGACCTCTCGACCGGCGGCGAGTACGCCTTCGACGCCGCAGACGCCGAGTCGAACATCGAGAACATGCTGGGCGCGATCCAGATCCCGCTGGGCGTCGTCGGCCCCGTCGAGATCGACGGCGGCGCCATCTCGGGAGAGCAGTACCTCCCGATGGCGACCACGGAGGGGGCACTGCTCGCGTCGGTCAACCGCGGCTGCGCGGCGCTCAACACGGCCGGCGGGGCGGGCGCGCGCGTCCTCAAAAACCGGATGACGCGCGCGCCGGCGTTCCGCGTCGCCGACGTTGCCGAGGCGGAGGCGCTGTCCTCGTGGGTTCGGGACAACGTCGACGCGCTGCGGGAGGCCGCCGAGTCGACGACGAGCCACGGCGAGCTGAAGGAGGCGACGCCGTACGTCGTCGGCAACACCGTGTTCGTCCGCTTCGCCTACGACACGAAGGACGCGATGGGGATGAACATGGCCACCATCGCCACCGAGGAAGCCTGCGACGTGATAGAAGCCGAGACGACCGCCTCGCTCGTCGCGCTGTCGGGCAACCTCTGTACCGACAAGAAGCCCGCCGCGATCAACGCCGTCGAAGGTCGGGGGCGGACGGTCGCCGCCGACGTGACGATCCCCCGCGAGACGGTCGCTGAGACCCTGAAGACGACGCCCGAGGCCGTCGCCGAGGTGAACACCCGCAAGAACCTCGTCGGCTCCGCGAAGGCCGGCAGTCTGGGATTCAACGCCCACGTCGCCAACAGCGTCGCGGCGATGTTCCTCGCGACCGGACAGGACGCCGCGCAGGTCGTCGAGGGCGCGAACGCGATCACCACCGCCGAGGTCGACGACGACGGGGACCTCTATGTCTCGGTCACCATCGCGTCGCTGGAGGTCGGGACCGTCGGCGGCGGGACGACGCTCCCCACGCAGTCGGAGGCGCTGGACGTGCTCGGGATCCGCGGCGGCGGCGACCCCGCCGGCAGCAACGGCGACGCGCTCGCGGAGGCGGTCGCGGTCGCGGCGCTGGCGGGCGAACTCTCCCTGCTGTCGGCGCTCGGGTCGCGGAACCTCTCGTCGGCACACGCGAGTCTCGGTCGATAGGTCGTCCAGTCCAACACTCGGACTCGGACCCGGCCCTCGGTCCCGACGCTACCGCTCGTCCAGTCGCGTCGCGAGCGCTTGGATCGCCCACACTGTCCGTCGCCGGACCGAGAGGGGGTCTCCCCACAGGTGCGCCGCCATCGGCGTCTGGATCGCGGCCGCGGCGATCAGGAACCCGCCGACCGCGGGGTGGACGTACACCCACGCCGCGATCCCGGTCGTTCCCTCCCACACGAGCAGCGCGTACGCCGCCGCGCCGTGCATCGTCAGGAACATCCCCAGCAGGGAGACGAAGGCGGCGAGAAACAGGAGGCCCGCGTACGGCGGGGCGTCCGCCGGCCCGGCGACGGACTGCAACGGCCACGCGAACGGAACGCGGAGCGCACCGGCGGCTTCGACGCCGGCGGCCGCCGCTCCCGCGATCATCGACATGGTTCGACTGGTTCGGTATCCGATATAAGCGCTCCGCCGTCGTTACAGGAGTCGATACTCGCCGCGCGACTCGGACGCCTCGCCGCGGCGCGTCAGCCGGTCGAGAACGTCCCGCGCCGCCTCGGCGGGGACGCCGTGGTCGGTCGCGTACGCGACGACGGCCTCCTCGGTCGCGTTGCCCTCCCTGAGCGCGTCGCGGACCACCTCGTCGCGCGAGCGCGACCCACCGGCGTCGTCGGCGCCCGCGGCCGCGACCTCGTCGGCGTCGAGCCCGGACCCCTCCAGGTACTCCCGGTCGTCGACGGCGCCCTCGAACCCGTCCAGTTCCCGCTCCAGCTCGGCGACCGTCCCCGCACGCTCGAACGCTTCGGACTGTCCGTGCTTGTCGGCGAGCAGTTTCGCCCGCGCCTGCGCGGCCGCCGCCCGGTCGTCCGACTCGTGGAAGCGGTTCAGCCGGTCGGTCGGGTGCCGCGTCTCACAGCGCGGGCAGGTCGCCGACTCCTGTCGGTCGGGATCGCTGACGAGCCAGTAGGTGCCACAGGAACGACAACCGACGACCGCGTACATGACCGCGCGTTGCTCGTCACCGGAGTTGAACCTTGCTCTCGACGGGGTGGCCGTCGCCCCGTGTCGCGTGAGGATCGCCCCCGATCCGAGGAATCGCCGGCGGAGTTAAGACGGTCGCCGCCGCCGGCAACGGTATGGACCACGAACCGCACGACCCGAGCGCGGACACCGAGGCCGTCCCGGGAGTCAACCTCGCGCAGTTGGCGACCGGCGCCGAAATGAGCGTCCAACACTTCTCGATCGATCCCGGCGCCGAGGTGCCGTCGCACAGCCACCGTCACGAACAGGCGGGGTACATCACCGCCGGCGCGCTGACGTTCCTCCTGGCCGACGGCGAGGAGGTCGTCTGTGAGGCCGGCGACTCGTACGTGCTCGCGGGCGAGGAGGTACACGGCGCCGAGAACCGCGGTGACGAGCAGGTCGAGGGCGTCGACATCTTCAGCCCGCCTCGGCCGAACCCCGACTGGCAGGAGTAAGACTCAGTCGCAGGGGGAGAACTCAGTCCGCCGTCGCCTCGGCGTCGTCGTCGACGTCGCTCTCGTCGACGCCCGGCGCGGCGCTCACGTCGACGTCCTCCGGCTCGTCGGTGCCGCCGACGTGGAGTTCGCCGTCGGCGTCCTCGACGTACGCGTCGTCGGCGAACCCGGCGACGGCGTTCTCGAACTCTCCGTCCTCCATTCGGTCGGGGGTCTCCGGAGCCTCAGTGACGCCGTCGGCGGGACGGAACTCGCCGAGCGGGTCGTCGATGGTGATGCCGTACCGCCGGAAGAACTCCTCGTAGCGACGGTAGTGTTCCTCCAGTTCGTCGCTGGGGATCTCCATCATCTCGGCCCATCCGTGGTTGAAGAAATCGAAGTTCGCCTGCAGGTGGGTGATCTCGCGGGCCTCCGCCTCGGGGTAGCCCGCCTCCAGCGCCGCGACGTAGGTGTCCATCGTCGCGTCGAAGAAGTCGTCGAGGTGCGCGCGACGTTCCTCGCGACGGTCCTCGTCGGCCTTGTTCAGGAAGATGTCCGTATGCATGTCGACGAGCCTGTCGTTGACGTAGTCGCCGACGACCGGCGTGGTGAGCGCGCGCTTGGCGGCCCAGTGGCGGACGTTCTGCCGGAGCTTCATACCAGTTCCTGGGGCCGCGGACCCTTGAATGTGCGGCGCAGCGACACCGGACCGACGATCGCGACCGGCGATCGGATCGGACGCTGTATCGGGTCCCGGAGGACCGCGGACTCCCCCTTTGGTACAGGTCCACGTGAATCTCCACGTCGATAGCAACCCACATTAACCCCGAATCCGAATCCCCGGTATGAGCGAGTCGTTCGTCATCATCGGCGACGGGATCTCCGGTAGCTCTGCCGCCGAGACCCTCCGGGAGGAGGCGCCCGACGCCGACATCACCGTGATCACAGACGAGGGGGAGGCCCTTTACAATCGCATCCTCATCAAGGAGTTCGCCAAGGGGAAGCTTCCCGAGGCGCCCATCTCCATCCACGAGGAGGGGTGGTACGAGGACCGCGACATCGATCTCGAGCTCGACACGCTCGTCACGGATATCCGGACCGACGACCACGAGATCGAGACCCACGAGGGCGACGTGCTGGAGTACGACAAGCTGCTCCTCGCGGTCGGCGGCACGCCCCAGCAGCTCCCCGTCGAGGGGAGCGACGCCGACGGCGTCCACCACTTCTGGACGTTCCAGGACGCCCGGCGCATCCGCGAGTCGGCCGAGGCGGCCGACGACGCCGTCATCGTCGGCGCCGGCCTGCTCGGGATCGACCTGGCGGCCATCTGCGGCGCCCAGGACATCGAGGGCAAGTACCTGATGCGCGGCAACTCCTGGTGGCGCTACGCGCTCAACGAGGAGGGCGCGGAGATCATGCACGAGGCGATGCGCGAGCGCGGCGTCGAGCCCGTCTTCGAGTCGGGCGTCGACCACTTCGAGACGGACGACGACGGCCACGTGACGGCCGCGATCGACCCCAACGGCGACCGCTTCGAGGCCGACTTCGCGGGCGTCGCCATCGGGCTGAACCTCAACACCGAACTCGTCGAGGACACGCCCATCGAGACCGACGACGGGATCCTCGTCGACGAGTTCATGCGGACGAACGACCAGGACGTGTTCGCCGCCGGCGACATCACCCGGTTCAACGACCTGATCCTCGGCGAGCAGGCACAGAACGGCGCGTGGGGCAGCGCGAAGGAGCAGGGCACCATCGCCGCGAAGAACATGCTCGAGTACGGGTCCGAGGAGTTCCGCTGGGTCTCCTCGTACTCCATCACGCACTTCGACTTCCCGTTCCTCTCGTTTGGCCATCCGACGCTCGGCGACGACGAGGTCATGCGGTCGTTCGGCGACGACGAGTGGCGCCGCCTCGCGCTGAAGGACGGCAAGATCGTCGGCGGCGTCCTCATCGGCAACCTCGCGCCCCAGTCGGCGTACAAGCAGCTCATGCGCGAGCAGGTCGACGTGAGCGGGCAGAAGGACCTCCTCATGACCGAGGGCTTCTCCGCCGACGACCTCGAAACCGAGGGCGCGGCCGCCGAGTAACCGCCCGCTCGCCGCGTTCGATTCCGGCGGAACCCAGACACGCACCTGAGAGTGGCGACGACGATGTCGCCGGCGACCGCGACGGACAGTGGAGCGCAGTCAGTGGACACGGAGTGAGCGACGGGACCGACACCGTTTTCGGCGCCAGCCCCGGAATGCGACCATGGATGCCGGCGGTTCGAGCGACATGACGCTCGCTTTCGAGTTGGACGCGCTGCAGTCGTTGGCCGATCCGAACGCGGTGTTCAACGACGCGCGCGGGTGGACGGAGTACGTCGGCGTGGTCTCGGAGAAGCCCACCTACGTCGTCACCAACTTCACCCGGAAGCACCGCGTCCGACAGGACTTCTTTTCGGGCCCGCGCGGGGTGGTCGAGTCGCTGGAGAACGTGAAACGCCAGTTCGACACCGGCCGGCACGTGTTCGTCGGAACGACCGACGAGGACCGCGCGGTCGCCGAGGAGACCGGCTGGGAGTTCCTCCCGCTGGCTCGGGCCGCCGAGGCGGCCGGGTGGACGACGACCGACCCCGACGAGGAGTCCGACCACTTCGGCGACGACACCCGCGACGACTGGCCCTGAGCGCGCGGGGACTCACGCCACGGTACCGCCGACCGCGGCGCGCGTTCGACGCGTGTGACGACGACCTTCAGGTTCCGAAACCACTAATCAGCGTCGACCCTTGGGAGTATCTACTCAATGAGTCACCAGTTGCCGGACGTGCAGGCCAGTCGGCCGGACGTCTCAGTCGGGCTCAGTCAGGTCGGCGTCACCGGCGTCGACAAACTCGTGAAGATCGACCGCGGCGACCAGCGACCGTGGGTATTCATGGCCGAGTTCTCGGTGTTCGTCGACCTCCCGGGCGAGCGCAAGGGGATCGACATGAGCCGGAACATGGAGGTCATCGACGAGGTGCTGGAGGCGGCGACGCGCGAGGAGGCGTACCGCATCGAGGACGTCTGCGGCGACGCCGCCGACCGGCTGCTCGCGAAACACGACTACACGACGACCGCGGAGATCGAGATGACCGCCGAGCTCGCGACCCGTGAGGACACCCCCGCATCCGGCCGGGAGACCCAGTCGACGTTCACCGTCGTCGCCTCCGCCGTCGCCGACGAGGACGGCACCCGCGAGGAGATCGGCGCCGAGGTGACCGGGATGACCGTCTGTCCGTGTTCACAGGGCATGTCCGAGTCGCGCGCCCGCGACAAGCTCGCCGAGCTCGGCGTCGACGACGAGGTCGCCGAGGAGTTCCTCGACGCCGTCCCGCAGCCGGGACACTCCCAGCGCGGCCACGCCACGCTCACGTTCACGGCCGACGGGACGCCCGACGTCGACCTCCTCGACGTGATCGACACCGCGCGTGACGCGATGAGCGGGCGGATATACAACTACGCCAAGCGTCCCGACGAGGACTACATGACCTACGAGGCGCACATGGACGCGAAGTTCGTCGAGGACTGCGTCCGCGCGCTCGCCGAGGACGTGGTCGAGACGTACGACCACCTCGACGACGACGTGGTCGTCCACATGAGGCAGTCGAACGACGAGTCCATCCACCAGCACAACGCACACGCCGAGCGCGAGATCACGATGGGGACCCTGCGCGAGGAACTGGTGCGCTAACGCCGCTCCGATCCGTCCGCCTCAGGGGCCCGGGGCAGCTCGCTCCGCGGTCTCGCCCGCCGCTCACAGCGACAGCGGCGACGATTCTTCCCACCGCTCGCGGAACGTCCGGCGAACGTCGCCGGCGAACTCGGGGTCCTTCAGGTCGATCATCGCGAACGACTCGTCGGGGTCGACCGGGCTCGGAACCTCCATGCACACCTCCGCGTCGTCGACGAGCGTGAACGTCCCGCGCAGCCCCGGCGCGGTCCGAACCACGAAGTTCGGGTGGTCGGCCATCCGGTCGAAGTATCGCTCGCCGACGCCCTCGGGGAGCTGCCCGGGGAGCTCCTCCGACAGCAACAGCGACACGGCGACGCCGCGTTCGAGCGCCGACTCCAGCTCTTCGGTGATCGCCTCGCCGACGGCGCCGATGTCGAGTCCGGACGCCGGCGCGGCGGCGATCATCACGACGCGCTCGTCGGCCGCGGACAGCCGTTCGAGCAGCAGATCGGCCGTCTCCTCGGGGCCAAGCGCGGCCGTCCAGAACTGCTCGTCGGGGGGGTCGCCGGCATCCAACTCCGTGGAGAGCTCCTCGACGACGGCCTCGTACTGCTCGGCCTGCTCGTCGAGCTCGCGTCGCTTCTCCTCCAAGAGCCGATCGAGGGCGGCGTCCGGCTCGACCGCGAGGTACTTCTTCGGCCGGCTCGCCGCCTGGCTCCGGGCGAGTCGGTGCCGTTCGAGGCTGTTGAGGACGTCGTACACCCGTCCCATCGGCACGCCGCTGGACTCGGACAACTCCTTTGCGGTTGCCGGTCCGATATCGAGCAGCGATCGGTACGCGCGGGACTCGTACTCGGAGAGTCCCAGGTCGCGAAGGTCGGCCATACAGCCTCCACGAGTGGGGGCGTGAAAAAACACACTCCGGGTTTACCCGAACGTCGCACCGGGAGTGGACGCCGCGCGACGACCGTCCGCCCTACTGCGCCGCGTCGGCGACCCGACGCATCAGCGCGTCCGGCGACTCGGCGGGGTCGGCCTCGCGGCCGCGGAGGGAGGCGGCGCTCGCGGGTGCGCGGTCGCTGTCGGGGACGACGACGGCCTCGTGGTCGGCGACCCGCAGCGCCGCCCGGTGAAGGTCCGAACCGACGGCGGTGTTCACGTCGATCACGAGCGGGTCACGAGTGAGCCGGCCGGCGACCGAGCCGTACCCCGCCACCTGTGCGCCCATGCGTTCGGTCGCGCCGGCGAAGGCGCCGACTGCGGCCTCGGCGCGCTCGCGGTAGGCGTCCTCGCCCGTGAGCGCCGCCACGTCGAGCAGCGCGTCGGCGAACTCGACGACGCCGTCGATCGGGCGGAGCGGCCGATCGAGCATCCCGGGCCCGGAGGCGGGGCCGTCGCGGAACGCGTCCTCGTCGCCGAGGCGATCGATCCCGCGATCGGCCACCGCGCGGGCGACGTCGACGCCGTCGCCGAGCACGGATTCGGCGGTACAGAACGCGGCCGTGACGCGGCCGACATCCTCGAGGAGGTCGATCTCGGCGCCGTCGTCGTCGACGTGGCGGACGACGCCGTCGTCGACGAGCGTCTCGCGGAGGTACGCGAGCGCGTTCTCGGCGGACTCCCTCGCGGGCTCGTCGTCGGTGTACGCCGCGAGGGTGAGCAGCGCGTCCGCGGCGAGGGCGTTGCCGCCGGCGTAGGCGGTGAGGTCGGTCCGCTCGCCGTCGGGGCCGACGCTCGCGCCGTAGGCGAACCCCGACCAGAGGTCGGCGTCGAGGAACGCGCGGATCGACTCGGCGGTCTCGCGGTAGGCCTCGTCGCCGGTGTAGAGGTAGCCGTTGGCGAACGCCCGGAGGACGCCGGCGTCGTCCGCGAGCAGTTTCTCGCGGGCGGGGGCCGACCAGTCGCGCGCGCCGGCGTACCGGAAGACGCCGCCGTCGTCGTCGAGGAGGTTGCGTTCGATCGCGTCGAGCGTCTGCGTGGCCTTGTACCGGTCGCGCTTGAGCGCGAACTCGACGGTCCGCGGCATGGGGAACTTCGCGTCGTCGCCCCACCCGGCGAACTCCGGGTCCCACTGCGCGTCGAGCTGGCCCGCGAGGTGCTCCTCGATGGCGGTCGTGACCGGCCCGCTCGGCGTCTCGTTTCCGGCGAGCGCGCGGGGGACGCGGCCGGCGTCCTCCCCGTCCGCGTCCCACGTCTCGCGCACGCGGTCGAGCACCGACCGGAAGCCGTCGGGGCCGAGATACGTCGCGCCGGTGAGCAGTTCGCCCGACGGAGTCGTGAACACCGTCGAGGGGAACCCGCCCATGTTGTACCGCTCGCGGACGCGGGGCTCGCGATCGACGTCCACCGTCACCGGGACGAACCCGTCGTTGACGTTGGCCGCGATACGCGGCTCGCCGAACGTCTCCACCGACATCCGGTGGCAGTCGTCACACCACGTCGCCGTGAGGAACAGCAGCACCGGCCGGCCGGTTTCCTCGGCCTCCGCGAAGGCGTCGGCGCCCCAGTCGCGCCACTGCACGCGCGTGTCGTCGGTCATACTCGCGTTCGGAGGTGCCCGAGGGTAAAGTCGGCGTTCGCGGACGCTCGACCGCCGCCCGTCCGCTCGGAACTGGACCCGCGAGCCACCCTCCAAAAGGGCTATACAGCGCGCTCGGGTATCCGGAGTATGCGCATTCGGGTTCGCTACGTGCTCGTGGCCCTGCTCGCGATCCCGCTGGCGGACGCCGCGTTCCTGCTGTGGGTGGCGACGAACCTCCTCACCGCAGTGCAGACGGTCGCGCTGGTCGTCCTCACCGGGCTGCTCGGGATGCTCCTCGTGCGCGCCGAGGGACGGCACACGCTTCAGGCCGTCCAGCGGAAGCTCGCGGCGGGTGAAGCTCCGACCGGCGAGGTGCTCGACGGCGGGCTGTTGATCGCCGCGGGCGCGTTCCTGCTCACGCCCGGGTTAGTGACCGACGCGATCGGATTCCTGCTCGCGATCCCGCCGACGCGGTACCCGATCCGCGAGCTGCTTCGCCGCTACGTCGTCGTTCCGTACGTCGACGCGCGGATGGACGGCTTCGCGACGGGCGCCGTCTGGACGGGCGGGTTCCCGAACCCGGAGGGGACGGCCGGCGGCGACGGCGCGGCCGGGGGCGGGGCGTCCGGACCCACGGGGTTCGGCGGCACGGCGACAGCCGCCGACCGCGACGCGTCCGATTCCGCGGACGACGACGTCGTCGACGTCGACTTCGAGGAGGTCGACGACGAGGACGGGGACCGCCCGCGGTAGCCCCGTTATCGCGGGGCGTGCAATCGCATGACGTAGCTCCGATGCCGAACGGAAACGCTTAACCAATCCCTTCCACTACTCGAAGATGCGCTCGCCTGGGCCAATAGCTCAGTCAGGTTGAGCGCTCGGCTGATAACCGGGAGGTCCACGGTTCAAATCCGTGTTGGCCCATATCCGGTCCGGACGGCTTCCGTCCGGACGGAATTGGGGCCGTCGGCTCCCCAGCCACCCAATTTCCGCGTTCTACCAACACTACCGATAAGGGTAGTTTAGCGTCAATTCATCCGTTCACCACCCGCGGGTCCACCCCGTACAGCGGTGCCAGTAGCCGGAGGTGGGTCGCGTGAACCGGAACTTCACCCGCTCCGGAGGTTCCGAACGGGAGTGTCAATTCTGCGGCTGCCACGTCACCGCCCGGTTTGCCCGGGTCTTTGGCGACGAGAACGACGTCGCACATCGCTGTCTCTCGTGTGACTCCACGTTCCGCGTCCAGAACGGGAGCGCCGCCGGACTCGACGTCGACCATCCCGATCCCGCAGAGAACCCGAACCGAAACCGCGGCCCACGTGTCGGGGCATCTGTCCGAGCCGATGGGGGGCCAGACTCTTGAGCCGTACCGAACCTCCTCAGCAGGACAAGCCCAAATGTTCTGATTGCAGTCGATCGACACCGACAACTGCTGAGCGCGCTCCGTACGATGTCGTCCTCTGTCCGAACTGCTACCTCAAGCGCGAGGGAGTCAAATGAGAGCCGTCTCGCCGTCATGGCACGAATTCGCCATGCAACTCAATTTCTCCGGCGGGCTCGATCCCTACTTCGCCGCCCACGCTGTTGTTCGCTCGAGCGGAGGATCACGCGAAATTGAGTTCTCTCGCGACGGCAAAACGTGGCTCGCGAAGCTCTATTACCAGAGTTCGGGTATCGAGCATCCCGGTGTCCGACTCCCGACAGGGACCGAGTGGGATCTGGATCAAGTCCGCGAGTTTCGGGTCAAGGTCAAGCGCCGCGGCGACGAAGACAAGCCCGGCCAACAGTCGTTCAACGCGCATCTACGCCCCCGCTGGAAGGGAATGTGCGTCGAACGCTCCGACGGAGAGACCCAAGAGTTAGCGCTTCCGCCTGGTATGCGCGAGGGAGTGAACCTCCGAGTCACTGGCTCGAACATCCGACCGACGCGGTATCTCCCGCTACTCCGCGACGCTGCTCGGGCGCTCGACGTGAATCCGGACTACTTCACCGAGCCCGACGATTCGAGTACTGTCCGCGACGCAGAGCGCTACGTCCGGCTCCTCGAAGATGCGAGCGGCCCCGTCCACGCGAGAGATGGACCGATCGCGAAACTCGGCCACTTGCTCGAGAACGACCGTAGCGGGTACCGCAAGGTCGTTCAGAACGATACGGACGGTCAGGGCAACGACGTTCCCGGGTACTACCACACCGCGACGCTTGGACCGGGGCGCGTCGAAGAAGCATGGCCGAACCACCAACTCCCGAAGGAGATTAAGCACTACCGAGCCCGTCACGCTGAGTCGCTTGATGAGGATAGTCCACTGCGTCACCCGAAGGTCGGAGTCTCGTATCAGGTGAATCGGTGGGATGGCTCGCTCGGAGTCACCGAGGAAGATCTCGCACGTCTCGAACGCGAGTTGGATGAGGCGCTTCACTCTGTACTCCGTGAAGCCGGACTACCGCTCGAGCCTCCAGGAGGCGATGGGTCGCCGCCCTACCAGTCCGACCCGTACTTCGATGCAGAGCTCGGCGAGCACACCGAGCCTCCGAAGCTGAATCTGACTGAACTTGAGTCGGAACAAGAGCATGTCGTCATTCGTGAGTTGGCGAAGACTGGCGGTGTTTCGCCCGTTGAAGAGGAGATTGTTGAGTACCTGCTCGCGGACGGCGGAACCGCTAGCCCGGCCGACATCGCCGAGGAACACGGCCGTCACGTCGGCTCGGTCCGCCGCGCGCTCCGTCGTATGGATGAGCTGATCGACCGAAAATACGGAGAAGTCGCGCTCGCGTCGAACCACATCGCCGAGATGCTTCACTCGGCCGTCTCCGAGCTCCGCGACGCGAGTACCCGGCTCTCCGAGGCGACCGGCGAAGCGCTTCTCTCGGCGACACGGGGGCTCGACGAGACCACCAGCGCACTTCGGACGTGGCTCGCTGCGCACGACTGCGAGACGGACTCCCGCGGTCAAGCGGTCAAGAAGCTCCGACTCGGCGAGTTCGATCCTTCCGGGAAGTACGGCTACGCAGAGGTGATCTCCGAACTCCGGAAAGGACTCCGCTACTGGACCGACGCTGACCGTGATCCGGCTGCGTTCAAGCACGCCACCGTTCTGTTCCGTCGGTCTGACCGGCAGAAGCTACAGACGATGGACGCCGCCCGGCTCCTCGAGCTCCGCGGCGGGTAGCCCGTAGTTGTCCCGTCGGTTCCCGATGAGCGGGGGCCGACGGGTAGTGACGACTCTCTTCTGTACCCCCGAAAACGGCCGTTTTTCGGCTGATTCGGCCCTTACCTCCGTTTCGTTTGGAGGCTGTGAGTGCAGATCGCTAGCCCTGAGGACCACTCTTCGCGCTCGAACCGAACCCAGGGGGTTCCGTTCCCGCTTAGGGGTGTGGCTAATGCCACCCCATCAACAGACCACCGCGACCGGATCGCGGTCGCCACCTGAAGCGCCCCTTGCGGGTGCGCGAAAAAATTTTGAGCTTCAACTGCTGAAATAGTCGATGAGTTAGGTAGCGAGCTTAGCGGTGTGATACGATTCTGATGCGCAAATTTCCGATCTCGTCGGCGGTGATCGTAACTGTCGTGGAATCCCACTCCAAACATGCAGGTCCTCTTGAGATTGTGCTTGTTGAAGAGTCCATCAAGTGCGTCTGTGTCAATCACATCACTAATGAACCACCATTGCGCGAGCAGCCGCTCAGCAGTAGAAAACGATGGCGCGGGCAACTAGTCCGCGCCAGCTGTGTGGAGAACACCAAGTGGTGTTCAGTTTATTCACGCTATACGGTTACAAAAGTGCACGCATTACCGAAAGACGCTAGGAAGTGTTCGTGCTGCGGCAGCACTGATGACAACATTTTGCTCTGTGGCGGTAACGGCTCCATCGACGATCTCTCGGATGAGATCAGCCACGGTTCTCCGGTAGAACTCGCCCCGATATCTCCCTTGTATCATGAGCGTGTCTTTATCGTCTTGGGCAGTTGCGCGCTCACACACCCACAGGAGCGCGAGCGTCCGGCGAGTCCCAGTCGAGAGCTGGTCGAACCAGTTCGGAAGTGACTTGACCATCGTGAAATCGCCTTGGGGGATGCCAAGACACACGAGAACCCGCCCAAAGACGCTCGCGTTGGTAGCAGGGATGATCTCGGTGGGCCGATCAGACTCGCCAGCGTGGCGAAGACTGTATCCGGTTCCAACGACCTCGAGCCCGTGTATGATGAGCTGCCTAGCGATTCGTGTACTCGGATTCCACGCTGGGACGATGCGATCGTTGTCAATACTCCCGCAGGTATAGATCCCTGCTGCGAGCACTGCACATGCGTCACCAATCGCGTCTTGGAGTGTTGCATCAAGCCAGCCCAATTCTCGCGCAGTTTCCACAGCGTGAACGGCATCGGGCTTCCCGCCCTCGATCCATGTTCGGACGCGACTTGGCGGGAGTTCGAGTGCCGTCCCGACACGAGTCCGACCGTGGTCTGGATGCTTCGATGCGTACTCCATCACACGGTCATAATCCTCGAGTAGGTTTGCTGGGTCTGGATACGACTGCGGATTGTACGTACGGGCGAGGGACTGGACGTCGACAAGAGGCGTTGTCTGATCCTCGAGCACTGTAGTAAAAAACGGCTACTGATCTGTAGCCTTAGTTCGGCGTGTCTTCGCTCGCGAGTGCTTGGGAGGTATCGCCGTTGGACGATGTCCAAAGCACGCGAACCGTCTCTCCAGCGGGCACGGCCCCGCCGGTGTCAGCACTAAGATTTGCTGTCGTTCCTGCACTTACTGGGAGTTCGAATGGAGTCGACTGACCACTGGTGGCATTCAGCGACAGTGAGCCAGTGTTCTGGTCGTTGATCGTGGCGCCTCCGGTGTGAGTAGCGGTGACATTGTAGTCACCGGCAGTCGCCGTCTCATTGAAATCGAATTGGAAGTTCGCATTCGGCGTCGTCTGCTGAACGCTGTTACCCAATCCGAGGACGAACGATCCGATGACGGCCGCGAGGATCACAGTGATCGCGACCATAAGGATGACTCCGATGACAGGGGAGACGGCGCGATCGTCGTCGAGTAGTTGGTTAAAATTCATTTGTGGTCAGGGCGCGGTTTCCTCAGCGAGTGCTTGCGAAGTATCTCCATTTTGGGAGACCCAGAGGACGCGAACCGTCTCACCTGAAGAGTACGTCACATTGGTAATACTATCTCCAGCGCTCATTTCACCACCACTGTAAGGGGCAGAATCGACACTCGTGTTCAGTGAGACGCGCTCATTTGCAGGGATTGTGTCTCCACCAGTGTGCGTTGCGTTAACAACGGCGGTGTCGGAAGCGTTCTCGCCAAACTCGAATTGGAAGTTTGCGTTCGGTGCGGTCTGCTGCACGGAGTTTCCGAGGCCGAGGACGAACGAGCCGATTACGGCCGCGAGAATCACGGTGATCGCGACCATAAGGATGACTCCGATGACCGGAGACACGGCACGATCGTCGTCAAGTAGTTGCTTGAATTGCATTGTTAGTAGTTTCCACACAGCGTTGTCCAGCCGGGATCCCCCCGACACTGCTGTGATAACTAAATTACGGTGTGCTTACTTAATAAGTATTTCCTCCTAGGTTTCAAGAATGAAAATGACAATTAGACAGAATTCGCCTAAACCAATAGTAGAGCCGTATACTACAAACGGCGACACAGTAATGTTGGTAAGGCTAGTCATCCAACCTAACTGATAGAGATCCTACCCAAGTACTCGAGACGGAGCGATCTTCGCTTGCTCACCCTTCTGATGTGACCCTGCTCCGTAGAACCGGAGCCGGAGCGATCGTGCCCAAACCGTTCGCGTTTCGAGCACGCGAATTCCACGCCCGACTGGCCGGTACGCAACGAACACGTACCCACCAGAGGCGCGCACAAGCCGCGTGTGTTGGTCCTTCCAGAGGCGGAACCGCGGCGCCTTCCGCGTCATCATCGCTGCCTTCACGTCCCATGGGTCACCCTCCGAGTCTCTCGCGTCGGTCCACGACGAGTGATCTACCTCGAGCCCGTACAACTCGCGAGCCACCTGCTCTGCCAGCGCCCCGTACCGAGCTGCGTTCTGCGAGCGATTCGTCCTCACCATGACGTCTTTTGACCCATGACCTCGCTTCGAGTTCGATTCTTGACCGTGACCCCGATTTTCCCACACCGATCACCCCGGGTTTCCGCCCGGTGCTTCCGCAGACCCATCACGTAGTAAGTAGGTATATGACAGCCGGGGGGAGGGGAGCGGACGGAACGCACGGAACACAGTGCAGTCATACGGTTTCCCCTTCCGACGGTTCCGGTACGTCCTCTAATTCGTTCCACTCGCCGCGTTCCCACTCCTTCTTTCGGTCCGTCGCCCACGATGTACCGTATCCGGCCTTTGCAGCCGCGTCCTTCTGCGAGATTCCCTCAGAGTCAGACCACGGTTTGCTATCCAGCAGGTACGACCGGACCCGCTCGCGACGCCGTATCTCGTCCGGGCTCGGTCCATCCTCTGTATCGTCATCGTCGCCGTCCGCGCCGAGAATCCGGAACTCGGACGCTTCGTGTTCCGAATAAGACTCACGCGTATCCGTGAGCCCCTGATAATCCGCTCCGTTCTCGAAGGTGTCTTGTCCGCCCTCGGTTTCGAGCAGCCGGGCGAATCCCGGATCGTCACGCTTGGGTTTCTCGATCGCGAACGTCGCGAGCCGCCGGAACGCCGCCGCCGTTCGCTTGCGCGTGTGGTTCACCATCAGCACCGAGCCGCGCTTTGCGTGCGGCCCGTGGCTTCCCTCCTTCTTCCGGATGAACGTCAGCGCGTTCGCGAACGTCTCGGCTTTCGGTCCGTCTTCTCCATAGCCCGAAAGTTCCTGTGCCGTCTCATCGATCACCGCGAGCACTTGACCTTCTACCGATGCCATCGCTTCGAGCATCTCTCGGTCTGACCGAACGATCTGGTCGAACCCGTCCCACGCGGTATTTCCGATGATGTGCCCGCCCGTGCGCGCCGCCCAGGTCCGCGCCACATCGAGCGTTGTCGCGGTCTTCCCCGAACCCGGTGGGCCGAGGACGAGCCCGATCGCGCCCTCGTGTTCCAGCTGCTCCGCGGCCGACGTGAGCAGGTCTTTTCCGTCCCGTGAGCGGTTCGTCAGTCCGACCATTCCCTGCATTTGCGAGACGTTCCCCTCCGTGAAGGCACGATCCGCCATACGCGTACTCGCTGACCGGATGATGTTCCGCGCCAGCGCCGACTCGAGAAACGCCCCGTGCTCGTCAGGGACGAGCCCGCTCTCCCATAGACTCGCGTAATAATTGAGCAGATCGAGCGTCTCCGCGTCGTCAATCAGCCCAGCGAACTCGCGCACCCACTCGTTTGGCTTGTCCTCGAGCGCCCCGCGGAGGAACTCGCGCCCCTGCGCCGCCGCGTACACCGACGAGTCCGACGACTTACCGGGCATCGTACCCCCGCGTCTCCCACCACAGTACCAGCCGGTTCCCTGCTTCGGCGGCGTAGGGAATTCCCGCCAGCGCCGCGAGGAACACCAACAGCACGATCGCCGCCAGCGGCTCCGGTAGTTGCCCGCCACCGAACGCCTCCGGTATCCCGAGCGCGACTCCCCAACCGAGCAGATCAGCCGCCGCCCATGTCGCCACTCGGCGCGTCGTCATCTCCCGGCGGTCCGGAAGCACTAGTAGACTCATTCGACACGCCCCCCGTCGTTGGCGATCGATCCGGTCGGCTCGAGCGCCTCGTCATCTTCCAAGAGATCTAGCGAGAACATCTCGCCGTTCTCATCGTCGTCGAGATCGTCGCCGGTGCCGTCGTCGTCAGGTGCGAGGTGCGACGGGAGCGACTCCGCCGGGAGTTCCTCCGCGATCACGTCGTCGATTGTCTCGTCACCGAACGACGGCGACAGGTGCGGTTCGAGCGCCGCGTTCTGGTCCGTCGCCCGCCGCGCGTCGAGTCGCCGGAGGATCGACGGGATACGCCGCCGCAGCGCCCGAGCGTGTCTCGCGTCTTCCTCGTACTGGTCCCGCAGTTCACCCACCATCGCCCGCACCGCCGATTCCTCCGTTTCCCCGAGCACGCGCGACGCGGGCGCCGCTTCCCGCCAGTTGGCGACCGCCGCATTCGCCTCCGGGTTGTAGATCCGCGCCTCGTAGGTATCCAGCGGCGAGTCCGTCCACGGGTACAGCGTCCCCTCGTGCACGTCCAGTTCCTCCCACGCTCGATCGTTCAACTCCCACGCTCCGAGCCCCATGTCCGTCGTCTCGTCCAGCGCGACGATGATGTGGCCCGGCGGGTCCGGCAGCAGGTCGGCTATCTTGTCCCCGACCATCCACGCGACGAGCAGCGTGCCCAGGAACGCGAGCGCCCCGAGCGTCCACCACCCCGGCAGCGATGGCACCGATGGGTACCCCGCGTCGATCACGTCCATCTCGACTGCGAGCACGTACCCGCCGCCGACCGCGATGATCGTCCGGAGGTTGTCCGAAACCAGATTGATGAGTGATTCTCTCGCGGTCATGGTCATGCGATCCGGTCTATCTCGGGCTCGTCCGATTCCTCGAGCTTCTCTCGCGAGCGCTTGAACGAGAGGTATCCCGTGCCGACCGCCGCGCTCGCGGTGAGTGCTCCGGCGGTCGAATACGTCACCGTCGCCGCGCCCGCTTCGACCGAATCCGTCCGGAGCAACGCCGCGCCCTTCGCCGACGCGACCGTGATCGCATACGCCCCGTCAAACTCTACGGGCTCGAACGTGATCCGCGTCGTGTCGCTCCCGAGCGAGTAGCCCCGCGTGGGGATCTTCGTCGCCGTCGCCCCGCTTCCCTCGGTCATCGCCCGCATCACCGCTCCCGTGTCGGTGATCTTGATGCTCGTTGGGTAGTCCGCTTCGAGTTCGAGCACGAAACTCCCGTCCGTGTACTCCCATGTCCGCACCTTCACCACCGGCCCGAGTTCGACCGCTATCTCCGGACCTTCTGGTGTGTCTGTCGGCGCCGTCTCGTTCGCTTCCTGCGCGCTCGCCGTTCCCGCTCCGGCGACCGTCGCGGCCGCTCCGCCGAGCGCCGCGAGCACTGTTCTCCGTGTCGTTCCCGTCGCTTCTGAGTTGTCGGTATTGTCGGTCATGGTCAAGAAATGGGATCGCCGATATCTAGCTCGGCGTCGTCACTTTGAGATACACGAGCCCGGCCACCGCGAGGATCGCCGCCGCCCCGCCGACGGATATCCCGAGCAGCGCCGCGAGCCTCTCAAAGAGCCCCTCGTTTGTCTCGGCGGCGCCGCCCGACGCCTTCGGTTCGCGACTCTCGATCTCCTCGCGGAGTTCGAGGATACGATTCATCTTTTCGAGTTGTTCACTCGTGTTGCTCGTCTTGTAGACGACTTTCTTGGTTGTCACCTCGTTTATTTGACCTCCTTCCTCATTGGTGATTGAGGAAACAGTGAACTCTCCAGAGAGTTCCGTAGTCTTACCACCAGTGTGGGCGAGTAGGACCGGTCCGGTGATGTTCGACGTGTTGTACGTGGTTCCAGCCTGCCACGAGCCATTCGGCGCGTTGCGCGCCATCAGGAACCCGTTGTACGTCGCGCCCTTGTACTGGACTTCCATCGTCCCGGTCCCGTTGAGTTCCGGAGAATCGAGTCCCATGGATGAGAGCGCAGCCACCACGTCGTAGGTGGAGTTCGTCCCGTCGACAGCCGACTGCCCGTAGCGGAACATCTGTGTGTTCCGACTCAGCACGTCAGCCGCGTCGATCTGTCCCGACTCGTACGCTTGCCACGTGTTTTCAACGAAAACATCCACCTCGCTCTGCAGGGCGGAGTTTTGAGATTCAATCCGATCCCACCGATTTGCGTAATCGGCGAAGCGGATGTATGTCACCTGATCGTAATCAGAATTCGGCGGTTTGATCCGGAGGTAAGTCACATTCTGTCCGTGGTAGTAACTCCCCTCTTGAGTCTCGCCCTGCGCGGAAACCTGATTGACAGTTACAGAGTCGGTCCTCGTTCTGCCGTTCAGAGATTCCTTCTCTTTGAACCTGTACGCTTTCACACCGTGAGCGGTGCCGTTGGCAAGTGTGACAGACGTATCGACGGTGCCGATGAAGTACGAATTAGCCGAATTCGCATTCGTGTAGGCCGCACCGGCGTTAGCGTCGAGGACGTTTTCGGCAGTCAACGCAGATTCGTTCTGAGCGACGCCGAGCATCACATCAGCCGACTTCGCAGACGCATTGTAGGACTCGATGAGATTGATCTGCTTGACAACGTAGTACTCCTGAATTGCCTGTTGCGCTTTGGACTTCGCTAGCGCCTTCGAAGAGCCGTTTTCATACGCTTGAGCGATCGCCATTTCTGCCTGCATCCACGCGGCGGATTCGGTGTCGTTGAGGTAGTTGTCGTACACAGCGGATCGAGTCTCAGTCTCCGCTTTTTGCTGTAATCCGGAGTTGTAGATGTCGAGATGCGTTTGATTAGCATCCGAATCTTGCATGTCCTCAATCGCCTGCGCGCGGTGCGAGTCGGTACACTTGCCATCGAACAGGAACTGATCGGTGGCGTAGCCGCCGAGGCCAAAGGAGAACGTCGCGAGCCGCTGTGTCTCCGAGCAGTCGTGCGTCGCGGACGCCGGTGCAACCGGCGACCCGGCGAACGGCGCCCCGATCGCCGCCATCACGAGCAGCCCCACGACAAGCACGCCGCCAACCCGCTCGCGCCTCGGCGTGATCGAGGCGACGAGCCCGCGCAGATCAGCGTCGAGCCCGACGCGAGCCATGACTATGACCAGCGCTGCGATAGAGAGGACGGTCGGAGCGATCCACTCGCCCCGGAGTGTCAGGAACCCGGCCGCCGCGAGCGATGCGACGGCCGAGTATGTGAGCAGCAACCGATTCCAGATCATCGGCTTACTCGTCTCCCTCCCGACCGAGCAGCACGTAGCCCCCGACGAGCACGATCGCGACGAGCCCGCCCGTTCCGATCGAGCCGAGCGACGAGCCGATCCCGCCCCCGCCGCCCGAGCCGGCGACCATCTGGATCGTCCCGACCTCTGCCGAGACGTTCGCCGTCGATGCGGTCGTGTTGTCCACGTGGACCATGACCTTGACCTGAGAGTACGCCGAGGCGTTCACGTCCGTGTACTCCACCAGCGACGTGTTCCCCGAGTCCACCGTCACGTTCCTAGTGTCCAGCGTTCCCGTTTCGTTGCCGTCCGCGTCGATCCCGACGAACTCCACCGTGAAGTTCGCCGATGTGTTCACGTCGCTAGTCGCGTTCAGGTCCGCGTACACACTCCGTGTATCGCCATCGACGGCGACCGTTTCGTTTGTGAGCTCAACATCGGCGGCGACCGCGCCGCCGGTCGCTCCGATCAGGCCGGCCGCCGCGACGAGCACGGCCGCCAGCAGCGCGAGCCCGCGCTTCATGCGTCATTACCTCCGAGCACGTCGAGCCCGATGTTTCCCGCTAGCGACAGCGCGCCCGCGGCGCCGATCACGATGTAGACCAGCCCCGCCGACCCGGAACCGAGTAGTTCCGTAACGAGGTTCAGGTCGGCCGCTTCCATCAGGCCCCAGTTGAGTGCGCCGAGCCCCGCCAGCAGCCACACTGTGACCTTGACCGCGGACTCGTCCGACTCGTAGGGGTTGCGAAGGTCGGCCATCAGCGCACCCACCCCAGTCCGATCTGTGCGACCGCCACGCCGAGGATGTAGAGCACGCCCCACAGGTCCGTACTCTGGAAGAACGAGGCAACGTCAGGGAACAGCACCCAGCCGACGAGCAGCGCCGCCGAGCCAAGCACGGCGTAGGCGTACACGTCGTCCATGTCCTCCTTCATCCGGTCGAGCCCGTCTGCGCTCAACAGGTCTGTGTGGTCGTTTGTGATCACGACCGCCGCGAACGTCCCGACCGTCACCAGCCACGCGATTGAACTCTCAATACCTGCGACTGTGAACGTATCAGACATCGACACGCCGAACGCCGACACTGTCGCGATCCCGGTCATCACCGCGGCCGAGAAGATCGCGAGCACCAGCGCCCCGATGTCCTCCGCGTCAAATTCTTGGTATGCCATGTTGTGAGTGTGAGTTCTACCAGGACGCCCGCCGCGTCGTCGGTTCGCTACTGTGCTCCACGTCCGTTGTAGGGGCGTCAGCCCCACCTTTGGCCTTCATAGGTACCTCGTCGGCCGACCACGGGCCGATACGGCCGCCGAACCCTCCCCCTCACAAATACCCTAACTTGAACAGCGGGTTCCCCTCAGGGGTTCCCCCCGGGGTACCCACCTCTCGGACGGGGTTTTATCAAACCCCGAGGGTAGCGCCCGGATATGCCCCACAGACGGCTACGGAAGATCGGGACCGACTCCGTCGGGATCGTGCTGGAGCGGTCGGACTTTCTGGAGCGGGACGGGATCCTCGACGAGGACGGAGAACTCCCCGAGAACACTACCGCGTTCACCGAGCGGTTGGGAGAACGAACCTACCTCGTCCGCGTCCCCGAGAACGGACACGTTCCGGAACTACACGAGTGCGCACCGATTCGGCGGGTCGCCGGACAGCTCTATCTGGAGAACACGACGGGCGGGGCGGAAGCGTCACGGGCGGATTGACCAAACGGGGAGGTCGAAAGTCTACGTTGTGCCTTTCGGGAATGCAACATGGGTAGAATAGTCCTCACTCACAATCACTCTGGTTCCGGTCGGCCATGTGAGTCGACGGATACTCGATAAGACATCGGAGTAAGACCCGATGATATTCTGGAACAATCCCCAACCAAGGATCAGCTCCAAAGTCAGGTTCACACCACTCAAAAGGAGCAACAGAGAAGCCAGAGATAAGAGTTGAGGCGCAAGCAACATCGGGAGTATATGCTTTACTGGTAGGCTTTCTTCAGGCACATAAACCATAGTTGGCCACACATAGACGGGGTCGTATCCGAGCGCGGAAGCGGTGACATAGTGTAGAGATTCATGAATGAATATAAAGGAGACAAGCCCGATTCCAAAGCTCAGAACATACAGCTTTAGATCATTTGGAATAAGAATAATCGACTCTGAGAAGACCAGACCAACAGCAACTGCCAGTAACACCAGTCTTGCAACAAAGGTGGCCCACTTTGGGAGATTGTATTTTTTATACTCGGTATACCCATTTGGAGAGTCTACCGTCGCCATTCTTTGGCGTTTGCAACTATTTATTTCAGTATAAATTCACCTGTCGAGACGTTTTGACTACCGCCACCGACTCTCGATACTCGTCCGATAGTACAACCCGAGAACGTCGGTATTCGCGATATCTTGGATCGTCCGCGGGTTGTATTCCTCCCTCGCGTCCTCGACGTTCCGCGCCGACTGGACGAGGTGGGTAAGCGCCGCGTCGATCACGTCGGACCGCGGAGGATCGTCGCCGTCGCCGGCCGCGACGATCCCGGCCGCTTGGTCCAGTAGTCGTTTCCGTTCGTCCGACAGCCGCAGGGTCGTTCGTTCAGTCCCCATATCCGGCGGCTGACCTCCCCCCTTTATAATCGCATGTATGAGCGGAGTCCGGATCGCGTCGATCTGGAGTCACCGGAGGGGTCCCGCATTATATACCCCCGGCCGCGCGGCCGCTCGGAGCTGCGGACTCGACGCGAGGGACCGTCCGGATGTATGCACGAGGACCCCCGCTCGCCTGGGGTGTGCATACGCTGGGTGTGCATACATCGCGGATCCCCGTGACATTGGCGCGCGACCCCGTGGATACGGAGCAAGACCACTCATCAAAGCCACTAGCGGTCTTACCACTCACTTTTCCTCCCTCATATTTGTAGAAATGGGTATGAGTGCCTCCACAGATTCCTCAGATGAATTATATTTGAAAACAATAATGTAACCGGAAGATGGTTTTTGACTACTGGAATGTCGGAGCCTCAATCACCACTGACTGATATCCCCGCTGTCGGAGCAACTCGTTCGAAGCGTCTCCAAGAGGCGGGATTTGCGACCATTTCCGACATTGGCGATGCAGAAACAAATGAACTGGCCAATGTCCCGGCGATAAACCCGGATATCGCACGCTGTGTCAGGCAGGGAGCTAGGGAGTTACGGGGTGATGATGACACGATTCAGAACCAGATAGCGACCGACTGCGGTGTGCCGAGAGAAGCAGTCGCCGAAGCGTTCGCCGAGATCGCTTATCGGGGAGGGTCGTTCGAGACTAAAAGAACCGCCCTCCGGGAGGTGTTCTGCAAGGCTAATGAGGAATCCATCCTGCACCTCAACGGACACTCGCTAAGATTTCTTTTTCTGCTGTACAACGCCGGCTTTCGTGATCTCGACGCCGTCGCGAGCGCCTCTCTCAGCGAGCTCATTAACGTAAGTTACTTCGATAAACAGCGGGCCCAAGAGGTCAGAGCAACCGCACGCAACGCGAAGGCCGACATGCGGGGGCGCTCCTCTGAGGAACAGTCGAGCGAGGAAGGCGTCGGGACGGAGTTCATCTGCGAGGAATGCGGCGAAACGTTCGAGTCCGAATCCCATATCCAACAGCACAGCCACCGCAATACCGAAGCTAAGGACGCATCTCGACAGTCCGACTCGAATCCGGGAGGTACGTCCTTCGAAACGTCACCACGCGTTACAAGGGATCAGGCGCAGAAACTCCTTGAAGAGAGCATCGGCCCCGAGGCCGAGTTCCGGCCACAGCAACGGGAGGCCATCAGCAGACTGGTTAACCAGAAGGAACGCCTATTTATCGTCCAGCGAACGGGGTGGGGGAAGAGCACCGTTTACTTTATTGCGACACGGTTGCTCCGAGACCAAGGTTCAGGGCCGACCCTCATCATCAGTCCACTCCTATCGCTGATGCGAAATCAAATCTCGAATGCCGAACAGCACCTGAACCTCAACGCAATCACCATCAACTCCAACAATGAAGGGGAATGGGACGAGGCCAAAAGGGCGGTGATCGAGGGGAACTGCGATTTGCTGCTTATATCACCTGAACGACTCGCGAATCCGGAATTCCGGCAGGATGTCCTCAACGAGATGGAGCAGGGATTCGGGATGCTCGTCATCGACGAGGCCCACTGTATCTCCGACTGGGGCCACGACTTCCGCCCTGACTATCGGCGTATCAAGCGCATCATCAAACGGTTGCCGGAGAATATCCCGGTCGCTGCAACGACCGCGACGGCGAACGACCGGGTGGTCGAGGACGTTACCACACAACTCCCAGACCTAAACCCGATTCGCGGCACGCTTGTCCGCGACTCACTCAAAATCCAGACAATCAACCTGGGCTCCCGGGAAAGGCGCCTGGCGTGGCTAGCCGAAAACGTGACCGAAACCCCAGTCTCCGGCATCATCTACTGTCTCACCACCAATGAGGTCGAACAAGTCGCCGACTGGTTAACCGACCAGGGCCTCGACGTCCTCCCGTATCACGGGCGGCTCGACAACGAAGTCCGCCGAGAGCGCGAACAGAAGCTCCTGGACAACGAAGTCGACGCTCTGGTCGCGACCAACGCGCTCGGAATGGGATTCGACAAACCTGATCTCGGCTTCGTCATCCACTTCCAGCGTCCACCTAACCTCATCCGATACTATCAAGAAATCGGACGTGCCGGGCGAGACATCGACGAGGCGTACGCCATCCTCCTTTCTGGCGAAGAAGACGACGACATCGCCGAGTACTTCATCGAGAGCGCATTTCCGGAGCCCGAGGATTTCGAGAGCGTGCTCTCGACAATCGGGACGAGCGACGGGCCAGTTTATCGCCGCGCGATCCTGAGACGGACGGACATCAGCTGGAGGCGGATGAACAAGTGCCTCGATATCCTCCAGGTGGAGGGAGCCATCAGCAGGGAGGATGAGGGCTATGTGAGAACTGCAAACTCGTGGCAGTACGACTACGAGCGGTTCGAGCAGGTTACAGAACGGCGTTGGGAAGAGCTCGAACGAATTAAAGAGTTTGTCAGAACGGATGAGTGCCTCACCCAGTTCGTTGATGACGAACTCGACGGGGACCTGGAAGAGCCCTGCGGGCACTGTGCGAACTGCGCCGGCAACTTCCTCCCATCCGCCGTTCAGAACGAGGAGTTGATTCAGGAGGCAATTGAGCACTACCAAAGCGAGGGATGGAACGTGATCGAGCCCCGAAAGCAGCGGCACAAACAAGGTGGCGGTCGCGAACGAATCCCTGAGAGGGTACGCATGGAGGCTGGTCGGGCACTGTGTGTCTGGGACGACCCCGGCTGGGGAACGGACGTTCGGGAAGGCAAGTACGAACAGGGCCGCTTCGGCGACGATCTCGTCGAGGCAGCCGCCGCGTTCATCCGTGAGGAATGGAATCCATCCCCGGAGCCGAAGTGGATTGCAGCTGTGCCCTCGACATCGACCGAAGGAGTGGTCACCGACTTCGCCAGCCGGCTGGCAGAGAAGTTGGACATTCCATTTATCGATCGCATCAAGAAGGTGGAGAACACGCGTCCTCAGAAGGACATGGAAAACTCGTACCAGAAGTGCTGGAACGTCGAGGGGGCGTTCAATACAACCGACGAAGTCCGCGGCGATGCAGTCCTTCTCGTCGACGACGTAGTTGCATCCAAGTGGACGTTGACAGAGACAGCAAAGGAGCTTCGCTTGGCCGGAAGTGGGCCGGTATATCCCTTCGCCTTAGCCAAGCGCCGAGGCGGGTAAGTCCAAATGGAGCAACCCGACCTCTCCCGTGATAGCCATGTGGTCCTCCTCCTTGCCTCCCACCTCGGAGGGGAACCAGATGGCGAGGGCTCGGATAGCGGCCTCGGGCCGGCTGGCTGGCAGGATTTCGCCACCAACGTCGCCGACTCCTCCCTCGACTCGCCCGGTTCACTGCTAGAACTGGAACCAGACGAGTGGCCCACGGACATCTGGACGAATCAAGCCAATCGAGAGTGGGTGACACAGCGACTCGGTCGATCGACGCGTTTAGCGATGTCACTTGAAGATCTCAACAATCGGGGCATTTGGGTTACGACTGTCTACGAGCCATCGTATCCATCTCGGCTTGCTGAAAACCTCGGTCGAAAGGTACCACCATTCCTCTACGTGGCTGGCGAGGAAGAACACCTCTCGACTACTGCGGTCGGATTCGTCGGGTCCCGGGACGCAGACGAGACCGATCGAGGCCACACTCGCCGACTGGTCGAGAAGGTGAGCGACGATGGATTTGGGATTGTCTCGGGTGGTGCGAAGGGAATCGACGAAACGTCCGAAAAGACAGGATTGGAGTACGGTGGCCCTGTAATTGAGTTTCCCGCGGAGGGGATTCATCACTGCCTCCAAGATGGGACCATCCGAGATGCGGTGATGGAAGGCCAGATGACACTCGCCTCGCACTACCATCCGCGTGCATCATGGAACGTTGGGGCGGCGATGGGACGGAACAAGCTGATTCATGGCTTCGGGAAGTATACAGTCGTCGTGCGGTCCGGAGACGAAACTGGGGGGACGTGGGAGGGTTCAATCGAGAATCTCAAGCACGGATGGTCGCCACTCCTCGTCTGCAAGGATGACGACACACCCCCGGGAAATGAGGCCTTAATCAAAGAGGGTGGAATACCGATCGACCCGACTACAATCCCAAAAGAGGAATCGCTTGACGAGTGGATAAGTGCGCAAAGGCAGAACGTATCTGATTCGGTCGGGCATGACGACCGGCCAACGCGCTCAGTCGACGAAATAAATTTGCCGAACGACACGCAGTCCTCCCTCAACGACTTCGAGTAGTTCAACACCGGTCATGTACTTCTTGTGGGCATACACTGGGCGTGCATATATCGCGGATTCCCGTGACATTGGCGTGCGACCCCGTGGGTTCACTTATTGATCCCTCACCACAGGACTATAGGCCGTTAGGCTTGTTGAAGGCCTTCGCAGGAGATAGATCCTAGCCGCCGTGCTGAATAGAGGACGCGAATCGGTTATGCAGATCCAATGACCCACAAAAATCTTGACGCGGTCTCATACGTACTATGGCCACCCAAGACTTATTTGGGAGGCTACTATACTCATGAGACGGGTTCCAAGATTACCTATGACCAAAGACGAAGAACAGGAACGAGAACGAATAACGACCACCATCAGTCCAAAAACTAAGATGAACCTCAAAGAGGGAGAAGGGGCGATGGGCGTACAGATCGATAGATTGGTTAACAACGGGTCTGAGATGGATTTCCACATCGTCAATACAAATGCTCAACATCTCAATGACGACGGTGCGAAAATCTATCAAGCAGGGAAAGTCGTAACATACGGCCCCGAGAAATTTGAAAAGAAGCTGAATAACATCAACCCAGGTGATGGGGTTTTCTCTTATGTTAGCAAGGGGGAAGTGAATTATCCAGGAGGATTCAAAGCCTTCGGGATCGCTCGCGCACCATACGACGGGGTTCCAACTGAAGGAGATGCAAGGATTTACCCGAACGACGGTCACGAATATGAGTATCACGTCCCCGTTACTTGGCTAGCAGTCCTTCCGGACAATCGGACGGTTACAGTTCCCGAGAAACGCCGATTTGTCGGTGAACAACCCACGGACACGAAAATAAAGGCCCGCGACCAAGAGCTTCGTCAGGGATGCCGGCTACTTGCTGAGGTTATGCTCGGGCGATCCGGCTATCCACTAACCTGGTAGCCATCTGCTGAATAGATTCTCTGTATCCCGCATGCCGATCCTATCAGTTTTTGAGGTTTCAACAGAACCGGAGCGTTCACTTACACATCGGAATCATCATTGATGGGATAAACGGGGGTTGCTGAGATGATCGCAGGACAGCACTGCTTTTGATCCCTCAATCAGCACCGTCATTTGGCCGTGTTTTACTTCCACTGAGCATGGACGGCTCGCGACTATTGTCCAGTAGTCTACCCATGAAGTATGCAACGCGACTGGTCGAACGGTGGGGTCGAGCTACCGTCACTCCAGCCGGGAGTAACGCTACTCGATATCGACTCGTCCCTTGGCGTCGAACCGCTGTGTGCGGTCGTCCTCGATCATTTGCTCGGGGAGTCCGGTCGGGCGTTTTGGGTTGACGCCGGCGGACACGCTCGAACCCGAACGCTTCACCGGCTCGCTCCCCATTCGAGATACCTCGACCGGATTACGGTCGGGCGGGGGTTCACCGCCTATCAGCACGCTTCTCTACTGGATCGACTCCCGCGGATCGTCTCGAATAGTGCCCTCGATAGGGAGCCGCCAGCCCTTGTCGTTGTGCCGGGCATGGACCGACTTTATCGAGACGACGATATCCCTCGCGAACAAGCGCGGGATCTCCTCGTTCGCCGACTCGCGACGCTCGCTGCTATCGCTCGGGAACGCGAGGTCCCCGTAGTCCTCACCCGGTCACGTGAGGACGAATTGAGCGAGCCGCTCGTGGCCGCCGCTCGCGAGACACTGACCTGTGAGGCAACGAAATTCGGACCGCGGTTCACCGACGAGGAGGGTGAAGACGAGACGTTGGTCTACCACCTCGGTGACGGCTGGATGCAAACCACGCTCGCGTTCTGGCAGGAAATCCTCCAACACCGTGCCCGTGCTGCCGGCGCTCTGGTCGACGAGGACGGTCCCGCGGCGGACACACCAGGTAACGTCCCGAGCCCATCCACACCCGTGACCCCGGAGGGATGGTGACTGTGGGCCGGACGAACCCGACGTTCCGCGATATTCTCTCGCGGATGGAAGACGAGTGGGGCGACTTCCGGCGTGCGCTCCGTCGACGACACCAACCGCTATTCGATCGGCTCTGGACCTACGCCAGAGAGCACGCCGACGCGGCGGGGAATCTCAACCATCCCGACCGACTCGCTCCCGTGCTCGTGAGTATCGACATCGAACAGGAGGACCGGATCGACGAACTCGAACGCCGCGTCTCGGAACTGGAGGCGGAGGTTTCGGACGAGGAGTCAACGGCGGACCGATCCTCCGAGGTGGCCGCCACCGACGACGAATAGCCCCAGATGGTACTCGCGATAGACTACGACAACGATTCCGTTACCGAATGGCGACTTACAGCGGACGGAGTGGAGCGGACAGTCGTCGACGACTACCGGCCTACTCTGTTCGTCGGATCCCCAGTCTCCGAGCTATACGGCCGGGACGGCGGCCCGAACCCGGAGCCGAAGCTGGCGAGACGCGGCGCTATCCCTGAATCACTTCGTGACCTCCGGTCGTTCCTCGACGGACAAGACGCGGTCGCGGATCTGACGATCGACGTGTGGCGGCAGACGTTCCGGTCGAGCGCGCGGCCGGTCCTCCGTGTTGATTGTCGACGGATCGAGGACATCCGATCGGTCGCGCGCCGGATCCACCAATTCGGAGATCCCGACGCCTATACCTGCTACAACGTCGATCTCACGCGGCAATTACGCTACACCCTCGAAACCGATACCGAGGCGGCCCCCGATACCTCGATTCGGGACCTCCGCACTCTCCGTATCCAGTTCCCGGCTCACGAGTCGGATCACTCGGCGCTGAGTCAGCTCCGGGTCAACGGAGAACAAGTCGGGTCTTCCCCACGAGAGGTCGTGGAGGCCGTCGAACAGCGCGTTTCATCTGTCGATCCCGATGTTCTAATCGTCGATACGGCCCGCGTGGTTCCGTTGCTGTTCGAGGCGGCCGCGGAATACGGGCTGGAGCCGTATTCACTCGGGCGTGAATTCGGATACACACAGTTGGCCTCGGAGTCGACGTACACGAGCTACGGGAAGGTCGGTCACTCCCCGGCACGGTACTCCGTTCCCGGACGGGTCATTCTGGACCGTGCAAACACGTTCTTCTACGGCGAATCAGGGCTTGACGGGTGTCTAGACTTGGTTGAGCGTGCGGGCTTACCGTTGCAGGAACTCGGGTGGGCGTCGATTGGGCGCGTGCTGACGGCCATGCAAATCCGCGAGGCGCGGTCTCGGGGCGTCCTCGTCCCCTGGCGGGCATGGCGTCCCGAGTTCTTCCGTTCCGCCTCGACGCTGGACACCGCTGATCGAGGCGGAACGACGCTCGCGCCGGAGGTCGGCGTTCACGAGGACGTCCACGAACTCGACTTCGCGTCGATGTACCCGAACATCATCCGCGAGTACAACATCTCGCCGGAGACGGTCCGTTGTGGCTGTTGTGACAACGATGCGGTCCCGAAGATCGGCTACTCCATCTGCGAGCGAGACGGCTATCTCCCGGACGTTCTCGGGCCACTCATCGACGGGCGGAGCGATATCAAACGGCGGATCCGCGAGACGAACGATCCCGATGAACGGGCGACGCTGGAGGCCCGTTCCTCCGCGATCAAGTGGATTCTCGTGTCTTGCTTCGGATATCAGGGGTTCTCGAACGCCAAGTTCGGGCGTATCGAGTGCCACGAGTCGATCAACGCCTTCGCTCGCGAGATCCTACTGGATGCGAAAGCCGCACTCGAAGAAGGTGGCTGGCGTGTGCTTCACGGGATCGTTGATTCGATCTGGGTGACGCCCGCACCCGAGGTCGCCGAGAGCGACAGACGGTCGCTCGACGACATCGCCGCGGAGGTGTCCGGGGAGACACAGATCGAGTTGGAGTATGAGGGTGCGTTCGACTGGGTCGCGTTCTGTCCACGTCGCGGCGGCGACGGCGGGGCACTGACACGGTACTTCGGCCGGCGACGGGGCGTCGAGTATCCCGACGACGGGCTCGGAGACGCGGTGAAGACACGCGGGATCGAGTCGCGACAGGACGACACCCCGGCATGGATCGCGCAGCTCCAGTCGACGCTGATTCGGACCCTCGACCGGACCCACGACGTGGAGGCGGTCGTGTCGAAACTCGCGTCGGCGCTCGGTCGACTGGAGCGCGAGGAGCTCCCGCCGACGGACCTTCTCATCACACAGCGCGTGTCGAAGCGGGCCGAACAGTACCGTCACGAGACGGTGACGGTCGCCGCGCTCAAGCGCGCGAAGTGGAAGAACTGTGCGTTAGCGCCGGGACAGCGCGTCGAGTATCTGGTGTTCGACGACGCCGCCCACGGGCTGGGGCGGGTCCGGTTAAGTCACGAGGAGTTGCGGTCCTACGATACCGGCTGGTATCGCAAGCAAGCGATCCGGGCCGCCGAAAGTGTGTTGTCACCGCTCGGGTGGGACCGTGAGCGGATCCGGCGGTCCCTGTCGGGGTATTCGGACAGCCGACTTTCGGCATACGAATAGAATGTGTGCATATCGAAGTTCTTCGTGACATTGGCGCGTAGGGTCGGGAGTATGAGACTCATGACCTGGTACGAACAACACGTGAGCGTGTAGGACTAGAAGAGTGCGAGCCGTGTGGCCCCAGCCGTGGGCGCGGGCCGCTGGGGTCGGGCACAAGACCGAGGTGACGGCGGTGGTGCACGTGCCCACCGGCGCGATGGTGTCTCTGCCGCCGGAGCTATCGCTGGAGGAATTCTTGGCTGCAATTGAGGTCTGAGAGGACCGCTGTCAGTATGTGGACAAAGTACTTACCTGTCAATCAGGTGGGTGCCAGTATGCCCTCGCTGGGTTCCCTGAGTCCCAAAACACTCCTTGCACTGGGGTGTGCTGTGTTCGCCGCAATCACGATCGGGATGCCACTGTCGAGTGCACGGAACGAAGCGGCGGCGCCGCTCCTTGGTAAATGCCCCGCTGCCTTAGGAATCTTGGCGTCTGAGCCCAGCTTAGGTTCGCTTCAAGCGTTCATTGGCTGCTCGGTTGGGGCAATGATACTAGTGGGAATCACGGGAACCTTGGGTGTAGGTCTGACCGTATTCAAATCCATGAGATAGTCTAGCAGATTTCAAAAACCACAAGATCTCATATAATTGGATATCAAGATAGGCTCATCGGAACACGATGTCATTCTATTTCCAAGCTAAATATTTCTACTCTGAGAAAACTTCCCTCAACAAAGCTATCTCCATATCATAAAGAGTATGTTTGAACTTGTCTCTCTTATGTACTCTCGTACCTTCTTCATCAACGTACTGTTGTGCCGATTTCAACGCTGAGGCGACTTGCGGAATCTTATCCAGTATCTCCGCTTTCGATGCAGTCCCTAAGTCAATACTGACAGACGTGTCATCAAAAGCTACACGATGCTTCCGTTCGTTCATCAGGAAATCAGCTCTGTTCACGGCTGAGTTAGAGATCTTCGATTGCATCGTCTCAATCTTACCAGATGTCCCAAATCCACTCAGTGAAGTACTCTCAATGAACTGTTCATATTCATCTCTATCTCCCCTCATAAATAACAGCTCACAGGCTGTCTTGGAATTACTGGCTTTACGGCCGATATTTGAGAGTGTTTCTAAGATACTTGGGTATTCTGCAAGTTCAATCCAGTATGATCCTGTAAGGCCGTACTCAATAGACGATGCCACTAGAAACTCTGCAGCCTCATCGTCAATATTCAATTCAGAAGACCGATTATAATAACTCCACAGAGGGTGTCGAGCGATACGGTATGACGGCCTTTGACGCCATAGACTTATCTCGCTATTTAATTCTTCATCGCCTGTCGTAGGTGCGGTTCTAGTGAACTTCTGCTCCACTGCTACCCCCGAATCAGGATCTTCTGCAACGGGAACTCCACCGGTCGCAACCTGCTTCTTCATAGCATCAATGACCTCAGGGCCTAACTCCACGGCTTTATGAACGGAATCGAGAATGTCTTCTCGATACTTCTCAATTCGATATTGTAGCATCTCCTCAACGTCTTCCCTGTTTGCGATTTTTTCCCCGAGCCAGATCTAAGATAGATCTCTCCGTTTCTCAGATGTGTCGTGCTATCTTCTTGGATTTCCTTGCTGACTACCGCGGGAGGCTCAGCTACCTGTGATATTTGAATGGCAGCGAACCTTTTCCCATCATTCTCGAATGTATGAATCGAGAAGTCAGGACTAGGCGAGAGATGGCTGGTTACTGTCTCTTGTAAGTTTGATTCGTCCATGTCGAACAAGTGCTTTCTACTATCACCTTCGTCACCTACCTTGCTTTCTGTGATACCAATGAGGTCACCCCCGTCGGTTACACCTACCAGAATGTATCGGGGAGACCTTGTGTGGACCGTGTTTGCAATAGAGGCGATATCCTTGATGAATTCGGCTTTCTGATAGAGGACGCCACCAACGAAATAGTCCTCTTTGAAATCAATCCAATCCTGCTCATCAGCTCCTACTTCAGTTAGCAGTTCGGTGAAGTCTTCCTTATTCATCAAGTAAGTCGTATCATCTACGCTGTAATTATTGTTGATATTTCTCTGGAAACCCTATCGTACACTTTCTGATAAAAATTCGGCAGTCAAAGACCGTACAGATCTGCACGCTGAGTAATTGCTCGCCTGATTGTCTTCCTCCCAGCGTCAAGTTCCTGGGCTGCTGCACGCTGACTCATCTCGTCGGTCGCGACCTGCTCCAGTACAGTAACGACGCGGTGGTAGTCGGCGCCCTCGATGAGCCGACCGTCGTCCTTCTCGAACCCGAGCGGCGCCGGTCCGTGTCGATACTCGTCGGAGTCCTGGCGCGCGGCGATCCCCTCGCGGATGTTCTGACGCTTGATCCGCGCCTCCAGCTCGCCGAACACTCCGAGCATCTGAAAGAGCGCGCGTTGATAGGGGTCTTCCTCGTCCGGTTTCATCACGAGCGACTCGGAGACGATGTGCAGCTCGACGCCGGCCTCGCGGAGTCGATCGGCGGTGCGTTCGAGGTCAGAGATCGAGCGGGCGACGCGCGACACCTCGTGGGCGATGACGGCGTCGATCTCGCCGGCTTCGGCGTCGGACATGAGCCGCTGGTAGGCGTCGCGGGCGGTGTTGGTGCCGCTCGACTTGTCGCGGTACACCTCGATGTCGGCGAGCGAGGCGCCGAGGGTGTCCTCTGCGTACTGCTGGGTTGAGGTGAGTTGGCGATCGAGGTTCTGCTTCGCGGTGGAAACGCGGGTGTAACAAGCGACGGTCATGCCCACCGCTACGCTGTCTTAATGTCTAGTCTTTACGCCCAGTCTGGGCAGGTACTACAGTATTGATCTCAGGTGAGAATGGTCAGGCCGGTATCCACGCTCACCGCAAGTGTGCATACAATCTACGTGCATACATCGAAGATTCCCGTGACATTGGCGTGCGACCCCGTGATGCAGTTGATGTCGGACCCTCTGGTTGAGCCGTTCTGAGTAATTGGCTGCGATAGGAAAAGTACACTAAAACTGAGCCGCTTGCATAAGAGCAGCCTCAGATTTTAAACCAGTTCTTAGTCTGTAGCAGTAGAGTCCTCTTGTCTCAACTCTCGCCCAATCTTTTTCTCTATTCTCTTAATATTAGTTTGGACGTTACCGGGAGAGTACCCGATCATTCGAGCGATTTCGGTTTGACCATATCCTCCCTCCTCATAGAGATATCGGATAATCGCCTGTGTCGGACTTAGATCGCCTCGGAACGCTAATTTGCTTATAGGGACCGGTGATCTACTTCTAACCGTCTTGTTTCTACCCGAATTATCGATGTCAACGAGATATTTGGTGGCAAGTTCTGACATCGCATCGCGTAATTCGGAATTATCGCCGTCGATTTTATCTACTACTTCTGATAGTTTCATTTCTCCTCCTTGCTCAAGAGTTTCAAGAATTTTTTTCTGCAAGTCGGCGCTGGCCATCAATCCTTTTTCGTTCATCGACATCAAAGGAACTACCTACTAAGATACCACATTGTGGTAAGAGTTAATGCGAGGCAGCGAGTAGCCAGGCTCACTTGGGAGAGAAAAATGACTGAGAGATGGAAAATAGAACTAACGGAGGCGATAAAACAAATCGCGGAAGAGTTGCCGAGACTCACCGCGGAACTACGGGACCTCAACTGTCGGCCAGATGCCGAAAACCAGCTGGGGCAAACCGAAAACGACACCACTGACTCTCCCATTCGAGGAGATAACTAATACATGGCTGAAAAGGACGACTCTCGAAATATCAAACCACGCTCAGATATTCCTGCAAGTGCTGATGA
Source organism: Halobaculum rubrum (assembly GCF_019880225.1). Lineage (NCBI taxonomy): Archaea > Methanobacteriati > Methanobacteriota > Halobacteria > Halobacteriales > Haloferacaceae > Halobaculum > Halobaculum rubrum. The sequence continues at coordinate 286,516 of NZ_CP082284.1, forward strand.
AATCATTGCTGGCGCTCCTGATCAGAATCTCAGCACCGATATCGCTGCTAATATTGTTGGAATGCGGAGCGCTCACTTCAGAAAGATCGTTCGAGAGGGGCTCGGTGGGACTATCGGAAAGACGACCTCCTTCGAGACATTAGCGAAAGTATATGCACGGTCCCGACCTTCACCTTCTGTTCTCACAGACAAGCACTTCACCACGGAGGAGGGTCAAACGGGCCTAATCGACTTGGTCGAATATCTTGAAGATCCGGCCGACCCACCGAATCAAAGCAGATGGTCTTCAGACGAATTTGAGACCAACCAGATTTTCCTTGGTTCCGTTTTCGATCATTTCTCACAGATCCCGTTGAACTCCATCCAATCTGTGATTACATCTCCCCCCTACTGGGGAATGAGAGTTTATTCAGAGGAGTTTGAGGTTCAGTGGTCAGACGGAACGGAGGTACCGTTTGGTGGGGAACAAACACCAGAAGATTACATTCGACACACTCTTGAGCTTTTCCTCCGACTCAGACCAATTCTTACTGATTCAGCAACTATCTGGTGGAATGTAGGAGATGTTTATAACACCAGAACAGAAATCAGGGAAACTTCGATGGATCGGAAAAAAGCGGTCGTTAACAACGAAGAGCGCTCTTGGGCGAATCTGGATGCGAAGCGTGATTCATACGGACATGAATACCTAAAAGATAAAGACCTCACGCTGATCCCATTTCGAATCGCACAGGGATTGCAGCGGTGTGGGTTTTATGCCCGATCTGTAATCACCTGGAGAAAAGAGAAAGTCGTCCCTGAAACAGTCAGCGATCGACCCACGACTGGGCACGAAAATCTGCTACTAATAAGCAATTCGAGTACTTACCAATTCAATGAGAAAAGGTGGAGAGAGGAAGAGAGAAAATCATTCGGAGGGCGTTCTCGACACGAAAATAAAGATCTGAGGACTGTATGGGAACTGGATCACATTAAAGGCGGGTTGAAGGAACAAGAAGCCGCGATTATCGACGAGCTGGGCAATATAATGGATGTCCTGTCAGAGACGAACAAAAAGGACACCTCAGAGATGTTACCGGCGGAAACAGAGAAGCAACTTCAAGAGCGGCTGAAACAATTATTGGCCTTGCTCGCGGAAGAACGAGATAGCATTCAGCAATCGATACTGGATCCAGAAGAGCACGAAGTCGTCGCTAAACGGGATTCCCCGAACCACTTCTCAGAGGGAAGTGAATTAGAACGAAGCCCCTCTAACCAAGACCTGAGAAGAGGTCCGCCCGTCTGGTCTATGCCTGTTGCTGATGGGAAATATAAGCACGCAGCACCTTTCCCAGTTCAGTTACCAGCTCGATGCATCTTATTGAGCATTGCAAGGAGTGCTTCCGGGGATTCCGACCAAGAAGTAGTATATGACCCCTTCATGGGTTCAGGAACGACTGCTGTGGCGGCAGAGAATATCAAAAGACTGGACAGCGGATTTAACTTCTCTTGGATAGGGTCAGAAATCGTTCCTAAGTACAAGAAACTCGCGGAGGACCGTATCAGCCAGATGAGAACAGATGAAGACCCAGATGAATGGATCACGATCGATCAGACTACGATGAAGGACTTCAGTTGAGGAGATAGAAGCATATTTTTATTCTACAATATAGCTCCGGAATTAGTATAGGCATCTCACCGTATCCTTGAGCATCGGTTCGAAAGAACCAGGTCCCCACAAAGAAAGGAACCAGGAAGACGGATGTCCAACGAGCATGAAGGGTCCTCCCCTCCCTATCATATCAGCCTGGATCGCCTGAAGAGTTCGGTCGAGAATCTGCTAGTACGTGCTAATAGATACGGACCAGCTACATATGTGACTTTCTGGTTCATCCTCAAGATGAGAGGGTTGAAACCTGGTGGGGACCGCGTCTTGATTAATGAGGAAAATGGAGAGCCTTTACTTGATCATCTACTGAGAGTCGAAGATCTAACAGACTATATCGACGCTGACGATACTCCCTATTATGACATATTTGTGGGTGCAACTCGAAAAGAATCCGCTGACAAAAACTATTGGCAGAATAATATTGGAAATTTCTATCAGAACCAGAATGCATCTAACCCGGAGAAATGGCTCAATATAGAGGAGGTCGATGGGGAATATTACGCCTCTTATACCGACGAATTCGCCGATTATCTCGGAAGGGGAAAAGACGGATTCGCTCCAAAAGGAAAGCAGCTGGAAATCCCCCTTATCGATATGATGGCGTGGTACTTTCGGTATCGGTCCTTTGACAAAAAGCCGTCATACGATGAGCTGCTAGAAGAATTCACAAACGATCTCCATCTCAGCCAGATTGAGCTCAATCTGGTTTTTGACCGGTCAAACACAGATATTGATGGGCTATTTGAAGAGAACCTCCGTATGGGGGAGAAGAAGAAAGAGCTAGCAAGGTTCTTGGCGGATCATCTGGAAGAGCAGCAAAGCGGATACAGTGTTGACATTGAACCGAGCGAACAACCGGACAAATTCAGCGAACGAAAAAGAGATACGATAATTTACTCATCAAGGAACACAATGTATGACACATTTGATCCGTCAGTTGACCCGAGTGAGGATCTACATGATGCGGTTGTCGAGGACGGGAAACGAAATCTGATCCTCGTTGGACCGCCCGGAACTGGAAAAACCCACACTGCAATACGAACTGCGGAAAAGCTCGGTGAAGAGACCTTCTTCTTCCAATTCCATGAGTCATACACGTACGAGGACTTTGTTGAGTCATATGAACCGACGTTTAAGGGAGGAGAAATTGTCGGATTCGAACCGATACAGAAAGGCTTCATAAAGTCTTGCCAGAAAGCTCAGGAAATATCTGATGATAAGTATGTGTTTGTAGTTCTTGACGAAATCAACCGAGCGAAAGTATCCAGAGTATTTGGAGAACTGTTTTCTCTTATAGAATATCGAGAAGACATAACAGAAATGGATGTGAACTTGCAGACATTGTATTCAGGAGGATCTATCGTTGTTCCAGATAATCTAGTTATCATAGGTACCATGAACAATTTAGACAAGTCAACTGAAGATATTGAATTTGCACTCAGACGTCGATTCTCTGAGATAGAAGTTCCACCGTCTACGAATCTACTAAGAGAGCTTCTGCGTGAACAGAGTGATTACGACTGGGAACAAGAAGAGATAGACGAGTTAGCACGATTACTCAACATAGTCAACGAGAAAGGAGACTATCCACTCGGGCCTACGTATTTCAGAGGGATGCAAGGCATTGATGACTTATTGAAAGTCTATAGAAGAGAAATAAGGCCTTCAATAAAGCAGTATTTTGGAGAATATAGAGAAGAGCAACTCGAAACAGTAGATGGATTCTTCGAACTCGCCTCTGATTTGGAGCTGTCGGAGGACAGTTGATGAGTGGACTACAAAGCTACAAGATAGAATTCCCCCCTGGGGCCTCACGTCCATTAGTAGAAAACTGCTCAGACGATAGAAATCAGCTGTCAAGTGAATTCAACCCGTCAATATTACCTGACGACTATCAAGACTACCTTACATTAGAACTTAGCTCATCTGGGGAATACAGGGCCAATACCGGACCATACGTGGGAATACTGTCGTGCAAGGATGGGTCATACCTCCCAATAAGACCAAAAACAGAGGTGGGGAACATGACATATTTCCTTCGCGAAAGCGGCAGAATTGCCCAAGATCTTGACACACCATTCGACGAAGATGTTCCCTATCAGACAGTGACAGACAACCTGATAGGAATGCGTGAATTGTATGTTCAACATTTTCTAAATCAACTGGACAAACTCAAGCGAGATGGTCTACTTAAGCAATCTATAGTAACAAGCATTGAATCTAGCCGAGTAGAGGGACGAATAAATGTGAACAGATACAGCAAGAATATTCTCTCGGGGAAACCCAATAAAATACCTCAGTCCGTCAAAAGCCAAAGTATTGATAATATTCCAAATATGTTCCTGAAGCTTGCACTCAGATACCTAATGAATATGAGGCTCATAGGGATTGATCGAAGAGAAATTGCAGATAGACTGGATTATTTTCGTCCCGTATCAGAGTTCGATAGATCGGCGAAAATAGACGAGATCAAAGCTCAGATTCGAGAAGTAATTGCAGAGAACGAACTCCCGCCGTCCCGGTCATATTATTATCCCCCTCTTGATTCTGCTTTACTCATCCTTGACCAGAGCGGGATAACAGTTGATAAAATCGTGGATAGCAAGGCCCAGAGTTTTATGTTTAATATGCAAAGTGCATTTGAAGACTACATACGTAGAACTGTTCGGCGCCTTCTCAAGCCAAAAGGCTACGATGTTTACAACGGTGTCAGCCAGGCACATAGATTAGACCTATATGATTCTCAAAGTTACAGCCGTTTACCTCTAGAACCAGATATTTTGGTAGCTGACGGAATGAACAATATCGGCGTGATCGACGTTAAGTACAAAGATGAATTATCAAGCTCCGACCATTATCAGATTTGGACTTACAAGCAACAATACGATGTAGAATTAGCAGCGTTCGTGTCTATACCAAAGAATCCCTCACAGAGACTCGACGTAGAAAAATACAATCGTAATGGGTCTGGCAATCAGATCTCGAATTTCCGCTTCTGGTTGGGAGACTTTAGTGCGTCTGAAAACTCTCTTTCTGAATTTTTGAGCAACTCCGAAGCAGTAGGCCCGTAGGCAGATCTCAACGGAACAGCGACCAGAGTTGATTACCGTTTGGAGCTTAGCGGGTGAAGTCTATAGAATTCCAATTGTGAGTCGGTTCACTTCCACCGCTAATCCCCCGCCCGCATCCGGGTGCATTTCACTTTCACTCTGCCCATGGCTCGCTTCTAATACCAGACCGTGTCGCTAATGAATTGATGTCAGGAACAACCGAGAACCGGGGGACGTTCACGCACGTCCAAGGCGAACTCGCGTGGACTATCGCCGAACAACGCTCCCCGAGCGAAGCGATCACTCTGACCCGCCACCTCACAGAAGCCGACGAAGGCCGGTACGAACTACTCGGACTCATCAACGAGTGCGAGGTCGCTCTCTACTGGGACTACTTCTGGAACCACGTCGTCGCCGCGAACTTCGACGAAACCGGCGTCGACGATCTCGCCCGGGATACTCCTGAGGAGATCCGGTACACCGGACTCGGCGCGTACTTCGCCGAAGTTGAACTCGACGACTGGGACTGGATCCACCCCCGTCACCAATGGCACGCGGAGTGACCGCGTCGGTCCCGCGGGTCCTGGAACTCGACCGCGTCCCGGAACGGATGCCCCACAGGGACGCCACGCTCGGCCAGTTGGCGAACGCTCTCGACCCGCTCCGCTCGGACCGACCAGCGTACCCGATCTGTCTCTCCGGCCCGACCGGCGCCGGCAAGACGGCCGTCTCTCAGTTTGCCGTCGGAGAACTCCGCCGAGAGACGGCGGTGAACACTGCGCACGTCGACTGTCTCCGAACACGCTCGCGGGCCGCGATACTGCAAGAGGCGCTCGTCGATGCCGGACTCAAGACACGGTCGTCGCCGAAGGCGGACGCCGCATCGTCGTACCTCGCGCAGATGGAGGACGCCGACGCGCCGCTCGTCCTCACGCTCGACGAGGCGGAACACATCGAGGACGAGCACCTCCCGCACGTCCTCTTCGAGGCGGAGGGCGTGACGCCGATATTCGTCGTCCACGAGTACGAGCGGTTCGCGGCGCGCCTCGACGCCGCGACGGCGTCGCGGCTCCGCACCGGCCCGCATATCGAACTGAGCCGGTACAGTCAGTCGGAACTCGTTGACATCCTCCAGGCACGCGTCGACGCGGGCGACCTCTCCGGGATCACGGGCGGGACGCTGGAACTGATCGCGGACACCGCCGCCGGAAACGCGCGGGAGGCGATCTCGATCCTCCGGGAGGCCTACGTTGAGGGGAAGACCCGCGACGAACGGGTCACGCCGGCGTTGATCGCCGACGTTCGCGAACCAGCGATGGAGTCGATCCGGCGATACAACGTCGAGCGCCTGGACACGCCGCATCGACTACTGAAGCACATGATCGACGACGCGGGCGAGATCCGGGCCGGGGAGTTGGCAGACCTCTTCGAGGCGGAGTACCCGGACGCGAACGGTCGCGACCGTCGCCGGTATCTGAACGTCCTCGTTCGCTACGGGTGTATCCGGAAGCAGGGGAGTGGGCGGGGAACGCGGTATCTCTCAATTGGAGCCACTGAATAGCGGGCAATCCGGCTCCAGAGAAACCTCGAAATTGAAACCCACTGGATGATACGTACAGAGAATGAACACAGTATATCCTCTCTGTTTGTATTCTACCAGTGACAACCGAATCGACTAGCGTTTTTAGGTACTCATAGTATAGTGACCGACTTTATTTCGCCAACTATTTCTGATCCTCCATCTCTGGGGTCAATCATTTCTAAATACACAGGTGTGAAAGGCTCAGTATTCCTGAGCCGGTGTGGGAACTGGCTGTCATCTTGGGGTGTCACTCTAGTGTCTAACGGTTTAGTATGGTCTTGTGATACCTGACCTAGATCCAGTTCCATACTCCCACCCTCTTCAAATTCTACTTCAACATTTTCTCCCGAATTTTTTCGAATCTTTTCACTAATTGGCTCCCAAGTTCCAAATTCTTGCTGGATTGTTTGATTAGATTCGATACTTTCGAATTCTCTTTCGAGAGTGTTTATTTTCAGTATTAAATCTGCCAAATCAGGGTTTACTGTAACGGTATCTGGATCTATGTCAGATAGTCTTTGTTGTAATTCCTGTGCCTCATATTGAAGATCAGCTAGTTCCTCCTCATCACTCACATATGACTGAATATTAGCTGATGAAATAGACTGAAGATCTTGTTGAAGCTGAGTTACCAACCGTTCTTCGGCACCAAGTTCCTCAATTGTCTCATAGTATTTTTGACCCTGTGTGATTAGCCATTCACGCCAATCCGGCGCTGTTTCCACTAGTCCATTGAGAGGGCCCTCGGGAATTCCTTCGGTCACGTCATGCACGATGTCATTTCTCCGCTGACCCAGGACACCGCAGAACTTGTCGTATTTCGGTGGCGCTTCTACATCGATCACTCTTTCGATAGCGCTGGTGATCGTGTCCCAGTTTTGGGTTATTTTCGAAGGATCATGTGGTTTAGTCATATTCAGGTCTTCAAAATAGCTTTTCCTGACCTCATGAAGGACGACAGTTCCAAAGTCTAGAATATTTAAATAAGCGACTCGCCGTTCCACCATTGATTGGAGTGATAATGATTCCACATTTTCCAGATATTCCTCACCAAGTGCAGTTGACATAAATAAAACCCTGTAGCCGCCCATCATGAATCTGATGCTAAACAGCCTGCCGGGAATGAGGGCAAACACAATATTCGTGTTCGGAAGTCCCGCAATTTGGCCCTCGTTTGTCCGGAAGTGAACCCCGAAGTCGGCGCTGTATGGTAATTCTGCTCTTGAGATGCGGAAGATAGTCGGCTTCTCTCACCTATTCAAACCCGAAACGGCACTCTGTTCGCTCGATGTCGACGAGAGATCGCGTCCTGTCCCCGCAGGACACCGACGACGACGCGCCGGAGATCCGGTTCAGCATCGACGAAGAGGCGTATCAGTCCGACGAAGTCGGGCTGACGCTCTGGCGCGGGAACGGCCGCGAACGGTTCCGTGTCACCGACGAGGACGAAGCTATCTACGAGGATGCCGGCGTCGAGCCGACGTGGTGTGAGGTGACGATCCGGCGGCTCGGACTACACCTCGACGTGATCACGGAGTGATCAAGATGTGCGAAGTACACCAGAACTCGCCGATTCGTTACGTCCGTTCGCGAACCTCGCAGACGGATTCGACGGGGTCCACGTCGAGATCTCCGGCCATGCCGAGGAGCCGATCTCCGAGTGGTCGGTTGTCTCGATTCGCACTCATACCCTATGGCTGTCCAAAATCGGGCAAAAGCCTTCGGTCAGTCCTCGTCGTCGAGGTAGGCGTCTATCACCGCGTCGAAGTCGTCCGCATCCTCGTACTCGTCCCGCAGCTCCAGCGCGGCGCGGCCCCGCTCCGTGATCTCGTAGAGGCCGGCGTTCTCGTTGGGTCCGATACGGCGGACGAGACCGTAGTCCGCCATTTGTCCGAGCCGACTGTTCACGTAAGGACGCGACACATCAAGTGTCATGTGGAGATTCGCGGCCACGTTCCGCCCGTCGACAAGTGCGTCCAAGATGGAGAAGTCCACGGGACGGAGAATCATTGGTTCGCTATTCTTTCCGGTCGTAACTTGACTTTGAGTGGTTGTCAGCGTATTCATGCTAGCGGTTCAAACGCGTTGATACTTAGCTATCAATATCTTATCACCGGTAAGATTATCAGTAACCCGTTCACTTGGACGTGCAACGAAGGTGCTTCGCGGACCCGTCGCTGTCCGATGGGTCCGGCAGTAAGATGCGGACCCGACGTTTGGGCGTCGGTCCGCGCGGGCCTTCGTGAGTGGAGCACGAAAGCCATGTACGACGACAGCACACCGGGGCTTGAAACCCCCGAACGAGAAGACGTACCGCTTTTCCTGAGAACCGATTGTCCCGAGTGCGGCCGCGCGCTCGCGGATCACGGCCTATCGACGGCCGGACCCGGACGGACGACGCTCGCGCCGTGCGGGTTCGACGTGGCCGGCGTAACGCTTCGCGAGGTCGCGTTCGTCCTCGACGATGGCGCGTGCCGGGTCGCGACCGACGGAGGTGAACCGGCATGAGTGTCGAGGTGGACGTTGGCGATGACCGGAGCACGAACTGGACGGACCTCACCGCGTTCGAGGGGGATGTCCTCTACGCGCTCGCTCGCCTCGAAGCCGACGAGGAGACGTCCTACGGACTCGCGGTGAAGCGCGTCCTGCAGGACCTTTACAACCAAGAGATCAACCACGGCCGTCTCTACCCGGCACTGGACGACCTTGCAAAACACGGCCTCGTCGAGAAGTCCGCTCTTGACAAGCGAACCAACGAGTACGTCCTCACGGATACCGGGCGGGAGCTTCTCCGCGGCCGGATCGACTTGCTCGCCGACGCGTTCGCTGGGGGTGCGTCTGCGTGAACAAGAGCGACCTACAGCGGCTGGCCGACGAACTCGATCGTCGGGCTGATCAGCACGCCCTCTGCGCGAACAACCCGCTGAACCCCGCTTCGTCACTTCTCGCGGACGTCCGCGCCGATGCGTTCGGTGAGGCGGCCGAGCTCGCCCGCGAGATGGACGACGAGAACGGCGAGAACCGCGACGACAGATCCCAGTGCGAGATCTGCGGCGGCGACGTCGAGGACCCGCACATCACGAACGACGGTCACCCCGAGGGTCCGAATCTGTGGGCGTGCGCCGCCTGTGCGTCGGAGGAGCCGGGTGTGAATCCCGACATGGACGACGAAGCCGACGGAGGTGAGACAGCGTGAGCGACGTGGACGTTACCGCGCCGGTCGGCTACGTGTGCCGCGTCTGCGGCCACGAACAGACGGTCCACGTTTACCCCGTCGTTCGCGACGACGGCGCGACGCTGGACGTGGAGTCGACCCACCGCCTCGTGCAAGCCGGGTGTCCGGAGTGCGACGAACGCCGAACCCACGTCGCGGCGGTGACGCTGTCGGACCACGAGGGGGAGAACGACGCCGATCCGGGGGTGGCCCTCGACGGCGGGACGGCTGACCGGACGCTGACCCTCGACGGTGACGGGATCGAGGTTCCCGACGACGTGGACGTGTCCGAGGGCGTCGTGTTCCGCGCCCGCGGCGCGACGGTGGACATGAAGCCGGGCACGGCGGATCGCGACCGCTACCCGCTCATCAAGCGCCGGAGTCTGGAGGCCGACGGCCGGCGCGTCGTGAACCAACACCTCGGGATCCGTGAGGTGACGGTGAAGCCCTACGGAGAGGACGCGCGGACCTACCGCGTGGAGGTCGCGGAGGACGGAGGTGCGGTCCGGTGACGCTGGACGTGACGCGGTACATCGTCGGCCGGACGGCGTCGATCTCCTACGGGCCGACGGGCGCGAACGTCGAGGCGTGGGAACTCCGCTTCTCGACCCGAGAGGACGAGCGGATCGTGATCCGGTTGGACCGCGCGGACATGTACGAACTCTGGACGGAGGTCCGCGGCGTTCCGTGGCCGACGGTTCACAACGATCCGGAGCGTCGCGAGAAGGACGAACTCGTCCGTGAACTCGTGGAGCGGGCGAACGTCGCGGACGCCGCGCAGCTCCGTGAGGCGCTGGACACGCTCGGGGGACGAGAGTGAGCGACGATCTCGATCCCATGACGCCGGAGGCCGCGCTGGACTACTACGTCGACACGCGGCGGTACAACCTCGCGGACGAGACGTTGAAGTCTCACAAGTACCGCCTCGGGTCGTTCGTTCGGTGGCTGGTTTCCGAGGACCACGGCGGCGGTCCGATCATGAACATGAACGACGTGGACCTCCGGGATGTCCACGCCTACCGCGTGTTCAAGCGGGAGGAGAATTGGCCCGACATGGAGCCGTGCAACGCCGTCTCCATGCAGGGACAGGTGTCCACGCTCCGGGTGTTCTTCGACCACTTGGCCGACGTGAAAGCCGTCTCCCCGGATTTCAGCGACCGGATCCGGCTCCCGCAGGTCCGCGACGGTGAGGGCGTGGACACGCGGTTGCTGGAGGCCGAACGCGCACACGCGATCCTCGACTACCTGCGAGAGTGGGAGTATGCGACGCCCCAACACGTCGCCATGCTGTTGTTCTGGCGGACCTCGTGCCGCCTCGGAGGACTTCGATCCCTCGACGTCGAGGATTTCGACCGGGACGACGGCGCGCTCCAGTTCCGCCACCGCCCGCAACAGGGGACGCCCCTCAAGAACGGGACGAACGGGGAACGGGACGTCTCCCTGATCCCGCGCGTCGTCGGTGTCATCGAGGACTACATAGACGGCCCGCGCCGTCGCGAGGTCCAAGACGACTACGGGCGGAACCCGCTGATCACGACGGCCCGCGGCCGCCCGGCAACGACGACGTATCGCGATTGGGTCTACTTCTGGACGCAACCCTGCCGGATCGGTGAGGAGTGTCCGGAGGGCCGCGACCCGAACGAGTGTGAGGCGACAGCTCACGATACACTCAGTAAGTGCCCGGTGAATCGGTCGCCTCACCCCGTTCGCGCGGGGTCGATCACGGCCCACCGTGACGCCGGAACGCCGCGCGAGGTCGTCAGCGATCGCGGCGACGTTTCGGAGAAGATCTTGGAAGCGCACTATGACCAAGCCTCGAAGCGCCAGCGGATGCGCCGTCGGCGCGAGTTCATCCCCGACGAACTATGACACGTTACAAAATCGTAATGTCCCGTATCTCCCCGCGTCAGTCGCTTAGAACCGCGTTCCCGTGTTGGCCCATATCCGGTCCGGACGGCTTCCGTCCGGACGGAATTGGGGCCGTCGGCTCCCCAGCCACCCAATTTCCGCGTTCTACCAACACTACCGATAAGGGTAGTTTAGCGTCAATTCATCCGTTCACCACCCGCGGGTCCACCCCGTACAGCGGTGCCAGTAGCCGGAGGTGGGTCGCGTGAACCGGAACTTCACCCGCTCCGGAGGTTCCGAACGGGAGTGTCAATTCTGCGGCTGCCACGTCACCGCCCGGTTTGCCCGGGTCTTTGGCGACGAGAACGACGTCGCACATCGCTGTCTCTCGTGTGACTCCACGTTCCGCGTCCAGAACGGGAGCGCCGCCGGACTCGACGTCGACCATCCCGATCCCGCAGAGAACCCGAACCGAAACCGCGGCCCACGTGTCGGGGCATCTGTCCGAGCCGATGGGGGGCCAGACTCTTGAGCCGTACCGAACCTCCTCAGCAGGACAAGCCCAAATGTTCTGATTGCAGTCGATCGACACCGACAACTGCTGAGCGCGCTCCGTACGATGTCGTCCTCTGTCCGAACTGCTACCTCAAGCGCGAGGGAGTCAAATGAGAGCCGTCTCGCCGTCATGGCACGAATTCGCCATGCAACTCAATTTCTCCGGCGGGCTCGATCCCTACTTCGCCGCCCACGCTGTTGTTCGCTCGAGCGGAGGATCACGCGAAATTGAGTTCTCTCGCGACGGCAAAACGTGGCTCGCGAAGCTCTATTACCAGAGTTCGGGTATCGAGCATCCCGGTGTCCGACTCCCGACAGGGACCGAGTGGGATCTGGATCAAGTCCGCGAGTTTCGGGTCAAGGTCAAGCGCCGCGGCGACGAAGACAAGCCCGGCCAACAGTCGTTCAACGCGCATCTACGCCCCCGCTGGAAGGGAATGTGCGTCGAACGCTCCGACGGAGAGACCCAAGAGTTAGCGCTTCCGCCTGGTATGCGCGAGGGAGTGAACCTCCGAGTCACTGGCTCGAACATCCGACCGACGCGGTATCTCCCGCTACTCCGCGACGCTGCTCGGGCGCTCGACGTGAATCCGGACTACTTCACCGAGCCCGACGATTCGAGTACTGTCCGCGACGCAGAGCGCTACGTCCGGCTCCTCGAAGATGCGAGCGGCCCCGTCCACGCGAGAGATGGACCGATCGCGAAACTCGGCCACTTGCTCGAGAACGACCGTAGCGGGTACCGCAAGGTCGTTCAGAACGATACGGACGGTCAGGGCAACGACGTTCCCGGGTACTACCACACCGCGACGCTTGGACCGGGGCGCGTCGAAGAAGCATGGCCGAACCACCAACTCCCGAAGGAGATTAAGCACTACCGAGCCCGTCACGCTGAGTCGCTTGATGAGGATAGTCCACTGCGTCACCCGAAGGTCGGAGTCTCGTATCAGGTGAATCGGTGGGATGGCTCGCTCGGAGTCACCGAGGAAGATCTCGCACGTCTCGAACGCGAGTTGGATGAGGCGCTTCACTCTGTACTCCGTGAAGCCGGACTACCGCTCGAGCCTCCAGGAGGCGATGGGTCGCCGCCCTACCAGTCCGACCCGTACTTCGATGCAGAGCTCGGCGAGCACACCGAGCCTCCGAAGCTGAATCTGACTGAACTTGAGTCGGAACAAGAGCATGTCGTCATTCGTGAGTTGGCGAAGACTGGCGGTGTTTCGCCCGTTGAAGAGGAGATTGTTGAGTACCTGCTCGCGGACGGCGGAACCGCTAGCCCGGCCGACATCGCCGAGGAACACGGCCGTCACGTCGGCTCGGTCCGCCGCGCGCTCCGTCGTATGGATGAGCTGATCGACCGAAAATACGGAGAAGTCGCGCTCGCGTCGAACCACATCGCCGAGATGCTTCACTCGGCCGTCTCCGAGCTCCGCGACGCGAGTACCCGGCTCTCCGAGGCGACCGGCGAAGCGCTTCTCTCGGCGACACGGGGGCTCGACGAGACCACCAGCGCACTTCGGACGTGGCTCGCTGCGCACGACTGCGAGACGGACTCCCGCGGTCAAGCGGTCAAGAAGCTCCGACTCGGCGAGTTCGATCCTTCCGGGAAGTACGGCTACGCAGAGGTGATCTCCGAACTCCGGAAAGGACTCCGCTACTGGACCGACGCTGACCGTGATCCGGCTGCGTTCAAGCACGCCACCGTTCTGTTCCGTCGGTCTGACCGGCAGAAGCTACAGACGATGGACGCCGCCCGGCTCCTCGAGCTCCGCGGCGGGTAGCCCGTAGTTGTCCCGTCGGTTCCCGATGAGCGGGGGCCGACGGGTAGTGACGACTCTCTTCTGTACCCCCGAAAACGGCCGTTTTTCGGCTGATTCGGCCCTTACCTCCGTTTCGTTTGGAGGCTGTGAGTGCAGATCGCTAGCCCTGAGGACCACTCTTCGCGCTCGAACCGAACCCAGGGGGTTCCGTTCCCGCTTAGGGGTGTGGCTAATGCCACCCCATCAACAGACCACCGCGACCGGATCGCGGTCGCCACCTGAAGCGCCCCTTGCGGGTGCGCGAAAAAATTTTGAGCTTCAACTGCTGAAATAGTCGATGAGTTAGGTAGCGAGCTTAGCGGTGTGATACGATTCTGATGCGCAAATTTCCGATCTCGTCGGCGGTGATCGTAACTGTCGTGGAATCCCACTCCAAACATGCAGGTCCTCTTGAGATTGTGCTTGTTGAAGAGTCCATCAAGTGCGTCTGTGTCAATCACATCACTAATGAACCACCATTGCGCGAGCAGCCGCTCAGCAGTAGAAAACGATGGCGCGGGCAACTAGTCCGCGCCAGCTGTGTGGAGAACACCAAGTGGTGTTCAGTTTATTCACGCTATACGGTTACAAAAGTGCACGCATTACCGAAAGACGCTAGGAAGTGTTCGTGCTGCGGCAGCACTGATGACAACATTTTGCTCTGTGGCGGTAACGGCTCCATCGACGATCTCTCGGATGAGATCAGCCACGGTTCTCCGGTAGAACTCGCCCCGATATCTCCCTTGTATCATGAGCGTGTCTTTATCGTCTTGGGCAGTTGCGCGCTCACACACCCACAGGAGCGCGAGCGTCCGGCGAGTCCCAGTCGAGAGCTGGTCGAACCAGTTCGGAAGTGACTTGACCATCGTGAAATCGCCTTGGGGGATGCCAAGACACACGAGAACCCGCCCAAAGACGCTCGCGTTGGTAGCAGGGATGATCTCGGTGGGCCGATCAGACTCGCCAGCGTGGCGAAGACTGTATCCGGTTCCAACGACCTCGAGCCCGTGTATGATGAGCTGCCTAGCGATTCGTGTACTCGGATTCCACGCTGGGACGATGCGATCGTTGTCAATACTCCCGCAGGTATAGATCCCTGCTGCGAGCACTGCACATGCGTCACCAATCGCGTCTTGGAGTGTTGCATCAAGCCAGCCCAATTCTCGCGCAGTTTCCACAGCGTGAACGGCATCGGGCTTCCCGCCCTCGATCCATGTTCGGACGCGACTTGGCGGGAGTTCGAGTGCCGTCCCGACACGAGTCCGACCGTGGTCTGGATGCTTCGATGCGTACTCCATCACACGGTCATAATCCTCGAGTAGGTTTGCTGGGTCTGGATACGACTGCGGATTGTACGTACGGGCGAGGGACTGGACGTCGACAAGAGGCGTTGTCTGATCCTCGAGCACTGTAGTAAAAAACGGCTACTGATCTGTAGCCTTAGTTCGGCGTGTCTTCGCTCGCGAGTGCTTGGGAGGTATCGCCGTTGGACGATGTCCAAAGCACGCGAACCGTCTCTCCAGCGGGCACGGCCCCGCCGGTGTCAGCACTAAGATTTGCTGTCGTTCCTGCACTTACTGGGAGTTCGAATGGAGTCGACTGACCACTGGTGGCATTCAGCGACAGTGAGCCAGTGTTCTGGTCGTTGATCGTGGCGCCTCCGGTGTGAGTAGCGGTGACATTGTAGTCACCGGCAGTCGCCGTCTCATTGAAATCGAATTGGAAGTTCGCATTCGGCGTCGTCTGCTGAACGCTGTTACCCAATCCGAGGACGAACGATCCGATGACGGCCGCGAGGATCACAGTGATCGCGACCATAAGGATGACTCCGATGACAGGGGAGACGGCGCGATCGTCGTCGAGTAGTTGGTTAAAATTCATTTGTGGTCAGGGCGCGGTTTCCTCAGCGAGTGCTTGCGAAGTATCTCCATTTTGGGAGACCCAGAGGACGCGAACCGTCTCACCTGAAGAGTACGTCACATTGGTAATACTATCTCCAGCGCTCATTTCACCACCACTGTAAGGGGCAGAATCGACACTCGTGTTCAGTGAGACGCGCTCATTTGCAGGGATTGTGTCTCCACCAGTGTGCGTTGCGTTAACAACGGCGGTGTCGGAAGCGTTCTCGCCAAACTCGAATTGGAAGTTTGCGTTCGGTGCGGTCTGCTGCACGGAGTTTCCGAGGCCGAGGACGAACGAGCCGATTACGGCCGCGAGAATCACGGTGATCGCGACCATAAGGATGACTCCGATGACCGGAGACACGGCACGATCGTCGTCAAGTAGTTGCTTGAATTGCATTGTTAGTAGTTTCCACACAGCGTTGTCCAGCCGGGATCCCCCCGACACTGCTGTGATAACTAAATTACGGTGTGCTTACTTAATAAGTATTTCCTCCTAGGTTTCAAGAATGAAAATGACAATTAGACAGAATTCGCCTAAACCAATAGTAGAGCCGTATACTACAAACGGCGACACAGTAATGTTGGTAAGGCTAGTCATCCAACCTAACTGATAGAGATCCTACCCAAGTACTCGAGACGGAGCGATCTTCGCTTGCTCACCCTTCTGATGTGACCCTGCTCCGTAGAACCGGAGCCGGAGCGATCGTGCCCAAACCGTTCGCGTTTCGAGCACGCGAATTCCACGCCCGACTGGCCGGTACGCAACGAACACGTACCCACCAGAGGCGCGCACAAGCCGCGTGTGTTGGTCCTTCCAGAGGCGGAACCGCGGCGCCTTCCGCGTCATCATCGCTGCCTTCACGTCCCATGGGTCACCCTCCGAGTCTCTCGCGTCGGTCCACGACGAGTGATCTACCTCGAGCCCGTACAACTCGCGAGCCACCTGCTCTGCCAGCGCCCCGTACCGAGCTGCGTTCTGCGAGCGATTCGTCCTCACCATGACGTCTTTTGACCCATGACCTCGCTTCGAGTTCGATTCTTGACCGTGACCCCGATTTTCCCACACCGATCACCCCGGGTTTCCGCCCGGTGCTTCCGCAGACCCATCACGTAGTAAGTAGGTATATGACAGCCGGGGGGAGGGGAGCGGACGGAACGCACGGAACACAGTGCAGTCATACGGTTTCCCCTTCCGACGGTTCCGGTACGTCCTCTAATTCGTTCCACTCGCCGCGTTCCCACTCCTTCTTTCGGTCCGTCGCCCACGATGTACCGTATCCGGCCTTTGCAGCCGCGTCCTTCTGCGAGATTCCCTCAGAGTCAGACCACGGTTTGCTATCCAGCAGGTACGACCGGACCCGCTCGCGACGCCGTATCTCGTCCGGGCTCGGTCCATCCTCTGTATCGTCATCGTCGCCGTCCGCGCCGAGAATCCGGAACTCGGACGCTTCGTGTTCCGAATAAGACTCACGCGTATCCGTGAGCCCCTGATAATCCGCTCCGTTCTCGAAGGTGTCTTGTCCGCCCTCGGTTTCGAGCAGCCGGGCGAATCCCGGATCGTCACGCTTGGGTTTCTCGATCGCGAACGTCGCGAGCCGCCGGAACGCCGCCGCCGTTCGCTTGCGCGTGTGGTTCACCATCAGCACCGAGCCGCGCTTTGCGTGCGGCCCGTGGCTTCCCTCCTTCTTCCGGATGAACGTCAGCGCGTTCGCGAACGTCTCGGCTTTCGGTCCGTCTTCTCCATAGCCCGAAAGTTCCTGTGCCGTCTCATCGATCACCGCGAGCACTTGACCTTCTACCGATGCCATCGCTTCGAGCATCTCTCGGTCTGACCGAACGATCTGGTCGAACCCGTCCCACGCGGTATTTCCGATGATGTGCCCGCCCGTGCGCGCCGCCCAGGTCCGCGCCACATCGAGCGTTGTCGCGGTCTTCCCCGAACCCGGTGGGCCGAGGACGAGCCCGATCGCGCCCTCGTGTTCCAGCTGCTCCGCGGCCGACGTGAGCAGGTCTTTTCCGTCCCGTGAGCGGTTCGTCAGTCCGACCATTCCCTGCATTTGCGAGACGTTCCCCTCCGTGAAGGCACGATCCGCCATACGCGTACTCGCTGACCGGATGATGTTCCGCGCCAGCGCCGACTCGAGAAACGCCCCGTGCTCGTCAGGGACGAGCCCGCTCTCCCATAGACTCGCGTAATAATTGAGCAGATCGAGCGTCTCCGCGTCGTCAATCAGCCCAGCGAACTCGCGCACCCACTCGTTTGGCTTGTCCTCGAGCGCCCCGCGGAGGAACTCGCGCCCCTGCGCCGCCGCGTACACCGACGAGTCCGACGACTTACCGGGCATCGTACCCCCGCGTCTCCCACCACAGTACCAGCCGGTTCCCTGCTTCGGCGGCGTAGGGAATTCCCGCCAGCGCCGCGAGGAACACCAACAGCACGATCGCCGCCAGCGGCTCCGGTAGTTGCCCGCCACCGAACGCCTCCGGTATCCCGAGCGCGACTCCCCAACCGAGCAGATCAGCCGCCGCCCATGTCGCCACTCGGCGCGTCGTCATCTCCCGGCGGTCCGGAAGCACTAGTAGACTCATTCGACACGCCCCCCGTCGTTGGCGATCGATCCGGTCGGCTCGAGCGCCTCGTCATCTTCCAAGAGATCTAGCGAGAACATCTCGCCGTTCTCATCGTCGTCGAGATCGTCGCCGGTGCCGTCGTCGTCAGGTGCGAGGTGCGACGGGAGCGACTCCGCCGGGAGTTCCTCCGCGATCACGTCGTCGATTGTCTCGTCACCGAACGACGGCGACAGGTGCGGTTCGAGCGCCGCGTTCTGGTCCGTCGCCCGCCGCGCGTCGAGTCGCCGGAGGATCGACGGGATACGCCGCCGCAGCGCCCGAGCGTGTCTCGCGTCTTCCTCGTACTGGTCCCGCAGTTCACCCACCATCGCCCGCACCGCCGATTCCTCCGTTTCCCCGAGCACGCGCGACGCGGGCGCCGCTTCCCGCCAGTTGGCGACCGCCGCATTCGCCTCCGGGTTGTAGATCCGCGCCTCGTAGGTATCCAGCGGCGAGTCCGTCCACGGGTACAGCGTCCCCTCGTGCACGTCCAGTTCCTCCCACGCTCGATCGTTCAACTCCCACGCTCCGAGCCCCATGTCCGTCGTCTCGTCCAGCGCGACGATGATGTGGCCCGGCGGGTCCGGCAGCAGGTCGGCTATCTTGTCCCCGACCATCCACGCGACGAGCAGCGTGCCCAGGAACGCGAGCGCCCCGAGCGTCCACCACCCCGGCAGCGATGGCACCGATGGGTACCCCGCGTCGATCACGTCCATCTCGACTGCGAGCACGTACCCGCCGCCGACCGCGATGATCGTCCGGAGGTTGTCCGAAACCAGATTGATGAGTGATTCTCTCGCGGTCATGGTCATGCGATCCGGTCTATCTCGGGCTCGTCCGATTCCTCGAGCTTCTCTCGCGAGCGCTTGAACGAGAGGTATCCCGTGCCGACCGCCGCGCTCGCGGTGAGTGCTCCGGCGGTCGAATACGTCACCGTCGCCGCGCCCGCTTCGACCGAATCCGTCCGGAGCAACGCCGCGCCCTTCGCCGACGCGACCGTGATCGCATACGCCCCGTCAAACTCTACGGGCTCGAACGTGATCCGCGTCGTGTCGCTCCCGAGCGAGTAGCCCCGCGTGGGGATCTTCGTCGCCGTCGCCCCGCTTCCCTCGGTCATCGCCCGCATCACCGCTCCCGTGTCGGTGATCTTGATGCTCGTTGGGTAGTCCGCTTCGAGTTCGAGCACGAAACTCCCGTCCGTGTACTCCCATGTCCGCACCTTCACCACCGGCCCGAGTTCGACCGCTATCTCCGGACCTTCTGGTGTGTCTGTCGGCGCCGTCTCGTTCGCTTCCTGCGCGCTCGCCGTTCCCGCTCCGGCGACCGTCGCGGCCGCTCCGCCGAGCGCCGCGAGCACTGTTCTCCGTGTCGTTCCCGTCGCTTCTGAGTTGTCGGTATTGTCGGTCATGGTCAAGAAATGGGATCGCCGATATCTAGCTCGGCGTCGTCACTTTGAGATACACGAGCCCGGCCACCGCGAGGATCGCCGCCGCCCCGCCGACGGATATCCCGAGCAGCGCCGCGAGCCTCTCAAAGAGCCCCTCGTTTGTCTCGGCGGCGCCGCCCGACGCCTTCGGTTCGCGACTCTCGATCTCCTCGCGGAGTTCGAGGATACGATTCATCTTTTCGAGTTGTTCACTCGTGTTGCTCGTCTTGTAGACGACTTTCTTGGTTGTCACCTCGTTTATTTGACCTCCTTCCTCATTGGTGATTGAGGAAACAGTGAACTCTCCAGAGAGTTCCGTAGTCTTACCACCAGTGTGGGCGAGTAGGACCGGTCCGGTGATGTTCGACGTGTTGTACGTGGTTCCAGCCTGCCACGAGCCATTCGGCGCGTTGCGCGCCATCAGGAACCCGTTGTACGTCGCGCCCTTGTACTGGACTTCCATCGTCCCGGTCCCGTTGAGTTCCGGAGAATCGAGTCCCATGGATGAGAGCGCAGCCACCACGTCGTAGGTGGAGTTCGTCCCGTCGACAGCCGACTGCCCGTAGCGGAACATCTGTGTGTTCCGACTCAGCACGTCAGCCGCGTCGATCTGTCCCGACTCGTACGCTTGCCACGTGTTTTCAACGAAAACATCCACCTCGCTCTGCAGGGCGGAGTTTTGAGATTCAATCCGATCCCACCGATTTGCGTAATCGGCGAAGCGGATGTATGTCACCTGATCGTAATCAGAATTCGGCGGTTTGATCCGGAGGTAAGTCACATTCTGTCCGTGGTAGTAACTCCCCTCTTGAGTCTCGCCCTGCGCGGAAACCTGATTGACAGTTACAGAGTCGGTCCTCGTTCTGCCGTTCAGAGATTCCTTCTCTTTGAACCTGTACGCTTTCACACCGTGAGCGGTGCCGTTGGCAAGTGTGACAGACGTATCGACGGTGCCGATGAAGTACGAATTAGCCGAATTCGCATTCGTGTAGGCCGCACCGGCGTTAGCGTCGAGGACGTTTTCGGCAGTCAACGCAGATTCGTTCTGAGCGACGCCGAGCATCACATCAGCCGACTTCGCAGACGCATTGTAGGACTCGATGAGATTGATCTGCTTGACAACGTAGTACTCCTGAATTGCCTGTTGCGCTTTGGACTTCGCTAGCGCCTTCGAAGAGCCGTTTTCATACGCTTGAGCGATCGCCATTTCTGCCTGCATCCACGCGGCGGATTCGGTGTCGTTGAGGTAGTTGTCGTACACAGCGGATCGAGTCTCAGTCTCCGCTTTTTGCTGTAATCCGGAGTTGTAGATGTCGAGATGCGTTTGATTAGCATCCGAATCTTGCATGTCCTCAATCGCCTGCGCGCGGTGCGAGTCGGTACACTTGCCATCGAACAGGAACTGATCGGTGGCGTAGCCGCCGAGGCCAAAGGAGAACGTCGCGAGCCGCTGTGTCTCCGAGCAGTCGTGCGTCGCGGACGCCGGTGCAACCGGCGACCCGGCGAACGGCGCCCCGATCGCCGCCATCACGAGCAGCCCCACGACAAGCACGCCGCCAACCCGCTCGCGCCTCGGCGTGATCGAGGCGACGAGCCCGCGCAGATCAGCGTCGAGCCCGACGCGAGCCATGACTATGACCAGCGCTGCGATAGAGAGGACGGTCGGAGCGATCCACTCGCCCCGGAGTGTCAGGAACCCGGCCGCCGCGAGCGATGCGACGGCCGAGTATGTGAGCAGCAACCGATTCCAGATCATCGGCTTACTCGTCTCCCTCCCGACCGAGCAGCACGTAGCCCCCGACGAGCACGATCGCGACGAGCCCGCCCGTTCCGATCGAGCCGAGCGACGAGCCGATCCCGCCCCCGCCGCCCGAGCCGGCGACCATCTGGATCGTCCCGACCTCTGCCGAGACGTTCGCCGTCGATGCGGTCGTGTTGTCCACGTGGACCATGACCTTGACCTGAGAGTACGCCGAGGCGTTCACGTCCGTGTACTCCACCAGCGACGTGTTCCCCGAGTCCACCGTCACGTTCCTAGTGTCCAGCGTTCCCGTTTCGTTGCCGTCCGCGTCGATCCCGACGAACTCCACCGTGAAGTTCGCCGATGTGTTCACGTCGCTAGTCGCGTTCAGGTCCGCGTACACACTCCGTGTATCGCCATCGACGGCGACCGTTTCGTTTGTGAGCTCAACATCGGCGGCGACCGCGCCGCCGGTCGCTCCGATCAGGCCGGCCGCCGCGACGAGCACGGCCGCCAGCAGCGCGAGCCCGCGCTTCATGCGTCATTACCTCCGAGCACGTCGAGCCCGATGTTTCCCGCTAGCGACAGCGCGCCCGCGGCGCCGATCACGATGTAGACCAGCCCCGCCGACCCGGAACCGAGTAGTTCCGTAACGAGGTTCAGGTCGGCCGCTTCCATCAGGCCCCAGTTGAGTGCGCCGAGCCCCGCCAGCAGCCACACTGTGACCTTGACCGCGGACTCGTCCGACTCGTAGGGGTTGCGAAGGTCGGCCATCAGCGCACCCACCCCAGTCCGATCTGTGCGACCGCCACGCCGAGGATGTAGAGCACGCCCCACAGGTCCGTACTCTGGAAGAACGAGGCAACGTCAGGGAACAGCACCCAGCCGACGAGCAGCGCCGCCGAGCCAAGCACGGCGTAGGCGTACACGTCGTCCATGTCCTCCTTCATCCGGTCGAGCCCGTCTGCGCTCAACAGGTCTGTGTGGTCGTTTGTGATCACGACCGCCGCGAACGTCCCGACCGTCACCAGCCACGCGATTGAACTCTCAATACCTGCGACTGTGAACGTATCAGACATCGACACGCCGAACGCCGACACTGTCGCGATCCCGGTCATCACCGCGGCCGAGAAGATCGCGAGCACCAGCGCCCCGATGTCCTCCGCGTCAAATTCTTGGTATGCCATGTTGTGAGTGTGAGTTCTACCAGGACGCCCGCCGCGTCGTCGGTTCGCTACTGTGCTCCACGTCCGTTGTAGGGGCGTCAGCCCCACCTTTGGCCTTCATAGGTACCTCGTCGGCCGACCACGGGCCGATACGGCCGCCGAACCCTCCCCCTCACAAATACCCTAACTTGAACAGCGGGTTCCCCTCAGGGGTTCCCCCCGGGGTACCCACCTCTCGGACGGGGTTTTATCAAACCCCGAGGGTAGCGCCCGGATATGCCCCACAGACGGCTACGGAAGATCGGGACCGACTCCGTCGGGATCGTGCTGGAGCGGTCGGACTTTCTGGAGCGGGACGGGATCCTCGACGAGGACGGAGAACTCCCCGAGAACACTACCGCGTTCACCGAGCGGTTGGGAGAACGAACCTACCTCGTCCGCGTCCCCGAGAACGGACACGTTCCGGAACTACACGAGTGCGCACCGATTCGGCGGGTCGCCGGACAGCTCTATCTGGAGAACACGACGGGCGGGGCGGAAGCGTCACGGGCGGATTGACCAAACGGGGAGGTCGAAAGTCTACGTTGTGCCTTTCGGGAATGCAACATGGGTAGAATAGTCCTCACTCACAATCACTCTGGTTCCGGTCGGCCATGTGAGTCGACGGATACTCGATAAGACATCGGAGTAAGACCCGATGATATTCTGGAACAATCCCCAACCAAGGATCAGCTCCAAAGTCAGGTTCACACCACTCAAAAGGAGCAACAGAGAAGCCAGAGATAAGAGTTGAGGCGCAAGCAACATCGGGAGTATATGCTTTACTGGTAGGCTTTCTTCAGGCACATAAACCATAGTTGGCCACACATAGACGGGGTCGTATCCGAGCGCGGAAGCGGTGACATAGTGTAGAGATTCATGAATGAATATAAAGGAGACAAGCCCGATTCCAAAGCTCAGAACATACAGCTTTAGATCATTTGGAATAAGAATAATCGACTCTGAGAAGACCAGACCAACAGCAACTGCCAGTAACACCAGTCTTGCAACAAAGGTGGCCCACTTTGGGAGATTGTATTTTTTATACTCGGTATACCCATTTGGAGAGTCTACCGTCGCCATTCTTTGGCGTTTGCAACTATTTATTTCAGTATAAATTCACCTGTCGAGACGTTTTGACTACCGCCACCGACTCTCGATACTCGTCCGATAGTACAACCCGAGAACGTCGGTATTCGCGATATCTTGGATCGTCCGCGGGTTGTATTCCTCCCTCGCGTCCTCGACGTTCCGCGCCGACTGGACGAGGTGGGTAAGCGCCGCGTCGATCACGTCGGACCGCGGAGGATCGTCGCCGTCGCCGGCCGCGACGATCCCGGCCGCTTGGTCCAGTAGTCGTTTCCGTTCGTCCGACAGCCGCAGGGTCGTTCGTTCAGTCCCCATATCCGGCGGCTGACCTCCCCCCTTTATAATCGCATGTATGAGCGGAGTCCGGATCGCGTCGATCTGGAGTCACCGGAGGGGTCCCGCATTATATACCCCCGGCCGCGCGGCCGCTCGGAGCTGCGGACTCGACGCGAGGGACCGTCCGGATGTATGCACGAGGACCCCCGCTCGCCTGGGGTGTGCATACGCTGGGTGTGCATACATCGCGGATCCCCGTGACATTGGCGCGCGACCCCGTGGATACGGAGCAAGACCACTCATCAAAGCCACTAGCGGTCTTACCACTCACTTTTCCTCCCTCATATTTGTAGAAATGGGTATGAGTGCCTCCACAGATTCCTCAGATGAATTATATTTGAAAACAATAATGTAACCGGAAGATGGTTTTTGACTACTGGAATGTCGGAGCCTCAATCACCACTGACTGATATCCCCGCTGTCGGAGCAACTCGTTCGAAGCGTCTCCAAGAGGCGGGATTTGCGACCATTTCCGACATTGGCGATGCAGAAACAAATGAACTGGCCAATGTCCCGGCGATAAACCCGGATATCGCACGCTGTGTCAGGCAGGGAGCTAGGGAGTTACGGGGTGATGATGACACGATTCAGAACCAGATAGCGACCGACTGCGGTGTGCCGAGAGAAGCAGTCGCCGAAGCGTTCGCCGAGATCGCTTATCGGGGAGGGTCGTTCGAGACTAAAAGAACCGCCCTCCGGGAGGTGTTCTGCAAGGCTAATGAGGAATCCATCCTGCACCTCAACGGACACTCGCTAAGATTTCTTTTTCTGCTGTACAACGCCGGCTTTCGTGATCTCGACGCCGTCGCGAGCGCCTCTCTCAGCGAGCTCATTAACGTAAGTTACTTCGATAAACAGCGGGCCCAAGAGGTCAGAGCAACCGCACGCAACGCGAAGGCCGACATGCGGGGGCGCTCCTCTGAGGAACAGTCGAGCGAGGAAGGCGTCGGGACGGAGTTCATCTGCGAGGAATGCGGCGAAACGTTCGAGTCCGAATCCCATATCCAACAGCACAGCCACCGCAATACCGAAGCTAAGGACGCATCTCGACAGTCCGACTCGAATCCGGGAGGTACGTCCTTCGAAACGTCACCACGCGTTACAAGGGATCAGGCGCAGAAACTCCTTGAAGAGAGCATCGGCCCCGAGGCCGAGTTCCGGCCACAGCAACGGGAGGCCATCAGCAGACTGGTTAACCAGAAGGAACGCCTATTTATCGTCCAGCGAACGGGGTGGGGGAAGAGCACCGTTTACTTTATTGCGACACGGTTGCTCCGAGACCAAGGTTCAGGGCCGACCCTCATCATCAGTCCACTCCTATCGCTGATGCGAAATCAAATCTCGAATGCCGAACAGCACCTGAACCTCAACGCAATCACCATCAACTCCAACAATGAAGGGGAATGGGACGAGGCCAAAAGGGCGGTGATCGAGGGGAACTGCGATTTGCTGCTTATATCACCTGAACGACTCGCGAATCCGGAATTCCGGCAGGATGTCCTCAACGAGATGGAGCAGGGATTCGGGATGCTCGTCATCGACGAGGCCCACTGTATCTCCGACTGGGGCCACGACTTCCGCCCTGACTATCGGCGTATCAAGCGCATCATCAAACGGTTGCCGGAGAATATCCCGGTCGCTGCAACGACCGCGACGGCGAACGACCGGGTGGTCGAGGACGTTACCACACAACTCCCAGACCTAAACCCGATTCGCGGCACGCTTGTCCGCGACTCACTCAAAATCCAGACAATCAACCTGGGCTCCCGGGAAAGGCGCCTGGCGTGGCTAGCCGAAAACGTGACCGAAACCCCAGTCTCCGGCATCATCTACTGTCTCACCACCAATGAGGTCGAACAAGTCGCCGACTGGTTAACCGACCAGGGCCTCGACGTCCTCCCGTATCACGGGCGGCTCGACAACGAAGTCCGCCGAGAGCGCGAACAGAAGCTCCTGGACAACGAAGTCGACGCTCTGGTCGCGACCAACGCGCTCGGAATGGGATTCGACAAACCTGATCTCGGCTTCGTCATCCACTTCCAGCGTCCACCTAACCTCATCCGATACTATCAAGAAATCGGACGTGCCGGGCGAGACATCGACGAGGCGTACGCCATCCTCCTTTCTGGCGAAGAAGACGACGACATCGCCGAGTACTTCATCGAGAGCGCATTTCCGGAGCCCGAGGATTTCGAGAGCGTGCTCTCGACAATCGGGACGAGCGACGGGCCAGTTTATCGCCGCGCGATCCTGAGACGGACGGACATCAGCTGGAGGCGGATGAACAAGTGCCTCGATATCCTCCAGGTGGAGGGAGCCATCAGCAGGGAGGATGAGGGCTATGTGAGAACTGCAAACTCGTGGCAGTACGACTACGAGCGGTTCGAGCAGGTTACAGAACGGCGTTGGGAAGAGCTCGAACGAATTAAAGAGTTTGTCAGAACGGATGAGTGCCTCACCCAGTTCGTTGATGACGAACTCGACGGGGACCTGGAAGAGCCCTGCGGGCACTGTGCGAACTGCGCCGGCAACTTCCTCCCATCCGCCGTTCAGAACGAGGAGTTGATTCAGGAGGCAATTGAGCACTACCAAAGCGAGGGATGGAACGTGATCGAGCCCCGAAAGCAGCGGCACAAACAAGGTGGCGGTCGCGAACGAATCCCTGAGAGGGTACGCATGGAGGCTGGTCGGGCACTGTGTGTCTGGGACGACCCCGGCTGGGGAACGGACGTTCGGGAAGGCAAGTACGAACAGGGCCGCTTCGGCGACGATCTCGTCGAGGCAGCCGCCGCGTTCATCCGTGAGGAATGGAATCCATCCCCGGAGCCGAAGTGGATTGCAGCTGTGCCCTCGACATCGACCGAAGGAGTGGTCACCGACTTCGCCAGCCGGCTGGCAGAGAAGTTGGACATTCCATTTATCGATCGCATCAAGAAGGTGGAGAACACGCGTCCTCAGAAGGACATGGAAAACTCGTACCAGAAGTGCTGGAACGTCGAGGGGGCGTTCAATACAACCGACGAAGTCCGCGGCGATGCAGTCCTTCTCGTCGACGACGTAGTTGCATCCAAGTGGACGTTGACAGAGACAGCAAAGGAGCTTCGCTTGGCCGGAAGTGGGCCGGTATATCCCTTCGCCTTAGCCAAGCGCCGAGGCGGGTAAGTCCAAATGGAGCAACCCGACCTCTCCCGTGATAGCCATGTGGTCCTCCTCCTTGCCTCCCACCTCGGAGGGGAACCAGATGGCGAGGGCTCGGATAGCGGCCTCGGGCCGGCTGGCTGGCAGGATTTCGCCACCAACGTCGCCGACTCCTCCCTCGACTCGCCCGGTTCACTGCTAGAACTGGAACCAGACGAGTGGCCCACGGACATCTGGACGAATCAAGCCAATCGAGAGTGGGTGACACAGCGACTCGGTCGATCGACGCGTTTAGCGATGTCACTTGAAGATCTCAACAATCGGGGCATTTGGGTTACGACTGTCTACGAGCCATCGTATCCATCTCGGCTTGCTGAAAACCTCGGTCGAAAGGTACCACCATTCCTCTACGTGGCTGGCGAGGAAGAACACCTCTCGACTACTGCGGTCGGATTCGTCGGGTCCCGGGACGCAGACGAGACCGATCGAGGCCACACTCGCCGACTGGTCGAGAAGGTGAGCGACGATGGATTTGGGATTGTCTCGGGTGGTGCGAAGGGAATCGACGAAACGTCCGAAAAGACAGGATTGGAGTACGGTGGCCCTGTAATTGAGTTTCCCGCGGAGGGGATTCATCACTGCCTCCAAGATGGGACCATCCGAGATGCGGTGATGGAAGGCCAGATGACACTCGCCTCGCACTACCATCCGCGTGCATCATGGAACGTTGGGGCGGCGATGGGACGGAACAAGCTGATTCATGGCTTCGGGAAGTATACAGTCGTCGTGCGGTCCGGAGACGAAACTGGGGGGACGTGGGAGGGTTCAATCGAGAATCTCAAGCACGGATGGTCGCCACTCCTCGTCTGCAAGGATGACGACACACCCCCGGGAAATGAGGCCTTAATCAAAGAGGGTGGAATACCGATCGACCCGACTACAATCCCAAAAGAGGAATCGCTTGACGAGTGGATAAGTGCGCAAAGGCAGAACGTATCTGATTCGGTCGGGCATGACGACCGGCCAACGCGCTCAGTCGACGAAATAAATTTGCCGAACGACACGCAGTCCTCCCTCAACGACTTCGAGTAGTTCAACACCGGTCATGTACTTCTTGTGGGCATACACTGGGCGTGCATATATCGCGGATTCCCGTGACATTGGCGTGCGACCCCGTGGGTTCACTTATTGATCCCTCACCACAGGACTATAGGCCGTTAGGCTTGTTGAAGGCCTTCGCAGGAGATAGATCCTAGCCGCCGTGCTGAATAGAGGACGCGAATCGGTTATGCAGATCCAATGACCCACAAAAATCTTGACGCGGTCTCATACGTACTATGGCCACCCAAGACTTATTTGGGAGGCTACTATACTCATGAGACGGGTTCCAAGATTACCTATGACCAAAGACGAAGAACAGGAACGAGAACGAATAACGACCACCATCAGTCCAAAAACTAAGATGAACCTCAAAGAGGGAGAAGGGGCGATGGGCGTACAGATCGATAGATTGGTTAACAACGGGTCTGAGATGGATTTCCACATCGTCAATACAAATGCTCAACATCTCAATGACGACGGTGCGAAAATCTATCAAGCAGGGAAAGTCGTAACATACGGCCCCGAGAAATTTGAAAAGAAGCTGAATAACATCAACCCAGGTGATGGGGTTTTCTCTTATGTTAGCAAGGGGGAAGTGAATTATCCAGGAGGATTCAAAGCCTTCGGGATCGCTCGCGCACCATACGACGGGGTTCCAACTGAAGGAGATGCAAGGATTTACCCGAACGACGGTCACGAATATGAGTATCACGTCCCCGTTACTTGGCTAGCAGTCCTTCCGGACAATCGGACGGTTACAGTTCCCGAGAAACGCCGATTTGTCGGTGAACAACCCACGGACACGAAAATAAAGGCCCGCGACCAAGAGCTTCGTCAGGGATGCCGGCTACTTGCTGAGGTTATGCTCGGGCGATCCGGCTATCCACTAACCTGGTAGCCATCTGCTGAATAGATTCTCTGTATCCCGCATGCCGATCCTATCAGTTTTTGAGGTTTCAACAGAACCGGAGCGTTCACTTACACATCGGAATCATCATTGATGGGATAAACGGGGGTTGCTGAGATGATCGCAGGACAGCACTGCTTTTGATCCCTCAATCAGCACCGTCATTTGGCCGTGTTTTACTTCCACTGAGCATGGACGGCTCGCGACTATTGTCCAGTAGTCTACCCATGAAGTATGCAACGCGACTGGTCGAACGGTGGGGTCGAGCTACCGTCACTCCAGCCGGGAGTAACGCTACTCGATATCGACTCGTCCCTTGGCGTCGAACCGCTGTGTGCGGTCGTCCTCGATCATTTGCTCGGGGAGTCCGGTCGGGCGTTTTGGGTTGACGCCGGCGGACACGCTCGAACCCGAACGCTTCACCGGCTCGCTCCCCATTCGAGATACCTCGACCGGATTACGGTCGGGCGGGGGTTCACCGCCTATCAGCACGCTTCTCTACTGGATCGACTCCCGCGGATCGTCTCGAATAGTGCCCTCGATAGGGAGCCGCCAGCCCTTGTCGTTGTGCCGGGCATGGACCGACTTTATCGAGACGACGATATCCCTCGCGAACAAGCGCGGGATCTCCTCGTTCGCCGACTCGCGACGCTCGCTGCTATCGCTCGGGAACGCGAGGTCCCCGTAGTCCTCACCCGGTCACGTGAGGACGAATTGAGCGAGCCGCTCGTGGCCGCCGCTCGCGAGACACTGACCTGTGAGGCAACGAAATTCGGACCGCGGTTCACCGACGAGGAGGGTGAAGACGAGACGTTGGTCTACCACCTCGGTGACGGCTGGATGCAAACCACGCTCGCGTTCTGGCAGGAAATCCTCCAACACCGTGCCCGTGCTGCCGGCGCTCTGGTCGACGAGGACGGTCCCGCGGCGGACACACCAGGTAACGTCCCGAGCCCATCCACACCCGTGACCCCGGAGGGATGGTGACTGTGGGCCGGACGAACCCGACGTTCCGCGATATTCTCTCGCGGATGGAAGACGAGTGGGGCGACTTCCGGCGTGCGCTCCGTCGACGACACCAACCGCTATTCGATCGGCTCTGGACCTACGCCAGAGAGCACGCCGACGCGGCGGGGAATCTCAACCATCCCGACCGACTCGCTCCCGTGCTCGTGAGTATCGACATCGAACAGGAGGACCGGATCGACGAACTCGAACGCCGCGTCTCGGAACTGGAGGCGGAGGTTTCGGACGAGGAGTCAACGGCGGACCGATCCTCCGAGGTGGCCGCCACCGACGACGAATAGCCCCAGATGGTACTCGCGATAGACTACGACAACGATTCCGTTACCGAATGGCGACTTACAGCGGACGGAGTGGAGCGGACAGTCGTCGACGACTACCGGCCTACTCTGTTCGTCGGATCCCCAGTCTCCGAGCTATACGGCCGGGACGGCGGCCCGAACCCGGAGCCGAAGCTGGCGAGACGCGGCGCTATCCCTGAATCACTTCGTGACCTCCGGTCGTTCCTCGACGGACAAGACGCGGTCGCGGATCTGACGATCGACGTGTGGCGGCAGACGTTCCGGTCGAGCGCGCGGCCGGTCCTCCGTGTTGATTGTCGACGGATCGAGGACATCCGATCGGTCGCGCGCCGGATCCACCAATTCGGAGATCCCGACGCCTATACCTGCTACAACGTCGATCTCACGCGGCAATTACGCTACACCCTCGAAACCGATACCGAGGCGGCCCCCGATACCTCGATTCGGGACCTCCGCACTCTCCGTATCCAGTTCCCGGCTCACGAGTCGGATCACTCGGCGCTGAGTCAGCTCCGGGTCAACGGAGAACAAGTCGGGTCTTCCCCACGAGAGGTCGTGGAGGCCGTCGAACAGCGCGTTTCATCTGTCGATCCCGATGTTCTAATCGTCGATACGGCCCGCGTGGTTCCGTTGCTGTTCGAGGCGGCCGCGGAATACGGGCTGGAGCCGTATTCACTCGGGCGTGAATTCGGATACACACAGTTGGCCTCGGAGTCGACGTACACGAGCTACGGGAAGGTCGGTCACTCCCCGGCACGGTACTCCGTTCCCGGACGGGTCATTCTGGACCGTGCAAACACGTTCTTCTACGGCGAATCAGGGCTTGACGGGTGTCTAGACTTGGTTGAGCGTGCGGGCTTACCGTTGCAGGAACTCGGGTGGGCGTCGATTGGGCGCGTGCTGACGGCCATGCAAATCCGCGAGGCGCGGTCTCGGGGCGTCCTCGTCCCCTGGCGGGCATGGCGTCCCGAGTTCTTCCGTTCCGCCTCGACGCTGGACACCGCTGATCGAGGCGGAACGACGCTCGCGCCGGAGGTCGGCGTTCACGAGGACGTCCACGAACTCGACTTCGCGTCGATGTACCCGAACATCATCCGCGAGTACAACATCTCGCCGGAGACGGTCCGTTGTGGCTGTTGTGACAACGATGCGGTCCCGAAGATCGGCTACTCCATCTGCGAGCGAGACGGCTATCTCCCGGACGTTCTCGGGCCACTCATCGACGGGCGGAGCGATATCAAACGGCGGATCCGCGAGACGAACGATCCCGATGAACGGGCGACGCTGGAGGCCCGTTCCTCCGCGATCAAGTGGATTCTCGTGTCTTGCTTCGGATATCAGGGGTTCTCGAACGCCAAGTTCGGGCGTATCGAGTGCCACGAGTCGATCAACGCCTTCGCTCGCGAGATCCTACTGGATGCGAAAGCCGCACTCGAAGAAGGTGGCTGGCGTGTGCTTCACGGGATCGTTGATTCGATCTGGGTGACGCCCGCACCCGAGGTCGCCGAGAGCGACAGACGGTCGCTCGACGACATCGCCGCGGAGGTGTCCGGGGAGACACAGATCGAGTTGGAGTATGAGGGTGCGTTCGACTGGGTCGCGTTCTGTCCACGTCGCGGCGGCGACGGCGGGGCACTGACACGGTACTTCGGCCGGCGACGGGGCGTCGAGTATCCCGACGACGGGCTCGGAGACGCGGTGAAGACACGCGGGATCGAGTCGCGACAGGACGACACCCCGGCATGGATCGCGCAGCTCCAGTCGACGCTGATTCGGACCCTCGACCGGACCCACGACGTGGAGGCGGTCGTGTCGAAACTCGCGTCGGCGCTCGGTCGACTGGAGCGCGAGGAGCTCCCGCCGACGGACCTTCTCATCACACAGCGCGTGTCGAAGCGGGCCGAACAGTACCGTCACGAGACGGTGACGGTCGCCGCGCTCAAGCGCGCGAAGTGGAAGAACTGTGCGTTAGCGCCGGGACAGCGCGTCGAGTATCTGGTGTTCGACGACGCCGCCCACGGGCTGGGGCGGGTCCGGTTAAGTCACGAGGAGTTGCGGTCCTACGATACCGGCTGGTATCGCAAGCAAGCGATCCGGGCCGCCGAAAGTGTGTTGTCACCGCTCGGGTGGGACCGTGAGCGGATCCGGCGGTCCCTGTCGGGGTATTCGGACAGCCGACTTTCGGCATACGAATAGAATGTGTGCATATCGAAGTTCTTCGTGACATTGGCGCGTAGGGTCGGGAGTATGAGACTCATGACCTGGTACGAACAACACGTGAGCGTGTAGGACTAGAAGAGTGCGAGCCGTGTGGCCCCAGCCGTGGGCGCGGGCCGCTGGGGTCGGGCACAAGACCGAGGTGACGGCGGTGGTGCACGTGCCCACCGGCGCGATGGTGTCTCTGCCGCCGGAGCTATCGCTGGAGGAATTCTTGGCTGCAATTGAGGTCTGAGAGGACCGCTGTCAGTATGTGGACAAAGTACTTACCTGTCAATCAGGTGGGTGCCAGTATGCCCTCGCTGGGTTCCCTGAGTCCCAAAACACTCCTTGCACTGGGGTGTGCTGTGTTCGCCGCAATCACGATCGGGATGCCACTGTCGAGTGCACGGAACGAAGCGGCGGCGCCGCTCCTTGGTAAATGCCCCGCTGCCTTAGGAATCTTGGCGTCTGAGCCCAGCTTAGGTTCGCTTCAAGCGTTCATTGGCTGCTCGGTTGGGGCAATGATACTAGTGGGAATCACGGGAACCTTGGGTGTAGGTCTGACCGTATTCAAATCCATGAGATAGTCTAGCAGATTTCAAAAACCACAAGATCTCATATAATTGGATATCAAGATAGGCTCATCGGAACACGATGTCATTCTATTTCCAAGCTAAATATTTCTACTCTGAGAAAACTTCCCTCAACAAAGCTATCTCCATATCATAAAGAGTATGTTTGAACTTGTCTCTCTTATGTACTCTCGTACCTTCTTCATCAACGTACTGTTGTGCCGATTTCAACGCTGAGGCGACTTGCGGAATCTTATCCAGTATCTCCGCTTTCGATGCAGTCCCTAAGTCAATACTGACAGACGTGTCATCAAAAGCTACACGATGCTTCCGTTCGTTCATCAGGAAATCAGCTCTGTTCACGGCTGAGTTAGAGATCTTCGATTGCATCGTCTCAATCTTACCAGATGTCCCAAATCCACTCAGTGAAGTACTCTCAATGAACTGTTCATATTCATCTCTATCTCCCCTCATAAATAACAGCTCACAGGCTGTCTTGGAATTACTGGCTTTACGGCCGATATTTGAGAGTGTTTCTAAGATACTTGGGTATTCTGCAAGTTCAATCCAGTATGATCCTGTAAGGCCGTACTCAATAGACGATGCCACTAGAAACTCTGCAGCCTCATCGTCAATATTCAATTCAGAAGACCGATTATAATAACTCCACAGAGGGTGTCGAGCGATACGGTATGACGGCCTTTGACGCCATAGACTTATCTCGCTATTTAATTCTTCATCGCCTGTCGTAGGTGCGGTTCTAGTGAACTTCTGCTCCACTGCTACCCCCGAATCAGGATCTTCTGCAACGGGAACTCCACCGGTCGCAACCTGCTTCTTCATAGCATCAATGACCTCAGGGCCTAACTCCACGGCTTTATGAACGGAATCGAGAATGTCTTCTCGATACTTCTCAATTCGATATTGTAGCATCTCCTCAACGTCTTCCCTGTTTGCGATTTTTTCCCCGAGCCAGATCTAAGATAGATCTCTCCGTTTCTCAGATGTGTCGTGCTATCTTCTTGGATTTCCTTGCTGACTACCGCGGGAGGCTCAGCTACCTGTGATATTTGAATGGCAGCGAACCTTTTCCCATCATTCTCGAATGTATGAATCGAGAAGTCAGGACTAGGCGAGAGATGGCTGGTTACTGTCTCTTGTAAGTTTGATTCGTCCATGTCGAACAAGTGCTTTCTACTATCACCTTCGTCACCTACCTTGCTTTCTGTGATACCAATGAGGTCACCCCCGTCGGTTACACCTACCAGAATGTATCGGGGAGACCTTGTGTGGACCGTGTTTGCAATAGAGGCGATATCCTTGATGAATTCGGCTTTCTGATAGAGGACGCCACCAACGAAATAGTCCTCTTTGAAATCAATCCAATCCTGCTCATCAGCTCCTACTTCAGTTAGCAGTTCGGTGAAGTCTTCCTTATTCATCAAGTAAGTCGTATCATCTACGCTGTAATTATTGTTGATATTTCTCTGGAAACCCTATCGTACACTTTCTGATAAAAATTCGGCAGTCAAAGACCGTACAGATCTGCACGCTGAGTAATTGCTCGCCTGATTGTCTTCCTCCCAGCGTCAAGTTCCTGGGCTGCTGCACGCTGACTCATCTCGTCGGTCGCGACCTGCTCCAGTACAGTAACGACGCGGTGGTAGTCGGCGCCCTCGATGAGCCGACCGTCGTCCTTCTCGAACCCGAGCGGCGCCGGTCCGTGTCGATACTCGTCGGAGTCCTGGCGCGCGGCGATCCCCTCGCGGATGTTCTGACGCTTGATCCGCGCCTCCAGCTCGCCGAACACTCCGAGCATCTGAAAGAGCGCGCGTTGATAGGGGTCTTCCTCGTCCGGTTTCATCACGAGCGACTCGGAGACGATGTGCAGCTCGACGCCGGCCTCGCGGAGTCGATCGGCGGTGCGTTCGAGGTCAGAGATCGAGCGGGCGACGCGCGACACCTCGTGGGCGATGACGGCGTCGATCTCGCCGGCTTCGGCGTCGGACATGAGCCGCTGGTAGGCGTCGCGGGCGGTGTTGGTGCCGCTCGACTTGTCGCGGTACACCTCGATGTCGGCGAGCGAGGCGCCGAGGGTGTCCTCTGCGTACTGCTGGGTTGAGGTGAGTTGGCGATCGAGGTTCTGCTTCGCGGTGGAAACGCGGGTGTAACAAGCGACGGTCATGCCCACCGCTACGCTGTCTTAATGTCTAGTCTTTACGCCCAGTCTGGGCAGGTACTACAGTATTGATCTCAGGTGAGAATGGTCAGGCCGGTATCCACGCTCACCGCAAGTGTGCATACAATCTACGTGCATACATCGAAGATTCCCGTGACATTGGCGTGCGACCCCGTGATGCAGTTGATGTCGGACCCTCTGGTTGAGCCGTTCTGAGTAATTGGCTGCGATAGGAAAAGTACACTAAAACTGAGCCGCTTGCATAAGAGCAGCCTCAGATTTTAAACCAGTTCTTAGTCTGTAGCAGTAGAGTCCTCTTGTCTCAACTCTCGCCCAATCTTTTTCTCTATTCTCTTAATATTAGTTTGGACGTTACCGGGAGAGTACCCGATCATTCGAGCGATTTCGGTTTGACCATATCCTCCCTCCTCATAGAGATATCGGATAATCGCCTGTGTCGGACTTAGATCGCCTCGGAACGCTAATTTGCTTATAGGGACCGGTGATCTACTTCTAACCGTCTTGTTTCTACCCGAATTATCGATGTCAACGAGATATTTGGTGGCAAGTTCTGACATCGCATCGCGTAATTCGGAATTATCGCCGTCGATTTTATCTACTACTTCTGATAGTTTCATTTCTCCTCCTTGCTCAAGAGTTTCAAGAATTTTTTTCTGCAAGTCGGCGCTGGCCATCAATCCTTTTTCGTTCATCGACATCAAAGGAACTACCTACTAAGATACCACATTGTGGTAAGAGTTAATGCGAGGCAGCGAGTAGCCAGGCTCACTTGGGAGAGAAAAATGACTGAGAGATGGAAAATAGAACTAACGGAGGCGATAAAACAAATCGCGGAAGAGTTGCCGAGACTCACCGCGGAACTACGGGACCTCAACTGTCGGCCAGATGCCGAAAACCAGCTGGGGCAAACCGAAAACGACACCACTGACTCTCCCATTCGAGGAGATAACTAATACATGGCTGAAAAGGACGACTCTCGAAATATCAAACCACGCTCAGATATTCCTGCAAGTGCTGATGAAATCATTGCTGGCGCTCCTGATCAGAATCTCAGCACCGATATCGCTGCTAATATTGTTGGAATGCGGAGCGCTCACTTCAGAAAGATCGTTCGAGAGGGGCTCGGTGGGACTATCGGAAAGACGACCTCCTTCGAGACATTAGCGAAAGTATATGCACGGTCCCGACCTTCACCTTCTGTTCTCACAGACAAGCACTTCACCACGGAGGAGGGTCAAACGGGCCTAATCGACTTGGTCGAATATCTTGAAGATCCGGCCGACCCACCGAATCAAAGCAGATGGTCTTCAGACGAATTTGAGACCAACCAGATTTTCCTTGGTTCCGTTTTCGATCATTTCTCACAGATCCCGTTGAACTCCATCCAATCTGTGATTACATCTCCCCCCTACTGGGGAATGAGAGTTTATTCAGAGGAGTTTGAGGTTCAGTGGTCAGACGGAACGGAGGTACCGTTTGGTGGGGAACAAACACCAGAAGATTACATTCGACACACTCTTGAGCTTTTCCTCCGACTCAGACCAATTCTTACTGATTCAGCAACTATCTGGTGGAATGTAGGAGATGTTTATAACACCAGAACAGAAATCAGGGAAACTTCGATGGATCGGAAAAAAGCGGTCGTTAACAACGAAGAGCGCTCTTGGGCGAATCTGGATGCGAAGCGTGATTCATACGGACATGAATACCTAAAAGATAAAGACCTCACGCTGATCCCATTTCGAATCGCACAGGGATTGCAGCGGTGTGGGTTTTATGCCCGATCTGTAATCACCTGGAGAAAAGAGAAAGTCGTCCCTGAAACAGTCAGCGATCGACCCACGACTGGGCACGAAAATCTGCTACTAATAAGCAATTCGAGTACTTACCAATTCAATGAGAAAAGGTGGAGAGAGGAAGAGAGAAAATCATTCGGAGGGCGTTCTCGACACGAAAATAAAGATCTGAGGACTGTATGGGAACTGGATCACATTAAAGGCGGGTTGAAGGAACAAGAAGCCGCGATTATCGACGAGCTGGGCAATATAATGGATGTCCTGTCAGAGACGAACAAAAAGGACACCTCAGAGATGTTACCGGCGGAAACAGAGAAGCAACTTCAAGAGCGGCTGAAACAATTATTGGCCTTGCTCGCGGAAGAACGAGATAGCATTCAGCAATCGATACTGGATCCAGAAGAGCACGAAGTCGTCGCTAAACGGGATTCCCCGAACCACTTCTCAGAGGGAAGTGAATTAGAACGAAGCCCCTCTAACCAAGACCTGAGAAGAGGTCCGCCCGTCTGGTCTATGCCTGTTGCTGATGGGAAATATAAGCACGCAGCACCTTTCCCAGTTCAGTTACCAGCTCGATGCATCTTATTGAGCATTGCAAGGAGTGCTTCCGGGGATTCCGACCAAGAAGTAGTATATGACCCCTTCATGGGTTCAGGAACGACTGCTGTGGCGGCAGAGAATATCAAAAGACTGGACAGCGGATTTAACTTCTCTTGGATAGGGTCAGAAATCGTTCCTAAGTACAAGAAACTCGCGGAGGACCGTATCAGCCAGATGAGAACAGATGAAGACCCAGATGAATGGATCACGATCGATCAGACTACGATGAAGGACTTCAGTTGAGGAGATAGAAGCATATTTTTATTCTACAATATAGCTCCGGAATTAGTATAGGCATCTCACCGTATCCTTGAGCATCGGTTCGAAAGAACCAGGTCCCCACAAAGAAAGGAACCAGGAAGACGGATGTCCAACGAGCATGAAGGGTCCTCCCCTCCCTATCATATCAGCCTGGATCGCCTGAAGAGTTCGGTCGAGAATCTGCTAGTACGTGCTAATAGATACGGACCAGCTACATATGTGACTTTCTGGTTCATCCTCAAGATGAGAGGGTTGAAACCTGGTGGGGACCGCGTCTTGATTAATGAGGAAAATGGAGAGCCTTTACTTGATCATCTACTGAGAGTCGAAGATCTAACAGACTATATCGACGCTGACGATACTCCCTATTATGACATATTTGTGGGTGCAACTCGAAAAGAATCCGCTGACAAAAACTATTGGCAGAATAATATTGGAAATTTCTATCAGAACCAGAATGCATCTAACCCGGAGAAATGGCTCAATATAGAGGAGGTCGATGGGGAATATTACGCCTCTTATACCGACGAATTCGCCGATTATCTCGGAAGGGGAAAAGACGGATTCGCTCCAAAAGGAAAGCAGCTGGAAATCCCCCTTATCGATATGATGGCGTGGTACTTTCGGTATCGGTCCTTTGACAAAAAGCCGTCATACGATGAGCTGCTAGAAGAATTCACAAACGATCTCCATCTCAGCCAGATTGAGCTCAATCTGGTTTTTGACCGGTCAAACACAGATATTGATGGGCTATTTGAAGAGAACCTCCGTATGGGGGAGAAGAAGAAAGAGCTAGCAAGGTTCTTGGCGGATCATCTGGAAGAGCAGCAAAGCGGATACAGTGTTGACATTGAACCGAGCGAACAACCGGACAAATTCAGCGAACGAAAAAGAGATACGATAATTTACTCATCAAGGAACACAATGTATGACACATTTGATCCGTCAGTTGACCCGAGTGAGGATCTACATGATGCGGTTGTCGAGGACGGGAAACGAAATCTGATCCTCGTTGGACCGCCCGGAACTGGAAAAACCCACACTGCAATACGAACTGCGGAAAAGCTCGGTGAAGAGACCTTCTTCTTCCAATTCCATGAGTCATACACGTACGAGGACTTTGTTGAGTCATATGAACCGACGTTTAAGGGAGGAGAAATTGTCGGATTCGAACCGATACAGAAAGGCTTCATAAAGTCTTGCCAGAAAGCTCAGGAAATATCTGATGATAAGTATGTGTTTGTAGTTCTTGACGAAATCAACCGAGCGAAAGTATCCAGAGTATTTGGAGAACTGTTTTCTCTTATAGAATATCGAGAAGACATAACAGAAATGGATGTGAACTTGCAGACATTGTATTCAGGAGGATCTATCGTTGTTCCAGATAATCTAGTTATCATAGGTACCATGAACAATTTAGACAAGTCAACTGAAGATATTGAATTTGCACTCAGACGTCGATTCTCTGAGATAGAAGTTCCACCGTCTACGAATCTACTAAGAGAGCTTCTGCGTGAACAGAGTGATTACGACTGGGAACAAGAAGAGATAGACGAGTTAGCACGATTACTCAACATAGTCAACGAGAAAGGAGACTATCCACTCGGGCCTACGTATTTCAGAGGGATGCAAGGCATTGATGACTTATTGAAAGTCTATAGAAGAGAAATAAGGCCTTCAATAAAGCAGTATTTTGGAGAATATAGAGAAGAGCAACTCGAAACAGTAGATGGATTCTTCGAACTCGCCTCTGATTTGGAGCTGTCGGAGGACAGTTGATGAGTGGACTACAAAGCTACAAGATAGAATTCCCCCCTGGGGCCTCACGTCCATTAGTAGAAAAC
Organism: Halobaculum rubrum; assembly: GCF_019880225.1. Classification (NCBI taxonomy): domain Archaea; kingdom Methanobacteriati; phylum Methanobacteriota; class Halobacteria; order Halobacteriales; family Haloferacaceae; genus Halobaculum; species Halobaculum rubrum. The sequence goes on from NZ_CP082284.1 coordinate 326,466, forward strand.
TGCTCAGACGATAGAAATCAGCTGTCAAGTGAATTCAACCCGTCAATATTACCTGACGACTATCAAGACTACCTTACATTAGAACTTAGCTCATCTGGGGAATACAGGGCCAATACCGGACCATACGTGGGAATACTGTCGTGCAAGGATGGGTCATACCTCCCAATAAGACCAAAAACAGAGGTGGGGAACATGACATATTTCCTTCGCGAAAGCGGCAGAATTGCCCAAGATCTTGACACACCATTCGACGAAGATGTTCCCTATCAGACAGTGACAGACAACCTGATAGGAATGCGTGAATTGTATGTTCAACATTTTCTAAATCAACTGGACAAACTCAAGCGAGATGGTCTACTTAAGCAATCTATAGTAACAAGCATTGAATCTAGCCGAGTAGAGGGACGAATAAATGTGAACAGATACAGCAAGAATATTCTCTCGGGGAAACCCAATAAAATACCTCAGTCCGTCAAAAGCCAAAGTATTGATAATATTCCAAATATGTTCCTGAAGCTTGCACTCAGATACCTAATGAATATGAGGCTCATAGGGATTGATCGAAGAGAAATTGCAGATAGACTGGATTATTTTCGTCCCGTATCAGAGTTCGATAGATCGGCGAAAATAGACGAGATCAAAGCTCAGATTCGAGAAGTAATTGCAGAGAACGAACTCCCGCCGTCCCGGTCATATTATTATCCCCCTCTTGATTCTGCTTTACTCATCCTTGACCAGAGCGGGATAACAGTTGATAAAATCGTGGATAGCAAGGCCCAGAGTTTTATGTTTAATATGCAAAGTGCATTTGAAGACTACATACGTAGAACTGTTCGGCGCCTTCTCAAGCCAAAAGGCTACGATGTTTACAACGGTGTCAGCCAGGCACATAGATTAGACCTATATGATTCTCAAAGTTACAGCCGTTTACCTCTAGAACCAGATATTTTGGTAGCTGACGGAATGAACAATATCGGCGTGATCGACGTTAAGTACAAAGATGAATTATCAAGCTCCGACCATTATCAGATTTGGACTTACAAGCAACAATACGATGTAGAATTAGCAGCGTTCGTGTCTATACCAAAGAATCCCTCACAGAGACTCGACGTAGAAAAATACAATCGTAATGGGTCTGGCAATCAGATCTCGAATTTCCGCTTCTGGTTGGGAGACTTTAGTGCGTCTGAAAACTCTCTTTCTGAATTTTTGAGCAACTCCGAAGCAGTAGGCCCGTAGGCAGATCTCAACGGAACAGCGACCAGAGTTGATTACCGTTTGGAGCTTAGCGGGTGAAGTCTATAGAATTCCAATTGTGAGTCGGTTCACTTCCACCGCTAATCCCCCGCCCGCATCCGGGTGCATTTCACTTTCACTCTGCCCATGGCTCGCTTCTAATACCAGACCGTGTCGCTAATGAATTGATGTCAGGAACAACCGAGAACCGGGGGACGTTCACGCACGTCCAAGGCGAACTCGCGTGGACTATCGCCGAACAACGCTCCCCGAGCGAAGCGATCACTCTGACCCGCCACCTCACAGAAGCCGACGAAGGCCGGTACGAACTACTCGGACTCATCAACGAGTGCGAGGTCGCTCTCTACTGGGACTACTTCTGGAACCACGTCGTCGCCGCGAACTTCGACGAAACCGGCGTCGACGATCTCGCCCGGGATACTCCTGAGGAGATCCGGTACACCGGACTCGGCGCGTACTTCGCCGAAGTTGAACTCGACGACTGGGACTGGATCCACCCCCGTCACCAATGGCACGCGGAGTGACCGCGTCGGTCCCGCGGGTCCTGGAACTCGACCGCGTCCCGGAACGGATGCCCCACAGGGACGCCACGCTCGGCCAGTTGGCGAACGCTCTCGACCCGCTCCGCTCGGACCGACCAGCGTACCCGATCTGTCTCTCCGGCCCGACCGGCGCCGGCAAGACGGCCGTCTCTCAGTTTGCCGTCGGAGAACTCCGCCGAGAGACGGCGGTGAACACTGCGCACGTCGACTGTCTCCGAACACGCTCGCGGGCCGCGATACTGCAAGAGGCGCTCGTCGATGCCGGACTCAAGACACGGTCGTCGCCGAAGGCGGACGCCGCATCGTCGTACCTCGCGCAGATGGAGGACGCCGACGCGCCGCTCGTCCTCACGCTCGACGAGGCGGAACACATCGAGGACGAGCACCTCCCGCACGTCCTCTTCGAGGCGGAGGGCGTGACGCCGATATTCGTCGTCCACGAGTACGAGCGGTTCGCGGCGCGCCTCGACGCCGCGACGGCGTCGCGGCTCCGCACCGGCCCGCATATCGAACTGAGCCGGTACAGTCAGTCGGAACTCGTTGACATCCTCCAGGCACGCGTCGACGCGGGCGACCTCTCCGGGATCACGGGCGGGACGCTGGAACTGATCGCGGACACCGCCGCCGGAAACGCGCGGGAGGCGATCTCGATCCTCCGGGAGGCCTACGTTGAGGGGAAGACCCGCGACGAACGGGTCACGCCGGCGTTGATCGCCGACGTTCGCGAACCAGCGATGGAGTCGATCCGGCGATACAACGTCGAGCGCCTGGACACGCCGCATCGACTACTGAAGCACATGATCGACGACGCGGGCGAGATCCGGGCCGGGGAGTTGGCAGACCTCTTCGAGGCGGAGTACCCGGACGCGAACGGTCGCGACCGTCGCCGGTATCTGAACGTCCTCGTTCGCTACGGGTGTATCCGGAAGCAGGGGAGTGGGCGGGGAACGCGGTATCTCTCAATTGGAGCCACTGAATAGCGGGCAATCCGGCTCCAGAGAAACCTCGAAATTGAAACCCACTGGATGATACGTACAGAGAATGAACACAGTATATCCTCTCTGTTTGTATTCTACCAGTGACAACCGAATCGACTAGCGTTTTTAGGTACTCATAGTATAGTGACCGACTTTATTTCGCCAACTATTTCTGATCCTCCATCTCTGGGGTCAATCATTTCTAAATACACAGGTGTGAAAGGCTCAGTATTCCTGAGCCGGTGTGGGAACTGGCTGTCATCTTGGGGTGTCACTCTAGTGTCTAACGGTTTAGTATGGTCTTGTGATACCTGACCTAGATCCAGTTCCATACTCCCACCCTCTTCAAATTCTACTTCAACATTTTCTCCCGAATTTTTTCGAATCTTTTCACTAATTGGCTCCCAAGTTCCAAATTCTTGCTGGATTGTTTGATTAGATTCGATACTTTCGAATTCTCTTTCGAGAGTGTTTATTTTCAGTATTAAATCTGCCAAATCAGGGTTTACTGTAACGGTATCTGGATCTATGTCAGATAGTCTTTGTTGTAATTCCTGTGCCTCATATTGAAGATCAGCTAGTTCCTCCTCATCACTCACATATGACTGAATATTAGCTGATGAAATAGACTGAAGATCTTGTTGAAGCTGAGTTACCAACCGTTCTTCGGCACCAAGTTCCTCAATTGTCTCATAGTATTTTTGACCCTGTGTGATTAGCCATTCACGCCAATCCGGCGCTGTTTCCACTAGTCCATTGAGAGGGCCCTCGGGAATTCCTTCGGTCACGTCATGCACGATGTCATTTCTCCGCTGACCCAGGACACCGCAGAACTTGTCGTATTTCGGTGGCGCTTCTACATCGATCACTCTTTCGATAGCGCTGGTGATCGTGTCCCAGTTTTGGGTTATTTTCGAAGGATCATGTGGTTTAGTCATATTCAGGTCTTCAAAATAGCTTTTCCTGACCTCATGAAGGACGACAGTTCCAAAGTCTAGAATATTTAAATAAGCGACTCGCCGTTCCACCATTGATTGGAGTGATAATGATTCCACATTTTCCAGATATTCCTCACCAAGTGCAGTTGACATAAATAAAACCCTGTAGCCGCCCATCATGAATCTGATGCTAAACAGCCTGCCGGGAATGAGGGCAAACACAATATTCGTGTTCGGAAGTCCCGCAATTTGGCCCTCGTTTGTCCGGAAGTGAACCCCGAAGTCGGCGCTGTATGGTAATTCTGCTCTTGAGATGCGGAAGATAGTCGGCTTCTCTCACCTATTCAAACCCGAAACGGCACTCTGTTCGCTCGATGTCGACGAGAGATCGCGTCCTGTCCCCGCAGGACACCGACGACGACGCGCCGGAGATCCGGTTCAGCATCGACGAAGAGGCGTATCAGTCCGACGAAGTCGGGCTGACGCTCTGGCGCGGGAACGGCCGCGAACGGTTCCGTGTCACCGACGAGGACGAAGCTATCTACGAGGATGCCGGCGTCGAGCCGACGTGGTGTGAGGTGACGATCCGGCGGCTCGGACTACACCTCGACGTGATCACGGAGTGATCAAGATGTGCGAAGTACACCAGAACTCGCCGATTCGTTACGTCCGTTCGCGAACCTCGCAGACGGATTCGACGGGGTCCACGTCGAGATCTCCGGCCATGCCGAGGAGCCGATCTCCGAGTGGTCGGTTGTCTCGATTCGCACTCATACCCTATGGCTGTCCAAAATCGGGCAAAAGCCTTCGGTCAGTCCTCGTCGTCGAGGTAGGCGTCTATCACCGCGTCGAAGTCGTCCGCATCCTCGTACTCGTCCCGCAGCTCCAGCGCGGCGCGGCCCCGCTCCGTGATCTCGTAGAGGCCGGCGTTCTCGTTGGGTCCGATACGGCGGACGAGACCGTAGTCCGCCATTTGTCCGAGCCGACTGTTCACGTAAGGACGCGACACATCAAGTGTCATGTGGAGATTCGCGGCCACGTTCCGCCCGTCGACAAGTGCGTCCAAGATGGAGAAGTCCACGGGACGGAGAATCATTGGTTCGCTATTCTTTCCGGTCGTAACTTGACTTTGAGTGGTTGTCAGCGTATTCATGCTAGCGGTTCAAACGCGTTGATACTTAGCTATCAATATCTTATCACCGGTAAGATTATCAGTAACCCGTTCACTTGGACGTGCAACGAAGGTGCTTCGCGGACCCGTCGCTGTCCGATGGGTCCGGCAGTAAGATGCGGACCCGACGTTTGGGCGTCGGTCCGCGCGGGCCTTCGTGAGTGGAGCACGAAAGCCATGTACGACGACAGCACACCGGGGCTTGAAACCCCCGAACGAGAAGACGTACCGCTTTTCCTGAGAACCGATTGTCCCGAGTGCGGCCGCGCGCTCGCGGATCACGGCCTATCGACGGCCGGACCCGGACGGACGACGCTCGCGCCGTGCGGGTTCGACGTGGCCGGCGTAACGCTTCGCGAGGTCGCGTTCGTCCTCGACGATGGCGCGTGCCGGGTCGCGACCGACGGAGGTGAACCGGCATGAGTGTCGAGGTGGACGTTGGCGATGACCGGAGCACGAACTGGACGGACCTCACCGCGTTCGAGGGGGATGTCCTCTACGCGCTCGCTCGCCTCGAAGCCGACGAGGAGACGTCCTACGGACTCGCGGTGAAGCGCGTCCTGCAGGACCTTTACAACCAAGAGATCAACCACGGCCGTCTCTACCCGGCACTGGACGACCTTGCAAAACACGGCCTCGTCGAGAAGTCCGCTCTTGACAAGCGAACCAACGAGTACGTCCTCACGGATACCGGGCGGGAGCTTCTCCGCGGCCGGATCGACTTGCTCGCCGACGCGTTCGCTGGGGGTGCGTCTGCGTGAACAAGAGCGACCTACAGCGGCTGGCCGACGAACTCGATCGTCGGGCTGATCAGCACGCCCTCTGCGCGAACAACCCGCTGAACCCCGCTTCGTCACTTCTCGCGGACGTCCGCGCCGATGCGTTCGGTGAGGCGGCCGAGCTCGCCCGCGAGATGGACGACGAGAACGGCGAGAACCGCGACGACAGATCCCAGTGCGAGATCTGCGGCGGCGACGTCGAGGACCCGCACATCACGAACGACGGTCACCCCGAGGGTCCGAATCTGTGGGCGTGCGCCGCCTGTGCGTCGGAGGAGCCGGGTGTGAATCCCGACATGGACGACGAAGCCGACGGAGGTGAGACAGCGTGAGCGACGTGGACGTTACCGCGCCGGTCGGCTACGTGTGCCGCGTCTGCGGCCACGAACAGACGGTCCACGTTTACCCCGTCGTTCGCGACGACGGCGCGACGCTGGACGTGGAGTCGACCCACCGCCTCGTGCAAGCCGGGTGTCCGGAGTGCGACGAACGCCGAACCCACGTCGCGGCGGTGACGCTGTCGGACCACGAGGGGGAGAACGACGCCGATCCGGGGGTGGCCCTCGACGGCGGGACGGCTGACCGGACGCTGACCCTCGACGGTGACGGGATCGAGGTTCCCGACGACGTGGACGTGTCCGAGGGCGTCGTGTTCCGCGCCCGCGGCGCGACGGTGGACATGAAGCCGGGCACGGCGGATCGCGACCGCTACCCGCTCATCAAGCGCCGGAGTCTGGAGGCCGACGGCCGGCGCGTCGTGAACCAACACCTCGGGATCCGTGAGGTGACGGTGAAGCCCTACGGAGAGGACGCGCGGACCTACCGCGTGGAGGTCGCGGAGGACGGAGGTGCGGTCCGGTGACGCTGGACGTGACGCGGTACATCGTCGGCCGGACGGCGTCGATCTCCTACGGGCCGACGGGCGCGAACGTCGAGGCGTGGGAACTCCGCTTCTCGACCCGAGAGGACGAGCGGATCGTGATCCGGTTGGACCGCGCGGACATGTACGAACTCTGGACGGAGGTCCGCGGCGTTCCGTGGCCGACGGTTCACAACGATCCGGAGCGTCGCGAGAAGGACGAACTCGTCCGTGAACTCGTGGAGCGGGCGAACGTCGCGGACGCCGCGCAGCTCCGTGAGGCGCTGGACACGCTCGGGGGACGAGAGTGAGCGACGATCTCGATCCCATGACGCCGGAGGCCGCGCTGGACTACTACGTCGACACGCGGCGGTACAACCTCGCGGACGAGACGTTGAAGTCTCACAAGTACCGCCTCGGGTCGTTCGTTCGGTGGCTGGTTTCCGAGGACCACGGCGGCGGTCCGATCATGAACATGAACGACGTGGACCTCCGGGATGTCCACGCCTACCGCGTGTTCAAGCGGGAGGAGAATTGGCCCGACATGGAGCCGTGCAACGCCGTCTCCATGCAGGGACAGGTGTCCACGCTCCGGGTGTTCTTCGACCACTTGGCCGACGTGAAAGCCGTCTCCCCGGATTTCAGCGACCGGATCCGGCTCCCGCAGGTCCGCGACGGTGAGGGCGTGGACACGCGGTTGCTGGAGGCCGAACGCGCACACGCGATCCTCGACTACCTGCGAGAGTGGGAGTATGCGACGCCCCAACACGTCGCCATGCTGTTGTTCTGGCGGACCTCGTGCCGCCTCGGAGGACTTCGATCCCTCGACGTCGAGGATTTCGACCGGGACGACGGCGCGCTCCAGTTCCGCCACCGCCCGCAACAGGGGACGCCCCTCAAGAACGGGACGAACGGGGAACGGGACGTCTCCCTGATCCCGCGCGTCGTCGGTGTCATCGAGGACTACATAGACGGCCCGCGCCGTCGCGAGGTCCAAGACGACTACGGGCGGAACCCGCTGATCACGACGGCCCGCGGCCGCCCGGCAACGACGACGTATCGCGATTGGGTCTACTTCTGGACGCAACCCTGCCGGATCGGTGAGGAGTGTCCGGAGGGCCGCGACCCGAACGAGTGTGAGGCGACAGCTCACGATACACTCAGTAAGTGCCCGGTGAATCGGTCGCCTCACCCCGTTCGCGCGGGGTCGATCACGGCCCACCGTGACGCCGGAACGCCGCGCGAGGTCGTCAGCGATCGCGGCGACGTTTCGGAGAAGATCTTGGAAGCGCACTATGACCAAGCCTCGAAGCGCCAGCGGATGCGCCGTCGGCGCGAGTTCATCCCCGACGAACTATGACACGTTACAAAATCGTAATGTCCCGTATCTCCCCGCGTCAGTCGCTTAGAACCGCGTTCCCGTGTTGGCCCATCCAAGGTATCACCGGCCCTTGGCCGGTGAGAATTGGGCCACTGGCTCCCCAGCCACCCAATTTCCGTGTCCTAACGATTCTGAGACGGTAGTCCATCGTTTTGTTCGGGAATACTTCTTGGTACCCCCCGAAGCCGTCGGGCGGTTAGTCTTCGCCGAAACAAGGCGACGGCGTGGTGCTGGAACTTGTTCCGGCTTCCCGCCTGTACGACCACCTCGGACCGACTGCTGCCCGGTCTGCCGTCACGTTTTAGTTCAAGTGTGATAATTTGAACACTAAGTATATTACAGAGGACGACTAAGCTGTAACCAACACAGGAGGGTTGGCGGTAGTGATCGCTCGCTGTGTACCAACGATTCCATGAATTTCAAAAACCTATTCGGCGACGACCGTGCCGTGTCTCCGGTGATCGGAGTCATCCTGATGGTCGCTATTACAGTGATACTCGCAGCGGTGATCGGGTCGTTCGTCCTCGGCCTGGGGAACAGCGTGCAACAGACCGCACCGAACGCGAACATTCAGTTTGATTTCAACGCTACTAATGTGACCGCAACTCACACTGGTGGTGACACAATCCCGTCCGGTGAGACACTGACTCTGAATGCAAGCGCCTCCAACAGCACTGCCTTCGATACACCTGTTGCCGCAGGTGACAGTGCTGTGACCGGATACAACACCGGCGACACGGTACGCGTGATCTGGACTTCCGAAAACGGAGAGACTTCACAGACGCTCGCTGAAGAGACTGCCCCGTAGAGCGACCCCCTCTGCTACTCCCGTTTTTGAATAACCGTCGCGACCAGCGACAGCCACGGAGATTCGTATGTGAGTGAGAAGCTGTGCTCGGATTTCTGGTTAGGCTCGGTGCCTGGTTCAGCCAAACTCCTGAATGTACGTCACTAAGGAGTGTTCTCAGATGAGTTGGTATATTTAGTACTAGACACCGCGTGGCGGCAAAGACCGAGCCGGCGTTCGGCGACCTCGACGCACCGAACACGAATCGGGAATCGAGCGGTAGCAACCGGTCGAATCCCGGCCCCGGTGACGATCGCGTCTCCGCGGTCAGAACCCCTCGCGGAGGAACGGCTCCGTCGGCGGAAACGCGTCCGCGAGCGCGGTCCGCACCGCCTCGCGTTCGACATCGACGGCGTCGAGTTCGACCAGCCTCTCGACTCCGTGTGAGCCGACAACCAGTCGCGAGAGCGCGCCGACGTCGAGGGATACGTCGACGTCGGTGTCGGCGGCGACGCGCTCGACGGTTCCACGCCCGTCGGCGACGCGGAGGCGGACGCGCCCGTCGTTCCAGTCGCACGTGTCGTCACGCACGTCGAACACGAGCGTCGTCTCGACGGCGTCCGGATACGAGATCGTCTCCAGTGCCGCCTCGACGTCGACGACGCGGGCCATCGGCCCGGGTCGGATCTCCGTCTCCGCGGCCCGCGGGTCGTCGAGGTCGTCGAACAGCCGGGTGGTCGACGGGCCGGTGAACCGAACCCGTTCGATCTGCGAGTCGTGGTTGCGACAGAACCGCAGGAGGTGTCCGCGCGCCGCACGGTCGGCGTACGCGAACTCGCTCACGGCCATCGTGTTCCCCTCGTCGTCGCCGTCCCGGATCGTGTACACGACGTACCCGCGGAGGTCGTCGCCGGGGTCGCCGTCGGTCCATCCGTACACGTACGGGTCGGTGTCCCGAGACCGGACCACCCGCAGGCGCCACCAGTCCTCGCTCCGGTCGAGGCGGAACTCGTCGTTCGCCCACTCGTCGTACACCGCGTCCAAGCGGGGCCAGTCGTCCTCCCCGAGCCGTTCGAACGAGCCCGCGGGGTCCGGGCACGCGCCGGTCAACGCGTCGGGGGAGACGACTATCCGCGCGTAGTCGCAGATCCGCTCGTACCCGAGCTGACGATAAAAGGAGTACTTGAACGGCCACAGCGCGGCGAACGCGACGCCGTCGTCGCGAAGCTCGCGGTGTACGTGTCCGAGGAGCGTTCGGACGAGTCCGCTGCGACGAGTCTCCGGCGGCGACGCGACTGTCGCGACCCCACCCAAGTCGCGAACGTCGCCGCGGATCCGCGCGGAGAAGTCGTAGTACCCGCAGACGACAGCGAGGTCGGCGGCGTCGAGATCGGCTCCGTCGGCTACGCCGGGATCAGTTCCGTCGACTGCGTCCGATCCCTCCGGGTCGGCGTGCTCGTAGAGACCCCGGGGGTGGAACGATGCGGGCTGATCGAGGTCCGACAACTCGTGGTTCGGCCCGCGTTCCGGCGAGAACGCGTACACGAGGGCGTCGTCGAAGGCGTCCTCGTGCGCGTCGGGGATCGCGCGATAGCGCATGACACGACCGGGTCCCTGCCGGGGCAAAGCGTTTGCGACACGATGGGACCGATACGCACGCCGAAGCGGTCGACACCCCGACGGCGGCTCCGACAGTCACGCCGGATCGCGGGGTTCTCGGTCCTGGAACACCCATCGACGGTATGGGCGAGGACACGAGGCTGCGCGACCGGATCACCAGCGACCGACTCCTGCTCGCGGCGGTGTTGGTGGTCGGTATCGCCGGAACGGGGGTCGTCCGCCGACAGCTGGGCCTCCTCGGGTTCAACGACCTCGGCCGAGTGGTGTTCATCCTCGGGTACGGGCTCACCGTGTTCGTCGTGTGGTACGGGTGGATCCGGCCGCTCGACATCACCGGCCCGGGCACCGACCGCGACGTCCCGCCGTCGGGGTCGTCGTTCGACGCGCCGAGCGGAGCCGACCCCGAGGACGACGGCGACGGCTCGGGTGGTGACCGGTCGACGCCCGGGACCGATCGACCGAACTGATCGGTTCGGCGATCTCGGAGGACCCGGTCGGGTCTCGGGACGCCTCCTGCGACCGCGATCTCCGGCGGGGTCGTCGAACGGAAACGAGCCAGAACGGAACGTTAATGCGGCGGCCGTGGCGAACTGGAGACAAGAGATGATCCCGCTCCAGATCGTCGACAGCTTCCTGCTCCCGTACAACGTCGGACAGGCGCTGCTGCTCGGGTTCGTGCTGACGACGCTCGCCACGCTGCCGGTGTCTCGCAAAGCGATGGCGCTCAACACGATGCTGTTCGGCGTGGTGTTCCTGCTCACGCCGCAGTCGCTCGTTCCGGTTCATTACCTCTTTCTCGGCATCGTGCTGGTCGTCATCGGACCGCTCGTGTTCGTCGTTTCACGGCGGTAATCCGCGGCTACGGCCGGCCCTCGCCCCACGTCTCGTTCACTACCGAACGGGAGCGGCAGACGCTCGCCCCGAACGTCATCCTTTTGCCCGCCGCGCCGGACCGACGCGGCATGGTAACCGCCCGCGCGCCGGCGACCAGCGCGAACCTCGGGAGCGGCTTCGACACCTTCGGCGTCGCGCTCTCGCACCCGGCAGACACCGTCTCGGTCGAGCGTGCAGCCGAGACGACGATCGAGGTGAGCGGCGCGGGCGCCGAGTTCATTCCGACCGACCCCGAGACGAACGTCGTCGGCGCCGTCGCCGACGCGCTCGATGCCCCCGCCCACATCCACATCGACAAGGGCGTGCGTCCCTCCTCGGGGCTGGGCTCCTCGGCGGCGTCCGCCGCCGCCGCCGCGGTCGCGCTCAACGAACTGTACGACCGCGGCTACAGCCGTCACGACCTCGTCCCCGTCGCCGCCGAGGGCGAGGCGGTCGTCTCCGGCGAGGCCCACGCCGACAACGTGGCCCCGGCGCTGCTCGGGGGGTTCACGATCGTCCGCAGCGACGACGGCGCGACGAGCATCGGGACGGACCTGTCGCTGGTCGCGTGTCTGCCGGAGGTGGTCGTCTCCACGCGCGACGCTCGCGGGGTCGTCCCCGACTCCGTGTCGATGGCCGATCACGTCGAGACGGTCGGCAACGCCGCGACGCTCACGGCCGGAATGTGCCGGTCCGACCCGCGGTTGGTCGGGCGCGGGCTCGACGACCCGGTGGTCACGCCGGCGCGGGCGGAACTCATCACCGGGTACGCGGGCGTCAGGGAGGCCGCACTGGCAGCCGGCGCGACCGGGGTCACCGTCAGCGGTGCCGGTCCGAGCGTGCTCGCGGTGTGTGAGCCCGGCGAGCGGCGGGCGGTCGCCTCGGCGATGGTCGAGGGCTTCGCCGACGCCGGCGTCGGCGCGCGGGCGTACCAGACGGCCGTCGGCGACGGCGCGACGGTGCTGTAGCTCCGAGGGTCACTCCAGCGTCCGCTCCGGGAAGCGCTCCCTGACCTTCGGCTCCGGCACCTCGCAGGCGTCTTTCCTCCCGAACACGTCGTAGCGGTACTCGGCGACCAGATCGTAGACGGCGTCGCGGATGCGACGCGGCACGACTCGCAGGGTCCACGCGAGGTCCCACGGCGAGTCGAGCCGGCGGGCAACCCGCAGCGCCGCCGCCGACTTCAGGTGTGCCCCCGCGGCGTCGACGAGAACGACCGAGTCGTAGTCCGCCGTCGGCAGGTCGTGACGCTCCAGGAGTGCCCGTCCGACCGGCGAGTCCAGCGGCGCGAACCGAAACACGCCCGCATCGTCGTGGCGGACGAGAAATCGGATCGCGCCGTGACAGAGGTTGCAGACGCCGTCGAAGAGGACCACAGGGTGACGATCGGGGTCCACGTCCGTGAGGGGATCCGTGTCGGCGTCGGCCATACCGGCCGCTACGTGGGCCACGGATTTCAACGTCGTGGCGGCGACACGGCGTGCCCGAGTGTGGCTGACAGGCGACACGGCCCGCACGCTCCGCGGGACGGCGTGTCGCACACCCGCGTGCGCCCCGCGGCCGGTCTCACGTCACGACGGTCGCGTCGCTGTGGTCCCGGTATCGGAGAAAAACGTTCGTGCGAGCGGCGGCGGATCGTGACCCTACGTTAGACGCCGCGGCCCTGGAGTTTCTCTTCCTCGGGCATCGTCTCGTTGGCCTGGCCCTTCATGCCGGCGCCGATCCCCTTCGCGATCTCCATGAGCGTCTCGGGGTCGTCGTAGTTGTTGACCGCCCGGACGATCGCCTCGCCCATCTCCGTGGGGTCCTCCGCGCCGAAGATCCCCGAGCCGACGAAGATGCCGTCGCAGCCGTGCTGCATCATGAGCGCCGCGTCGGCCGGCGTCGCGATGCCGCCGGCGGCGAAGTTGACGACGGGGAGCCGGCCCATGTCGGCCGTCTCGTGGACGAGCTCGCGGGGCGCCTCGTTCTCGCGGGCCCACTCGTCGCGCTCCTCGTAGTTCATTCCCGACAGCTTGCGGATGGAGCGTTGGATGCTCCGCTGGTGGGTGACCGCCTGGTTCACGTCGCCGGTGCCGGCCTCGCCTTTCGTGCGGATCATCGCCGCGCCCTCGTCGATGCGCCGGAGCGCCTCGCCGAGGTTGCGCGCGCCACAGACGAACGGCGCGGTGAACTCTCGTTTGTCGATGTGATAGCGCTCGTCGGCGGTCGTGAGCACCTCCGACTCGTCGATCATGTCGGCGCCGGCGGCCTCCAGGATCTGTGCCTCCGCGGTGTGGCCGATGCGGGCCTTCCCCATCGCCGGGATCGACACCTCGTCGATCACCGCCTCCAGCTTGCCCGGGTCGGCCATCCGCGCGACGCCGCCGCGCTTGCGGATGTCGGCGGGGACGGACTCGAGGTGCATCACGGCGACCGCGCCGGCGTCCTCGGCGATCCGCGCCTGCTCCCGGCTGACGACGTCCATGATCACGCCGCCCTTCTGCATCCGCGCGAAGCCGCGCTTGACCAGGTCGGTCCCGCGTTTGAGCTCCTCCAGATCGGTCTCCTCGGTCATGTATGTGCATTCGCGCGTGCGTACGTAACGGTTGTCCTTCCCCGGGCGAAGGGGCGCCCGAGGGCGTCGCCCTCGGGGTGTCGTTCAGCGCGTACACAGGGGGGTGGCGGGAGGTGTGAGGGTGGAGAGTTGAGCAGACGATCGGAGACCGAGGCGACTGTGACCGGCCGTCGATTCAGGCGTCGGCCTCGATCGCCTGATCGATCCGTCGCTCCACCTGCGGCAGCCGTCGGCCGACGAGCTCCGGGAGCCGTCCGGGGAGCTTCTCGCGGGTCCGTTCGAGCGCGTCGGTGAGCGCCGCCGTCCGCTGTCGGAGCCCCCGCAGACGGTTGTCGGTGCCGTCGGCGTTCCCGGCCTGCGCCGCCTCGTTCGCCCGCTTGGCGGCCGTCGTCGTCGCCTCCAGCGCCCGCAGGAGGCCGGTGAAGCCGTCCGAACCGCCTCCGGGCCCTCCGCCGCCGCCGGTTCCGGCGCCGTCGCCGCCGTCATCGTCACTGTCGTCGCCGGCCGCCTCGGCCGCGGCCGCCAGCACGTCGTCGACGACGTCCTCGGCGCTCCCTTCCTGCTCGGCGGTGCTGTCGGGGACGCCGACCTCGTCGATGCCGTCCGCGTCGCCGTCGGCGAAGACGGTCGCCTGCGCGGTCGTCTCAGTGAGGATCGTGAGCAGGAACGACACGAGCGAGGCCTTCCCGGTCCGGGGCTCAAGGATCGTCGCCGTCGCCTGGTCGGCGCGGGGGTTCACGCGGAAGGCGCCAACTGCACCCGCCTCGTCCTCGATCTCTGTGGTGTAGGCGCCCTCGCGGTGGGCGTACACCGCGACGCCGCGGTCGCCCTCGTTCGCGCCCGTGCCGTCGGCGGCCGTCGCCGTCTCGGTGCTCCCGCCGTCGTCGCCGCTACTGGCGCCCGCGTCGTCGCCGTCCGCGACGCTCGGCGGGAGCCCGTCGTACACCGCCCCGGCGAAGTCGTCCTCGACGGCGACGCGGCCGACGCCGGGGGCGTCCGCGGGCGGCGACGCCCGCACCTTCACCGCGTCCTCGTTGGGCGCGACGACCACGTCGCCGTCGACGCCCGCGGTCGTCGGTTCGCCGTCCTCCTCGTGGGCGAGGCCCTGGCTGAACGGCGCGACGCCCGCGCCGTTGACCGTGAGCGTGTGGTCGCCCTCGGGCACGTCCTGGAGCGCGACGACGCCGTTGAACGTCGGGACGGCCTCGGGGTCCGATTCGAGGAGCGCGACCCCCTCGACGGTCGGCTCGACTGTGTCGACGCCGTTGCTCCCCGGCGCGTCGTCGCTGGCGGTCGCCTCCCGCAACAGGCCGACGACGTCGCCCGCGAGGCCCGTCACGTCGACGTCGAACCGCTCGGAGAGCGCCGAGCGGTGCCGGGGGTCGGTCACGTCCGCGATCGGGTTCGCGAACCGCGGCTGGCCCTGCGGGGTTCCCACGGTCGTGAGGTGGGACGCGATCGCGTCCTCGGCGAAGGAGGGAACGGCGAACTCGAAGCTCAACTGCGGCCCGGCGTACTCCTCGATCCCGACCTCGGCGATCGGTTCGAGGGCGTAGTCGTAGTCCGCTTCCGCGGCGTCCTCGGCGTCCTCGAAGGTGAACCGCAGTTCCGTCTCCCGAAGCGGGAGGTTCTCGGGCGGGGACGGGATCCCCGAGAACGAGTCGACGGTGAACTCGGGGGGAACGAGGTGGTCACGGGTGACGTTCGGGAGGTCCGGGTGCTCGTACAACGGCGCGTCGTCGAGTTCCGGGGCCGAGAACGGGAGTCGGTACCCCTCGCCCCGTGGCAGCCCGTACGCCGCGGGGATGTCGAAGGGCGCGAGCGAGCCGTTGGAGACGTCCGCGATGTCCGTCGAGATCGGGAGTCGCTCGAACACCGCCTTCGTCTCGTTCACGCCGAGCGCCGAGGAGTGGCTCCCGACCTCGCTGATGACGCTCGCACGGTCGGTCCCGGGGTCGAGATACTCGTTGTTCGGCACCTTCCGGGAGTGCGCCGAGGCGACGAGCAGGGTCGGATCGCCGGTCTCGGGGTCGCCGGAGTCCTCGCTCACGTCCAGGAACGCGTGCAGCACCTCCCAGTCGTGCCAGTGGAAGTTGATCGAGAACTGGTCGAACGCCGAGTACATCCAGTACTGGACGACGACGAGGTCCGTCTCGGGGTAGTCGACGGCGTTGTAGAACACGGTCCGGTTCGGCGGCTCGCCCGCCTGGTCGGTGTCGCGGGAGTAGCCGTCGAGGGCGGCGAAGCCGTCGAGCACGGACTCGCCGTCCGCCAGGTACTCCCGGGGGTCCGTCGGGAACCACCGTTCGCCGACGCCGAAATACAGGTCCGGCGCGTGAGCGACCGCGAGCGTTCGCGCCCGCTCGTCGTCGACGGTGCCGGTCTCGGGCGTGTCGCCGCCGCCGATCAACCCGGAACAGCCCGCGAGCGACGACGCCCCGACGGCGCCGGCGGCCGCGAGCGCGTCGCGGCGCGTGATCCCCGGGGAGGCCGTCCCGTCGACGTCCGTTTCCCGGTCGGCGGCGGCGCGCCGCCCCCCGGGCGCTCCCTCCGGGTCGGCCCGGTCGCGAGTTGGTTCGGTCACGCTTCCTCGTGGGTGACCGACCGCATCATCGTGTACACGTCGTCGCTCTGCCCCGACAGCAGCGACGGGTACGCCCCGACGGTGACGACGAAGTCGGCGCCGGCCCGCACCGCCTCGGACACGTGAATCCGCACCTCGGTCGTGACGCCCTCGGCGATCGTCGCGTCGGCGGTGAACAGCCCGACGGTGGTGTCGGTGCCGAGCACCGCGACAGTCTCCTCGCCGTCCTCCCGGAGGTTGTCGATCCCCTCGTACTGGGTGAGCATCCGTCGCGCCAGCTCGCGGGTGCTCATCTCCCCGACGGGGTTGAACGTCCGCCCGGCGATCTCGACCGCCGGGGTAGAGAGCGCGACGAACATCGACGCGCGGAGGCGTTCGCCGAACACCTCCGCGGCCTTGTCGTACTGCGCGAGCTGGTTCGTGACGACGACCTCGCGGGTCTGACCGGCGACGGTGAACTCCCGAGTCAGTTCCATCGGCTCGATCCGATACTCCTCGAATCCGGTCGACTCGAGCGTCGAGTCCGGAACGGACGCGAGCGTCGCGGAGAACTCCGCTGGCTCGGAGCCGGTGATGACGCCGAGACAACCGCTGGTGGCGGCCGCGCTCCCCAACGCGAGTGCACCGCCGGCCGCGCGCAAGACATCCCGTCTGCGTGCCTCTCGTGACATGGTCGGAACATAGAGACCGAACGGTATCAGTCCCGGGGGTGCCACACCGCGGTGAGACGACCATATCGTCCGCGTCGCCGTTCCGCACCGAGCCCTCACTGCCCGACACCGGAATCTCATCGCCACACACGGGGGGACGACCCGGCATCGCACCGCTTTTGACGCTCGGACGGGTACGTCGTGTACTGAATGATCTCGAAGGGCTGTGAACAGTGCTCCAAGGGCGGGAAGATGGTGCTGTTCGTGTACGGCTACTGCGACCAGCGCGACTGCTTCTACTGTCCGCTCGGGGAGAACCGGAAGAACGTCACCGACGTGTACGCCAACGAGCGCCTCGTCGAGTCCGACGAGGACGTGATCGAGGAGGCCAAGCGCATGTCGGCGCTGGGCACCTCCATCACCGGCGGCGAGCCCCAGGAGGCGATGGAGAAGACGACTCGGTACCTCCGGCTGCTCAAAGACGAGTTCGGCGAGGACCACCACACGCACCTCTACACCGGTATCCCGGGCGGGCGCGAGAACATGCGCCGTCTGTCGGAGGCCGGGCTCGACGAGATCCGTTTTCACCCGCCCGTCGAGCAGTGGGGCGACCTCCACGGCACCGAGTGGGAGGACATCCTGTACGTCGCCCGCGAGGAGGGCCTGACGCCGGCGTTCGAGATCCCCGGTATCCGCGCGGAGGAGGAGTTCCTCGAGTTCCTCGACGAGGGCGCCGCCGACTTCTGTAACATCAACGAGTTCGAGATGTCCGACGGGAACTACCGCCGGATGCAAGAACAGGGGTTCGAGCTGCAGGAGGGGCACATGTCCGCAGTCGACGGCTCGAAGGAGGCGATCCTCGACGTGATGGGCGACCACGAGAAGGTGTACTTCTGCACCTCCGTGTTCAAGGACGCCGCCCAGCACCGCAACCGCCTCAAGCGGATGGCGCGCAACCTCCGGCGCCCGTTCGACGAGGTGACCGACGACGGCACCCTCGTGTACGGGAAGACGTACACCGAGCCCGAGCGCTTCGAGCGGCTGGAGGTCCCCGACGAGTTCTACAGCGTCAAGTCCGAGCACGTCGAGGTCGCGTGGTGGCTGCTGGAGGAGATGATCGAGGCTGGCGACCTCGACGACGGCGAGGTCGTCGAGCAGTACCCCACCTACGACGGCACGGTCGTCGAGCGGACGCCGCTGGCGTAGCCGGGACGACCGCTCCAGTGAAGGCTACGGGACGGCGATGGATGTCGCCCGTACGGGACGGCGTTCGAGGGCGCCGGCCGGGGCGACGGACGTCCGACGGTGCAACCGGGCCGTGAGGACCGTCCCCCGGTCACTCCTCGGTTCGTCGACTGCAAACGAGGACCGGCCGGTCCGTCCCGAGAATGACCTCCTGAGAGACGCTCCCGAACAGCACCTTTCCGGCCTTCGAGCGCTCGCGTCCGGCGATGGTAATGGCATCGACGTCCAGTTCGTCCGCGGCCTCGATGATCGACGTCGAGGGGCTCCCGCTCGTCTCGTGGTACTCCACGGCGATCCCGGCGTCCTCGAGAATGTTCGCCGCGTGTCGGACGGCGGCTATCTGCCCGACGGACGCCCCCTCGAAGTTGTCCGTGAAGTCGTGTAACAGGTGCGCGGTGGTGTGCTCCGTGTCGAACAGGTCGCGAACCGTCTCCGCCTGGGCGACCGCGCGGTCGTCGCTCTCGTCGAGAGCCAGCAGGACGTGCTTCATACGTACTAATTGATAATGAAGGAACATATGCGTACGGGTGGTTTCGGAGGGGATGGCCGCGTCGGAGTTCCACCCACCTTCGGAGCCGTCACTCCCCGAGCGTCACCGCGTCGTCCGCGCTCCGACGCAGCGCGTCCGATCGCCCGTAGCTTCCAGGCGCGATCGCGAGCGTCCCCAGCCCGTACTCGTTGGCGACCTCCAGCGCGGGCTTGAAGTCCGTGTCGCGGGAGGCGATCGCGACCGTCGCCGCGCGCCGCTCGGCCGCGAACGACGCCACGTCGACGGCGAGCTTCACGTCCACGTCGCCGCTGGTGGTGATCACCTGAAAGCCGTTGGCCTCGGCCGCCTGAATGAGCCCCGGCGTGGCGTGCTCGTCGAGGTAGAGCCGCGCGGTGACGAGACCCCCGTCGTGGTCGTCCTCGCGCGTCGCCGCCGCCCGCAGGTCGGCGAAGTCCACCTCGAACTCCTCGCGAAAGACGTTCGGGCCGTCGACGAACAGCGCGACGCCCCGCGGCGCCGCGGGGTCGCCGTCGGCGTCGTGCCACGGGCCGCGCGGACCGGCCGTCCGGGCGTGGGCGGCGGCCCGCTCGTCTGTCGCGCCGGCGTCGCCGCCGGCTGCGCCCGGTCCGAAGACGCGATCCAGCAGTCCCATGGCGAGGGGAACGGACGGCGGGCGATACGCGTTCCGGTTCCCGCCCCGCCGGCGTGTCTGTCACTCGCCGGCGCGAGGGAAACCGACATACCCGCCGCCCGCGATCGGACGGGTATGAGCAACTGGACCGACGCGATCGTCGGCGAGCGGATGACCGTGGACCGCGAGTTCACCGACCGGATCCGGGCGTCGGAGTTCTCGAATCAGGAGTGGGGACTGATCATGACCGCCGTCGAGTTCGAGATCGAGGACGCCGACGACTCCGAGGAGGCCCGGATCGTCGCCGACACCTCGAAGCTGCCGCAGATCATGCCCGAGTTGGACAACATCTCCCAGCAGATGGGCGCGATGGCCGGCGGCGGCTCGGACGGCGGCTCCTCGGGCGGCGCGTTCGGGGAGATCGTCTCCGACATCAAGGACGCCGTCTTCGGCGCCGGGGGCGGCGGCGGCGTCGACGAACAGAAGCTCGAGGCGGCGGAGCGACTCACCCAGGAGTACGCCGACGAGCTTCAGCGTCACCTGGAATCGAAGGGGAAGTTCGAGCAGGTCCGGCTCGCGTATCAGGAGTAGGTTCACCTCGCGTACGAGGACGGGTCCTCGGTTCGTCCGAGGGGGCCGTCCACGTCGCGGACGGAACGCCGCCCCCGACCGCTACAGCCGCGCCAGCACCGCGTCGGTCACCTCCCGCGTCGTCGCCTCGCCGCCCAGATCGGGCGTACGCGGACCGTCAGCGAGGACGCCCTCGACGGCCGAACGAATCTCCGCGGCAGCGTCGTCGTCGCCGAGCGACTCGACGAGCATCGCCGCCGAGAGGATCGTCGCCGAGGGGTTCGCGACACCCTCGCCGGCGATGTCCGGCGCGGTGCCGTGAACCGGCTCGAACAGGCCGCGCTCGGGCCCGACGTTCGCGGAGGGCAGCAGTCCGAGCCCGCCGACCAGTCCGGCCGCGAGGTCAGAAAGGACGTCGCCCGCGAGGTTCGGGCAGACGATCACGTCGAACTGCTCGGGGTCGAGACACACGCGCGTCGCGAACGCGTCCATGAGGACGGTGTCGGCGTCGACGCCCGCCTCATCGGCCGTCGCGAGCACCGTGTCGCGGAACAGCCCGTCGGTTTCGCGCATCACGTTCGCCTTGTGCGCGACGGTGAAGCCGTCCTTGCCTCGTTCCTCGACGTACTCGCAGGCGAACTCGCCGAGCCGTCGCGAGGCCGACTCGGTGACGACGCGCGTCAGCGTCGACACGTCGTCGGTGAGCCGGTCCTCGTGGCCCGCGTACACCCCCTCGGTGTTCTCCCGGAGGAAGACCAGATCCGTCTCCGGCCGGAGCGCGTCGACGCCGGGGTACGCCCGTGCCGGCCGGATGTTGACGAACGAGCCGACGGCCTCCCGCAGCGGGAGGATCACGTCCGCGGCCGACTCGCCGGCGGCGCCGAACAGCGTTGCATCCGCGCTGGCGGCGAGCTCGTACGTCTCCGCGGGCAGCGCCTCGCCCGTCTCGTCGAGCGTGGCGTCGCCCGCCTCGGCCTCGGCGAACGCGTAGTCGCCGACCGTCTCCAGCACCTCGACGGCGGCCGGGACGACCTCGCGGCCGATACCGTCGCCCTCGATGACCGCGATCTCGGGGGGAGCGTCGTCGTCCGCGTCGGCGCCGCCGGATCCCGCCTCAGTCATCGGTGTACGGGAGGCTGTCGTTGACCTCCGTCGCGCGGTCGAGGTTCGTCCGCATCACCGCGGTCGTGTCCCAGATACCCTCCAGCAGGGCCTCGCGCATCGCGTCGGGCACCTCGCCCTCGACGGCCGTTCCGTCGTAGCGGACGGTCTCCGCGCGCACGTCGACCTCGATGCCCGCGTCGGGGTTCGCCTCGATGAAGTCCTGCAGGTCGACGGCGTCCTCGTGGTCGACCGCGAGCGTCGCGATCCCCAGGGACTTGCAGTTGTCCTGGAAGATCTCCGCGAACGACTCGCCGACGATGGCCTCGACGCCCCAGCGCATCAGCCCCTGCGGGGCGTGCTCCCGGGAGGAGCCGCAGCCGAAGTTGTCGTTGACCGCGAGGACGTTCGCGCCCTGGAACTCGTTGAACGGGTGGTCGTTCAACTCGCCCGCTTCGTCGCGGCGCTGATCGTAGAAGGCGTACTCGCCCATGTCGTCGAACGTGACCGCCTTCAGGAAGCGCGCGGGGAGGATCTGGTCGGTGTCGATGTCATCGCCCCGCAGCGGGACGCCCGTGCCGGCGACGCGCCGGATCGCGGGCACCGCCGCCTCGTCCGTCTCTGGCGCGTCGTCGCCGGCGCTCCCGGGCGCGTCGCCGTTTCCGCTCATCCGTCCACCTCCGCGTCGGCGACCGACTCACCGGCCTCGTCGGCGGTGTCGAACGCGCGCACGTCGGTCACGGCGCCCTCGACGGCCGCGGCGGCGACCATCGCGGGCGACATCAGGTGGGTACGTCCCTCGGTACTGCCCTGACGACCGACGTAGTTGCGGTTCGAGGAGGACGCACAGACCTCGTCGCCCTCCAGCGCGTCGTCGTTCATCGCCAGACACATCGAACAGCCGGCCTCGCGCCACTGGAAGCCGGCGTCCTTGAACACCTGATCGATGCCCTCGGCCTCCAGCGTCCGCTTCACGGTCCCGGAGCCCGGCACCGCGAGCGCGCGCACGTCGTCGGCGACCTCGCGGCCCTCCAGCACGCGGGCGGCCTCGCGGAAGTCGGCGACGCGGCCGTTCGTGCAGGTGCCGAGGAACGCCACGTCGACCTCGTGGCCCT
This sequence comes from Halobaculum rubrum, assembly GCF_019880225.1. NCBI lineage: Archaea > Methanobacteriati > Methanobacteriota > Halobacteria > Halobacteriales > Haloferacaceae > Halobaculum > Halobaculum rubrum. The sequence goes on from NZ_CP082284.1 coordinate 348,593, forward strand.
CCATCGTCTCGCCGGGCCTGACCTCGGTGTGGGCCTGTGCGGATTCGGCCGCGTCGGGGTCGCGCGTCTCGCTCGGCTCGGGGACGGGTTCGTCGACGCCCACGACCTGCTCGGGGTTGGTACCCCACGATACCTGCGGCGCGAGGTCGTCGGCGTCGACCTCGACCCAGTCGTCGTACTGGGCGTCCTCGTCCGAGCGGATGGACTCCCAGTACTCCTTGCGTTCCTCGAACGCCTCGCCCTCGGGGGCGAACTCGCGTCCCTTCAGGTACTCGTAGGTGGTCTCGTCGGGGTTGATGTAGCCCGCGCGGGCGCCGCCCTCGATGGACATGTTGCACACCGCGAGGCGGCCCTCCATGTCGAGGCTCCGGATCGCCTCGCCGCCGTACTCGTACACGTGGCCGACGCCGCCGTCGACGCCGAGCTCGCGGATCACGTGGAGGATCACGTCCTTGGCGCCGACGCCGTCGCCGAGCTCGCCGGTGACCTCGACGCGCCGGACGGCCTTCTTGTCGGCCGAGATGGAGCCGGTGGCGAACACGTCGCGGATCTGGCTGGTGCCGATCCCCATCCCGATGGCGCCGAAGGCGCCGTGGGTCGAGGTGTGGCTGTCGCCGCAGACGACGGTCATGCCCGGCTGGACGAAGCCCAGCTCCGGACCGACGACGTGGGCGATGCCCTGGCGGTCGTCGTCGAGGCCGAAGAAGCGGATGCCCGCCTCCTCGGTGTTGTGCTCCAGATGGGAGAGCATCTCCTCGGCGCGCTCGTCCGCGAGCGGGCGCTCGCGACCCTCCCTCGTCGTCGGGACGATGTGGTCGGTCGTCGCGACGGTCCGATCCGGAAACGCGACCGCCATGTCGCGCTCGCGCAGCATTCCGAACGCCTGCGGGCTCGTCACTTCGTGGACGAGGTGGAGGCCGATGAACAGCTGGTCCTGTCCGTTCGGCAGGTCCGCGACCTTGTGCCGTTCCCACACCTTGTCGTACAGCGTTCCCTCGCTCATCGTCGCTCGCCGTCGTCGTCGGTCTCGGCGGCGGGCGACTCCTCGCCCCGCTCCCACACCGCGTTCGGGTCGGCGGCGCCCTCGGGCGGCTCGTGGTCCACGTCGGCGACGGTGTCGCCGTGGCGGCCGCCGTCGGTCTCGGCGGTCCGGTCGCGGTCCTCAGTCATCGGCGCGGACCTCGGTCCTCTCCTCGTCGTCGGCTTCGGTCTCCTCGTCCCACGCGAACAGCGCGCGCAGGTCCTCGCCCACGTCCTCGATGTCGTGGTTCTTCTCGGCCTCGCGAAGCTGTGTGTAGGAGGGACGGCCGGCCTGGTTCTCGGCGATCCACTCGCGGGCGAAGGTGCCGTCCTGCACCGCCTCCAGCACCGCCTCCATGTTCTCGCGGGCGTGCTCGTCGACGACCGCGTCGCCCTTGACGAGCCCGCCGTACTCGGCGGTGTCGGACACCGAGTCCCACATCTCGCCGAGCCCGCCCTCGTACATCAGGTCGACGATGAGCTTCAGCTCGTTCAGACACTCGAAGTACGCCATCTCGCGGGAGTAGCCCGCGTCGACGAGCGTCTCGTACCCCTGCTTCACGAGCGAGGTGACGCCGCCGCACAGCACCGCCTGCTCGCCGAACAGGTCCGTCTCGGTCTCCTCGCGGAAGGTGGTCTCGACGACGCCCGCACGGGTGCAGCCGATGGCGTGGGCGTACGCGAGTCCCTCCTCTCGGGCCTCGCCCGTCTCGTTCTGGTACACCGCCAGCAGCCCGGGCGTCCCCTCGCCGGCCTCGTAGTTGCGCCGCACGAGGTGTCCCGGCGACTTCGGCGCGACCATCGTCACGTCGACGCCCTCCTTCGGGACGATCTGGTTGTAGTGGATGTTGAAGCCGTGCGCGAACTGGAGGGTGTCGCCCGGCTCGATGCCGTCCTCGATCGCCTCGTAGACGGCCGGCTGGACGGTGTCGGGGACGAGCACGGAGACGATGTCCGCCTCGGCGGCGGCGGCGGCGGGGGTCTCGACGCGCAGGCCGTCGCGCTCGGCGGCCGCGCGCGAGGAGGAGTCCTCCCGCAGGCCGACGATCACGTCGACGCCGCTGTCGTGCAGGTTCTGCGCGTGGGCGTGGCCCTGGCTGCCGTAGCCGAGCACGGCCACGGTCTTGTCGTCGATCCGCGAGCGGTCCGCGTCGTCGTCGTAGTATACCTCGGTGTCGAAGGTGGAATCGGAGTCTGTCATCGTTGTGGTGTGTGAAGTGTCTCAGTCGTCGTAGTTCGTGAACTCGTCGTCGTCGGTCGAGCCCGCCGAGTGCCCCGGCTCCTCGCCGGGCGTCGTCGGGGAGTCACCGCGCTCCAGCGCGGTTTGGCCGGTCCGGGCGATCTCGATGATGCCGAACTGGTCGAACGCGTCGATCGCGTCGTCGATCGTGGTCTCGTCGCCGGTGATCTGCACCGTGATGGTGCGCGGCCCGGCGTCGAGCGTCTGCCCGTCGTACATCGAGGTGATCGCGTGGACCTTGTCGGGCTCCTCGCCGCGAACCTTCAGCAACACGAGTTCGGCGGCGACGGCGTCCCCGCTCAGTTCGCCCACCGCGATGACGGGCGTGAGCTTCGCGAGCTGCTTTTTCGCCTGCTCGATGCCCGCTTCCGTCTCCTCGACGACCAGCGTGATCCGCGAGTGGCCCTCGACAGTCGTCGGGCCGACGGTCAGGCTCTCGATGTTGAACTGTCGCCGGCGGAACAGTCCCGCGGCGCGCGCGAGCACGCCGGGTTCGTCCTCGACGAGCGCGGAGACGGTCGCCCGGCGCGTCGGCTCCGGGCCGTGGTCGGGCTCCTTGCGGACGCCGTGTTCGTCGCGACGTCCCGTCGGGTGCGGGCGCTCCTCGGGCGTCGGTCCCGCCATCCCCGTGTCCGGCGCGTCGCCGCCGGCGGGGCGGGCGTGTTCCGCGATCGGCGACTCGGCCGGATGGTCGGTGCCGCCGTCGGTGGTGGGTTCCTCGGCGGAGGGGTCGGTCTCGTCGCCCGAATGCTCTCCCTCGACCTCGCGGCTCATAGCTGGTCCTCCGCGAGCGCGAACTGCCCGTTCGCCGCGCCGCTGGCGACCATCGGGTAGACGTTCTCCTCGGGGTCGATGTGGGCGTCGACGACCGAGGGGCCGTCGTACGCGAGCGCCGCCTCGACGACCTCCTCCACGTCGTCGTACTCGTCGATGCGGAAGCCCTTCGCGCCGAACGCCTCCGCGAGCGTGTCGAACTCCGGCATCCAGTCGTACTGGGAGGCCATGTGGTTGCCCTCGAAGAAGGCGTCCTGCCACTGCCGGACCATCCCGATGTACTCGTTGTTGAGCACGACGACGGTGATGTCGAGATGCTCGCGGACGGCGACCGACAGCTCCTGAATCGTCATCAGGAACGACCCGTCGCCCTCGAAGCTGATCACCTCGCGGTCGTCGTCGGCCGCGACGCGGGCGCCGATGGCGCCGGGCAAGCCGTACCCCATCGTCCCCAGGCCGTGCGAGGAGACGAAGGTGCGCGGCGTGGTGAACGTCCAGTACTGGGCGGCCCACATCTGGTGTTGGCCGACGCCGGTGGTCACGTACGCGTCGTCGTCCATCGCGGCGTCGAACGCCTCGACGACGAACTGGGGCTTCACCGGCTCGTCGGGGTCGATGGCGTAGTCCATCGGGTACCGCTCGCGCCACTCGTCGCACTGGGCGCGCCACGACTCGGTGTCGGGGGCGTCGCCGTAGCCGATAGCGGCGTCGAGCTGGTCGATGACGGTCGCGGCGTCGCCGACGACCGGGTAGTCCGCGTGGACGTTCTTCGAGATCTCGGCGGGGTCGATGTCGACGTGGACGACCTCCGCCTCGGGGGCGAACGTGTCGACGCCGCCGGTGAGGCGGTCGTCGAAGCGCGTCCCGACCGCAATGAGACAGTCGGTGTGCGTGATCGCCATGTTGGCGTAGCCGGTGCCGTGCATGCCCGCCCACGAGAGACACAGGTCGTCGTCTTCCGGGAAGCTCCCGATGCCGGGCATCGTCGTCACGACCGGGATCTCGAACTCGCGGGCGAACGCCCGCGCCTGCTCGGTCGCGTCGCCTTTGATCACGCCGCCGCCGAACAGACAGAGGGGGCGCTCGGCGGTCTGAATCGCTCGCGCGGCCGCCTCGACCTGTTCCTCGTCGGCCTCGAGGTCGGGAACGGCGCGGTCGGGCGCGGTCGGCTCGCCGACCGGCCGGTCGGTCTCGCCGAAGGTGACGTCCTTCGGTAGGTCGACCAGCGTCGGTCCCGGGCGGCCGGTGTTCGCGAGCGCGAACGCCTCGCCGACCGTGCGGCCGACCTCGTCGGAGTCGTTGGCGAAGTAGTTGTGCTTCGTGATGGGCGCGGTGACGCCGACGGTGTCGGTCTCCTGGAAGGCGTCGGAGCCGACCATGTCGGAGGGCACCTGTCCCGTCAGCGCGAGCATCGCGTCCGAGTCCATCGACGCGTCGGCGATGCCCGTGACGAGGTTCGTCGCCCCCGGCCCGGAGGTCGCCATGCAGACGCCCGGGTCGCCCCGGACGATGCCGTAGGCGTCGGCGGCGTGGACGGCGCCCTGCTCGTGGGCCATCGTCACGTGGTCGACCGTCGACGCCGACAGCGCGTCGTACACGGGCATGATCGCCCCGCCCTGCACGCCGAAGGCGGTCTCCACGCCGGCGGCCTCGAGCGCGGCGACGACCGCCGCCGCGCCCGAGCCGGGCTCGCGCGTCGCGGCCTCCTCGCGTGCCGCGGCTTCCTCCTCGGCCGTGTCCGTGCCGTCCGTCGGTTCGGATCGCTCTCGTTCGTCGTCGGTTCGCCCCTCCGGGTCGCCCTCCTCGGGCGACGCGGCGTCGGGGGTCGCTGGCTCGTTCATCGTCGGTGTCCTCGGTCCGTGTGTGTCATTCGTTCGCGGTCGGTGATCGCTGATCGCTGGTCGGTCGCCGTCGATACGTGTCTCGGGCGGTCGTCGGTACGTGGGTCGGGGGTGGGTGATGTGGGGGCGCTTACGCCCCTACGATACCCGCGATCCCGGCGAGAAGGGCGACGACGCGCTCGGCGGCTGCCGAGCGAACGGCGGTCGGCGCGGGTCGCGTCGTCATCTCGCCGTCGATTTCGGCGCGGCGCGTATAAGCGTGACGCGGGTGGCAACGATTGCACCCCGGCGACGACGCCGTCCCCGTTCGCCGGCGTCGCGCCCGCGGCCCGGTCAGACGCGCGCCTCCCGCTCGGCCTCCTCCTCGGAGTCGTCCATCTCGGCGACGCCCTCCTCGCGGGCGAACCGCCGTACGTCGGACATCGTCACGCGCCCCTCGGCGCCGGCGTCCTTCACGCGGCGGGTGATGGCGCGTACCTCCGACTCGGTGGGGTCGAAGCCGGCGTCGGTCAGCCGCTCGCGGACCGAGTGGGTGCCGGTGTGTTTCCCCATCACCAGCTCGCGGGTCGCGCCGACCATCTCCGGAGTCATGACCCCCGGCTCGAACGTGTCGCTGTTCTCGATGACGCCGGCGGCGTGGATGCCGGACTCGTGGCTGAAGGCGTTGCGCCCCACCACGGGCTTGTTCGGCGGCACCCCGATGTCGCTGGCCTGTTCGACCATGCGCGACACCTCGGTGATCTTCGTCGTGTCGACGCCGGTGTCGGCGTTGTACAGCGACTCGGCGGCCATGACGACCTCCTCGAGCGCGGCGTTGCCGGCACGCTCGCCGATGCCGTTGACCGACACCTGCATCTGGTGGGCGCCCGCCTCGACGCCGGCCAGCGCGTTCGCGCCAGCCAACCCGAAGTCGTCGTGGGTGTGGACGTCGACGCCGGCGTCGGTGTGCTCGGTCACGACCTCGATCAGGTCGCCGAAGCGGCGCGGGGTCGCCACCCCGCAGGTGTCGGGGATGTTGATCCAGTCGACGCCGACCTCGTCGACGGCCTCGATCACCTCGACCAGGAACGACTCCTGGGTGCGGGTGGCGTCCATCGGGGAGAACATCACCTCCGCGCCCGACTCCTCGGCCATCTCGACGGCCTCGACCGCCCGCTGTTTCACCTCCTCGCGGGTGGCGTGCATCGAGTCTTCGATCTGCACGTCGCTCGTGGAGACGAACGTGTGGATCATCCCGACCCCCGAGTCGATGGCGGCCTGGATGTCCTTCTCGACCACGCGGGCGAGCCCGCAGACGGTCGTGTCGGTCGACTCCGCGATATCCTTGACGGCCTCGAACTCCGCGTCGGAGTTGACCGGGAACCCCGCCTCGATGACGGACACGCCCAGGTCGTCGAGCGCCGCGGCTATCTCCCGTTTCTCCTCGTAGTCGAACGACGTGCGCGGCGACTGCTCGCCGTCGCGAAGCGTCGTGTCGAAGATGCGGACAGAATCGAACTCGTCAGTTGCACTCAGTGTGCCCTGGAAGAACTCGTTCCGCCGGACTGGTTACCGACGAGTCCTGGTTATGGGACATCATCAGTCCGAAGAGGAGAACCGATTGTAAAGCGTTGTGGTCAGACAGATCGACGCCGCCACGGAAACCCATCATGAACGGTTCAGTCACGCATAATCGAACGACTGCGCCGACTACCCGCCGGATACAATTCTTAGTATTCCCTAATACACATGGTATTGACGTTCGGGCAGGATCGCGTCGGCTCCGGAGGCGAGGCACGCCGTACTCCGTGAGCTGCGAGCCGTCGTCCGGCGGAGTCGGGGCGGTCCGACGCCCGTCGGGCCACGGACCGAACGCTTTTGGGCGGACGCGTCCTCTGGCGCGCTATGAGCGATTTCGGGCTCGACCTCAGCGACGCCGAGGAGATGATCGAGTCGGAGGGGACGGTGGGGGACGTGGTCCTCGGGGTGCTCGACGGGGAGACCGAGCCCGAGCACTGGGTGCGCAACGTGGAGTACGGCAACGTGCTCGTGCTCGCCGTCGACGGCGACCTCAACGAGCGGGCCGCCGGCTTCGCGCGTGAGGTGAAGGACATGGGCGGGGAGCTGACCCACTTCCGGGGCTTCCTCGTCGTCTCCCCGCCGGGCGTCGCCGTCGACACCGAGAAGCTGAGCTGAGCGCCCTCCTCTTTTCGCCTCTGAGCCCTCCGAACTCCTCGACGGCTACCCCGAGAAGCGGTCGGTCTCGGCGCCGCAGTCGGCACACACGAGCACGTACTCCTCCACCCCCGGGTCGGCGCCCGAGCCGACGTTCTCGACCTCGTATCCCCGATCTGTCTCCGCCCCGCATGCGGGACAGTCCTCGCTGATCACCGCGCCGTCGGCGTCCTTGGGGGCGCCGACCGCGAGGAACCGACACGGTTCGTCGCCGACGGCGACCGCCCGGTTCGGCGCGTCGCGGGGGACGAAGAACGCCTCGTCGGCGCCGACGCGGTACGTCCCGTCCGGCGTCTCGACCGCGAGTTCGCCCGCGAGCACGTAGAACAGTTCCTCGTGATCGGGATGTCGGTGGTACCCCCACGGAACCTGCTCGCCGGGGTCGGCCTCGTAGTAGTTACACCCGAACAGCGACGCGCCGACCGCCTCGTCCAGTTCGCGTTTCGCGCGCGTCGGATTCGGCGTGTTCGGCACGTCCTCGACCGCGACGTGGCGGTAGTCGTCCGCGGGGCTCTCGGGGTCGGCGTCGGCCGCGCCGGACCGGTCCCCGGTCACGGCTCCTCCGATTCCGTGCTCTCGTCGGCAGGCAACAACACGAGGTGGTGGCCGTCCGGGTCGTACAGCTCGACCGAGCCGTCGGGCGCCTCCCGAACCGTCACCGAGGGGAGGTCGCCGTAGGCGTGCTCCGCGACGGCCGCGGGTTCGTGTACCCGGAGCGCCAAGTCGACGTGGACGCCGCCGCGAGCGCCCGCCAGTCCCAACTGGGGCTCCCACAGCTCCACGTCGAACTGCCGATCGGCCCCCGCGGGGCCGCGCATCCGGATCCGTCGCCGCTCGTCGCCGCGGTCGACCGCCGAGAAGCCCAGCGCCGACCAGCAGTCGCTCGCGAGGTCGACGTTCGCCACCTCCAGCACGACCTCGAAGATCCCCACGAGGCCGGTCCCCGTCCCGTCGGGGGCCGTCCCGCCGATCTCGGGGGCGTGACCGTCGTCGTCCTCGCGGTACAGCGAGCGGAACGAGCCGAAGTCGATCTCGGGTGCGTCGGGGGAGCGAGCGCGCCAGGCGGGGTACTCGCGGGCGGGCACCTCGAACGCGAAGTGCGTGTGGAGGCCGCCCCGGGGAACCGAGTCCGGCCGGCGGAGCACGAACTCGGTGCCGCCGACGTCGAAGGCGCACTCGGTGGCGGTTCGACGGCTCGGGACCAGGCCGAACGTGTCTGCGTACCACGTCGCCGCGCGCGTGAGGTCGGTCACCTCCAGCGCGAGCGACGCGAGCGCCGGCCGCGGCTGCGTCGTCGCGGGTCGCGTCGTCATCTCGTCCGCTCCTCCGGCGGCACCCCACTTAAGCCCGCGGCGCTCCTGTCACCGTCCATGCCGATGAAAGGGTCCGGCGACGCCGACCTCGCGGTGATCGACGAGTTCGACGGCGGCGTCGGCTGGATCGCCTACCCCGACGAGACGATGGAGCGCGCGAGCCACGCCCTGTCGGTCGACGACGAGGTGTGGGTACTGGATCCGGTGGACGCCGACGGCGTCGACGACCTCCTGGCTGACCTGGAGGGAGCAGTCGCCGGAGTCGTGGTCTGTCTCGACCGCCACAAGCGCGACGCGGCGGCGATCGCGACCCGCCACGACGTGCCCGTGTACGTGCCCGACTGGATGACCGGCGTCGCCACGAAGCTCGACGCGCCCGTCGAGCGGTTCGGACGCGACCTCGGCGGGTTGCAGGCGATCACGGTCCGCGATTCGTCGATCCCGCCGTGGCAGGAGGTCGGCCTGTACGACGAGGACGGCGGCACGCTGTACGTCCCCGAGTCCGTCGGGGCCTCCTCGTACATGCGCACGGGGGCGGAGACGCTCGGTGTCCACCCGATGCTCCGACTGTTCCCGCCGCGCCGTGCGCTGTCGGGGCTCGACCCCGAGCGGGTGCTGTGCGGCCACGGCGCCGGCGTCATGGCGGACGCCGGGCGCGAGCTCGCGGCCGCGCTCGACAGCTCGCGCGGGAACGCGCCGGGACTGTACGCGAAGGCCATCGGGCAGTTCCTCGGGTGATCGGTCCGTCGTGATCCCCCCAGCCGGCGGCGGCGGCGCCGCCGACGCCGTGAGCGACCCGGACGACGCGTCGCGCACCGACCCCGCGCCCGTCCACGTCACCGCCGATCTGCTCGCGCTGTTGTGTGAGCGCGCGGCCGACGCCGACCCCGAGGCGGAGAACGTCGTCCTCGACGCGACAGCCGCGGGCGAGTTGGTCGACGCCCCCGCGGACCTGGATCCGTCGACGCCCGTGCTCACGCACTTCTATTTCCCGTCGGCCGGCGGGTCCGTCTCGGCGGTGTTCGGGATGGATCTGGGGCGGCCCGCGGGTCGCGCGCGCTTCCTCTCACATCCGAGCGGCGACCGCCGGCTCACCGAGGAGGACGACCTCGCGGCCACGGTGCTGGTGGCGGTGCCGCCGTACGATTCCGGGAACGTGACCGCGTACGACCGACGGGGACGCCGGCGGGAGCTGGTCGTCGTCGACGCGCACCCGCCGGAGGAGCGGGTCGAGGACTGAGTAGGATCGAGGAGTGAGCGGGGACGCGACGGGACGGGATGGGCCGAGGCTGGCGTGGGACTCGGCAGCCGCGACTCTACTCTAGGTAGCCGAGGTCGCGGAGTTGGTCGGTGATCTCCTCGAACTGTGCCTCGGACAACGACCCCTGCTTCTGGTGTTGGATCACGATGCTGCGGAGGAGAAACCGCACGAGATCGGAGGTCGACGAGAAGCTCGTTCCCTCGAGCGTCTCGTCGACGCGCTCGGCGAGGTCCTTCGGGATGGAGACGGTGGTGTAGTCGGTCATGGCACGGGGAACGGGCGCGCGACCGATAAGCGCGACGGAGCCGACGACGGCGACGGCGACCGGGGGAGGAGGGCTCCTCGCCGCAGCACACGGGTCCGCGCCGCTTTAGTCCCCGGAGCGGCAACACGGCGTAATGGCAGCCAGACCGCCGCAGGGGGACACGGACGAGCCCGAATCCATCGAGTTCGGCATCGCGGCGCTGGACGCGCGCCTCGACCGAGCGGGCGTACGGTTCCCGGCGACGACCGAGGAGCTGATCGCGTCGATGGGGGACACCGGCGTCCCCTACGACGGCGCGGGCAACACGCTGGATCTGGCGGAGGTGCTCCGCGAGCTTCCCGAGGAGCGGTTCGAGACCGAACGGGACTTCCTCAATCGCCTCCATCCGATCTTCGAGGACCGGCGGCGCAGCGGCGCGGGGTCACTGCTCGGGCGGGTCCGCTCGATCCTGCCCTTCTGAGTCTGAGGTGTCTGTGGCGTCGTCGCCCGTCGGCCCGTCGGCCGTCGCGGCGCCCGCGGAATCGACCTCCCGTTCGAGCGCCTCGACCCGGTCGAGCGTCTCGCCGTGGAGCGTGACGAGCAGATCCGAGAGCACGCCGAAGATGAGCAGCTGCACGCCCAGGATGACCCCGACGCCCGCGACGAGCGCGAGGACGTTGTGGGAGATGCCGTTGGCGAACCAGTCCCAGGCGACGTACGCCGCGATGATCGCGCCCGCGACCCCGGACACCGCGCCCGCGCTCCCGAAGTAGAACAGCGGGTTCGAGGTCTTCGCCTGCCGGTAGATCGCCATCAGGATGATCCCCCCGTCGCGCACCGGGTGGAGGTTCGTGTTCGAGCCGTCCGGGCGCGGGAGGTACGTGATCGGGACGACCGTCGTGCGGACGCCGTGGCGCGCGCACTCGACGGCCAGCTCCGTCTCGAGACCGAAGCCGTCCGCCGAGAGGCGGAGGCGCTCGAAGGAGTCGACGGTGAACGCGCGGTACCCCGAGAGGATGTCGCCGAAGTCCTCGCGGTGGATGAGCGAGAACAGCCCGTTGAATATCGTGTTGCCGACGCGGTTCAGGCCCGTCATCGCGTCGTCGTGCATGTCGGCGAAGCGGTCGCCGATGACGTGCTCGGCGGTGCCGCCGCGGAGCGGTTCGAGCATGGCGTCGGCGTCGCTCGCGCGGTAGGTGCCGTCCGCGTCGGCCATGAGGACGTAGTCTGTGGTGACGTGCTCACGGACCGCCTCGCGGATCGCTTGGCCCTTTCCGGAGCCCGACTGGATCTCGACGCGCGCGCCCGCCTTGCGGGCGCAGTCGCGGGTGTCGTCCGTGGACCCGCCGTCGATGACGAGGATGTTGGTGAAGCCGTGGTCGCGGAAGTCCGTGACGACGTCTGCGACTGTGGCGGCCTCGTCGTAGGTGGGGAGGAGTACGCAGACGTCGCCGGTCATGTGTGTGGGGTGGAGTGGGTGGCGAGTTAGGGGTTTCGGGAGCGACCCGTCCTCACAAAAGAGTCCGTGAAAGGTGGTGATACCCTCCTCATGTGAACTCCAATGTATGGTTCGTCGAAGAACCCGAGTTTTTCGCCCGCAAGCCGATCGGAACGTAGGGCCGATAGATCTATGCGCTTTGTTAAAGATACCTCACACGTCCGATAAAGAAACAAATAAAACGATTATTGTCCGATCTACTCGATGATTGCTGTCGATCTCACCGATTTTCCTATTCCGCGTTTTCCATCTCCTCTTGGAAGTACTCGATCGACCGTTTCAGCCCATCCTGCAGCCCTACGGTCGGTTCCCACCCGATCTCGGAACGTGCTTTCGAGATGTCCGGTCGCCGAACCTCCGGATCGTGAGGGGGCAACGGTTCGTTCGTTATCCCGCTCGAACTCTCGGTTAATTCGACGATCACCTCGGCGAGTTCGTTGATCGTTCGTTCGTCGGGGTTACCGATATTCACCGGTTCGTCGACACCCGATTCGTACAGCGCAAGCAGTCCATCGATCATGTCGTCGACGTAGCAGAAGCTCCGAGTCTGTTCGCCGTCGCCGTACACGGTGAGATCCTGCCCGGTCAACGCTTGCTTGACGAAGTTGGGGATAACTCGCCCGTCGTCCAGTCGCATCCGGGGTCCGTACGTGTTGAAGATACGCGCGACGCGCACGTCCATGTCGTGTTCGTCCCGGTACGCGCGTACGAGCGCCTCGCCGTATCGTTTCGATTCGTCGTAACAGGAGCGAGGACCGTAGCAGTCCACGTTACCACGGTAGTCCTCCGGCTGGGGATTTACCTCGGGGTCACCGTACACCTCACTCGTCGACGTGAACAAGTACGTCGCATCCTTCTCTTTTGCCAGTCCGAGGGTTTTGTGCGTGCCAAGCGCCCCGACTTTCAGCGTCTTGATCTGGTAATCTCGATAGAAGACAGGCGAGGCGAGACTTGCAAGGTGGAATACCGCGTCCAATTCCCCGGAGATGTGGATGAACTCCGTAACGTCGTGGTCGACAAAGGAGAAGTCGTCGTGATAGATGAAGCCGTCGAGGTTCTGGTTGCGTCCGCTGACGCCGTTGTCCATTCCGATGACCTCGTGGCCGTCTTCAAGTAGCGCCTCACACAGGTGCGAACCCAAGAACCCCGCTGCACCAGTAACGAGGATCCGACTCATTCCCGGTACTCCGCCAGAAGTTCTTGGACAGCGTCGTGCATCTCACCGTCGTCGTGATGGAGCGCCATATCCAGATTGGCTTGAAGCCAACTGGGAATGTTTCCGATGTCGTACCGGTCGCCTTGAAGTTCAACGCCTCGGACGGTGTCGAGTTTCCGGATCGCGTCAGTTAGCTGGAGTTCGCCACCCACACCCATTTCTGTCGCAGCGAGCTTCTCGAACACGTCCGGGGTGAGGACGTATCGACCGGTTATCGCGAGGTTCGACGGCGCTTCGGCCTGTGGCGGTTTCTCGACGAAATCGTGTACGGGAAACGAGCCTCCGGTCGACACCGAATCGTCGATGTCGGCGACACCGTAGGAGGGAACCTGTTCCCACGGGACCCGCTCGAGCGAGATCGTCGAGGACTCGTGCTTCTCGGCCTGCTCGATGAGCGTCTGCGTGCAGGGGATTTGGTTCTCGACGATCGTATCTCCTAAAAGAAGCGCGAACGGCTCGTCTCCCACGTGCTTGCGCGCGTACATCACCGCGTCACCGAGTCCGTTGCGCTCCTTCTGGCGAACGTAGTGGATGTCGGCCAGATCGGCGATGTCCTGCACGCGGTCGAGCCGGTCGAGTTTCCCGTCCGCTTCCAGTTCCTCTTCGAGTTCGTAGGACTTGTCGAAGTGCCGTTCGATCGCTTGCTTCCCACGACCGGTGATGATGAGAATGTCGTCGATCCCGGCCTCGACCGCCTCCTCGACGACGTACTGGATCGTCGGCTTGTCGAGAACCGGCATCATCTCCTTGGGTTGTGCCTTCGTCACGGGGAGGAATCGCGTCCCGAATCCCGCAGCGGGTATCACTGCTTTAGAGACATCCATACCTGGATACGCCTGCAGATAGCAACGGCATAATACCTGCTCTTTCACAGCCGTCTTTTCTTTGATCACATCGATAGGACAGCTAAACCCAGATGATTCCTGTACCCCGCCGCAGAGACGGATGTATACAGATTTCTGTCATCGGGAGCGGGTATGTCGGGACGACGATCGCCGCGTGTTTCGCGAATTTGGGCCACGACATCATCAACGTGGATATCGACGAGGACATCGTCGCCACGATCAACGAGGGGAACGCACCTATCCACGAGGATAAGCTCCCTGAGTTAGTTGCCCGCCACGCAGGTCCGGACGGCACCGGCCGGCTGCGTGCGACCACGGACTACGACGCCGTCTTGGCGACGGCAGCCACGTTCCTTTGTCTCCCAACGCCCCAGCACGACGACGGGAGTATCGATCTTTCGATCATGGAGGCGGGTGCCAAACAACTCGGGGCGACTCTCGGTAACAAGGACGAGCGACATACGGTCGTCGTCAAGAGCACGGTAATCCCCGGATCGACCGCCGATGTTATTGGACCTACTATTGAGGAGACCAGCGGGAAGACGGTTAGAGACGGCTTCAGTATCGGGATGAACCCGGAGTTCCTTCGGGAGAGGACAGCTGTCGACGACTTCCTTACCCCTGATAAGGTCGTGCTCGGTGCTGACGGGCCGTGTTAAGTTAGGAGTGAGGCGGTCGTTGGTTCGGATGGTTATGGCCGAATTCGACCGCCTCAGCGGAGATATCGACTGGATTGACTTGGAGTTTGTGGAGCGAGAGCGGACACCCGAGCAGATCATTGAAGTCGGCATTCAGCTCCATCTTGCGGGTCTGTCGCTTTCGAATATCAAACAGTATCTTGAGAGGTTGGGTGTCAAGCGGAGTCGCACCGCGATTCATAACTGGATTCAGAAGGCAGATCTACAGCCGACTGGCGACGGAGCTCCGAATCAGATCGCGGTGGACGAGACGGTGATTCGGATCAATGATGAACGTCGCTGGCTGTACGCCGTCGTTGATCCCGAGACTAACGAATTCCTCCATGTCAGGCTGTTTCAGACGAGAACCACGCAACTCACCGTGCTGTTCCTTCGTGAACTCCGTAACAAACAGCAGGTTGAGCAAGCAACGTTCCTCGTCAATGGAGCGCACTATCTCAAAGCTGCGTTGGAGCGGCTCGGGCTCCGATTTCAGATGACTCGCCACGGAAATCGGAACAGTGTCGACCGTGTCTTTCGTGAGGTAAAACGGCGAACCTATTCGTTTTCAAATACGTTCAGCAACGTGGATCCACCGACGGCAGAATCGTGGCTCCAAGCCTTCGCCGTCTGCTGGAATCGATGCTAAACTTAACACGACGCTTGGTTCGGGTACAGCAGTTCTTTGGCCGGCGTCGACAGGTTACCAGGTCAACCCTTCGTAGTCCATCCTGTCGCGTGGCTCGACCGCGCGGCGCCCGTCGATGACGACCTGTTCGGCCATCGCATCGAACTCGTCGTCAAGGGCGCCGAACTCGTCCCATCCCGTGACGACGAGGCAAGCGTGGGCACCCTCGAGGGCCGCGGCTGCCGAGTCGGCGTACGCCAGGTTGGGGAAGTGATCGCGTATGTTCTCGGCGGCAACCGGGTCGTAGGCCACGACGTCAGCGCCACGCTCGCGGAGCCCCTCGATCACCGGGATAGCGCGGGAGTTGCGCACGTCGTCGGTCCCGGGCTTGAACGCGAGACCGAGGACGGCGACGCGCAGGCCGGCAACGTCCACGTGGTCGTCGAGGAGGGATAGAAAGCGTTCGGGTTGGCGGTCGTTAACCTCGACGGCGGCGGAAAGCATCGGTGGTTCGTACCCCTCCTCGCGAGCGGCGGCGATGATGGCGGCGACGTCTTTGGGGAAACAAGAACCCCCCCAGCCGAGCCCCGAGCGGAGAAATCGCTCGCCGATGCGGTCGTCGAGACCGATGGCGTCCGCCACCTCGTAGGCATCGACGCCGAACTCCTTGCAGATGTTCCCGATGTCATTGATGAGCGACACCTTCGCGGCGAGGAAGCCGTTGTTGGCGTACTTGACCATCTCCGCCGTCGTGGTGTCGGTCTCGACGACCGCCGGGTCGTCGGCCGCCGCGATTAGCGGGTCGAACACGTCGCCCATCACGGACCGAGTGGCCTCGTCGTTCGCGCCAAGGACGACCTTGTCGGGGTCCCGGAAGTCTGCAACGGCGGTCCCCTCGCGCAGGAATTCGGGGTTCATGCCAACGCCGAGGTCGTCGCCGAGTGTCTTGCCCGACTCCTCGGCGACGATGGGGGCGATGGTTTCGGCCGTGGTTCCGGGGACGACGGTGCTCTTCACGACGACGGTGTGGCGGTCGTCTTTCTTGGCGAGAATCCCACCCAGAGATTCCGCGCCAGCCTCCATGATGGAGAGATCGATGCTGCCGTCGTCGTTCTGCGGTGTCGGGAGACAGAGGAAAGTACAGTCGGTGTCCAGAACGGCGTGGTAGTCTGTCGTCGCCCGCAGGCGACCGGTTCCGCCGGGACCGGCGTGTTCGGCGACGAGTTCGGGAAGCCCCTCCTCGTGGATGGGGGCCTCCCCGGCGTTGATGGTGTCGACGACGGACTCGTCCACGTCGACGTTGACAACCTCGTGGCCCAGGTCCGCGAAGCAGGCCGCGACGGTCGTCCCGACGTAGCCGGAGCCGATGACGGAGAGGTGCATGGTCGGACTCTTGTCGCCGGCTCTCAAAAGAGGTCCGCTCTCAGCGCGACTCCCACCAGTCAACGAACCGCTCCATCCCCGTCTCGAAGTCGACCCGCGGCACCCAGTCGAGTTCGTCGCGGGCCCGGGAAATGTCCGAGACGTACACCTTCTGGTCGCCCTCGCGCCATTCGTCGAAGGAAATGTCCGTGCGCTCGCCGGTCTGGTCCTCGAGGAGGTCGAGGAACTCAAGGAGACTCGTCGTGTTCTCGGGGCCGCCACCCACGTTGTAGACCGCGGGCTTGCCCTCAGGGTCCGACAGGAACGCGTCGTAAGCCCGGATCAGGTCCTTCACGTAGAGGACGTCCCGGACTTGCTTGCCGTCGCCGAAGATTGTCAGCGGTTCGTCCCGGAGCGTCGAGATAGCGAAGTGGGCGACCCATCCCTGGTCCTCGTTGCCGAACTGCCGTGGCCCGTAGATGCAGGACATGCGGAACGCGGCGGCGTCGACGGCGCCCCTGTCGGCGTAGTCCTGCACGTATAGGTCGCCCGTGAGTTTCGAGACGCCGTAGGGCGTGTGCTCGCAGTCGTCAATGGACAGCGACTCGGGGATGCCGCCGTCGTACTCGGGGTCGTCGTACCAGTACCGCGTCTCCTCCTCTCGGACCGGAATCTCGTTGACGTTGTCGCCATACACCTTGTTGGTCGAGGCCATGACGACCGCAGGGTCGCTGTCCGCGTTGCGGGCCGCTTCGAGGACGTTGAACGTCCCCTCGGCGTTGACCTCGAAGTCCGTTCGGGGGTCCTCGAGCGAGGCAGTTACCGCGACCTGGCCGGCAGTGTGGACGACGGCGTCGTGACCCTCCACGACCTCCGCGAGGCGCCCCTCATCCCGAATGTCGGCTTTCACGCGATCGACGTCGGGGTAGTTCTCGGCGATGTACTCCCAGTTGTAGGCCGCGGTGTTCCGGCTCTCGTCGGCCGTCTCGAGCGTCTCGACGCGACTCAGGTTGTCGAGCGCGGTGACGTCCGCGCCCCGCTCGGCATAGTACTCTACGGCGTGGCTTCCGACGAAGCCAGCGCCGCCGGTGACGAGGACGCTGTCTGGATTGCTCATGGACTCACTTCAGCATCGGGGGTTATGGACCTTCCCCAATCGCGTCAGTCCTCGCCGACGAGGCCCTTCTCCTCGAGTTCGGCGTGGGCCTCCTCGAAGCGGTCCTCGGCCTCCTGCTCGCGGCCCCACTCGACGAGTTCCCGCATCCCCTCCTCGAATCCGACCTCGGCTTCGAAGCCGAGGGCTCCGCTCGCCAGGTCGGTGTCGGCGTAGCAGTGCCGAATGTCGCCCTGTCGGTAGTCGTTCGCGATTTCGGGGGCGAGGTCGTCGCTCTGGCCGTAGAGGTCGATGAGGGTCTCCGCCACCTCGTTGATGGTCGTCGGGTCGCCGGTGCCGACGTTCACCGCGACGTCGTCGGCGTCGGACTCCACCGCGAGGCGGTTCGCCCGTGCCACGTCACTCACGTGGATGAAGTCGCGGGTCTGCTCACCGTCCTCGAAGACCAGCGGGGGGTTGCCGTTCTTGATTCGCGAGGAGAAGATGGCGCAGACGCCCGTGTAGGGGTTGTCGAGCGCCTGTCGGCTGCCGAAGATGTTGTAGTAGCGGAGCGCGACAGTCGGGATGTCGTAGGCCCGGCCGATGGAGAGCGTGAGTTCCTCCTGGTCCTTCTTCGTGATTGCGTAGACCGACGTGCTGTCCCGCGGCTTCGACTCGGGCGTGGGCAGGGGTTCGAGGTCGGTCCCGCACGCCTCGCAGACGTGCTCCCACTTGCCGCGGGCCATCTGTTCGTCGCTACGGAGCGACGGGTAGCGACGCTCGTCGCAGTCGGGACAGCGGTACTCGCCCTCGCCGTAGATGGACATCGACGAGGCGACGACCATCTTCTTGAGGTCGACGTCCTCGTTGACGATGACGTCGAGGATGCGCGCCGTGCCGAGGGTGTTCACGTCCACGTACTTCTCTATCTCGTACATCGACTGGCCGACGCCGACGGCGCTTGCCTGGTGGTTGAGGACGTCGGCGTCCGCGAGCAGGTCCGCCATCAACTCGCGGTCGCGGACGTCGCCCCAGACGTACTCGGCGTCGTCGTTGAGGTAGTCTGGTTCGTCGTCGTGCACCTGGTCGGTGAGGTTGTCGACGACGGTCACATCGTAGCCGGCGTCGACGTATTCGTCAACGATGTGGCTGCCGACGAAGCCCGCGCCGCCGGTGACGAGAACGCTGGTCATGGTGGGACAACCGTGGAGACCGAAGAAAAAAGGTCGGTTTGGCCCTCGCGAGTGGGAACTGTTTTGAGGCCCTTCGGTACATAGAGGAGTGATGGAGATTTCGGTCGTCGTCCCCGCGCACAACGAGGCGGGGAACGTCGAACGCCTCGTCGAGGCGGTGACAGCCGTCCTCGACGCGCCGTCGTTCGAGCACGAGTACGAACTGCTCCTCGTCGACGACAACAGCACGGACGAGACGCCCACCATCTGTGACCGTCTAGCCCAAGAACATCCCGGCGTCCGCGTCCTCCACCGCACCGCCGACGGTGGGTTCGGAAACGCGATCAAGGCCGGCCTGACGAAGGCCCGCGGCGACGTCCTCATCCCATTCATGGGCGACCTGTCGGACGATCCTGCGGACATTCCGAAACTCGTCGCCGCCATCGAAGACGGGTACGACGTGGCCTACGGCTCCCGCTTCACCGAGGGCGGGTCCGTCGATGGGTATCCCCGGATAAAGCTCCTGTACAACCGGGCGTTCAACAACTGCATCCGCCTGCTGTTCGGCGTCCGCTCGAAGGACGTGACGAACGCGTTCACGGCGTACCGGAGGGAGGTCGTTGAGACCGTCGACGTCGACACGCTCGTCTCGGAGAGCTTCGACCTGACTGCCGAACTGCCGCTCCGGGCCCACATCGAGGGGTTCCGGAGTACGGAGGTGCCCGTCTCCTGGTGCAGCCGCGACGCCGGCGTCAGCAAACTCGACGCGACGCGGAAGGGGCCGCTGTACCTCAAGCGACTGCTCCACATGTTCGTCATCGGCAACGCCGTCGCGCTGTCGGACCTCTGGGACGCAGTCTCGACGGGCAGCCCGCTCCGGATGGTTGGCGCCAGCCTCCTCGGCGTGCTGATTCTCGTGGGGCTGTTCTCGCTGTCGGGCTACGAGGAGGTGTTCAGCATTCTCGCCGGCACCCAACCCGCGTGGCTCCTCGTTGCGGCGGGCGCCTACGGCGTCTCGTTCCTGTTCCGGACGTGGCGGTACCGGGTGTTACTTCGGACCTCGGGCCACCTCGCGAGTCGCGGTGGAGTCTTCAGGTGCATCATGAGCGGCTGGTTCGTGAACTTCATTCTCCCCGCTCGGGTCGGCGACGCGGTGCGGGGGCTTGCACTGAAGACGACGGAGGGCGTCCCGTTCGGCGTCGCGACCGGCATGGTCGCGATCGAGCGCGCCCTGGACATGCTCGTCCTCGGATTCGGGATGGTCGCGATCACGCTGTTCTTGCTCCCGGAGGCGGAGATGGGGCTGCTCGCGGGCGGCGCGTTCGCCATCGCCGCCGTCATCGTCTTCGGGCTGTTCGTGTTATACAGGTTCGAGCCGCAACTGGCCCGGTTGCTGGGAAAGCGGTTCCCCGCTGCCGGCGAGGCCATCGCCGCCCTCGTCGCCGCCCTCGAACAGACGGTCAAGAATCCGTTCGCGCTCACGCTCGCGGCGGCCCTGTCGGTCCCGGTCTGGGCGTTCGAGGTCAGCACCATCTACTTCAGCGCCATCGCGATCGGCGTCGACATCGGGCCGGTGGTCACCGCGACCGCCGGCATCGCGGCCTTCGTGGCACAGGCGGTTCCGGCCACCCCAGCCGGCATCGGGACCTACGAGGCGACGATAACGGCCGTGCTAGCGGGCTTCGACCTGCCGTCGAGTCAGGGAACAGCCCTGGCGCTCGTGGACCACTTCGTCAGGGTGGCCCTCGTCTACGTGGTCGGGGCGATCAGCCTGGTACACATCGGGTTCCGGTCGCGAGCGTACTTCCGGGAACGCGACGCTGAAACAGACGCCGACACCGACGTGGCGTCGGCGGTAGACGCCGGAGGAGGTGAGAACTGATGTGGGAGCGGTGGCGCTCGCTGGAGCGCGAGACGCGACTCGTCGTCGGCCTCGCCGTGGGGTTCGTCGCGTTCCGGGTGCTCGTCGCGTCCCTGTCGGGGTTCGGCTTCCATCAGGGGTGGAACGAGGGACACTACGCGCTGATCGCGCGCGGCTTCCTCGATCACTCCCTCGTCCCACGCTACGCCGGCCGCTACGTGTACAGCGTCCCGCCGCTGTTCCCCTACACGGTCGCGGCGTCGTATCTCGCGTTTGGAACGTCTGTCGTCGCCGCGCGCCTTCCAAGCATTCTCGCGACCGGCGGACTCATCGTGGCGACCTACGCACTCGGCCGCGAACTGTTCGACCGCCGGACGGCACTCGTCGGGTCCGCACTGCTCGCGGTGCTCCCGTTCGTCCAGCTGTACGGCGGGCGCGTGCAGACGGACATGCTGATGACCGCCCTTCTCACGGCGTCGCTAGCGGCCATCGTCAGAGGGTACGACAGGGCCGACGGGACGCGGTGGCTCGTCGCTGGCGGCGGTCTGTTCGCGGCTGCGGTCGCCGCGAAGCAGCCGAGCCTCCTCCTCGCCGGCGTCGTGATCGCGTGGCTCGTCGCCGATGGACGATTCGACCGCGAGACGATCAACCGAACGGGCGTCCTGATAGGCGCGAGCGCGGTCTTTCTGCTTCCGGTCGCCGCCTGGCTCGCCTTCAACTACTCGCTGAACCCGACCACCTTCGTCACCGACTGGCGTCACGAGCTGTTCTCGCGGACGTCGCCGTTCGCCAACGTCCGCCTCCTGCTCGCCATCGGCCTCAGCCTCGGAGCGACACCGCTCGTGCTGGCCGGTGCCGCGGTCGGCGTCTGGGAGGACGTCACGGCGTCGATACGGGAGCTCCAGCGACAGGGACTCGGGGCCCACGCGGGTCCCTCACCACTCACCTGGTGGCTCCTCCTGTTCGGCGCGTTTGTGTTCTACCGGACGCCGCAGGGCCACCAGTACTACGCGCTGGTCCTGATGCCGCCGCTGGCGCTCTTCGCGGCGCGCGGGCTAACGGTGACCGCCGAGCGGTTCGCCCCGGCCGTCCCGCGGCCGCGTCAGGTGGTCCACCTCGTCCTCGTTGCCGTCGTCGTGCTGTCGGCGCTCTCGGGGACAGTCGTACTCTTCGAACTGTCGGGGGAGTTCTCGGCCGCTGAGGGCGGCGGATCCCACGTCGCGGCCGACGCTGGCGAGTTCGTGGGTGACGAGGTACCCGAGAACGCGACGGTTCTCGTGGAGAGCGGATACAGCCGTCCAGTCATGTGGTACGTCCGGGGCGAGTTCCCGCTGGCGAACGTGTCGCCATACGGCGTTCCTGGACTGGACGAGGAGCGGATACGACGAGCGGAAAGTCGCTCCGCCGGGCCGGTGTACGTCGTCTATCCGGACCCCGCGTGGGCGGCGTTCCCGGCCGAGAACGCGACGGTCGTCCACCGGACGGAGTCGTATGACCTGACGGTGATGGCCGCCGTGGGCGCTTTCGTCCAGTCGGACTCGAAGTTCTCGATGTACCTCAACGACCGGGGCCTCGTGATCTATCGGCTGAACGGTACGGCCTAGAGCAGCTCGCGGTAGTCGGCGACCGTCCGGCTGAGCCCCTCGCGGAGGGGAACCGCGGGTTCCCAGTCGAATTCGGCCGTGATCTTCGAGATGTCCGGGCGGCGGACCTGCGGATCGTCCTCGGGGAGTGGTTCATGTGTGATGCCGCTCTCCGTGTCCACAACGTCCAGGACGACCTCCGCGAGTTCGCGGATCTCCATCTCGTCCGTGTTGCCGACGTTGAACACCTCGCCGGCTGCCGCCGAACGGTCTGCTGTCGCGACGGCCCGGATGCCCCCGATGAGGTCGTCGACGTAGCAAAAGGAGCGGGTTTGCGTGCCGTCCCCGTACACCGTCAGGTCATCGCCGTGGAGCGCCTGTGAGAGGAAGTTCGGAATGACCCGACCGTCGTCGGGTCGCATCCGCGGGCCGTACGTGTTGAAGATGCGGACGGTGCGGACGTCGACCTCGTACTGCTGGTCGTAGGCGACGGCGAGTGCCTCGCCGAAGCGCTTGCTTTCGTCGTAGGGCGTTCGCGGACCGCGGACGTTGACGCTTCCGTTGTAATCCTCATGCTGGGGGTGGACTTCTGGGTCGCCGTACACCTCGCTGGTGGAGGCGAGGAGGACAGTCGCGTCGTGGTCGAGCGCACATTCGATGGCGTTTCGCGTGCCCTCGCTGTTCGTCAGCGCGATTTCGACCGCGTGCGACTCGAAGTCCTCTGGACTGGCGCGCGAGGCCATGTGGTACACCTCGTCGACACGGTCGAAATCGGGGAGTGGGTCGCGGACGTCATGTTCCAGGCTCTCGAAGCGGTCGCTCTCGACATGCACGAGGTTCTCCGGCCGGCCGCTACCGTAGTTGTCGAGACTGGTGACGTGGTACCCGTCGTCGAGGAGCGTGTCCACGAGGTGGCTGCCGAGGAAGCCGGCGCCGCCGGTTACGACGGCGTGCGGGCGGCTCATAGGTTGATGCTGGAGTTGTCGCCGACGTTCAGCTGGTTCGCATCCCCGGTGACCGTCGCGTTGTCGCCGATGATGCTCTCATCGAGGTTCACCGTCTCGACGGCGGCACCCTCCCCCAAGATGGCGTCGCTCAAGATGGAGTTCTCGATGCTGGCCCCGTCGTCGACACTGACGTTCGGGCCGACGACGCTCGACTCGAGGGTGACGTCCGAACCGATGTCGACGGGCGGAACGACGACGCTGCCCTTCAGGTCGTCGGGGACGCTCGTCGTGCGGTCGGCGAGGAGCACGCGATTCGCCTCGAGGAGCGTCTCCGGGCGGCCGCAGTCGTACCAGTCCTCGACTTCAAAGGTGTGGAGGTCGGCCCCCTGGTCGACCATCCGGCTGAGCGCGTCGGTGAGTTGGTACTCGTCACCGGCGCCCCGGATGTCCTTCTCGACGAGGTGTTCGAGCGCCTGGAAGAGGCTCTCGCTGTCCTCGATGATGTACACGCCGCTGATGGCGTACTCGGACGGCGGGTCGTCGGGCTTCTCGACGAGGTCGACAATATGGTCGTCGCTACCGAGTTCGGCGACGCCGTAGTGCTGCGGGTCGTCTACGCGCTTGACACCGAGACTGCCGTCAACGTCTCCAAGGGATCTGTGAGCCTCCAGGAACTGCTCGTAGCCGTTCTCGAAGAGCATGTCGCCGAGTGCGATGAACACCGGTTCGTCCGCGGCGACGTGCCGGGCCTGATACACGCTGTGTCCGAGGCCCTCCGCGGCCTCCTGTTCGACGAACTCGAAGTCGAAGCGGCCACCGTACTCCTCGACGGCGTACTCGGTGATCTGGTCCTGCATCGGGCCG
This sequence comes from Halobaculum rubrum, assembly GCF_019880225.1. NCBI lineage: Archaea > Methanobacteriati > Methanobacteriota > Halobacteria > Halobacteriales > Haloferacaceae > Halobaculum > Halobaculum rubrum. Next base: position 372,246 of record NZ_CP082284.1, read on the forward strand.
CCGACGACGAGGATGACCTCGTCGACGTCCGTCTCGGCGACGCTGTCGAGGATGTGGCCGAGGATCGGCCGGCCGGCGAGGCGCACCATCGCCTTCGGTTTGGTGTGGGTCTGGGGGTAGAGCCGGGTCCCTTGCCCGGCGGCCGGAATGAGGACTCGCATACCCTTTCTCCCCTTCGACCTTGTAAAAAAGCATCGCAAAAATGGCGTCGGGGCGACAGACAGATCGCTCCACGCCGGCCGCGTGTCCCGTCACTCGTCACCTATTTACCCACCGTTCAAGAAGTGACCAGCAGATGCGAGTCGGAATCGTCACCGACGCCTTCCCGCCGGAGGTGGGGGGAATCCAGACGTTCGCCGACCAGTACGTCTCTCACCTCGCGGCCGCGGACGAGGTCGACCACGTCGAGGTGCTCGCGTTCGTCCCCGGTGCGGACAAGCGACGTGACGGCGCCTCGATTCGCCGCGTCGACCGCGAGAACACGCCCGCAAAATTCGCAACCGGGCTCAGATGGGCCACCAACCACGAATTCGACATCCTCCACTCGTTGACGCTGTATCCGGGGGGACTCATTGCCGCGCTGTACGGCAGGATCAATCCCGCCGTGAACACGTACGCCACAGTGTACGGTCTCGACGCCATCAGCGTCGCCGACCACCCGATTCTCGGTCCCGTCCACAGGTTCATCTTCGCCTCGCTCGACGAGGTGCTGTTCTTCAGCGACTCCACGCGGGAGAAGACCCACGACACCTACGACACGGCCTTCGCCAGCCGTCGGATCTACCCCGGCGCACCGGTCTTCCCCGACGACCCGGGACCTGACCCGCTCGCCGACCGGGACCTTCCCCACGCGGAGTTCGTCGTCGTGACGGTGGCCCGCCTGGTCGAACGGAAGGGAATCGACGATCTCGTCGCTGGGGTCGCAGCGTGTGACGACATCGCGCTGTGGATCGTCGGCGACGGCCCAGAGCGTGCGTCGCTCGAGGCCCAGGTTCCCGACCACGCCGCGGACCGGATCGCCTTCCTCGGCGAGATCGACCACGACAGCCTTCCGCACGTGTATCGGCGCGCCGACGCCTTCTGCATGCCGTCGGTGTACCTCCGCGACGAGGGCGACGTCGAGGGGTTAGGGCTGGTCTTCCTTGAGGCCCAGCAGTTCGGACTGCCGGTCATCGGGACACGGAGCGGCGGCGTCCCGGAGGCGCTCGTCGACGGGGAGACGGGCTTTCTCGTCGACGAGCGGTCACCGGACGAGATCGCCGAGTGCATAGCAAACCTTCGCGACGACGACGCGCGGTATCGGGAGTTCTCGTCGAACGCCATGTCGTTCGTCGCCGAACAGTTCGCGTGGGAGGACTGCGTGACAAACCACCTCGCGGCCTACCAGTCGTGACCGGAATGTCGCCGCTCAGGCTCACCGTGTCCGTTCCCGGGACCTTCTGGGCCTTCCGGATCGCCGAGGCGGTGGCGGACCGCGGCGGCGACGTCGTGGTGTTCACGAGCGAGCCCGCGTTCGTGCGCTCGACCGACAGCGGCCAGGCGACGGTACGCACGATTCGGCATCCGTTCCTCGTCGAGCAAGTCGGTCATCAGGTGCCGTGGCCTGACCGACTCGTCGGTTTCACGGGGCTCAACCGACCGTTCCAGCGCTGGGGGGCGTACCTGTTCGACCGCGCGGTCGCCCGCAATCTCCGGGCCGAACGCGCCGCTAACGGCCTGTTTCTGGGCTTCGCCGGGGCCTGCCGAGACTCGCTACGGCGGGCGAACGACCTCGGGTACACCACCGCAGTGGAACGGAGTTCGACCCACATCCGGACCCAGCGGGAGCTCCTCCGAGCGGAGTACGAGCGGTTCGGCGCGACCGGTCAGCCCATCTCCGAGCGCCACGTCGAACGCGAAGAGCAGGAATACGTGGCGGCCGACTACGTCGTCACGCCCTCCGAGTTCACAGTCGAGTCGTTCCGGGACCAGGGGGTCGACGCGGAGAAACTGGTTCGGATTCCGTTCGGGACTGACGTCGACTTCGAGCCGCCGACTCGCGGCGGCGAGGACACGGTGACGTTCCTCTTCGTCGGCCACGTCTCACTCCGAAAAGGGATCCAGTATCTCTTGCCGGCGTGGAAACAACTCGAGCATCCGGACGCGGAACTCGTCGTTGCGGGCCGCATCGACGACGCGGTGGCCGACATCGTTGCCGAGTACGCCGACGACTCGATCCGCTTCGAGGGTTGGGTCGACGACATGGCCGCGCTGTATCGGGAGGCGTCCGCGCTCGTCCTCCCGACGCTCGAGGAGGGGAGCGCCCGCGTCACCTACGAGGCGATGGCCTGGGCACTGCCCGTGGTGACGACGTCGCACTCGGGGTGGGTCGGCACGGACGGTGAGCACGGGTTTTGGGTGCCGATTCGGGACCCCGAGGCGCTGGCCGACGCAATGGCGCGATTGTGTGCGGACGCAGACCTGCGGCGTCGGCTCGGTGAGAACGGGCGGGCGCTGGTGGAGCGCGAGTACACGTGGGCGGACTACGGTGAACGGGTGTGGAGGGCGTATCGAGAGATGGTGGGAACGAAAGACTAGCTCTGCCGTACTCAGACGGTTGGTACGGAAGTGGAAATTATTAACCGCGCCCATCACCCACCCGGAGTACGCAACCCCAACTGGAGCAGGTCAAACAACACATGAAACCATCTGCGAAATCGAATCTGACGTATCTCGCGTGTCTTTTGACCTCAATCGGAGTCGCAGGTCTGTTAGCGGGCCACGTGCTATTCGGCCGCTTTGGCTGGACTTCCGCACATACGAGACCGCGGTAGAGGTCTTCTTCGCCGGTGGGAACCCGTACGACCTCCAGACGTTACGGGCGTACGGACACGGGTATCCGTTCGTCTATCCCCCGGTCACTCTGCCCTTCCTGGCATTGCTCACTGTTCTGCCTCGGTTCTTCCATCCGCTCTACATGGTACAGTACGCCGTCTTCGCCGGCATCTGCATGTATGTACTAGCCACGCTCGTTGATTCTCGCGATCCGATCAGGGAGTGGATCTGGACGACGACCGCGGTAACGTGTGGGTTCGCCGGCACCTACTGGACGTTACTGTCGGGGAATTCGGACGTGATCGTACTACTGCTGCTCTGCCTCGGACTGGTGGCTGTAGCGAGTGAACGGTGGTATGTGTCTGGTATCCTCTTCGGTATCGCCGGGTCCATCAAGATCATTCCGCTCGTCGCCACGGGGACGTTTCTCGTGACGGATGCATCCCTTCGCGACCGTGTTTCGGGGGTTTTCGGCGCCGTAACTGGCGCAGTCCTCGTCTTCGGATCGTCTGCCCTGTTCTTCGACGCGCTGTTCCCTGCTGAGTTCCTGGCGTCGGTCCGGTCCGAGGGCGGTGTGACGGCTATCGCCGGCGAGGGCGTCGTGACGAACTTTCCGTTGCTCTACCTCTGGCAGGACATCGCCCGTTTGGCCGGCGTGTCCCATGCCTACGGCATTGCGTTCCACGGCATATTCTCACTCGCAGTGATCTCCCTGGGGATTTGGTGGGTCCGACGAACCACCCGTCCGGAGGCCGCCCTTGCGCTGAGTCTGCTCGGAACGCTTCTCGTGTTCACGCGGATGAAGCCCTACTACACAGTGTATGAAGTCCCCGCAGTCGTACCGATTACGGCAGTACAACGGAGGGATAACAGCGAACTCGTGAGGTGGCCGGACGTGATACTGGTCGCTGTCATACCGTTTATCGCTAAAGTGTTCTACACGATGCTCTCGCGGGAGACGATCCGGTCGTTCCACCCAATCGCGACGATGGCGCTCCAGTACGCGCCAATTCTCGTATTGCTTGGTTGGGCCGTGTATCGCTTTCCGGCCGGCGAACTCTCGGTTGCCGACAGGGTGAGGGGTTTTCGGGACGCGGCCAAGCGGAGGGTCAAATGAACGCCCGGGCCACACTCACTCGATGTCGGATGTCCGGTGCCTTCGTCTGCGCTCGGAACGCTTCTGCCAGATCTCGGGTGCCTCACGGACGAGGGATGCGTAGGCCCTCGCGTACTGAACGATGCGGTCCCCGCGGTCCGGGGCAAACAGTGCACCGGCGAAACTCCGCAGTTCGTCGACAGCCATGCACGGGAGCCATCGAGCCGGGTAGTTGATGGCTTTGAAGAGGATCTCGTGTTTCCGCATCAGGAACATCACGCGTTCGCTCTCGTCACCGGCAGATCCGTCGTGGGTCACGATGCCATTGGGGTTGTACACTACACGATACCCGTCCGCGCCGACGCGCCAGCAGTAGTCCACCTCCTCGAAGTAGATTGGAGCGAAGATTTCGTCTAACGTTCCGACTTCGGTCACGACGTCATTGCTGATGAAAAAGACGGCCCCGCTCACCCAGTCGACATCCTCGACGTCCACGGTCTCTCCTTGGTCGACGATGCGTCGCTCCCCGCCAAAGGGACCGAAGAAGCCCCCAGAGTGTACGCTTCCGTCCGGGAATCGGAGCTCAGGACCCTGGACGCCAACGTCCGGATTGGCTTCCGCGTACTCCACCAGCGGAGTGAGCCAGCCCTCCTCTGGATCGGCGTCGTTATTGAACAGCACGTAATAGTTCGCGTCCCTGGACTCCATAACCTGGTTGTGGGCCGGTCCGAAGCCACGGTTCGTCTCGTTCTCGATCAGTCTAACTTCGGGGAACGCCTGCCGGATGGCCGTCACGGATCCGTCTTCACTGCCGTTGTCGACTACTACAATGTCTACGTTCGGATAGTTCGTCTGCGTCCGAAGCGCTTCGATGCACTCGATAGTCTCCTCGCGCTGGTTCCAGTTTAGGACCGAGATGACGACGCGGGGTTCTGTGGAGTCAGTCATGCTATTTTGGAGTTAGTCCGGCAATCGATGGACGGTTGTCAGCCCATTACAGAGGGGATCGTGCTCGATCACGTAGTTCGACTGGACGGTACTGAATTCTGAGGATTCATCGAATTCTGCGTCAAATCGAGACTCCAGAGCGCGAATGACTGCTCGCTCATTGTTCCATGCCAGCCCGATCGTGCCGTCGGAGCGCCGATACAGTTTCGTAAGGTTCGTGTCGTGGAAAAATACAGTCGCCCGCTCGGCGAGGTTGGGAAACCATGCATCAATCTCCCCCAGCGTCTCGGCGAACTCGTGAGTCGTGTCAATGAACAGAACGTCGATTTCCCGACCCACGCCGTTCTCGTCCGCCCACGATGGAAATTCAGCGCCGAACTCGACACCGTTGGCCTGGACAAAGTGCCACTCCTCATAGTCAGAGACGTTAGAGCAGTCATCTAGATCGACACTAACCAGGTCGGCGTTGCACCTCTCCGCCACCCGTTCGAAGACGAAGGTAGATTCACCGCCCCGTACACCGACTTCTACTATCGTCGCAGGATTCTGCTTCAGAGACTCAGTATAAAGATGGTGCAGATGGTCGCTGAAATCGGTCGGCTCTCGCGCCCGCGACTCGACGGCCCGGTACCGGTCGTCGTCAGTCGGTGGTGCGTAGGCGGCTCCCACGAAGCGATTGTACCATCGAACCGCTCGCCACAGGACGAGATTGTCGAAGAGAACCTCTACACCTGCTGCAACACCGGCCTCCCTGAACGCACCAACAGCCTCGTCGAGAAAGTTACGCGAGCTCAATGGCAGTCACCTTGAATACGTCTGGGTAGATCCCGAGTTCAAACTGCCGGTTTACGTCGATTTTCCGGTCCCGACAGTTCCGTGGAACAGTCATCTGTCGCCTATTCAAACAGATCCGTTTTTCGTCAGATACCGTCCAATATTCACTTCCACGGCGTTATTCTCGGGTGGCAACGAGGTGGACCTCATCAATCGACTCGGAATCGATCCGTTCGACGACGAAGCCCCGGGACTCAAATCGCCCCCTGATGTCGGCGAGGCTCGAGCCGTAATCCCTCGCCGAGTCGCGCTCCCCACTGGTCGGCTGGTGGACCTCGCAGAACACGGTCCGGACCGCGTCCCTGTCGAGCGTCTCGGCCATGCCCGCCAGCACCAGCGGTTCGGCCCCCTCGACATCGATCTTCACGATGTTCGGCACCGGGACCTCTCCCGATGCCACGAGGCTGTCCACGTCCACGGTCTCCACCTGGAGTCCGTTGCTGCCGTCAGGGGAGATACCGCCAATCTGGCTCCCGACGCGCTCCTCCGGTTGACTGAAGCTCGTAGTACCCCGGGTTTCAGAGGCGGCCACCGCCTCTATCTCGACGTTGTCGGCGTTCAGCGCGGCGTTCGATCGGAGTACCTCGACGTTCGGCGGGTACGGTTCGAAGGCGACGACCGTTCCTTCGGTGACGCAGTTGGCCGCGAACGCCGTGTACAGGCCAAGGTTGGCCCCGATGTCGAAGAACACGTCGTCCGCGCGCAGAGTCTCGACCGTGCGGGCTAACTGGGGCCGCTCCTTGGCGAACATCCACCTGATCCGCTCGATGGCCTCGTGGTTCGACGCGTCGAAGCGGGCCGAGACGCCCCCGACGGAGAACGTCTGGACGCCCCGGCACTCGCAGTACGCGTTGTAGCATCTCCTGGCGAGCGCCCGAAGACTGACCCGCAGAGACCCGCCGGGCGAGAGACCGCGTCCGTTCATCGATCGAGACCTTCCCACGAGAGGTAATAGCGCCTGCGGTTCGGGTTCCGACGCACGCGGTGACGAAGCGCTCGGCCCGTCGTCGCATCGTTTCGGCCCATCATCGAGAACAATCGGGGAGCGAACGGCACCGAGGGATGAGCGAGCGTTCCTGATGGCTACACCTATGAAGGTGCGCGCGGACTCTCAAGCGACTACGCAGCATGACGAGCGAGACCATCCTGTTGCTCGGAAGGAACGAAGGCGGGGGCGAAGCGACGTTTCTGGAGACGGTCGATGAGCTGCTCGAATCCGACGATACGTACAGCCATACGTTCCAGTCCGAATCTTCAGAGGGCATCCACAAGACCGTACTGGAGTACTTCAATCTGCTCCGATGGAAGTTCTTGTTCCCCGAACCCGAACCCCTGTACTCCGACGAGAACCTCTCCGACTACGATATCGTTCACGCGCATTCGAACCCGGTGGTGCTGAAGGACTCGATTGACGTCCCCTTCGTCTACAGCGCGAGCGCGAGCAACTATCACTACCTGCGAGATTACTACGAGTGGTCAGAGAGCAAAATCGAACGACGCCACGCGGTTGCCAGGGTCGCCTACAAACTGTTACAGCTCCACGACAGAGCCCTGAACACCGGTGCTGTGGATCGGTTGCTGATATGGACTGAGTTTCCCAAAGAGTACTACACGCGAATCGGATACAGCGAAGACCAGATAGACGTCATCTACCCGTCCTGCAGGGACTTCGGCGACGGTCAGACACCCCACAACGGGACGAACGTCCTGTTCGTTGGGAAAGGGGGACGAAAAGGGGCTGGAATCGCTGTTGATGCGTTTCAGAACGTCCGGAGCGGAACGCAAGAACTGACGCTTCACTACTATCACCCACCCGGGGAGCAACCGGATTATGCTGGCGAGGGCGTCCGCCTACACGAGTACGTCCCCCATGAGAAATTCCGGACGGAGGTGCTTCCGAAGATGGACATCCTGGTCTCCCCGACGAAGTACGAGAGCTACGGGTACACGCTGGTCGAAGCACAATCCCACGGGATTCCCGTCGTGGCTACGGACCTTCCCGTAACGCGGGACATCCTCGGGAAGGGCGCGCTCCTGCCATCGAGAGACAGGAATTCGTTCACACGCGCACTCGACTCTCTCGTATCTGACCCGACGTATCGGGCCGAGATGGGGAATCGGGCACGGGCAAACTACGAGGCCCGCTTCACGACGGCGGCCTTTCGCCAGAGGCTGTATGACTCGTATGACCGAGCGATGGACTAATGAACCAGGTACCCCGTACCCCGGATTACCAGTCTCTCCCGTCTATGCTTATAATGACTCAGCATCACGAACCGGGTACAGATGAGTAATTGGCCAGATGCGACGACGAGGAATTGCCTCGTGGTCGTCCTCGATACGGTCCGTGCACAGAGTACGTACCTCGAAGGCCGGGAAACCACCCCGAACATGGAGGAGCTAGCCACTACCGGCACGTCGTTCGGCCGTGCCATTGCACCAGCTCCCTGGACGCTCCCTTCTCACGCGTCGATGTACACGGGCCTGCATCCGACCGAGCACGGAGCGACACATCAGCACAAGTACCTCGACGACGTCCACACGACACTCCCGGAACAGCTCAACTCGGCGGACGTGCGGACGGGTCTCTTCACGGCCAACATGTTTCTCACCGAATCGTTTAATATGGCGAAAGGGTTCAACGAGGTGTCGTTCATCCGGGGCCAAGACAACAAGCTGTTCGACGCTGGTCTCGATCCGATTCAGTTCCTGAACGAACGCGACGAAGACGAAGGGATCGGACGGTTCACCGAAATCGCACGCGCCATTATAGACGGTCCCGTTGGGAAGAACGCCGCCAACGCCCTCTACTACAAACTTCAGGACACGTACCGGCGTCAGGTCTCTGACCTCGAACCCCCTTCATGGGACGAACGGGCTGTCGCAGACGCACGGGAGTTCGTCTCGAAGACCGCCGCCGAAGACCAGCGGTTCTTCGGGATGGTGAATCTGATCGGCGCGCACGGTCCGTGGGAGTTCGACCGTGAGCGACTCGCCGCCGTCGACGTGGTCCCGGAAGACATCGCACCCATCGATCGCTGGAAGTCCGTCGCTGCGAACTCTGAGGCCCAGTGGCCCCACGCTGCGGGCGAGGTGACGTTTGATGCCACCGACCGGAAGATACTGACGCACCTCTACGAGGCATGGGTCCATCGCGTGGACGAACTGGCAGGGGAACTCGTCGGCCACTTGGAACGCGAAGGCGTCCGAGATGACACTCTCGTCGTCGTGACGGCCGATCACGGCGAGTGTATCGCGCGTGACGGTGTCCTCGGTCATGAACTCACGGTCGACGAATCTGTGGCGCACGTCCCGCTCGTCGTCGACGGCCCGGGTGTTCCGGATGAGACTGTCTCGGAGCCAGTCAGTCTGACCGACCTTTATGGGACGATCCGGTCCTCGATGGGCATCGCCGACGACGAGCGGCATCTCTGGAGCGAAGAGAGCCGAGGGCGAGCATTCGTCGAGACGCATCCGATCGACCCGGACACAGTGGGTGACCAGTACCGTGACGCGGCCGCACGCTTTGGCTATCGCTGCGCACTCTTCACGTCAACCGGATGGGCGGAACGTCGAGAGCGGACCGACGAAACGTTCGGGGATACCGAAACGCTACGTGAACTCGACGCACTACGGGCCGATCTGACCGCACACGACGCGTCGAGAGACGACCACGAACTCACGGCCGAGGTCGAGGACAGACTCCACGAACTCGGATACAAGAGCTGACAGTCAATCGGCGTACCCGAGCGCTTCGAGTTGGTCGCCGATCGCCGATTCGTCAAGTGCCGCTTCCCCGTGGAGGTAGTTATCGGGAACATCCGGAACGTGGGTCCGCTCGTCACGGCCGCTCACGTTCACCCATGGCACCTCCCTGACGACACTCAGCGGGATGCCATTCGGATGGCCGTAGATGCCCCACTCCCCGAGCCCATTTCCGTGATCTGCGCTCACGGCGACATTCGCGTCAACGTTCTCCAACAGCAGGTCGACGTCGTCCAGAACCCACTCGAGGTTGTCGAGATAGGCAGTCCAGAACTCTCTGCGGTCGATCTTTCCGTCCCGCAGTTCGACGAATCCCAGTCCCCAACCGGTGTCGGTTTTCACTTCTTCGAACCACTCCGGGTGAGACCGAAACGGGGTATGGGGTTGCATGTAGTGGACCACGAGCTGTTCGACTCCGAGTTCGTCTCGACGCCGCCAGACGTCGATGGCCCTGTCAGTGACAGCCCGCGGTTCGATGAATCGAACTCCGTCCGCGAGTTCGAGATTTGCCTCTACCTCGCTGAACGCGGCGAATTGTTCGACGTCGAAGTCGTGGACGAAGAGGTTCGAGGTGACGTACCCCGTCTTCGAGAGCGATCGGTCGGTATCGAAGTGCGCGTCCATCCAGCCGTGACTCGAACTCGCAGGGGATCGAACCGTCTGGAGGTCTTCGGCGGATGGCAACCACGGGTGGTCTCCGGTCGAACACGCTTCGCGCATGAGGTCCGGGCGACAGGCGTCCAGCAGAACTAGGATGTCCCATTCGTCGGACCAGAATATCTTACCGTCGTCGAACAGTGGTGCGCAGCCACGGACTGCGCCAAGGTACAGTTCTTGTGCGGCATGTTTGGCTGCGAACGACGGTCCGTCGCTGCGGATGTTAGCGCTCGTCGTCCGAATCCAGTCCGACAGACCCATTGTAGAGGCGAGGTCGTGGTGTGCGTATAGATGTTACTGTCTACCGATGCAAGCGGATATCGATACACACTCGTTTCCCGGTAGTCTAGCCTATCAGTATATGGGTATCTCCGACTGGGGTAACCGAATCCGAGACGCAATCGAGCGCGAGGGGGTCTGGCGTGGCCTCAGTACGGCGCTCTACGAACTGCGCGTCGGAGCCATCCGCCGCCTCGCGCAACGATCACACGAACCGGAGTACATCTGGGATCGCGACTGGGACGTGCTCGTGGTTCTCGACGCTTGTCGCCTCGACATGATGCGAGAGGTGGCTGGCGAGTACGAATATATCGACGTTGTGGAATCACACACGTCGGCAGCGACCAGTACGACCGCGTGGAGCAAGCAGAACTTCGCCCCACAGTTTGCGGATGAGCTTTCCGAGACGGCGTACGTTACGGCGAATCCGAACTCGATCACCATCGGGGACATAATATTACCGGAGACGTGTTCCTGTGGCGTACCACTCTCACACGACCACCGTGCGGTGACCGTGGCCTGTCGAGAGTGCGGAAAGCAAGTTGTGGGGGATCGCCAGCACCCCTTCATGATATTCGACGAGGTCTGGCGGGGGAACTGGAATGACAGCCTCGGGACGCTATTACCAGATACGGTGACTGCACGCGCCGTGGAAGCCATGCGAGAGGAAGCACCCGAGAGGCTGATCGTCCACTACAACCAACCGCATCACCCGTTCGTCGCCCGCGACGGAGACGGAAGGCGGACTGAATTCGATCTCGGGGAGGGAACGAACGTGTGGCAGGAGCTCCGCGTCGGCAACGTCTCCAGGGATGAAGTTTGGGATGCATACGTCGATAACCTGCGATACGTCCTCGACTCACTCCCAGCCCTGCTCGAGAACATCGACGCAGATACTGTCGTTATTACCTCAGACCATGGAAACGCACTAGGTGAGTGGGGAGTGTACGGCCATCCATATCCCTCGGTTCCCATCGAGCCGCTTGTGAACGTCCCGTGGATAGAGACGCAGGCCCAGAACGACAGGGGCGACGAACCGTCTGTCATCGCGGACGAACCTAAGTCCGACGAGGTCGCTGGAGAGGTCAATGAACGTCTCCGCGATCTCGGATACGTCTAACTGTAAGGGTCTCCACGAGCGGCAAAACGGTTACACCGATGTGGGAGCCACGTCCCCGAATATCGCCACGAGACGGGACCGGATGTCTGGCGCGACCAGAAAGATAGTCACGAAGTACGTGATGATGCCGACTCCAACGAGTACGAGGATGGCCACGAATGAGTACGGATCGACTGCCATCCGCATGACGTATACGATAGCCGCCATGAACGCCGCTGCGACCGCCTCGCGCGATACATCCTTGAGCGGGAGGTCGGACACCGAGAGGTTGAGTATTGCTGCCAAGTGATAGCCCATGTAGAGGCACTGTAGCAACATTCCGACGAAACTGGCGACGATAGCACCGACCACGCCCACCGTTGGTACGAGCAGGACATCGAGAAGCAGATTCGTGGCAACGAGGATTATCCCCCCACGGAACCCCACGTCGGGACGGTCCATCCCGCTCAGAACGCTCCCGAAGCTAGAGCGGAGTCCCTCCGGAATCCGAGTCGCGACAGCGACGACAGCGACCAGTGTCGCCGCGGCGAACTCTCCTGTATAGAAGGTGACGATGATCGGTCGGGCGAGGACGACGAATCCCGCGAATGCGGGGAGGCCGATCAGGAGGCCCAGCACGAGGGCGTCCGAGAGCACCTCCTTGATTCGAGCTTCGTTGTCCTGTGCATCGTGCTTGCTGATCTCGGGAGCACTCGTTCGATTTATGGCGCTGTAAAAGATCGTCAAAATCAGCGAGAACCGAAACCCGATCCCGTACACGCCCGTCGCGGCCTTCCCGAGCAATACGGTGATGACGATGATGTCGATGTTGTCGTAGAAGTGCTGGACGAAGTTGTTGGCGAAGCTGTACCGAGCGAACTCCATCAGACTCCGGAAATGCCGCTTCGCCGGCCGCTCGAAGTCGAATCGCCACACCACCAGCCCAACAGCCACCAGCGCCGCCAGCGTCGACCCCACCAGGTAGCCCGACAACAGCGCCACGGCTCCGAAGCCAGCGACGATCAGCCCGACCTGCACGCTCACCTGGCCCGTCGCGTCGACAAACTCCACCACGCCCGACCGCCCGACGTTGAAGTTACTCGTCAACAGCGCCCCCAGCGTGTCCCGGACCTGGTACGCGACCACCGACCCGACCACGAACACCACCGACAGCCCGCCGTATCCGAAGAAGTCGATCAGCCACGGCGACGCGAGCAGGGCGACCAGCGAGACGCCGAGAACGAGCGCCCCCGACATCAGCAGTCCGGCCGTCGCGAACGCGTTCGGCTCCTCGCCCTCGCTCACGCGCTTCACGATGGCCCCGTTCAATCCGCCGTTCGCCAGCAACACGAGAAACGAGACGATGGTCTCGAACGCGTAGTACGTCCCCAGCGTCGCCTGCGGGTCCACGAGGGCGCGCGTGAAGTAGAGACTCGCAAGCCACGTGACTCCGAGGGCGCCGAGGCGGGCGACCATCCAGCCGACCCCGGAGCGGGCGATGCTCATCGACCGGGAGAAGCGGTTCGGACCACATAAACACCTGCCGTTCGGGGAACGTCCCTATCGGCGTTCGCCGTCTGTGCGGTTCCAGTAGTAGGTCTGACTCTGATGCTCTTTGAGCAGCACGATGTCGCCGGACTTCGCGACGACAACCGTGTTCTCACTCTCGATGGTCGCCGCAATCTGTGCGTCGGTGATACGACCCTGCGGCCCGTCGTTGACCGCCCTGTCGAGAAGGATGTACGAGGGTTCCTCAAGATGGGGATATCGCTCCCCTGACTTCGGCGGGAACAGCCTGAGCTCCGACCGCTGAGCGAGGGCGTTCGAGTACATATAGGTCGTCTTGACCGGTACGCCCTCCGGAATGTGATCGATGAGTGCCCAGGCCGCACGGTCGCTCTCGGAGACCAGCATCGGCTGGTCGCGCTGATACCGGGGATTGTCGGCATCGACGGCGCCGAACGTATAGGTGATGCCGCCGGCCGTCGCGAGGAGCGTGACGAGGAGGACCGCCGAGAGCACCTGTGGAACGCTCGGTCCGACCCACTGGAGGTCGAGGCGGTCGAGTTCGGCCTGTTCGAGGAGCGAACGGACACGGGCCAGTCCGAGGCGACCCGTTTCGGAGTCGAGGGCGAAGTACACGGCTAGCATCAGCAGCGGGACGACGGCGACCGTCCGTTGCTTCAGCGGGTGGATGACCGCCCAGAGCCGCGTCTGGAGGAGATTGATCCCAAAGTAGGGGACCAGAACGAGCGAGAACGACGTAAACAGGGGAAGCAGGCCGAAGATGCCCACGAGTCCCGCAATCCACACCAGCTTCAGCGGCTCGCGAATCAGGTACTCGAACGTCAACACCGGATGCGTGAGCATCCCCGCGATTGTCCCGAACCCGCCCGATCCGTACGGGAAGCCCAGGCCCCCTTCGGAGAAGTTCGAGGTTGGGAACAGCATCTGCGAGGCGAGGACGAACCACGCGATCGCGAGGCCGGCCGGGACCAGCTGCCGATCCCTGTAGAAGAACCACACCGATATGGGGGCGACGAGGAAGACGGCGGCCATGTGTGTGCTGAGACAGACGACCGTGGCGAGGACGGTGCCCCAGTTAGATCCACGGTGCAGGAAGTACACGAGCCACGGGAGCGTCGTACCGGTGAACACGAGCGGTCGGAATCCCTGTGCTACCACCGGGAACGCGTAGGGATGGAACGCGACGACGGCAATGGCCAGCAGCCCGGATCGGGCACCGTAGCGATCCGCAAACAGTCGGAATACGGGATACAGGCCGACGGCGAATGCCAGTATGTTCTACATGTTCAGCACATACCACGACTCGTGGACAGCGTAGAGCGACGCGACGACGTAGACGAACGGGGAGATGCGACTCTGCATCAGCGGCCCGTCCAGGAGGGTGTTCCGCAGTCCGTTCCCGTTGGCGAAGTTCCATACCGACTGGTGGAGTGCGGCAAGGTCTTGGGCGGAGAACTGCGAGAACGACGCGTGGAACTGTCGGCCCAGCAACGCCATCAGAACCATGTAGGCTGCTACGAAGAGGAGGAAGATGCGCGTCCGGCGCTGGAACATCGGTACCTGTGTTCGTGTGAAGGCGAGCTTAAGTATTCCGGAGGATCACGTCGATGTGATTGCGCAAACCGGTACCCTTTTCGCCGATACCGACCTTCCTCCGGCGAACCCTGCGATGCACGCCTCCGTCGTCGTCCCGACGTACGAGCGGCCCGCCAAACTCGAGCGGACGCTCGACTCCGTCTGCGAACAGACCGCAGACGCCTACGAGGTCATCGTCGTCGACGACGGCTCCGAGTCCGACGCGCAGGACGCGGTCCTCGACCGCTACGCCGGGCGCGACCGCGTCACCGTCCTCCGACAGGCGAACGCCGGCCCCGCCACCGCCCGAAATCGCGGCTGGCGCGCCGCCGACGGCGAATACGTGCTCTTCACCGACGACGACTGCATCGTCCCCGAGACGTGGGTCGAGGAACTCGTGGACGCCTTCGAACCGGGCGTCGCCGTCGGCGGCGGCGATCTCGTCCCGATCGCGGACCTCCTGCCCGACAACCCCTTCGCTCGCACACATCGCCTCAGGGACGAACTAGACTACGACGCCCCCGACGGACCCGTCAGGGGCCACGAGGCGTTGAACGTTGGCGGGACGGCCAACGTCGGCTACCGCCGGTCGGTGCTAGCCGAGGTCGACGGCTTCGACGAGTCGTTCCCGCTCGCCGCAGGCGAGGACGCCGACCTTTACCGGCGCGTGCTCGACGCCGGTTACGACGCGAAGTACGTCCCCATCACCGTCCGCCACAACGACGACTATAACTGGCAGTCGTTCACCTCACGCGCGATTCGCTTCGGGGAGGGGACCTGCCACTTGCACCGAAAGCACGGCTCACAGCGCTCTGCCGCCCGGATCGCCGCCGGCCTGATCGGGTCCCCGATATTCTTCCCGGCCGCGCTCGCTCGCTCCCGCGACCCCGTCTCCTCGGCGCTCTACGTGGCAGAGCGGATTCTGAGTCGCTGGGGCGAACTCCGCTGTGCTCTCAGTCGATAGCCCGGCCGTACACGTCCAGCAATTCCCCGACGATCCGTTCGGGCGCGAACCGCTCCGTCACGTACTCCCGGTTCTCTGCGCCGACGTCGGAGCGTTCTCGCGCGGTTCTGATTCCGGCTGCGAGTCCGTCCGGGTCCCGTGGCGGCACCAATAGCTCGTCCTGGGGGACGACCTCCGCGGGCCCGCCGACGGCAGTCGCGACCACCGGAAGGCCCGCCTGCATCGCCTCCAGTATCGTCCGGCCGAACGGCTCCGGCCACACGCCCGGGTGGACGAAGCAGTCCGCTTCGGCGTACGCCACGCGGACCTCCTCGTAGGGGAGATGACCTGCGAACGCGACCCGATTGTCGACGCCCAGGTCGGTGACCAGCGACTCCAACCGCTCCCGCTTGTCCCCGTCGCCGACGATACGGAGCGTCACGTCCTTGGGCAATTCCGACATTGCGCGGACCAGGTACTCGACCCCTTTCTCGTGGATCAGGCTGCCGACGTAAAGCAACTCGTACCCGCCGTCGTCCCGCACGGTGTCCGGGACGGCGAAGGAGGGATCGAGCATGTTCGGCACCACCTCGATGGGGACGCTGTCGAAGCCGTGCTCCCGATACAGGTCTCGTGACGCCGCGCTGAGCGTGACGAATCGCTCGACGTCACACGCCGCTCGTCGTAGCAGGCGGCCGGTCGTCGGCATCGCCAGCAGTTCGTACAGGCGGCGGGGGACATCGGCCGAGACGCCGAACGTCGACTTAGGCAGTAGGTCGTAGGAGTTCAGGGTCGCCACACTCGGCAGGTCGAGGTGCGACGCAACCGCCCCCACTGCCGGCGTGAGCGTGACGTTGTAGGCGTGAACCACGTCGAGCGACGTCAACTCGTCGCGGTGCCGCCAGAGTTCGTACGCCGCGTACGCGTTTCCGACTTCCATGACAGCGTGTGGCGGGCGCCGAAACCGGCGGACCGGCACGCCGTCGACGCTGGTCTCGTCACCGCCGTCGAAACTGAAAACGGTGACGTCATGGCCGCGGTTGCTCAATTGGTCGGCGAGGAGTTTGACGCTGATCTCGCCGCCCCCGCTCACGACGGGGGGGTAGCGGGGTGTTACGAGACCAACGCGCATGCTGGCTCGTCGGCCGCGACGGGTCTAAAAGGTGTCCGATCGGCGGGGCCCGCCGTACACGCTGAGATGGCGGTCCACGACCTCGTCCCACGTTGGAACGGCCGCCACGTCGACTGGTGCGTCCACTGCGTCGCGTACCGCAGACGCGACGGCCGCTGGCGACGGGTCCATGACCGCGACGCACCCATCGACCGCCGCCCACTCCCCGAGCGCCGTGCCGTCGCGGACGACGCATGGTGTCCCGCTCGCCAGCGCCTCCCCCACCGTCAGCCCGTAACTCTCGAAGGACGAGAGCGACAGGTGGGCCGCCGCACCGGCGTAGTACGACGGCAACGCGTCGTGGCCGACGGTGCCCAGGAACGTAACGCGGTCGGCGACGCCGTTTTCGCGGGCGATCCGTTCCAACTCCTCGCGGTACGGTCCGTCGCCCGCCACGAGCAGGTCGTACCCCTCAAGTGCCGGGAGCGCCCGGACGACGTGCTGGACGCCCTTGTACTCCTCCAGTCGGGCCACACAGAGCAGATAGGGACGGTCGCGAACCCGGGGGGTAGCCGATGCAAACGCGTCGACGTCCACTCCGAGCGGAATCTGTTCAGCGTCGACGCCGAAGTCGTCGGCCACATGCCGGCGCTCCCACTCGCTCACGGCGGACACGGTGTCAGCACGCCGGAGCGCTGCCCTGGCGACAGGCCGATAGCCGTTCCAGAGAACGGAGCGGAGCCCGTCCGCACTTGTACCGTGATAGTACGCCGTCGCGACGAACCGTGAGCCACCCTGCCCAAGCGCCGCAAAGATCAGCGGCAGCGAGTGGACGTTGTGCGCGTGGACCACGTCCGCTCCCGCCCGTCGAACCGCCGGCGCAATACCCGGTGCGACGTGGAAAGCGCCGCCCGGACTAAGTGAGCGGTGTCGGTGAACGGTTACGCCGTTCCGGGTCTCGGAACGGGGCACGTCGTCGCCGGCGTCGGCGGTCAGCACGGTCACGTCGTGACCGCGATTCACGAGTCGCTCGGAGATGGCCTGCAACTGCATCTCCACGCCGCCCGTCCGGGGCGCGTACCGGGGCGTCACCTGGAGGATCTTCACGTCTCGCTCGCCTCCACCCCACCCGCAGACACCGGTCGCGCACCGACGACTCCGGATGAGCGCATACCAGCGTCGAGTGCTGCGGGGGGTAAAATCCCTGCGGCATTCTCTGACAGCCCGGAACGGCGAATGCCGCGGTGAAGCAAACGCTTTTTGCCCGCTCCGCAGTCGCCCAGACAATGGTCGGGATCGCCGGCGGAGACACCGCCACCCGGGACCTTGACGCAGTCGTCGACCCCCTTCGTCACGAACCGTGGTACGCGGTGGACCGGGTCTCGGCAGGACAGTACGGCATCACACGTCTCGCACACGGCTCCGGGACCACCGGAACGTGGTCCCAGGGCGACCGCGTCGGAGCCGTCCACGGCCACGTGGACCGGGATCTCGACGAACTCTTTCCCGCACTCTTCGATGATCCCGTTGGCGCGCTCGCAGATCTCGATGGCCCCTTCGTTCTCGCGGCCACGGACGCCGATGCCGACCGGGTTCTCCTCGCAACAGACAAGATGGCGACGACGCCGTGCTACTACACCACCGACGGTGGCTTCGCCTTCGGAACGGAGGTCAAGGGCCCCGTCGCGGCAGTCGAAGACCCCACACCCGACGTCGCCGCCGTCGCGGACCTGCTGGCGACCGAGTTCGTCTGGGGCGACAAGACCCTGGTCGAGGAGGTCACCGCGCTCCCGCCAGCGAGCGTCCTCGAGTACGACGGCGGCGAGGTCACTGGGAGGCGGTACTGGTCATTCAACTTTGACTCCGACGCCACTAAGTCCTACGTGCCGACACTCGTGGACCGCTACCGAGAGGCCGTGGGCGACGTCGCCGACAGCGGCGCTAACGAGAGCGTGGCGATGATGCTTTCAGGCGGCCTCGACAGTCGCGCGCTGGCGGCTTGCCTCGCCGAAATCGACACGGGGTTCCAGACGTTCACCTACGACGCGAACCCTGCCGGTGGCGAGAACGTGCGTTCGGCGCAACGTATTGCTGACCTTCTTGGCGTGGAGAACGAAGTGATCCAGTTCACACCAAATGGCTTCGCGGATGTCCTCGAACAGGGCGTCTCGCTCGCGGACGGGCTCGCGCCGTGGGTCCATTATCACAATCTTCCGTTCACGCTCGACTCGCTCCGCGAGCGGAGCGACCTCCTCATCAACGTCTCCGGCCAGGGCGAGTTCTTCGGCGAGGACATCCTCAGACACCGGGTCACCGGGCCGACGGAGATTCGGGACCTCGTCTACGAGTTCGCCGTCCCCGACCAGCGGAGCGGCACTGCCCTCGGCGGCCTCCTTCAGCAGTACGGCCACCTCGGTCAGTCAGACGTCGACGAAATACTGGCGGCCGAAACGTCTGTCTCAGACTCCATCCAAGCTGAACTGGACCGGTCGCGTGAGTTCTACGACGAGCGATCCGAGCGGGTCCTCGACGCGGTGTACCGGAACTTCTATCCGAATTTCCACTTCAAGTCGAACGCGATCGAGGGCAGTCAGGTGCCGGTCCGAACCCCCTTCGCCGACGGCGATCTCCTCGACGCAATTGCCGGGATGCCCGGCAGGTACCGGCGACAGATTCCTCATGTCACTTCTGAACTCAAGCTGGCCGTCGTCCGCGAGCTCGACCGCGGCACCGAGGACGTGACGTACGAGCGCACCAACACCGCGCCCAGCAGGCCGCTCGCGCTACACACAGCGCGTCACTTCGCCACCAGCGCCCTGCCGAACTCGGACGCCAAGGCCGGAAGCCGCCCACTGATATTCAGTGCGGATCTGCTACAGGGGGTGTTCGGCTCCGGCAGCTACTCGATGTACGGCGCGTGGTATCGCGACCACGACGAGCTCCGGGACCTGATTAGCGACCTCGTTGAGGCTGCCTGTGAGCGGGACTTCTTCGACGCCTCGACGCTCCGGGAACTGGACCGCGAGCACCGAGCCGGAGAGCGCGACAACATCGGAGTTATCGCGGTCGTTACGACAGTCGAAAGCTGGCTCCAACAGCACGTGGACTGACGATCACTCGTACACTTCCCGCAACTCTGCGTCCACGTCCCACATCGCGCTCCCTTCCCCTCGCAGCAACTTCACGCCCGCACGCAGCAGCGACACCTGCGTGTCGAACAGGGCGTACAGCGCCTGGACCGGGCCCAGCAACTCACGCGACCCCAACACCACGAACACGCCGACAGCCACGGGAACGACCACTCCACCCACCCCGGAAACCGACACCCCCGCCGCCGTCGCGACCACCAGCGTCACAGCCAGGAGCCACGGCGAGACGATCATGAACCACCAGTTGAAGGGCAAGACCAAGCGCCCGTATTTCCCGTACCTGCCGAGCGCATCGCGGTGCTGTACCAGCAACCGAATAAGCCCCATCGCGCGCCGGTCCTTCTGCTTGCGGCGCTTCCCGAACGCGGAATGCGCAGCCTCCATATACCGAATCGACGGGTCGAACAGGACCCGCTTGCCGCCGCGACGGATTTTCAGCGCCAACTCGGTGTCGTCGGCGATCGAATCCGGGTCGATGGGCCGGATCTCGTCGTTCTCGAACGCGGAGAACGGCCCGTGAAAAATCAACGTCGAGTCGAGGTGCGACTCCAGCGCCTGAATGTGGCCCTGCACGCCGCGATACCCCGCCTCGACCTCGCTGCCGCCCAGCACGTCCGCGTTCCGGCCCGTGACGGCACCGACGTCGGGGTCGGCCAAGTTCGCCACGGCCTCGCGTAGCGCGTCGTCGGCGACTTCCGAGTCACAGTCGGTCTTCACCACGACCTCGTTTTGTGCCGCCGCGTACGCGTCGTTGAGCGCCGGCGCCAGTCCGCGCCGCTCTTTCTCCTCGATGAGATGCAGCGAGGGAGACTCCCGCCCCTCGAAGAAGTCACGAATCAGGTCCGGCGTTTCGTCGTCACTCGAATCCACGACGACGACCTCCATCTTCTCAGCCGGGTAGTCCCAGTCACAGATGCCCGCGAGTTTGCCCTCGACGATGCGCGACTCGTTGTACGTCGGCAACACCACGCTCACCGTCGGTTCCGCCGCCTCCTTCGCGGCCGGCGACCCAGACGGCCGTATCCACGCGTAGAGCGACAGATACGCGACGTAGGGCGCGGCCGCCACCGCGAGGAGCGCGAGCGCGGCCACCACGAGTGCGTTCATACTGGCGGAGTAGAATACGTCGGGGTAAAACCCCTCCGCCAATACGCGACATCGTGTTTAGTTAAGCGAGTTCCAACAGACGGCAAAGCTTCGTAACCATGTCTCAGCAGTCTCTGGATCGGCGTGGCTGAAACTATTGCTAAACGAGGAAGTTCGTCGTTTTATATCTCGAAAGAGACGTTCGACGGTATTCCGATTTCCATGGCGAATCGTCTGAAATTGGAGACCCACTCGCTGCAATGCAGCCGCTAGGTGCTGTGCGTAATCGACGAGAAACACGGCGCGGAGACGTCGCGTTTCATATAGTGAATCCAGCTGTTACAAGAACCGCACTTCACAAGGCTTATCCTCGTTTTCCAAGTCCATCGATGCAAATGAGTCGAAGCGATAGCGACACGACCCCGGACGGGGGGAACGCCACCACCACCGTCCCGGGCCTCAACTACTCCTTCGCGGGGAAGTCGGCCACCGACGTCCTGGGTGATCTCTATCACATCCCGACGCTCCTTACGATCGTCGCGTTCATGCTGTGGGTCCGCCTCCAGTCCTACAGCAACTTCATCCGCGACGGGCAGGTATATTTCAACGGAAACGACGCGTGGTACCACCTCCGTGAGGTCCGGTACACCGTCGCGAACTGGCCCGCCACGATGCCGTTCGACCCGTGGTCGTACTACCCGTTCGGCACGACGCAAGGGCAGTTCGGTACCCTCTACGATCAGCTGATCGCCACGGCCGCCCTCATCGTCGGCCTCGGCTCCCCCTCCGAGGCGCTCGTCGCCAAGACGCTCCTCGTTGCGCCCGCGGTCTTCGGCGCGCTCGTCGCAGTCCCCACGTATCTCATCGGGAAGCGCCTCGGCGGCCGACTCGCCGGTCTCTTCGGTGCCGTCATTCTGATGCTCCTCCCCGGGACGTTCCTCCGTCGCGGACTCGTCGGGTTCGCCGACCACAACATCGCGGAGCCGTTCTTCCAGGCGTTCGCCGTCGTCGCACTCATGGTCGCGCTCGCGGTCGCCCAGCGGGACCGCCCCATCTGGGAACTCGTCCAGGCTAGTGAGTGGGACGAACTGAAGCCCACCCTCACCTGGAGCGCGCTCGCGGGCGTCGCGGTCGGCCTCTACATCTGGACGTGGCCGCCGGGCGTCCTCCTGCTGGGCATCTTCGCCGCGTACGTCGCGTTCCAGGCCGTCTCAGACTACGCCGGCGACCGCTCGCCGGACCACGTCGCGTTCGTCGCCGTCGTTTCGATGGTCGTCGCGGCGCTGATGGCGCTCCTCAAGTTCGAGGAGGCGACGTTCTCCCCGACGTCGATGAGCCTCATCCAGCCCGCCTTCGCGCTCGCGACCGCTGCGGGCGCGGTCTTCCTCGCGTTCCTCGCGCGCCAACTCGACGCACGCGAGTTTGAGGACCCGCGCCTGAACGACCACGCCTTCGCGGGGATCGTTGGCATACTCGGCGCGGT
The DNA here is from genome assembly GCF_019880225.1 of Halobaculum rubrum. Lineage (NCBI taxonomy): Archaea > Methanobacteriati > Methanobacteriota > Halobacteria > Halobacteriales > Haloferacaceae > Halobaculum > Halobaculum rubrum. Next base: position 394,612 of record NZ_CP082284.1, read on the forward strand.
CGGCGTCCTCCTCGTCATCTTCGTCGAGGCGGCGCCGTTCACGACGATCGAGGGCAACCTCCTCCGGTTCGTCGGCTTCTCCGCGGGCGCGCAGACCCGGACCATCGGCGAGGCCCAACCGTTCCTCCAGTCGGGGCTCGTTCAGTACTACGGCGGCTTCGGCGTCGTGCTCGCCGAGTACGGCTTCGCGTTCATCACCGCCCTCGCGGCGGCGGTGTGGATGCTCGTCAAGCCGCTGTGGAAGCGCGGCACCACGAGCGACTACTACTACCTCGCCGGCTCGGCGCTCGTCGTCCTGTTCGTGTTCGTCGGCGCGCCGATCTTCAACGACCTCACGGGCGCGCTCGGACTCAACCCGCAGGTGGCCGGCCTCGCGCTCGTCGCACTGATCGTGTTTGGCGCGGCCGCACGCGTCCGCTACGACGCCGAACACCTGTTCGTGTTCGTGTGGGCGGCGTTCATCACCGCGGCGGCGTTCACGCAGGTGCGCTTCAACTACTACCTCGCGGTCGTCGTCGCGGGGCTGAACGCCTACTTCCTGAAGGAGATCCTCGCGATCATCGGGATCGACTTCTCGGCGGACCTCTCGATGCCGGACGTCGAGACGTACCAGATCATCGCGGTGGTGCTCACAGTGCTGGTCGTCCTCGGCCCGGTGCTGGTCGTCCCGCTGACGCTCGGCAACACCGGCCAGGCGTCCATCGACCGGACGAACACCGCCGTCGGCGTCGGCAACAGCACCGGCCCGGGTGCGGTGACGATCTGGGACGAGAGCCTGCAGAAGATGAACGACAACACGCCCGCCGAGGGCAACCTCGGCGGCGCCGGCAACGCGGACGACCTCGACTACGACGGCACCTACCAGCGGCCCGCCGACGGCGATCACGACTACCCGGAGGGTGCCTACGGCGTGATGTCGTGGTGGGACTACGGTCACTGGATCACCACGCGCGGCGAGCGCATCCCGCACGCGAACCCGTTCCAGCAGGGCGCCACCTCCGCGGCGAACTACCTCCTCGCGCCCAGCGAGGAGGAGGCAAGCGAGGTGCTCGCGAACATCGACGACGACGGCGAGGCCGAACACATGCGCTACGTCATGGTCGACTGGCAGATGGTCACGGTCGGCTCGAAGTTCGGCGCGCCCGTCGTCTTCGACGACGACACGAACGCCTCGGACTACTACGCGCCGACGCTGCGCGCCCAGCAGACCCAGCAGGGCACTCGCTACGGCGTCGCCTTCCGGGACAAGAAGCAGCGCTACTACGAGAGCATGATGGTGCGGCTGTACATGTACCACGGCAGCCGCGCCGACCCGACGGTGAACACGCTGTTCGGCGAGCGCGTGGTCGTGTTCGACTACGACACCGTCTCCGCCGAGGACGGCACCAGCTACAAGGTGCTGCCGCAGGGCGAGAACGCCTCCGCGATCCGGACGTTCGCCAACGAGAGCGCCGCCCAACAGTTCGTCGAGGAGGACGGCAGCGCCCAGATCGGCGGCGTCGGCTCGTTCCCGCGCGAGAGCGTGTCCGCGCTGGAGCACTACCGGCTCGTGAGCACCTCCGAGACCTCGGCGTACGCCTCCAGCCAGTACCAGCGGACGGTACTGCAGGAGTCGCAGTCGCTGGGGCTGCGCCCGTCGCTGCTGCAGCAGACGCAGCCGCAGTGGGTGAAGACGTTCGAGAAGGTGCCAGGCGCGACCGTCGAGGGCGACGGCGCCGACCCCAACGAGACGGTCACCGCGACCGTCGAGATGCGGGTACCCGAGGGCGGCTCCGGCGGCAACGCCTCGACGTTCACCTACGAGCAGCAGGTGACCGCGAACGAGGACGGCGAGTTCGAGTTCACCGTCCCGTACTCGACGGCCGGCTACGACGAGTACGGCCCCGAGAACGGCTACACCAACGTGAGCGTTCGCGCGACGGGCGCGTACACGGTCACCGGCGAGGCCGAGAGCAACGAGTCGGCGTACATCGTCCGCAACCAGGGGACGTTCAACGTGAGCGAGGGCGCCGTCAACGGCGACACCGACGAGACGGTGACGGTGACCCTCGATGAGGAAGTTCTGCGCGAGCCCGAGGGCGCGCAGAACGGCTCGGAGACGAACAACACGACCGACGGCTCCGACAACACGAGCTCGCTGCCAGCGGAGTTCGACTCGATCGAGGGCCTCGACACGGGGACCGACGACGGGTCGTCCGGCGACGCGGGTGACGGAACGCTGTCGGGAACGGACGCGGCGAGCGAGGCGGAACCGTCGGTCCGTGCCCCGATCCGCCGACCCGTCACGCCGTAGATGACGGACCCCGGCGGCGATGACGCGGTCGACGCGGCGGACGCGCAGGACGCGAGCGGATCGGCGGACGCGACGGATACGAGCGCGAGGGGCGACCCGAACGCGACAGCCGACGCGACCCTGATCGAACGCGACGAGGGACCGCTGGGAACGTACCTCAGAGGCCTCGCGATGGGGACCGCCGACGCCGTCCCCGGCGTCTCCGGCGGGACCATCGCGCTGATCACCGGGATCTACGACCGCCTCATCGCCGCGATCACGGCCGCCTCGCCGTCGCTCGCGCGCCGGGTGCTCGAGGGGCTGCTCGGCGACCGCGAGGAGCTGCGAGCAGTCTGGACCGACATCGACGGAACGTTCCTGCTCGCGCTCGGCGCCGGGATCGCCACCGCGATCCTCACCGTCACCCGAGTGTTACACGTCACGCTGGAGACGGTCCCCGTGCTCACGTACGGGTTCTTCTTCGGGCTCATCGGCGCGTCGGCGGTCGTGCTCAGGGGCGAGTTCCGCGTCGACACCGCCGGCCGGGCCGCCGCGGCCGTCGCGGGTGTGGCGCTCGCGTTCGTCGCCTCCGGGCGGGCCTCGGCCGCGCTCGGCGAGACCGCGCTCGCGACGTTCCTCGCGGGGGCGGTCGCGGTGAGCGCGATGATCCTCCCCGGGATCTCGGGGTCGCTCCTGCTGGTCATCCTCGGGCAGTACGACCGGATGACCGAGGCGCTGTCCGTGTTCGTCGACGCGCTGTTGGCGCTCGCGACCGGCGGGCCGACGGCGACGGTCGTCGAGACCGGCGTCCCGGTCGTCGCGTTCCTCGCGGGCGGCGTCGTCGGACTGTTGACCGTCGCCCACGCGGTGCGGGCGGCGCTTGCGGCCCGACGCGAGGCGACGCTCGCGTTTCTCATCGGTCTCATCGTGGGCGCGCTCCGGGCGCCGGTCGCCCGCGTCGGCGAGGAAGTGGCCGCGTGGACCGCCGCGGTCGGCGGCGAGTTCGTCGTCGCGGCCGCGGTCGGCGCGCTGCTGGTCGTCGGAATCGACCGCCTCGCCGGCGGCGTCGACCTGGACTGACCGAACTCCGGCGGCATCGACCCGGATCGAGCGGCCAGGTCGCGACCCGCGGGCGTTTTGTCCCGCCGTCGCCCAGCACCGATATGAGCGACGAGGCGACGAGTGCAACCGACGCGGAGGGGGGCGCGGACCCCGTTCGAGAGGTGACCGTCCGGGCGTCGGGCCACGAACACGTCAGCGCCGAACACGCGAGTACCTTCGAGGTGACGGGCGACGACTGGCTCACGCCCGCGGGCGACTGCATCCTGGCGGTGGAGGCGGACACGACCCCCGCGGACGTGCCGCGGTCGTTCGTCGAGGCGTGTCGCTCGCGCGAGGCGACGATCACCGCGGAGTTTCGCGCCGCCGACGCGACGGAAACCGTGACGGGTTACGGCCATCCCGACCTCACCTACGAGGGCGACCGGAGCATGGTCGGCCGGACGAGCGACTACGTCGACGAGCGGACGATCATGATCGGGGCCGACAAGGCCGCCGCGGGGTTCGACCGTCGACTCGTGACGGCACTGGAGCGGGGCGCGCCGCTGACGGTGACGCTGCGGGTCGACCCGTAGCGGAACGAAACCCGCCGACGGTCGCGGCCGAAGGGAGGGGAGTCGTCCGCGTCCCGTGTGAGGCAACGGTTCTTGTACGATGCCGCCCGAGGGCGGTTCATGAGCGACGACGAGCCGAGCGAGAACATCAGCGGCGGCGACGCCGGCGGCGGCAGCCCGGCCGCGTTCGGGGCGGCGGCGAACCCGGCCTCGCGCGCGGAGGCGGTCGTCGACGCCCTCGGCGACCTGTACTGGCGGAAGGCGTACGGCGGTCAGGACGCCTTCGAGTGTCTCGTCCGGACGATCCTCTCGCAGAACACCAGTGACAAGGCGAGCCAGCCGGCCCACGACGCGCTGATGGCGCGGTACGGGCCGGGCGGACCGGAGTGGAACGGCGATCTCGCGGCGTCACTCGCGGACGCCGCACGGGACGAGCTCGCCGAGACCATCTCCGGGGCGGGTCTGTACAACGTGAAATCCGAGCGGATACTGGCGCTCGCCGAGCGCGTCGTCGAGGAGTACGGCGGCGCCGACGGGTTCGACGCGTTCGTACGGGACGAGGACCCGAGGAGGATCCGCGAGACGCTGCTCGAAATGAACGGCGTCGGCCCCAAGACGGCGGACTGCGTCCTCCTGTTCGCCGGCGGCCGCGGCGGCGTCTTTCCCGTCGACACGCACGTCCACCGCATCTCGCGACGGATGGGGCTGGCTCCCGCCGGGGCCGACCACGAGGGCGTCCGCGAGGCGCTGGAGACGGGGGTGCCGGCCGGGAAGTGCGGCTTCGGCCATACCGCGATGATCCAGTTCGGGCGGGAGTACTGCACCGCCCGCGAGCCGGCGTGTCTGGAGGGACCCGAGGCCTGCCCGCTGTACGATCGCTGCGACCGTGTGGGTATCGACGAACTCGCGGGGGAGGCAGTCGACCCGAGCGAGGCCGTCGCCGACGAGTGAGAACGCGACGCCGTCGGCCGGACGGTTCTCACGCGAGTTCGGTCCGGATCGCCCGCTCGACCCGGTCGATCGCGTCCTGTACGCGCGGATACAGCGCCATCACGGACGAGTCGTCATAGCCGCCGAGATCGTCGCCGAACAGCACGTCGAGCGCCTCCTCCAGCGCCGCCGCCGCACGCGACAGCCGGTCGTTCGCGGACTCCGCATCGCCGCGCTCGGCGGTCACCGTCGCCGCGTCGACCGCCTCCAGCGCTGCTGAGAGCCGGTCGACGACCTCGTCGCCGCCGCGGTCCCGTCGAGCGAACTCGCTCGCCAGATCGAGCAGGGCCGACAGTTCCGCACGCAGCGTGCGCGCGAGACTCGCCTTCCCCGTCTCGATCCCCTCGCGGACCGCCTCGCCGTCGTCGCCGAAGTCGCCCGGAGTGACGCGGTACGACCCGGGGCGCCCCTCGCCATCGACGATCTCCACCGTGTACGCGCCGTCGCGGTGGACAGCGACGGCGAAGCGGTCGTCCTCCACCGGGGCTCCGTCGTAGACGACGCCGGCGTAGTCCTCGATGATTCGGATCTGCGCGATCCCGGTGGCGCTACGGCCGTCACCGCGGATCCAGCCGGCGTCCTCGTTCGCGACGACTGTCAGGTCGCCCGCCGAGCCGGCTCGGAGGAGTCCGCCGTCGTGGACGAACCCCGCCGCGAGCGGCGCGATCCCCGGCGCGTTCACGGTGAGTCGATGCTCGCCGGGCGCGACGTGCAGATAGCCGAACGTGCCGGCTCTCGTGACGGCCGCGACCGGGTCCTCGCTCGCGAGTTGGGTGCACAGCTCGACCGGCGGCCTTCCGAAGGAGACGGAGATCGAATCCGCGAGCGCGTCGCGCGCCCCCCGGCTCACTCGATCGAGCGCACCCTCGGCACCCGCACGGAGCAGCCGCACTCGACCGACGACGCGGTTTCGCAGTCCCGCCGGCGACGACCCGTCGATGTGCCGCCGGTGTGCGGGGTCGGTGACGTCCGCGAGGGGGTCGCGGAACCGCTCTTGCTCCCAGGGGATGCCGACCGACGTGATGTGGCTCGCGAGTCGGTCCTCCACGAAGCCGGGGATCGCGAACTCGAAGCTCAACTGCGGGCCGACGAAGTCGTCGATCGCGTCGGTGAGGACGTCGATCGGCTCGAGCGCGTAGGTGGCGTCTCCGTCGGTCGCGCTCTCCGGGTGCGTGAAGACGAGTCCGGGCACGCGAAGCGGCAGCGACTCCGGCGGTCGGGGAAGCCCGCGCCAGTCGGTCACGGTGACCGCCGCGTCGATGAACCCCTCCGGGCCGACCGAGAGATCCGGGTGGTCGTCGAGGCGGTGGCCGTCGAGTTCCGGCATGACGAACGGGAGTCGCGCTCCCTCGTCGCGCGGGAGGCCGTAGGCGAACCGCGTCAGGTCACCCGACGCGACGTCGACGAAGTCGTTCGACACGTCCGAGTTCCACCCGCCGCTCGCGAGTCGCTCGAACGTCGGGACGCGTCCGTTGACCTCGCTCGCGCTCGAGTGGGAGCCGACCTCCGCGAGGACGCCCGGGCGAGTGTCCCCCGAAAGATCCGGATCGAGGAACTCGTTGTTCGGGACCGACCGCGAATGCGCACTCGCCGACAGGAGCAGGGGCCGCCCGGACTCGCGGTCGACGAACACCTGCAACAGCTCCCAGTCGTGCCAGTGGAAGTTGACCGTGAACTGGTCGAACACCGAGTACTGCCAGTACTGGACCGCGTCGATGCCGTCCGCGGCCTCGACGACGTTGTAAAACACCGTCGGGGTCGGCGGCTCGCCCGTCTCAGCGAACGCGGCCGTGTACTCGTCGAGCGCGGTGAACCCGTCGACGACTCTGCCCTCGGCCGTCTCGACGACGTACGGGCGCGGATCGGTCGGGAACCACTTCTCTAGCCGCCCGTAGTAGAGGTCGGGCGCGTATCGACGGACCAGTGCGGCCGTTTCGTCGGGTAGAGTCTCCTCGGTCGGCGTCTCACCGGTCGGCGCCTCGGTCGCGTCCGCGGTCGGCGTCGAGGTCGCGAACGGCGTTTCGGCCGGCGTTTCGGCCGGCGGCGACCCGTCGGGACGCGTTGCGCCCCACGCGCCGGCGACCCCGGCGGCGCCGAGCACTCCCACACCAGCGATCCCGAGGAGGCGACGACGGCGCTCGTCGAGGCCGCTCCGCTCGGAGATATCGTCCGCGACGCCGTCCTCGGCGACGCGGTCGGGCGCGCTCGTCTCGTCGGTCGACTCCTCGACGGGCGGGTCGTCGTCCGCCCCTGGACCTGTAACCACGGCTGTTCTGCACAGTTCACGCCGGGAACCGGTATATGTCTGTCTGCGTCCCGTCCAGCTCGGAACTCGCAGCGAAGGTGCCAGTGGGACACTGAATCGACGGCGATCCCGGCGTCGGCGAGTCCGTCAGTCCACCGAGCACTCCGCCGCGGGAACGCCCTTTACGGCTGCCCTCGACTGCTCGTCGGTGGTCTCGTCGGAGATTCGCCGGGGGCCGCCGAGAGCATCGGCAGCGAGAGCGTGTCGTCGAACGCGAGCGCGAACCGCGGGAACGGGTCCGCGAGGAACGCCTCGGGGTCGTCGACGCCCGCAAGCGACACGAGGAGGGCAAACACGGCGTGTGTCAGGACCGGAGGCCTCACCGCATCGCTTCAGCGATCTGCGAGACACAGTCACCCGTGCTAGCTATTGGTCCAGCTGCTCCGGCTCGTGGCGTTCGATCCCCTCGATGAGGTACGTCGCGCTCGTGGGGGTCGTCGCGAGCGGGACGTCGTGGACGTCACAGACCCGTAACAACGCGGAGATGTCCGGCTCGTGCGGCTGGGCCGTTAGCGGGTCACGCAGGAAGACGATCCCGTGGCAGTCGCCGTTGGCGACCTCCGCGCCGATCTGCATGTCGCCGCCGAGCGGGCCGGAAGACTTCCGCTCGACGGTGAGGTCGGTCTCCTCGTTGAGGCGCTTGCCGGTCGTCCCAGTCGCAATCAGGTCGTGGGCGGCGAGCACCTCGGTGTACTCCCGGGCGAACTCGACGAGGGTGTCCTTCTGTTCGTCGTGGGCGATGAGCGCGAGGCGCATACCCGTTCCTCGACGGGACGGAACTTGAGTCCCGGCAGTGGTCAGTCGAGCTATCGTGAGCGTCTCACGACCGGTCCACGTGCGGGACCAGTCCGTGTTGTACCGCGAGTGAGGCCGAAGTTCTCGTGAGCGAAGCGAACGAGAGCACGGAGGGCGAGCGGAGCGAGCCCTCCGAAGGCCGAGCGAGCGGCCCTTTTGATCATGAACGGGTTTTGACGGGGGTCGAGCGCCCAAAGGGCGCGAGGCCCCCGTTAAAAGTGGTTCATTTGAATCGGAACGTCTCCAGGTTCTTCGGCGCGAACGTCCGCATGTTGTAGTCGTGATACAGCGCCGAGGAGAAGTCCTGCACGGAACGCTCGTCGCCGTGGACGCACAGCACCTTCTCCGGGCGCGGGTTCATCGTCTTCACGAAGTTCTCCAGCCCCTGGCGGTCGGCGTGCCCGGAGAAGCCGTCGACCGTCTCGACACCCATCCGGAGGGTGATCGTCGAGTCGCGGCTCTTGTTGCGCGGATCCTGCACGGGGATCTCCTCCCAGCCGTTCTGGATCCGGCGCCCCAGCGTCCCCTGTGCCTGGTAGCCCACGAAGGTGAGCTTCGACTGCTCTTCGGTGCCGAGGTGGCGCAGCCACGACATGATCGGGCCGCCGGTCATCATCCCGGAGGTAGAGAGAATGATGCAGGGGCCGCCGTCGGCGACCTCCCGGCGCTCGTCCTCGCCCCCGTCGATGTGATTGAACTGGTCGGCGAGGAAGGGGTTCTCGTCCTCGTGGAAGATGCGGTCGCGCAGTTCGTCGCGGAGGTACTCGGGGTAGGTGGTGTGGATCGCCGTCGCCTCCCAGATCATCCCGTCGAGGTGGACCGGCATCTCCGGGATCTTGTCGTTTCGCATCGCCTCCTCCAGCACCATCATGATCTCCTGGGAGCGCCCGACCGCGAACGCCGGGATCAACACCTTCCCGTCGTCCTCGTACGTCTCGTTGATCACGTCGACCAGTTTTTCCTCGGAGTCCTCCTGGTCGGTCTGGTAGTCGTTGCGACCGCCGTAGGTGGACTCCATCACGAGCGTCTCCACGCGCGGGAAGTCGTTGACCGCGCCGTTGAACAGGCGGGTGTCGTCGTAGTGGATGTCGCCGGAGAAGGCGACGTTGTAGAGGCCGTCGCCGATGTGGAAGTGCGAGACGGCCGACCCGAGGATGTGGCCCGCGTTGTGGAACGTGAGCTTCATATCGGGCGCGATGTCGGTCACGTCGCCGTACTCCAGCGGGATGGTGTGTTTGATCGCCTCGCGAACCTGTGCGGACTCGTAGGGGGGCGTGCGCCCCTCCTTGCTCGCCACGTCGAGGTAGTCGAGCGTGAGCAGCCCCATCAGGTCGCGCGTCGGCTCCGTGCAGTAGATCGGCCCGTCGTAGCCGTACTTGAACAGCAGCGGGATGAGCGCGGAGTGGTCGAGGTGGGCGTGCGTGAGCACGACCGCGTCGATGTTCTGTGCGCCCGCGCCCAGCGCCTCCGGCACCTGGAGATACGGCACCTCGCCTTCCGCGCCGGGCTTGTCGCCGCAGTCGACGAGGATCCGCGTCTCGGCGGTGTTGAGAATGAACGAGGCGCGCCCGACCTCGCGGCAGCAGCCGAGCGTGGTGATGCGGACCCACTGCTCGTCGGCCATCTCCTCGCGGTGGATGGTGCGGCCGACCCGCTCGAGGATGTCGCGGCGCTCCTCGCGCTCCTGTTTCAGGAAGTTGCGGACGTTCGAGACGGTGGAGGACTCGATCGGCGGCGTGCGGACGACCTCGGGCGTCCACCCCACCTCCTGGGTGATCTCCCGGAGGGTCGAGCCGCGGCGGCCGATGACCATGCCGGGCTTTTCGGCCTCGATGACGACCTCGCCGGTGTCCTCGTGGAAATCGAGGTCGGCGACGCCGGCGTCGTCGGGGATGATCTCCTGGATCTTCGCCTCCGCCTCGCTCGGCTCGGAGAGCACGTCCGGATGCGGCCGGATCGTGATACGCTTTCGGAGCTTGGAGGCGAGCTGTCGGACGAGGTCGCCGTCCTGGGCGAACTCTTTCGGATGGCGCGTGTACACCACCAGCTCCGGACCCTCGTACTTGACGTCGGTGACGGAGATGTCGTCGGGGATCTCCGATTCGATCTGTGCTTTCGTGTCGGCTAACTGCTTCTCGACTTGACTCATATGTGAGAGGATCGTCGCGGGTCCCGGAGGGCGCGGCTGTCGGACGCGACGCCCTCGGGTCGACTGTGAGTTGAAGACTGCATGCGTACGGGACGCTCCGTTGTAGCTGCCCTCGTGGGCGACGGAAAACCCGCTTATTACCCCGTATCCCCCGCGTGTTATAAAACCCTTCGCAAACCACTACCCGTGGTCGGTCCGAACGGACCCTATGCGACTCACGCCTGCGTCCGTGGCCGCCGAACGCGACCGCCTCCGCGAGCGCGCCGCCGCGGTCGTCCCCTTACTCAACGACACCCGGGCCGCGCTCGGCGAGTTGTTCGACACCGACGTCGACCCCGTCACCGACGAGCGGTACCGCCGGGAGGTGGACCGCGTGTTCGCCGACGGCGACCGCGCGGTCAACGTCGCCGCCCTCGCGGGGCTCCTGCGCGAGCTGGACGTGGAGGGCGACTATCCGGGCTTCGTCGTCGACGAGCTGCTCGGGCGGCGACTCGCATCGACTATCGCCGGCGGCCAGCCGCTCGCGCTGCTGGCGGAGGCGACGTTCCACTTCGCGGATACCCGGACACACGGCGGCCCCGACGACGCCGCGGGCGCGGACGACCTCGACGCCGCACTGGCGGCGGGCTTCCAGACCAGACTCCCGGGCTGGTCGTGGCGCGAGGGCGACAGTCCGTTCGCGGTGGAGCCACACGAGGACTAGGTCACCCCGTCGTGTGGATCAGCGTCACGAGGGGCTCCTCGTCGGGAGCGTCGTCGTCGGGGACCGCGACCGACTCGGGGTATCGCTCGAAGCCCGCCGACTCGTAGAACGGCACCAACCCCTCCCGGCAGAGGAGGACCGGGTTCACGTCGCCGAGGCGGTCGTGTGTGACGACCGCCTCGAGGAGAGCCCGACCGACGCCGTCGCCCCGGCGCTCCGTGGCGACGACGACGTCGTAGACGCGGGCGTAGTAGACGAAATCCGTGATGACGCGGGCGGCGGCGATCAACTCGTCGCCGTCGCGGAGCCCGAGCGCCAGGTCCGTGTTCGCCAGCGCGTGCGCCACGTCGTCGCGCTCGCGGTCGTCCCACCAGCCGTACTCCCGGTAGAGCGCGAGGAGATCGTCCGTGTCGTCGGCGGCGAGTTCGACTCGCGTGAGCGTCACAGCAGCGACTTCCGCGGCGCCGGTCGTAAGCGTTGGCGACGCCCGTCACCGGGTACCACGGCGGGGAAACGCACTTGTCGGCGGCGGCGATTCCGCCGAACGTGAACGCCGCACGTCGCTCCCGCGTCCCCGCTCGACCCCGCGGCGAGCGGCGCGTTCGCGCTCCGATTCCGCCGCGTGGCGGGTAGCCACGCATTCATTCTCGTTCCCTCCGCAGACACCGGCGACCGATCGCACCGAGTTTAAGACGGCAGTCCGATATCCACGAGTATGAGCGAACACGAGTCCGCCGACTCCGACGGCGACGACCAGGAGTTGGGGATCACGAAATCCAAGGAGTACGAGACCGGCGAATGGTACGCCGAGGTGGTCCAGAAGGCGCAGTTGGCGAACTACGCGCCCGAGGGGATGTCGGGGTTCATCATCACCCGGCCCCGCGGCTACGCGCTCTGGGAGCGCCTGCAGGGGTTCCTCGACGCGAAGTTCAAGGAGACCGGCGTGCAGAACGCCTACTTCCCGATGTTCATCCCCGAGTCGTACCTCGAGGCCGAGAAGGACATCGTCGAGGGGTTCGACCCCGAGGTCGCGTGGGTGACCCACGGCGGCCACGAGGAGCTCGACGAGCGCCTCGCGGTCCGTCCCACCTCCGAGTCGATCATCACGCCCTACATCAGCCAGTGGGTGCGCAGCCACCGCGACCTCCCCCTGCGAGTGAACCAGTGGTGCTCGGTCGTGCGCTGGGAGGCGACGGAGACGAAGCCGTTCTTCCGCACGAAGGAGTTCCTCTGGCAGGAGGGCCACACGGCTCACGCCGACCGCGACGACGCGTGGGACGAGACGCTGACCCGACTCGAGCAGTACGAGTCCGCATACCGGGACTTCCTCGCGATCCCCGTCCTTCGCGGACAGAAGCCCGACCACGACACGTTCCCCGGGGCGGACACCACCACGACGGTGGAGGCGCTGATGCCCGACGGCAAGTCCGTGCAGGGCGGCACCTCACACTACCTCGGAACGAGCTTCGCCGAGGCGTTCGACATCACCTTCTCCGGCGAGGACGAGGCGGAGCGGCTCGCTCACACGACCTCGTGGGGGTTCTCGTGGCGCGCGCTCGGCGCGCTGATCATGACCCACTCCGACGACCAGGGGCTCGTCTTGCCCCCGACCGTCGCGCCCACGCAGGTCGCGATCGTGCCCATCTGGCAGGAGGACACCAAAGACGAGGTGCTCGAGTACGCCGAGGGCGTCGCCGAAGAGCTGGAGGAGGCGGGGATCCGCGTCGAACTCGACGACCGCGACACGCGCAATCCCGGGTTCAAGTTCAACGAACACGAGCTCAACGGCGTTCCCGTGCGCTTCGAGATCGGCCCCTACGAGGTCGAGGACGACGAGGTCACCGTCGTCCATCGCCCCGACGGCGAGGAGACGACCGTCGACCGGAACGGCGTCGCCGAGGCGACCCGCGACCACCTCGACGAGGTGTACGCGAAACTGTACGCCGCCGCCGAGGAGAACCTCGCGGGCGAGGTGCGCGAGGCCGACTCGCGAAACGAGATCCTCGGCACCATCGGCCAGCACGGCGGCTACGTGAAAGCACCGTGGTGCGGCGACGAGGACTGCGAAGGGGAGATCAAAGACCAGATCGCCGCCGAGATCGTGATGGTCCCGTTCGAGGAGGACGACGACCGCCACGGCACCGATCACGACGACACCTGCGCCGTCTGCAACGACGACGCGACGCGGACCGCGTACTTCGCGAAGTCGTACTGAGGTCGCCGCCCCGTCGCCGCGATCGCCGCTCTCGGGGACTGTTCTCGCGACGGGACGCTCCTGTCGACCCACCGAACGATAACTCGGGATCGAGTCAGCGCACGCCCTCCGGCGATCGATATCGTTCACGGTCGTCCGAGAGGATACAGTCATCCTATAACATCCTAATATGGCAATAACACACCCTTAGCCGTTTAGGGTCAATCCTTTATTCGGGCCACGAGAACCGCCAGCCATGACTGAGCCGGACGCGTCGGCGCGCGTCGGGGGCCTGGCGGACCCCAATGACGAGCGCTCGAACTGTGGCGTGGGGGCCGTCGTCGACCTCGACGGCGGGCGATCGCACGAAGTAGTATCGGACGCGCTCGACCTGCTCGAGAACCTCGAGCATCGAGGGACGACGGGTGCAGAGCAGAACACCGGCGACGGCGCCGGCATCATGATCGAGCGGCCCGACGAGTTCTTCGAGGCCGTCGTCGGCGACCTCCCCGAGACGTACGCGGTGGGGTCGGTGTTCATGCCGACCGACGACGACGCCCGCGAGCAACTGGAGGCGCTGTTCGAGTCGACGCTCGCGGAGTACGACCTCGACGTGCTCGCGTGGCGCGACGTGCCCACCGACGCGGCGGAGGCGGACCTCGGCCGGACCGCGCTCGAAGCCGAGCCCGACGTCCGGCAGGTGTTCGTCGCGCCCGCGGAGGGCGCCGACCTCGACGAGGAGACGTTCGACCGACGGCTGTACGTCGCCCGACGTGCGGTGGAGTCGGCCGCCGAGGACCTCGCGGGCGAGCGGTTCTACGTCTGTTCGCTCGATCGCCGACGGGTCGTCTACAAGGGCCTGCTGAAGGCCGACCAGATCGACGCCTACTATCCCGACCTGCGCGACGAGCGCCTCGACTCGGGCGTCGCGCTCGTGCACGCACGCTTCTCGACGAACACGCTGGGCGCGTGGCATCTCGCGCACCCGTACCGCAACGTCGTCCACAACGGCGAGTTCAACACGATTCAAGGGAACGTCAACTGGATGCGCGCGCGCCAGTCGGACCTCGCGGACGGCGGCTTCGCCGACGAGGAACTCGACGCGGTGCGGCCGGTCATCTCCGACCCGAACCAGTCGGACACGGCCTCCGTCGACGAGACGCTCGACCTCCTGTTGCAAAGCGGGCGGGAGCTTCCGCACGCGCTGCGGATGATGATCCCCGAGGCGTACCGCAAGGACGACGCGATGAGCGAGGCCCGGCGCGACTTCTACGACTACCACGCCTCGCTGGTCGAGCCCTGGGACGGCCCCGCCCTCGTGATCGGCTTCGACGGCGACCGCGTCGCGGGCGTGCTCGACCGCAACGGGCTCCGGCCGTGCCGCTACGACGTGACGACCGACAACCGCCTCGTGATGGGCAGCGAGGTCGGCGCGCTCGAACACGACCCCAGCGAGGTGCGCGAGCGCGGGCGCCTCCGACCGGGCGAGACGTTCGTCGCCGACCGCACGGAGGGTCGCGTCCTCGACGACGAGGAGGTGTTCGCCGACCTCACCGACGACAAGTACGGCGAGTGGGTCGACGCCGAGCAGCGCGATCTCACGGACGTGACCGACGAGGCCGAGCCGAGCCCGGAGACGGGGCCGGACGACGACCTCCGCGCCAGGCAGGCCGCCTTCGGCTACACCACCGATCAGCTGAATCACCTCATCGGCCCGATGTCCGAACAGGGGAAAGACCCCGTCGGCTCGATGGGCGACGACACCCCGCTGTCGGTCCTCTCGGAGTTCGACCGCCCGCTGTTCACGTACTTCAAGCAGCTGTTCGCGCAGGTGTCGAACCCGCCGATCGACTACATCCGCGAGGAGCTGGTCACCTCCCTGGAGACGCGGCTGGGCCCCCAACGCAACCTCCTCGAGGAGACGCCCGAACACGCCCGCCAGGTCGTCCACGACTCGCCCGTCGTCACCGAGGCGGAGACGGCGACGCTCCGTGACCTGGGGACGGCGACCGACGGCGACCTCACCTCGGTCACGCTCGACATGACGTTCGACCCCGACGCGGACCTGGAAACCGCCGTCGAGGACCTCCGGGCGGCCGCGGCCGAGGCCGTCCGTGACGGCGCCGACGTGCTCGTGCTCTCGGACCGCGGGATGGGTCCCGATCGCCTGCACGTCCCGAGCCTGCTTGCGACGGGCGCGGTCCACCACCACCTCGTGCGCGAGGGACTGCGCGCGCGCGCCGGGCTCGTTGTCGAGTCGGGCGATCCCCGCGAGGTCCACCACGTGGCGTGTCTCGTCGGCTACGGCGCCGGCGCGGTGTGCCCGTACCTCGCGTACGACACGGTCCGCGACATCGTCGCCGGTCCCGACGGCGCCGACGAGGCGAAGGCGCTGCGGGCGTACCGCGACGCCGTAGAGATGGGGCTGCTGAAGACGATGGCGAAGATGGGCATCTCGACGGTCGAGTCCTACCAGGGCGCGCAGATCTTCGAGGCGGTCGGCCTGGGTTCGGATCTGGTGCGCGAGTACTTCGAGGGCACCGAGATCCGGACCGAGGGGATCGGCCTCCCCGAGATCGAGTCGGACCTGCGCGAGCGGTACGCCGTCGGCTTCGGCGACGATCCACAACTGGAGACGCAAGGGGAGTACGAGAACCGCTCCTCGGGCATCAAACACGGCTGGAACCCCCACTCGGTGAACGCGCTGCACACCGCCGTCCGGGAGGGCGACCGCGAGGCGTGGGACGAGTTCTCGGCGCAGGTGAACGACCCCGACACGCCCGCGGAACTGCGGAACCTCCTCGACATCGGCAACGAACGCGACCCGATCCCGGTCGATGAGGTGGAGCCGGTCGACGAGATCGCCAAGCGCTTCTCGACGGCCGCGATGAGCCTCGGGAGCCTCTCGCCCGAGCAACACGAGAACAACGCGATCGCGATGAACCGGATCGGGGCGAAGTCCAACACGGGCGAGGGCGGCGAGCCGCCCGAGCGCTTCGACACCGAACGGGGCTGCAGCGTCAAGCAGGTCGCGTCCGGGCGCTTCGGCGTCACCTCGAACTACCTCGCGACCGCCGAGGAGATCCAGATCAAGATGGCGCAAGGGTCCAAGCCCGGCGAGGGCGGCCATCTCCCCGGCGCGAAGGTGAACGAATACATCGCTCAGGTGCGCTACTCCACGCCCGGCGTCGGCCTCATCTCGCCGCCGCCGCTGCACGACATCTACTCCATCGAGGACCTGAAGCAGCTCATCTACGACCTGAAGGCCGCCAACCCCGAGGCCGACGTCAACGTGAAGCTCGTCTCGGAGGCGGGCATCGGCACCATCGCCGCCGGCGTCGCGAAGGCGGAGGCGGACGTGGTCCACATCTCCGGGCACTCCGGCGGGACGGGCGCGTCGCCGAAGACCTCGATCAAGAACGCGGGGCTGCCGTGGGAGCTGGGCGTCGCGGAGGCGAACCAGATGCTGCGGGCGACGGGCCTGCGCGACCGCATCACCGTCTCCGCGGACGGCGGGCTGAAGACCGGCCGCGACGTAGCCGTCGCCGCGCTGTTGGGCGCCGAGGAGTTCGCGTTCGGGACGGCCGCGCTCGTCTCCTCGGGCTGTGTGATGGCTCGACAGTGCCACCAGAACACCTGCCCGGTCGGCGTCGCCACCCAGCGCGAGGACCTGCGCGACCGGTTCCCCGGCGAGCCCGAGCACGTCATCAACTACATGCAGTTCATCGCGCAGGAACTGCGCGAGTACATGGCCGAGTTGGGCTTCACCTCGGTCGACGAGATGGTCGGCCGGGTCGACTGTCTCTCTCAACGCGAGGTCGACCACCCGAAGGCGAGCAAGCTCGACCTGTCGGCGCTCATCGCCGAGCCGAGCGACGACGGCCCGCGCCACAAGGTGCGCGAGCAGGACCACCCCGACCTGGCGGAGGCGCTCGACTGGGAGCTGCTCGACGAGCTCGGCGACAGCGTCGAGACGGGTGAGCCCGCCGCCCTCGCGGCCGACGTGGACAACACCGACCGCGCGATCGGCGCCACCCTGTCGAACCGCATCTCGCGAGCCCACGGGGAGGAGGGACTCCCCGCGGGCACGCTGGATCTCGACTTCCGCGGCGAGGCCGGCCAGTCGTTCGCCGCGTTCCTCGCGGCGGGCGTCGACGCCCACCTCGTCGGCGCCGCCAACGACTACGTCGGCAAGGGCCTGTCGGGCGGGACGGTCGTCGTCCAGACGCCCGAGGACGCCGCCTTCGAGCCCGACGAGAACGTCCTCATCGGCAACGTCGCGTTGTACGGCGCCACCGACGGCGAGGCGTACGTCAACGGCGTCGCCGGCGAGCGCTTCGCCGTACGAAACTCCGGCGTGAAGGCCGTCGTCGAGGGCGTCGGCGACCACGGCTGCGAGTACATGACCGGCGGCGTCGTCGCGGTACTGGGCGACGTGGGACGCAACTTCGCCGCGGGGATGTCCGGCGGCGTCGCGTACGTCCACGACCCGGACGACGAACTGCCCGCGAAGACGAACAAGGGGATGGTGAGCCTCTCCGAGGATCTGACCGACCAGGACGAGGCGATGGTGCGCCGCCTGGTCGAGAACCACCTCGAGCGCACCGACAGCGACCGCGCGCGCGAGTTGCTCGACGACTGGGAGTCGGTCGTCGGCGAGTTCACGCGCGTGCTTCCCGACGCCTACGCGGAGGTCATCGCGGAGGGTCGCGGCGACGACGTGCGCGAGCAGCTCCCCGACGCCGTCGAGGGCGGCGCCGCGACCGCGGAGTTCGGCGCGGGTGTCGTGGGCGACGACTGAGTCGGCTCGGACCTCCGGGAGAGCTATGCTTCCGGCTGTCGGGGTTCGGTTCGACCGAGCTCCCTCGTGGCTGCGACCGTACCAACGAGCGTGTTACGCCAGTTGTCCGGCTATCACTCCCGACAGCTTTGCCACTCCGTAGCAAGGAGCCCGTATAGCACACAGTCGTGGTACTGCCCGTCAACGAAGTCCTGTTCCCGCAGTCTCCCCTCCTCGACGAAGCCAACCTTCTCCACGAGCCGCTTCGATGCGTCGTTGAACTCGACGACCTCCGCGACGAACTTGTGAAGTCGGCGCTGTTTGAACCCGTACTCGACGAGGAGTTCGATCGCCTCGCTTCCGTACCCTTCGCCCCAGTTCGACGGGTGGATCCAGCAACTGGGTTCGGCGATACCTGCCGACGTGTCCTCGATCGAATACCCGACTAATCCGACGGCCTCCGTATCGACAGCGACGACGAAGCGAACGGCGGACGACGACTCCGGGTCGGCTGTGAAAAGCGAGCGTATCTCGTTCAGGGAGTACGGTCTGGACGGCTGCATCGTCTTCCGGATGTCCGGCGAGTTAACCGTCTCGTGAACGAACGAGATGTCCCCTTCCTCGACGGTGCAAAGGGACACCGATTCCCCCGACAGGAACGTCGGTCCTGGCATACCCAGCGTCGTCGATCGCCCGATATACCGGTTGCGATACGACCGCCACGACTTCGTCGACGGATCCGGACAAGACCGAACTTAACCCGGATGCCGCCCAACCCCGCCCATGGACAGCCTCAATCGCATGGCGGTGGAGCTGGTCGACGAGGCGCTCGATTTCGCCGACGAGCTCGAGCTCGCGGCCTACGAACTCGACTCCGGCGCGACGGTGGTCGACTTCGGCGTCGACGCCGACGGCGGCATCGAGGCGGGGATGTTGCTCGCGGAGATACAGACCGCCGGACTGGCGACCCTCCAGACCGGGATGGGTCGCGTCGACGGCTCGCCGACCCCCTACGTCGAGTTGACGACGGACCACCCGGGCGTCGCGCTGCTCGGCTCCCAGAAGGCCGGCTGGGAACTGGAGACGGAGCACTTCTCGGGGCTCGGCTCCGGGCCCGCCCGCGCGCTCGTCGGCGAGGAGCGGGAGTTCCAGGCGCTGGGCTACTACGACGAGTTCGATCTCACCGTCCTCTGCGTGGAGAGCGCGACGCTCCCCGACGACGAGGTGGTCGCCGAGGTCGCCGAGCGCGCGAACGTGAACGAGCAGGCGGTGTACCTTCCGACGACGGCCCTGGGCTCGACGGCGGGGAGCGTGACCGCGGCCGCGCGGGCCGCCGAACTCGCGGTCTTCCGGCTGTTCGAACTGGGGTACGACCTCGAGCAGATCAAGTCGGCCGCGGGCTCGGCCCCGGTTGCGCCCGTCAGCTACGACGAGACCGAGGCGATGGGCCGGACGAACGACGCGCTCGCGTACGGCGGCGAGGTCCACCTCACCGTCGCCGAGGACTTCGACCGGTTCGACGAGGTGCCCTCCAGCGCCGCTGCCGAGTTCGGCCGGCCGTTCGCGGAGGTGTTCGCCGAGGCGGACTACGACTTCTACGAACTGGACGAGTCCGTGTTCGCGCCCGCCGCGGTCACCGTCGACGTGCTCGACGGGCCGACGTACGCGCTCGGCGAGACCCGCGAGGACCTGCTCGCGGCGTCGTTCGACTACCGGTGATCGGTCGGCGGCGATGAAGTTCAAACTCGTTCCCGAACCGCCAGAAACGGTCGCGTTCGTCGCCGACGCGCAGGCGGCGGTGCCGCTGGTCCCCGGCAGCGAGGACGACTGCTGTGCCCGGCTGATGCGGCGGCTGGGCTTCCGCTCGCGTGACGTGGCCCGGACGTGGCTCACGTTCCTCCGCGCGCTCGGACTCGCCGAGGAGACCGACGACGGCTTCAAGCGACTCCGCGCGGACCCGACGCCGGAGCATCTGCGCGGGCAGTTCCTCGCGGGCGTGTACGGGGCCGGCGACGTTGCGGACGCGCTCCTCGCGGCCGGGCCGGCGGGCGACTCCGACGGGGACGCCGACGGCCTCACCGTCGACGAGGCGTTCGCGGCGTTCGTCGACCGCGTGCCGAACTGGGAGCGGTTCCGGACGAGCGACTGGGAGTCGGTGTGGCGCGAGCGCGTCGAGCGCCACCTGCGGTGGTTCGTGCTGCTCGATCTCGCGGAGGAACGGGACGGCGCGTACGCGGCGACGGGGGCCCTCCGGAACCTGCGCGACGACCGCGACCTCCGTGGCGACCGCAACGACCACGACGATCCTGACGATCACACCGAACGCGATGCGTGAGAACGTCGACCCGACGAGGCTCGCATCCCCGCTGGCCGACGCCACGGGAGTGACCTTCGACCTCGACGACACGCTCGTCTCCTATCGCCGGTCGCCCGGGGAGGTGCTCGCGGCCGCCTTCGCCGCCGTCGGCGTCGACCCGATCTTCCCCGTCGAGGCGTACTACGACCGCTTCGCCGAGTTCAACGACCGGACGGACTCAATGGCGCAACTCCGGACCGAGTGTTTCGCCGCGCTCTGCGAGGAGCGCGACCGAGACCCGGATCTCGGTCGCGTGGTGGCGGACGCGTTCGCCGACGAGCGCGACCACGCGAACGTGGCGTGGCGGCCGGGGGCGCGCGACCTGCTGGACGCGCTCGACGCCCGGGGCGTTCCCTACGCTGTCGTGACCAACGGGCCGCCGGACGCGCAGTCGGCGAAGGTCGGCGCGGTCGGCCTCGACGACCGCGCGGTCGACGTGGTGTTCGCCGGGCACGACGCCCCCGCGAAGCCCGACGTCGGCGCCTTCGAGGCCGGCCTCTCGGCTCTCGATACCCACCCCGGCGACGCGGTTCACGTCGGCGACTCGCCCGAGTCCGACGCCGCCGGGGCGATCGCGGCGGGGCTGAGGGCGGTCCTCGTCGGCGACCGCGGGCCGACACCGTCGGGAGCCGTGCGGGTGCCGTCGCTGGGTGCGCTGCTGGCTCCTGATCTCGTCGGCGACGACCCGAGGAACTGACGGCGGCTACTCGCCGGCTACTCGTCGGCGTAGGTCACGCCTGTGACGGTGCCGACGCCCTTGCTTTGGCCCTCCCGGAAGACGAACCGCTGGCCCGCCTCGACGAGGTACGGCTGGAACTTGAACCGGACCTCCGTCTCGCCGGTGTCTCCGGGAAGCAGCCGTCCGCCCTCCGGATGGAAGACGGCCGCCTCGCTGACGGTCTCCAGGTGGACGACCGGCTCGTACCCCTCCTGGATCCGGGTCGGGTGGTTGAGCACCATCACCTCCGCCTCGAACGATCGGACCGGTCGGGGGTCGCTCTCGCGCTCCACCAGCGCCATCCCGCGCTGGACCTCCGACTCGTTCACGCCCTTGAGCGCGATGCCGACGATCCGGCCCGCGCGGGCCCTGTCGACGCGGTGGTAGTGCATCTCGATGGAACGCACCTCCACCTCGCGGAACGAGCCGTCGGGCATCGGCCCGAGCAGCAGCTCGTCGCCCGCCTCCACCTCCCCCGAGCGGATCGTGCCGGAGGCGACCGCGCCGACGCCTTTCACGTCGTACGAGCGGTCGACGTACATCCGGAAGTCGCCGTCGGCGTCGTCCGCGCGCTTGGGGAGCCGCTCCAGCATCCGATCGAGTTCCGCCATCCCCTGCTCGGTCACCGCCGAGGTCCGTAACACGGGCACGACGCCGTCGCCGATCTCCTCGACGGCGGTGGCGACGCCGTGGCGATCCAGCAGGAGCGGGGTCTTGCCCACGTCCCGAAGCATCGACTCCACCTCCCGCTCGACCTCCAGCACGCGCTCTTCGGGCGGCGCGTCGACCTTGGTGATCGCGACGATCGTCGGCAGCTCCATCGCCAGCAGGATGCCGAGGTGTTCGCGGGTCGTCTTCGTCGGCCCGTCGTCGGCGGCGACCGTCAAGAGCCCGTAATCCAGCTTCTGGCCGACGAGCCCGCGGATCGTCGTTCGGAGCCACGGCTCGTGGCCGACGGTGTCGACGAACGAGACGAGGCGGTCGGCCTCCTCGACCACGCGCGCGCGGTCGGTCTTCCGGTCGGGGTTGTCCATGCGGACGGGACCGTCGTCGTCGAAGCCGTACACGCCGTAGCTGAGGTCCGCCGAGAGGCCGCGCTCCATCTCGTGTGGCTGCACGTCGAGATACGAGCGCGTGCCGCCCTCGCCGTCGTCCGCCTGTCCGGTGACGAGCGTGCCGACGAGCGTCGACTTGCCGTGGTCGACGTGGCCGGCAGTGCCGACGACGATGTGGTCGTCGTCGGCCTCGAAGGCGGCGCCCTCGCGGACGGTTGCGAGGCCGACCAGCCCGCCCTCCGTCTCGCCGGTCCCGGCGGCCCACGTCTCCACCTCGTGGATGTGCGCGTCAGCCTCCTCCGCGAGCAGGGAGAGCACGTCCATCGACTCCGAGAAGGCGGACGGCGCGATGCCGGCGATGCCGCCGTCGTCGGTGACGCCGACCACGTACAGCGCCTCGCCGTCGCCCGAGAGCACCCGGTGGCGAAGCTGTGCGGCCAGCGACTCCATGCGTCCCTCCGCGAGATGGATCTCCCGCGTGAGGCGGGTCTTGAACTCGATGTTCCCGCCCTCCTCCTCGCCGCGCTCGATGGTCCGTGTGAGCACGGCCCGGTCAGCGCCCATAGCCGTCGGGTAGCGGTGGGCGGGTATAACGGTTTTCACGCGTGTGTCACTCGATGTCACAATAGTCGGCGGGGCTCTCCGCGCCGACTGTCGGGCGGTCGCGTGAAGCCGAACCGGCGGGTCGCGTCAGTCGTCCTTGAGGGTCTCGTAGGCGCTGTTCACCCGCTTGAACTCCGCCTCGTCGCCGCCGGAGTCCGGGTGCGTCTCCTTCACGCGGTCGCGGTAGGCGGCTTTCAGTTCCGACTGGGAGGCGTCGGCGTCGACGCCGAGCGTCCGGCGTGCGTCGCCGGGCGGCATTCCGGAGTTCCCGGCCATCGCGGCACCTCCGGTCGGCCCGCGGCCACGCGTTCGCGCTCCCCCTCCGCCGCGGGGGCCGACGCGACCGCCGTCACCCATCCGGGCGCGGGCCTCTCGGGCGAACCGGGATTTCCCGCCCGGAGCGCCCTCGCCTGCGCGGGGATCCGCACGCCGCCCGGCCGCCCGCGAGCGCATGTCCTCCTTCAGTCGGCCGGACGCCTGGTACCAGAAGAAGTAGGCGGCCGCGCCGGTCGGGATCGTCGCGAGGATCACGAACGGCGAGTACGCGATCGTAAGCATCGCGAGGGTGGCCGTCAGGCCGGCGAGCACGGCGGCGATCCCGAGCAGGAGCACGTCGCGGTCCACACCCTCGATCGGCGGCGACGGACCGTAAACCCCTCGCCGTCGGTTCCCTGGAATCGGTGGAACCGCCAAACGTCCGGGCCCCGAACGAGCGGCCGAAGGCATCGATATGAGCGTCACCGGAGTCTGTCAGATCTGTGAGAGCGCGGCGGCGACCGTCTCGTGCGACCGCTGCGGCGCGACGGTCTGTCGGGACCACTACGACGCGGGTACCGGCTTCTGCGCCGACTGCGCCGCGGGAGCGGAGACGAGCTAATCGGGAGCGACGACCGCCCGATCGATCACCCCGGCGAGAGCGCGTCGGCAGCGGCGTCCCGAGCGCGAGGGTCAGTCGTCTCCGACTCCGCCCGCCCGTGTGAACCGTCGTCGCCCCGCTCCGTCTGGTTCACCAGCGCGTGCGCGGGAAGCTGAACCGTCACGGCGGTCCCGGTCGGGTCGCGGTCCTCGAAGGAGAGCTCCGCGCCGAGCAGTCGGGTTCCCCACCGGACCACCCACAGCCCGAGGCCACTCCCGTGGGACAGTGCCGTCTCTGTCTCCGAGCGGATCCCCCGGAGTTCGGCCTCGGGAATGCCCGGGCCGTCGTCGGCGACGACGAACCGGACGCCGTCGTCCTCGACGCGAACGGCGATCCGTATCGTCGCGCCGTCGCCGTGTTCGATCCCGTTCTCGACGAGGTTCGCGAGCACCACTCCGAGCACACGCTCCCGGACGACGAGCCGGAGGTCGGAGGCCACGTCGACGGCGACGTTCGCGTCGGGGGCCGACTCGCGGACGTCGCGGACGGCGTCGCGGCACACCTCGACGGCGGCGACCTCGCGGGGGTCGTCGTCGTCGTCGAGGACCTCCTCCACGTCCCGGGCCTTCTCGCCGAGCCGCTGGAGCGCCCGCCCCCGCCTGCCGATGGCGTCCGCGAGCGGCCTGTGGTCGTCGTCCACACGCTCGGTCAAGAGGTCCGCGTTGCCCACGACGACCGTCATGTCGTTGCGGAGGTTGTGCCTGAGGACGCGGTTGAGCACCTCGAGTCGCTGCCCGCGCGCCTCCCGGTCGGTCACGTCCGCGAACGTCACGGTGTAGCCGACGACGCGTCCGTGGTGGTCGTCGATGTCCGAGACCGTCGCCTCGTACACGTGATAGCCCGCGTCGGTCGTCTGCTCGATCCGCTGGGGACCCGGGTCGTCGAGGTCGACGTCGGCGACGTACGCGTCGAGCGGCTCGCCGGCGACGCGGTCTGCGGCACCGGACTCGCCCACACCGCCGCCGCAGCGGTCGCCCCGACCGTCGATCCCGAGCACCGCTCGGGCTGCGGAGTTGAACTCGATGAGCCGCCCGTCGGCGTTGACGACGACGAGCCCCACGCCCACGTCCTCGATGGCGGCTCGACGCCCGAGCACCTGCGTCGCCGGCAGCAGCCCCTGGAGCCTGAACCGGAAGAGGGCGAAGCCGAACAGGACCCCCGTGATCGCGAGGGTCAACGGCGTGAGATCAAGCGCCGGGAGCGGTGGGAGGAAGAACACCGCCTTCACGTGAGCCGCGAAGCTGACGGCCGCCCCGAGGATGAGCGCGATCCCCTGATCGCGGTAGAGGGCGCCCGAGGAGATGACCGGCCCCAGCAGGAACATCATTCCGGCGCCGATGACGACCCAGCCGAACGCGGCGTGGACGTAGAACCACACGCCCGGGTCGAACAGGACCGTCGCCGTCCCGAACGTCGGCGCGATCCGATAGTCGGTCCACATCAGCCCGTGTGACGGCGCCGTGGCCACGAGCAGGGTGGTGACGACCGGAACGACGGACATGGCCGCGATCAGCCGTCGGTCGACGTACTCGCCGCGCCCGGTGTACCCGAGCGCGAAGAACAGCCACGCGGGCGCGATGAGCGCCTTCCCGACCTCGAGTGGGATCTCGATCAGCTCACGCGTGCCGGGGTCGAGCGCCGTGAGCGCGAGCGCGTACGACAGCGACCAGACGGCGACCCCGGCCATCAGGAGCGCGAAGGAGGCCGCGCCCGGCTCGCCGCGGTTGCGCCAGGCGTACGTGCCGACGGCGACGGCGGTCCCGCCGGCGAGGAGGGCGAGGAACACGACCGCGACGCCCTCGGGTGTCATGGACCCCTCTCGCGGTCGGAGACGTAAATACGGTCCCCCCGCCGACGCCGGTTCGGACGGGCGATCTCGGGCCCGTCGACTCGTACCCCCTCAGGCGTCGCGGTGGCGGTTCAGCCGGTCGCGGAGGCGCTTGGCGGCCTGCCCCGACGCCTTCGCGAAGCTCTCACCGGCGTCCTCCCCCGCGAAGAGTATCCCCCGCGAGGAATTGACGAGGCCGACGCCGTCGGCGAGGCCGTGCTCGACGGCCGCCTCCGCGTCGCCGCCCTGCGCGCCGACGCCGGGAACGAGGAACGGCAGATCGGGGACCTCCTCGCGCAGTTCCTCCAGTTCCTCGGGCGCGGTCGCGCCCACGACGAGCCCGACGTTGCCGCGCTCGTTCCACAGGTCCGCCAGCGCGGCGACTCGGCGGTACAGCGGCTCGCCGGAGGCGAGCTCCAGGTCCTGCAGGTCCGACCCGCCCGGGTTGGAGGTGCGACAGAGGACGAACACGCCCTTGTCCGGCTTTGAGAGGAACGGCTCCAGCGAGTCGCGGCCCATGTACGGGTTCGCCGTGATCGCGTCGACGTGCTCAAGCAGCTCGGCGTACTTCCGGGCGGTGTTGCCGATATCGCCCCGCTTGGCGTCGAGCAGGACGGGAACGTCCTTGCCGTGGGCGTACGCGACCGTCTCCCGCAGACTGCGCCAGCCGTCGGCGTCCTCGTAGAAGGCGGCGTTGGGCTTGTAGCAGGCGGCGTACTCGTGGGTCGCGTCGATGATCCGACGGTTGAACGCCCACCGCGGGAGGTCCTTCTCCAGCAGGTGTTCGGGGATGCGGTCGATGTCGGCGTCGAGGCCCACCGAGACGACCGTGTCGCGGGCCTCGATGCGCTCGCGGAGGCGCTGGAAGAAGGCGTTGAGTTCTGTCATCGCCGGCGGTTCGACGCGGGGGAGCAAAACGGTTCCCGGTTCGGCCGACGCCGGAGCCACGCGGTTCGGGTCGTTCGTGACTCGCGTTGTCGCGTCCGGGGCAACAGGGTGTCGACGTGGGGTTCGGGGGGCCCCGTCAGTCCGCGGGCTCGGCCGACGGCGACGCCTCGGGGTCCGCGGGCGACACGCGCGCCAGCCGGCTCGCGTTCGCGGTGACGCCGACGGTCATGCCCGCGTCGCCCGCGAGGACGGCGAACCAGATGGGGACGAGGCCGAACGGCACCGCCGCGGCGAGAGCAACCTTCGCCGCGAGGCTGGTCCAGACGTTCTGGCGGATGACCGCGTTCGCGCGCTCGGCGAGCGTCCGGAGGTACGGCAGCGTCGAGAGGTCGTCCGCCAGCAGCGCCACGTCCGCGGTTTCGAGGGCGGTGTCGGTGCCGGCGGCGCCCATCGCGATCCCGACCGTCGCGGTCGCCAGCGCGGGCGCGTCGTTGACGCCGTCGCCGACCATCGCCACGCCGTCGTGCTCGTCGAGCAGTTCCTCGACGGCCGCGACCTTCTCGTCGGGGAGCAACTCCGCGCGCACCTCGTCGATCCCCACCTCGCGGCCCACCGCGCGGGCGGTCCGCTCGTTGTCGCCGGTGAGCATCACCGTGCGGGCGCCCGCCTCGCGGAGCCGCTCGATCGTGCGCTTCGCCTCGGGGCGGATCTCGTCGGCGACGGCGATGACACCCTCCAGATCGTCCTCCGCCCCGACGAGCACGACCGTCTTCCCCTCGGCCTGGAGCTCGGGGACCGTGTCCGAGAGGAGGTCGAGGCAGTTGTTGCGCTCGCAGATCGCGCGGGAGGTCCGGGTGACGACCCCGCCGTCGGTGGCGGCGTGGACGTGCGAGAGGTCGAAGCCCAGTTCCGAGAAGAGCCCGGGCTTGCCCGCGTAGTGGGGTGTCCCGTCGAGGCTCGCCCGCACGCCCTTCCCAGTCACCGCCTCGAAGTCGTCGACCGCGCGGTCGTCGACGCCGGCCGCCTCCGCACGCTCGACGATGGCGTCGCCGATGGGATGCTCCGAGCGGAGTTCGAGGCCGCGGGCGCAGCGGAGCACGTCCTCTTGGGAGTTGTCGCCCAGCGGAACCACGTCGGTGACGGTGAGCTCGCCCCTCGTCAGCGTGCCAGTCTTGTCGAAGGCGACCGCCTCCACGTCGCCCATGGCTTCCAGATGGGTGCCGCCCTTGATCAGGACGCCGTTGCGGGCGGCGGAGGTGATGCCGGAGACGACCGTCACCGGAGTGGAGATGACGAACGCGCACGGGCACGCCAGCACGAGGAGCGTGAGTCCGTAGAGAACGTACGTCTCCCACGCCGCGCCGACGGCCAGCGGGGGCCCGAGTGCGACGATCAGGGCGAAGCCGACGACCATCGGGGTGTAGTAGCCCGCGAAGCGCTCGACGAACTGCTCGCGCTCGGAGCGCTCGCCCTGGGCGGCCTCGACCATGTCGACGACCTGCGAGAGGGTGTCCTCGCCGGCTTCGGTCGTCACCTCGACCTCCAGGTAGCCGCCCTCGACGATGGTGCCGGCGAACACCTCGTCGCCGGACGCCTTGTCGACGGGGACCGACTCCCCGGTGACGGGCGCCTGGTTCACCGCGCTCGTCCCGTCGGTGACGGTGCCGTCGCGGGGGATCCGCTCGCCGGGCCTGACGACGACCGTCTCGCCGACGGCGACCGCGTCGGCCGGGACGACCTCCTCGTCGCCGTCGCGTACAACCGTCGCCTCCGTCGGCGACAGCTCCATCAGCTCGCGGAGGGAGTCGCGCGCGCGGTCCATCGCCGCTCCCTCCAGCAGTTCGGAGACGGAGAACAGCGTCGTCAGCGTCGCCGCCTCGAAGTACAGCGGTTCGTCGAAGCCGACGCCGGCGGCGACGGCGCCGAGGATGGCGACGCTCATCAGCAGGTCGATGTCGAGGCTGCGCCCCCGCAGCGAGTAGTAGCCGTTGCGGAAGACGGTGACGCCGCCGACGGCGACGGCCGCGAGGTACGCCAGGTCGCCGACGCGCACCGCGCGGCCGAACAGCTCGACCGCGAGGCCGGCATCCGCGGGCGCGAGGGGGTTCGCGAGCACCAACCCGATCCCGGTCAGCACGGCCGCGAGGTACGTCGCGTAGGCCCGTCGGCTCCGCCACACCGAGCGCTCGTCGCCGGCGGCGTCGCCGTCCTCGTCGAGCGACGTGGAGACGACCTCGTAGCCGGCCGACTCGACTGCCGAGACCAGGGCCGGGAGGGTCGTCGCGTCGGGGTCGAATCGGAGGAGCACCCGCCCGGTCGTCGGGTGGGCGTCGAGGTCGCGCACGCCCCGGACGCCCTCCAGCGCGCCCGTCACCTTGCCCGCACAGGAGGCACAGTCCATCTCCGGCACCGACAGCGTCACCGATTCGAGGTCGTCCTCGACGGCGTAGCCCGCGTCCTCGACGGCCGCGACGACCGCCTCGCGGTCGACGGTGCCGTCGGTGGCGACCGAGAGCCGCCCGATCGTCGGGTACGGGTCGACGTCGGCGACGCCCGCGACTCCGGAGACGCTCCCCTCCACCTTCGACGCACAGGAGGCACAGTCCATGTCCGGCACCGCGAGGTCGAACGAGGCGACGTCGTCCTCGTCGCCCTCGTCGGCGCCGGCCGCCGTCCCGGAGCCGTCGACGGGAAGGGCTCCGTCGACGGTATCGTCGTGAGTCATGGCCTGTTCGGCGGTAGCGCCCCCTCAGTTATTAACCTGACTGCCGCTAGCGGCCGTCAGATTGGTCGTTCTTACTAACGAGTCGAGGCTGAGTTATTATTCCGGGTCGCTCCGGGCGGGACGACCGAGCGCACGTTCGACGGCGTCGACCTTCTCGTCGGCACGCTGGCTGCGCGTCCGCTTGTCGTCGATCTTCAGGAACGTCGAGACGCGGTCGCCGTCGACCGCGTTGTGTGCGGCCGTCACGGCTGCCATGAGTTCCTCGATCTCGGCGGCCTCGATCACGGTTCCCATCGGGTTCGTCTCGTACTCGACGTCGAACTCGTCGAGCGCGGCGACGGCCTTCGCGACCTCGCCCGCCATACTCCCCTCGACGACCGGTGCGACGCTCAGTAGGGCGATGACTGTCACGACCGCGGGTTCGGCGTCCCCGAAGAAAAGCGATCCCCCGCGGGTCGCGACGGGGACGAACCGGAGCCGGCGGGAACCAGTGATATGGGTGTCGCTCGCGCGTCTACCGGGGGATGTTCGACACGTACGCCGTCAGGTCGGTCGTGGAGACGACGCCGACGACGCCGCTTTCCCCGTCGGTGACGGGCATGTGGTGGAACCGGTGGTCCAGCATCGTCGCGGCCACGTCCGCCAACGAGTCGCCGGGGTCGGCGGTGACGAGGTCGGTGCTCATGTACTCGGAGACGGGCGTCTGATCCTTCGGCTGTCGCTCCGCGACGATCTGCACGAAGTCGGTGTTGGTGAGGATGCCACGGAGCGTGCCGTCGTCGTCGACGACGATCACCGAGCCGATACCGCGCTCCATCATTCCCGTCGCGGCGTCCTCGACCAGCGCGTCGGGGGAAACGGTGTAGAGACTCTCGGACATCACCTGCGCGACGAACACGTCGTCTAGATCGTCCATTTGTATTCGGGGATCCGTCGGGGGCGGAATAAGCGTTGATGTCGCGGGACCCGGGAGACACCCGACCGCGGGACGGCCTCACGAGGCCCCGCCTCGTTCGTCGGTGGTCGTCCGAGCGGCTGCGCCGACGGGGAGGTGAATCACGACGAGACCGGCGCGATCGCGGCTCGCGAGGCGGTGTTCGGTGTGAACCTCGGCGACGGGGATCCGGCGGTACACCTTTTCGGCGGTCGCCCGTACTGAGGCCATGGCGATCGAAGCGACGTTCACCGCGACCTCCGGTGAGTTCCCGCTGGCTGCCGTCTTCTCGAAGTTTCCCGCCGCCGAGATCGAGTTGGATCGCGTCGTTCCGACGGACGAGTTCATCGTTCCGTACTTCTGGGTTCGGGAGGTCGAACTCGAGAAGATCTCGATGGAGAACGTCACGCACCCGGGCATCCACGACATTCGGGTGGTCGACAACGTGGACGGGGCGGCGTTCATCCGTATCGACTGGGACTTAGCGTACGAGAGCGTCCTAACGGCGATCATCGAAACCGACGTCAATCTGATCTCCGCGCTCGGGAAGGAGGACCGTTGGTCGTTCGAATTTCGGGCCGAGTCACGAGAGGCTCTGGCCGACTTCCAGTCGTACTGCCGAGCCCACGACGTTCCGCTCGAGCTCACGAAGCTTCACGCGCTCTCGCCGTTGGAATCGGGCCGGGAGTACGACCTGACCGACGCACAGCGCGAGGCGATGACGGTCGCGTACACGCTGGGGTATTATGATTCGCCGCGAGCGGCGACTCGTCGGGACGTCGCGAACGAACTCGGGATCTCGCCGCAGGCTGTCGGGGCTCGGCTGCAGAGAGGAACTCGACGGTTACTCTCGAGCACGCTCATGCGGGTTTCGGGGCAATAGTATATAAATACACTTCGAGCGAAACGGCCAGACACATCCTGCCGGCTCTCGTATTCGCAGTGTGAAACGCGTACTTAGAACCGACGAGGAACCCACAAACGAAACAGGACGAGCGACGGAACGCGGGTCGAGTCGGGACCTGACGGACACTGCGGTCATTGACGAGTTCGAGGAACACGGGGGACTCTACCGCGTGAAGTACGACACCGTTCAAGCGACGCCGAGTTTCGCAGTCGTCACGGTCGTCTCGCACATCACCGGGAGAGACTCGGTGGATCTCGACCCGTTGTACGAGAGCATCGATGGCGACGCATTGGATACGCTGTGTACCGCTGATGCGTCCTCGCTCACCCGACTGACTTTCCGGTATAGTGGATTCGAGATCACGGTCGGAACCGATGGCGTGATCGGGGTAGTGACGGGGTGAGTGGCTCAGCGATCGTTCACGTCGGGGTCCCGCCCGGGAGAACGAACCGGAGCGAACACCGAGCGAGATGCCCGTCGACCAAGACGGGGGCTCGGTCCGTCCATCCACAGGTTGATCTCGAGCCTCGAGCGGGACCGGCGATGCCGACCTCGTCGTCCCGACGAACGCGAACGGGTCAGCGAGTGTGAGACACCCGTCGTGTCGTGGGAGGTAGCGACCAACAGTCGACAGACTCACCGACCGGTGACGTGATCGATGCTGAAACTGTCCGCGAGAAACGCCGATGCACTGGCGGGGATTTGAACCCCGGTTGTGACCATGGCAAGGTCACGTGATACCACTACACTACCAGTGCGTACCTGCATCCGGGCGCCGTCTCCGGCTTTCTCCCGGTGCGCATTCACCACTAACGGCAGGGTCATATATAAATCCGTTCCTCCGGCGGCGCCGTGTGGGAACGTCCCGTGTGACCCGGACCCGCTTCGGATGACGCCACGTGGCACGTGAGTGGTTCGCACGTGAAACGCCGGTTGACGGGTGTGTGAAGCCGTGACGCCGGGGGGTGCGATTCAACACCCTTTTACGCCGCGGCTGAGGAAGGACATAGTACAGTCCGGTGCAGCGACAATGAACGGAACGACGCTCGACGTGCTCGTTCCGTCGTCGCTCGTCCGGGAGGCCGAGGACGGCCGCGAGGCCACGCGAAAACTCGGCTACGTCGCCCGCGCGGCGACGGTCTTCCGGGCGGACCGGTTGGTCGTCTTCCCCGACCGGGAAGGCGAACGTCGCAGAGGCGGCGAGTACGTCCGAACCGTGCTGGAGTACTGCGCGACCCCCGCCTACCTCCGGAAGGAGGTGTGGGAGAAACGCGACGAACTCCGGCACGCCGGCGTGCTCCCGCCGATGCGGCCCGCTCGCTCCGGCCCCGACGGGTCGGAACTACGAGAGGGAATCGTGACCGAGGTCGGACCTGAAGGCCGCGTTCGGGTCAATTGCGGAACGCAACACCCGATCTCCCTGCACGCGTCTCCCGGACGGGAGTACGCGGAGGGGGAGCGCGTCACCGTCAGGGTCTCTTCGAGAGAACCGGTCCGTGCCCGCCTCACCGACGACCCCGCACCGGGGTTTCGGGTGGCGGGCGCGGACTTAGAGGACGCCCTCGCCGCCGCCGAAACCGCGATCGCCACGTCGCGACACGGACGCGAACTGTCCGTGTCCGGCCTGGCGGACGTGCGTACACGCACGCGCGACACACACGTCGCCGTCGCGTTCGGCTCGCCCGGCAGGGGGCTCCCGGCCATCCTCGGCATGGACGCCGAGGATGTCCCGGTCGACCCCGACGCCACGGACGGCTCGGGGTTCGACCTCTGGCTCAACGCGATTCCGCGACAGGGAAGCGAGGTGGTGCGGACCGAAGAAGCGATCTTCGCCGCGCTCTCGCCGCTCACACTCACGGAGTAAGCCAAACACAATGCCACAACCAAGCAGACCACGCAAGGGTTCGCTGGGCTTCGGCCCGCGCAAGCGCGCGAGCAGCGAAGTCCCCCGCATTCGCTCGTGGCCCGAGGACGACGGCGCGGCCGGCGTCCAGGGCTTCGCGGGCTACAAGGCGGGCATGACCCACGTCGTGATGGTGAACGACGAATCCGACTCCCCGCGAGAGGGGATGGAGGAGTCCGTTCCCGTCACGGTCGTGGAGGTGCCCCCCATGCGGGCGGTCGCCCTGCGAGCCTACGAGAACACGCCGTACGGACAGAAGCCGGTCACCGAAGTGTGGGCCACCGAGTTCCACGATGAACTCGACCGCACGCTCGATCTGCCGGCCGAGAACACCTTCGAGGCGGACGCCGAGGAACTTCGCGAACTGGTCGACGACGGCGTCGTCGACGACCTCCGGTTCATCACGCACACCGAGCCGGCGAAGCTGTCGAACGTCCCCAAGAAGAAGCCCGACGTGATGGAGACGCGTGTCGGCGGCGCCTCGATGGACGAGCGCCTCGAGTACGCGCTCGATCTGGTCGAGGACGGCGGCGAACACGAGTTCGGCGACGTCTTCCGCGCCGGCGAGTACACCGACGTCTCCGGCATCACGAAGGGGAAGGGCACCCAGGGCCCCGTCAAGCGCTGGGGCGTTCAAAAGCGGAAAGGCAAACACGCGCGGCAGGGCTGGCGGCGCCGGATCGGTAACCTCGGCCCGTGGAACCCCTCGCGCGTTCGCTCGACGGTCCCCCAGCAGGGGCAGACCGGCTACCACCAGCGCACGGAGCTCAACAAGCGGCTCATCGGCTTCGGCGAGGGCGACGACGCCTCCGTCGACGGCGGCTTCAAGGGCTACGGCGAGGTGGACGGCCACTACGCGCTCGTGAAGGGCTCGCTGCCGGGCCCGTCCAAGCGCCTCCTGCGGCTCCGACCGGCTATCCGGCCGAACGACCAGCCGCGCCTCGACCCCGAGGTGCGCTACGTCTCCACCGAATCGAACCAAGGATAATGAAGGCAACAGTACGAGACCTGAACGGCGACGAGAGCGGGGAGATCGACCTCCCCGACGTCTTCGAGACGGAGTTCCGCTCGGATCTGATCCGGCGGTCCGTCGTCGCCGCGCAGGCAAACCGGAAACAGGCGTACGGCGCCGACGAGTTCGCCGGCCTCCGCACTCCCGCGGAGTCGTTCGGCTCCGGCCGCGGCATGGCCCACGTGCCCCGTTCGAACGGGCAGGGTCGCCGCGTCCCGCAGACCGTCAAGGGCCGCAAGGCCCACCCGCCGAAGGCCGAGAAGGACCAGACCAAGAAGGTGAACGACAAGGAGCGCAAGCTCGCGACGCGGTCGGCCATCGCGGCCACCGCAGACGCAGAGCTGGTCGCCGAGCGCGGCCACGCCTTCGACGAGACCACCGAGCTGCCGCTCGTCGTCTCCGACGAGTTCGAGGAGCTCGTCAAGACGAGGGAGGTCGTCTCCTTCCTCGAGGCCGTCGGCGTCGCCGACGACATCGAGCGCGCCGACGAGGGGCGCACGATCCGCGCCGGTCGCGGGACGACCCGCGGTCGCAAGACGCGCGAGCCCAAGTCGGTGCTGTTCGTCACCAGCGAGGAGCCGTCGAAGGCGGCGCGCAACCTCGCGGGCGCGGACGTGGCGACCGGTCGCGAGGTGAGCGTCGAGGACCTGGCGCCCGGGACGCACCCCGGTCGCCTGACCGTCTTCACCGAGAGCGCGCTGGAGGAGGTGGCCGAGCGATGACCTTCGTCGCACGCCACGCGAGCGACGAGGTCACGGCGGTCACCGGAGGTGACCGCAGATGAGTTCGGTCATCCACCACCCGCTCGTCACCGAGAAGGCGATGGACGAGATGGACTTCGAGAACAAGCTCCAGTTCATCGTCGACATCGACGCGGCCAAACCCGAGATCGCCGACGCCGTCGCCGCGCAGTTCGACGTGGGCGTCGAGTCGGTCCGGACACAGATCACGCCGCAGGGGACCAAGAAGGCGACCGTCGAACTCGACGAGGACAGCGACGCGCAGGAAGTCGCCTCCCGGATCGGGGTGTTCTGATAATGGGACGCAGAATTCAGGGACAACGACGCGGCCGCGGCGGCTCGACGTTCCGAGCGCCGTCGCACCGGTACAAATCGGACAAACAGCACAAGAAGATCGCGGAGGACGAAGCGGACACCGTCCACGGCGAGATCGTCGGCATCGAGCACGACCCCGCGCGGTCGGCGCCCATCGCGGACGTGAAGTTCGAGGACGGCGACCGCCGCCTCGTGCTCGCGCCCGAGGGCATCACCGTCGGCGAGACGCTGTCGGTCGGCGTCTCCGCGGAGATCAAGCCCGGCAACACGCTGCCCGTCTCGGAGATCCCCGAGGGGGTTCCCGTGTGCAACGTCGAGTCCAAGCCCGGCGACGGGGGCAAGTTCGCCCGCGCCTCCGGCGTCAACGCGACGCTGCTCACGCACGATCGCGACGTCGCGGTCGTCCAGCTCCCGTCCGGGGAAGTCAAGCGGCTCAACCCCGACTGCCGCGCGACCGTCGGCGTGGTCGCGGGCGGCGGTCGGACGGAGAAGCCGTTCGTGAAGGCCGGGAAGAAACACCACAAGATGCGCAGTCGCGGGACGAAGTACCCGCGCGTCCGTGGCGTCGCGATGAACGCCGTCGACCACCCGTTCGGTGGCGGCGGCCGCCAGCACCCCGGACAGCCGAAGTCCGTCTCGCGGAACGCTCCGCCGGGCCGGAAGGTCGGCGACATCGCCTCGAAGCGAACCGGTCGAGGTGGCGACAGATAACATGAGTTCGGAATACCGCACCGGTCGCGAGGGTGAGTTCACCTACCGCGGCCACACGCTCGACGAGCTGCAGGCCATGGAGCTCGACGAGGTCAAAGCACTGCTTCCCGCCCGCGCGCGGCGAACCATCGACCGAGGACTCGGGGTCCAGCAGCGGAAGCTGCTGGAGAGCGCCGAGGACGCCACGGCCGAGGAGACGGCGAACGATCCGCTCCGGACGCACGTCCGGGACATGCCGATCGTGCCGTCGTTCGTCGGACTCACGTTCGAAGTGTACGACGGAAGTCACTTCGAGCGCGTCGAGGTGGAGCCCGAGATGATCGGCCACTACCTGGGCGAGTTCAACCAGACTCGCAACTCCGTGGAACACGGTCAGGCCGGCATCGGCGCGACCCGGTCCTCGAAGTTCGTGCCCCTCAAGTAACAATGGGAATCAGCTACAGCGTCGACGCCGACCCGGAGACCACCGCCAAGGGGATGCTCCGCGAGCGGCAGATCAGCTTCAAGCACAGCAAGGCCATCGCCCGCGAACTGAACGGCGAGACGGTCGCCGACGCCGAGGAGTACCTGCATGCGGTCATCGACGGGGAGCGCTCCGTCCCGTTCCGCAAGCACAACACTGGCGTCGGTCACCGCTCGGACATCGACGGCTGGGACGCCGGCCGCTACCCCGAGAAGGCCTCCAAGGACTTCCTGAAGCTCCTTGAGAACGTCAGTAACAACGCCGACGAGCAGGGGTTCGACGGCGAGTCGATGACGATCAAACACGTCGCCGCCCACAAGGTCGGCGAGCAGCAGGGCCGCAAGCCCCGAGCGATGGGTCGCGCGAGCGCCTGGAACACCCCCCAAGTGGACGTCGAAATGATCATCGAGGAGGACACGTAACATGGCGGACGAGCACCAGTTCATCGAGGACGGGCTCCGGCGGAGCCAGATCAACGAGTTCTTCGAGGACGAGCTCGGTCGCGCCGGCTACGGCGGGATGGAGGTCGCGAAGACGCCCATGGGCACACAGATCGTGCTCAAAGCCGAGAAGCCCGGCATGGTGATCGGCAAGGGCGGGAAGAACATCCGCAAGGTGACCACCGAGCTCGAGGAGCGCTTCGACATGGACGACCCGCAGATCGACGTCCAGGAGGTCGACGAACCCGACCTCAACGCGAAGATCGTCGCGGACCGTCTCGCGAACGCGCTCGAGCGCGGCTGGTACTTCCGCCGCGCGGGCCACACGACCATCGACCGGATCATGGACGCGGGCGCGCTGGGCGCCGAGATCGTCCTCTCCGGAAAGGTCACGGGGGCCCGCTCGCGCGTGGAGAAGTTCAACCGCGGCTACATCAAGCACAACGGCGAGCCCGCCGAGGAGGTCGTCGACGAGGGCCAGGGCGTGGCCGTCATGAAGCTCGGCACCATCGGCGTGACCGTCAAGATCATCCCGCCGGGCGCGGTGCTGCCCGACGACTTCGAGATCGCCGAGGACGCCGACGCGCCCGAGGTCGAGCAGGCCGCCGCGTCCGGCGAGGGCGTCGAGGACCTGCTGGCCGACGTGGACGACGAGGCGGTTCCGGAGACGGAGCCCGACATCCCCGGCGGAGACGAGGACGTTCCCGAGGCCGACCCCGAGGACGTCATCGACGAGGACGTGGTCGAGGAGGTCATCGAGGCCGACGACACCGACGACGGCGACGCGGCGGAGACGGCCGAGCCGTCCGAGGCGGACGAGCCCGAGCTCGACGACCTCGACGAGGACGTCGAGTCGGAGGCCGAGGACCTCGTCGCGGAGATGGAGAGCGATGAGGACGACGAGCCGGGATCGGCAGACACGGACGACGCGGACGAGGAGGAGGAGTAACCGATGGCGATCCTTCACACCCAAGAGATCCGCGACATGACGCCCGCCGAGCGCGAGGCCGAACTCGAGGAGCTCGAGACCGAACTGCTCAACGCGAAGGCCGTGCAGGCGGCCGGCGGCGCCCCGGAGAACCCGGGGCGCGTCGGCGAGCTGAAGCGCACGATCGCGCGGACCAAGACGATTCAGCGCGAGGAAGGCGACCTGGACGACACCGACGAATAACATGGCACTCACCCCCGAAACGCTCACGCGACACGAACTCCGCGGCCTCCCGGTACGGGCGGTCGCCGCCGCCAGCGACGCCCACGTCGGGCTCGCGGGCGTCGTCGTGTCCGAGAGCATGCGCACCCTCACGGTGCGCACCGCTCGGGGGGACAAGCAGGTGCCGAAGGAGGGGACGACGTTCCGGTTCGTCCTCTCGACGCAGCATTCGGGAGACGGCGTGGGCCGCCGTCACACCGAGCCCAGCACGGGCGCGCCTCGCGAACGCGAGTCGTCGCCCGTCACATATGAAGCCGCGGGGGACCGCAAGGCCCCCGGGTCCGCGTTCGAACTTCCGTCGCTCGACTTCCCCACACTGGCCGGGAAGCGCGGGCAGTACGATACTACCGGGGTCACAGCCGGTCAGTCGGACGGTTGCGAGGACGCGGTCTCCGTTACGGTGGATGGGGCCAGACTGCTCTCACGACCCGCCTTCCGCACGGAACGTGCGGGTGATCACCAATGGCAATCGGACTGAACGTAACAGAACCGGAGGAGGCCTGCTCCGACGAGAACTGCCCGTTCCACGGATCGCTTTCCGTGCGCGGACAGACGCTCGAGGGGACGGTCGCCTCCACATCGATGGACAAGACGGTCGTCGTCGAGCGCGAATACGACGTATTCGTGCCGAAGTACGACCGGTATATGAAACGACGAAGCCGCGTGCCGGCGCACCTGTCGCCCTGCCTCGACGTCGAGGAGGGGGACCAGGTCCGCATCGCAGAGACGCGGCCGCTGTCGAAGACGAAGAGCCACGCAGTCGTCGAGACGCTCGACACCGAGGGTGATGCCTGATGGAGGCCCTGAAGGCCGACGTCACGCAGGGCCTGGAGAAGGGCTCCCTGATCGCGTGCGCCGACAACACTGGCGCGCGTGAGCTGAAGGTCATCTCCGTGTCGGGCTACTCGGGGACGAAGAATCGACACCCCAAAGCGGGCGTCGCCGACAAGGTCACCGTCTCGGTGACCAAGGGGACGCCGGAGATGCGACGCCAGGTGCTGGAGGCCGTCATCGTCCGCCAGCGCAAGGCCATCCGTCGACCCGACGGCACCCGCGTGAAGTTCGCGGACAACGCCGGCGTCGTCATCGACGACATGGAGGAGCCGCGCGGGACCGAGATCAAAGGTCCCATCGCGCGGGAAGTCGCCGAACGCTTCGGGAGCATCGCATCGACCGCGACTCAGATCGTATGAGCGAACAACCGCACAAACAGCGCACACGGACCCGAGACGCGCCGCTCCACGAGCGGCAGAAGTTCGTCCGCGCCACCCTCTCGGAGGAGCTTCGGGAGGCGTACGGCCAGCGGAACGTCCGCGTCAACGCGGGCGACACCGTCGAGGTCATGCGCGGCGACTTCGCGGGCGAGGAGGGCGAGGTCATCGAGGTGGATCTCCGGGCGTCGGTGATCCACGTCGAGGACGTCACCGTCGAGAAGGCCGACGGGGAGGAGACCCCGCGCCCGCTCGACACCTCGAACGTGCGTGTCGTCGACCTGGACCTCGAGGACGACCGCCGGGAGGCGCGTCTGGAGTCCGACGAGGAGGCAGCATAACATGAGTAACCACCAGAAGCGACTGTCGGCCCCGAACTCGTGGCCGATCGAGCGGAAGGAACAGACGTTCACCGTGAAGGCGGGCGCGGGCCCGCACGGCGAGTCCGGCGTCCCCCTCCTCATCGTCCTTCGGGACGTGTTGGGGTACGCCGACTCGCGCAAGGAGGCGCGCTACGCGCTCGATCACGGATCCGTGCTCGTCAACGGCAAGGCGGTCTCCGACGAGGCCCGCCCGGTCGGGATGTTCGACATCCTGGCCTTTGCCGAGCGCGAGGAGTACTACCGGGTGTTCCCCGGCGAGGGCGGCCGGCTCTCGCTGACACCCATCGACGAGGAGGCCGCCTCCTCGCGACTCGGGAAGGTCGACGGCAAGACGCAGGTCGCCGGCGGCGACTTCCAGTACACGCTGCACGACGGGACGACCCTCGTGAGCGACGACGGAAGCTACGCCGGCGGCGACTCGCTCGTCGTCGACAACGAGACAAAGGAGGTCGTCGCGCACTTCCCGTACGAGGAGGGCGCGCTCGTCACCGCCGTCGCCGGCGGACACGCCGGCGAGATCGGCACGATCGACGAGATCACCGTCACCGCCGGCTCCGGCGACAACGCCGTGCGGGTCGCACAGGACGACGGCGGCTTCGAGACGATCGAAGAGTACGTCGTGGTCATCGACGAGAACTTCACGGGCGACGCGGGAACCGCGTCGGAGACCCCGAGCGGCGGGAGCCGCGAGGGAGGTGACGACGAATGAGCGAGGCTGACGCGGACTTCCACGACATGCGCGAACCGCGCATCGAGAAGGTCGTCGTCCACATGGGCGTCGGTCAGGGTGGCCGCGAGCTCGCCAACGGCGAGGAGATCCTCGAGGAGATCACCGGACAGGAGACGGTTCGCACGACGGCCAAGCGCGCCATCGGCGAGTTCGAGATCCGACCCGGCGACCCCATCGGGGCGAAGGTCACCCTGCGCGGCGAGGACGCCGACGAGTTCCTCGAGACCGCGCTGGAGCTGGCCGATCTCTCCGTCTCGCAGTTCGACGACACGGGCAACGTGAGCTTCGGCGTCGCCGAGCACACGGAGTTCCCGAGCCAGGAGTACGACCCGCAGATCGGCATCTACGGGCTCGACGTCACCGTGACGCTCACGCGACCGGGCTACCGCGTCTCACAGCGGAACAAGGTCACTCGGTCGATCCCGAGCGGTCACCGGATGAGCGTCGACGACGCCGTCGCGTTCCTCGAACGCGAGTTCGACCTGGAGGTCACAGCATGAGCGACGCAGACACAGAAACGACCGGACCCGAGGAGACGGGCGAGCACGCCGCAAAGCGCACCGGCCAGGAGGTCTCGTGCCGGCGCTGCGAGCGCAAACAGGGGCTCGTCGGCAAGTACGACATCAACCTCTGTCGCCAGTGTTTCCGCGAGGTCGCCCGCGACATGGGCTTCCGGAAGTACCGATAACAATGGCAGGTAACGACCCCCTCTCCGACGCTCTCGCCGGACTCGACAACGCCGAGAACGTCGGTCATCTGGAATACACGGTCCAGCCCGCCTCGAACATCATCGGCTCCACGCTCGAAGTGCTGTACGACAGCGGCTACGTCGACGGCTTCGAGTTCGTGGACGACGGCCGAGCGGGAACGTTCGAGGTCGAACTGAAAGGCGCGATCAACGAGTGCGGCGCCGTCAAGCCGCGTTACTCCGTGGCCGCGGACGGCTACGAGAAGTGGGAGAAGCGGTTCCTCCCCGCGCGTGACTACGGCGCACTCATCGTGACCACGAGTCACGGCGTCATGAGCCACTACGAGGCCCGCGAACAGGGCATCGGTGGCCAGGTAATCGCATACGTCTACTGACAATGGCAGAACGAACAATCGAACTACCCGAGGACGTCTCCGCCGACCTCGACCACCTCGATCTCACGATCGAGGGGTCGAACGGCTCGGTGACGCGCCGCCTGTGGTACCCCGACGTGACCGTCTCCGCGGAGAGCGTCGACTCGTCGACGAACGAAGACGGCGAAGCCGTCGACGCCGTCGTCATCGCGTACCCGGACGACGCCGACCGCAAGACGAACGCGACCGTCGGTACCTTCGCGAGCCACGTGGACAACATGGTCCACGGGGTCACCGAGGGGTGGGAGTACGAGATGGAGATCTTCTACGCTCACTTCCCGATGGACGTGGACGTCGAGGGCGACGAAGTCGTCATCACGAACTTCCTCGGGGAAACGGCACCCCGCCGCGCGGCGATCCGCGGCGACACCGACGTACAGATCGACGGCGAGGAGCTCGTCTTGACCGGCCCGTCCAAGGAGGACGTCGGGCAGACGGCCGCCAGCATCGAACAGCTCACGCGCGTGACCGACAAGGACACGCGCATCTTCCAGGACGGCGTGTACGTCACGCGCACGCCCACGGGTGATGTCTAAATGAGCGACGACATCGAGTCGCTCGAGGACGTCTCCGGCGTCGGCCCGTCGAAGGCCGACGCGCTCCGCGAGGCCGGCTACGAGACCGTCGAGGACGTGAAGGCGGCCTCGCAGTCGGAGCTCGCGGAGGTCGACGGCGTCGGGAACGCCCTCGCGGCCCGCATCAAGGCGGACGTGGGCGAGCTCGAGGTCGACGAGGAGGCCGACGCGGAGATCGAAGACGAGGAGCCCGAGGCCGACGAGGAAGAGGCCGAGGACGTCGAGACGGAGCTGCGCCCGCGCGGTCACGCGGACAAGACGCCCGACCTCGACGACGAGCGCGCCCGCGCGCTCGCCAAGAAGCTCCGCGAGTCCACGCCGCAGTTCAACCGGCAGGACTACCACAAGAAAAAGCGGATCCCGACCTCGTGGCGCCGCCCGCGCGGCCAGCTGTCGAAGCAGCGCCGCGGCATGAAGGGCAAGGGCCCGAAGGTCGATGCGGGCTACCGCTCGCCGACGGCCGCACGGGGCCTGCACCCGAGCGGCTTCGAGGAGGTCCGCGTGTTCAACACGGACGACATCGAGGGCGTCGACCCGGCGACGCAGGCGGTGCGCATCGCCGCGACCGTCGGCGGTCGCAAGCGCGAGGCCATCGAGGACGAGTGTGAGGACCGCGAGATCCGCGTCCTCAACCCGACCTACGTGGAAGTGGAGGTTGACCAATGAGCGACCTGGCAGCACAGCGCCGGCTCGCGGCCGACGAACTCGACGTCGGCAAGAGCCGCGTGTGGCTCAACCCGGAGGCACAGGACGAGCTCGCGGACGCGATCACGCGTGAGGACATCCGCGAGCAGATCGAACAGGGCAACATCCGCGCCGAAGACGCCAAGGGGAACTCCCGCGGCCGGGCCCGCGAGCGCGACGAGAAGCGCTCGTACGGCCACCGCACCGGCGCCGGCTCCCGCAAGGGGAAAGCCGGCGGCCGACAGAACTCCAAGGACGACTGGATCGCGCGGATCCGCGCCCAGCGCGCACGCCTCAAGGAGCTCCGCGACGACGGGCCCCTGAACAGCACGCAGTACCGCGAGCTGTACAACAAGGCCTCGGGCGGATCCTTCGAGGACGTGCGACGACTCGACTCGTACATCGTGAACAACTACGACGTAACACTGGAGGACGACTGATGGCGACCGGACCACGCTACAAGGTACCGATGCGTCGCCGCCGGGAAGTCCGGACGGACTACCACCAGAGGTTGCGCCTGCTGAAATCCGGCAAGCCGCGCCTCGTCGCGCGCCTGTCGAACAAGCACGTCAGGGCGCAGCTGGTTTCCCCCGGCCCCGACGGCGACGAGACACACGCGGCCGCGTCCAGCGAGGACCTCGCGGAGTACGGCTGGGAGGCCCCGACGGCAAACCTCCCCAGCGCGTACCTGACGGGCTATCTCGCGGGACTGCGGGCGGTCGAGGCGGGCCTCGAGGAGGCCGTCCTCGACATCGGCCTGAACACCGCCACGCCCGGGAACAAGGCGTTCGCGGTGCAGGAAGGAGCGATCGACGCCGGGCTCGAGATCCCCCACAACGACAGCGTCCTCGCGGACTGGTCGCGTACTCGCGGCGAGCACATCGCCGAGTACGACGAGCAGCTCGAGGAGCCGCTGTACACCGGGGAGTTCGACGCGGCGGACCTGCCCGAGCACTTCGACGAGCTTCGGGAGACCCTGACGGAGGAATTCGACAATGAGTAGAAACGGCGGATGGGAGCCGCGCACGCGGCTCGGCCGGAAGGTACAGGAGGGCGACATCACCTCGATGGAGCAGGCGCTCAACTCGGGACTCCCGCTGAAGGAGTACCAGTTGGTCGACCAGCTCATTCCGGACCTGGAGGACGAGGTGCTGGACATCAACATGGTCCAGCGCATGACCGACTCCGGGCGTCGGGTGAAGTTCCGCTGTGTCGTCGCCATCGGCAACGGCGACGGCTATCTGGGGTACGCGCAAGGGCGCGACGACCAGGTCGGCGGCGCGATCCAGAAGGCCATCGAGGTGGCCAAGCTGAACATGATCAAGGTCGACCGCGGCTCGGGCTCGTGGGAGGACTCCGCCGGCGGAGTCAACTCGCTCACCCGGACGGCGACCGGCAAGGCCGGCTCCGTCGAGGTCGAGATCAAGCCCGCCCCGCAGGGGCTGGGCCTCGCGGCGGCGCCGACCGTCCGCAACATCCTCGAGCTCGCGGGCATCCAGGACGCCTGGACGTCCTCGACGGGGAACACGCGGACGACGGTCAACCTCGCGAAGGCGACGTTCAACGCCCTGCGGAACGCCTCCCAGGCGCGCACGCCCGACCGGGCGCGGCGCGTCCAGCGCGAAGCGGAGGGTGAGCACTGATGCAGGCGGTCGTCCAACTGCGCGGCGAGATCGACATGTCCGCCGCCCAGCGCGACACCCTGCAGA
Source organism: Halobaculum rubrum (assembly GCF_019880225.1). Taxonomy (NCBI): domain Archaea; kingdom Methanobacteriati; phylum Methanobacteriota; class Halobacteria; order Halobacteriales; family Haloferacaceae; genus Halobaculum; species Halobaculum rubrum. Next base: position 438,551 of record NZ_CP082284.1, read on the forward strand.
TGCTCAACATCCACTCGATCAACCACTGCGCGCTGGTGCCCGAGGAGGACACCTACCGCGGGATGATCGCGAAGGTGAACGACTTCGTCGCCTTCGGCGAGCCCGACGTCGAGACGGTCGCGATGCTGCTCGCGCGTCGCGGCGAGCCCGACGAGGGCGACGCGGACATCGACGACGAGTGGGTCGCGGACAACACCGAGTACTCGGACGTCGAGTCGCTGGCCGAGGCACTGGTCGAGGAGGAGACGACCCTGCGCGAACAGGGGCTCTCCCCCGTGCTGCGGCTGCACGCTCCGCGCGGCGGTCACGACGGCATCAAGCACCCCGTGAAGGACGGCGGCGCGCTCGGTCGTCACGACGACATCGACACGCTCCTGGAGGCGATGCGATAATGACGAGCAAGAAACGACGCCAGCGCGGCTCGCGCACCCACGGCGGCGGCTCCCACAAGAACCGGCGCGGCGCCGGTCACCGGGGCGGCCGCGGGAACGCTGGTCGCAAGAAGCACGAACGGCAGCTGTACGGTCCGCTCGGCAAGTACGGCTTCAAGCGCCCGCAGGGCGTGCAGGACGAAGTCGTCGAGGTCTCCGTCCAGAAGCTGGACGAGGACGCCGCCCTCCTGGCGGCGGACGACCTCGCCGAGGCGGAGGGCGACGGCTACGCCCTCGACGCCCGCGACGTGGCCGAGGACGGCCACGAGGTGGACGTCGTGAAGGTACTCGGCGGCGGGCAGGTCCGCGGGGAACTGCACGTCACGGCCGACGCGTTCACCGCGGAGGCGCGCCGCCTCATCGAGGAGGCCGGTGGCTCCGCAGAACTGACGGAGCGCGCCGAGCAGGCGCAGGCCGACGCCGAGGCGTCCGAGGAGCAGTCCGACGCCGACAGCGACGACGAGTAGTCGCCGCCGTCACGACGGACCCCACGGGTTCCGACCACACTTCTTCACACACCGCGTCGCGAGCTGCGGGTGCGTCGTCTGGCCGCGAAAACGTGGACCCCGCCCGCGACGATGGAGCCGGTATCAGCCGTCGTCGGCGTCTCGCGGCGCGTTGTGCCCGCGGACCCAATCGAAGCGTTAAGGTGTGGTGGCCAACCAGATGCACGATATATGGGTTGGAAAGAGACCGCGGAACCCGTACTCACGCGGATGCCGACGGTCGAGCGTCCGGAGGGGCACGTCCCCTTCAAGCGGAAGCTCGCCTGGACGGCCGGCATCCTCGTGATGTACTTCTTCCTCACGAATATCACGATGTTCGGACTCGCGACGGGCGGGGCCGAGGGCGACTTCTACGGCCGGTTCCGATCGATCCTCGCGGGGTCGCAGGGGTCGATCCTCCAGCTGGGTATCGGCCCGATCGTCACGGCGTCGATCGTCCTCCAGTTGCTCGGCGGCGCCGACCTGCTCGGCCTCGACACGGACGACCCCCGCGACCAGATCCTGTACCAGGGGCTCCAGAAGCTGCTGGTGGTCGTGATGATCTGCCTGACGGGCCTGCCGATGGTGTTCGCCGGCAACTACCTGCCGGTCGACGGGCAGCTCGGAACGTCGCTGGGCATCGGCGCGGGCGGCATGCGGACGCTGCTGTTCGCGCAGATGTTCGTCGGCGGCGTCCTCATCCTGTTCATGGACGAGGTCATCTCCAAGTGGGGCGTCGGCTCCGGGATCGGCCTGTTCATCATCGCGGGCGTGAGCCAGCAGCTCGTCGCCGGGCTGTTCGCCGTGCCCGCGCTCGGCACCCAGGTGACCGGCTTCTTCCCCGCGTGGTACGGCATCATCACCGGGGGGATCGAGCTCGACCCGTTCGTCCAGTCGCTGCTGTTCGATCCGGGGAACATCCTCGCGCTGTTCACCACGGTGCTCATCTTCGGGATCGTCGTGTACACCGAGTCGGTGCGCGTCGAGATCCCGCTGAGTCACGCCCGCGTGAAGGGCGCCCGCGGTCGCTTCCCCGTGAAGCTCATCTACGCGTCCGTCCTCCCGATGATCCTCGTTCGCGCGCTGCAGGCGAACGTCCAGTTCCTCGGCCAGATCCTCAACAACTACGTGACTCTCCCGGCAGTCGTCGGCGTCTACTCGCAGGGCCAGCCCGTGAGCGGGCTGTTCTACTACCTCGCGCCGATCCAGTCGCGCGCCGACTGGATGTGGTTCTCGGGGGCGTTCACCGTCAGTGCCGAGCCGTGGCAGATCGTCCTCCGAGTGCTCGTCGATCTTACGTTCATGATCGTCGGCGGCGCCATCTTCGCCGTGTTCTGGGTCGAGACGACCGGCATGGGGCCGGAGTCGACGGCCAAGCAGATCCAGAACTCCGGGATGCAGATCCCCGGCTTCCGGAAGAACCCGCAGGTCATCGAGAAGGTCATGGAGCGATACATCCCGCAGGTGACCGTCATCGGCGGCGCGCTCGTCGGCCTGCTTGCGGTGCTTGCGAACATGCTCGGCACGCTCGGGGGCGTCTCCGGGACGGGGCTCCTGCTGACGGTGTCGATCACCTACAAGCTGTACGAGGAGATCGCCGAGGAGCAGCTCATGGAGATGCATCCGATGATGCGCCAGATGTTCGGCTCGGACTGATCGAGATCGACACTCGAGCGGGTCGAGACGGGTCGGTTCCGTTCGGTTCGAGGACGCTGATTTTCACCGTTCGCGGACGACCGCGGAGTTCGACGCGATACTGCTCGGAGCCCACCGGTCTTCGTTCGGTTCCGGAACGTGTCGTCGGACCGGGGCCGTGACCGCTACACACTCAAGTACCCGCGTCGTCACGACGGAGACATGCCTCCCTCGTCGTCACCGGCGCTTCCCTCCCTCGCAACGGTCAGTGACCGGTTCCTCGAGGGGGGACACGTCCGGGTCGAGGAACTCCTCGACGGGACGGTCGTAGGGATCGAACTCGGACGCGAGGGCCGTCTCCGACTCGCGTTTCCCGACACGTCGACCGACGGACGACCGGACGCCGCGTGGACCGCGGCGGACTCGGCGCCGCCGCGGTACGACTTCGCCGTACGATATCTGGAACGGCGGTTCGATCGGAACGCGTTACGGAGCGCCGTCGGCGACCCGACAGCGGTGACGGTCTGGGGGATCGCGGTCCACCGCCGACACCGGGGCTACGATTGGGACATCGCTCCGCCGGTGGTCGGGCTCGATATCGAGCATCCCGGGACGACGTTGCTGCCGCACGAGCTCGACCGGGCGTTCGACGGGCTCGGCCTCCCGACACCCCCGACGATCGATACGGAGGTACACGTTCGAGGGCTCTCCGCCGACGGCCTCGAGCCGCCGGAGACGCGCTGGGGCGAGGGGACCGCCCTCGGCGTTCTCTACCGGAAGAAGGGTGGCGGCCTGGCGACCACACGCGCGCCGGCGTATCGGGACGCGCCGCCGGAGCCCGAGCCGATCACCGAGTCGGCGGAGACGTACGCCGCGGAGATCGCTTCGCCCGAGACGATCGGGTCCGCGGCGACGGGCCTCGAGTCGGACGGGCGGTCGCCGACCGTGACGGCGCTCACCGACCGCGTCATGGACCGGACACTCCGGGATCGGTTCCTACAGATCACACACGGCGAGACGACGCTCGCCATCGACACGCTCCGGAGTGCCGTCGCCCGACGGGTGGCGGAGTTCGTCGGCTCGTCAGCGAACGAATAGCGTCAGCTAGTTGGCTCGTCCGTCTGCTGCGGTGGTTCGCGCTGTACCACGAGGACGGGACCGAGAAACCGGTCGGCGACTTGGTCCGCCGGTAGCCCGAACACGAACGTCGCCAGGGAGGGATCGGATTCGCCCATGACGACGGTATCGAACTCCTCGGCCGCCTCGACGATCGCGTCGAGTGCCCCCCGATCGCGGTCGACACGCGTCTCGATCCTCGCGGCGTCCATCCCCGAGTCCCGCAGCCGTCCCACCAGTCCATCGAGGAGTGTCTCGACGTCCTCGTCCGTTTCCTCGTCGTCCGCGACGTGGTACAGCGTCACCGATACATCCGTCTCCCCGAACAGGCCGGCGACGACACGGGCGAGGCGGTCGATGCCCACGGCACCACGGACGGCGACGAGGACGTCTTCGACCGGGCCGGTAGCGTTCGGGACGAGCGCGGCCAAACAGTCGTGTTCGGTCGTCGTCCGGTCGATCGTCTTCTGACCGTCGTGGGTGAACACGAGCCGTCGCTCGACGGTCGCTCCCGCCTCCTCGAGGATCGTTTCGTACTCGTCGAGCCGTTCGATGGCTCGGTCCTCGAACTGCATCTGTGCCTGTCCCGGTGCCGTTTGCTCCGGGATGACGTGATACCCCAGGAGGATGACGTGGGCGTTCGCGAGAAGGCCGGGAACACCCTCCGGGATCGATTCCCCCTCGAGCACGCGAATCGGGACGAGTATCGATGGACGGTCCGTCATGGTTAGATGTCCCCCTTGAGCGTGACGTCCCCAGCGTAATAACGGTACCAGAGGTACGACACGAGCATCACCACGACGCCGATGCCGATCGACGCGGGCTGCATGAACGCGATCAGGCCGAAGCTGGCGAGGGCACCCACGGCCGGGACCACCGGATAGCCCGGCACACGATAGCTGGGGGTGTACCACTCGGGATCCCGCCGTCGAAACACGATCAACGCGACACACATCAGTCCGTACATGATCAGATGGAGGAACGAGGCGACCTCCGCGAGCAGTTCGACCTGCCCGGTCGCGACGAGAACCAGGATCGGTCCGCCGGCGGAGAGCAACGCGACGTGTGGGGTGCCGTATCGGAGGTTGACCTCGCTCGCCTTTCTGGGAAGCAGTGCGTCACGGCTGAGTGCATACACCGCCCGCGAGGCACTGAGGATCGACGCGTTCGCGCTCGAGAACGTCGCCAACAGCCCGGCACCCAGGATCGCGACCGCGCCGGGCAACCCGAGGAAGTCACGCGCCACCTCGACCATGGCCGTTTCACCGAACTGTCCCAGCCGGTCGGCCCCGAACGCGCTGGTCGCGACGAAGATCGTCACGACGTAAAACACCGTGACGATCAGGACCGACCCGACCATCGCCAGCGGAAGGTTCCGACCCGGCTGTTTGATCTCGCCCGCGACGGTCGCGACCTGGGCGAACCCCAGATACGACGTGAACACGAGCGCCGCGGTCGTCAACACCGGGAAGTATCCTCGCGAAAAGAACTGTTCCGGAACGGTTCCACCGCCGAACACACCCACGGCGTCGAGAACACCGTACGAGAGAAAGCCCGTGAGCACCACGAGGAGGATCCCGACCACCACGTTCTGGATCTTCGCGGTGTTCTCCGTGCCGCCGATACTCAACGCCGTCAGTGCGGCGCCGAAGAGCAGCCCGATCCCGATGACGGGACTGAACGGGAGCGCGACACCGAGTTCGCTGAACACGGCGCTCGCGTAGTGACCGAGCCCGACCAGATAGAACGCGGAGGCGAACATCAGCCCCAACCACAGCCCCAGCCCGACGATCGCGCCGTAGGCGGTTCCCATCCCGCGGGAGATGAAGTAGTACCCGCCGCCGCTCCGGGGCATCGCCGTGGCCAGTTCCGAGGTCGGGAGCGCCACGAGCAACGCGATCAGCCCGCCGATCGCGAACGAGAGTGTGGCAGCCAGCCCCGCGTTGCTTGCCGCCAGCCCCGGGAACACGAAGATACCCGCGCCGATCATGGTCCCGATCCCGATCGCGAGCCCGCCGACCAGCCCGATCGTCCGCTCGAGTTCGACGTCGTCGTCGTGGACGGTCGTGTCATCGGTGACGGCCTCCGGCTCCGCGACGGGCACCTCGCCGGCGACGTTCTCGCCCGCCGGATCGACGTCTCCGGGCTGTTCAGTCATACGACACGAATTGTTTCAGCCATCAGATAAAACCGCCGGCCGGTCGGACGGCCGACTCGACAGCCGGGACAGTTCGGGGGGACGCAAACGACCGGTGGCCCGAAATCGCGCCGATCGGCGCTCCAGTGGTCGGATGTCGACGGCCTGCCCCACGGACTGTGGAGATGAACGGCCATTATACGTGACCGCGAACACGGTGGGCATAGAACCGACTCCATGGTCTCAACACTCGTGGTCATCGGACTCCTCGTCGCCGCGTTCGTGGGGTTCAACATCGGCGGCTCGTCGACTGGCGTCGCGTTCGGGCCGGCGGTGGGGAGCAAACTGGTCAGAAAGGCGACGGCGGCGGCACTGTTTAGCGTGTTCGCATTTCTCGGAGCGTGGACCGTCGGGCGCAACGTGATCGTGACGATGAGCGAAGGGATCGTCCCGGCCGCACAGTTCACCCCGGTGGCCGGCGTCGGCGTCCTGTTTTTCACCGGGCTCTCGCTGCTGGTTTCGAACGTCTACGGCGTCCCCGCCTCGACCTCGATGACGGCCGTGGGGGCGATCGTGGGACTCGGGCTCGCGACGGGGTCGCTCAACGAGGCGTTGATGTTCACCATCGTCTCGGCGTGGATCGTGGCTCCGCTCATCGGACTCGGGATCGGCGCCGTGATCGGCCGGTACGTCTATCCGCAACTCGACGCCCGGCTGTCGTTTACGCGCCTCGAGCGGCAGTTGCTACAGATCGACCGCTCGGGCCGGATCCCCGGCCTCCGATTCAACACGAACGCGTCGCCGCGTGACCTCGTCGGGTCGGCGTTGGTGCTCGGGATCGCCTGTTACATGGGATTCAGCGCGGGCGCCTCGAACGCAGCGAACGCGATCGCCCCGCTCGTGGGCAACGGCGCAGTGAGTATCGACCAGGGCGTGCTCCTCGCCGTCGCCGCCATCAGCCTCGGCGGGTTCACGATCGCGAGGCGCACCCTCGCGACGGTCGGCGACGGCATCACCGACCTCCCCATTCTGGCGGCCCTGATCGTCTCCACGGTGGGTGCGACGATCATCACCGTCCTCTCGTATTTCGGCATTCCGGCGAGCCTCGCGGTCAGCACGACCTGCTGCATCATCGGCTTGGGATGGGGACGGGCGAGTCGCGCGGTCACGCTCGCGGAGCTCGCCACGCCGCCGTCCGAGACGCAGCCGGGACCGGGGCTTACGACCGGTGCGCTCGCAGCGCCGTCGACCGGAGACGCGGAACCGGCGGGCCCGACTGTCGGCGACCTCGCGGCCGGAGAGACCCCGGAAACGGAACCGGCGGACCAGGGCGACGGGTCGCCGACAGTCCCCCCGATCGGCGAGGAGGACATCGAGGAACTGACTGCCGAGACCCTGTTCGACCCGGCGGCGACGACCCGGATCGTCGCGCTCTGGATCATCACGCCGTCGCTCTCGGTCGTCGGGTCGTACCTTCTGTTCGCTCTGCTGCTGTGAGGCGATCGCTCCCTCGGTGTCCGCGCCGGGCGAGTCGTTCCGGGAGCCTGAGACGGGGCTCGGGAACCGGTGCGGATCCGTCGGCTGCTCGTCGGACGAACGTTTAATCACCTCGTCTGTCAAAGTGGTCGACATGGCCGGTATCCCCGTTCGTGGAGGGCGCTGAGCGTGGCGGGACTCGTCTTCTGGGCGCTCGTCGTGCTGGCAACGCTCACCAGCCTCGCCACGGCGTGGGCGCTCGGCGCGAACAGCAACTCGCCGCCGTTCGCCCCGGCGATCGGTGCCAACGCCGTCTCGACGATGCGGGCGGCCTTTCTCATCGGCATCCTCGCGGCGCTGGGCGCACTCACCCAGGGCGGGGCGATCTCCGAGACGGTCGGGGCGGGGCTCATCAACGGCGTCCAGATAACGTCGCTGGCTGCGACGGCGGGCCTGCTGACCGCAACCGGGTTCATGATATTCGGCGTCTACAGCGGCTACCCGGTGCCGGCGGCGTTCGCGACGACCGGGGCGATGGTCGGCGTCGGACTCTCGCTCGGCGGCGACCCCGCGGTCGACACGTACCGTCGCATCGCGATCTTCTGGGTGCTCGTCCCCCCCGTTTCGGGCGGGCTCGCCTATCTCACCGCCACCCTCCTCCGACGCGACGATATCCCCGAGACCGTCGGGGTCCCGTTGCTCGCGGCGGTCGTCGGCGGCATCGTCGCAAACGTCCAACTGGGGGTCATCCCCTCGCCGCCGGAGGCGACCCAGAGCTCCATCGCGGGGTTCATCGCGCGACAGGTCGAGACGCCGACAGTCGCCGGGATCGACCCGCTCGCGGTGCTCGTGACGATCGCGGCCGCCGCGGCGGGCTTTCGGCTCATCCGTCGCCGGACCCAAGCGTCGACCGAGGACGGCATCCGGACGTTCCTGCTCATCCTCGGGAGCGTCGTCGCCTTCTCCAGCGGCGGCAGTCAGGTCGGGCTGGCGACCGGCCCGCTCGAGAACCTCTATCGGGCCGAGCTCGGGCTCCCCGGTATCGTCCTGTTGACGTTGGGCGCGACCGGCATCCTCGCGGGCGCGTGGATGGGTGCGCCCAAGCTGCTCCAGGCGACCTCCCGCGAGTACGCACAGCTGGGTGTCAGGCGCTCTATTGCCGCGCTGGTCCCCGGATTCATCATCGCACAAGTCGCCATCGCGCTGGGGATCCCCATCTCGTTCAACAACATCATCATCTCCGGCGTCATCGGCGGCGGGCTCGCGGGCGGTTCGGCCGGCGTCTCTCGCCGGAAGATCGGCGTGACGCTCGCGTTCTGGCTCATCACGCTCACCGCCTCGATCGCGATCGGGTTCGGACTGTACAAGGCCTTCGCCGCGGTGCTCGGTGGGTAAGCCGAGCCGGATCAGCGGACGACGGTCACCGTCACGGGGGCTTCCCCGACGACGCTCGTCGCCACGGTTCCGAGCAGCCGGCGGGCGATACCGCTCCGTTCGCCGCCGTGTCCTCCCATCACGACGTGGTCGACGTCGTGGGCGTCGACGTACTCGAGGATGGCCTCGGCCGGATCGCCGGTTTCCACCGCCGTGTCGATCGGCCGGTCGACCTCGTCGGCCCGTTCCTTCGCCCGTTCGACGACGCGATCGGCCCGGTCCCGTGCGCGCTCGCGACGATCCTCGCCGGGTTCGAGGACCCCACCCTCGCTCATCCCCGCGTCGATCGGCGTCACCACGTTCAGGACTGTCAGCCGACAGTCGAACTGTTCGAGCGCCTGTCCGAATGCGTCGTCAGCCAGCGGTGACCCGTCGAGCGGGACGAGAACGTGCGATGGCGCCATAGGACGGCTTGGACCCGCTTGCACATATCGACAGTGGTCGTCCGCCACACGAGTGGCGCGGAGACGGTCGGGGACGGACCCGTGCTCGCGCGACGAGAGCGCACCCTCGGGAGTTGTTGTGACAGACGAGAGTGAATTCCTCGGCGCCGTGAAGAGTTCCGTGAGTTTCCGGGCAGGACGCATACGTCCTCGGTGTGACGGGGGCCACAAGCGGCTCCTACGCGGATCAGTTCGCCCGACGACGACCGGAGATCGGCGGCGCCGTGTGCTCCTTGGCTTGCAGCGGACAGCCGCAGTGGCGTCCGGTGGGTCACATCGACACCCGTTCGGGGCCGACTCAGTGTAGGTCCACTGTACTTCGTGTATGGGTGGCGTTCCGGACGGGGACGTTCGGAGCCCAGTCCGTACGGTGGGGCTACGTGCGCCACCGTTGTGCGTAACAAACCGTCGGCGCGCGGAAGTACCGTTCGTCGGGTTCTCCCGACGCGTACCACGATGACAGCAAACGACTACGACATGGACGAACGGGTGGAGAGTATCGAGACGGCGGAGAACAGCGACGACGGCGGGTCCCGCAGGCGGTTCCTCAGTCGCTCGGCGATCGCCGGCGGCGCGCTGTTGACGCTCGGCGGCGGTGCGGGCCTCTCGCTGGCACAGGAGGACGACGAGGGGGACCCCGAGGAGGCCGAGGGGCCGCTGTTCGACGACGAGGCGGGAACCGACGTGGACGTGTTGAACTACGCGCTCACGCTCGAGCACCTGGAGAGCGCGTTCTACGGGATGGGGCTCGAGACGTTCGACGCGGGGGACCTCCTCGAGTCGGACGCGACGATCGTCTCCACCGAGGCGGACGCGGAGGTGCTGTACGGGAACCTGGAGACGATCGGCGAACAGGAGGCGGCCCACGTCGACCTGCTCACGCAGGTGATCGATCTGCTCGGCGGGACGCCCGTCGAGGAGGCGGAGTACGACTTCGGCGTCGAGGACGTCGCCGGGTTCATGTCGCTCGCGTCGACGCTGGAGAACACGGGCGTCGCCGCGTACGCGGGCGCGGCACCCGCGATCGAGAGCCCGGACCTCCTGCGTACCGCGCTCGGCGTCCACAGCGTCGAGGCCCGGCACGCGGCCGTCGTGACCGCCGCCGGCGGCGGCGACCCGTACCCGGACGCTGTCGACGACCCGGCCGCTCAGTCGGACGTGCTCGCGGCCGTCGGTCCGCTCATCGCCGAGGACGACGAGGAGGAGGAAGACGAGGCCGAGAACGGTGAAGAAGCCGAAGAGGGGGACGACGAGAACGGCACCGAAACTGGAACTCCGAACGGCACTGCGACCGGGACCCCGAACGGCACTGCGACCGGGACCCCGAACGGGAACTAACGGGTCGAGCGAGCGCTCCGATCCGACGCGGTACCCGCGGTCCTCCAGTCGCCGGTTCGGGTGGAGACGCGAGGGAATACCACGGACCGGACTCTCAGGCTCGATAATTCGAGCCGCACTGTGATATACTCGAACGTGCAACGGTTTCGCATGCACGCGAGCGACGATCTACCGAAGCTCCGGGAGCCGGACGCCCTCGAGAACCTCCCCGAGTTCGGGCTCCGGTACCTCTTCGACGACGGCTCGGACCCGAGTTCGGTGACCGTCTACGACCCGGAGCGCCTGGAGACGACGTGGATCACCGTCGACACCGACACGGCCGTGTCGCTGGAGGACGTCCGTTGATATCCTCCCCGCGCTAAAGCGCGAGGAGGACGTCCGGTAAGTCGACCCCCTGCTCGAATCGATCCGCCGCTCGAACCGTGCCGCGGGCTCGAACTGGCCTGCACAGCCGCGGACTGATCGCTCCGGCACGTGGAACCGCCACTCACGGCCGCAAGGGGAAGCGTTTACACCGATCTGGTCCGACCGACCGAATATGACCGACAGACGCACCAGCGGCGCGAACGATCCGTCCCGACCGCCCGGTCGTCGCGACAACCTCGCCGAACGCAACACCCCCGACGGAGGTATCGGCCGATGAGCGACCTGCTCTCGCGGGTCGTCGTCCCCGTCGCCTCCGACGCGGATGCGTCGGCCACGGCCGCCGCGATCGCCGCCCACGATGCCGAAGTGGGCGACGTGACGCTCGTGTACGTCGTCGAAAAGGCCGGCGGCGCCCCCGATAAGGCCGGCGTCGAGCAGCGCGAGGCGGCCGCCCGAGAGGCGTTCGACACCTTCGACGCCGCGCTGCCGAACGTGACTGTCGACCGCGAGATCGTCTACGACACCGACATCCTCGACGCTATCCTGTCGGTCGCCGCCGACGTTGATGCGACGGCGATCGTGTTCACGCCGCGCGACGGCGGCCGCTTCGTCCGGATGCTCACCGGCGACATCTCGCTGCGCCTGGTGACCGGCGCCGACCGGCCCGTGGTGAGCCTGCCGCGACCGGTCGACCACACCGACGAGTCGCCGGTGGACGAATGAGCGGCGACGAGGAACTCGCGAAGGACCTCGGTCCGCTCGCGGCACTGACCATCGGCGTCGGGACCATGATCGGCGCGGGGATCTTCGTCCTCCCGGGCGTCGCGATCAGCGAGGCCGGGTCTTTTGCCGTGATCTCGTTCGTGCTCGGCGGCGCCATCGCGATCCTGACGGCCTTCTCAGCCTCCGAGTTGGGGACGGCGATGCCGGTGTCGGGGGGTGCCTACTACTACGTGAATCAGGCGCTCGGTCCGATGTTCGGCTCCGTCGCCGGGTGGGCCAACTGGATGGGGCTGGCGTTCGCCTCGGCGTTCTACATGGTCGGGTTCGGCGAGTACGTCGTCAACATCTCCGGCGGGTCGATAGCGATCCCGTTCGTCGGGATCGCGATCCCCGTCGGCGTCAAGGCCGTCGCGCTCACGGGCGCGGCGCTGTTCGTCCTGATCAACTACGTCGGCGCCAAGGAGACCGGGCGCCTCCAGAACGTGATCGTCGTGCTCCTGGTGATCATTCTGACGGTGTTCACGATCGCGGGCACGCTCCGCGCGGACCCCGCGAACATCGCGGAGGGGACCGGCTTCGGGCCGATGCTCACGACGACCGGGCTCATCTTCGTCTCCTACCTCGGGTTCGTCCAGATCACCTCCGTCGCCGAGGAGATCAAAGACCCCGGGCGGAACCTCCCGCGGGCCGTCATCGGCTCGGTTGTCATCGTGACCGTCATCTACGCGCTCGTGCTCATCGTGATGAGCGCCGCCGTCGAGCAGGGGTTCATCGCGAACATCCCGGACGGCCAGATCGCGGTCGTCGAGGTGGCGCGGATCGTTCTCGGGCCCGCGGGGGCGATCGCGATGCTGATCGGCGGGCTGCTTGCGACCGCCTCCAGCGCGAACGCATCGATCCTCGCGTCATCGCGGATCAACTTCGCGATGGGCCGGGATCGGCTCGTCTCCCCGGACCTCAACGAGATCCACCCGCGGTTCGGAACTCCGTACCGTTCGATCGCCGTCACAGGCCTGCTCATCCTCCTGTTCATCGTCCTCGCGGACGTGAACACGCTCGCGACGCTCGGGTCGGTGCTCCACCTCGTCATCTACGCGCTGCTCAACGTCGCGCTGATCGTGTTCCGCGAGGCGAACGTCGAGGGGTACGAGCCGAGCTACACCGTGCCCCTCTACCCGGCCGTACCGGTGCTCGGCGCGATCGTCTCGCTCGCGCTCATCGTCTTCATCGAGCCGACGGTCGTGCTCATCGGCGGCGCCTTCGTCGCGTTCGCGCTGGTGTGGTACTTCGGCTACGCCCGCTCGCGCACGACCAGCGAGGGCGCGCTCGCGGACTACATCCGCTCGCAGTCCGACGCGATGCCGGACGCCGCCGTCGACGCGGCGGACGCAGTCGCCCCCGACGGCGGGGAGTACCGCGTGATGGTGCCGCTGGCGAACCCCGCCACCGAGGGCGCGCTCATCGAACTCGCCGCGCGGATCGCCCGGCAGCGCGGCGGAACCGTCGACGCCGTCCACATCGTCTCAGTTCCCGACCAGACCTCTCTGGAGTACGCCGCGGACAACGTCCGCAAGTTCGACGAGGGGAGCGACGAACTGCTCGAACGTGCACGCCTCGACGCCGAGGAGCTGGGCGTCCCGGTCGAGACGAGCACCATCGTCTCCCACCGCTCGTTCGAGGAGGTGTTCGACGCCGCCCGCACTCACGACGCCGACCTCGTCGTGATGGGCTGGGGGCCGGAGGGCCACGGCTCCCCCGGCCGCGTCGAGGGACGCGTCGACGAGCTCACGCGGGACCTGCCGTGTGACTTCCTCGTCCTCAAGGACCGCGACTTCGACCCCGAGCGCGTGCTCGTCCCGACCGCGGGCGGCCCGGACTCGGACCTGTCTGCGGAGATCGCGGGCTCCCTACGGGACGCGTACGGCTCGCAGGTCCGGCTGCTCCACGTCAACGACGACGTGGAAGAGGGCGAGACGTTCCTCGCGAGTTGGGCCGACGAGCACGACCTCGCTGACGCCGAGCAGGTCATCGAGTCCGGCGACGTGGAGGCGGCGATCCGACGCCAAAGCGAGGACTGCTCGCTGGTCGTCATCGGCGCCACCGAGCGCGGGATGCTCTCGCGGCTGGTCTCGGGGACGCTCGCGCTCGACGTGGTGAACGAGGTGGACGCGTCGGTGCTCCTGGCCGAGCGACCCAGCGACCGCGGGATCCTCGACCGGCTGTTCGGCCGCTAGCCGTCGGCGAGCACCGTCTCCACCGAAGACAACTGCGACCCCGGACCCGGACCGGCGCGGGTCCGGGTCCGACCCCGATCCCGGCAATCGCTCCGCCGAGGGGCAGCTACTTCCGATGACGCCCGGAGTTGCGATCGATGACCGACACGGACGCCTCCGGTTCGGGCCACCCTCCCGAGACGCCGCGGCGACCCGTCACCGACGAGCTTCACGGCGAGTCGATCACGGACCCGTACCGCTGGCTTGAGGGCGACGACGCCGAAGTCAGCGAGTGGACCGACGCACAGAACGAGTACGCCGAGACTGTCCTCGATACCCCGCACCGCGAGGCGCTGGCCGAGCGGTTCGAGTCGCTCGGGCGCGTCGGCCAGTACGGCCCCGTCACGCCCGCCGGCGACCGCCTGTTTCAGGAGGTGACGCACCCGGACGACGAACAGCCCGTGCTCTACGCGTACGACGACCCGGACGCCGTCGGCACCGACGAGGGGACCGTCCTCGTCGACCCGAACGAGTGGGCCGGCGACGGGACGGTCTCGATGGACTGGTTCGTCCCCGGTCCAGAGGGCGCGTGCATCGCGTACGGCGTCGCCGAGGGGGGCGACGAGCAGTACGACGTTCGGATCGTCGACGTGGCGACCGCCGAGGTCGTCGAGACGGTCGAGGGCGCCGGGCGTACCCAGGAGAACGGGTTCGCGTGGGTGGAGGCGGACGGCGAAGGAACCGACGACCGAGCAGCCACCCCCCGCGGCTTCTACTACGTCACCACCGGCGCGGCCGGCGACGACGAGAACTCCGACGCCGACGGGGGCGGCCGAGCCGACGGCCAACTCGACAAGGCGATCCGCTATCACGAGTTCGGCTCTCACGCGTCCCCCGCCGACGATCACGTCGTCGCCGACGATGTCGGTGAGACCACGTGGCCGACGCTCGCAACCGACGGCGACGCGCTGGTCGCCGGCTACGTCGAGGGGTGGGAGCGCTCGGACGTGTACGGCTATCGCGGCGACCCCACCGAGGCCGAGCTTCGATCGGTGCTCACCGGCGTCGACGCCGTGTTCACGCCGACGATCGACGGCGACCGCGACCGACTGTTGCTCGCGACCGACCACGACGCCGACTTCTCGCGTGTCCTCGCCGCGCCGCTGGACGCCGCCCTCGCCGGCGAGGCGGGCGAGCCCGGCGCGTACGACGAACTGATCCCCGAGACGGACGCCGTCCTCCGCGGGATCGAACTTGCGGACGAGCGGATCCTCGCCCACTATCACCGCGACGCCAGCTCCGAGCTCGCGGTCCTCGACGCCGACGGCGAGCGCGAGCGGACGGTCGAGCTCCCGGCGTTCCCGACGGTCGCGGGCGTCCACGGCGCCGGCGACGAGCCCGAGGCGTACCTGACGGTCCAGTCGTTCGCCGAGCCGCCCGCGGTCCGCCGCGTCGACCTCGACGACGGGACGACCGAGACGCTGTGTCGGCAGTCGACCACGGTCGAGTTCGACATCGAGGTGAGCCAGGAGTGGTTCGAGTCGGCCGACGGCACCGACGTGCCGGCGTTCGTCGTCCGCCGGAGCGACGTGGCGCCCGACGGCGACAACCCCGTGCTGCTCTCCGGCTACGGCGGCTTCCGGGTGAACCGCACGCCGACGTTCGACCGCTTCCGCCTGCCGTTCCTCGCCGCCGGCGGCGTGTTCGTGCTCGCGACGCTGCGCGGGGGCACCGAGTACGGCGAGCCGTGGCACGAGGCCGGTCGCCGGGGGAACAAACAGCGCGTGTTCGACGACGCGCTCGCGGTCGCCGACGGCATCGCCGAGGCCGGCTGGGCCGACCCCGACCGCATCGGCGTCGTCGGCGGCTCCAACGGCGGGCTGCTCGTCGGCGCGCTGATCACCCAGCGGCCCGAGCGCTGGGCGGCCGCGCTGTGTCACGTGCCGCTGCTCGATATGCTCCGGTTCCACCGCTTCCTGCTCGGAGCGTCGTGGACGACGGAGTACGGCCACCCCGAGGAGGACCCGGAGGCGTTCGCGTACATCCGCGAGTACTCGCCGTACCACAACGCCCCCGAGGCCGACTACCCCGCGACGATGTTCACGACCGCGCTCGGCGACACGCGCGTCCACCCGAGCCACGCGCGAAAGATGACCGCGCTCGTTCAGGAGCGCAACACCGGCGACGAGCCGGTGGTCCTCCGTGTCGAGGACGACGCCGGCCACGGCGTCGGCAAGCCAACGTCGATGCAGGTGCGCGAGAACAGCGAGCGGTGGGGGTTCGTGTTCGAGCGGTTGGGGATGGATACGGTCTAATCCCAGCGAATGTACTATTCGTCGGTGACGATCTCGTAGTCGCGTAGACGAAAGTCGGCATCGAGCACGTATCGCAGTTCGTCGCCCGCGAGAGAAAACGTACCCTCCACCCTCTGTGGCTCCCACTGAATGTCAGTCACCTCGTGATCCAGAATCTCCTGCCAGATGTACTCGTTCCACATGTCGATCCCACGCTCTTCGATGAAGGAATACACCGGCGGCGAAAGTATCAACACGGCCGCGATGTTCGCGTAGAGGAACCACGCGCATGACTCACATGCGGCGTGTACGTTGACTGGGGTCGAGGTCATACCGACCTCGTCGTAGAATTCCTCGGACTCGGCCAATCGAACGGTCGATCTCCCCGTACAGTACGGACAGATACCGTTGAACATGGAAAGGTAATCACGAGTCAGTTTTCTATTGAGAGCGTTCAGAAGCGTATCAGGTTCCGATTCGTCGATAGCGTTGGGCGCAACAGGGTACCTGAATTCGAGGTCACCACACGAGAGACAGCCGATGTGGCCTCTGGAATCCTCATACCACGCGTGTCGGGGCTCACCACAGCGGCACGTACCATCGATCTCGAACGGGTCGATCGACAGCGATTCCGACCGCACACGAGCCAGGATCGCCTGATACGCCCGGATCCCCGCGAGCGTCAGCGCGTACCCGCCCTCGCGCTCCTCGACGAACTCGTCGACGAGCTTCTGCAGGTGGTAGTTGAACTGCCCGTTATCTTCGACCCCCGTCGCCGCCTGTAACTCCGAGAACGCCAGCGTCGCGTACCCGCCCTCCCCGCTGGCCTCGCCGAGCGCCGAAATGATCCCGAGCCGCGTCTCGTTCGCCAACAACTCGAACGTCCGCCGCGACGCGTCGTCGTCCATCTGTCTGTACTGTTACATGGGAACGGATACGTGTTCCGCTCGTCATATCAGATCGATCGAGTGTACTGGGATTCACCTCTTGTCCGGCCTCACACACGTAGTGAACGGTGTTTCACCAAGTCGTTAAGTCGCTGTGAGACGATCGATCGTTTGCGTTGGAACGGAGGACCACAGTGCCTCTGACATGGACTCCCACTCCTCCGTTCCATCCGTCCCGTTCTACGACGTCGCGTCCGACGGCCCCCAGTGCCCGGAACCAGTAAGTCGCCCCCGAGTGTAGCCGCAGGTATGACAACCGACGAGTCGGCGCTGGCCCGGGAGCTGCGAGCCGACGGCATCGACGTCGCTGACGTTCGTCTCTCGCCGGAGCGCGTCGCCGTCGCCTACACGACGACGCTTCCCGCGGAGCGTCCGGCACACGGCGAGATGGGACGCGTCTGTAACACGGTGATCGACCTCGTCGAGGACGGCGATCTCGAACCCCTGCGCGTTGACGCCACCTCGCTGCGCTTCGAGAACGACGTGCAGGCGACGTGGCACGTCGAGGCCGAATGGCTCGACGAACTGACGGGCTACCGGATCTCCGAGGAGGAGTTCTCCGCGCGCGTGCTCGACACCGTCGAGACGGACCCCGAAGTCGATCGCGATGCCGACGCTCCGCACGCGATCGTCGTCGCGGACGACGAGCCCGGCCGGCCGGCCGGCGACGGAGGGAGTCAGTGAGCGCCCCGCTGGCGACCCCCGACCGGCCGCCGGCGCGGCGCGTGCGCGGGGAGCGCCCCTCCCGCGAGCGCTTCGCCACGCGTCGGCTCACGTTCACCGTCGACGGCGACGACTGCGTCGGGACGCTGTACCGCCCGCGCGACGTAGACGACCCCGACACGGTCGTGCTCGGCCACGGCTTCGCCGCCGAGGCCGACTTCGGGCTCGATCGGCTGGCCGAACACCTCGCGGACGTGGGCTATGCGGCGTTCGCGTTCGACTACCGCGGCTTCGGCGCCTCCGAGGGCGAGCCGCTGGTGCTCCCGACCCGCCAGATCGTCGACTGGGAGGCGGCCGTCGACCGCGTCCGCGGCGTCGACGACCTCGGCGACGGGATCGCGCTGTGGGGCGTCTCGCTGGGCGGCGGCCACGTAGTCAGCGTCGCCGCCGAGCGGTACGACGTTGACGCGGTCGTCGCGCGGACGCCGTTCGCCGACGGCCGGTCGCTGCTGCGGAGCAAGTCGCCGCGATACCTGCTTCGCGCGACCGCGGCGGGCGTTCGCGACCGTCTCGCCGGACTCGTCGGCCGGAGCCACGAGGCGAAGGTGTACGGTCGCCCCGGAGAGTTCGCGGCGCTGAACGAACCCGGCGCGCTCGACGGCTACGCCGCGCTGATCCCCCGCGACTCCACGTGGCAGAACGACACTCGCGCGCGGACGCTGCTGGCGCTCCCGCGGTACCGCCCCGTTACCGACGCGTCGGCGGTGACGTGTCCGGCCCTCGTCGTCGCCGGCACGGAGGATCGGGTCGTCCCCTACAAGTACGCCGACCGACTGGCCGACGAACTTCCAGACTCCTCGCTCGTCGCGCTCCCGATGGACCACTTCGACGCCTGGGCCGAGCGGTTCACCGAAGTGCTCGCCCACGAGGTGGCGTTCCTCGACGCCGCCTTCGAGCGACGGTAGGCGACCGATCCGGCCGGGGGGTGGTCGTGCCGGCCGATCGTATCCGAATACCATCCGGTCCGTACTACGTATTTATCTCCACGGACGACCTCTACCGGGTATGTTCACGAGATCGCTCGCCCTCGCAGTCGCAACGCTCCTCGTCGTGTCGGTCGCGATCGCGCCCGTCGCCGCACAGCCGGACCGCCCATCGTGGTCCGGCGAGGTGTTCACACAGCTCGAGACGGGCTTCGACCTGTACAACGACGCCAGCGGCGGGCTCGATCTCGGTCCGCTGGCGGGTCAGATCGAGAACAAGCGCGTGAACCTCTACGTGAGCGACGGCGGCGAAACCGCGGTCTACTCGTTCCGGATGACCGGCGACGGGACGGTCGTCGACCTCCGCGAGTCGGCACACGACGACGCGACGCTCCGGATGGAGACCGACCGCGAAACGATGTCGAACATCGCCGACGCCGAGGGCGGCGAGCAGGCGGCGAACCGCTTCGCCGACGCGGTCAGGAACGACGACATCGTCATCAAGGGCGAGCGCGGGAACGTCGTCGCACAGGTCACCTGGGGCGTTCTGAACGCGCTCAAGGGCCTCCTGATCTAGGCAGGTGACGCGCCGACCGAGCAGTCGAGCGCGGCGACCCTCGATCACGGCCGATACCGCGGTTACGGGTAGTTTTTCAGCGGCGCGGGGCACACGGACGGTATGACTGTCAGCGACGTGGTCGAACTGGAGGGCCACATCATCGACTCCGGCCTCATGGAGCGCGCGTTCACCGTCGTGATGGACCTCGGCGGCGAGTTCGACATCGAGGAGTTCGAGGTCGGGACGACCAAGACCAAGGAGTCGTACTGTCGGATGCGCGTGATCGCCGACGACGAGGAGAGCTTGAACCCGATCCTCCACGAACTGCACCAGTCGGGCGCGACGCTCGCGGCGCCGACGGACGCGACGCTGACGCCGGCGCCCGCGGACAACGTCGTCCCCGACGGCTTCTACTCGACGACCAACCACCCTACCGACGTTCGGATCGACGGCGAGTGGGTCGGGGTCGACGACATCGAGATGGACTGTGCGATCGTCGTGGACCGCGGCGGCGACGCGGTCACCGCCGAGACGAAGGTGCTCAACGGCATCGAGGCCGACGATCTCGTCGTCACCGGCGACGCCGGCATCCGGGTGAAGCCGCCCGAGCGCCCCCGCGACGCGTCGGGGCCGTTCGGCTTCATGCAGGGCGGCGTCTCCGCGGAGCGCCCCTCCGCGTCGCTCATCCGCGACATCGCCGAGGCGATCGCCGAGACGAAAGCCCAGGGCGGGAACGTCCTGTGCGTCGCCGGCCCGGCGGTGATCCACGCCGGGGGCGGCCCCGCGCTCGCGCGGCTCGTGCGCGAGGGATACGTCGACGCCGTCTCAGCGGGCAACGGCTTCGCCGTCCACGACATGGAGCGGTCGATGTACGGCACCAGTCTCGGGATGGACGTGGAGACGATGGAGCACCCGCGAAAGGGGCACAAACACCACATCTACACGATCAGCGAGGTGATCCGCGCGGGCGGGATCGAGGCCGCCGTCGAGGACGGGCTGATCACGGAGGGCGTCATGTACGAGTGCGTCGCCAACGACCGCGACTTCGTGCTCGCGGGCTCCATCCGCGACGACGGCCCGCTCCCGGACACGATCACCGACGCCGTCGAGGCGCAAAACGCCATCCGCGAACAGGCCCGCGACGCCGACTTGGTGCTCATGCTGTCGTCGCTGTTGCACTCCGTCGCCGTGGGGAACTGCCTCCCGTCGACGACGCGCACCGTCTGCGTCGACATCAACCCCGCCACGGTTACGCAACTGCTCGACCGCGGCTCCGCCCAGGCCGTCGGGATGGTCACCGACGTGGGGACGTTCGTGCCGATGCTCGCCGAGGAGCTGTTGGAGTAGTCACCGTTCCTCGGCCCGCTCGTCGGCGAGCAGGCCGAACCGCCTGATGTCGACGTGCTCGCCGTCGACGAACGCCTCCTCGCGGTGACGCCCCTCCTCGACGAAGCCCACCTTCTCCAACACCCGCGCGGAGGCGGGATTCGTCTCGTAGACGTTGGCGTACACCTTGTGGAACCGACGCGTCTCGAAGGCGTACGCGCACAGTTCGCGGGCGGCGTCGGTGGCGTAGCCGTTGCCCCAGCTGTCGGGCGCGAACTGGTACCCGAGTTCGACGCTGCCGAACGACTCGTTCGGTGCGTTCAGGCCGGCGATCCCGACGGGCTCGCCGTCGACGCACGCGAGGAGGTGCACCCCGCCGTCGTCGCCCGCCGACTCGATCCACTCGCGCTCGTCGCCTTCGCCCATCGGCGCCGTCATCGCGGTCCCGGCGCGAACCCGCGGATCGTTGACAAGCGACGCGAGGAACGCGGCGTCTTCCTCCTCGACCGTTCGCAACTCGACCGACTCGCCGCGACGGAACACGGGACCGGGCATACCGCAGCGATGACCGCGGCGACGCTTGAATCGTCCGCCACTGTGCGAACGTCCACCACGGACGGTCGAGCCTCGGCCCTACACAGTTTCCTGTGGGACGACGCGCAGCGGCAGGTTCGATCCGAGAAGGAGGTCCTGTGCGACGCTGCCGAAGACGACCTTCGCGGTGGGCGAGCGGTTTCGGACGCCGATGACGAACTCGTCGGCGTCCACGTCGTCGGCGTACGCGAGCACGTCCTCGGCCGGCGGGTTGCCACGCACGAACTGGTGTGTTTCGACCGTCACGCCGTCGACACCCTCGAGCGCGTCCGTCACAGCGTCGAGAGCCTCCTCGCCCTCCCTGACGTCCGCGGCGCTCGACTGGTCGCCGCCGTGCTGGGAGTTGATCGCGTGGACCGCGTCGCCGGCTGCCAGCCGGTCGCGGAGATACTCGCACAACACGTCGCTGGTTCGCACCGAGTTCGTCGCGAGGACGTACAACATGCGCAATGGCGCGACGGCGAGGCTGATAACCCTACCGACGGCGTGGGAGCGGGCGACCCCACAGCACAAAGGGTTTACGACGCCGCCGTGCAGTGCCGGCCGCATGTCACGAGAACGACGGCTGACCGCGGGTGCGGTCGCCGTGCTGCTCGTCGCCCTCCTCGGGGTCGCCGCGGGCCCCGGCGTCCTCGCAGACCCGGCCGCGGACGGTCCGGCCCGTCCCGGTTACGTCACCATCGCCGAGTCGCCGGCGATCGCTCCCGGGGAGGTCGACGGCGCGACGGCGACGCTGACGCTGCACACCCGGATCGGCCACCGCGGCAACCCCACGGACAACGTCTCCGTACGGTTTCGCGCATACGACGCCGAGTCCGGCCTCCTGACGACCGAGCGGACGGTCGCGTTGGACCAACTGACCGGGGACCGAAGCGTCCCGGTGAACGCGACGATCGAGGTGCCCCGCGAGGGCGGCTACGTCGTCGAGACGGTCGTCTTCCGCGACGGACAGGTCGTCGACCGCGACCGGACGCGCGTCTCCGGGCTGGAGGCGCTGGGCACGGCGGTCCGGTTCACCGAGAGCGAGGCGGTCCCGCCGCTGTCGGTGTCGGTCGCGTCCGTCGACCAGGGGGCGAATCGAACCACGCTGGCGGTCGCGGCGTCGCTGACGAACGGCGGTGCGGCGTCGAGCGAGGACCTGCGCGTCGAGGTCATCGTCCGGCAGGCCGAATCGAACCTCGTCGCCGGGCGCGAGTCGACGACCGTCGGCGGCATCGGCCCCGGCCGCACCGCCGACGCGACGACCGAGGTGACCGTCCCGAGCGACTACAACTACTACGTCGACGCGGCGGTGTACCGCGACGGCGTGCTCGTCGACACCGCCCGCTCGGTGGCGAACCTCGACCCGACCGAGACCATCTCGGCGAACGAGACCACCCGCGAGGTGGAGTTCGAGGTCGGCGACTTCGCCGGCGACGACGGAGCGGCCGACCGAGCGACCGAGGCGGCGGCCCGCACGGAGACCTCGACGGCGACGCCCGGGTTCGGCCCGGCGCTCGCGGTCGTGGCGCTGGCCGGCGCCGCGCTGCTTGCACGGAGGCGAACTCGACGATGACCGATGACACCGACGACACCACGACGACCGAACCGAGTGGAAGCGAGCCGGCGGCGTCGACCCGCGACGCCTCGGCCGGTGCAGACGCCGCCGCGGACCCGCCTTCGGAGGGCCGCGCGGGTGATACGTCGGCGGGGACGGGCGGCGACGCTCCCGCCAACGACCCCGACGGCGGTCGCTCGCGGGATGTCGTCAGATACGTGAACTACCTCGTGCTCGTCGCGCTGGTCGTGCTCGCGCTCGTCTCGGGGATCCAGTTCTACGGCGCCGTCTCCCGGACGATCAACCAGTGGGTCACCGCGGAGTACCGCTCGCTGTTCCACGGCGCGTTCAACCTCGCCGTGTTGCTGATCGCCGCCGCGGCCATCTCCCGGCAGGTCCGTCGGGTCACGTCGTGAGCGACTAGCTTCGCACCCAGTTCGGTACAGGACTCGGCAGAAGAGCCGTACACTTCTTTGGGGCCACCTACACTGGTGTGATGTTCCCTTTCATTCGTGTGTTTCGCGAGCACTCGGTCCGACTGTTCTCGTTCGAGTCGCTTCGATACGTGCCCGCAGTTCACTTCGACTGAATCCCCAGAAGGCTCTCGAATGGGCTGAACGAGTGTATCTGGGCACGTTCGGGGCAGTATCGCGCTCGGACCGACCACGTGGGCCAGTTTCGGCACCCGGGGGAGATCGAGCAGCCGGTGGCCCGACTCGCCCGTCCCCCGATCCCGGTGAGCGTCGGTCTCGGGCGCGACATCGAGGTCGTCGGGGGCCGTCGGCATGTACGAACTGCCGTAGTAGCGACGACCCTCCGCTCCGGTCGCGTACACGTCCCCGTGGACGACATCGTGTGTTTATTCTGTCATTCGCTCGGGGCAGTACGGCGCTCCTCCGAACGCATGACGCTATCGGGTAAAAGGATCTATTTACCAGCGGTCGCGGTCCGGAATCCGGGAGCGGGTCTGGAAGTCGAAAGGGTACGTTCCCGACGCTCTGGACCCCCTGCCCTGTAGCGCGGGGAGGATATCAACCGCCTAGAAAGTGCCAGATGTGTCCCCGTTCTTTCGGGGGATCGACTCCGGGGAGCTCGGCCAGCGCCGGCTGAATGGCGTTCCACCATCCCTCCGCAGTCTCGAACCCTGCGGGGTGGTCCGGGAAGACCTCCTTCAGGAAGTCCGATTTCTTCGCTTCCGGGTATACACGGAGATACTCGTAGGCGGCGACCAGTGCGTCTCGTCTCGCCTGTAGCGTCTCGCCCGTCCCCGGGAGGTCGACTTCCTCGACGGGTCCGCGGCCGAGTATGTCCTCCCCGTGCGCCTCCCGGTCGCTGTTGTCGATCGGCGTCCACCAGACCCGGCTTCGAGAACCGACCTTCCGCGTCTCGAGGATCCCCTCCTCGACGAGTTCGTTCAGCTTGTTGTGTGCCGTCCGGCGAGAGCAGTCGACCGCGTCCATGACGTCGCTGGCTGTCACCGGACGCGCGAGGTCGTCACGCCGTTCGAACACGTCGTGGACCTCGCTGACGGGGACACGGGAATCGCTCCGCGACCCGGAGCCGGACCCTGGAGGGACCGCCATCGTACGCTACGTCTGGTCCACGAGCCTCAAAAGTATTTGGTGGCCCGTTCGATGTCCGGACCACGAACTACAGACGTGTGTACCTGTGGCTGCTGGCGGCTCCAGGAGACCGTACCCGGTGGGACCGTAAGAGATATGATTGCACGTTGTTCATGCTAGATACGTTCCAGACTGTCGTCGGACCGTCGCGACGGCAGGCCGGTCCGGCCGGGCCGGAGAGGAGTCTGATCCCAGATGATGACACGATCTGACACGTATGACCGGTTCGCCGAGAGCGCGGGCGAGTACGGCGTCGAACTGACGCGGACGACCGCCGAATCGCTCCCCGGGACGATCGAATCCGTCATCACGACGCCCGTCGTCGGAGCCCCGTTACCGTGGGACGACTGTTCGCTTCCGGAACCCGTCCCAACGGATCCCTCCCCTGCCGAACTCGATGCGGCCGTGACCGGCGTCAGCGCCGCGTCGTTGGCCGTCGCCGACTACGGCAGCGTCGTCCTAGAAGCGACGCCGGGCGGGGGTGAGCCGGTCAGTCTCTTCCCGGACGAGCACGTGGTGGTCCTCCGGGAGGACGACATCGTCCCGGACATGGAGACGGCGTTCGAGTGGCTCGACGAGCAGTTCCGTGACACCGGCGGGTCGGCGATCGTCGCGACGGGCCCCTCCGCGACGGCGGACATGGGGTCGCTCGTCAAGGGTGCACACGGACCCAAGGAGGTCCACGCGGTAGTGGTGACATGAGTTCCGAGAGTCGGGCCGCCAAGGCCGCCCAGATCCGACACCTCCTGGACACGGAGGGCGACGCCGTCGCCACGAACACCCGCGGGTTCAATCGGGGGCGCTACGACTCGGTCGCCGACCTGGAGGAGTATCAGGGGCTCAAGGACGAGGCTCGCGCGATCAAGGAGGACGCCATCGAGCGCCTGCCCGAGCTGATCGACGAACTGACCGAGACGATCGAGGAAAACGGCGGGACCGTCTACATCGCCGACGACGCCGCCGACGCCAACGAGTACGTCGCCGAGGTCTGTGCCGAGCGGGACGCCGATCGGCTGGTCAAGAGCAAGTCGATGACGTCCGAGGAGATCGAGGTCAACGAGCATCTCGACCGCGAGGGCGTCGACGTCGTCGAGACCGACCTCGGCGAATGGGTCCTCCAGGTGGCCGAGGAGGCCCCGAGCCACATCGTCGCGCCCGCGATCCACAAGTCTCGCCAGGATATCGCCGACCTGTTCAACGAGCGCTTCGATCCCGACGAACCGCTCGAAACCGCCGAGGAGCTCACGATGTTCGCCCGCGAGAAGCTCCTGGCCCGGATCAAAGAGGCGGACGTGGGCATGACGGGCGCCAACTTCCTCGCCGCCGAGACGGGGACGATGGCGCTCGTGACCAGCGAGGGCAACGCCCGCAAGACCGTCACGGTCCCGGATACGCACATCGCGGTCGCGGGCGTCGAGAAGGTGATCCCGACCGTCGAGGACCTTCGGCCGTTCGTCGAGCTGATCGGTCGTTCGGGGACCGGCCAGGACATCACCAGCTACATCTCGCTGTTCACGCCGCCGATCGATTCCCCCGCTGTGGACTTCGATGACCCCGACACCCCGATCACCGACGGCGAGATCGATCGGGAGTTCCATCTCGTGCTCATCGACAACGGCCGCCTGTCGATGCGCGAGGACGACGACCTCCGGGAGACGCTGTACTGCATCCGGTGTTCGGCCTGTTCGAACACCTGTGCGAACTTCCAGTCGGTCGGCGGCCACGCCTTCGGCGGTGAGACGTACTCCGGCGGCATCGCCACCGGCTGGGAGGCCGGTATCGAGGGCCTGGACACCGCCGCGGAGTTCAACGACCTCTGTACCGGCTGCTCGCGCTGTGTCGAGGCCTGTCCCGTGGGGATCGACATCCCCTGGATCAACACCGTCGTCCGCGACCGGATCAACGAGACGGGCGACGACGGGTTCGACTTCCTCGTCGACGGGCTGACCCCCGACGCCGAAGACGAGTCGAGCCCCACGCTCCAGAAGCGAGTGTTCGGGAACTTCGAGACGCTGGCGAAACTCGGCAGCGCGACCGCGCCGGTGTCGAACTGGCTGGGCCGCTCCCGCCCGGTAGGGTGGCTGCTCGAGGAGTCGCTCGGCGTCGATCGTCGCCGGGAGCTCCCCGCGTTCCGGCGGGAGACCCTCGTCGAATGGGCCGACAGGCGTGACGAGACGACGCCGGCCGACCCGGAGCGCCGCGTCGCGCTGTACCCCGACGTCTACACGAACTACATGCTCGTCGAGCGCGGGAAAGCCGCCGTCAGGGCGCTGGAAGCGCTGGGCGTGGCGGTCGAGGTACCGGCCGCGCCGGGGACGGGACGGCCCCCACTCTCCCAGGGGATGATCGACACGGCCCGGGCCAAGGCCGAAGGCGTCGTCGAGGCACTGGAGCCTCACCTCGAACAGGGCCGCGACGTCGTGGTGATCGAACCCAGCGACCTCGCCATGTTCGCGACCGACTACGAACGCCTGCTCGAACCCGAGTCGCACCGGCGACTCGCGGACCACAGCTACGAACTGCTGGAGTACGTGTACGGGCTGTTAGAGAACGGTGGGAGCCCGGACGCGCTCTCGGTCGCCGACGGCGAGGAGCGCGTCGCCTATCACAGCCACTGCCAGCAACGGACCATGTCGCTGGAGGCCCACACCGTGGCGGTCTTCGAGGAGTGTGGCTACGACGTGACGACCAGCGACGTGGAGTGTTGTGGCATGGCCGGCAGTTTCGGCTACAAGACCCAGTACTACGACCTCTCGATGGACGTCGGTGAACCCCTCGCGGGCCAACTCCGCGACGCGGACGCCGACCACGTCGTCGCCAGCGGCACCTCCTGTACCGACCAGATCGGCGACCTGCTCGGCGTCGAGCCGCCCCACCCGATCGAACTGCTGGATCCGGGACGATAGGCGACCGGATCCGCTCGCCGGATGAGTGGGGCCCATCGCTCGGTTTCGAACCGACGCTCGAAGGTGGAGGAGTTCGGCGTCGAAGGCTCGCGAGCGGCAGCTCGGGGTCGAGGTTAGGCGACGACCAGCCAGCCGGCGAACACCGCCAGGCCCCCGAGCGCGGTGCTGGCGACGGCGTGGAGACGGAGCCGGTCCAACAGCGTGTGTGCGTCGCCCTCGTGGCTCAGCGACTCGTGGACCTCGCTCCCGATCTCACACTCCGGGAGGAAGTCCATCGCGACGTGGAGGAACACGCCGGTGGCGAAGCCGAACACGACGCCCCGGACCGCGCCCGAGGCGGGCAACGCGAGAAACGACGTGGCGACCGCGGCGACGCCGACGCCGGCCGCCGGCAGCAGGATCGCCGTCCAGTCGCCGCCGCGACCGGAGAACCGGCGGACGGCCGCGTAGCCGGCGGGACCCTTGTGCGAGATGATCGACAGCCCAAGCAGCAGCCCCAGGTCCGGCATGTTGCCGTAGATGATGCCGATGATCGCGCCGGCGCTCACGGCGTGCGCGGTCAGCTCCGCCAGCGACCGGTCCAGCGGGAGGTCCATGTGCGAGAGGCGGTGGCCGAGCGTGTGTGCGCCGTAGCCGACGAGCAGCCCGAGCGCGACGCCGAACCCGCCGTAGGCGGCGTGCTGGCCGATCGCCTGCGGCAGGAGGAAGACGGCCGCGCTCGTGATCATCGCGCCGGCGGCGAGCCCGTATCCCCACACGAGTGTCCCGGCGTGGGTGTCGGCCGTCCGCCCGGCGACCCACCCGGCGGCGGCCATCGCCCCGAACGCGATCCACGCGATCGCGAACAGCTTCGTCCGCCCCGTCGCGAGCGCGGACGCGGTCGCGGCCACCAGCGCCGCCGTGCTCGCGGCGCCGATCAGCCGGGTCCGAGCCCTGCGACGACGCTCGGTCCCGTCGGTAGTCAGATCGGCCATATTACTAACACACCGATTTCGGTTAATAACGGCTCCGATCGGCGGACAGGCCCCGGAACGGATCCGTTCGGGAACGGAGCCGTTCGGGAACGGAGCCGCTCAGGGGCGGACCGTCCGGCTCGCGCGTCCGGAGGCGCCTCGGGGATACGGGTCACGCTCGGCGGCGGGCTGGACGGTGCCGTCGGCCTCGACGGCGCGGACGACGACCTCGTGTTCGTCGTCGGCCTCGTACTCGTAGCGCCAGCCGCGCCAGGCGTCCCCGGCCGCGCCGCCGACGGCCTCGGCGTCGTCGGGGTCGGCGTCGGCCGGCGTCGGACCCGGGAGGCGGTCGGTGAGGTCCGCCTCCGACCAGGTGTCGCCGCCGTCGGTCGACACCTCGACGGCCGAAACGCCGCGGGTGCCCGCGTACGCGTGGCCGCCGACGGAGACCGTGCCGTCGGCGGTCTCGACGTGGTGGAGCTTCGCCACCGTCGAGACGGGGCCGGTGCCGTGCCAGCCGCGCTCCTCCCAGTAGCCCGTCGCCTCCTCCTCGAGGATCTCGATCTCCGTGAGCCATTTCACGTTGATCTCCCCCCAGTGACCCGGGATCAGCGCTCGGACCGGCGCGCCGTGCTGTCGCGGGAGCGGGCGCCCGTTCATCCCGTACGCGAGCAGTCCCTCCCTGAGCGCCGACAGCGGGAACTCCTCGTAGTAGTCGTCCGCGGCGCGCAACATGACACAGCAGCTGTCGGGACGAACGCCGGCTTCCTCGAGCAGGTCGGCGACGGGAATCCCTGTCCACACTGCGGTGTCGGCCTTCCGTCCGTTCACCTTGTCGCCCACGCACCGGAGGGTAACGAAGCGATGCTCGGCGGATCTGGATTCGACGGCGCCGAGGTCGACTTCGATCTCTTCCTCGACGGCGCCGGTGACCCGGAGCGACCACGTCTCGGGGTCGACCCGCGGGTCCGCGGCGTTCTTGTCCACCACGTAGAACGACTCCGAGACGAGCGGCTCCGCGCCCGCGAGGTCGAACGAGCGGTCCGCGGCGACGGCGAGCAGTCGCTCGACGAGCGGGTCGGGATCGACCGGTTCCGTCCCGTCGGAGTCGTTCCCTCCTCCACCGACTGCCCGCGCAAGCGGCCCGGCGCCCGCAAGTCCCACCGCCGTCGCCGCGACGCCCGCCGAGCGCAACAGCCCGCGGCGTGCCCGGGACACGTCGCCCGTTCCGGTCGCGACGCCGCCCGCGAGGCCCACGACCGCGGCGCCGAACGCGCCGCCGACGACGGCGGCGACCGGCGCGACCGACAGCAGGAACGCCGCCAGCGCCTGGAGCGTGCCGACGAGGAAGACGGCCTCCGCCCGTTCCCTGTCGGCGGTCCGACCGATCCGGCGGGCGAGCCACGCGAGCGCCGCGAACAGCGCCACCGAGAGCCCGGCCGCCCCGGCGACGAGCAAGGGCTGAGCCGTGCTTCCGAACCCTTGGATCCCGGCCGCCAGCGCCGCGTCGGGAAGCGCGAGCAACACGGTCTGGGCGATGCCGACGACGACCCACCGAGGGGAGAATCCGACGACGAGGAACGTCCCCGCCGTGACCGCGACGCCGGAGGCGACGGCGACGGCGAGCTCGGCGGCGGGCGTGACGCGACCGGACGAGCGAGCGCGACGGGCGTCCATTCGACTACGCAACGGCTCCCAGAGATAAAACGCGTGCGGCCGTCCCGCTCCGGACCTCGGGACCGAGCCGTCCGAGGTTCCGAACCGCTTTGTCGGAGGAGCACGAGGTCCGACCGATGAGCCACGGCGAAGAGGCGGTGAAACGGACGCGACCGTGCCCCTACTGCGGGGACTCGATGATGCACCGTCACTGCGAGTACATCTGTCCCCGGCACGGCGTCGTCTTCGACTGTTCGGACCCGTTCTATGGATGATCGCTTCGCCCGCGAGAGTGGCACTCGCGGGAGCGAAAACCGCAGGCCCGAGCCGGCACCAACTGTTATGGTGTCGGCCGCCGTACGGATCTCTACTCAGATGCGAGGACGGGACAGTGCTACCAGCGCGCGGGCTGCGCCGGGGCGACGATGGTAGACGACGACCAGATCGCCCGGAGCAAGCGCATCCAACAGCGCACGGGCAAGACCTTCCACTTCGCGACCCGGGTGCTACCCGAACGGGTGCGCGAGCCGACCTACGTGCTGTACGCGTTCTTCCGAGTCGCCGACGAGATCGTCGACGGCGCGGAGACGGGGCCGCCCGAGGAACAGCGCCGGGAGCTGGGTCGTCTCCGCGACGCCGCGCTCGGCCGCGAGGAGAGCGACGACGCCGTGCTCTCGGCGTTCGCCGAACTGTGCGACGAGCACGGCATCGCCGACGAGGACGTCGAGACGTTCATCGACGCGATGCGCTCGGACATCGACACCGACCGCTACGAGACGTACGAGGAACTCGAGGCGTACATGGACGGCTCCGCCTCGGCGGTGGGTCGAATGATGACGGCGGTGATGGACCCCGACGAGCCCGACGCCGCGCTCCCGCACGCGACGGCGCTGGGCGACGCGTTCCAGCTGTCGAACTTCCTGCGCGACGTGCGCGAGGACATCGTCGAGCTGGACCGGGTGTATCTCCCGCGGGAGACCCTGCGCGAGTACGGGGTCACCGAGGCGCAGCTCAAGCGCTTCGAGTTCGACGAGAACGTCGAGGCGGCGATGCGCCACGAACTACGCCGCGCGGAATCGCTGTACAAGGAGGGCGTCGCGGGCATCAAGTACCTCCCCGAGGACTGCCAGTTCGCCGTGTTGCTGGCGTCGGTGCTGTACGCCGAACACCACGCGCTCATCCGCGAGCGCGGCTTCGACACGCTCTCGGCGACGCCGGAGCTGAGCACGTACCGCAAGCTGAAGCTGTTCGTCAAGACGCGTTGGGCGTGGTTCCGGTGTAAGGACCCCGAAACGGTGTTCCGTCGCGTCTCCTGTGTCCCGTACGGCGACAGCGAGCCGAACCGCTCGGGCGCCGGCCACGGCGACCGGGTTCCCGCGCGCTGACGGTCGGTCCGTCGCTCGCGGGTCAGCCACACCTCGCTCCTCAGAACGCTTCCCTGAACAGCGACGCGTCGAACCGATCCGCCCGAGCCAGCCCGACGCCGATGCCGACCGCGACCGCGGCGGCGACGGAGTTCCAGAACCACAGGTTCACCCCGCCCCACAGCAGCACGAAGCTCACCATGTCGTCCAGCATGAACTCGCAGTCGGCGAGTCGTTCGCGCAGCGCCGCGCGGTCGAAGGCGGCGTCGAGCACGACGACGGCGACAGTGGCGGAGACGACCCAACCGGCGTAGTTCGAGAGCGGAACGCCGTAGAAGCCCGCCCCCGAGCGCACGCCGAGCGCGCCCGCGTTCGCGACGCCCTCGTACGCCCAGAAGCCGAGCGCGACGGCGCCCGGATCCAGCACCACGTCCATGACGAGCACGAGCGCGATCACCGCGAGCAGCCGCACCGCCGCGCGCTCCGCGCGCTCGCCGAGCAGGAGCAGGCTCAGAAGGTACGCGTTCGCCACGAGCGGGAGGAAGAAGACCGGCAGCCCCAGGGGGACGCCGCCCAGTTCCGGGCCGAGCGCGACGAGGTACTCGAACTCGCCGTAGGGCCACCCGGTCGTGATCCCCACGTACTCGATCCCGTAGGCGTACGCCGACAGCAGCCCGATCCCGGCGAGCTCGCGGCGACCGACCAGGGGCGCGAGTCCGACGACCAGCGGCGAGCGCATCACGAGCGTCCCCAACAGGATCATGCCGCCGTTGAACGCCAACGGCGAAAGCGGTGTGCCGGCGAACACGCCCTCCGCGCTGGCGACGAGCAACACCGCGCCCACGACGGGGAACACGACCGAGATGGTGAATCGGTTCTCGCGCACGAGCGCGTCGAGGCGTGCCTCCGCCTCGCGGCGGTCCGCGGGCATCGCCTCTCGAAGGGCGTCGACGCGTCCGGTTCCGGTCTCTGGGCTCACGGCAACACCGCCTCCGGGGGGACGATCCGCGTCAGCGCGCCCATCGTGAGCACGGCGCCGACGACGGTGTTGATCGCCGGGAACCACCAGTACGCGCGGTCGATCGCGACGCCCGCGAACCGAACGACGCCCACGAGAGCCGGGTACGCGAGCAGCACCGCGCCGATCCGCGGGTCGACCGCCGCGAACGCGCCCGCGGCGGCGAGCCAACAGGTCGCGCAGTACGCGAGCGTCCGCGACTCCCCGAGGGCGGTCGCGGTCGTCCGGATGCCGGCCGCGCGGTCCGGCTCGATGTCGGGAATCGCGGAGAACGTGTGCATCCCCATCGCCCACAGCCACGCGCCCGCAAGCGCCGCGGCCGGCGGGGCGGTTCCGGCGACCATCGCGTACCCGGCGGCGCCCGGAAGGACGTACAGCCCGTTCGACACCGAATCCAGCAGCGGCGTCGTCTTGAACCGCAGCGGCGGCGCCGAGTACCCCGCCCCGAGCACGAAGAACCCGGCGAGGTACGGCCACGCGACCCGCGGCGTGATCGCGAACGTCACCGCGCCCAGCGCCAGCGACGCGACGACGACCGCGGGGACGAGCCGGTCGCCCCCGTAGCGCACCTCCCGACCGTCCTTCTTCGGGTTGTCCTCGTCGACGTCGCGGTCGAACACGTCGTTGACGCCGTAGAGGAACAGGTTCGCCGGGAGCAGGAAGTAGCCGAACAGGAGGACGTTCTCGGGTGCGAACAGCCCCGGAACGGTCGTCGCGCCGAAGGCGACGCCGACGCCGATCGGCCCCGCGAGGTACAGCCAGAAGCGCGGGCGCGAGAGCTTCAAAAGGTAGCGTGCGCTCGCGACGGCGCTTGCGGGGCGGTCGGGCGCGTCGGTGTCCCCCGCGTCGGCGTCGCCCGAGTCGGCGGGGTCGACTGCGGTCGGCATGGGCGCTGTCAGGACGACTCGCCCATCGTCTCGGCCGTGAGCAGCCCCGAGATGAGACACATCGGGACGCCGATCCCCGGCGTCGTCGTCGACCCGGTGAAGTAGAGCCCGTCGACCTTCGAGGACTCGTGGCCGGGCCGGAACGGCGCCGTCTGGCGCAGCGTGTGTGCGAGCCCCAGCGCCGACCCCTTCATCGAGTTGTAGCGCCCCGCGAAGTCGTCGACGCAGAACTCCTCCTCGAAGACGATCCGATCGCGCAGGTCGACGCCGGTGTTCTCGGCGATGTCGTCCAGGATCTGCTGTCGGTACCGGCTCCGCAGTTCCGGCGTGTCCTCCAGTCCCGCCGCGATCGGGACGAGAACGAACAGGTTCGAGTGCCCCTCGGGAGCGACGGTGTCGTCGGTCTTCGAGGGGACACAGAGGTAGTAGGCGGGGTCGTCGGGCCAGGCGGGGTTCTCGAAGATCTGCTCGAAGTGGCCGTCCCAGTCGGTCGGGAGCACGAGCGTGTGGTGGGCGAGTTCCTCCACGTCACCCTCGACGCCCATGTACAGGAGGTACGCCGAGGGCGCGTACGTCCGCGACTCCCAGTACTCGGCGTCGTACTGGCGCTTGCGCGGCGCGAGCAGTTCCTGCTCGGTGTGGGCGTAGTCGGCGTCGCTGACGACGAGATCCGGGAAGTACGTCTCGCCCGACCCGGTGGAGATCGAACCCTCGGCTGAGGCGCCGCCGTCCGCGGCGGCGGTCCCGCCGAGCCCGTCCGCGGGGTTCGTGGCCGCCGTCTCAACCTTGAATCCGCCGCGTTGGCCCTTGATCGCGGTGACGGGCGCGTCGATCACGTACTCGACCCCCAACTCCGACCCCAACTCGACGATGCCGTCGACGACGGCACCGAGCCCGCCGTCGGGGTAGTAGACGCCGAGGTTGAAGTCGACGTGACTCATGAGGTTGTACAGCGCCGGCGTGTTGTGCGGCGATCCGCCGAGGAACACCAGCGTGTACTGCATGATCTGCTGGAGCTTCGGGTTGTCGAAGTACTCCTCGACGTGGTCCTGCATCGTTCCGATCAGCGACAGTCCCCACGAGTAGCGCAGCACGTCGGGGTCGACGAAGTCCGCGAGGTCGTCGCGGTGCTCGTACACGAAGTGCTCCATCCCGATCTCGTAGTTGCGCTCGGACTTGCGGAGGTAGTCGTCGAAGGCGTCGCCGGCGCCGGCCTCGTACGACTCGAACGTCTCGCGGTTCGCGTCCAAGTCGGGGACCATGTCGACCCGATCGCCGTCCTTGAAGAAGATCCGGTAATGCGGGTCGAGCCGCGACAGCGAGTAGTACTCCGACGGCTCCCGGCCGAAGTGGCCGAAGAACGTCTCGAACACGTCGGGCATCAGGTACCACGACGGCCCCATGTCGAAGCGGAAGCCGTCCGCCTCCAGCACGGCAGCGCGGCCGCCGAGCTGTTCGTTTTTCTCCAGGAGAGTCACGTCGGCGCCGGCGTCGGCCAGATAGCAGGCCGTCGAGAGCCCGCCGAAGCCGCCGCCGATCACGACCACGTCCTCGCCAGCCAACGAAGAGCGGTCACGGGGTTCGCGCATTAACCGTCTTACGGCGGGGAGGCGTATAAATATGGGCGCACGGGCGTCGCCACGATCGGCCCCTCGGTCGACCGCGTGCACCCGCCCGACAGATCGCCGCGGCCCGCAACCACTACCTCCCGCCGGCCCTTGGCGATCCCATGGACGGAACTACCGCGGTCGTCACCGGCGGAACGCGCGGCGTCGGGGGCGCCGTCGCCTCGGCGTTCGTCGAGGCCGGCGCCCACGTCGTCGTCTGCTCGCGCGACGGCGACACAGTCGAGGAGACGGTCGAGGAGCTCTCACGCACCGGCGACGCCTCGGGCCTCCGGGCGGACGTGCGCGACGAGTTCGACCTCGAACGCCTCATGGAGCACGCCGACCGCGCGGGCGAACGCGACGGGATCGACACCCTCGTCGCCAACGCGGGCGTCAACCACGGGGCGCCCGGCGAGATGCCGCTGGACGACGAGCCGTACAGCCGCTTCGACGACACGCTCCGCACGAACGTTCGCGGCGTGTTCGCGACGGTGCGGGAGGCCGTCCCGTACCTGACCGACGACGCGCGGGTCCTCGTCCCCTCGGGGTCGATCGCCCGCGACGCGAAGCCGGGCATGGGCGCGTACGCCGTCTCGAAGGCCGGCGCCGAGGCGGTCGTCCGGCAGGCGCACGCCGACCTGGACGCGACGGCGATGACGCTCGATCTGGGACTGGTCGACACAGCGCTCACGGGGAACCAGGGCGGCAGGGGGCCCGAAGAGATCGCGCCGATGTTCGTGTGGGCGGCGACCGACGCCGCCCCCGACGACCACGGCGGCACGGTCGTCGGACTCAGGGAGTGGAAGTCGGCGACGCGGTAGCGAATCGGCCCGAGAGCGAAGGGAACGAGACGGGCCGTGACGGTGCTGTCGCGCCGGTTACGACGTCGACGGCGACATCGAGATGTTGAGTCCCTTCTGGATGATCTGGGTGAACGCCATCGAGCACAGGAAGTACCAGATGATCCAGGTGGGCATGACGAACAGCGTGTCCGTCCACGTGACCTGGCCCGCGATGGGGAGGACGATCGGCTGGAGGTCGAGACCGGGCTGTCCCTCGGCGCCGCGGAAGCCGATCTTCCAGTACATCCACAGGAACGCCGGGATCGTCAGCACCATGATCCACACCATCGGGCGGAACTGCTCTTTGAACATGCCGAGCTGGTCGCCCATCGCCTCCATCTGCTCCTCCTGGATCGCGTCCATCGCCTCGTCGTCGCCGCGCTCTTTCGCCTCCTTGCGGCGCTCCTGGATGTCCTTCATCCGCTGTTGATAGGCGGCCATCCGGTCCATGTCCATCAGGTTCGCGCGCAGGAGCGTGGAGTACAGCCCGGTGAGCGTCGCGATAATCATGATGACCGCGTACAGCGGCAACAGGTCCTGCAGTGGGCCAAGCACTACGTCCATCGCCTCGCCGACGACGCTGCGAACCGGTCCGTACGAGTAGCCGACGAAGAACAACAGCGTCACGACGGCCGCGCCCTTGTCGTAGATGCTCCAGGTCGCCCCCTCTGAGTCGGGGATCTCGACGTCGCTTCCGCCGCTCGCGCCGTCGTCGTCGTCGGGCGCCTCGAGCCCGGCCTCGATCGCGTCGCGGTCGGCGAGCGCGAAGCCCGCCTCGCCGTCCTCGAGGAGCCCGCGCTCGATGAGGCGGCCCCACTGCCCGCTCGAGAGGTCCTCCCGGACGTCGATCCACCGGATCTCGCCGTCCTCCGCGCGTTCGAGGACGAGTTCGATCGCCTCGCGCATCTCGGACTCGGAGGCGAGCTCCCGAGTGCGCTTCTCGATTCGTGCCATTGCCACCGGCTAAGCGACAGCCACGTAAGAAGGTTGTACTCTCGGCGCGTCGTCAGCGGGGCGTCGCGATCGTCGTTGCGATCGCGGTCGTCGCCGCGAACGCTGGTCCCGCGAACCCGTCGTCAGCCCTCGACGACGTCGCTGAGGCTCTCGAACACGTCGTCGGGCGTCCCTTCGCCGGACACCTCGACGAGCACGCCCTCCTCGCGGTAGTGTCGGACGACCGGCTCGGTGTTCTCGCGGTAGACGCGCAGGCGCTCGTGGGCCGTCTCCTCGGTGTCGTCCTCGCGCTGAATCAGGTCGCCGCCGCACTCGTCGCACACGCCCGCCTCCTCGGGCTGGTCGAACTCCACGTGGTAGGTGGCGCCGCACTCGTCGCAGACCCGGCGGCCGGTGAGTCGGGCCAGCAGCTCCTCTTCGGGCACCTCGAAGAAGACCACGTGATCCAGCTCGGTCTCCTCGCTCAGGAACTCCGCCTGGTCGAGGTTGCGCGGGTAGCCGTCGAGGACGAAGCCGTCGGCGCTCTCCAGGGCGGCGACGACGATCTCGTTGACCACGGGGTCGGGGACGAGCTCGCCGGCGTCCATGAACTCGCCGGGCGTGCCGTACTCCGTCTCCATGTCTTTGTTCTGCCGGAGCGCGTCGCCGGTCGTGATGTGGTCCAGGCCGTACTCGTCGGCGAGTCGCGTCGCCTGGGTACCCTTGCCGGCGCCCGGCGGACCGAGCAGCAGGATTCGATGGTCTGCCATGTCTGCTCGCTCCGGGGCCACGGTGAAAGGCGTGCTGAATCCGGCGCGGTTCGCGGGGTCGAGTCCTCGCGGCGATCGGCGGGCGTCGGCAGTCGACGGTGGACGGTCGGCGTCTCGAGCGCCGAACGGGAGCGCCCGGTTTTTACGCCGGTTCGTCGTACGAACGAGCATGACCCGATTCGACGCCGACACGCCGGCCGGCCGGCGGAAGCTGTTCGCCGACGCCGTCACGGCCCACCGGGAACGCGGCAGCGCCTTCCTCACGGTCGAGGTGGAGCCCCCGCGCGAGGAGATCCAGTTCGGGGAGTCCGACGGCGAGACCGACTTCGAGGAGCCGGCAGACGACGAGGCCCACACCGAGGACGGAGAGACACCCGACGACGAGTCGGCCCCGCCGTGGATCCAGTTCGCCGAGAAGACGTTCAACCTCGACTGCACCGACGAGGAACTGGCGCGCCTGCACGACCTGCTCGACGACTACCCGGAGTTCCGGATCGAGGAACGGGAGACGCCCGAGGAGGCCGAGGGGACCAACGTCCGCATCTCGGCGCGGTCGGACGCGAACCGCCTCGCGGGCTTTCTCGACCGCGCGTTCGCGGCGGTGTACGACCGCCCCGACGACTACCGGGCGTGGGTCGTGCAGGTCTGAGGCGGGAGCGACGCCGACGAGTGCGACACCGAACCGCGACCGCTCGTTCGACGCCCGTCCCGCCTATTCGCGTTCGATGAGGAGGTACAGCACCACCACCGCGGCGGCGCCGAAGACGGAGACGAACAGCCCCGCCAACACCGTCGCCAGCGCCCACAGTGTCTCGTCGGTTCCGCGACGGGCCTTGGCGTCCTGATACACCCAGTAGGCCATCCCGACGGGGAGCAACAGCGAGAATATCAACAGGAGGATGAAGAACACGATCAGCAACTCGATGCCGCCGGGAATACCTCCGAACAGTGGAAGGGGGACCATACCCCGGCGATCAGACGCGATCAGCAAAACCGCGTCGGTGTCGGCCGTAGCTCAATCGCGGATGACGACGACGTAGTACACCGCGAACGCGACGAGGAACCCCACGAGGTTCAACAGCAGCGAGGCGAGCGCCATCGCGCCGGCCCACAGTTTCGGGGAGTCCGTCCGGCGACTCGTCGCGTCCTGATAGGTGAAGTAGCCGACGACGACGGCGACGATCACGTTCAGGAGGCCGAGGAACCCGGGATCGATCAGGCCGAACTGGAGCGGGAGCGCCGCCGCGGTCGCGACTGTAAGGTCCATGCCACCCGAGGCCGCCCCCGAGGGATAACTCCTCCGCCACCGCTCGTCGCGGCTCCTGTGCACTCACTCGTCGCGTTTGGTGTTCTCGTACCGTTCGCCGGCGTCTGGCACCGGATTGTCGCGGCCGGCGACGACGTACAGCACGGCGAGAACGAACAAGGCTGTCGTGCTGGTGACACCGACGAGGGCAGCGGCGGTCGGCCACGCGCGGGGATCGTCGCTGCGGAGCCCGGCGTCCCAGCCGACGAGGCCGGCGACGCAGGCTGTCGGAACGAGCCGAACGAGGAGCGTCCACGCGAGGTCGGGGCCGCCCGGGAGAGGCCCGAACAGGGGTGGGAGCGACGGGATACCTGGAAGGAGGCTCTCGACGGGGACCACGCTCCGAGACTCCTGACGGCGGACGAAAAACGGTTCGGCCGTCAGAACAGCGACTCGTCGGTGAGGTCCGCGGCGAGCACGAAGTCCGGTTCGTCGGAGACCGCCGTTCGCGTCGCGGCGGCGTCGGACACCCAGCGGACGCCCTCCGGGATCAAGATTCGGGTGTCGTCGACGCCGCGGGCGGCGGCGTCGCGGGCGATCGCGTCCGTCAGCGCGTCCAGTGCCTCGGTGTGGTCCCACGCGGCGACGTGATAGACGCCCCACGTCTCCTCGACGCCCTCCTCGTTCTCGCGGTCGTACGTGTACGCCAGCGCCGACATCGCTCGGGTGCCGCCGTCGACGACGACGAACAGGCCGTCGCGGTCGGCCGCGTCCCGGAGATCGGCGCGCGTCAGCTCCGAGCAGGCCCACGACTCCTCGTCGTCCATCGCGAGCCCGCGGAGGTGCTCGCGCGCGTCGCTGCGGCTCCAGTACGCCCACGCCGCGTCGGGGTCGGCGACCACGTCGAGCGCGGGGTCGGCGTCCGCGTCCGGGTCCGGCTGGAGCCAGCGGAACTCCGTCCCCGGGTCGAAGCCGACCGAGCGCGACTGGCCCAGCCCGGCGACGTTCCACGAGAACACCATGTTCCGGCAGACGACCGCGCCGCGGTCGCGCGCCCAGCGGAACGCCGCCCGCGACAGTTCCGGCGACAGATTCCGGCCGCGGTAGTCGGGGTTGACGCGCATCGCCTGCGCCCACGCCTCGGTGTCCGAGAGCATGACGCACTGGAGGACGCCCGCCACGTCGGCGCCGTCGTCCACGTCGACGACGAGCGTGCGCTGTCGCGGCCCGTCCGTGGCGACCATCTCGTCGAACACGTCCGGGAGGTAATCGCCGTGTCTGTCGCCCCACGTGTCGCGCGTGAAGCGGACGACGTGTTCGACGTCCGACTCGCGGGCCTGCCGGATCGCGAACTCGTGGTCGGGGTCGTCGCGGGCGAGTTCTCGTCCGGTCATCCCCACGGCTTCGACTCCTCGGTCAGTTCGCCAGCCAGGTCGCGTCCCATCGCGTCCTCGGCGTCGGCGACGTTCGCGAGCGCCCACAGCAGCTTCACCTTCGCCGTGCCGGGGAGGGTGTCGCCCGCCTCGACGACGCCGGCGTCGAGCAGGTCGCGGCCGGTGTCGTACACGCGGTCACAGACCCGCCCCTCCAGACACTGGCTCGTCATGACGACCGTGGTGCCGTCGTCGACGAGCTCCTCGAACCGCGGGATCAGGTCGGTGTGAACGTGTCCGAGGCCGGTCCCCTCGATCACGACGCCGGACTTCCCGTCGAGGTAGTCGAGCGCCGCGGGGTCCATGCCGGGCGTGAACTTCACCAGTTCCACGTCCTCGACGAGGTCGGGCGCGAGCTCGAGGTCCGCGCCGCCGCGGCGGGCGTACGTCTTTCCCTCGCGGTAGGACACGTCGACGCGGTCCTCGTGAGGGTCGTACTCGACCCGACCCAGCGGCGCGGCGCCGACGGTCTCGAAGGCGTCCCGGCGGGAGGTGTGGTTCTTGCGGACGCGCGTGCCGCGGTGGAGCGCGCAGTGGTCGTCCGAGGGCGTCCCGTGCATGCAGACCATCACCTCCGCGCAGTCGGACTTGGCGGCCTCGACGGCACAGACGGCGTTCATCACGTTGTCCGAGGAGGGACGGTCCGCCGAGCGCTGGCTGCCGGTGAACACGACCGGAACCGGCGTGTCGAGCATGAACGACAGCGCCGACGCGGAGTACTGCATCGTGTCGGTGCCGTGCATGACGACGACGCCGTCGGCGCCCGCCTCGATCTCCTCGCGGACAGCCTCGGCGAGGTCGGTCCATATCTCGGGGTTCATGTTCTCCGAGAGGATGTTGGCGACGACGCGGCCGCGGTAGTTCGCGCGACCGGCCAGGTCCGGCACGGCGCGGAGGACGTCCTCGGCGTCGAAGCGGGCGGTGACGGCGCCGGTGCGGTAGTCGACGGTGGAGGCGATGGTTCCGCCGGTGGAGATGAGCGCGACCGTCGGGAGGTCGTCGTCGAACTCGACGGCGGAGGCGTGGGCCTCGTCGTCGTCAGCGTCGGCGTCGACGGTTCGGGCGCCGCGCTCCAGCACCTCGACGGCGGCGTCGGCGCGGTCGACGCCGACGTTGTACCCGCCCTCCAGCTTGAGCACGAGGTGGTCCTCGTCGCTCGACGGCATCAACACGCCCTCGTCGGTGACGCCCGCGCGGTCGACGCGGACGCGGTCTCCGGGGCTCGGGGTCATACCCGGGGATAGCGGCCGGGGCGAACTTGAACCTGCCCGTCCGCGATTCGGGGACGGGCTCAAGCGGCGGGGCCGTGGACGTGCCGTGCGCCGAATTGCCACAGTCTTCGCCCGCGCGGGGCGGTCGCGTCCACCCGGAGCCGGCACAAGAGCCATGAGCGAGCGCCGCCCACGTGGAGGCATGTCGAAGAGTCTGGAGGAACTGCAGGAGCTCGCCGAACGCGACGGCGCCGGCGACCCGTCCACGGACTCGGCAGCGAACCCGTCCGACGGGGACGGCGATGTCGAGGGGGCCGACCGCGGGAGCGCCGACGGGGACTCGCGCGCGCTGCTGGGACGGACGCCGTTCTCGGCGAAGGGGTTTCTCCTCACGTTCGCCGTGCTCCTGACCGGACTGATCGCCGGATCCGCCGTGCCGCTGGTCGGCGGGCTCGCGCGGTACCTCGGGCTGTTCGCCGCCGCGTTCGCCCTCGGGCTGGGTCGCTCGCGGCGGGCGTATCTCGAGACCGCCGTGGCGGGCGCACTCGCGGCCGGCGGCGCGTTTCTCCTCGGGACGTTGACGACGGGAACGCTGCTCATCGGGACGAGCCTGCTTGCGGACTACGGGCTCCCGCTCGCGGGCGTCGGCGTCACGGTCGGCGTCCTCCTGTCGGTCGCGGGCGTGTACTTCGGGCGCGACCTCCGCGACGGCCTGCTGCGAGACATCTGAGTCCCGTCGTTGTCCCGGCGGCGCTTGTCGGACTGCTCGCGATCGATTGGTGACGGACACGAACGGCGTCCGTCGGGTGGCGCGACCGGTTCGTCGTCGCGAACGCTCGACGCTCACCCGACGAGCTGCCAGCGATCGGACTCGCGCGCGATCAGGTCCGCATCCGCGAGCCGCCGCAGCCCGTCCTCGACGGCCTCGGGGTCGGCGTCAACCTCGTCGACGACGGCTCGGTGTGAGCCGTCGGTCGACGTGACGGCCGCGAGAAGCTTCGCATAAAATCGGGAGTCGGCGTCAACGCCGAGTCGGTCGTTCACCCGGTCGAGGAGGTCGCTCATTCGCCCGTGGACCCACCGCTGTGCGAGCGAGAGCTCGTTCTCCAGGTCCTGTAGCTCGTCGAACTCGGCGGCCAGTTGGGCCAGATCCCCGCGGTCGTCGTCGACGCCGTCAGCGGCCGCGTCGCCGTTGACACCCGCGTCAGCGCCGTCGGCACCGCCGCCATCGCGGTCGCCGTCGGCCGACCGAAGCTCCAGGTCGATATGCATGTGGGGGCAGCTGCCCTGGATATCGAGGCTCGGGTTCGCGGGGTACGCGGACTTCGTGCCGAACCCGTGTCGGGAGACGTTCACCTCCAGGCGCACGTCCCGAGCGATGTGGAAGTACTTCCGCCGTCGGTCGTCGGTGTGGCTCTCGATGAGGCCCGCGTCCTCCAGTTTCCGCAGGTGGTCGATGACCGCCTTCGGCGACACGCCGAGGTACTCGCTGATCTCGGTGACGTAACACGGCTTGTGTGAGAGCAGCCGGAGGATACGCCGGCGGTTCTCGTTTCCGAGGAGATCGAGCAGTACCGCGGAGTCCATACACGCGAGGTAACTGCTCGCCGTATTTAAGGGCCGCGTCGCCGGTCGTCGCCATCGCCCGACGGCAGGACGGCGGCCGCGACCGCGACCGCGACGAATGTCGCCGCAATCGACCCCAGCGCGAGCGTCCAGCCGGGGTCGTACCGAACGGGCGGGTGGTTCGCGAGCGGGAGTCCCAGAAGGTAGCCGTAGTCGAAGAGGTCGTTCGCGAGCGCCAGCAGCGCGACGCCGCCCAGGATCGACCGCGAGGTGCGCCCGACGCGGGCGATCAACAGCGCCTCCGCGAGGAAGGCGGCGTGCGTGGCGAGGATCCCCCAGTACGCCCACAGCGAGTCGGCGTCGAAGCCGACGTACAGGTCCGCCGGGAGGTCGGGCCGGACGAACGGAACGTTGAGCGCGATGAACGTCCACAGGCCCGTCTTGACCAGCCAGACGACCGCCAGCGTCGACAGCACCGACAACAGCGTCGAGCGGGGCACCGACGACAGGCGGTAGCCGGCGAACGGAACCAGCGCCGCGAGCACGAGCGTCCCGAGCGCGACCGCCGCCGGCGAGTCGCCGTACAGCGGCCACAGGTACGTCGCAACCGCGGGCATCGTCTCCACGTAGTAGCGCACGCCGACGAGAAAGGCGAGCGCGTTGACGACGAGGAGCAGCCCGAGCGTGGCGGGCGTCGTGAGGTAGAACTCTGCGAGCGCCTCCGGGACGGGGTTGCGCGTCCGTTGCGCTTCGGTGTCGTCGACCACGGTCTCGCCGGAGCTTCGACCGCCGGCGGCTTAATCGGCCATGGTTCCGAGTATGTTTCCACGGGGGCAACGCGGCGGCGACGCGGAGCCACCGAGGCGGCGTTACGAGCCCACCCCGAATCCAGGCCGTCACGCACCGCCACGGCTAAGCCGCCGACGCGACACCACACGCCACACCCGAATGAGCCTCCTCGCCGACCTGACCGCCGACGACGGTCTCCCCGAACGTCCCGATCTCCCGTGGTACGTCGCGCCGCTCCCCCGCGCGGTCGAGAACCTCGGCCTCCGGCTCGCGTGGGTCGTCGTCGCCGTCAACCTCGTCGGCACCGCCTTCGGCTTCTGGTACTACGGGGTTCATCCGCTGCCGCTGTCGGACCCGCTGATCACCTGGCAGCTCGGCGGAACGCCGCCGAGCATGTGGGCGTTCGTCCCCGACTCGCCGGTCGCGACGCTGTTCATCGCGCTCGCGCTCGGCCTCTGGAAGCTCGGGCGGTCGGACGAGTACGTGAACGCGCTGGCCTTCTTCGGCTGCTGGAAGCTGGGGCT
Source organism: Halobaculum rubrum (assembly GCF_019880225.1). NCBI lineage: Archaea > Methanobacteriati > Methanobacteriota > Halobacteria > Halobacteriales > Haloferacaceae > Halobaculum > Halobaculum rubrum. The sequence goes on from NZ_CP082284.1 coordinate 482,578, forward strand.
GTGGACGCCGTTCGTCCTCCTTGCGTTCGCCGACGGCTTCACGGCCGCCAACCCGCTCCCGATGTATCTGTTCCTCCTGTTCTCGCATCTCGCGATGACCGTCGAGGGCTTCCTTCTCTATCGGATCTCGGGGTTCCCGGTGCGCGCGGTCGCCGTCGCCGTCGCGTGGTACGGCCTCAACGACGTGGTCGACTACTTCATCCCCGTCGCCGGGACGCCCCACCACACGCTCATGCCCGGACAGGTGCTCCTCGAGTCGGGGATCGGCTTCACGCACCCGTCGCCGACCCACGAGATCGCCGCCGCCGGCGCGGTCGTCCTCACGCTCACGGCGACGTTCCTCGTGCTGGCGACGCGGGTGAAACTGCTCGAAGCGGGGACGCTCCGTCCCTGATTCCGACATCCAACTGACGGGGAAAGTCTATGCCTCGCGAGGGAGAGACTGCGGCCGTGAGCACACCCACCCTCTACCGCGCGATCGCCGACCTCCCGTTGACGATCGAGTCGGTGGCGCTTCGGCGACGCGCCCGCGACACCTCGTCGGGGTTCGAGCGCGTGAGCACGACGTTCAGGCTGCGCGGCGACGGCGAGCTCGGCCGCGGCGAGGACGTGACCTACGACGCCCCGGACCACGACGCGCTGTTCGCGAACCCCGAGCGCGACCCGCGGACGACCGCCGAGAGCGTGGACTTCGCGGACGCGTTCGTCGGCGACTGGACGTTCCGGGAGTTCTCGAACCGCCTCGACGACGTGAACCTGTTCCCGAAGGGCGAGCCCGATCGGAAGACCGGCCACCCGTATCGCCGTTGGGCCGTCGAGTCGGCCGCGACGGACCTGGCGCTGCGACAGTCCGACACCGACCTCGCGAGCATCCTCGGACGCGAGCGCGCCCCCGTCTCGTTCGCGGCGTCGACCCGTCTCGGGGACGGGGACGGGGATCCCCCCACGGCCGACCGCGTGACGGCCATCGCCGAGCGCGTCCCCGGGATCGGCTTCAAGCTCGACCCGACCGACGACTGGACCGACGAGGTGGTCGCGGATCTGCCGACCGAACAGGTCCGCGTGCTCGATCTGAAGGGGCTGTACGAGGGGACAGAGGTGGACCAGGAGCCGAGCGCCGAGTTCTACGAGTGGGTGCTGGAGTCGTTCCCGAACGCCGTCATCGAGGACCCCGCGATCACAGACGAGACGCGCGGCGTCTTCGAGGGGGAGGAGCATCGCGTCTCGTGGGACTACCCCGTCACCGGCGTCGCGAGCGTCGAGGACCTGCCGTGGGAGCCGGAGTGGCTCAACGTCAAACCCTCGCGGTTCGGGACGCTGGAGTCGCTGTCGGATACGCTCGAGTGGGCCCGCGAGCGCGACGTGACGATGTACGGCGGCGGGCAGTTCGAGCTAGGCGTCGGCCGCGACCAGCTGCACGCGCTGGCGTCGGTGTTCTACCCCGACGGCCCGAACGACGTGGCCCCCGGCGCGTTCAACGACCCCGCGGTGCCCGAGCGCCTGCCCGCGACGCCGCTCGCCCCGTCGGCGGCGCCGCGCGGGTTCGAGTTCTGAGACGGCGGGCCCTCGGACGGGTCGCATCCGCCCGGACGTCGTGTGCCGAGGGCTCGTTCGTAGTTCGAGACGGCTCCGCCGTCTCGTCATTACCAGACGCCGGAGGCGTCTGGTCAGCAGTCAGGTCCGTCGGACCTGACGGCATCACGAAAGGCGCTTCGCGCTTTCGAACGTTCGAGAATCGCACGCGATTTTCGAGCCAATCAGAACGCGAAGCGTTCCGATGACGACTTCGCTCACTCGCCCTCGCTGTCGGCGTGGGCGCGGACCCACAGCTCCCCGATCCGGGAGAGGCGGGTCCGGTAGGACTTCCCGTGGGACTCCTGTTCGATGTACCCCTTCCCGCCGGGGCCGAGGCGGTCGACGTTGTAGATGACCTTCGAGCGGAACGAGTCGGTGTACTCCTCGTTCAGCTCGGCCGCCAGCGCCTTCGCGAGCTCGCTGACCGACTCGAACTCGCCGTCCTCGCCGAGCTTGTACAGGATCACCTCCTCGAAGGGCTTCACGTTGGAGAAGGACGCGACCGGGAGCTCGATGATGTGTTTGCCGTCGACCTTCTTGGCGCCGATGGTCGTCCCGCGCTCGTCGAACTCCGCGAGCAGGTCCGTCGCCGTCGAGAGCCGCTCGCGGACGCGGTCGGCGTCGACCGCGTCGGCCGCGTCGGGGTCGACGCCGTCGCCCCCCTCGACGGCCGCCAGCATGGTTCGCAGGAGGTCGCGGTCCGCGCGAAGCTCCTCGGCCAACTCGGTTTCGAGGTACTTCTCGGGCGCGGTGTAGTAGGTGTGGATGCGGTCGCGGTCGGCCTGCCGCTCCAGCGTGACCGAGTGGGCCGCGGTCGCGAACGCGAACGAGACGGGCCGGGGCATCGAGGAGACGTTCACCCACACCTCCCGGCCCGCATCGAGCTCCTCGTTGATGAGATCGTACGCCTGCTCGAAGGCGGCGTCGTAGTCGTACACGTCGGCGATCGGCACGCGCTCGGTCTCGGCCCCGAGCAGGTTCCGAAAGTCCGTCTCCAGTTTCTGCGAGAGGTTCCGGGAGTACTCGACGTTCGCCTCGCTCCCGACGGCCCCCTCCAGCAGCACGACGCGGTCCACGTCGAACTGATCGCGGACGAGCGGCGCGATGAGTCGGTCGTAGTCGAAGCCGACCGGGACGACGTGCGTCTGCATGATCGGGCGATGGTCGGGTGACGGGAAAAGCGTGCCGTGGCGCGGTTCAGTCGGCCCCGACGCCGAACTTCTCGGCGTTCTCCGCGGGCGCGCTCGCGGTCACCGTCGACACCGCGACCGTCGCGACCAGCGACAGCAGCATGCACCACAGCGCGAAGTCCCACGTGAGGTACGTCGCCGGCAGCGGGAGGAACACGTGCGCGAGGTACGCGGCCTCGGCGCTCGCGACGCCCCCGATCATCCCCCACTCCGTCGTCCCGCGCCAGTACAGCGCCAGTATCAGGGGGATCGTGAGCTGTGCGTACCCGCCGAAGGCCGTGTCGCCCAGCGTGACGAGCACGTCCAGGCCCCCGCCGCCGCCGACGAGCAGCGACGCGAGGAACGTCGAGGCCGCGAAGACGGCGACGCCGACGCGGCCGATCCACCCCTCGCGCTCGTCGCTCGCGTCGGGCGCGACGAACGGCCGGTAGAGGTCGCGCGTGAAGTACGACGACCCCGACAGCAACATCGAGTCCGAGGAGGACATCATCGCCGCCAGCGCGCCGGCGATCACCAGCGCCGCGAACCACGCGGGCGTGTACTGGGTCAGTAGGAGCGGGAGGACGTTGCTCCCGTCGGGAACCTCGATCCCGAGGCCGACGGCCCACGATCCGAGCAGGAACGCCGGAACGAACAGCAGGAGGACGAGCACCGGCCACAGCGCGAACGAGCGCTTGAGCGTTTCGACGCGGTCGGCCATGAAGAACCGCTGGTTCACCTGCGGGAACGCGGCGACGCCGAAGGCGATGACGACCGCCTGCGCGATCATCCACTGCGGCGAGTACAGTCCGCCGCCCAGCGCCGCGAACTCGGGGGCGGCGTCGGTCATCCCCGCCGTCAGCGCCGAGACCCCGCCCGCCGTGGAGGCGATCCACGCGACCGCGAGCCAGATCACGCCGAGCATGAACACGCCCTGCAGCGTGTCCGTCCACGCGACCCCTCGCAGCCCCGACAGGCCGACGTACGCGATCATGAACACCGTGATCATCGCGGCGCCGGCCCAGTACGGCACCGCGCCGTCGGTCAGTCCCACCAGCGCCTGCCCGGCGCCGATCTGCTGGAGCATCACGTACGGGAACAGCCACAGGAGGCTCACGCCGGCGACGAGCCCGCGAAGCGCCGTCGAGTCGAAGCGGTCGCCGAGCATCTCCCCGAGGGTCACGTAGCCGTGCGCCTTCCCGACGAGCCACTGCTTGTACCCGATCGCGTACCACAACAGGGCGAACAGGATGCCGTCCATCAGCCCCATCACGAGGATCCACTCCGGGCCGGCCGAGAACGCGAGGTTGGGCCCCCCGAAGAACGTGAACGCCGACAGCAGCGTCGCGAACGTCGTGAACAGCAACACGACGGTCCCGACCGAGCGGGAGGCGAGGTAGTAGTCCTCGGCCGTGCGGTCGGTGAGCCGGTACGCAAACACGCCGATCGCGAGCGCGACCAGCAGATAGCCGACGACGACGCCCAGCGAGACGCCCAGATCAGCCACGCCGGATCACCTCCGCGTCGACGCCGCGGTCCCACGCGCCGCCGCGCGCGAACGCCGCGAACGCCACGCTCGCAAACGCCATCCAGCCGACGTGCCACCACAGCCACAGCGGCAGCCCCGCCACGACCGTCGCGTCGCCCCAGAGGAACCAGGGGACCGCGAGCGCGACGAGCAGCGCGAACGCCGCGACCCACAGCATATCGCTTCGAGTTCGCGTCATCACGCGGTGGTAGTCGTTCATACACAATGAATGTTGTCGAATTACCTCTCCGTACGCACTATCGAAGAGAAATTCTCTTCGATACGCCGGTCGGTACTGTCGCGTCCCTTCCGTCCGCGGTCGAGTCGTATCGTGTCGGGAGGGGACCGACTGGAAGGAGGCAACCGACGGGGGGTCGTCGCCGTCGGCGCGCCCGCTACCCCCGGCTTTATTCGCCGTGCAGCCCTGCGATCCGTCGATGGAATACGTGCAGGAGCGCGTCGCCACGCTCCACGCGTTCGGCGAGGGGGCACCCGACGCGCCGGCGGACCGGGCGGCCGTCGTCGTGCCGATGACCGAACGCGAGTACGCGGGGCTCGCGGCCGAGCGCGTGCTCTCGGAGCTTTCGGCGCTCGATCCCGCGAAGGTGATCGTTCCGCTGCGCGCCCCCGCCGACCGCGTCGGCGCCTTCCGCGAGTGGCTCGACGGCTTCGACCTCCCGCTGGAGACGCTGTGGTGCGACGGCCCCCGCGTGTCGAACCTGCTCGACGACGCCGGACTCGCCGGCGAGCGCGGGAAAGGGCGGGACGTGTGGCTGGCGCTGGGACGGGCGCTGGAGGAGGAGTACGTCGTCGTCCACGACGCCGACACGAAGTCGTATTCGCGGGAGTACGTCCGGCGGCTGCTGTTCCCCCTGGCGAACGGGTTCGACTTCGCGAAGGGGTACTACGCCCGCGTCGAGAACGGGCAGCTGTACGGGCGCCTCTTCCGGCTGTTCTACACCCCGCTGGTGCGCGCGCTTCGCGATTCGGCCCCCGACTCGGAGTTCCTCGAGTACATGGCGGCGTTCCGCTACGCGCTCGCGGGCGAGTTCGCCGCGACCGGGGACGTCGTCGCCGCGATGCCGGTCCAGCGCACGTGGGGGCTCGAGGTCGGCACGCTCGCGGCCGCCTACGACGCGGTCGGCGTCGACGGCGCCGCGCAGGTCGATCTCGGCAGCTACGAGCACGACCACCGGGCGGTCTCGGGACCGACCGGGCTCTCGGACATGAGCCGGTCGGTCGGCGCCGCGTTGTTGCGCGCGGCCGAGGAGCACGGTGTCGACCCCGACTACGACGCCTTGCCGGACGCGTACCGCGCGGCCGCCGAGTCGTACGTCGACCGCTACGCCGCCGACGCCGCGTTCAACGGGCTCTCCTACGATCGGGGCGGCGAGCGCGACCAAGTGCGGACGTACGCCGCGTCGATCGCGCCGCCGGGTCCGGACACGCGGCTACCCCCGTGGGAGGCGGTCGACCTGTCGCCCGCGGACGTAGCCGCCGCGGCGACGGCGGACGCGCGCGACGCCGCGAACGGCGAAGTGCCCGACGGCGACTGAACGTGTTCGGGTCGACGGCGACAGACCGCCACGTCCGACACGACCGCACGGTTGAAGCCGGACGGGCGACCATACCGAGTATGGACTTCGAGCGCGCTCGTCGGTACACTCCCGTCGAGGTGACGGACGCCGAGCGACGCGCCGCGGTGCTGGCGCCGGTCGTCGACCGCGGCGGCGCGCCGCACATCCTCTTCACGAAGCGGGCCGACCACCTCGGGAGCCACCCCGGCCAGATGAGCTTCCCCGGCGGCGGGGTCGAACCCCAGGACACCGACCTCACCGCGACGGCGCTGCGGGAGGCGAACGAGGAGATCGGCCTGCGGCCCGAGGAGGCCGACGTCGTCAGCCGTATCGACGACATCCGGACCGTCTCGGAGTACGCGGTCACGCCGTTCGTCGGCACCGCGCCCGACCGGGCGTACGTCCCCAGCGACGACGAGGTCGCCGAGATCGCGATCCTCCCCGTCTCGGAGCTGACCGCCCGCGAGAACTACGAGTCCGAGCGCCGCGATCACCCCTACTACGGCGAGATCCGGCTCCACTTCTTCCGTGTCGACGGCTACACCGTCTGGGGGGCGACCGGTCGCATGCTCGTCCAACTGCTCGAACTCCTCACAGACTGGGAGATGCCGCCGGACGTCGACCGCGTCGTCGGTCCGGACGCCGACCTCCCGGTGTGACCGCGGTCGAGTGACCCCCCTCAGACGTAGCTGAGAACGACGAGCGCGAGGAAGAACAGTCCCAACGCGCCCGCCAGTACGAGGATGGAGACGACGCGGCTCGACTGGACGACGCTCCGGCCGCCGTCGTCGGTGTCCACGAGGAGGTTGCTGATGTTCACACGGTCGGTAGGCGGCAGGCGCACAAGTACCCGGCGCCGCTCACGCGTAGCTCACGACGACGAGTACGAGGAAGAACAGCAGGAGGACGCCCGCGAGCACGGCCGACGCCTTCACCCAGCCGTCGACGCTCCCGAAGCGGTCCGTGATCGAACGCGCTCCGCTCGCGACGGTCGGACCGCGATCGGCGCCGCCCGCGTCGGACATGCCGCTGTCGTGTTCGTCCGAACGAAAGAATCCTCGGACGGACGGGGTCGATACTGACGACAACACCACGCTTATTCCCGCGAGCGTGCTCACGTGGAGTATGGCCGCACAGGCGATGGATCGCGTTCCGCGACGGTCCTAGTTCTCTCTCGACGACACCGCTGCCGCGATCGACTCCGTCGACGCGACGGCAGTCACCTCGTTCGACCGGTCCGACCGGTCCCGCCGATCCGGTAGACTCGGCCGGCGCGAACGATCTCGCCGAATCGATCGACTTCGCCAACCAAACTCACCGCTCCTACCGATGACACTTACCGCATCCGAAGCCGCCGACAGCGTCGCCGCCCGAACAGAACTCGACGGGATCGCGCTCAAGCCGACCGAGTGCGACGTGTCCGTCGCCGCCGACCTCCCGGTCGATCTCGTGTGCCTCGACTACGAGGGCCGCGAGGCGCTGCCGGGCGCCGACGCGCTCGCGGCGCTCGCGGGATCGGTCGATCTCCGGGTGACGACGCCCGTTCGCGCCGACGGGTTCGACCCCCGCGGCGACGACTCGCTGGTCGCGACGCTGCCCGACGCCGCCGAGCGCGTGCTCGTGGCGGGCCACGGCGCGTACCTCTCGGATGCAGAGCGCAAGCGCGCGGTCGCGCCCCGCCTCGGCGACGCGGCGACCGCCGTCCGCGAGGCCGGGGGAACGCCGTGGGTCGGCACCGAGGGGGTAGCGCGGCTCGCGCTCGCGGCGGGCGGGGTCCAGTACGATCTGCTCTCTCGGTCGACCGAGCGCGACGTCCGGGGCCTGCGGGCGGCGGGCTTCGACGGCGACGTGGCCGTGTACGCGCCCGTGGTCCCCACGGACGACGAGGACGCCGTCCTCGACGCCGTGGGCGCGTACACGGCGCGCCGCAAGCCCGTCCGCGATGCGCTCCCCGAGGGCGCCGAGACCGACTCCGGGGCGACGGGGCGCGCCCGAGAAGTGCTCTCGGCGGCGGTGCGCGACTTCGCGCTCGTCGGCGACCCCGAGACGGTCGGCGAGCGCGTACGCGGCCTGAAGGCCGTCGGCGTCGACCACGTCGTCGGCTACCCTGCCGCCGGCGTCGACACCCTGCGGTAAGCCGCGGCGCAGCCCGCCGGTCCGCACCCGAACGCCTACGTCCTCCCGAACGAACCGCCCGGTATGCGACTGCTCCACGAGGAGACGACGACGAGCGCGGGCGAGGCGGTCGACGACGGCGTCGAGGTGGCGATCCTGCCGACCGGTTCGGTCGAACAGCACGGGCCGGCGCTCCCCTTGGGAACCGACTTCCTCGCGGCCGAGGCCGTCGCGCGGGGGATCGACCGCGACGACGCCGTGGTGCTGCCGACCGTCCCGGTGGGCGTCTCCGCGCACCACCGCCAGTTCGACGGGACGCTGTGGGCCGAGCCCGAGACGTTCGAGGACTACGTCGGCGAGATCGCGGCGTCAGTCGCCAGCCACGGCGTCCGAAAGCTCGTGTTCTGCAACGGACACGGCGGGAACAGCGACGCCCTCCGCCGGGCGGCCCGACGGCTCCGCGGCGATGGGATCGCGTACGCCGCGCCGTGGAACTGGTGGTCGAGCCTCGACGGCCTCGACGAGGACCTGTTCGACCAGTCCGGGATCGGGCACGCCGACGCGATGGAGACGAGCATGGTCGCCCACCTCGCGGGCGACCTCGTGCGCGAGGGGCTGCTGGAGGAGGCCGAGGCCGGCGCCGCCGACTCGTGGGGGAAGTCGGTCCACGGCGCGGCGGTCGGCTTCGACACCGCCGACTTCTCGGAGTCGGGCGCGGTCGGGACGCCGACCGAGGGCACCGCGGAGAAGGGCCGGAAGCTGTTCGAGCAGGCCACCGATGAACTCGACGCGCTCGTCGGCTGGCTGGCCGAGCAGCCGTTCGACGCGCTCACCCCGGAGCCGCACCGCTGATGGCCGGGAGCGATCACGGCGCCGGACCCGGCGACGGCATGCGCGTCGCGGTCGTCGGCGGCGGCGCCGTCGGCGTCACCGCGGCGTACGACCTGGCGGTCGCCGGCGCAGAAGTGACGCTGTTCGAGAAGGGCGCGATAGGCTCGGGCGCCTCGGGCCGCGCCGCCGGGGTCCTCTACGACGCCTACGCCGAGGACGTCGACGCCGAGATCGGTGCCCGCGCGCTGGAGCGCTTCCGGACCCTCTCGGGCACCGGGGAGTTCGCGTTCACCGACTGTCCGTACGTGATGCTCGCGCGCGAGGGCGACGACGACCTCGCGGAGGCGATCCGCGGCGCGGCCGAGCGGATGCGCGTCCACGACCGCGAGGTGGAGACCGTCGACCGCGACGAGTTGGGGGAGCGGTTCCCGCGCCTCCGCGTCGACGACGTGGACGTCGCGGCCGTCGCGCACAACGCCGGCTGGACCGCCCCCGGGAGCTACGTGACCACGGTCGCCGACCTCGCCGCGTCCGCGGGCGCCGAGATCCGAACCGACAGCGAGGTCGCGGTGTCGACGGCGCCACCGGGCGTGGCCGTCGCCGACGAGGCCCCCGTGAGGCGGCGGTTCGACGCCCTCGTCGTCGCCGCGGGCGCGCACACGAAGCGACTGCTCGCTGACGCCGGGATCGCGGTCCCGCTGAAGCCCTACCGCGTGCAGGCGCTCGTCTCCGGGCGCACGTTCGACGGGCCGATGTGGTACGACGCCTCGGCGGGCGTGTACGCGCGCCCGCACCCCGCGGGCCTGCTCGCCGGCGACGGCACCGTCCCGGTCGAGGCCGACCCGGACGAGTGGGACCGCGACGCCGACGGCTGGTTCCTCGCGGACGTGAGCGGGACGCTCCGCGACCGGGCGGGCCACGATCCGGACGTGGAGCGCGCGTGGGCCGGGCTGTGCACGGCGACACCCGACGGCGACCCCCTGCTCGGCGAGGTCGCGGACGATGTCTTCGTCGCCGCCGGCTGGCAGGGCCACGGGTTCATGCGCGCGCCGGCGACGGGGGAGGCGATCGCACGGCAGGTGCTCGGCGAGCGCGAGGGCGTTCCGGGGTTCGATCCCGGGCGCTTCGACGGCGACGAGGCGTTCGAGATCAGCGAGGGGATGGCCGTCGACACGGACGCGGACGACGGATCGGAGAAGCGGGACTGAGCGGCGGTCGGGAACGACTACTTCTCGTCGGCGTCGTCGGCGTCCGTCTCGGCGTTCGCGTCGGACTCAGCGTCCGCGTCCTCCGCGTCCGCTCCGTCGGCTTCGATGTCCCCGTCCTCCTCCATGTCCAACTGGACCGGCTCGTCCTCGGTGGCTTCGCCGGCCTCCGCGTCGGCCTCGCCTTCCTCGACGGCGACGGAGTCGCCGGCGGCCTTGGGAACGCGAACGCGGAGCGTGCCGTGGTCGGTGAGCGTCGATGTGGCCTCCTCGGGCTCGACGGCGGCGCCCGGGGGAAGCTCCGCGCGGCCGTCGAGCGCGAGCCCGCGGCCGGGGAAGCGCATGTCGAACCCCTCGTGGAAGTCGCGGAAGCGGTCGATCCGGACCTCGACGGCGCCCTCGTTGAACCGGACCTGCACGTCGCTCCGCTCGGCGCCCGGAGCGTCGAAGACGACGAGGAACGCGTCCGCCGACTCCAGCACGTCGTACGCGAGCGGCGACTTCTCCTGTACCGCCGCGACGCCGCGTCCGACACGGTCGAGCACCGTGTTCACGGCGGACTCTCCGACGTCCTTCAGTCGGTCGGCGCCGTCGGCGAACTGGTCTCGTTCGGGCATGGTTACAGTTCGATCTCCTCCAGGCAGTCGGTTCCCCCGCACAGCGGGCACGACAGGTCGGCGACCGTGTGGTCGTCGGCGATGTCGTAGGTGTAGTGGTTCTCGAACATGTCGAGCTCGCAGTTCTCGCTGGTACACTTGACTTCCTTGGTGGCGGGCATACCTCGACTTGGGTCGCACGCGGCATAAACGACGTGGGGCGGGCGTGGGGTTCCGGTAGCTCGATCCGGCCCCCCAGGGGCCGCCGCGGCTCGGACGGTCGCTCCGAGCCGCCGCCGCTTTTGCACGTCGCACCCGTTCGAACGGTCGTGTCTCGGATTCCCGACGCGAACGCGGTGTACGGCGTCGACCTCAGCGCCGCCGCATCGAACGCGGGCGCCGACACCTGGGTCGCGCGCTGTGTCGTCGACGGCGACGCGCTCGTCGTCGAGAAGTTGGCGTCCGCCGCCGAGTTCCTCGACCTCGACTCGACCGCCCGCGACGACGTGCTTCCGGCGCTTGCCGCGCACCTCGGCGGCGTCGACGGCCCCGCAGTCGCGGGGGTCGACGTGCCGTTCAGCCTCCCGGCGTGGGTGCTCGGTGACCGCACGTGGCGCGAGTTCGTGACGGCGACGCCTGAGGAGTGGGGCGTGCTCGACGGTGTCGACGGCCCGCGCGACCTGTACGACGCGGTGCGTGAGGCGGCCGACCCCGACGACGGACGCCCGCTCCGCCGCGCGACCGACGACGCTCACGGCGGACAGGACCCCGCCGGATTCCGGATCAAAACGCAGACCTACTACGGCATCTCCGTGCTGCTCCGGCGACTGATCGAGCACGAGGGCGTGTGCGTCCCGCCGGCGTTGCCCGCCTCCACGGTCGACGGCGCCGCCGACTCGCCGCCCCGCCTCGCCGTACTGGAGACGTATCCCGCGTCGGTGTTCGACCGCCTCGACGGCGCCGGGAGAACCGGCTACAAGGGGACCCAACGCCGGCACGTCGAGGCGCGCCGTCGGAACGTCGCGGCGCTCGTCGCCGACGGCGTTGGCTTCGCCGACGACGCCGCCCGCGACTGCGCGGTCGCGACCGACGACGCCCTCGATGCGGTCGCGGCGGCGTACGCCGCCGCCCGGAACTACAGGACGGCGCTCGATCCGGACGACGACGCGGATGCGCGCGACCGACTGGAAGCGCGGATATTCGCCTGAGGCTGCGTTCCGAGTGGATATCGGAGACCCAACACAACACTGAATAGCTCGGCCGTTCGATATCATGCGGGGTGACACCAATGCGCACGAGACGGCGGGAACACGAGCGGGAGCGGCGCGCCCGGGAGGCGGCCGACCGGGAGGAACGACGGGACGTCGACGCGACGGTGGCGGACCCGCCGCGGACGGTCGACGACCTGCTCGACGTACTGGCCGACGGCGACGGCGTGACCTACGAGGAGGCCGCGCTCGTCGGGGGGATCGAGGAGGAAGCCGGCGGGTTCGAGGCGGACGGCGACGGGCGGACCCGCGGCGGCTGGTGACTCGGGAGTGCCGCGCCCGCGAGGACGAGCGATCGACGACCTCTGGGGGGTGGACCCGGATCGACGGAGCGCGATCCCGAACGCTCGGGGAGCGTCTCCGGACTCCCGGGGAACGACCCCGGACCGCACGGCTTTAGCCGCTCGGCCCGCCAGTGACGGCCATGACCGCGCCGGATCCGAACGACCTCTCCGTCACGATCGTCGACGGCTACGTGGACGAGCCGGCGCACTTCGGCGTCCCGCCCTACATCTCGACGTACCCGCGCTTCACCGCCGGTGCGCTCGTCGACGCCGGCGTCCCCGAGTCGAACGTCACCTACCACACCATCGACGAGTTGCGCGACGAGCGTCACAAGTGGGCTGACGTGGCCGACGCCGACCTCATGATCTACGTCGGCGGGATGACCGTCCCCGGGAAGTACGTCGGCGGGACCCCCGCCGAGCCCGACGAGGTGCGCGAACTCGCGTGGACCGCCGACGGCGTCACCCTGCTTGGCGGCCCGGTCCGCTTCGGCGTCGGCGACGAGAACGCCGGCGCACAGGAGATGGAGCGCGACGACCTCGACTACGACTTCGTCGCCATGGGCGACGTGGAGGCGGCCGCCTTCGACATCGTCGAGAGTGGGCTGGAGGGGTTCGGCAACCGCATCCGCGACTACGACGAGGTGTCCCGCTGGTCGACCATGGGCGCGTTCGTCGTCGAGCAGCACCCCAACCACCCCGACTACCTCATCGCGGAGCTGGAGACCTCCCGCGGGTGCGCCTACCGCTGTTCGTTCTGCACGGAGCCGCTGTACGGCGACCCCGACTTCCGGACCGCGCCGGACGTGGTCTCGGAGGTCGACGCGCTCTCCGACCACGGCGTCCGCCACTTCCGGCTCGGGCGACAGGCGGACATCCTCGCGTTCGGCGGCGACGGCGAGGCGCCCAATCCCGACGCGTTGCGGCAGCTGTACGGCGGGATCCGCGAGGTAGCCCCGGACCTACGCACGCTCCACCTCGACAACATGAACCCCGTGACGATCACCGACTACCCCGAGCCCTCGCGGGAGGCCATCGAGGTGATCGCGCGGCACAACACCCCCGGCGACACGGCCGCGTTCGGCCTCGAATCGGCCGACCCCGAGGTCCGCGAGAAGAACAACCTTCTCGTCAGCGCCGAGGAGTGTCTGGAGGCCGTCCGGGTCGTCAACGAGGCCGGGGGCTGGCGCCCCGGCGAGACCCCGGCCGACGCGCCGAGCTTCGGCGACTCGGCCCCGCGGCGACTTCCCAAGCTCCTGCCCGGGATCAATCTGGTCCACGGGCTGGAGGGCGAGACCAGCGAGACGTTCGAGCACAACAAGGACTTCCTCGATTCCGTGATGGACGCGGGGCTCATGCTCCGCCGGGTGAACGTCAGGCAGGTGATGGCGTTCGAGGGCACCGAGATGGCCGAGACGGGCGCGCGCCTCGCCCGCGAGCACAAGAAGGAGTTCCGGGCGTACAAACGCGAGGTGCGCGAGACGGTCGACCGCCCGATGCTGGAGCGCGTGATGCCCACGGGAACCGTCCTCCCGGACGTGTACCTGGAGTACCACGAGGACGGCACCACCTTCGGTCGACAGCTCGGCACCTACCCGATCCTCGTCGGCATTCCCGGCGAGCGCGAACTGGGCCGAACCGTCGACGTGGCCGTCGTCGACTGGGGCTACCGCTCGGTGACGGGCGTGCCGTATCCCCTCGACCTGAACGGCGCCTCGATGGACGAACTGACCGCGATCCCGGGAATCGCCAAGGGAACTGCGGGCGACCTGGTCGTGAATCGCCCGTACGCGAGCGCCGCCGACGCCGCCGAGATCGCCGGCACCGACGTCGACCTGACCCGCTTCGCCGACGCCGGCGTCCCCGGCGTCGACGCCGACGCGGAGTACCCCGGAGCGCCGGCGCCGGGGAGCGCGGACTGATGAGCGGGTCACAGGGCGGCGGCGGGGCCGGCACGCACGTCGACCGCTTCTCGATCCCCGTCGACACTCGCGCACCGGGCGGGACGACGAACGCGTACGTCGTCGGGACCGACGAGACGCTGCTCGTCGACCCGGCGGCCCGCACCGACACGCTGGACACCGTCGTCCGCGAGAAGGTCGCCGACCACGTCGCGGTCACGCACACCCACCCGGACCACGTCGGCGCGGTCGCGGCGTACGCCGCCGAGACGGACGCGACCGTCTGGGCGCGACGGGGGTACGAGGAGCGCTTCGCCGACGCGACCGGCGTCACCCCCGACCGCACGTTCGTCGCCGGCGACCGCGTCGGTCCGGCGACGGCCGTCGACCTCCCCGGCCACGCCCCCGACGGGGTCGGGTTCCGGACCCGGAACGGCGTCGTCTGCGGCGACGTGGCCGTCGCCGAGGGGAGCGTCGTCGTCGCGGCGCCCGAGGGGGACATGCGCGCGTACCTCACGACGCTCCGTCGCCTCCACGCCCGCGATCCGCCCGCGCTGTTTCCCGGGCACGGCCCCCGGATCGACGACCCGCGGGGCGTGTGCGCCCGACTGATCGACCACCGGCTCGCCCGCGAGCGCGCCGTGCTCGCGGCGGTTCGAGGCGGCGCGGCCGATCCGGACGAGGTGCTGGAGGCGGCCTACGAGAAGGACCTCACGGGCGTCAGCGATCTCGCTCGCGCGACGGTGCGAGCGCACGTCGAGAAGTTGGCGCACGAACGGCGCGTGCGCTGGGAGGCGTCGACGGGGACGGTCGAAGCCGCCGGCGAGTGAGTATCGCCGCGGGGGTCGGCGGTTGTCGGCTTAGCGGGCGTCGTCGAGCGCGACGAGGCAGTCGGCGTCGACCGAGAGCCACGTCGTCACGAGATCGGCATCGTCGGCGTCCTCGGGGTACAGCGTACACCGGTCCGGCTCGCCGTCGTGGCGAACCACCGCCGCTCGGAGGCCCGAGGGGGCCGAGAAGCGGGGGTCGGGCGTGCGCACGTCCTCGGGTGACCGGTCGGATGCGGCCGACATACTCGTGTCAAACCGGCGAACATACTTAAACCTCGCTAAGACAGGATCGGGCCGATACCGAGCAGTACCGAGGACTCGAGAGCTGTCAGATCCCGACGGGCCGCCCGACGACGTTTTGTCCGTGAGGGCCCCACGACGGAACGTGCAGCCGTTAGAGGACGAACTGGAGCGCGCGCGGGCCCTCGAGGTGGACGAGTTGGCCGACGCCGTGGAGGCGATCGGCTTCGAGTGCACGCGCTGTGGAGCGTGCTGCAAGAGCGAGGCCGACGACCCTCACACCGCGACCGTGTTCCCGGACGAGGTGCGGCGGCTCCAAGCCGCGAGCGTCGCGGACACGTCCGCCGGCGACGAGAGCGGCGAGGGCGACGACGGCGACGCCCGCGACTGGCGCGACGTGGCCCGTCCGATGCCGTACGGACTGACCGAGGGCGACGAGGGGCCGGAGGGGGAGACGTTCGAGTGGGCGCTGCAGACGGATTCCTGTGGCGACTGCGTGTTTTACGAGGCGCCGGAGGCGCCTCCCGAAGACGGCGAAGCCGTCGGAGCCGACGACGGCGTCGGCGCCTGCGGCGTCCACGCCGACCGGCCGCTCATCTGCGAGACGTACCCGTTCTCGGTCGACCTCGGCGGCACGAGCCAGCCGATGGGGGAGGTGGTCGACAGCGTCGCGCTGGGAGCACAACGGGAAGCCCGTGGAGTCGACGACGTCGACGGAACCGTCCGCGCCCACGAGTGTGAGGGACTCGGCCGCGACATCGACCGCGGGGACGCCGAGTCGCTGGCGGCCGCGCTGAAGGAGCGAGCGGTTCGCGAACTGGCGGAGGCGATCGGCGTCCGCGACGCCTACGAGCCCGTGTCCGCGGACCCGGGGGAAGTCGTCGTTCACGACTCGGAGGGGACCAAGCGTCCAGACGGGAGCCGGACCGACGAGGGACGCGACTGACGGGGGAATCGTGGCGCAACCGGCCAGGGGATCGGTTCACCGCGCGGACGGACACGGGGGTCGGGTCGCTCCCGTGCGGCGGTAGCTATATGTCACATCGCCCGAACGTGCCGGTGGAGGAATATATCCGTGGAAATCTCCGACGAGCTCATCTGTCTGTTCAGCGCGGACGTCCGCGAGGACGGCGACCGATACACGATCGAGATCCCGAAGCGCGAGGTCGACTCCGGGTCGGTGGCCCCCGGCGACGTGTACCGCGTGGCGCTCATCGAGCGCGACGGGGCCGACGGCGGCGGGGACGACGCCGACGCGACGGGGGCGACCGCGACCGTCGACGGGCCGCAACCGCCGGTCGAGCGCGGCGAGATCCGCTACGTCGAGATAGAGGACCTCGGGAAGCAGGGCGACGGGATCGCCCGCGTCGAGCGCGGGTACGTGATCATCGTCCCCGACACCGAGGTCGGCGAGCGCGTGAAAATCGAGGTCAGCGAAGTGAAGTCGAACTTCGCCGTCGGCGAAGTCATCGACGACGAGTGACCACGCCGCCGGGTACTATTTCAGCACGACTGACGAGCGGCTGCGCCGCCGGCGCGGACGTGGTCGATCGTCCTCGTTATCGCCGTCTGTAGACGATCCCGGCGATGACCGCCAGCGACCCGACGAGCGCCGCGAGCGCGTACTCCGGCGTGTCGATGCCGCCGCCGAGCCCCTGCCGCTCGACGGTGACGCTCATCGGCTCGGAGGTGTCGAAGCGGTGCGCGTAGCCGTCGCCGTACACGACCACCTGCAGCCCGTGGTCCCCGGGCGTGCTCGCGTCGACCGACTGCGTGACCGACAGCGTCTCGCCGGGCGCCAGCGACTGTTTGCGCAGTTCGTAGGAGTTCGTCTCGTTGTCGGGACTCACGACGTTGAGGACGACGATCGCCGTCGTACGCTCCTCGCCGGTGTTCTCGACAGTTACCGACAGCTCCGTCGACTCCCCGGCGGTCAGGGTCTCCCCGTCGAGCGACGCCTCGGTGAGACACACCTGTTGGTTCCCGTTCGACTGACACGACGCCGCCTGTGCGCCGACCGTTCCCCCGACGGCCGGACCCACGAGCAGGGCCGCGATGACCAGTACGACTGCGCCGCGAACGACCGCGCTCCGCGCTCCCATACCCGCATTCGGTTCGGGATCCGACCTAAACCCTCGCCCGCGGCTATCGAAGTTGAGACCGTGCCGGCGCGGACCGCGCGGTCGCCTCACCTGACGACCGTCACCGGAACCGGGGCGTTGCGGACGACGGCCTCCGCGACGCTGCCGAGCACGATCCGCGAGATCCCGCCTCGACCGTGGCTTCCCACCACGATGTGGTCTGCGTCGTGGTCGCCCGCGTACTCCACGATGGCGGCCGCGGGCTTGCCGACGGCGGTGTCGGTCTCCACCGAACCGTCGACGTCGAGCGACTCGGCGGCGTCCGCCAGCAGCGCTTCCGCGTCGGACTTGCGGCGCTCGTACCACTGCTCGGCGCCGCTGGGGATCCCCGCGCCGGCCGCGTGTCCCGCCTCCGCCGGGTCGATAACGGTCACCAAGAGCAGATCGGCGTCGCCCCACTCGTCCGCCGCGAACGAGAGTGCGGCGCTCGCCTGCTCGGAATCGTCCACGCCGATCACGATGCGTTCAGTCATACCCGGACGATCCCGGTGCGACGAGAAAAAGGTCCTCCCGGCGGCGACGGAACCGCCGGTCGAGCGCGGGCACACGCGGTACGTGCGGCGAACCGCGGTTCGCCTCCCCGCCGACGGTTACTCTCCGTGACGGGTGAGACAGATCGGCAGCCCCGTCACCTCGACCGGCTCGGAGTTGTCCGGGGAGTAGACGACCTGCTGGCCCTTCTCCATGTACGGGACCTTCCTCGCGAGCGACGGCGGGATGTTGACCGACGAGATCGCCTCCTCGTCGCCGAGGTTGAGTACGAGCCGGGTGTTCACCTGCTTGAACACGGGGTCGGCGATGTCCTGCGGGTCCTGCGTGACGAGGAACAGCCCGAGTCGCTCCTTGCGCCCCTGCTTGGCCGCCTCGGTGAACGTCGAAACCACCTGGCGTGCCTGGACGTTGTCGGCCCCCGAAAGGAAGTTGTGCGCCTCGTCCATGCCGAGCACGAGCGGCGTCTCGTCGATGCGGGCGCTCCGCGGCGAGTTCGAGAGCTTGTCGTCGACGAGCATCGCCGACACCGCGAGCACGAACATCTCCTTGGCGCGCGCCGACGAGAGGTGGTACGTGGGCACGACCGTCAGCCCGCCGGGGCGCACGAGCGTCGTGTCCAGCTCCGTGATCGGCTTGGCGTCCTGATCGAACACGCCGGAGGGAACGCCCCGCACGCGTCGCTTCACCGCGTCGAACGTCGCCTCGTGGACCCGGCCGGTCTCGTCGAGCTCCTCCTTCAACGCCGGGTCGTCGAGGAAGTTCAGGAACTGCTGGTAGGTGCCGCCGTCGTAGTTGCGGAAGAAGCGGTTGATGAGCGTGAGCAGCGCGGGGTACTGGTTCTCGTTGAGCGAGGCGCCGGCGACGAGCCACGGCATGTCGTACTCGTCGACGACCGAGAACGGGATCGTGAACTCGACCTGCTCGGCGCGGTGGCCCCGGCCGGGGTAGGTGACGCCCGCCTCCGTCGGCACGAGCGCGACGGTGTCGTCGTGGCCGCCGTAGGCGATGTTCTCGCGCTCCAGCCGCCGCGCCCACTCACCGTCGAGGGCGGGGTTGTCGTCGTGCATCTGGGCGTACTCGTCCTGCGGGTCGAACATCACGACCGCCGCGCGCGCGTCGCGCCCGTCGTCGGTCTCGTAGGTCCGGCCGAGGTACTGCCGGAGGACGTTCTTCGCGCCGTGGGTCTTCCCCGACCCCGTGCCGCCTGCGACGAGCGTGTGCCGGAACACCAGCGGGTCGCCGTCCGCGTAGTCGTCCTTCAGCCGGTAGTCGACCGTCGGCGGCTCGGCCGCGGTCCGGACCGTCTCGCCGCCGACCGAGAGGTGACCCAGAAAGACGCCCTCCTCCGGGATCGCGAGTCCGGTTTTGATCTGCTCGGCGTCGCTGGCCTGGCGGACGAGCGCGCCCGGCTTGGGAACCCGATCGACCATCCGGCGCTTGAGGTCGTCGCCTTCGGAGAACAGGACGGCCACCGGCGACAGCTCCGCGATGTACTTGTAGTCAGCCTCGGTGAAGTCGCCGGGGCCCGTCCGCATCCGCCGTCGCGCGGTCAGCTCCGTCGCGTCGTCGGTGCGGAACTCCTGGTCGTATTCGAGCGCCGTGATCCGGCAGAACAGCTGCTCTCCGTCGGGGTACGGGACGAGCAGGTATTTCCCGATCCTGACGTCCTCTCGGTTGCCGGCGGTGACGAACGCCTTCAGGCTCGTCTCGTCGTCGTCCTCGGCCACGCGCAGCCCCTGCGCGACCGAGACTGTCCCGATGCCGTCGGCGGTGGCCGCCTCCGCGGCGTCCATCGCGTACCGGGCGAACCCGGAATCCGCGTCGTCCGGCGCGTCGGGGTCGGCAGCGCCGGCGCCCGACTCGACGCCCGCGTCCGCCTCGCTGTCGCCGCCGGCGGTCGCGTCGGCGTCGCCCGTCCGCCCCTCGGCGTCGTCGCCGGCGGCCCCCCTGTCCCCGCCGGTCGCGTCGTCGAATCGCCCGGGGTCCTCGAAGTCGCCGAGGTTCGGCTCTCCGGCGTCTGTCATGTCACGTCCTGTGGGGCGCGGGGTGAAAACCGTATCCGTCGCCCGCCGCGGTCTGCGGCTCCGCCCGGATCGACCGGTTGCCTGGCCCGCCGCGGTCGGTTCCATCGTCCGATGCGACCGCTTTTCCGACTCGGTCGGCTACCTTCGGATATGTTACTGGTCCGCGGGAGCGGCGGCGGCACGGCGCTCACCGGCACGATCTACGAGCGCGGCGAGGAGGCGCCGTCGTTCAAGGGCGCGCCCGACGAGGACGCGCCCTACGTGTGGGTGTGCGACGCGTTCTACGAGGTCGAGTCCGGCGGCTCGGAGCTGGTCGTCGACGGCGACCCCATCCGCGTCGCCTTCGAGTCGCCGACGCCCCGCGGCTTCGACACCCGCGAGCAGGCGGTCGCCGCCGCCGAGGAGCACGTCCGCACGCAGTTCGCCCGCGTCGGCGTTCCCGAAGCCGACGTGGAGATCGACGTCGAGAAGACGGATCCGTAGCGGATCGAGCCGCTCACTCGCTCACGTCGTTCGCTCCGCTCACGCCTCGCCGGTTTTTGGACGGCTCGGCACGGAGACCTCGCCGTCGTGATCCGAGCCGTTCGCTCCGTTCACGACTCGCCGGTTTTTGGACGGCTCGGCACGGAGACCTCGCCGTCGTGATCCGAGTCGCTCACTCGGTCACTCCGTTCGCTCCGTTCGCGACTCGCCGTCCCCCCACCGGACGTCGTCGTACGTCCGTAGCTGTTCCGCGCCGAACCGCTCCTCGAACTTCCGGCGCAGCGCCTCCGTCTCGCCGACGCCGATCCGGGCCAGCTCGTCGGCCTTCGCGACCGGCGTCGGCGGCCCGGCCTCCGCGGCGACCTCAGAGACGACCTGCCGGGTGAGCCGATCGCGCGTCTCCGGATCGCGCGTGAACGCCGCCGGCGCCTCCACCTTGAACAGCACGTCCTCGCGGGGTTCGTACACGTGCATGTACGTCACCTCGTACCGCTCGGGGGCCGCGGTTCGCTCGACGCCGAGCGCGTCGCCGTCGCTCGCCAGCGGCGCGTCGGAGCCCCCCCGCGACCGCAGCCACGAGGTGAACGTGATCGCGTCGTCCGCGCGGTCGCCGTCCGGACGCCGCTCAAGCAGCCGGGTGAACAGCGCGGCGTCGTCGGGCCACGGCGCCTCCACACCCTTGCGGTCGAGCGTCCGAGTGACGTACCCCGAGGTCGGGTTCTTCACGAAGCCAAGCACGGGCACGTCGCGCTCGATGCACGACTCCACGAGCCGGACGTACGTCCGGACGGCCTCCCGAACCGTCTCGCCGTGGGCGACCTCTCGAAGCTCGCTGTCGCGGGTCGCCCAGTTCAGCAGGCGCTTGGGGTACAGCGGCCCGTCGAGCACGAGGAGGTCCGACACCTCGCCGCGTTCGAGATGCTTGCGGGCGTGGTGTGACTCCGCCAGCGACAGCGCCAGTTCGTGGACCATCTCGTCGGCGAACCGGCGGCTCCGGGGCACCTTGAGCACCCGACGCTCGGAGTTGCCGTCATCGTACGGCATCCAGCCGTCGGGCACGTCGGGGAAGAACACCGTCGCGTCGTTGGCGTGAACCGTGACGACGATCGAGCGCGCGCGGTGGAGGTCGAGATCCGTCGGCTCGGCGCCCATCGCCGCCTGCGCCACGTCGAGCACGAGCCCGTTCTTGAACGACGTGGGGTTCAGCGTGCCGGAGTCGACGCCGTGGCTCGTCGCGAAGGGCCGGTCCGCGAGCGCGGCGTCCTCGACGGGCGTCCGTCGGAGTTCGTGGTCGCCGAGCGCCTCCAGCACGACCCGCCCGTCGTCGTGGAGCGGGTCGAGCCACTCCCCCCAGGCCGTGCCCGCGAGGTCGTCGTGGTCGGCGTCGTCGACCCCGTCGGCGATGGCCGAGGCGAGGTACGCGATGGTGTCGACGTGTACGGGGTCCAGCGTCACGCCCGAACGCGGGCGCCGGCGGCGCAAAAGCGGTGCGGTCGGCGCCGTGGCGGGACCCCGTCGGCGCCGCTGTCTTCATACCCTCCCGTGCCCATCTCCCGCTCGTGATACGCGCGGTCGGATTCGACCTCGACGACACGCTCGCCGTCCCCGAGCGCTCGCGGACCCGGCTGCTTGCGGACGCGCTCGACGCCGGCGGCGCCCCGGAGTTGACCGGCGCCGTCGACCGGGCGGCGTACCTCGACGCCCACGCCAACCACCGCACTGCGGACAGCAGAGTGCCCGTCTTCGCGGAGCTGCTCGACCCCCACGACGTCGAGGCGGACCCTGTCGCCCTCGCGGACGCCTACCGCGAGGCAGTGACGACCGCGCTCGTCCCGGTTCCCGGCGTACGCGACCTCGTCGCGGACCTGCGCGAGACGTACCGCGTCGGCCTGCTCACTAACGGTCCGGTGCGCGCGCAGTCGGCGAAGCTCGACTATCTCGGCTGGTGGGACGCGTTCGACACCGTCCACATCTCCGGCGACCTCCCGGCCGGAAAGCCCGACAGGCGCGCGTTCGCGGCGCTGCTCGACGGGCTCGGAAGCGACCCGTCGGAGACGGCGTTCGTCGGCGACCATCCGGAGGAGGACATCCGGGGCGCCGCCGCGGCGGGGCTACAGACCGTCCACGTCCTCGGCGAGAACGACGATCCAGCACCCGAGGCCGACGAAACGGTCGCACGCGACCGGCTGGCCGCGGAGCTTCCGGGGATCCTTCGGGGCCTGTGAGGGCCGTGGACCGTTCGGCGGTCGCTCCGGCCGCGTTACGCCGAGTTCCTCACGACCGCACGAAACACGGGGAGCACCCGCTTCACCTGCGCGCCGTCCTCGACGAACACGACGGTCCGCGGGGGTGAGACCGCCTTCGGGCGAACGCGTAGGCCGGCGTCCTCCGCGGCCGAGGCCGCGGCGTCGGGCGCGGCGACGAACTCGACGCGCACGCGGTCCGGGTGGAGGGACACCTCCGCGATCGGGCGCTCAGAACTCGACGCGTCGCCGACATCGACCCGGACGCGATACGCGAGCGCCCCCTGGGTCGTCGGCTCCACGTCCGGATCGGCATCGCTCACGCCCACTTCCGCGAGGCTGTCGTGGTCGCCGACGAGCTCGGAGGCGAGCAGCTGCGCGATACGGACCCCGTCGGTCGTTCGGTCGGCGACCATCACGGCCCCTCCGCGTCGTCGCCGGCGGCGTCCCCGCCCTCCGACCCGAAGTCGTCACCGACCAGCAACTCCTCGCGTGCCGCATCGGCGACAGCGTCAAGCTCGACGCCGCGCTCGCGCGCGACGAGCACCGCAGCCGTCTCCAGCGTCACGCCGACCTCGCGCTGCCTGCGGTTCGCGGCGGCGACGGCCTCGCGCTTCTCCGTCCCCTCGGCGACGATCGCGTCGAGCGCCCGCTCGAACGTCGACTGTTCCCGGAGGATCGACTCGTCGGGGACGAAATCGGCGGGAACGTGCACCTCCGCGGGGTCGAACGCAGCTACTAGATCGCCGCCGTCCTCGGTGAGCAGCCCCCTCGCCGTCGCGATGTCGACGAGGCGCTTCGCCTGGTCGGGGGAGAACCAGTCGCGGTCGAGCGAGAGCGCGACGACGAACTTCCCTTCGCCCATCCGGTCGGTGCCCGCGCCGCGAAACGGCGCGGCGACGGCGGCCTCCAGCGTCATACCAGTCGGTTCGCCGCCTGCACCAAAAGCCGCTCGTTGCGAGACGCTCGCGCTGGTGAGGGGAATCGAACCGTGGGAAAACGGGGGGAGACGACCCGATTACGCGAACGCGAGCGAGTCGTCGGCGTCGGTTCCCTCGGCCTGGGAGGTCTTCTCCCAGGCGCTGCGGAAGTCCGTCATCGTGATCTCGGTGCGGTCCTCGCGGATCGCGAACATGCCGGCCTCGGTGCAGACGGCCTTCACGTCCGCGCCGGAGGCGCCCTCGGTGAGCTCCGCAAGCTCCGCGAAGTCCACGTCGTCGGCGACGTTCATGTCGCGAGTGTGGATCTTGAAGATGAGCTCGCGGCCCTCGGCCTCCGGCTTGGGTACCTCGATGAGCCGGTCGAAGCGACCCGGACGGAGGATCGCCGGGTCGAGCATGTCGAAGCGGTTCGTCGCCGCGATGATGCGGATCTCGCCGCGCTCGTCGAAGCCGTCCATCTCGGCGAGCAGCTGCATCATCGTGCGCTGGACCTCGGCGTCGCCGGAGGTCTTCGAGTCCGTGCGCTTGGAGGCGATGGCGTCGATCTCGTCGATGAAGATGACCGCCGGCTCGTTCTCGCGGGCGACCTCGAACAGGTCGCGCACGAGCTTCGCCCCCTCGCCGATGAACTTGTGGACCAGCTCGGAGCCGGCCATCTTGATGAACGTCGCGTCGGTCTGGTTCGCGACGGCCTTCGCGAGCATCGTCTTCCCCGTGCCGGGCGGCCCGTGGAGCAGGACGCCGCTGGGCGGCTGGATGCCCACCTCGGTGAACATCTCCGGGCTCTTCAGCGGCATCTCGACGGTCTCGCGCACCTCGTTCATCTGCTCGTCGAGCCCGCCGATGTCCTCGTAGGTGACCTCGGGCGAGTGCTCGACCTGCATGACGCGGGCGCGCACGTCCGTCTCCTTCTCCAGCTTCTTCACCACCGACAGGGAGTTGTTGACGGCGACGCGGTCGTCCGGGTCGAGGTCCTCGCGCATCTCGTCGGTGACCTCGGTCAGCGCCTCCTGATTGTTGCCGTGCTGTTTGATCACGACGCCGTCGCCCGTCAGCTCCTGTACCGTCGCGACGAACAGCGGCGACTGCTTGAGCTTCTTGTTCTCGTGGGTAAGCCGCTCGAGCTTCTGCTGGTACTTGTTGTTCTCCGCGTTCGCGTCCAGGAGCTTGTCGCGCATCTCCTCGTTTTGCCCCTCGAGAACGTCGAGGCGCTCCTGGAGGGCCTCGATCTTCTCCTGCTGCGACGTCGCTTCCTCCTCGTACGGGAGGTCGACGTCGTCAACGGTGTCAGTCATCGCCGAAACTAGGGCGGTGAGTACTAAGAGACTTCGGGTCGGGGTGACGATCGTGAGAATTGAATGTTCAAAAGTAATATCTTAGATAGAAACTATTAACAAGCGGCATCGCATGTGTCGAGACAGCATGAGCGCATCCGACGCCGAGGCCGTCGCCGACGACGCCTCGATCGATCGATGGGAACGCGTCCGCGACCTGCCGCCGAGCGCGAAGCTGGTCGCGAAGGTGCTGGACTACGAGGACACGTTGAGCCAAAGCGAGCTCGCCGAGGAGACGCTGCTCCCGCCGCGGACCGTCCGCTACGCGCTGACTCGGCTGGAGGACGCGGACGCGGTCGAGTCTCGGTTCTCCTTCACCGACGCGCGCAAGCGGCTCTACACGCTGGACTTGTAGGCACTCCCCGCTGGATCTGTTGGCCGACCGCCCACGGGTCCGTTCACCCGTTCACAGCGTCGATTCCTCCCTCACGTCCACCCCGTGAAGCAGTTCGGCGATCGCCTCGACCCCGTCGACCAGCCGCGGGCTCGGCTGGTTCAACAGCGAGTCGTCGATCACGTGAACCGCGGGATCGATGTCCCAACCGCGGTCGGCGAGCGGCTCGGATCCGGGTTCGCGGTCGGTGCCACACCAGTGGAGCACCGCGTGGTCCGGATCCGCGCGCTCGACCGCCGCGGCGTCGACCTCCCGCGATCGCTGGCCCGCCGGGACGAACGGACAGCGCCCGCCGGCGGCGGCGACGGCGTCGGGAACCCAGTTGCCGGCGGCCATCGGGGGCTCGCCCCACTCCTCGGCGTAGACCACCGGACGCTCCGCCGGGTCCTCGGGAACCGCCGCTCGAACCCGGTCGACGCGGTCGCGCAGGTCGCTCGTGAGTCGCCTGCCCGCGTCCTCGCGGCCGACCGCCGCCCCCACGTCCGCGACGTATCCAAACACGTCCGCCAGTCGGGTCGGCTCGGCGTGAACGACCTCGAGTCCCCGGTCCCGTAGCGCGTCGGCGGTCTCCCGCTGCAGCGGGTCGCACGTCAACACGACCGTCGGCTCCAGCCGCTCGACGCCGTCGAGGTCCGGGTTCGGCCAGCCGCCGACGACCGACGGCCGCGACCCCGCGTCCGACCGATCGCAGGCGTGGGTCACCCCCACGAGCACCTCGGTCGCGTTCAACGCCGCGACCGTCGCCGTCGCGCTCGGCGCCAGCGAGACGATCCGCTCGGTCACCATCGCGGAACGTTCACCATCGATACAGTGTGAGACTCGCTCACATAAATAGCTCCCGTCGGGCGGTTTCGAGATCACGTGACGGCGTAGCACTGTCGTCGCGACACCGTTTGTTTTTTGTACTGATCGCGCTTCCGTTTGGCACAGAGTCACCCGGGGTTTTTTGTATCCCCTTTCGGGCTCCCGCCCCCTCAGACGCAATGAGCGAGAACACACACACCCGACGCCGACCCGCCGGGCGCGAACGACGAACAGCACACGAACACCAGGACGAATCCGAGCAGGAGGAGCAGTCGGGCGACGAGCTCGCGTGCCCCGAGTGCTCGGGGAACGTCATCACCGACGAGGAGCACGGCGAGACGGTCTGTGAGGAGTGCGGCCTCGTTATCGACGAGGACTCCGTCGACCGTGGCCCCGAGTGGCGCGCGTTCGACGCCGCCGAGAAGGACCAGAAGTCCCGCGTCGGCGCCCCCACGACGAACACGATGCACGACAAGGGGCTGTCGACCAACATCGACTGGCGCGACCAGGACGCCTACGGCCGCTCGCTGGGCGCCCGCCAGCGCCAGAAGATGCGCCGCCTGCGCAAGTGGAACGAGCGGTTCCGCACGCGCGACTCCAAGGAGCGAAATCTCAAGCAAGCGCTCGGGGAGATCGACCGGATGGCCTCGGCGCTGGGGCTCCCGGACAACGTCCGCGAGACCGCTTCGGTCATCTACCGCCGCGCGCTCGACGAGGACCTCCTCCCGGGCCGCTCCATCGAGGGCGTCTCCACCTCCTGCGTGTACGCCGCCGCCCGTATGGCCGGCGTCCCGCGCAGCCTCGACGAGATCGCGGAGGTCTCCCGCGTCGGCAAAGACGAGGTCGCGCGCACGTACCGCTACGTGGTGCGCGAGCTGAAGCTGGAAGTCAAGCCCGCCGACCCCGAGCAGTACGTCCCACGGTTCGCCTCCTCGCTGGAACTGTCCGACGAGTCGGAGATGCGCGCGAAGCAGCTCCTGCGGAACGCGAAGGACAAGGGCGTCCACTCGGGCAAGTCGCCGGTCGGTCTCGCGGCCGCGGCCGTCTACGCCGCCGCGCTGCTCACCAACGAGAAGACGACGCAGGCGGCCGTCTCGGAGATCGCGGACATCTCCGAGGTCACGATCCGCAACCGCTACCACGAACTGCTCGAGGCCGAGGACGGCCTCGTCGCGTAACGCCGCCCGCCGGCTCGCGACCACCCACGGTTTTGCGTGTCGCCGACCTTCGCCGACCATGAGCGACGCGTTCGCCGTCGACCTCGACTCGTTCTCGCTGTGTGCGAGCACCGCCGACCTCTCGGGGGAGCCGGTCGCCCGCGAGCACGCCGACCTGATCGAGTTCCGGATGGACCTCGCCGACGAGCCGCTGGCCGCCCTCGCCGACTACGACGGCGATCTCCCGTTGCTCGTGACGAACCGCCCGCGCTGGGAGGGCGGGGAAACCGCCCCGTACGGTCGGCTCGATGCCCTCGCTGCGGCGGTCGAGCACGAGGCAGTCGCCGCCGTCGACGTCGAACTGGCGACGCTGCGCGGCCGACCGGCGGGGACGAATGAGGTCGACGCGGCGGAACTGACCGCACACGCCCGCGAGCACGGGGCCGCGGTCGTCGCGTCGGTCCACGACTTCGACCGGACACCCGCGCCGGAGACGCTCGACGGCCTGCTCCGCGCGGCGGCAGGCGCCGGCGACGTGGGGAAGTTGGCGGTCACCGCGCGGACGACCGGGGAGGCGCTCGACCTGCTGGCGGCGACCCACCGCGCGACGATCCGCGGCGACCGCGTGGCGACGATGGCGATGGGCGAGCACGGGAGCCACACGCGCGCCGTCGCGCCGGTGTACGGCTCGCGGCTCGGCTACGCCCCCATCGACGCCGCCGACGCGACCGCGCCGGGCCAGTACGATCTCGCGACGCTTCGGCGGCTCGTCGACGACCTCCGGTGACCCGGTCGGCCGGCGACCGAGACGACGCGCGGCCGTCGTCGGGCGGACGCCCGTCTGACGGCCCGCACGAAGGTTGATACCGGTGGGACGGCTGTTACGGCGCATGCAACGCCGACCCGTCGTCGCGGCGGCGCTGGCGGTCGTCCCCGCGCTCGGGCACGCGTACCTGCGCCGATGGAGCCGCGCTGTCGCATGGCTGTCGCTGCTGGTCGGCTCGGCGCTCGTGTTTGCGGGGCTGTCCGGGGGCGGGGTCGGCGACCCGCTGGCGTCGGTGGGGATCTCGACGGCGGCGCTCCCGACCGCGGCGGCCGGCCCGGCGGCGCTCGTCGTCCCGCTGGGCGTCGTCATCGCGCTGTCGGCGGCCGACGCGTACGTTCTCGCCAGGAGAGAGGGCCGACAGGGCGTCCTCACGTGTCCGCGGTGCGGCCGCGGCGTCGACCTGTCGCTGCACTTCTGTTGGTACTGCTCGGTGGAGTTCGAGTACGTCGAACGGTAGGCGTGTCGCGGTGCGTGGTGGGGGGTCGCCCGCCCGCGCGGCGGCTTACTGCTCGATGATCGACTCCTCGACGGCCTCGCCGAAGTGGCGGGCCACGTCCTCGTAGTAGACGAGCACCTCGTCGCCCTCCGCGAGGTCGGTGACGGCTTTCCGCCCCGCGGTGGTCGCGACCTTCACCGTCTCGGCGTTCTGGATCAGCGTCTCGACGCGGTCGACCTCCCCCGACTCCGTCTCGACCTTAGCCTGCACGCGGAACATGGGACGCTTCTCGATCTTCACGCGGCCGACGACGGCCTCGCGGGTCTTCCCGTCGGTGTCGAGCAGCTGCACCTCGTCGCCCGAGCGCAGCTCCGAGAGGTACTTGGTGCCGCCGTCGGGCGTGCGCACGTACGCGTGGACGGCGCCGGCGTTGACGCGGAACGGTCTGGAGGCGACGTACGGCGAGTCGGCCGTCTCGGCGTGGACGAAGAACAGCCCGCGCGACATCGACCCGACGAGCATCCCCTCGTCGTGGTCCATCATCGTGCCGGTGTCGACGCAGACGCGGTCGGCCGAGCCCGTGCGCTCGATGGCGGTGACGGTCGCGGTCGTGAGATCGAGCGTCTCCCGGTCGGCCTCGTCGCGGACCTCCACGGTCTCGCGGATCTCGTCGGGGTCGTCCGTGTCCAGCAGGACGCCCTCCGCGCCGAGTTCGAGCGTCTCGAAGGCGGTGCGCGCCTCCTCGGCGGTCGTCGCGCCGGCGACGAGGGTGGTGTCGTCGCCGATCCGGGCGATGAGGTTCTCGAGGGGAATGATCTCCCAGTTCTCGCTGGCGACGACGACGAACTCCGCGTCGCGGGCGGCGGCCTCGGCGAACGCCTCGTACTCCTCGTCGAAGATGCGGACGAACGCGCCCTGCGCGCGGTTGTCGTCGCGGCGGAGCGTCGAGAGGTCCGCGGAGCCGGAGAAGTCGGCGGGAAGATCGACCGTGCCGTCGCCCTCGCCGTTCTTGCCGACGATGTAGGCGTCCGCGACCGCCTCGTCGCCGGACTCGGCGTCGTCGATCACGTCGACGTCGGCGTCCGAGCGGAACGCCGCGACGTTCACGTCGCCCAACTCGCGCACCTTCGCCACGTCGCGCTCGTCGACGAGCACCCAGTCGACGCCGGCCTCGAGGCCCGCGGTGATCCGTTCGCGTCGCGTGTTCCAGTCGCCCACGTCGCCGTCGGCGCGGATCCAGACGGACCGCGTTCGTGTCATTGTCGGTCGCTATCGCGGACGGCGCTTCAAGTTGGCGGATACGGTGACGACGGCGGCGGAACCGCACACCGAACGGTCCCCGTCGGCCGCCGCGTCGCTCCGGGGGTCATCGCGGGACGGAGGGCGCAGGGGAAACTGACAGAACAGCCGCTTCGATGCCTCGCTACAGCCCCGACGCCGACAGCGCGTCCTCCGCGTCGGCGTCGTCGTGGACGACGGCCGACACCGCCGCGGTCATCGCCTCCGGGTCGTCGTGCTGGAAGATGGTGCGCCCCATCGAGACGCCGGCGCCGCCGGCGTCCATCGCGCCGCGAACGTTCTCCAGGGTCCGGCGGTCGCCCGACGGGGAGCCTCCGGCGATGATGACCGGCAGGCGCGTCGACTCACAGACGTGCTCGAAGCTCGCGGCGTCGCCGGAGTAGGCGGTCTTCACCACGTCGGCGCCGCACTCCTCGGCCAGTCGGACGGCGTGCCCGAGGTACTCGGCGTCGTGCTCGGGGTCGTCGCCCTCCAGGTTCGCGCCGCGGGCGTACGCCATCGCGAGGACGGGCACGCCGTAGTCGCCGGCCTCCTCGCACAGTTCCGAGAGGAACGTCATCTGTTCGGGCTCGTAGTCGGAGCCGACGTTGATGTGCATCGAGACGGCGTCGGCGCCCGCGCGGATGGCGGCCTTCACGGTGCCCGTGGGTCGTTTGTCGTTGCTCTCGGGACCGACCGACGTGGAGGCGTTCAGGTGGACGACGTAGCCCGCGCCGTTCAGGTTCGCGTGAACGCGGGGGGCGATCCCCTTCTGGGTGAGCACCGCGTCGGCGCCGCCGCTCGTCACGGCGTCGATGGTCGACTCGATGTCCTTCAGGCCCGTCACCGCGCCGAGGGTGATGCCGTGGTCCATCGGTACCATGAGAATTCGGTCGTCCGTGGAGATGCGATCCAGTCGTGCGGCGAGTCCGGCGTGTTCCATTGGTGTGGTATGGCGTGATCGGGCCTAAATGGCTTGCGAACGGCTCAATCGGAAGTACCTTCGGGTGCCGGCGTCCGTCGCCCGTATCCGTCGACGGCACCCTGCTTCAGTTCGCGCGCCTTCGTTTCGAGGCGAGCCGCGGTCTCCTCGGTCGGTTCGTCCCGCTCGTGGCCCTCGGCCACGATGTCGACGAGCGCGGATCCGACGATGATACCGTCGGCGCCCGCCTCGACGATCGTCGCGGCCTGCTCGCCCGAGGAGATGCCGAACCCGACCGCCTTCGGGAGGTCCACGTCCGAGAGCCGCGCGAGCGACTCGCCCGTCCGGTCGGACACCGACGACGACGCCCCGGTGACGCCCAGTCGCGCCTGCACGTAGAGGTACCCCGAGGACACCTCGACCAGCTGGTCCAGCCGCTCCTCGTCGGTCGTCGGCGCGACGATGGAGATCAGGTGGAGGCCGAACTCGTCGCACGCCTCCCGGAGGGGCCCGGCCTCCTCGGCCGGGAGGTCGGGAACGACGAACCCGGAGATGCCGACGGAGGCCGCCTTCTCGACGAACGGCCGCGGTCCCTTGCTCGCGGGTCGTTCCTCCCCGTCGTCGCGCGGCTTCGCCGCTCGACTGTTCGCGGAGCTTCGCTCCGCGCTACTCGCATCCGAGACGCTTCGCGCCTCGCTTTCCCCGTACTGGTAGATCAGGTTGTAGTACGTCATGCACACGAGCGGCACGTCGACGTCCACCTCCTCCACGAACTCGAAGAAGCGCGTCGGTGTCATACCCGACTCCAGCGCGCGCACGACGGCGTTCTGGATCGTCGGCCCCTCGGCGATGGGCTCGGAGAATGGGAGTCCGAGCTCGATCACGTCGGCGCCGCCCTCGGCGAGCGCCTCGACGTACGCCAGCGACGACTCGTAGTCCGGGTCGCCGACGGCGAGATAGGGGACGAACGCCGGGCCGTCGGCGAACGCGGCGGCGACACGGTCGGACGCTCCATCGTCGCTCATCGCAGTCCCCCCTCGAACATCGACATGTCCGGCGCGTTCGGGATGTCCCGTTTCGTGGTCTCCTCGATGGCCGTGTCGAGGTCCTTGTCGCCGCGCCCGGAGACGTTGATCACGGTCACGTCGCCGAGTTCGTCGTGGTGCTCGTGGAGGTAGCCGAACGCGTGGGCCGTCTCCAACGCCGGGATGATCCCCTCCTCTTGGGAGAGCCGGTGGAACCCTTCCAGCGCCGCGTCGTCGTCGACGTTCACCGGGGTGACGCGCCCCTCGTCGACGAGGTGCGCGAGCTCCGGTCCGACGCCGGCGTAGTCGAGGCCGGAGGAGACGGAGTGGCTCTCGACGATCTGGCCGTCGTGATCCTGCAGGAGCTTCGTGCGCGCGCCGTGGAGCACGCCCTCGCTTCCGGTCGACAGCGACGCGGAGTTGGGCGCGACGCCCTCCTCGGCGTCCACCGCGAGCGAGGAGCCGCCGGCCTCGACGGCGAACAGGTCGACCGCCTCGTCGCCGATGAAGTTGTGGAACGTGCCCATCGTGTTCGATCCGCCGCCCGCGCAGGCGACGACCGAGTCGGGCAGGGCTCCGGTCCGGTCGACGATCTGTTCGCGCGCCTCCTCCGAGATGAGCGACTGGAAGTCGCGCACCATCCGCGGGAACGGGTGCGGGCCGACGACGCTGCCGATGACGTAGTGGGTGTCCTCGACGTTCGTCGCCCAGTCGCGCATCGTCTCGGAGATGGCCTCCTTCAGCGTCCCGCGACCCGTCGTCACCGGTGTGACCGCCGACCCGTTGATCTTCATCCGGAAGACGTTCGGCCGCTGGCGGTTGATGTCGCGCTCGCCCATGTACACCTCGCAGGGCATGTCGAGGTGGGCCGCCGCCATCGCGGTCGCGGTGCCGTGCTGCCCGGCGCCGGTCTCGGCGATGATTCGCTCCTTGCCCATGTACTTCGCGAGCAGGACCTGCCCGAGCGCGTTGTTCAGCTTGTGTGCGCCGCCGTGGAGCAGGTCCTCGCGCTTGAGGTACACCTCGGTGTCGTAGCGCTCGGAGAGCCGGTCCGCCCGCTGGAGCGGGGTGGGTCGCCCGCCGAACTCGCGGATGCGCCGGCGGAACTCGTCCATGAAGCCGCCCTCGTTGTTGAGGACGTACCGCTCGTAGGCGTCCGTCAGCTCCCCGATCGCGGGCATCAGCGCCTCGGGCACGTACTGACCCCCGTAGCGGCCGAACTTCCCGTCGCCGGCGGAGACGTGGTCCCCGTCGCCGCCGTCGCGGCCGTTCTCGCGGGTCGCCTTGCTTCCCGCTCGATCCGAGGCCTCGCTCCGCTCGCCCTCGCTGCTCATAGCTCCCCCTCGGACTCCGCGGCCGTAAACCGACGGGTGTTGGCAGAAACGTCGCCGCCGGTGCCGGCCTCGTCGCTCCCCTCGGCGTCCATGATCGCCGAACCGATGAGCAGGCCGTCCGCGCCCGCCTCGCGCATCCGCCGCGCGTCCGCGGGCGTCGTGATCCCCGATTCGGCGATCAGCGTCACGCGGTCGGGCGCCTCCGGAGCGAGCGTCTCGAACGTCGAGAGATCGACCTCCAGCTTCCCGAGGTCACGATTGTTGACGCCGACTAGGTCCGCGCCGGCCGCGAGCGCCGCCGCGAGCTCCTCGCGGGTGTGCACCTCGACGAGCGGCTGGAAGCCGCGGTCGCGGGCGGCCGCCACGAGCTCCGCGAGGTCGTCCTCGACGAACCGCGCGATGAGCAGCACTGCGTCCGCCTCGGTGGCGTCCAGTTGGTCCTCGCGGACGAGGAAGTCCTTGCGGAGGACCGGCACGTCGACCGCCTCGCGAACGCGCCGGAGGGTCTCGACGGAGCCGTCGAAGTGCTCCGGCTCGGTCAGCACCGACAGCGCCGCCGCGCCGCCCTCGACCATCGCCGCCGCGAGCTCGACCGGGTCGTCGCGACGCGCGCCGTCGGTCGTCGGACTCGTCGGCTTCACCTCGGCGATCACCGGTACTCGTCCGTCGGCTTCGGCGGCCGCGAACGCCCCCGGCAACGATCGCGCGTCGACCGACACCCGCTCGTCGCCGCCGGACCGCTCGGCCGCGGCCTCGAGGATCGAGCGCACCGCCGGCGCGAGGTCCTCGGCTTGTGTGTTCATCTATGTACATCGGTGGGCTCTTTCGTTCAAAAGTGTTGCGTCGGCGCGGTTCCGGAGCGGACGTCATCGGTGCCGCGGTCGCTCTCGGGGGGCGTCAGCGACCGCCCAGGCCGGGATTGAAGCGGCCTCGTCGCGTTCGCTCGGACATGACTGCGACCATCGGCGGCGGCCCGGGCGACACCGGCGTGTTCGGGCGCCAGTACGACGCGATCGACCGGGCGGTAGAACTGGGGACCGCGAGCGGGCGACTCATCTCCGTCTCGTTCCCCGAGACGCTCCCGTCGGACGCCGACGGCGAGCACCCGCTGTTGGACCGCGTTCACGAATACCTCGACGGCGCCGAGGACGACTTCGCCGACGTCGAGGTCGCCATCACCGTCCCGACCGACCAGCGGTCGGTGCTGGAGTCCGTTCGGAACGTTCCGTACGGCGAATCGGTCGATATCGAACGGATCGTGAAGATGACCGGCGGCCTCGACCACGAGGAAGACGAGGATCTGCGAACAGCTCGGGAGGCACTGCGCGCGAACCCGGTGCCGCTCGTCGTTCCGGATCACCGCGTCCGGAACGCCGAGGGGGCGACGCCCGAGACGGTGGCCGCTCGCCTGAGAGATATCGAGGGCGTCAGGTCGGTCTGACGGGAAATCGATCGGACGGTCGACCGCTATCGACCGTACGCGCGGACGAGATAGTACGCGACGGCGATGAGAAACAGCGCCTCTCCCGCGGTTTCGAGGGGGGTGACGCCGACCGCGACGCCGCCGATCTTCGCGCCCGCCGCGAGCCCGAACAGCCCGGCGTTCGAGAGCGCGCCGGCCTCGGTGGGCGCGCTGTGCAGCCACATCGTTCGGTGGCTCGCGAGGACACCGACCGCCAGCATCGCCGCTCCGACCGCCATGTTCGCGGGAACCTGGCCACGGACCCACCCACCGATGCCCGCGACGACGGCGGCGCAGGCGAGAAACACCGCCGCGCCCGCCGACAGGCCTGCCTTCCGGTTCGACGCGTACATACCGCATGACGGGAGCGGGACGTAGGTAAGCGTGGCGTCGCCGTCCGCCGATCGTCAGCCGTCCGTCCGACGTGTGGGTGGCTGTCGTCGTCACCGGTCAGGGGCCGAGCGTTGGACGATGGGCTACCGGCGGACGCCGAGGGCGGCGAGGTCGAACTCGTGTACGACGAGCGTGAGCGCGTTCACCACGTAGTGTGCGACGGCGACGAGCGCGAAGCTGTCGGTGAGGACGAACGCCCCCGCGAGCACGAATCCGAGCAGGCCCGTGGCGACGATCCCGGCACGTCCCTGGGCGCCGTGTCCGAGCGCGAACGTGACCGAGGAGCCGCCCGCGAGCACCCACGGCCACGGGTCGGTCCCGACGACCGTCGCCGGGAGCCACGCCGGCGCGTCGAATCCCGCCGAGAGCGCGCCGACCAGGGCCGCGCGAAAGAGGAACTCCTCGAACAGCGCGACGATCGGAAGCACGGCGAGGAGCAACACCGCCCATCCGACGGCGGTGTCGGGCGCGAGCGCGCCCCGGAGGGCCTCGTTCACCTCGACGCCGGCCCACTCCGCGATCCGACCGGCCGCCTCGCTGGCGAGCCACAGCGCCACACCGAGCCCGACGCCGAGCGCAACGTCCGTCGCCGTCGCGACCGGGACGAGCCCCAGCGCCGCCGCGGGCACGTCGGCCCACACCGCGGCGGCGACGAGCATCGCGCCGAACAGCCCCTGCGAGAGCGCGACGTTCGCCAGCAGCGCACCCGGCGACATCGTCGCCCGCGTCTCCGCGGCGGCGACGGGACTGCGTTCGGGCGTGGAGAGGCTCGAGTCCGTCCCGCTGACGGACTGATACCGCGACGGCGCCGCGGGCGCTGCGTCCTCCGGTCCCCACCTGAGGTCTTCGTCCCCGTCACCGTCGCCGCCGACACGCTCGCGGCGGTCGAGCTGTGGCGTCGAGGAGAACTGCGCGGCCGAAAGCCGCGCGAGACCGAGCAACAGGATCAGGACGACGCCCGTCAGGCCGGCGAACGCCGTCCAGCGCGTCACGTCGGGTCGCTACTGCGGGCTGGGGCTGGTCGGGCCGGCGCCGGCGCCCTCGCCGGTTTTCTCCAGCGCGGAGCCGGTGATGCTCTTGAGGCGCGCGACGAGCGAGTCCTTCTCGGGCTCGCCCTCCAGCGCGATGTCGAGCACCTCCGAGATGTGCGACACCGGGATGATGTCGACCATCTCCTTGTACTCGTCCTCGATCATCACGTCCTGCTCGTTGGCCTTCGGGATGATGACCGTGTCACAGCCGGACTTGGCGGCCGCCTCGATCTTGTGGGTGACGCCCCCGACCGGGAGCACGTCGCCCCGGACCGACAGCGAGCCCGTCATCGCGAGGTTCTGGTCGACGCCCATCTCCTCCAAGGCGGAGATGACGGCGGTCGCGACCGTGATGGACGCGGAGTCGCCGTCGACGCCCTGCTGACCGGTCTGGATGAACTGGATGTGGATGTCCTTCTCGGTGATGTCCTCGTCGGAGAACTTCTTGATGATCGCCGAGACGTTCTGGACGGACTCCTCGGCCATCTCCTGGAGTTGACCGGTGGCGATCACCTGGCCGGGCCCCTGCGAGGGCGTGACCTCGGCCATGACCGGAAGCATGATCCCCGAGTCCTGCCCCATGACGGCCAGTCCGTTCACGCGGCCGACCTGGTAGCCGTCGGCGACCTGGAGCTCGTAGTCCTTGCGCCGCTCGATGTAATCGTCGGCGAGCTGCTGCTCGATGGAGCGCGAGCGGCCCTTCGCCTGGAGCACGTGGTCGCGAGTGACCCGGTCGGCGTCCTCGCCGCGGGCGATGTCGCCCGAGACGCGGACCAGCCCGCCGAGGTTCCGCAGCTCCAGGGTGAGGTGGCCCTTCCGACCGGCGCGGCGGCGCGCGGTGAGGATGACCTCCTCGATTGCCTCCTGGCTGAACGCCGGCAGACGGCCGTCCTTGGCGACCTCCTGGGCCACGAAGCGGGCGTACTTGCGGCGCATCTCCGGGGTGTCGTCGATGGTGTCGTCCATGTACACCTCGTAGCCGTACCCCTTGATGCGCGAGCGCAGCGCCGGGTGCATGTTCTCCATCGCGTCGAGGTTCCCCGCCGCGATCATGATGAAGTCCGTCGGGACCGGCTCCGTCTGGACCATCGCGCCCGAGGAGCGCTCGGACTGCCCGGTGATGGAGAACTCGCCCTCCTGGATCGCCGTCATCAGCTTCTGCTGGGAGCGGATGTCGAGGGTGTTGATCTCGTCGACGAAGAGGACGCCCTTGTTCGCCTTGTGGATGGCGCCGGCCTCGACGCGGTCGTGGCTTGGCGTCTCCATCCCGCCCGACTGGAACGGGTCGTGGCGCACGTCGCCCAGCAGCGCGCCGGCGTGGGCGCCGGTTGCGTCCTCGAACGGCGCCGACTTCTCGTCGGCGTTGTTGACGAGGAGGTTCGGGATCATCGAGTCGCTGCCGCGCGAGCCGTAGCGGAACGCGAGGTAGATGATACCGGCCGCGAGGATGCCCAGCAGGATGTTGCTCACGACGAGCAGCGAGTAGCCCAGCACCACCGCGATGATGATCCACATGAGGAAGCTGCGCATCTGGTTGCGCTTTCTGGCTTCCTCCTTGTGGGCCTCGACGATCTGTTCGCCCTTGCCCGAGGGGACCGTCCGCACCTTGGGGTTGTTGCCGTCGTCGGGGTTGTGATACACGAGCACGTCCTGCAGCTCCTCTTTGGGGAGCAGCTCGGACATCGCCTTCGCGAGCATCGACTTGCCCGTCCCGGGCGAGCCGATCATCATCACGTGGCGCCGCTGTTTGGCGGCTTTCATCACCACGTCGCGGGCGTGCTCTTGCCCGATCACCTGGTCGACCAGACGATCGGGGACCTCGATGTCGTCCGTCGAGTCGATCAGGAGGCCGCCGAGGAGGTGGTCGTCCGCGATCTCCTCGTCGATCTCGGCGTCGATCTCGACGTCGCTCCCGAGGTCGTCGATGTCGGCGTCCTGATCGGAAGGATCGTTGGAGGCACCGACCGACCGGCCGCCGGTCGTGCCGCCGGACCGCCCGCCGTCGACCCCGTTCGACTCGGGGTCGCGATCCGTAGGGGCGTCCTCCGGATCCAGGACATCACCGCCGTCCCGGCTGTCGTTTCGATCGTTGCTCATAGAATCGTCGCTACCGTGAAACAGGGTCCGTCGATTCATATACTTTCTCCCCCTGTGAGCCGCGCCCACCCGAACGCGAACCGGCGATAGCGGCGCTGAAACCGGCGCTCGGAGACGCCCGCGTCACTCGCCGGGCTTTTAAACTCGCCGCGAGATACGTCCACGCATGCGGGGGTTCTACATCGGGCGGTTCCAGCCGTACCACAACGGCCACCACCACATGGTCGAGGAGATCGCCGACGAGGTGGACGAACTCGTCTTAGGCATCGGCTCCGCGGGCGACTCACACACCCAACGAAACCCGTTCACCGCCGGCGAGCGCGTCATGATGGTGACGAAAGCGCTGGCGGATCTGGACGTGACCACCTACGTGGTTCCGATCGAGGACCTGGAGCGCAACTCGGTGTGGGTGAGCCACGTCCGGTCAATGTCGCCGAAGTTCGACGTGGCGTACTCGAACAATCCCCTCGTGGTCCGCCTGTTCGAGGAGGCCGGCGTCGAGGTGCGCTCCTCCCCGATGTTCCGGCGCGAGGTACTGGAGGGAAGCGAGCTCCGCCAGCGCATGATCCGCGGCGACGGCTGGGAGGAGCTCGTCCCCGCCGAGGTGGCCGAGACGATCGCCGAGATCGACGGCGTCGACCGCATCCGACAGGTGTCGTCCTCCGACGCCAACGGATCGGGTGACTCCCTCGATTTCGACCACGAGAGCTCGTCGGCCGACCCGGCGTGATCCCCCGATGCTGACGCTCGCCTCCGACTTCGGCTCGCCGTACCCCGCCGCGATGAAAGGTGTGCTCAGATCGCATGGTATCACGGACCTCGTCGACGTGGCCCACGACCTCCCGCAGGGCGACCCCCGCGCGGCCGCGTTCTGGCTCCGCTTCGTCCTCCCGGAGTTCCCCCCGGGCGTTCACCTCGTCGTCGTCGATCCCGGCGTCGGCACCGACCGCGCGGCCGTCTGCGTCCGCGCCGGCGACCACGCGCTCGTCGGCCCCGACAACGGCTGCCTGCTCCCGCCGGCGAGGGCGCTGGCCGACGCTAGCGTCGCCCCCGACACCGATCCCGCGGAGGCGATCGAGGTGTTCGCGGTCGAGGACGACGACCCGCGATCCAGCACGTTTCACGGACGCGACGTGTTCGCGCCGGCGGCCGCCCGCGTCCACGAGGCCGGCGTCGACGGGATCGGGTCGCTCGACGGGTTCGTCCCGGTCGACGACTACGACGACTACGCGATCCCGACCGCGTGGGTGGAAGCCGAGACGGCCGCCGGCGAGGTGCTCGTCGTCGACGACTTCGGCAACGCCGTCACGAACGTCCCCGGCTCGTTCCTCGACGGCCGCGTCGGCGAGCCGATCGCCGTCGAGACCGCCGCCGGGACCCGAGCGGTGCCCGTCGTCGAGACGTTCGCCGACGTGGACAAACACGACCCGCTGGTCACCGTCGGCAGCCACGGCTTCGTCGAGTGTGACGCGAACCAGGGGCGCGGCGACGAAGCGTTCGATCTGGCGCCGGGGCGGGCCGTGACCCTCTCGTTCGAGGAGGCCGTCGCGGCGACGGTCCCGACGGACTGACCCGTGGGCGTCGTCTCCGCCGCCGCCGCGGTCGCCGCGATGAACCTCGTCGGACTGCTGGCGTTCGCGGTCGCGGGCTCGCTCAAGGGCGCCGACGCGGACCTCGACCCGTTCGGCGTCGCGACGCTGGGCGTCCTCACCGCGCTCGGCGGCGGCACCATCCGCGACGTGCTCGTCGGCCGCGTCCCCGCCGCGCTCCGCTCGACGGGCGACGTGCTCGTCGTCCTCGCGGGCGTCGGCGTCGGCCTCCTCGTCGCGTGGGCGCTGTCCGGGGGAACCGGCCGTGTCCGCGACCACCCGGCGTTCCTCGTCGCCGACGCCGTCGGGCTCGCCGCCTTCGCCGCCTCCGGCGCGGCCGTCGGCGCCGACGCCGGCCTCTCGGCGTTCGGTATCGTCGTCACCGCGACGCTCACCGGCGTCGGCGGCGGCTCCCTGTCGGACCTGTTACTCGCGAGGGTTCCCGTCGTGCTCCGGGAGGACGTCTACGCGACGCCCGCGCTGCTCGGCGGCGTCGCCTACGTCGTCGCCGCGGCGGTCGGGGTTCGCGGCGCGACGGCGACGCTCGGCGTCGCAGTCGGCGTGTTCGCCCTCCGAGTTGTCGCGGTACGGCGCGGGTGGTCGCTGCCGAGGGTCTGATTCGGCGCTCGAGTGAACCACTGGAGGCGATTCACGGGGTCCTTCGCGCGTCCACGGCGCGCGTTCGTGCCTGACCGCCACGTCCGACCGTCACGCGCCCGTCCGCCAGGCGGTTCGATCGCGCACCCGGAGACTGCAACACTCAAGTCGAGCGCGTCGTTGAGGAGTGATAGATGCTGGAGTTGGAGCACGGGTTCCGCGCGGTCGACGTGCACGCCCGCCTCGATCCCGACGACGGAGCGGTTGTCGCCTCCCGCGGGCGCGACATCTCCCCCGAGCGGCTCCAGCGCGAGATGCACCAGGCGGGCGTCGTGCAGTCGGCGGTCGCGCCGGGGCCGCGCCCGGCGGGCGAGGGGTACCTCCGCGCAAACAACGCCGTCGCACGCCTCTCGGTCGACCGACCGTTCCGCGCGATGGCCCGGCTGAACGGTCCCCGCGATCCCGGCGACTCCGCGGTCTCCCGGCTGCGAAACCTCACCGCCGCTCCCGCGGATCACCACACCGACCCCGGCGACGTGGAGCAGTACGCCTACGACAGCCGCCTCCACGGCTTCGTGCTCGACCCGGTGAACGACGGACTCCCCACGGAGGCGACGCTCGAACAGATCGCGGCCGCCGACGAGCCCGTGCTCGTGCACGCCGGACGCGGCTATCCGCCCGACGCCGTCGCCGAGACGGTGCTGTCGTACGGCTTCCCGACGATCCTCTCGTC
The DNA here is from genome assembly GCF_019880225.1 of Halobaculum rubrum. Lineage (NCBI taxonomy): Archaea > Methanobacteriati > Methanobacteriota > Halobacteria > Halobacteriales > Haloferacaceae > Halobaculum > Halobaculum rubrum. The sequence goes on from NZ_CP082284.1 coordinate 523,433, forward strand.
GTTCGGCGGCTACCCGCTCGATCGGGCGCTGATGGACGAGGCGCTGGAGCTGTTGGACTCCTACGACGACCTCTACCTCGACACGGCGTTCGTTCGGTTCCGGGACGTCCTCGAACGCGGCCTGCTGGAGCATCCCGACCGCGTCCTGTTCGGCTCGGGCGCGCCCGACACCCATCCCGACGTGGGCGTGATGGAGGTGCTCACGCTCGACGTGCCCGAGGACCTGCTCGACCGCGCGCTCTCGAAGAACGCCGCGCGCGTCATCGAGGGACTGGCGCCCGGCGCCGACGCCTGACTCCGGATCGACCGCTGGTCGCTTCTGTTCCCGTATAACCGCCTAGTCCGTTCGTCGGTCGTACCGCGCGACGGCCCGGTCGGCACGCGCGGTGACACCGTTCGGGTTCCGCTTCGGGGAGCGATCGCGCGCACGAGCGACGAGCCCGTCCGACGCGCCCGCGGAGATCCCCGCGACCACGTCGCGCCCGTTTCGCACCCACGAGGTGGGGGTCGCGTCGCCGCCGAGCACGTCACGCATCGCGCCCGCGGCGTCGCCGGCGGCGTGGCCGATCGTCCGGCGCAACACCGTCGGGCGAATCCCGTAGTTCTTCGTGAGCCGGTACGCGAGCGCTCGATACTTCCACCCGAGATCGCGGCGCTCGATCCCCCCGTCGGTGGCCTCCGTGCGGCGTCGAGCCGCGACAGCGGCGCTCCAGGTCACGTCCACGTCCATCCCCGCGAGGCGGTGTGCGGCGTCGCGGGCGCCGCCGGTCTCGAGGTACTCGTCGAAGCCGTCCAACTCCTCCAGCACGGGCCGCGCGAGGACGACGTTGCGGCCGTTGAAGTACGACACCTCCCGGTCGGCGATGCGTCGACGCTCCAGCCCGTCGCTGGTCGCGCCGCCGCGCACCGTCCGCCGAAGCGGTCCGGTGACGACGGACGCACCCTCGGCGAACGCCTCGTCGACGGCCTCGCGCCACCCCGGCTCCGGCTCGTAGTCGTAGCCGAGGAACGCGACCGCGTCCCCGTCGGCCACCTCGAGGCCCGCGTTGCGGGCGACGTTCACGTTGCGCGCCGCGATCTCGACGAGGACGTCCACGTCGTCGCGGTCGCGAACCATCCCGGTCGTCCCGTCGGCGGAGGGGCCGTTCACGACGATCACCTCCACGTCCGGCGCGACGGCCGCCAGCGCGTCGAGGGCGGTCGCCAGCCTCTCCCGACCGTTGAGTGTCGGGACGACCACCGAGAGCTCCATAGCTCACGGTAGGAAGTCGGAGACTTAAAAGGGGGGATTCCGACCGGTGTCCGAACCGAACGCACGGTCGTCGGCGACGGCCGCAAGCGGCCGCCGAAGCGTTCGAACGGGGGCGCTCCGGGTGTGCGTCGACCGATCAGCGGTTCAGGTAGTAGACCTGCTTGCGCGCGTCCTTGAACGAGTAGCGCGAGCCGACGAGCCCCTGCTCTTCCAGCCGGTTGAGCGCGTAGCGTACGGTGCGGTCGGGGAGCAGCGACTCCTCGGCCAGTTGGCCCTGCGAGAGCGGCGCGTCGCCCTCGAGAACCTTGGCGACGAGCTTCGCGCTCGGCGGCAGATCGCTGAGGAGATCGCGATATTCGGTGTCGGTGAGCGCGTCTGCGGCGTCCGGGTCCGCGGTACTGGTGCTCATACCCGTCCGGAGTTCGAGGGTGGTGGTAAAGGTTGCCTCAATACAAGCCCAACTCGTGCATATCCCTTATACGTATTATATCATGCCGTCGATTCGAGCGATATCGGCCTCTTCAGCCCGACTCGTGCGCGAGAACGTCGGATTCCGGTTTGCCGGCGTCGGACGACCGGACGATCGACCTCGGAAACGAGTCAGCGGACAGTATACTACACGACGACACGTTTGGCCGGTGTCTGGTCACGGCCGTCTGCTTCATCGGTCACGATCTCGTCCGGTTGGATCGGCGTGTTCGACGCCAACGACCAAGTGGATCCCGGGCGAGGAACGCACGTGATTCCCGAGTCGCACGTCGACATCTTCGAGTCGGAGTCGTTCGCTCACCTCTCCACGGTCATGCCCGACGGCACGCCCCAGGTCACGCCGGTGTGGGTCGACCACGAGGACCGCGAGTACGTGCTCGTGAACACCGCCCGCGGGCGCCGCAAGGAACGAAACATCCGGAACAACCCGAAGGTCGGGCTCTCCGTCACCGACCCCGACGACCCGTACCGCTACGTGTCGGTCATGGGCGAGGCCGAACTCACGGAGGAAGGTGCCGTCGAACACATCGACGAACTGGCGAAGCGCTACTTCGACGTCGACGAGTACCCCCACCACGGCGAGGAGTCCGGACCGCGCGTCATCGTCCGCATTCCGACGGAGAAGATCACCACCAGCGGATGAGCGATCCGGCGATCGCGAATCCGAGTCCGATCGACCCCGAGGGGCGAGGCCGGCAGACTGCACCCCGGTCGTCGGGGTATCAGTATCGTTTTACCGCTCGCCCGAGCATCCCGAGGTAGTGTGAAGGGCCAGGAGTGGTACCAGGCCGACTCGGTCGCCGAGGAGTACGACGACAAGCGGTTCTCGAAGGGCGGACGACTCATCGACCGCCGCGAGAAGCGTGCCGTACTCGAGGCGCTCGGGCCGGTCGAGGACGAGCGTGTGCTCGAGATCGCCTGCGGCACCGGACGGTTCACCGTGATGCTCGCCGAGCGGGGCGCCGACATCGTCGGCCTCGACATCTCCGACGCGATGCTGGCGCAGGGTCGCGAGAAGGCGCGCCGAGCCGGCCTGGAGTCGACCGTCGAGTTCATGCGTGGCGACGCCGCCCGGCTGCCGTTCCCCGACGATCACTTCGACGCCGTGTTCGCGATGCGCTTTTTCCACCTCGCGGACACGCCCGCGAAGTTCCTCGCGGAGATGGCGCGCGTCTCGAAGGACGTCGTCTTCTTCGACACGTTCCGCGGATCCTCCTTCCGCGTGCTGTACAACTGGGCGTTGCCGATGGGCTCGCGACTGTACGGGCGAGAGGAGGTCGATCGGCTCGTCGACGGCGCCGGCCTGCGTCTCCGCCGCGCCGATCACGACTTCGTGTTCCCGTACGGCTTCTACCGCGAGGTTCCCAACGCCGTCGCCGACCCGTTCTGGTCGCTCGATCGGACCATCGGAGGCAACGCGATCGGGGAGAAACTCTCGTCGGTCTCCTACTGGACCGCCGAGGTCTGAGACGCGCGATCGGCGGCGGATTCCTCGGTTCGAACGACCAGCTGCCGCCGTCCGTTACTCGTTCGTCGGCACGGACACCACCGGCACGTCAGTCGCATCCCGTACGTTGCTCGCCAGATTCGACGGGGAGAACAACCGCGTGAGCCCGCTCCGGTCCGGCTCGGCGACGACGACGAGGTCGACGTCGTTGCCGTCGGCGTACACGCCGATCTCCTCGGCCGGCGTGCCGTAGCGGAGTCGTTTGCGTACCGGGAGGTCCGCCGCTCGACCGGCGTCGCCGACGGCGTCGAGCGCCGTCTCCGCCTCGTCCTCGCGCCGCTCGACGACCATGTCCCAGTGGTCCACCGACGCGTCCATCGGGACGACCGACAGCGCGTCCAACTCCGCGCCGTGTGCGGCCGCCAACGAGACTGCTACCTCGTGTACCCGTTCGTTCGTATCGTCGTCGACCGCGAGAAGCACGCGGTCGAACCCGCCGACCGGTGACGCACTCGATTCGACCGCCCGCTCGTCCGCCGTGTCGATACTCGAACTCGTAGTTGCCATTACGACACCGATATGGCTCTATAGGCAAATATTTGTCCATTTTTGTTCGGAAGAACTCGTTGGTATAGACTACTATAGACTGTATACAGGATGAACGTCCAATACATTGCCGACGTCCGTGATAGATCGGGGTTCGGAATCGCCGGGGTGACATGTCGGCTGCCACGACGGAGGCATGTTCGCCGAGGAAGGTGCGGGGCAGACGGTCCGGGAGGGGCGCGCGGCGACCGTTCCCGTCGGTCGGCGGCGGCGACCGAGGACCGCTCCGTCGTGAAATCGGGCCGTCAGAAGATGTTCGCCTGTCGATACACCGAGATCCCGTCGTCCATGATCTCGTAGGGCTTCGTCTCGCGCGAGTGGTTGGCGTCGCGGATCTTCTGGATCTCGATCGCGAGACGGGTCTCCCGGAAGTCCGACGGGCGCACGTACCGGAGGACGAACACCGCGTCGGTGAGGTACTCCACGATGCCGTGGCGGGAGGCGAAGGCGTTCTCCTCGGAGGCCTCGCTCGTCAGCATCGTCGTCACGCCCGCCTCCTTCAGCGAACGCGCGAAGTCGAACACCTCCGAGCGGCGCTTGCTCGGGTGGTCGTACATCATCTCAAGCAGGGAGACGGAGTCGAGCACGAGGCGGTCGGCCCCGAACTCGGTGACGAGCCGGGAGATGTCGTCTCGGATGGAGTCCAGCGAGTTCGCCATCTCGATGGGGTCCATCGCGACGACCGCGAGGCGGTCCGCCTCGGCGTGCCGGCGGAACTCCCAGCCCTTCTCCTCGGCCGTCGAGAGGATCGCCTCGCGCGACTCCTCCAGCGTGATGTAGATGCCGTTGCCGCCGTCCTCCAGCACCTCGTTGAGGAACTGGAGCGCGAACGTCGTCTTTCCGGTTCCCGCGCTCCCGATGACGGCCATCAGCGACCGCTCGGGAATGCCGCCGAGGATCATCTCGTCGAGCCCCTCGATACCGAGGTCGATGCGAGGGATGTTCGACTCGAACTCCTCCTCGTCGAAGTCGGGGGAGCCGCCGCCGGGCTCGCCGCCACCGAACCCGCCCTCGAAATCGCCGCCGAAGTCCCCGAATCCGCCGTCGAAGTCGTCGCCGCCGCCTCCTCCCGGCCCGTCGGTTCCGGGTGCACCCTGCATCGCCGCGCCGAAATCGTCGCCGAACGGATCGTCCGCGGGACCGCCGTCCCCGTCGGCGGGAGCGGGATCGGGAGCCACGTCCCCGTCCGGATCTTCGCTCACGCCGCCGAAGGGGTCGGCGTCGTGCGGCGTGTCCGGCTCCGCCGACCGCTCCGATCCCGCGTCGCCAGTCGATCGATCCGGAGTCTCGCCGTCGGCGCCGTCGTCGACGCCGCCGCTCCCGTCGGGGCCGCCGAACTCGTCGCCGCCGAACTCGTCGCCGCCGGTAGTGTCGGGCTCCCCCGCGTCGTCGGCCGCCTCGTCGAAGTCACCGCCGACGCCGGCGCCGAACGAGCCGTCGTCGATATCGTCGAACCCCTCCTCGGTCGATGCGAATCCGGAATCGACCGGGCGATCGCTCGGTTCCGCGTCCCCGTGCTCGTCGTCGGACGCGTCCTCGCCGCGCTGTCGTTCGTCGTTCGCCCCGTCGTTGGGGGCGTCAGTGGCGTCCTCGCCGTCGTCCGCTCCGGCATCGCCGTCGTCCTGCTCGGCCTCACGGAGCGCGCGTTCGAACCAATCGTCGTCGCTCACAGTCGATCCCCCCCGCGAGTCCGACCGACCGACGCCCGCCGTAGCTGGTCGCAGGCACCGTGCGCCGCCGTCGGCCGTACGGTCATCGTCGTTCCGGAGACGGTCCGCGGACATGAATGTTCCCCAGCGGGCCGTCGGATCCGCGCGCGGGCGGTGGGCCGCTGTCGGATGGCTTTTTGCCCGGGGACGGCGACGTGCGCGTATGGAAGTCGGGATCGTCGCCCAGAAGGGGAACAACCGCGCGGCGTTCCTCGCCGAGGAGCTGCGCGACAGGCTCCACGAGGTCGACGTGCGCGTCGTCGTCGACGAGGCGACCGCCGACACGCTCGATCTCGACGGGGTCCCCGTCGCCGCGATGGACGGCGTCGACCTCGTCGTCTCCGTCGGCGGCGACGGGACGTTCCTGTTCGCGGCCCGCGGCGCCGGCGACGTCCCGATACTCGGCGTGAACCTCGGCGAGGTGGGATTCCTCAACGCCGTCGCCCCCGATGAGGCCGTCGACACCGTGCTCGCGGAAGTCGCCGCCTTTCGCGACGACGGGATGCGGGTCCGCGAGGCACCCCGTATCGCCGCCAGCTGTGACGGCTGGCGCTCGGAACCGGCGGCCAACGAGGTCGTCGTCCAGGGCGGTCGCCGGGGCCGCGGCGGCGGCGTCGGCTACGAGGTTCGCGTCGACGGCTCGCTGTACTCCGGCGGCCACGCCGACGGCGTGCTCGTCGCGACCCCGACCGGGTCGACCGCGTACAACCTCTCGGAGGGCGGCCCCCTCGTCCACCCGTCGGTCGACGGCCTGGTCGTCACCGAGATGTGCGCCGAAGGGGGGATGCCGCCGCTGCTTGCGGACCCCGACGCCGCGGTGAGCGTCACGCTCACTGACGCTGACGAGGCGGTCGTCATCACCGACGGCCGGGGACAGCGCACCCTCGACGTACCCACGGACGTGACCGTCGCGGCGACCGAACCGCCGGTCAGGATCGCCGGCCCCTCCTCGGACTTCTTCGAGGCGCTCGGGAAACTGCAGTAACCAGTATCGGCCGGAACAGCCCCGACCGTTCCGGTTCACGCGTCGCGCAAGTCCGCCAGCGCCCGCGATCGGATCGCCGCGGCGGCGACCTCGTCCGCGCGCTTCACGACCTCGGCCTCCAGCGTCGCGGGCTCCACGCTCGTTCGTCCGGTGTGCGAGAGCACGATGTGCGACAGTTCGACCGGCAGCCCGGCCGCCTCACAGACGTGGACGCCGACGTACGGGTGTCCGAGGAGGTCGTAGTAGTCGGTGCCATGCGAGCCGCCGTCGTCGTGCGCTGTGTCTCCGGCGGAGTCTCCGGTGCCGTCGCCGTGGGCGGCGTCCTCGGGGGAGAACTCGTACAGCTTGCTGATGTCATGGACGAGCGCGCCGGCGACGACGAGGTCACGGTCGAGCCCGAGGTCCGGTCGACGGTCGAGCAGCCCGTCAGCGAGCGCCGTCGCCAGCGCGGCCACGTCGGTGACGTGCTCGACGTTCGTCTCGTCGGGGAGCCCGAGGCGCGCCTGCTCGTCCGAGAGCCACGGGACTGCCCGGAGGTCGTCCCACTCGGTCTCGGCAAGCGCGAGCGCATACGCGTCGCGAACGCCGGCACGAAGGCCGGGATCCTCGATCCCGTCGTACGACGGGAACACGTCGCCGAGATCCGCAGGTAGCGGAGCCGAACCGTCCGGAGCGCCCGCAGGGCCGGTCGAGTCGTCGCTCATGTGCGGTCGTACGCGGGAGACGGTGAAAAAACGGCCCACGGTCCGCGGTCCACGGCTACGGCCGACTGGCCGCGGCGTTCCTCGCGCGCCGCAGTCGTCGCGGCTCAGTCGTCCGCGCGTCCCCACGCCTCCAAGCGACGGGGGCGCTCCGAGACCGAGAGCACGTCGAGGTCCTCGCCGCGGGAGGCGAGCGCCTCCAGCGACGCCTCGACGGACTCGGTCGTCGAGAGGTACGCGACTTCCTCGGTGACGGCCGCGCGCAGCGCGTCGACCTCGTCGGAGATCAGCAGGTCAACGTCGCCGCGGCGCAGCGCCCCCTCGATGTCGCCGATGGGCTCGATATCGTAGTACTCCTCCAGCCCCGCGCGAAGGTGCTCGTACTCCTCGGCCCCCTTCAGCGGGAGCGTGTCGCCGACTGTCTCGAGGGCGACCGTGCCGCCGTCGGGGAGCCGCTGGCCGGCGGCGTCGAGCGCCTTCCCGTAGGCGACGCCGAAGTCACTCGCCGTGCCCATCACCTCGCCCGTCGACTTCATCTCGGGACCGAGGCGCGGGTCCGAGTTCGGCAGACGGTCGAACGGGAGGACGACCTCCTTCACGGAGAAGTGCTCGGGGACGGCCTCGTCGACGTCCATGTCGGCCAGCGACTCGCCGGCCATCACGCGCGCGGCGAGCTTCGCGATCGGGACGCCCGTCGCCTTCGAGACGAACGGGACCGTGCGCGAGGAGCGCGGGTTCGCCTCCAGCACGTACACCTCGCCGTCACGGACGGCCAGTTGGACGTTCATGAGACCGACCGTATCGAGCGCGTCGGCGATCTCCTCGGTCACCTCGCGAACGCGCGTCATCGTCTCGGCGTCCAGCGAGCGCGGCGGGATGACGCACGCGGAATCACCCGAGTGGACGCCCGCGGCCTCGACGTGCTCCATCACGCCGCCGACGAGCACGTCCTCGCCGTCGGAGACGGCGTCGACGTCGAGTTCGATCGCGTCCGCGAGGAACTCGTCGACGAGGATCGGCTTGTCCGGGGAGACGCGGACAGCCTCCTCGATGTACTCCTTCAGCTCCGCGTCGTCGTCGACGACGCGCATCGCGCGACCGCCGAGGACGTAGCTCGGGCGGACCAGTACCGGGTAGCCCAGTTCCCGAGCGAGATCCAGCGCCTCCGCCTCGCTGGTGGCGCTGCCGCCCTCAGGCTGGGCGATGCCGCGCTCGTCCATGAGGCGGTTGAACCGGTCGCGGTCCTCCGCCAGGTCCATCGCCTCGACCGAGGTACCCATGATGTCGCAGTCGACGCCGCGGCGCTCCAGTTCGTCGCGCAGCGGCTCGCCGATGTCGACGGAGGTCTGCCCGCCGAACTGGATCATCACGCCGTCGGCGGCGGTGGCCTCGATCACGTCGGCGACCTCCTCGGCGGTGATGGGCTCGAAGAACAGCCCGTCGGAGGTGTCGTAGTCGGTGGACACCGTCTCGGGGTTGTTGTTGACGACGTGCGCCTCGATGCCCTGTTCGCGCAGCGCGCGCACCGCGTGGACCGAGCAGTAGTCGAACTCGACGCCCTGCCCGATGCGGATGGGACCGCCGCCCACGACGACCACGCTCTCGGCGTCGCGGTCGACACGGAGTTCACCGCCCGCGGCCTCGCCCTCGTAGGGACCGGAGAACCACTCCGGCTTGCGCGAGGAGTAGTAGTACGGCGTCGACGCCTGGAACTCGCCGGCGCAGGTGTCGACCTGCTTGTACGTCCGGCCGGGGACGTTCGCCTCGACCTGACCGACCCCGGCGCGGGCGGCCGAGACAGGGACCCCGTCGTCGGTGGTCTCGATGCCGGCGGCGCCGGCGGCGGCCGCCTCCGTCGCCTCCGCGGTGCGCCACGCGCCGCGCGTCTCGGGCAGCCACGTGAGGCTGCTGTCCTCGAAGACGTTGCCCGCGAGCGCCGAGATCTCCGCGTTCGTGAAGCCGGCGGTCGCCGCGGGCGTGAACTCGCCGTCGACGACCTCCTTGCTCGCCTCGACGATGCGGGCGAACCGCTCGACGTACCACTCGTAGATGCCCGTCGCCTCGACGACCTCCTCGACCGAGAAGCCGCGTTCGAACGCCTCGAACATCGCGTACGGCCGGTCGGGGCTGGGACGGACGAGGTACTCCTCGCGCAGTTCCTCTTCCTCCAGGTCGCCGAAATCGACGGCGGGGTCGTAGTCGGAGGAGCGAAGCGCCTTCAGGAGGCTCTCCTCGAAGGTCCGGCCGATCGCCATCGCCTCGCCGGTCGACTTCATCGCCGTCGAGAGCGTGAAGTCGGTGTCGTCGAACTTGTCGATGGGCCAGCGCGGCACCTTCGTGACGACGTAGTCGATGGCGGGCTCGAAGGCGGCGGTCGTCTCGCCGGTGATCTCGTTGGTGATCTCGTGGAGGCGCTTGCCGAGCGCGACCTTCGCGGTGACGCGGGCGATGGGGTAGCCCGTCGCCTTCGAGGCCAGCGCCGACGAGCGCGAGACGCGCGGGTTCACCTCGACGACACGGTACTCGCCGCCGGGGGTGCCGTCGTCGTGCCACGCGAACTGGATGTTACACCCGCCCTGAATACCGAGGTCGCGGATCACTTCGAGCGCGGCGTCGCGCATCTCCTGGTGGCCGTCGTCGGGGATGACCTGCGAGGGCGTGACGACGGTGGACTCGCCCGTGTGGATCCCCATCGGGTCGAGGTTCTCCATGTTGCAGATGATGACACAGGAGTCGTCCGCGTCGCGCATCACCTCGTACTCCAGTTCGACCCACCCGGAGATGGACTCGGTGATGAGCACCTCCGAGTTGCGCGAGAGACGCAGCCCCTTCCGCACGCGGTCGATCAGCTCCTCCATGTCGTCGACGACGCCCGACCCGCTCCCCCCGAGGGTGTAGGTCGTGCGCGCGATGACAGGGAGCCCGCCGACGGCGTCGACGGCGTCCTCGACGCGCTCGCGCAGGTCGGCCTCGGTCAACTGGGCCACCTCCTCGCCCTCGTCGAGCGAGATGGTCGTCGAGGCGGGGACCGGCTGGCCCAACTCCTCCATCCGCTGGCGGAACAGGTCGCGGTCCTCGGTCGCGTAGATGGTGTCCAGCGGCGTACCCATGATATCCACGTCGTACTCCTCGAGCACGCCTTCCTCGGCCAGCTCGGCGGTGACGTTGAGGCCGGTCTGACCGCCGAGGCCGGCGATGACGCCGTCCGGCTCCTCCGTCGCGATGACCTCGGAGATGGCCTCGACCGTGATCGGCTCGATGTACACCTTGTCCGCCATCTCCGGGTCCGTCATGATCGTCGCCGGGTTGGAGTTGACGAGGACGACTCGCGCGCCCTCCTCCTGCAGCGCGCGACACGCCTGCGCGCCGGAGTAGTCGAACTCTGCCGCCTGTCCGATCTGGATGGGCCCGCTGCCGATGAGGAGGATAGTGCGGTCCTCCCCGTCGGTGTCCTGACTCATTACCGCTACCGAGTGCGCTCATCGTAATAAGGACCACGACTTGTGCCGATTTTCGCAGCGACGTTACGAAATTCGTAATGCGACGGTGTGTCACACCGCGCTGCACGGACGCACTCCTGGTCGCCGTCGCGATCGAGTCCGTACCCGAGACCGAAACGAAACCGCCGCTCGCGGGGTCAGACGTACACGTCGTCGGCGTCGAGGTCGCGCTCCGCGCGGTACTGGTCGACGAACTCCGCCACGTCGAACTGCAGCATCTTCTCCTCGAACTGCGTCATCGCGGTCGAGTCGTCGGCGTGACTCACCGCGTGCTCCATCAGCTCGATCACCAACTCGACGATGGTCTCGTGGAGGCGCCGGGAGTCGAACTCGGTCACCCACAGCATCGAGTACCCCATGTCGGGATTCTCGCTGGCGTCGACGGCCGTCACCCGTTCGGGGAACTCCTCCAGCACGACGCCCATCAGGTGCGGGGTGCCGAACTCGGGCATCTCCTCGCTGGTCGTCTCGACGGCCTCCCGCAGCGTCGTCACGAGGAACTCCGGGAGGAAGCGCTCGGGCGGGTTCACGTCGGTGACGACGCCGTGGCTCGCCCCGCACGCGCAGTCGTACTCGCGCATGCCGAGGTCGAACACCGACATCGGCCGCGTCTCGCCGCACGGCAACTCGACGGCGTCGTCCCCGCCTCCGGGGACGCGCGGTTCGCTCATACCCGTCGTTGGCGCCCGCGTGGGTTAAAAATCGCGTTCGGCGACGCGGGCCATCCACAAGCGACTTGCCACGCCGTCGCGCACGCACCGACATGATCGCTATCGTCGGCGGCGGTATCGCGGGGTTGGCCGCCGCGCGTCGCCTGCGCGCGAACGGGCGCGAGGTGACGGTGTACGAGGCCGGCGGGGAGGACGCGCTGGGGGGACTCGCGCGCACCTACGGGACCGCGGGCGACGACATCGAGCAGTTCTACCACCACCTCTCGAAGTCCGAGGAGACGATCGTCGAGTTGGCCGAGGAACTGGGACTGGGCGACCGCCTGGAGTGGCTCGTCGGAAAGAACGCGTACTACGTCGACGGCGTCGTCCACCCGCTGGACACCCCGTGGCAGATCCTCGCGTACCCGCACATGAGCGTGTACGACAAGTTCCGCCTCGGGATGCTCACCCTCGAGATCGACGTTCGCGGCGGGATCCCCTCGTTCGACACGTACGACGACCTCGCGGACTTCGAGGACGTGCCGATCAGGGACTTCCTGCTGGATCACACCTCCCGCGGCGTCTACGAGAACTTCTTCGAGCCGCTGCTGGACGCGAAGTTCGGCTCGCGAAAGGACGACGTGAGCGCGGCGTGGCTGCTCGGTCGGGTGAAGTTCCGCGGCGAGCGCGACCTGCTTCGCGGGGAGATCCTCGGCTACTTCGACGGCGGCTTCGCGCCCGTCATCGACGCACTGATCGACGACGTAGGACGCGAGCACATCGAGACGAACGCGCGTGTCGTCGACCTCGACACCGACGATGTCGGCGGCAACCTCGGCGGCGACGGGGGAGGAGACGGGGATATGATCGGGGACGGGAACGCCGGCACTGTCTCCACGATCACCGTCGAACAGGACGGCGAGACGCGAACGGAGGCCGTCGACGGCGTCGTCGTCGCGACGATGCCGAACGTGCTGGAGGAGCTCACCGGCTACGGCTGCGACATCGACTTCCAGGGCGCCGTCTGTGCGGTCGCGACCATGGACGAGCCGCTGACGGACACCTACTGGCTCAACATCGGCCACGACGCCCCGTTCGGGGCGCTCATCGAGCACACCAACTTCGTGCCGCCAGAGCGCTACGGCGGCGACCACCTCCTGTACGTCGCAAGCTACGTCCAGTCGCCCGACGAGTGGCTCTGGGACGCGAGCGACGCGGAGGTGGAAGAGCGCTGGCTCGACCACGTCGAGGAACTGTTCCCGAACTTCTCGCGCGACTCGGTCTCACAGTTCCGCATCGCTCGCGCGCCGCGGGCGGCGCCCGTCTACGAGCGCGGCTATCTCGACATGGTCGTTCCCTACGACCTCGCGGACGAGGTCGCCGACGGGCTGTACTACGCGGGAATGGCCAGCGAGGCGCAGTACCCCGAACGGAGCCTGAACGGCGGGGTCGTCGCGGGCTACGAGTGTGCCGACCGGATCCTCGGGAACTGATCGGTTCCGAAACCTCTCCGCCGTGTGGGCGCGCGACGGTCCCCGTCCGTATGGCCGTCGCTCACGCCTGTACGCACACGGCGATAACCGGAAGAACTGCGGTGCGGTCGTGGACGCGCCGCGAACGGCGAGCGGGCGCTATCGGGTTCGATCGATGCGTCCGAGCCAGTTTGGGGACCCGCTTACGCGAGGTCGCGGATGCGCTCGACGACCTCCTCGGCGAACTCCGAGGTGGCGAGCTTCGTGGCGCCCTCGCGCTGCCGCTCGAGGTCGTAGGTGACGCGACCCTCGCTGATCTGCTGCTCGACGGCGTCGCGGACGAGGTCAGCGGCGTCGTTCCAACCGAGGTACTCGAGCATCTCGCGGCCCGAGAGGATCATCGCGGTCGGGTTGACCTTGTCCTCGCCGGCGTACTTGGGGGCGGAGCCGTGGACGGGCTCGGCCAGCGCCATGCCGTCGCCGTAGTTGACGCCGGGGGCGATGCCGAGGCCGCCGATCTGGGCGCCGGCGGCGTCGGACATGTAGTCGCCGTTGAGGTTCATCGTCGCGATGACGTCGTACTCGTCGGTCCGCGTGAGGATCTGCTGGAGCATGTTGTCGGCGATGCGGTCTTTGACAACCACGGTTCCCTCGGGCTGCTCGCCGTCGTGCTCGTCCCACAGCTGGTCCTCGGTGATGACGTCCTCGCCGTACTCCTCTTCGGCCAGTTCGTAGCCCCAGTCACGGAACGCGCCCTCGGTGAACTTCATGATGTTCCCCTTGTGGACGAGCGTGACCGAGTCGCGGTCGTCGTTGTTCACGGCGTAGTCGATGGCCTGGCGGATGAGGCGCTTTGAGCCGAACTCCGAGATGGGCTTGACGCCGATGCCGACCGGACCGTCGTGAATGGTCGAATCGAAGCCCATGTCGTCCTCGACGAACTCGCGGACCTCCTCGACCTCGTCGGTGCCGGCCTCCCACTCGATGCCGGCGTACACGTCCTCGGTGTTCTCCCGGAACGTGATCATGTCCATCTCCTCGGGGTTCTTGACCGGCGACGGGACGCCGTCGAGATAGTACGTCGGCCGGACGTTGGCGTACAGGTCGAGCGTCTTCCGCAGGGCGACGTTGAGCGAGCGGAAGCCGGATCCGACGGGCGTCGTCAGCGGTCCCTTGATGCCGACGCGGAACTCGCGGAACGCCTCGACGGTCTCCTCGGGGAGGTTCTCGTCGTACTTCTCGCGGGCGGACGCGCCGGCGTATACGCGCATCCACGCGATGGAACGGCCCGTCTCCTCGGCGGCCGCGTCCAGTACCGTCTGGGCCGCGGGGCCCACGTCGGTACCGATCCCGTCGCCGTGGATGATCGGGATGATCGGGTCGTCGGGAACGTCGAGTTCGCCGGTTTCCTCGTCGGCGAGGGTGATGACCTCGCCGTCCTCGGGACGTTCGGCAATGTCGTAGCTCATAGCACGTTCGCGTTCCGACGGCGCGCGAAAAAGCCTGCCGTTCTCCGTCTCCGCCCCGATCCGCCGGAGGGCGCGCCGGTCCGACCTCCGGTTATTTGTCCGACCGGGACGTGTCACGACCGTGAACTGCCTGTTCGTCGGCGCTGGCGCCGTCGCGCGTCGGTACGCCGCCGGCCTCGCGGACTCGCCGCTGTCGCTGACGGCCGTCTGTGACCTCGACCGCGACCGAGCGGAGTCGTTCGCCGACGCCGTCGTCGACGGCGCCCGCCACGCGGACGACGACGGCACCGACGCCGCCCAGCTCCGCGACACGCCCGCCGTCTATTCCGACCTCGACGCGATGCTCGACGCCGAGTCGGCCCCGATCGTCGTGAACCTCACGAGCCACGCCGCCCACGCGCAGGTGACCCGGACCTGCCTGGAGGCGGGGAGACACGTCTTCTCCGAGAAGCCGCTGGCGCTCGATCCCGCGGCGGCCGACGACCTTCTCGCGCTCGCTCGCGATCGCGACCTCGCGCTCGGTTGTGCGCCGATCGCCCCCGACTGCGACGCTCAGTGCCACGCGCGGACGCTCCTGTCGGACGGCCGCCTCGGCGACGTGGGGCTCGTATACGCGACGGCCCACGTCGGCCGCGTGACCGAGTGGCACGAGCGACCCGACTCCTTCCTCTCGGTCGGCCCGCTGTTCGACGGCGCGGTGTACCCGCTGTCGGTCCTCGTCGACTGGTTCGGCCCGGTCGCGCGGGTTCGTTCGGCGGACGCCGTCGACGCCTGGCCCGAGCGCGAGGAGCGACGGCCGGAGGCGCCCGCGCACGTCGAGGCGACCGTCGAGTTCGTCGACGGGCCGGTCGTCTCCCTGCGCGCGAGCCTGTACGCCGACCACCGCAGCCGCGAGTTCTACTCGCTGGAGTGTCACGGGGACGACGGCACCCTCTATCTGGCCGACGCCGGCGCGATGGCCGCCGACCGCGACGCGGTCCGGGTCCGCGGCGGCGACCGCGACTCGGTGTCCGCGCCGCAGCCGCGCCCGCGACGCGAGCGCTCGCACCTCGACGGCCCCGAACGGCTCGCCCGGGCGGTCGACCGCGGCGACCGTCCGCGAGCGTCGGCGCGGCGCGCGGCACACGTCGTCGCCGTCTGCGCCGCGATCGAGGCGGAGGCGACCGAACCGGAGACGACAGCTTCGGACGGGACGGGCCGTGCGATCGGCGGCATCGACACGAGCGGAACGAACGACCGCGACCTCGCCGCCCCCGTCGGTGTCGGTTCGCGATCGGCTCCGACCGTCCGACCGCCCGGCTCCGGGGTGCCCGACGGCGCCGCGCTCCGTCTGCCCCCGGTGGGATTCGGCTGCTCGCGCTACCGGGACGGCGAGTACGTCGACCGGGTCGAGTCGATCGGAACCGCGCTCGACGCGGGGTACCGCCTGCTCGACTCGGCGGAGCTGTACGGCAACGAGTCGCGGATCGGCGACCTGCTCGCGTCGCCGGGGACGCCCGATCGCGAGGGCCTGTTCCTCCTCGGGAAGGCGTGGAACACGAACCACAGCCACCTCCGGGAGGCGTGCGAGGGGTCGCTCTCGGAGCTGGGCGTCGACGCGTTCGACTGCTACGCGCTCCACTGGCCCGACGCCTGGGCGTATCAGGGACCCCTCCGCGAACTGGCCGAGCGCCCGGTCGACGAACAGGAAGCGCTGACGTTCCCGACCGACGACAGGGGGGAGCGTGCGACCGCCGACCGCGACCTCGCGGACACGTGGCGCGACCTCGCCGCGCTCCGCGAGGACGGGCTCGCCCGAACCATCGGCATCTGCAACGTCGACCTGGACGGTCTGCGTGACCTCGTCGCCGAGACGGGTATCCGGCCGGCGCTGGTGCAGGTGGAGCGGCATCCGTACGCGCCGAAGGCGGACCTCGTCGACTGGTGTCACGAGCGAGGGATCCGGGTGGTCGCACACTCGCCGCTGTCGGCGCCGGGGCTGCTGGAGGACTCCCTCGTCACCGCGGTCGCCGAGGAGGCGGACGCGACGCCCGCAGAGGCCGTCCTCGCGTGGAACGTCGCCGCCGGCGTCGTCCCCATCCCCGCAAGTACGGACCCCGACCACGTCGTCTCGAACCTCGCGGCCGCGCGAGTCGAACTGACCACCGACCAGCGCGCGCGCCTCGACACGCTCGCCGACCCCGACTTCGAACGATGATCCCTGGCCCGGTCGCCGTCGCGACCGTGTTCGCGATCGCACTCACGATCGGCGCCGGAGCGATAACCGCCGGTTTCGGGTCCGAAACCGCCGGCGCGTGGGTGGTTCCGGCGGCCGTCGTCGTCGCCTGGGAGAGCGTGTTCTTCTTCCGTCGAACCGGGCTGAATCACCCGCCGGACGACCCTGACGCGCTCGCCGACGAGATCGGCGTCGCGAACGCGGTGACGCTCGGGCGGGGGCTGCTGTACGCCGGCGTCGCCGGGTTCGTCCTGACCGGGCCGCTCGCGGGACCGTGGGCGTGGGCGCCGGCGCTGTTATACGGGTCGGGCGCGGCGCTGGATGCCGTCGACGGCGCGCTCGCGCGCCGACTCGGTCGTCAGACCGTCCTCGGGGAGAAGCTGGACATGGGGATCGACACCCTCGGGTTCCTCGTCGCGCCGCTGGCGGGGGTCGCGTGGGGTCGGATCCCGATCTGGTACCTGACGCTGTCGGTCGCGCGCTACCTGTTCAAACTGGGTCGCTGGCGCCGCGGTCGGCGCGATCTTCCCGTGTACGACCTCCCGTCGAGTCGGGTCCGTCGGCCGCTGGCAGGGGTCCAGATGGCGTTCATCGCCGTCGCGCTCGCGCCCGTGCTCCCGGCCTCGGTGGTCGCCGTGATCGCCGGCGTCGTCGTCGTCCCCTCGCTCGCGGTGTTCGTGCGCGACTACCTCGTCGTCGCGGGGCACCTCGGGGACAGCGATGACGATGCCAGAGAACCCGGCGGCGACGGGAGAGAGGACACGGGCGACGAGGGGCCGGCGAGCGCGAGCGACGTGGCCGGCGCCGGCGACGACTGACCGACCGTCTTCGTGCCCCTTCGCCGCGCCGGTTCCCGTGGATTGATGCGGGGCGGCGCCGCCGGGACTCCCATGCGAGTCATCTGCCACGGCGGCGCCGGCGGCGTCCCCGACGAACCGGAACCCCGACAGGCGGTCCTCGACGACGCCGCCGAGACCGGCGCGGACGAGTCGACCGTCGTCGACGCGGTCGTCTCGGCGGTCGAGGTGCTGGAGGAGTCGCCGCGCTTCAACGCCGGCTACGGCGGCGCGGTCCAGTCCGACGGCGTCGTCCGAACCGACGCGGGGATCATGACCGAGGAGCGCGAGGCCGGCGCCGTCGCGTCGATGCCGGGCGTCGCGAACGCGGCCGCGGTCGCGCGCGTCGTCATGGAGGAGACGCCCCACGTGTTCGTCTCGGGCGTCCACGCGGTCGACCTCGCCGACGACTTCGGGGTCGAGGTCGAGCGCGAACTGCTGACCGACGACGGACGCGACGACTACGAGGACGCCGACCCGCCGGCGCACGACGGCGGACCGCAGGCCCACCTGGAGTGGTTAGAGGAGAAGTTCGGCGGCCACGACACGGTCGGCGCGGTCGCACACGATCCCGGGGCGGACACCTTCGCGGCGTGCACCTCCACCGGCGGGCGCACGTTCGCGCTCGCGGGCCGCGTCGGCGACGTGCCACAGATCGGCTCGGGGTTCTTCTGTGCGCCCGCGGGCGGCGCCAGCGCCACCGGCGCCGGCGAGGACATCGCGAAGGCGACGCTCACGCGACGGGCGGTCCGCCACCTGGAGGACGGGCTGGACGCGCAGGCCGCGGCCGACCGCGCGATCGCGGAGTTCGGCGAGCTGACCGGCTCCTCGGCGGGCGTCATCGTCCTCGACGGGGCGGGCGCGGGGTCGGCGTACAACTCCGAGGGGATGCAAACGAGCGTCGCGACCGACGAGTAGCAGGCTGCGTTCGGTCGTTCGCCCCGTTTGCCTCGGTTCTACGCGACTTCGACCGCGAACAGCAGCGCGTTGTGGACGCCCGGGCCCAGCCCGACGGCCGTCACGAGCGCGAGCAGCGCGTGGCCGTAGCGTGGCTCCTCGCGCACCGTCGGCGCGACGGCGACGACGACCAGACACGCGACCGCGAGCTTCACCAGCACGAACAGCCAGCCGGCACCCAGCGCGTCCGCCGTGGGCAGGCCGGCAGCGAACTCGATGATCAGCCGGGAGGCGGGCGTTCGTTCCCCGAACCCGAGCAGGTCGATCCCGACGGCGGTCGTGACGCCGTCGATGCCGTGGGCGGCGACCGCGAGCAGTCCAGCACGGCCGGCGATCCGGACCGACTCGCGGACGTGGTACAGGAGCACTCCGACGCCGACGCCGAGGGCGGCGCCGCCGACGAGTCCGGCGGCGGGGAGCAGGGGAGAGAGGGTTCCGTTCGAGAGCCCGTGGTCGACGACGCCGGCGACCGTCGGGACGAGCGCGAGCGTGCCGGCGAGGCCGAGCGCGAGGGCGTCGTCGCCGGCGCGGTCGACGGAGAGCGCCGCGAGCCACACGGTCCCCGCGACCGCCGCGGTCGTGAGGTACGCGCTCGGCGTGCCGAACAGTGGCATGACGGCAGCCGGAAGCGCGCCGAGGGCGTACAGGACGTGGCCGGCGGCGCCGACGCACATCCACGGCACCAGCGCGAGCACGTGGCGGCCGCCGAAGTCGGGGTCGCGCCGCCGGAGGCCGAGACCGACGGCCGCGAGCGCGGCCGCGAGCGCGAGAAGGTACGGCAGCGGCGGCAGCCCGAAGCCGGCCGGGAGCAACTGCCCCGGGAGCGCGGGCCGGCGGATGAGGGCGAGAGCGTCCATGCCCGTGGGGGCACGCCGGCAGGTGAAAGCGTTGGGGAAATCGACGCGCCCGCGACGGATCGGACCGACACAGTTAGGCGCCTCGTCCGACCCGGTGGAGGCGTGTACCCGCTCGTTCGCGCCCTCCTCGCGCTCGCTGTGGCACCCGTGACCCTCGCCCTCTCGTTCGTCATCGCTCCGGATCCGACCGGAGTGACGCCGGTCCTCGTCGGGGTCGGGGGATCGATCCTCGGCGTCCCGATCGCCTACCGCGCGCTCGCTCGCGCCGAGGCGTGACCGGCGAGTCGCGATCGCCGACACTCGGTAGCTTTTCCGGGCGTCGCGTCGGAGTGACGGGCATGACCGACGACGCCGACGCTGCCGACGGGTTCGACGCACACGCCATCGACGACCCCGCGTCGCTCCCGTTCGCGGCGTTCGCCGCGACGATCGACCACACCGTGCTCGGCCCGGAGACGACGCTCGCGGACGTGGAGCGCGTCCTCGACGAGGCGGAGGAGGACGGCATGAACGCCTGCATTCCCCCGTGTTACGTCGCCGAAGCCGTCGAGTACGCCCCCGACGTGACGATCGCGACGGTGGTCGGCTTCCCGCACGGACACCACACCCCGGCGGCCAAGCGCGCCGAGGCGGAGGACGCCTGGCGCGCGGGCGCCGACGAACTCGATCTGGTGATCAACGTCGGCCGCCTGAAGGCGGGCGACGACGACGCCGTCCGCGGGGAGATCGCCGAGGTCGTCGCGGCGGTCCCCCTTCCGGTGAAGGTGATCGTCGAGACCGCGCTGCTCACCGACGAGGAGAAGCGGCGTGCGTGTGCTGCCGCCCGCGACGCCGACGCCGCGATAGTGAAGACCTCAACCGGGTTCGCAGATGGGGGCGCCACCGTCGCCGACGTGGAGCTGATGAGCGAGTACCTCCCCGTGAAAGCCAGCGGCGGCGTCGGCAGCTACGAGGAGGCGATCGCGATGCTGGAGGCGGGCGCCGTCCGCATCGGCGCCTCGTCGGGCGTCGCCATCGTCGACGGCCACCCGGACGCCTGAGCGTCCTCAACACCCGCGGGCGTGACCGCGGTGGCGCCGGCGATCACTCCAACACGACGACACCGGAGGAGCCGTCGAGGTCGTCGGACGCGACGACGAGCGCCCCGTCCCCGATCGCGAGGGTTCTGACGGGAAGCTCGCGGCGCCACCGCTCCACGTCCGCCCGGTAGGGGCCGACGCCGACGCCGCCGCCGAGCGCGTACGCCCGGAGCGCCCCGCCGACGCCGGCGTACAGCGTGTCGCCCGCGGCGACCGCCGGGGACACCGGAGCGACGCGGTCGACGGCGACGCGCCACCGCCGCGTGCCGTCGGCGGCGCCGAACGCCGAGACGCCCTCCGAGCCCGCGCCGGCGACGAGCCCGCCGGCGTGCACGAGCGCGTCGGTCACCGTCGGCGCGTCCGGCGCGTGCCACTCCGTGCGTCCGGCCGCGGCGCCAGTCGCGAGTCGGGCGATCCCGCCCCCGAAGGTGGCCGCGTACACCGACCCGGGCGCCGCCGTCAGCGCGCGGACGGTTCCGGGGAGCTTGCGGCGCCACAGCGGGACGCCCCGGTGGTCGCCCGCCTCGGTCTCGACGACGTGTAGCTCGTACGCCTCGCCGCCGGTGGTCCCGACGTAGATCCGGTCGTCGCGCGCCGCGAGCGAGTAGACGCCGGTGAACGCCTCGAACGTCCAGCGGGGCTCCCCGGTTCGGGGCGCCAGCGACGCGACTCGCCCGTCCGTGTCGCCGACGATCACCGCGTCGGCGGCGGGCGCGGGCAGCGGCGCGGCCGCGAAGTCGCCGCTCGTCTCGACGCGCCAGCGCATCTCGCCGGTGTCGGCCTCGAAGGCGTACACGAGCGGCTCCGAACGACTCGACGCGTACGCGACGCCGTCGGCGACCGCGACGCCGTACGGCCGGATCGGAACGTGCCAGCGCTCGTCGCCGTCGCGCAGGCGCAGCGCGTGCAGGCCGTCCTCGGCGGGGACGAACACCGTCCCGTCGGCGACGACGACCCGTCCGACCGCCGGTCCCGTCTCCGCGCGCCAGCGCTCGGTGGGCGGCGTGCGCGGCGCGACGGCGTCGGGAACGTAACTCCGCGCGCGCGGGCCGTGCCCCGGGAGCGGCCACTCCGTGTTCGACTCGCGCCCGGGTGAGAAGTTCGTGCCGCGGGAGCCGCCCCCGGCGCAGCCCGCCAACCCCGCGGCTCCGACGGCTGCGAGCCCGGAGAGGAGCCGGCGGCGAGAGGGCATCGGTTCGCCGGATCCTTCGACGGACGGCGTATATCCGTTTCCCATCCGACGGGCGGTACCGATCGAACGGGACGTCCCCCGAGCCGCACGCTCACCTCGAATCCCACACTCACTCTGGACCGCACCCCTTAACCTCGCGCGCGGGTAGATCCGTTCACGCGAATGGCGACGTACCACATCGAGACCTACGGCTGCACGTCCAACCGGGGTGAGAGCCGCGAGATCGAGCGCCGGCTCCGCGACGGCGGCCACCGCCCCGTGGACGGGCCGGCCGAGGCGGACGTGGCCATCCTCAACACCTGTACGGTCGTCGAGAAGACCGAGCGCAACATGCTGCGTCGGGCCGAGGAGCTGTCCGAGGAGACGGCCGACCTCATCGTCACCGGCTGCATGGCGCTCGCGCAGGGCGAACAGTTCGCCGAGGCGGACGTGGACGCGCGGGTGCTCCACTGGGAGGACGTCCCCACGGCCGTCATGAACGGGGAATGCCCGACTGCGACGGAGGGGACCGCCCCCGTCCTCGACGGGGAGGTCGGCATTCTCCCCATCGCCCGCGGCTGCATGAGCAACTGCTCGTACTGTATCACGAAGTTCGCGACCGGCCGGATCGACTCCCCGCCGGTCGCGGAGAACGTCGAGAAGGCACGGGCGCTCGTCCACGCCGGCGCCACCGAGATCCGCGTCACCGGGCAGGACACCGGCGTGTACGGCTGGGACGAGGACGAGCGGAAGCTCCCCGAGCTGCTCGACCGCGTCTGCGACATCGACGGCGAGTTCCGCGTGCGCGTCGGGATGGCGAATCCCGGCGGGATCCACGGCATCCGCGAGGAACTGGCGGACGTGTTCGCCCGCAACGAGAAGCTGTACGACTTCATCCACCTCCCGGTGCAGTCCGGCAGCGACGAGGTGCTGGAGGAGATGCGCCGACAACACCGCGTCGAAGAGTTCCTCGAGATCGTCGAGACGTTCGACGAGCGCCTCGACGAGTGGACCCTCTCGACGGACTTCATCGTCGGCTTCCCCACCGAGACCGACCACGACCACGAGCAGTCGATGGCGCTGCTGCGGGAGATCCGCCCCGAGAAGGTGAACGTCACCCGGTTCTCCAAGCGCCCGGGCACCGAGGCGGCCGACCTGAAGGGGCTTGGCGGCCAGACGAAGAAGGACCGCTCGAAGGAGATGAGCGCGACCAAACGCGAGATCGTCGGCGAGGCGTACGAGTCGATGGTCGGCTCCCGACGCCGCGTGCTCGTCGTCGAGGAGGGCACCGGCGACTCCGTGAAGTGTCGCGACGGCGCCTATCGCCAGGTGATCGTCCAGCACGCCGACGACTACGGCGTCGAACCCGGCGAGTTCCTCGACGTGGAGGTCACCGGACAGAACACGATGTACGCCTTCGGCGAGCCGGTCTGACGCGGCGAACGCCGGCCGCACTCCCATGTCTCGGACGGTCTGGCCGGTTCCACCCGAAGACTGATTCGTTCCCGCCCGTACCTCCGGTCGTGATCCGCGCCCTTCGACAGGCTCTCCGCGACGCCGCGAGCACGGCGCTGGCGGTGGCTCTCGTCGCGGCGCTGCTGTTCGCCGTCGGCGGCGTGTGGCCGCCGATGGTGGCCGTCCAGTCGGGCAGCATGGAGCCGCACATGGAGCGGGGCGACCTGGTCGTCGTCTCCGAGCCGGCCCGCTTCGGCGCCGACGGCACGGCGGCCGGCGTTCGAACCGCCCGCGAGGCGCCGCCCGAAAGCCGGACGTTCGGCGCGCGCGGCGACGTGATCGTGTTCTCATCGCCCGCGCTGCCCGGGACGCCGATCATCCACCGAGCGCACGTCCACGTCGAGCGCGGGGAGAACTGGTACGACGAGGCGAACCCCGAGTATCTTCCGGCCGGCGTCGACTCCTGTGCGGAGTTGACTCGCTGTCCGGCGCCACGGACTGGGTTCATCACCAAGGGCGACGCAAACGGACGCTACGACCAGGTGAACGGCAACTCCCCGATCGTCACCGCAGACCGGATCCGAGCGGAGGCACGCGTCAAGATCCCGCTGCTCGGCCACGTCCGGCTCGCGCTCACCGGCGCCTGAGACCTCGGGTGCCCTCGGAAACGCTCGGGAACACTCGGGGGAGTATCCGGACGCACGGGCGCAGCCGACACCGGTGACGGCGACGGGCCTCCCACCCGGATTGCCGCCGGGTTGATGCCCGATGACAACGTGTTGATACTCATGGGCTCGCCTCGCCGAGAGGGCCTGGCGAACGACCTGGGCGCCGCACGGACCGAGCGCACGCTCCGGGACGTTCTCCACGAGATCCCGGTCGACGCGCTCGTTCCGGCGGGGTGGCGCGTCGGCACCGAGGTGGTACAGTTCCGGGAGCGGCTCCCCGCCGACGGCGTCACGCTCCGCCACCCGGACTACCCGCGCGATCTCGTGATCTCCGAGGCGGGTGCCGGCGACGGCGAGGCGCTCGCGGTCCACGAGCGCGACCGCGTCGTCGGGCGTCGGACCGCAGTCGCGGGGGTTTCGACGATCGACGACGACCGCGGGGAGTTGACGGCGGCGATCCGTGCGGCGAGCCGGCTGGCCGCGCGCATCGAGACGGGCGTCTCGGGCGAGACGACCGTCGACCGGGCGGATCCGTCGGTGTCGCTGTCGGGCGACGACGGTCGGCAGGTGAACGTCTACTGACCGCGCGACTCGAGGGCGGAACCGAGTCGCAGCACCTACCGATCGGCGGCGTCGGGCGGACGGACGTCCGGGTCGGTGCCGCCGGCTTCCTCGGCGGCGATCCGCGCGTCGTCGGCCTCCTTCCACTCGCCGAGCTCTTTCGGGTCCACGTGCACGAACACGTCGTCGACGGCGGCGATCGCCCGGATCGACTCGACCACCTCGGTCTCGATGTCGTGGGCGTCGAACAGCGAGCGCTCGCCCTCGACCTCGATGTGGAGGCTCACGTCGACCTCGGGGCCGACGTAGTGGGCGACCACGTCGTGAGCGCCCCGGACCTCCGGATGTGAAAGCGCCCGGTCGAGGATCTCCACGCGCAGATCCTCCGGCGGCGCCGCGCCGACCAGATAGCCGACGTTGTCGCGGACGATCTCATACCCCGTGTAGAGGATGCCGACGGAGACGGCCACCGCCGCGAGCGGGTCGAGCATCGGATATCCCGCTGCCGCCCCGAGGACACCGATCAGCGCCGCGAACGCGGTGAGCGTGTCGTTGCGGTTGTCGAGGGCGGTCGCGACCAGCGCCGGTGACTCTCGGCGTCGACCGACGCGCACGCAGTAGCGGTACAGGAGGAGTTTCACCGCCCCCGTGGCGACGAGCACCCCGACCGCGAGGGGACCGCCGGTGACGGTTCGCGGCGGGCCGGTCGAAAGCAGCGCCGTGATACCGGAGTAGGCGACGGCGATCCCCGCGACGAACACCCCGGCGGCGACGAACAGCGAGACGAACGGCTCGATACGTTCGTGGCCGTGGGGGTGCTCGAAGTCCGGGGGTTGGGTCGTGAGAAACAGTCCGGCGACCACGACCGCGGAGTAGGCCACGTCCGCGATCGAGTTCACCGCCTCCGACCCCACGGCGAGGCTCCCGGTCACGTACCAGACGACCGCCTTCGCGACCGCCAACAGCAGGTTGGCGATGAGAATGACGACGCCGACCCGACGGACGGTCGCGCGGCGGTCCATACCGGCAGTGGGATCGCGGGCGATGAAAAGCGCTCCGCACCGTGGGCCGGGACGGAGCGGAGACGTGAAGCCCCCGTGGCGACGACGCCGAGATCGGAGGGGCTACGCGGACGAGGACGACTCGCGGATCTGGTTGAGCGCCGGGACCAACACCCAGAACGTCAACGCCCCGAGGATCGCCGTCCAGAAGAACACGTCGTTGAGAAAGATACTGACGGCGTCGAAGACGGTGTTCGGCTCGGGGGGCGCCGCGATCAGCTGTCGGGGGCTCTCGAACGAGGGCGTCCGGTACCAGCCCGCGAGCACCATCCACGCGAGGCCCGCGCCGCAGAACAGCCCGAGGCCCTTGATAAACTCGTCTGCCATTGTCCTACACTTCGTCGTCGTCGTCTTGAGCGTTTCCGTTCTCCACGCCCATCCCGGCCGCTCGAAACCGCGACCCGAGCACGTACACGCCGGCGCCGAACGCGATCGACCCCAGGCCGACGAGCGAGAACAGCGCCGTCAGGACGGTCTCCGGGGGGACGATCCCGACGACGCCCGCGGCGGCCACCACGAACCGCCGCGTCAGCGACACCTGCAGGGTCGCCGCGTCGAGCATGACGAACCCGAGAACGACCGCGACGACCGCCGCCAGCGTCGAGTACGCGGTGA
This sequence comes from Halobaculum rubrum, assembly GCF_019880225.1. Taxonomy (NCBI): domain Archaea; kingdom Methanobacteriati; phylum Methanobacteriota; class Halobacteria; order Halobacteriales; family Haloferacaceae; genus Halobaculum; species Halobaculum rubrum. Next base: position 549,188 of record NZ_CP082284.1, read on the forward strand.
CTCGCTTGTACAACGCGATCGGGACGACCACGTCGCGGGCGCGACCCTCGCCGCTCGCGACCGGCGCGTCGGGCTCGGACGTGTCGTCTCGTGTGGTCGCGGCGTCGGCACTCGCCGTCGTCCCCGGCGGACCGTCGTCGGACGCGGCCGCGGTCTCTCTTCCGGGGGACGTGTCGCTCATATGTTCTGGGAGGGGCTCGACGGTACTATGTCCTGCGGCATCGCCCGTGCGAGAGTCGATCGGCGGGGCGGTGCCCTGAACGAGGGGGCCGCTCACGGCACTCACGAAGCAGTGGCGGTGGGAACGGAACGGGCCGGTACCCCTGTGCGGCCGCGAGATCGGGGAAAATCGCAAAGAAGAGCCGGATCCGACGCGCCCGAGGGCGTCTACTTCGGGGGACGCAGGCGGTAGTACCGACGGTTGAGGTCGTACATGTACCCCTCCCGCATCGTCTTCAGCACCGCGTAGGTGATCGCGGCGACGACCGGCGGGACGAGGAACGTCAGGTCGAACAGCAGGTGGATGTCCATCGGCATGAGGTTCTTCACCGACAGCATCGACAGCGTGAACGCGAGGGTCACGCCGAACATGCCGACGGCCGCCCAGAACGGCTGCTCGACGGGCCGGCGCGCGCTCCCCTTGTTGATGAAGGGAACGACGGTGATCGCGCCGACGATGACACCGTTGGCGAGCACGCCGTACGTCCGGTCGGCCATCAGCTTCTGGCCGCCGAGGATGGCCAACTCGGGGTTGAGCGGGCCGAGCTTGAGCAGGCCGAACGACCAGTAGAGGTACCAGTCGGGCAGGATGATCGCCGGCGTGGAGTTGGGGTTCGCCGGCGCGCCGATGTGCGGCGGCAGCGTCGCCGACAGGAACATGATCATCCCGACGAAGAAGCTGGTGAGCGCGAGGTTGCGAACCGTCTCGTGGGGCCACGTCGGGAACGCGAGCACGTCGCGCTCGACGTAGTCGGACTCGCGGCGCAGCGACTCGTCCTCGCTGCGCGCTCGCTCGAAGTACTCGTAGGTCAGCCGGGAGAGCCCCTCGGTGCGCTCCTTCCGCTCGCGCCACGTCGGGGTCTCGTCGTCCGGCGCGACGATACCGGTACCGCCGCCGTCCGTCCGTGGTTCGTCGTCCGTGTTGGTGTTGTCGTCAGTCATTGGTGTATTAGTGCGGCTCCGCGATGCCCTGCACCCACACGATGCCGATGTGGATCGCGATGAGCGTCGTCACCACGAACGGGAGCAGGAACACGTGCAGGATGTACATGCGCTGCAGCGTCGCCTGGCTCAGCGAGAACCCGCCGAACAGGAGCTGCGCGACCCATTCGCCGATGAGCGGGATCGAGAGGCTCATCTCGACGCCGATCTGGCCGGCCCAGAACGCCAGCTGGTCCCACGGCAGGAGGTATCCGGAGTAGCCGAACACCATCGTCAGCGAGATGAGCACGATGCCGAGCAGCCAGTTCAGCTCGCGCGGCTCCTTGTACGCGCCCGTGAAGTAGACGCGCAGCATGTGTAGGAAGACCGCGGCGGTCATCACCTGCGCGGACCATCGGTGGATGGACCGCAGCATGAAGCCGAACTGGAGGTCGCGCATGATGAACGCGATCTGGCTGTACGCGATCGACGCCTCGCCCGGGCCCGCCGAGCCGACCGCCGGGACGTAGTAGAATCCCAGTAGCGCGCCCGATATCGCCGCGACGACGTACGCGAGCGTACTGAAGAAGCCCAGCGTGTACAGCGCGTACCAGTACCAGAACTTGTTGTCCAGGTCGTACTGCTCCGTGTGCGACTTCGGCATCTGGAGGTTCGACCGGTAGTACAGCGACTCCAGCAGTTCGAGGTAATCGACGATGCGGAGACGCTTGTCGACCCAGATGAGCGCGGTGAGGAACGTCGCCTCCACCGGCGTGAGGTCCTTGCTCTCGAGCCAGTTCTTGTGGTCGTACTCGTCTTTCTTTTCCAGACTCATCGTCTCACCGTTTGTAGTAGGGATAGACGGCGCGTTTCACCTGCTCCCACGCGTCGCCGCCGAGCGTCTCACCGTCCACGTCGTCCCCGCGGATGTACAGGTCCTCCCACTTGCGACGCCGTTTCTTCACGATCACGACGTCCGGGAGGAACTCCTTGCGGTACAGCGCCAGGATGAACGCCAGGTCGATGAATATCACCGCGAGGATGCCGCCGAGGAACATGTTCCCCGTGTCCGAGAGGCCCCAGCCGTTGACGAGGCCGTAGGTGAACATGAACACGAACACGACCTCCACGACCGTCAGGAGGACGATCGCGATGGCCGCGGCGGTGCTCTCGCGCGCCGGTTCGTAGCGGTGGATATCGCCGTAGGTTGATCCGGTACTTGACATCGGTTACCTCCCCGTCCCCGTGTGTGCGGACTCCCCGTACTTCACCAGGTAGAACGTGAATATCACGCTCATGATGATGCCGAGGATGGTCGCCGCGCCGACCCAGTGGGCCTGGATGGCGACGCCCAGATCGTGCAGTTCCTTCGGACCGCCGCCGCCGCCGCCGGTGGACACGGTCGGAACGTCGCCGCCGACGGCGATGGCGCCGAGCATCCCCAGCGCCTTGTGCGGCTGGCAGAAGTACTTGTAGATCCCGCCGGTGTCGAACGTGACCGAAAACGAGAAGCCCTCGTCCTCGAGCGGTTCGTGGCCGGACACGCCCGCGTCGGAGGGTTGCTCCTCGAACAGCACGTTGTGGCCCCCGGAGGCCCACTCGAACGTGACGGTCGTCCCGGTGTCGATCCACAGGTCCGTCGGCAGGTACGCGAGGCCCCCGCCGCCGCCGACCTCGACGGTCACCTCGGACTCGCCGCGGGCGTCGAGGTACTCGCCGCCTTTGGCGCCGTCGGTGTAGCCGCCGAAGTCGGGCCGTTGGCCGCCGCCGCCCTCCTGGGCCGCGGCGGTGCCGGCCGTCGCGGTCGCGCCCGCCCCGATGGCGGCCGTCGCACCGCCGGCCTGTCGCATAAAGTCCCGCCTCTTCATGGGTGTTTGAGGGTCGGGGTTGGGCGCGCATAAACCCACCGACCTCTCGGCCGGCGCGTTGCCCATACAACGGCCCGCTATCCGTCGGTTTCGGGGCCGCTCGGGTCTGCGGACGCGCCGACGGACTCCCCGGCGTCGTCCCCGGGTGACACGCTCGTGTCGAGGGACCGGGATCCCTCGCCACGGGCGGCCGCGAGCGCCTCCTCGGCGACCTCCTCGAACGGAACGAACTCGGCGTCCTCGCCCGGGTCGGTGATACCGGCCGCGCGGAGTCGGTCCCGGTACTCCTCGGCGCGGAACCGGTCGGACAGCCTGGCGTTCGCGACCAACCCGAACAACAGCACTCCCAAGATGAGGAAGAACCCGCCCATGACGGGCGCGACGATCGTCTCGACGCCCAGGAACAGCCACGCGACGAACAGCCCCAGTCCGCCGAGGATCTGCATCGCCGCGACCGCCTGGATCATCAGGTTCCCGAACTCGCCGGTCCCTCCCTCGACCTCCTCGGGCGTCGGAAGCTCGTACGCCTCGGGCGGGTCGCGGACCTCGTAGGAGTCCATCGAACACAGCGCCACGGTCGGTTTCACGTCCCTGAGCACCGTCCCCTCCCCCTCGACGCTGCCGTCCTCGTAGACGACCGCCCATCCCTCGTCGGAGTAGGCCACCACCGACGGCGGGTCGGTACGCCGGTCGAGCACCGCGAACACCTCCCGGGACGCGATCTGGTTTCGCAGGTCCCGTTCGACGCGGTCGAGCAGATTCCGCCCCGTGATCCACGCGTCCGGGTCGAACGCCGCGTTCCACTCCTCGGCGGTCATCTCGGCCATGTCGGCCGGGCCGAAGTCGTCGAAGTCGTACTTCTCCTCGACTTCGGCGCGAAGCGCCTCGATGGAATCGTCGGCGGCCCCGTCGTCCGCCGATCCGGAATCGACGGCGCGCGCACCCGTCGGCTCGTCCGAGGCGTCGGTCATCCTCCGGACGTCGGTGCTGTAGGCGCATAAGCGCCGCGACGTTCGGCGGCGAGCGAGGCGAGCGAGCGTCGCCGCCGCGAGGATGCGCCCGCCGTCGGAGGGCTTAGGGAGTCCCCGCCCCGAGAGCCGGACGGATGGTCTCCGATGCGACGACGGCGACGGCGGCCGCGGCGATGGTGACCGCGAGTCTGCCGTTTTACCTCTACGGGGCGTGGATCATGGTCGGACGAGACCAGGACCACGTCACCTGGGATCGACTCATGCGCCACCTTCGGATCATCGTCCCGGGGTTGGTGCTCAACACGATCCCCGTCGCCCTCTGGATGGCGCCGCGGCTGCTCGACCAGTTCGGCGGCGTCGCCGCGCTGCACGCGTTTCTCGGCCTGCAGGCGTACGCGCTGCTCGCGTTCGGGCTGACCGGCATCGTCCGGATCTTCCAGGTGAAGCGCGACGCCGACCTCTACGACCTCGAGGACCCCAACACGAGCCTCAACGACCTCCACGAGAACATGGCCGCCTGGCGCGGGCGCCTGCGGATCGGCGTGTTCGGGTACGTGCTGTTCTGGCTGTTCGCGTACGTCGTCGGACTGTACCGCTACTACGGACTGTACATCGCGTGAGACGATAGCGAGGCGGAGTCGTCTCGTCGCTCCGTCACACGCCGCCACGGGTGCTTCAAGTCGGCCGAAGCCGACGGCCGTTCGGTTCGACCGCGAAAGTCACCACGGCTCGCCGCTGGCGAGGTCGACGTCGGCGTCGGCCCGTTCGGACGGGCAGATATCCGCGAGCACGCAGTCGTCGCAGTCGGGACTTCTGGCCGTGCAGGTCGCCCGCCCGTGGCTGATGAGCAGGTGGGTGAGCATCCGCCAGTCCGGTTCGGGAACGATATCGACGAGGGCCGTCTCGATCGCTTCGGGACGCTCCTCCTCGGTGATCCCGAGGCGCCGCGAGATGCGCCGGACGTGTGTGTCGACGACGATCCCCTCGGTCACGTCGTGCGCGTGCTGGAGGACGACGTTCGCCGTCTTCCGACCGACGCCGGGGAGGTCGGTCAGCTCGCTCATCGTGTCGGGGACCTCGCCGTCGTGCTCAGCGACGAGGATCTCGCCGATCCCCTTCAGGTAGCCGGCCTTGTTGTTGTGGAAGGTGATCCCGTAGATGTCCTCCGCGAGCTCCTCCTCGCTCGCACCGGCGTAGTCCTCCGGGGTGCGATATTTCTCGAACAGGTCCACACAGACCTCGTTCACCCGCTCGTCGGTGCACTGTGCCGAGAGGACGACCGCGACGAGCAGCTCCAGCTCCGTCGAGAAGTTCAGCGAGATGTCCGTGTCGGGGTACTCCTCGTAGAGCCGATCGAGCACCTCGACGACCTGCGCCTCGCGCGAATCCAGCGGCGTTCCCATAGTCTCTTCTGCGGTGCCGCGGGCTTCAACGGTTCGGACCCGGGCGACCGACCGTGGCGCCGCCGGCGGGTATCGACGGACGTCACGGACGCCGCGGCGCCCCCGCCGTCGAGGGGAACGACTTAGTCGAGCCCCCCGAATCGAGGGACATGAACATCGATCTCGGCTCCCTCGATCACGAGTCGTTTCGCGCGGCCGCCGGCACCGTCGCCGGCTACGGTGCGATCCTCGCAGTCATGACGCTCCTGTTGTTCGGCGTTCCGTACCTCCTGTTCAGTCTCTGAGCGTCACCGTTTTGACGGTCCCGGCGAAGTGACCGGTATGGACCGCCAGCAGCTGCTCGCGTTGTTTCTCGTCGGCCTGATGGTGTTCTCGTCGTTCGCGTACGCCGTGTCGTTCCTCTGACTCGACTCAGTACAGCGGCTCCGGCTCGTCGTCCTCGACGGGCTCGACGCCGAGCGCGTCGGCGATCGCCTGCAGTTCCGGCTTCGAGAAACTCCCGGTGTCGGCCCCGTCGTTCGTCTCGGCGATCCCGACGGCAACCCTCACCGCCGCGCGGGTCGCCTCGTTCGTCGACCGGTGGCGTGCGGGGACGTCGAGCGCGTCCGCGACCGCCGCCAGCTCCTCTTTGGTGAACGTCGCGGTCGTCTCGCGCTTGAACCGGCCGACGCCGTCCCGGATGCCGTTGCGGATGTCGTGAACGGTGAGTGTCATGGCGGGAGATCGACCCGAGCGGTCAAAACGTCGCCGGCAACGGACGCGACGACGAGCGGTCACGTTCCACGCGATGTTTCCGAACCGGGACGACGGGACGTAACCGGCCGGTTCGGCGCACGGTGTCGAAGCGATCGCGTCAGCGGGGGTCGGACGGGACGTCCTCCGCGTTCGCCCCGGCGGTCCGCCGGGTCATCGTGATCCGTGGGCCCGCTCGTCGTCGCCGACGCGCGACCCCTCGATCACCGACGCCCGTCCGGTTCGGTCGGCTCGTAGACGTGGACCCAGCCGTCGCTCCCGATGTTGACGAGGTACTCGGCGTATCGGAACTCGACGCGCGCCGTCCCGTCCCGAGTCCCCGCGTTCGTGTCGGACCCGAAGAACGCCCGTTCGATCCCGTCGGCGTCGATGACGTCGTACAGCGGGGGTGTCAGTTCCGTCGGGTCGCCGTCACCGATGGCGAACGCGATCGCCGTCGCGAGTTCGCTCTCGCCGCCGGGTTCGTACAGCCGTCGCGCGACGTGGTTCCAGCGGACGGCTTGACCGAGCGTCGGCGTGTTGGGGGTCCCGGGACCTCTCTCAGCCATCCGTCTCACCGACCGGGGTACCCGGTGGGACCGAACTGCCGGTCGTCAACCGCCGAAACGCGGGGCCCATCACCGGGCGGCTCCGTCGAGAAGCGAGAGCACGCTCTGTTCGAGTTCGTCCATGTCGGGCGTCTCGTACGCGTCTTCCGTCTGCCACTTGTAGCAGATGTCGTGGGACTCGTCGAGCGTTACGAGCGCTCGTTTCGGAACGTCCCGGTGGTAGTCCCACTCGTCGTACATCACGTCGAACTGCTCGATTACCTCCCCCTGAGTGTCACTCAGGAGCGGAAAAGAGAGGTTGTACTCCTCAATGAACCGCTTGTGAGCGTAACACGAGTCCCGGGAGATGCCGAGTACGTCGACGTTCTCAGTGAAGGAGAGCCACTCGGCGTCGCGAAATCCGCAGATCTCCGCGGTACAGACGGGACTGAAATCGAACGGATAGAACACGAGCACCGCCGCCCCGCCGGCCGTGTGGTCGCTCAACCGGTACTCGCTGATCTCGTCGCCCTCCGTGCCCGGCAACGAGAAATCGAGGCTTAACTCGGTAGATCTGCTCATACCGTATCCCCGTTTCACCGGACCATGCCCCTGTGGGATGGCCCACAAGGCTATTTATATCTCTTATGAATACTGATACGATGTCTCTCGGAATCCAGTTACTACCCGACTCGTGATTCGTCCGGGGACGTCGGGTAACGCCAGTACAAAAACAGTCTCCGATGGAGCGTCGTAGCCCCGAGAATAGTCCCGGGCGGATTCGAACCGCCGTCGAGGGCTCCAAAGGCCCTCATGATTGGCCACTACACCACGGGACTGCGTACTCGCCCGTACTGGACCGACGTACAATAGGATTGCCTTCCGCACTCGTCGACCTCGCCCGACGACCGACGGTATCCGATCGGCCATCTGGCTCCCCTTAGGCTTCGGGGACAGACGGCTCGCACTCACAGCTAGCGAAGCGAAAGCCCACCCGTGTACTCCCGCCGAGTCGCCGAGACGGGACACGTTCGATCGAGGAGGCGGCGCACCCGCGCGGTCAGTCGGCCGGGTTCTCCGACTCGACTTCCGCGAGGTACTTGCAGGCGTCCGTCTCGGCGTCGAAGCAGTCGGGACACTCCGAGGAGCGGTCGATGATTGTGTCGAGGCGCTCGGCGACGGTGTCGTCGATGACCGCCTCCAGCGAGCGCGCCTCCGCGCGGAACTCCTCGACCTCGAGGACGTTCGCGAGGAACCGCTCGATGATGCAGTAGTTCGACAGCGCCTCGCGGGCCCGGACGATCCCCTCGTCGGTGAGCGAGACGCCCTTGTACTTCTCGTGTTCGGCGAGGCCGCGCCCCTCGAGTTTGCCGATCATCTCGTTGGCGGAGGCGGGGCTCACGTCGAGCGCGTCCGCGACCGCGCCCGTCGAGGCGGGGCCGTCCTCCATCTCCTGGACGAGATAGATGGCTTTCAGGTACTGATCTGCCGTGTTCATCGTTATCGCCGCTCCATGATCTCCGTTACCTCCTCGACGCCCGCTTCCTCCTCCGCGCGGATCCCCCGGAGCGTGTCGAGCACCCGGTCGCGGTCGACGGAGAACGACGAGTCGCTCCCCTCGATCGCCTCGATGAGGTCGTCGTAGAACTTGTAGGCCGTCTCCTCGTTACACAGCTGGTCGTACAGCACGCCGTCGAAGTCCTCCGGCTTCGTCTTCCCGTACTGCGCCTCGACGAGCGCCTCGATCTCCTCGTAGGAGACGGACTCGGCGTCGAGTTCGCCGATGAGCGCCTCGAGCCGGTCGCGGTGGTCGGCCGACTCCTCGGCCGCGTGCCGCAACAACGCCTCGATCTCGGCGTCGCCGTCGCCGACCATCTCACGGTGGTGCTGGGTCGACCGCGCCTCCACGACCTCCTCGAGCACCACGCCGATCTGGAGGAGCCGGGCGAGCTGGTGATCGGAGGTGACCCGCTGTCCCACGCTCACGGGCGATCACCCGTCGGCGTGACGGCGAGGGCCCCGTCGCCGATCGGTTCCACGGTCATCGATTGGGCGTCGGAGGACAGCGACCGTAAGCCTTCCCCTCGCCCTCCGCGGGTGCCGCCACCTCCCGAAGCCCGCACCGTCCCGACGCCGAACGCTCAAGCCGGCCGGCGTCCAACGGCCCCCGATGGCAGCCCCGAGCGACGAGCAGTCGGCGACGACGACCCCGGCCAGCGACCGCCGCGAACGGGTGGCGCTCGCGCTCGTCGTGTACGCCGTGTTGCTCGCGCAGACGCTCGTGTATCCCGGCGTCGACCTGCTCACGGCCGAGTTCGGCGGACGCGGCGTCGCCGGGCCGACGCTGTTTCTCGCCGTCGAGTTCGCCGCCTTCGCGCTGTTTGCCGGCCCCTGGGGGACGCTCTCCGACCGGCTCGGCGAGCGGCGCCGGCTGGTCGCGGTCGCGGCCGGCGGCGGCGCGGCCGGCTACCTCGCGCTCGCGGCCGTCGCCGGCGGCGGACCGTCCTTCCTGGCGGCGCTGCTGCTGCGGGGGATCCAAGGTGCGATGACCGTCGGCGCGCTCTCGCTCGCGATCTCGGCGCTCGCGGACCGCTCGGGCGGCAACGGGCGGAACATGGGCGTCGCCGGCATCGCGATCGGTCTCGGGACCGCGACCGGCGCGCCGCTGGGCGGCCAGCTGTTCGAGATCGGCGCGACCGTCCCGCTGTACGCCGCCGCCGGACTGCTCGGCATCGCCGCGGCGGGGTCGCTCGCGATCCCCGATAGGCCGCCGGCTCCGACGCGAGCGACGGGGGACGGTCCGACCGCCGACGCCGCCACCGATGCCGCCGCCGGCGACGATGGCAGCCACCCCGACCACGGCGGACTGACGGCGCTGCTCTCGGGTCTGCGGGATAGACGCGAGCTCGCCGTCCCGTACGCGTTCGCGTTCGCCGACCGCCTCGTCGCCGGCTTCTTCGCGCTCGTGGGAACGCTGTACTTCCGCGAGGCGTTCGGGCTCGGACCCGGGGCGACGGGGCTGCTGCTGGCGGCGTTTTTCGCGCCGTTCGCGCTGCTGCAGTACCCGTTCGGCCTGCTCTCGGACCGGATCGGCCGGGTTGTTCCCATCGGTGCCGGGTCGGCCGTCTTCGGCCTCGCCGTGATCGCGGTCGGCTTCGCGCCGTCGGTGCCGGCGGTCGCCGCGACGATGGTCGTCGTGGGCGTGCTCGGCGCGCTGATGGCGCCGGCGACGCTCGCGCTCGTCGTCGACCTGGGGGGCGAGGACGGCCGCGGCGCCGCAGTCGCGGGGTTCAACGCCGCCGGCAGCCTTGGCTTCCTCGCGGGGTCGCTGGTCGGGGGCGCCGTCGCCGCCGAGTTCGGCTTCGCCGCCGCGTTCGTCGTCGCCGGCGGGAGCGAGTTCCTCCTCGCGGTGGCGACGCTGCCGGCGCTGGTCCGGCTGGGTCGCCGGAGCGGACGGACGGCGGTGTTCAGCGGCGGCGACTGAGCCGGACAGTAACTGAGCGGCGGCGGCGACTGAGCCGGGCGACGACCACGTCGGACGACGACAGTGGCCGGCGGCGGCGTTCGGCAGGCAAGGCTGATGCCCGAGGCCGTCGACCGTCCACGTAACCGATGCCAGACCGCGAGTACGACGTCGTCCTCTGGGGCGCCACCGGGTTCACCGGCCGGCTCGTCGCCGAGTACCTCGCCGACAGCTACGGCGCGAGCGACCTCGACTGGGCGCTGGCCGGGCGCAGCGAGGAGCGACTCGCCGGCGTCCGCGACGAGTTGGCCGCCCGCGACGACGCCCTCGCCTCGCTCGACCTCCTCACGGGCGACGCGTTGGACCGCGAGAGCCTCGATCGGATCGCGGCACGCACCGCAGTGGTCTGCACGACCGTCGGTCCCTACGCGAAATACGGCTCCGACCTCGTCGCCGCCTGCGTCGAACACGGGACGAACTACTGCGACCTCTCGGGCGAAGTCCACTGGATGCGCCGGACGATCGACGAACACCACGAGCGTGCTCGCGAGACCGGCGCGCGGATCGTCCACGGCTGTGGCTTCGACTCGGTGCCGAGCGACCTCGGCACGCTGTTGCTCCAGACGCACGCAGACGAGGAGTTCGGGACCTCCTGCGACGAGGTGCGCGGGTTGGTCTCGATCCGCGGCGGCGCCTTCAGCGGCGGCACGATCGCGAGCATGGTCGAACTGTACGAGGCCGCGGCCGAGGACCGCGAGGTCCGTCGCCTCCTCGCCGACCCGCGTGCGCTCGACCCGCCGGAGAGCCGCGACGCACCGGCCGAGCGGCCACAGCGCGGGGTACACTACGACCGCGACGCCGACGCGTGGACCGCGCCGTTCGTCATGGCCCGGATCAACGAGCCGGTCGTCAGTCGCTCGAACGCGCTCCTCGGGTACGCCTGGGGGCACACCTTCCGCTACGGCGAGGCGCTCGGGACGGGAGACGGCGTCGGCGGCCTCGCCCGTGCCGTCGCGCTCGCCGCCGGACAGGGACTGCTCGCGGGCGCCCTCTCGGTCGGCCCGATTCGCGAGGCGCTCGACCGCCACGTCCTGCCCGACCCCGGCGACGGCCCCGATGCGGAGACGATCGAGGGAAGTTCCTTCGAGGTCCGCCTCCGAGGGACGGGCGCCTCCGACGGTCATCCCGGCGGCTTCGCCGTCGAGGCAACCGTCCGCGGCGACCGCGATCCCGGATACGGCTCGACGTGCCGGATGCTCGGCGAGTCGGCGGTGTGTCTCGCCAGAGGCGAGGTCGACTCCCCCCATGACGGCGGCGTGCTCACCCCGGCCTCGGGGATCGGCCTGCCGTTGATCGACCGGCTGGAGGGAACCGGCGTGTCGTTCGAGGTTGAGACGGTCGAGGACGGCGACTGACTCGACGGCCCCGTGGCTCGGAGGGAGTCGTCGTCGGTCGCGAAAACGCCGGGCGGGTTCGAATCTGGGCCGCGAGTGTCGCGAACGCCTCAGTCGAGGCGCGCGACGATCAGGTCGTCGATGTCCTCGCGGAGCTCGTCGACCTCGACCTCCTCGAGGACGGGCACGAAGAAGCCCTCCACGAGCATGTTGCGCGCGGTGTTCTCCGAGATGGCGCGGGAGGTCATGTAGAACAGGTCCTCCGCGTCCACCTGCCCGACCGTCGCCGAGTGTGACGCCTCGGTGTCGTGGTTGTGGATGATGAGCTTCGGCGAGGCGTCGGCCTCCGAGTCGTCGCTCAACATCAGCGTGTTCTCGCGCTGGTAGGAGCTGGTGTCCCACGCGTCGCGGCCGACGTCCTGCACGCCCTCGTACACCGAGCGCGCCTCGTCGTCGAGCACGCCGCGGGTCACCAAGTCCGCGGTGGTGTGCTCGCCGTTGTGCCACACGCGGGCGTTGATGTCGAAGTGCTGGTCGTCGTGGCCGAAGAAGGCGCCGACGATCTTCGTCTCCGAGGAGTCGCCGTTCAGCTCCGTCTCGATGTCCGAGCGGGTGAGCCGGGAGCCGATGTTCCCCTCGATCCAGTCGATCGTGGCGTACCTGTCCGCGTCGCCGCGCTTCAGCGTGAAGTCGTACACGTCCTCGTCGAGGTCCTGAAGCGAGCCGTACTGGACGTACGCGTTCTCGCCCGTGACGACCTCCACGAGATTGCTGAAGTAGCGGTCTCCGTCGACGGCCGAGCCGTTGGAGATCCGCTCGAGGATCGTCGCGGAGGCGTTGTCCTCGGCGACGACGAGCGTGTGGCTGAACAGCGAGGTGCTGTTCATCTCGGCGCGCACCTTCACGTCCTCGGCGTCGACGCCCTCGGGGACGTAGATGACCGTGCCCGTGGTGAACAGCGCCGTCGACAGCGCGGTGAGGTAGTTCGTCTGCGGGTCGGTGACCGAGCCGAAGTGCTCCTCCAGCAGCTCGGGGTGCTCCTCGAGCGCGGTCTCGAAGTCGAGGACCTTCGCGCCCTCCGCCGAGACGCGCTCGGTCTCGTCGCGCTGGTCGAGGGGGTCGACGATCGACTCGTAGTCGAGGCCCTCGAGGTTCGTCCAGCGGCGACCGGGCGTCTCGATGACGCTCGGCATGTCCAGTTCGTCCAGCGCCGACAGCGCCTCGAGGCGCGTCCGAAGGAGCCAGTCCGGTTCGTCGCGCTCCTCGGAGATGGTTCTCACCGTCTCCTCGGAGATGCTTGCGGGTAGCTGTGTGCTCATTATGTGTGGTGAATGGGTGGTGACGGAGCGCCGGGGGTTACCCGAGCGAGCCCTCCATCTCCAGTTCGACGAGCCGGTTGAGCTCGACGGCGTACTCGATGGGCAGTTCCTCCGTGATCGGCTCGATGAAGCCCGAGACGATCATCTGCTTGGCGTCGTCGTCGTCGAGGCCGCGCGACTGCAGGTAGAACACGTCCTCGTCGCCGATCTTCCCGACGGTCGCCTCGTGAGCCACGTCGACCTTCGACTCGTTGATCTCCATGTACGGCATGGTGTCGGAGGTCGACTCGTTGTCGAACATCAGCGCGTCACACTCGACGGCCGTCGAGGAGTTCTCGGCGCCGTCGGCGATGTGGACGAGGCCGCGGTAGTTGGTGCGGCCGCCGTCCTTCGAGATCGACTTCGACTCGATGGTCGACTTCGTGTCCGGCGCGTTGTGGTACACCTTCGCGCCGGTGTCGATGTTCTGGCCCTCGCCGGCGAATGCGATGGTGATGTGGTTGTCGGAGGCGCCGCGCCCCTTCAGGATCGTCGAGGGGTACAGCATCGTCGCCTTCGACCCCATCGACCCCGAGATCCACTCCATGCGCCCGCCTTTCTCGGCGATAGCGCGCTTCGTGTTCAGGTTGTACGTGTTCTTCGACCAGTTCTGCACCGTCGAGTACTGAACGTGCGCGTCCTCGTCCACGAAGACCTCGACGCCGCCGCAATGCAGATTGAACTTCGAGTACTTCGGGGCGGAACAGCCCTCGATGTAGTGGACTTCGGAGTTCTCCTCGGCGATGATGAGCGTGTGCTCGAACTGACCCATCCCCTCGGAGTTCATCCGGAAGTACGCCTGCACCGGCATGTCCACAGTGGTGTTCTCGGGGATGTACACGAACGAGCCGCCCGACCAGATCGCGCCGTGAAGCGCCGCGAACTTGTTGTCGCTCGGCGGGACGCACTTCGTCATGAAGTGCTCGCGGACGAGCTCCTCGTGCTCTTGGACGGCCTCGTCCATGTTACAGAAGATGACGCCCTTCTCCTCCCAACGCTCCTGCATGTTCTGGTAGACGACCTCCGACTCGTACTGCGCGCCGACGCCCGAAAGCGCGTTCTTCTCGGCTTCGGGGATGCCCAGCTTGTCGAAGGTGTCTTTGATCTCGTCGGGGAGCTCCGTCCAGTCGTCGACGCCCGCGCGGACGTCCACGTCGGGGCGGATGTACGGGACGATCTCGTCGACGTCGACCTCGCTCAGGTCCGGCTGACCCGGCCAGTCGGTCGGCATCGGCATCTCCTGGAACTGCTCGAGAGCGCGAAGGCGCCGCTCCAGCATCCACTCGGGCTCGTCCTTGTCCTCGGAGATCGCGTGGATCGTCTCCTCGGTGAGTCCCTTCTCCGCCGCGAACGCCGACTTCTCCTCCTTCTTGAAGTCGAAGCGGTCCTCAGTGTCGGTCTCCTTCAGGTGGTTCTGTTCTGAACTCATGTGTGGATAGTGTTTACGAGTGTATACTCATTAGCCTGTTCAGTAACCACCATTGGTTACGCCGCCTCGTAGACTTCCTCGCGGACCCAGTCGTACCCCTTGTCCTCGAGTTCCTCGGCGAGCTCGGCGCCGCCGGATTTGGCGATCTTCCCGTCGATCATCACGTGGACGTGATCCGGCTCGACGTAGTCGAGGATGCGCTGGTAGTGGGTGATCTGGAGGATGCCGGTGTCCTGCTCGTCGCGGAGGGCGTTGATACCCTTCGAGACGTCCTGCAGGCGGTCGATGTCCAGCCCGGAGTCGATCTCGTCGAGCACGGCGATCGATGGCTCGAGGATCGCGGCCTGCAGCACCTCGTTTTGCTTCTTCTCGCCGCCGGAGAAGCCGGCGTTGAGGTAGCGCTCGGCGAACTTCTCGTCCATGTCGAGCAGCTCCATCTTCTCTTTCAGGAGCTGCTGGAACTCGGCGACGCCGACGTCGCCGTCGTCGGTGGGCCCCTCCATCGGGGAGGTGTCGTAGCCCGAGTCGTCCTCGGCGTCGGCGTCGGCCTCCTCGTCGGCCTCCTCCTCGAAGAGCTCCTCGCGCTCGTCGAGCTTGGCGTTGAGCGCCTGTCGGAGGAAGTTCACCATCGTCACGCCCTCGATCTCGGCCGGATACTGGAACCCGAGGAAGATGCCGAGCGCCGCGCGCTCGTTGGGTTCGAGATCGAGCAGCTCCCAGGTGAGGTCATCCTCGTCGAGCTCGGCGTCGATGTCCTCGACGTCGGCCTCGGAGAGCGTCAGCGTCACTGACCCGCCGGAGACCTCGTAGGCCGGGTGACCCGCGATTACCTTCGCTGTCGTCGACTTTCCGGACCCGTTCGGACCCATCAGGGCGTGGATCTCGCCGTTGTTCACTACGAGGTCGACGCCCCGGAGGATCTCTTCGCCCGTCTCTGCGACCTCCGCCTGGAGATTTTCGAGTTCGAGTGTGGCCATGTTCGTGGATACGCCTCTACGGGTGAATGGGGTCGTTCGACCCATGAAGGTTTCGCATCCACACGCGTGTGGTTCTCACGAAGAAAAAATCATTTTTCGTATCCGAAAGCAACCCGGGAGTGGGTGCCGCGATCGCGTCACATGAAGCTGCCGAGTCCGGTCTGTTCTTGCCCGCTTTTGACCTCCTCCCAGGACATTCCGAGCGCCTCGATGATGCGAGCGATCGGGCCCTTGAGCGTCTTGTCCAGCATCTTGTCCCAGTCGACCGCGAACTCCTCGGGCACCTCGTCGGCGTACTCGAAGCAGATCACGTCCGGGTCGCGCTTGAACTCGCCGTACAGAGGGTCGGTCTGCGGGTCGAGTCCGCGTTCGTTCTCCATGCGGGCCCAGAAGTCCGGGTGAACCTTCTCCAAGTAGAGGCGCTTGGGCTTGGACCCGCGCTGGAAGTTCGTGCCCAGCATGAGGTTCGCGTACTTCGCCCCTCGAACCTGGGCGGTGTCGGTGTCGTAGCTCTCCAGACGCTTGCCGATGCCGCCGGGGATCCCCACTTCGTCGAGGTCGGCGTCGCCGTCGAGGAAGTTCTGGATCTCTTCGTGCAGGTAGTCGGTGATCTCCTCGGTGTCCTCCCCGTGGACGATCATCTCGATGACGCGCTTTTGCACGCGCTTGGTGACGGGTGCGATGTCCGAGCGCTTGTACTCGAAGCCGGTGATGTCGATGTCGTCGACGTCCTTGCCCTCCTTCCAGACGATGTGGCCGGCGTAGCGCTTCTTCTTGCCCGCCTGGAAGAATCTGCGATACAGCTTCTCGAACTCGATCTCGAACCGGTGCTCCTCGGCGTCGAGCTCCTCGCTCGCGAAGTCGTCGTAGCGGCCGTTGATATGCTCCTCGACGTCCTCGGAGAGCCGGATCACGGCCGCGATCCGAAGCAGTTCGCGGTCGGACATGTCGGGGTGCGCCGCCGCCATCCCCTCGGAGACACTCGCGTCCTCGACGTCCTCCGTCGAAACGTCATCTAGACTTAACATAACCGAATCGGTGTCCCCGTATGTCACATCTCTATTTAGTTCGTTCACCGCCTGTTCGGTGAACTCGATGACGCGTCGCCCCATCGCCGTGATGGCGGCGGCGTTCTCCTTGTCGTACAGACGGAAGCGGTCCCATCCCGAGACGCCGTACAGCGACTGCCCGACGAACTGGAACGTCCCGTTTCGACCCGCGAGGAGCGTGTGATTGTCCGCGACGGTGACACAGTACACACCGTTCTCTGCGGAGCTACGGTCGCTGCTGCGGTGCATCCTGAGCGTGTTCTTGGAGCTCTCGGTGCAGTAGATCCGCCAGGATCCGCTGTCACGATTGTAGTTCGTGGTCAGTCCGAGGTGGGCACAGAGGCGGAGCACGTCGTCGCGGAGTCGCTCGCTCGACGTGGTGTAGCGCCACGAACTCCCCGACTGGCGGTCGCCGTCTCCGGCGATGAGCGTGTCGAGGAACCGCCGTTTCTGCTCCCCGTTGGTCTCGAAAACGAGGTCGGGGATCCGCTTCTCGAAGCTGTTCTCGCCGCACAGTTCCTCGAGCGCCTCGCCGAGGAGCTTCGACGTGAACTGGTAGCCACGCTCGTCGACGTACGTATCGAACCCCATCCGTTCGAGGAGGTCGCCGATCGCGGCGTGGTCGGACTGGCCGCCGTCGGGGGCCGCGGTCTGCGCTATCTTGACCGTCGTCGCGGAGCCACGCAGGTTATCTCCGAACGCCTTCTCCTCGGAGGTGTAGACGTTCCCTTCCGTGATGTACCACGCCAACAGATCGAGGAAGTCGTCCCCGTCGTACGTCCGCGGGATCCACTTCCGATTCGGCTCGCTGTGGACGGAGAACTCCGAACAGACGGAGTCCAGGTACTCCCGGTGTTGCTCGAACTCCTCGGCCGAGAACACGTAGCCGGTCGTACCGAGGTCGTTCCTGACGACCTTCCTCGGGTAGTATCCGAGCTCGGCCGCGAGCGTGTGGCCGTGAACCTCGTTGTTCGCCCACACCTCGTACTCGCCGTCGAGCAGGCGCGTGAGGTCGACCTCGTCGACGTCTTCCCCATCCGGGCCCGACCAGTCGTGGGGGAGCTGATAGTTCGTCGCGCGATCGAGGTCGCCGGCCTCGACGAATCGATAGTCGTCCTCGTCCCACGAGATGCCGTTCGACTCGTCTTTCCTGACGAGCATCCGGTGGTTGGGCGTGACGCGGAAGTCGATCTTGTCCGTCTCGATGTCGACCAGCTCGTCGTCGTAGTCGGGATACGCGTGCGTCTCGACGACCGGCTTGGATTCCATCTCCATCGTCTCCGGGTCGAGCGAGTACACCTCGTCGCCGACGTCGAGGTCGGTGATATCGCGGACGCCGTCCGGCGTGACGACTTCGGTGTCCGGGGTGAAGCAGTTCATGATAACCTTCGTCGCGGCCTGCTGCCGGTCGTACTGCTCGTACGCGTCCGACCCGGGGTCGTGGTCGTCGCGCTCGCCCTTCAGGCGCTCGCGCTCGGTGAGCAGTTCGTCGACCATCTCGCGCATCATCCCGTCGGGCTCCTTGCGGAACCGCGTGCCGTTTGGCGCCCGGTACGTCTCGCCGTCGAAGGACTCGGGGTCGTCGACGATCGTCTCGGGGCTGGCGTTGATCGTCACCATGCACATCGGGTAGAGGCTCTTCAGGTCGAGCACCGACACCATCTCCTCGACGCCGGAGATCGGCTCGAAGACGGCGCCGCCCTCGAACTCCTCGCTCGCCTGTTGTCCCTTCGTCGGGAGGACGAACTGGCCGAAGGCGTTGTGCAGGACGTACATGTCGACCGCGTCGCCGGGGGTCGGCGCGTCCTCGAGCTGACAGCCGACGAACTTGCGCGCGTCGTCCCAGAACGCCACGATGTTTTGCTTGCGGTCGATCTCGACGCACAGCTCCACGTCGCGGACGTTGTACTTCAGCAGGCGCTCGGGCTCCTGCTCCCACAGGTCGCCGATATCGCCCGTGTACCGTTCCTTCCCGACGTCGAGTTCGAGTTCGCCGACCGCGTCGAGGCGGTACGACTCCAGCTCGGAGAACTGCGTGCGCTGGTAGGCGTACAGGAGGTCGAAGACGACACGGCCCTTCACGTCTGGACCGCCCCAGCCGGAGCGCCACGTCTCGTTCACACGGGAGAGACGGTCGGGAGAGAGGTCGTACTCGCTGGCGCCGTCGAGCACCTCACAACGGTCCATGAAGTACGGCGCGTCGAAGTCCTCGAAGTTCCAGCCCGTGAGCACGTCCGGGTCCGTCTCATCGATGTACGAGACGAACGCGTCGAGCATGGCGTCCTCGTCGGCGAACGTCCGTACCTCGATGTCACTGTCGGCCCCGCCGATCTGCTCGTAACCGTCGAGCGCGGCGGGAGCGTCGACACCGCCGACGGGCGCGTCGTACAGCCACGCGACGTACTCGTCGCGATAGGAGTCGTGGGAGGTGAGACAGACGATCGGCTCTTCGCCGTCCTCGGGGAAGCCGTTGCGGTCGTCGACCTCGATGTCGAAGGTGTTCACCCGGATATCCGCCTCGACATCCGCCGGTTCGAGGTGGTCGGGCGTCACCTGCAGTCGGCCTCGGCCCTCGCCCTCGCGCGCGTCCAGTCGGCGTTCCTCGACGCGTACCCCCGAGGTGACGCCGTGATCGATGAGAAAGCGGTTCGGGAACAGGATGTCCGCCTCGTACGTGCGCTCGAAGTCGTCGCGGATCTGGCCGACGTCCCGCGGCGTGCGCGCGACGACCTTCGACACGGGTTCGCCGCGGATGGACTCGAAGCGCTCGCCGTCCGGTCCCGTTTCACGAGTATCGAGGATCACGTCGTACTCCTCCGAGAGGGTCCGCCCCTCGATGTCGGCCGTCGGGACGTAGAAGTACGGCTCCGTTCCGAGCAAGCGGACGTGTTCGGGCTCGTTGTCGGCGGTCCGGCCGAACACGTGAACGACCGGGTACTCCTCGGCACCGGTGCCCTCGACGGTGTAGTCGACCGCGGTGACCATGAGCTCGACCGTCCCCTCGGAGTCGGGAACGACGATGTCCTCTCGGTCGACGACCGCGCTCACGTGTCCCTGCCCAGTGCCCGCGACGTGCGCCGCCTCCTCGTCGGGGCGGTCCCCGTGGCCGTTCCCGTCGTCGGCGTCCCCGCCGCCGGCGAACCGGTCGAGGCCCGACTGCGAATCGCTCATTGCCTGGCCTTTGCCGTTCGCCGGTAAAAACCTCCCTTTCGGGCACAGATCGGCCCAGTCGGCCGACCGACGCCACCGCGCCCGACGGAAGGACGCTCACCATTCGACCCGGTACTCTCGCGGTACTCGGTGTCGACGCGCCCCGATATGGCGCGATCTCTCCGTCGCGGCGACGCTGGCGAGGACCACCGCCACGGAAAGGCATATACCGTGTCATTGCATACCACGCTTCGGAGATGACCCACGCATCCGATATCCCGTTGGAGCGCTCGGGCACGAGCCCGGACGAGGCCGTCGAGACGGTCGAGGCGTACGAGGACGACGGGCGAACGGTGTTCTACGACGCGGAGAACCCGCTCGCGTGGGTGGAGGCGAGCGAGGCAGTCACGCTCGCGGACGCGACGTGACCCCCGATACCCGCTGACTACGTCGATCGCGCCGACTACGTAGTCTGACAACCCTTTTCCCGGTTGTTCGCCAACCGAGTTCCGTGTTCGACGAGGACGACGACGGGGAGCTGTTCGACCTCGAACGGCAGGCCGGCGAGGCCGAGGAGCGCGGCCCCCACGTCGACATCCCGTCGGTCGACGACCCGTCGGAATCGCTGCCCGACCCGTCGACGGTCGACCCCGCCATCCAGCAACCGTTCCTCGCGGCGGTCCTGTACGCCAACGTCGCGCTCCTTGGCATCTCACTGGGACTGATGCTCGTCGGCTTCCGCGGCGACTTGCGAGTAGGCGGTGCGGCGATCGTGATCGGCGCCCTCGCGGCCGTCCGCGTGTATCAGACGGTTCGCGCGTTCGAACAGCGTGACCGAGATGGGGACCGCGATGGACCCGAGGATCGGGACGACGAAGAGGACGCTCCCGCCGCAGTGAACGACACTCCCGCCGCTGCCGACGGCGTCACCGCCGGCGGCGACGGGAGTTCCGATCCCGGGGACACCTGACTACCGGCAGCGACATCGACACCGCCGACCGCCGACCGCCGGCACCGACACCTCTTTTCGCGCACGTCCGCTTTCGTCGGCCATGCAGTCGGTTCGGGACGCGGACGGAACGCGGTATCTGCTCGTCAAGCGATCGTCGGAGTCGAGTCTCGTTCGCGATCCGGCGACCGGCGAGGAGCGCTACGTCCCGACGGACGACCTCCGATCGGACGGGGAGTCACCGCTGTCGGCCGCCGCGGGCGGGCTCCCCGCCGAACTGCGCGGGGCGGTGCTGGCGTGTCGCGACGAGCGCGCGCTCGGACTGCTCGTGGAGTTCGCCGATCGCGGCGCGCTGTCGGTGCGGTCGCTGTTGGACGCCTACGACCTGTGTGAATCGGACCTCCACGGCCTGCTCGGGGAGTTTCGCGCGGCGGGACTGATCGCGGAGACGACCGTCGCCGGCGAGCGCGGCTACGAGCCGACCGACGAGGCGCTGGAAGTCGTTGCGCGGTTTCGGGACTGACTCCCGCCGGTTTCGAGCCTGCGCGGGAACACGTGATCAGTCGTCCGCGTGCTCGGCGTCGCGCGACGGGATCTCGACCGACGACAGCGACGGGTCGGCCAGCCGCTCGACCGTCGACCGGTTCGACGTGGGGTTCTTCTCGACGCGCACGAGCTCGTCCGCGGCGCCGACGAGTTCGTCGTCGTGGCTGACGATCAGGATCTGGCGGACGCCGAAGCCGCGCATCTCGTCGATCAGGTCCGTCAGCCGCGAGACATGCCCCGAGTCGAGGAACACCGTCGGCTCGTCGAGAATCAGCGGCGGCGTCGGCGCCGCGCCCTCGATCCCCTCCGCGAGCAGGCGGTAGATCGCACAGCGCAACGAGAGGTTGAACAGCGCGCGTTCGCCGCCCGAGAGCTGTTCGGGGTCCAGCGGCTCGCCGTCCTTCTGGTAGACGGTGAGCTCGTACTCGTTGTCCAGCTCGATGTGCGAGTAGGCGTCGTTGCCGTACACCAGCTCGAACGTCTCGTTGAGCATCCGTTCGAGGCTCTCCACGTTCGCCCGCCGAAGCTCCGCCCGGAGGTCGCCGTACATCGCCTCCAGGTCCCGCGTCTCCTCGTGGATCGCGTCCAACTCCGCGGCCCGATCCGCCAGCGCGTCGCGGCGCTCGCGCAGCGCCTCCAGCTCCTCGAGTTCGTTCTCGACGGCGCCGATCCGGCTCGTGAGATCGTCGCGTCGGTCCCGGAGGTCGGTCAGCGCGTCGTCCACCTTCTCGATGTACTCTTCGGCGTTCTCGAGCCGTTCGCGGGCCGACTCGACGCGCTCGTCGTCGAACGCCTCCCGGAGCTCGTCGCGGCGCTCGCGCTTCGTCGCGAGGAACTCCCGGCGCTCGTCGTTGCGGTCGGCGATGTCCGCACGCTTCTCCGTCAGGCGCTCGATCTCGTCGTCCGCGTCGACTATCTCCTCGCGCGTGGCCTCGACGGCGTCCAGTCGGTCGCGAGCGGTCTCGATCTCGTCGAGGTCCTCCTCGAGCGCCGCCGCGTCCGCCCGGGCGTCCTCGGCCTCCTCGGCCTTCCGATCGCTGACCTCGCGTTTCTCGGTCGCCTGTGACTCCAGGTCGTCGGCCGCCTCGCGCAGTTCGGCGGCACGCTCGCTCGCCTGCTCTATTTCGGCCTCCTTCTCCTCGATGCCGTCCTCGATCAGTTCCCGCGTATCCCCGATCTGCCCGAGCCGGCTCTCCGCCTCGAGGAGTTCCTCGGCGCGGTCGAGCTTCTCCTCGAGATCCGTCTCGCGCTCGGTCAGGTCCGCGAGGTCCGCCTCCAGCTCCTCGAGGTGTTCGCGCTCGTCGTCGAGGGCGTCCACGTGTGGGGAGCCGTCGACCGGCTGGCCGCACTCGGGACACTTCCCCGCCGCCAGCAGCTCCTCCGCCTCCTCGACGCTCGACCGGGCGGCGCTCGCCTCGTTGCTCGTCTCGCGGACCTCCGCGCGCACCGCCTCCAGTTCCTCTCGGACGGACTCGCGATGGGCGGACGCCTCGCCGACCGCGACGGGGGCGTCCTCGAACGTCGCACGGAGCTCCTCGCGCTCCGTCTCCAGCTCCGCGAGCGACTCCTCGCGCTCGGCGAGCGTCTCCGCGGCCGCCTCGGCGTCCTCGTCGAGCTCCGCCGCGCGAGTGCGCTTCTCGTCGGCGCGCTCGGCGGCGTCCTCGGCCGTCTCCGCGAGGGTCTCCGACTGGTTCGTGAGGGCGTTCGCCTCCGAGCGCGCCTCGCGAAGCTCCTCGCGGAGGTCGGCCTCGCGGTCGTCGAGCTGCTCGCGGCGCGCCTCGAGCGTCTCCGGGTCGGCGTCGTCGACGGCGACCGCCGAGAGCCGTTCCTCGAGGGTCGCCTCGGCGTCGTCGACGCGGTCGCGGAGGTCGGCGATCCGATCGCCGATCCGCTCCCGTTCGGCCTCGTCCTCGCGGATCGTCGCCTCCAGGTCCTCGATGTCCGACTCCAGCTCCGTCAGCTCCTCGCGGCGTTCCTCGTACTCGTCGAGCACGTCACGAGCGTTCTCGCGCGTGGACGCCGCCTTCTCGCGTTGCGCCTCGTAGTTCTCGATCTTCTCGTTCACCTCCGCGAGCGTCGACTCCAGCGAGTTGAGGCGGCCGTGCAGGTCGCGGTCCTCCTTCTCGGCCACCTGTTCCTCGACGCTCTCCAGCGCGCCCCGCGTCGTCGAGCGCACGTCCTCGACGCCGAGTCGGGCGTCGCCGGCGCGCTCGCGGTACTCCTCCAGCGTGCCGAGCTGGAGGAGGTCGTCGATCATGTCCTGGCGCTCGGTCGGCGTGGCGTTGATCAACTTGTTCACCTCGCCCTGGCGGACGTACGCGCAGTTGACGAACGCCTCCGCGTCCATGCGCAGCAGGTCCGAGACGAACGCCCGCACGTCCGTCGCGCCGTCGCGGTGGACCGACTCGTCGTCCGATTCCAGGGTACACGTCGTCGTCTGGATCTGTTCGCCGTAGCGTTTCAGCTCCCGGCGCACGTGGTACGACAGGCCGTCGTGGCTGAACCACAGTTCGACCTCGCTCTCCTCGGCGCCGTTGGTCACGACGTCCGCCAGCGTGCCGTCGAGCGCCTTCGAGCCGTACAGCGCGAAGAAGCACGCCTCCAACAACGAGGACTTTCCGCTGCCGTTGAGCCCGTGAATGACCGTCACGCCGTCCGAGAGGCGGAGGTCGGTGTCGGCGTACGGCTTGAAGTTCCGCAGGCGGAGGCGGTCGAAGATCACCGCGAATCACCCAGCGTGAGCTGTCCGTCGTCGTCCGAACCTTGCGGGCTCCCCGCTCCCTCCGCGTCGCCCGCGCCGTCGTCCTCATCCGCATCGTCGCCCGCGCCGTCGTCCTCATCCGCATCGTCGCCCGCGCCGTCGTCCTCATCCGCATCGTCGCCCGCGCCGTCGTCCCCGTCGAACCGCGCCTCGATCCGTCGGTTCACCTCCTCGCGGACGTTCGAGTCCGGGAGGTCGCCGCGGACCACGTCGTCGACCTCGCGGGCCGCGTCGGACAGGTCGAGGTCGCCGATCCGCTCGCGAACCGCCTCGTCGGGGTCGGTGAAGCTCACCGACAGCTCCGCCTCCGTCTCGACCTCGCGGCGGTCGGTGACGCGAGCGATGAGCGCGCCCCGCTCGGCGGCGAACTCCTCGACGGCCGCCGGCGCGATCGGCTCGCCGTCGCCGGTGATCCGGACGATGACGACCGCGTCCGCCACGTCGCGCTCGCGGACGCGGTCGCGGACGCGGTCGAGCCCCTCGCCCTCGCCGAGTTCCACGTCGACGAAGACGAACGGACGCGTCTCCAGCGTGCGCCGGCGGATGTCGACAGGGTCGTCGCCGTCGGCGGCGTCCGCCCCGAGGCGAACGAGGTTGTAGCCGCGGGGGTCGCGCTCGGTCGCGGAGGCGCGCTCGGTCGACCCGCAGTAGGTCACCCACGCGCCCTCGACCTGCGCGGTGTCGGCCGCGTGGTTGTCCCCGAGCAGGACCGCGTCGAAGTCCACGGTCGACTCGCGCAGCACCGCCTCGGTGTCCCAGTCGGCGTACGCGAACGGCTCGAACAGCCCGTGGCTCACCAACACCGCGACGTCGGCGTCGTGGGGTGCGAACTCGTACTCGAGGGCGTCGCGCCGGCTCTCGGGGACGTGATCGAGGCCGTAGAACGCCGTGTCGCCGATCACGGTGGGCTCGTCGCCCAGTCGGGTCGCCAGCCCCATCGACTCGAACAGGTCGAGCCACTGGCCCCCGCGCGTGGACTCGTGGTTGCCGACGACCGCGAGGAACGGGATGTCGGCGTCGTCCAGCGTCCGGAGCGCGGAGAGCACGCCGAGCAGGTCCGGGAGGTCCGGACGACGGTCGTGGAACAGGTCGCCGGCGTGGACGACCGCGTCAGGGTCGTCGCCGGACTGCGTCCGGCCGCTCGCGGAGCTTTGCTCCGCGCTGTCGGCGTCGACCGCGTCGGCGACGACACGCTCGAAGGCGTCGAGGAAGTCCGCTCGCCGCTCGGGCGAGTGGTACTGGCGGTACCCGATATGGGTGTCGCCGGTGTGGATAACCCGCGTCATCAGTTGTCTCCCGGTTGTTCCGCCGCCGGCATATGCCTATCGCGAGCGGGGTGAAAGTGGTCCGCGGGATCTGCGGGACCCTCAACGTCGACGGAGCCCGCAGGGTCCACGGATCCTGCGGGAACCGCGTCCCGGTACGCCGCCCGATAGCGTTCGATCGCCTCGACGACCGCACGAGCACGGCGAGCCAACGCCGGATCGGTGACCGCCTCCGCGACCGTCTCCGTCCGACGGAAGCCGTCGTCGTCCGCGAACGCCGCCGCAGTCCCGACGGTCGCCAGCGCCCGTTCCGCCTCGGCGACGAGGTCGCGCTGTGCGTCAGTCGCCTCCGGGGTCGAGCCGCCGCCGTCGCCGGCGCCACGGGGCGAGTCGGTTGCCAACGCTCGAAGCGCCTCGCGGACCCGCTCGGCGGAGGGAGCCTGTCCGGCCATCGACGCTACTGGTGCCGGCATCGTATTTCAACCCTCGTGGACGTTCCCCGTCGCGGAAGGCAAGACACACCTACGGCCGTGCGAACCCGTGTGTATGCGGATCGGCGTCGGCTCCGGCAATCCAGTGAAGCGCGCGGCGACCGAACGGGCGGTGGCGGGCACGGACGGCTTCGGCGACGGCGCGGTCGTCGAGGCGTGCCCCGTCCCGTCGGGCGTGTCCGAGCAGCCGTTCGGACACGACGAGACCCGGACGGGCGCGGCCAACCGGGCGACCGCGGTGCTCGATACGACCGCCGAGGCGTACGATCTCGGCGTCGGGATCGAGGGCGGCGTCGCGGAGTACGAGGGCGGTGACGGACTCTTTCTCGTGATGTGGGCGGCCGTCGCCGACGGCGATCGCGTCGGGGTCGGTACCGGTCCGAGCCTCGCGTTGCCCGGAGGCATCGCGGCGCGCGTCCGCGACGGCGAGGAACTCGGGCCGGTGATGGACGACGTGCTCGGGGAGTCGGACGTGGCAGAAAAGCAGGGCGCCGCGGGCGCGCTCACCGGCGGCCGTGTCGACCGGACCGACGCGCTCCGGACCGCCGTGGCGGGCGCGCTCGGCCCGTTCGTGACGGACCTGTACTGAACGGACTGCACGCACCGGCAGCGCGAACCCTCGGTGGGGGCGCTCAGTCGCCGTCGGTCGCCAACTCGGTCCCGTCGCGCTCGGCCTCCTCGTCCAGTTCCGCCGTCTCGTCGACGGCGTCGGTGAGCGAGACGTTGAAGCCGATCATCGACGCGACGCCGCCGACGACGGTGACGGCGTTCTTGACGGCGTGGTCCAGGACGGCGGCGGCGAACGCAACCGCCGCGGGCACGCCGCCGAGACCGACGACGAGCGCGGTGAAGGCGGCCTCGTACAGCCCGATACCGCCGGGCGACAGCGGGAGCACCTTCGCGAGGTTGCCGACGGAGACGGCGAAGAAGCCGACGACGACGAGCTGTGCGAGCGTCATGGCGTCCGTCGCCGCGGGGAACGCCGACAGCACGAGCAGCGCCGTCACCACGTCGAGCGTCCACACGAGCACGGAGACGCCGCCGACGCGGGCGAACGACGCGCGCGTGCCCGCCACCGTCTGCACGCCCGCGGCGAACTCCTCGATCACGCCGGCGACGTAGTCGACGTACGAGTCCGAGGAGAACCGCGAGACCACGTCCCGGACGTAGTTGCGATCGCTGCGGGCGGTCGCGACGATGAACAGGAGGCTCGCGACAGCGGCGACGCCGACGAGGGCGGCGACGCGAACGGCCGTCGAGACGGCCCCGGCGGAGACGCCCGGGACGTTCCCGGACACCGCCGTCGCGACCGCGCCGGCGCCGTCGGTGACGAGCAGCCCCGTCAGCACCGCGCCCGCCATCGCGGTGATCGTGAGCAGGTCGAACACCCGCTCGGCCGCCAGCGAGGCGAACCCGGTCGGGTACGGGATCCCGCGTCGGGCCTTCACCACGTACGCGCGCACCGCGTCGCCGGCGCGGGCCGGGAACACGAGGTTGCCGGTCTGACTGATGAACACCGCGCCCGTGAGGAAGCCAAGGCGCTCGCGGTAGCCGAGTTCCTCGAGGATGTCCCGGTAGCGCAGCCCGCGCAGCGGCCACGAGACGAGGTACACGAGCGTGGCGGCGGCGACCGGGACCGGATCTGCGCCCTCGAACGCCGACAGCACCGCCGACGGGTCGAGGTACACCGTCATCAGCGCGAGCGCGGCGACCGTGAGAACCGCCCCGGCCGCGACGGTCCGCGTGCGGGTGATCCGCGGCGACACCGACAGCTGCCACCACAGCCTGACGACCTGACTCCCCATCCCGAACACGTCGCGCACGAGGTCGACCTTCGAGTCGCCCTTCGGCTCCCAGTCGACGGGGAACTCCGCCACCCGCAGGCCGCGTCGCTGGGCGCGGACCAGCAGTTCCGTGTCCCAGAACCAGTGATCGTCCTCGACGGCGTCGTGCAGTTCCTCGAACGCCTCCCGCGAGAGCGCCTTGAACCCGCACTGGTGGTCCCGGAGGTCCGAGCGGAGCACGGTCCGCACGAGCAGGTTGAACCCGCGCGAGGGGACGCCGCGCTTCGCGGGTCGGTCGGCCTCGTCGCCGGGGATCCAGCGCGACCCCGTCGCCACGTCGTACCCCTCGCGGTCGATCTTCGCCACCAGTTCCTCCAGGTGGCGCATGTCCGTCGCGAGGTCCGTGTCGAAGTAGACGAGCGTGTCGCCGGCCGCGCGCTCGAACGCGAACACCAGGGCGCCGCCGCGACCCAATCGGCGATCGCTGTGGAAGTGCTTCACCCGGTCGTCCTCACGAGCGAGGCGGTCGGCTATCTCGGGGGTTCGGTCGTCACAGCCATCCTCGGCGACGATCACCTCGAACGCATCGGCCGAGAGGAACCCCTCCAGCGTCTCGACGGTCGTCCGGACGGTCCCCTCGATGGTCGCCGCCTCGTTGTACGCGGGGAGGACGACGCTGACGCGGGTCCGGTCGGCGCCGGTACCGTCGGCGCCGTCGGGATCGGAACCGGGGCCATCGACCGGACTACTCATTACCTCCTCGGTGGCCGGCCGCCGGGTAAGAACCTTCTGTCATTCCAGCGGCTCGCCGGCGTGTTAGGCGACCGTACCGACGCGGCCGACCCGGACCGCCGATCGCGGTCGTGTTCGCTCGCTGATCGACGGACGCCACCGTGTTAACCCCACGTACCAAACCCCCTTTGAGTCGATAGCCCGTAGGCAGTGATATGAGCGCGACGAGCACCGTCGAGTCGACCGACACCGGGGACACCGCGACCGGCGAGTCGACTATCGACCTCACGGATAAGCAACACCGGATCCTCGCATACCTCCGCGAACACGCCGCAGAGCAGACGTACTTCAAGTCCCGGCTCATCGCCGAGGAGTTGGGCCTGTCCGCAAAGGAGGTCGGCGCCAACATGTCGGCGATCGTCGACGCCGCCGTCGAGGTCGACGTGGAGAAGTGGGGCTACTCCTCGGGAACGACCTGGATGGTCACCCGGTAGCAGGCGCGCGAGGCCGGCGCGTGAGGCCCGAACTGTTCACTCGAAGCCGAGTTTACTCCGTAGCCCTTTATATCCGTGCGCGTGACCTCCGGGTAAGACTATGCGACGAGCCAAGATCGTCTGTACGCTCGGTCCCGCCTCCGACGACCGAGCCACGATACGGGCGCTCGCCGACGCCGGGATGTCCGTCGCCAGGCTCAACGCGAGCCACGGCGACACCGACCACCGCGGCGAGGTCGTCGACCGCATCCGCGCGGTCGACGACGCCACCGACGCGCCGCTCGCGGCGATGCTCGACCTCCAGGGCCCCGAGATCCGGACCGCCGAGATCGACGAGCCGATCGAGGTCACGACGGCCTCCGAGGTGCTGTTCGTCGAGGACGACACGGCGACGCCCGAGCGGATCGGCGTGACCCACGCGATCACCGAAACCGAGCCGGGCGACCGCGTGCTCCTCGACGACGGTCGGATCGAGGCGACCGTGACCGCGATGACCGACGAGGGCGTCCGTGCTCGGATCGACTCCGGCGGCGAACTCGGCTCGCGCAAGGGGGTCAACATCCCCGGCGTCGACCTCGGACTGCCGACGATCACCGAGGCCGACGAGCGCGAACTCGACCTCGTCACGGACCACGACGTGGACTTCGTCGCCGCCTCGTTCATCGGCGACGCCGGCGACGTGTACGCGGTCTCGGACGCGCTGGAGGAGCGCGGCGCGGGCGACGTCCCCGTCATCGCGAAGATCGAGCGCGCGGATGCCGTCGAGAATCTCGACGGGATCGTCGACGCCGCCTACGGCGTCATGGTCGCCCGCGGCGACCTCGGCGTCGAGTGTCCGCTGGAGGACGTCCCGATGGTGCAGAAACGCATCATCCGCAAGTGCATGGACACCGGCACCCCCGTTATCACCGCGACGGAGATGCTCGACTCGATGGTCCACTCGCGACGCCCGACGCGCGCGGAGGCGTCGGACGTGGCGAACGCGGTGCTCGACGGCACCGACGCGGTCATGCTGTCGGGCGAGACGGCGATCGGCGACCATCCGGTTCGCGTCGTCGAGACGATGGACCGGATCGTCAGCCGGATCGAGGCCAGCGACGAGTACGCCGAGACGCGCGAGGACCGGGTCCCGCTGGCGCAGACCGGATCGAGAACGGAGCCGCTGGCGCGCTCGGCGCGCTTCCTGGCCCGTGATACAGATGCGGCCGCCGTCGTCGCCGCCTCCGAGTCCGGCTACACCGCCCGCAAGACGGCGAAGTTCCGACCGGCGGTGCCCGTCGTCGCGACGACGCCCAGCGACCGCGTTCGCCGTCAGCTCGCGCTCTCGTGGGGGGTCCAACCGATCTCCGCCGACTACCACAGCAGCATCGAGGAGGTGATGGACTCGGCCGTGTCGGCCGCCCTCGAGACCGGCGCCGCGGAGTCGGGCGACACGATCGTCGTCCTCTCGGGCATGATGACCGAGTTGGAGGGAACGAACACGACGAACACGCTGAAGCTCCACGTCGCGGCCGAGACGATCGCCACCGGTCGCCACGTGGTCGGCGGCCGCGTCTCCGGTCCCCTCCGCCGGCTCCCCGACGGCGACCTCGCCGGCGTGCCGGACGGAACGATCGCGTACCTCCCGGCCCGGTTCGACGCCGAGTTCACCGGCGACACCGGGAAGCTGGCGGGTATCATCGACGCCCGTCCGGGCATGACCGGCTACCCCGCGCTCGTCGCCCGCGAGATCGGCATCCCGATGGTCTCCGGCGCGCCGCTGGCCGACGACGTGACCGACGACACCACGGTGACGGTCGACGCCGAGCGCGGCGTCGTCTACGAGGGCGACGTGATCGGTCACACACGGCGGCGCTGACTGCTTCCGCCCGCGCCCCCGACACCTCTTTACCACCGCGCCGGCTAGGCCGGTTCATGTCGGACGACCCCCGCACCGACGCCGCCGCCGGATCGGACGCCGACTCGGACGACGAGTGGCGCTTCGGCATCGACGAGGTCGGCCCCGAGGCGGAGGCCGCGCGCGAAGCCGCACGCAACCCGCCGATCGAACCGGAGTCGATCGACGCCGAAAACGCGCTGTTCGTCGCAGCGGGCGTCCTCGGGACGCTCCTGTTGGTGTTCTCGGTGACGCTTTAACCCCGCCGGCCCCAAGACCAGTCCATGCTGCTTCAGTCGGGCCTCCTCACCCCCGAAACCCTCCCGTTGTTGCTTGTGGCCGCCGGGCTCGTGCTCTCGATCGCCGAGGCCGTCGCCCCCGGCGCACAGTTCATCGTCATCGGGGTGGCGCTCCTTGCGGCCGGGCTCGTGGGACTCGCGCTCGGCCCCCTCGCGGGCCCGTTCGTGCTCGGCCTGCTGGTGCTCGTGTTCGGCGCGCTGGCGTTCTACGGCTATCGCGAGTTCGATCTGTACGGCGGCAAAGGACAGGCGCAGACCTCCGATTCTCGGTCGCTTCGGCGGTCGAACGCCCGCGTCACCGAGACCGTCACGCCCACCGGAGGCGAGGTGAAACTGGACGAGGGAGGGTTCAGCCCGTACTACTCCGCGCGGTCGGTGGACGGGGAGATCCCCGTCGGCACCGAGGTCATGGTCGTCGACCCCGGCGGCGGCAACGTCCTCACCGTCGAGTCGTTGGAGGGAGGCGTCGACGACATCGATCGGGAGCTGGCGAAGGGACGGCGCGATGGAGCGCCGTCGGACGGAAGCGTCGACGCGGACGACAGGGACCTCGGCGACGTGGACGACAGGGCGCGCGACGACGCCGACACGGAACCAGAACCGGAGCGGGAGTGAACCCCCGTCGGCGGGTTCGAGAGTGACAGCGGGGGAACGCTTTAAGCCTCGACGGCCGAACCGATAGCTATGGTCCTCCCACTGCAGTTCCTCGGACTCGGGCCGGCGGTGATCGGGCTGCTGTTCCTGATCGTCGCGATCGTCGCCGTCTACCAAGCGATCGTCATCGTCGACGCGTACGAGAAGAAGGCCCTCACCGTGTTCGGCGAGTACCGGAAGCTGCTCGAACCGGGTATCAACATCGTCCCGCCGTTCGTCTCCCGGACGTACACCTTCGATATGCGTACGCAGACGCTCGACGTGCCGCGTCAGGAGGCGATCACGCGCGACAACTCGCCGGTGACCGCCGACGCCGTCGTCTACATCAAGGTGATGGACGCGAAGAAGGCGTTCCTCGAGGTCGAGGACTACAAGGTCGCCGTCTCCAACCTCGCGCAGACGACGCTGCGCGCGGTGCTGGGCGACATGGAGCTCGACGACACGCTGAACAAGCGCCAAGAGATCAACGCCCGCATCCGCAAGGAACTGGACGAGCCCACCGACGAGTGGGGGATCCGCGTCGAGTCCGTCGAGGTCCGGGAGGTCAACCCCTCGAAGGACGTCCAGCAGGCGATGGAGCAGCAGACCTCCGCCGAGCGCCGTCGCCGCGCCATGATCCTCGAGGCGCAGGGTGAGCGGCGCTCCGCCGTCGAGTCCGCCGAGGGTGAAAAGCAGTCGAACATCATCCGCGCGCAGGGTGAAAAGCAGAGCCAGATCCTGGAGGCGCAGGGTGACGCCATCTCGACGGTCCTCCGCGCGAAGTCCGCCGAGTCGATGGGCGAGCGCGCCATCATCGACAAGGGGATGGAGACGCTGGAGCGCATCGGCCAAGGCGACTCCACGACGTTCGTTCTCCCCCAGGAGCTCACGAGCCTCGTCGGCCGCTACGGCAAGCAGCTGACCGGCTCCGACGTGCAGGACACCGAGGGGCTCGACTCGCTCGACTTCGACGCGGAGACCCGCGAGATGCTCGGGCTCGACGACATCGAGGACATCCTCGGCGAGATCGACGAGGCCGCCCAGATGGACACTGAGGCGCTCGAACAGGAGGCGGCCGCGGTGAAGGAGGGCGACATCGGCGGCACCATCAAATCCGCCGACGAGGTCGTCGCCGAGGCCGACGACGAGGACGAGGACTCGGACGGCGAGTCGGCCGCGCCCGAACCCGAGGCGGAACCCGAAACGGAGTAGTCGACGCCGCCGAGACTGGCTCGGATTCGCCGGCTGTCCGCTTGTTGCAGGCTCGCTATCGGTCGTTCGCCGGGTTGTCACCGTCTGCCACAACGACACCCTTTTGCCCACAACCTCGCTACGATGCGGTGTGACACGCGAGGTCGATACGGACAAGCGCGCCACCCTTCGGCGCTTCGCCGCGCTGGGGGCCGCGACGCCGCTTGCGGCCAGTGCTCGCGCGAGCGCGGCCGACGGCGACGCCGACGAGTCGGCCCCCCGCGACGCGATCCGCGGCTACCTCGCGACGACGCCCGGCGCCCACTTCTCGAAGCTCCGGGACGACCTCTCGCTGGCGACCGGCGAGACCCAACACCACCTCAAGCGGCTGGAGTCGGCCGACGCGGTCGTCTCACAGAAGGACGGCGACTACCGCCGGTACTTCCCCGCGGGGCGGTTTTCGGCGTTCGAGCGCCGTGCCCTCGGCTATCTCCGACGCGAGACTCCGCGGGGGATGATCCTCGGGTTGCTTCGGGACCCCGACGCCTCCGGTGCGGACTTAGCGCGCGCGCTCGACGTGTCGCGGCCGACGATCTCGACGTACGCGGGCGAACTCGCGGACGCCGGGGTGCTTCGGACCGACGACGGCTACCGCGTCGCCCGTCCGGAAGCCGTCATCGCGCTCGTCGTCCGCTATGCGGACTCCTTCGGACCCGGCGCGGTCGCCTTCGCCGACGACGCCGCGAGCTACATCAGCTACGACGGTTGAGCGGCCCGGTCGGGGACGACGCTCACTCAGCCCCTCCCAGCGACGCGAGCAGCTCGTCGGTCGTCGAAAGCGTCGCGAACTCCCCTCGCAGGTGCGCCAGCACCGTCCGGTGAACCGTTTCGGGGTCGAGCCGCGCTCCGTCCGGGCCGGTCCGTTCGTCTACGCGGTCGTGACCGGCCGATACTGGCTCTTTCGCGGTCGGATCGGGACGAAGACCGGTGACCGCTCGTCCGACTCGCGTCGTGTCCGACGGGCGAACGTGGGCGTTCTGTCGGATACAGCCGCCGTACGACAGGTATTTCCATCCGCCGGTGCTTATATACTCGTCGACGGTTCCAGCCGTCATCACATCACCATCACACCCCACGGAGGGGACATCACATGGACGATTCAGCCAAATATCTCATCCACGCCAGAATCACGGCCGACGGCGTCGTCGAACGGAGCGACGTCGTCGGCGCCGTGTTCGGACAGACGGAGGGCCTGCTCGGCGACGAGCTCGACCTCCGCGATCTTCAACAGTCGTCGAAGATCGGCCGAATAGACGTACAGATCGACAGCCAGAACGGCCAGAGCTTCGGCGAGATCACCATCGCCTCCGGCCTCGACAAGGTGGAGACCTCCATTCTCGCGGCCAGCCTCGAGGCGATCACGCGCGTCGGCCCCTGCGAGGCACGCGTCGAGGTGGCCGACATCGAGGACATGCGCTCGGCCAAGCGCCGGGAGGTCGTCGAGCGCGCGAAGGAACTGCTCACGTCCTCGTTCGACGAGTCGGTCATGGACTCCACCGAGATCCTCTCGGAGGTCCGCGAGGCCAATCGCGTCGAGCGCATCGACGAGTACCGGGGCCTCCCGGCGGGCCCCCGCGTCCACGACTCCGACGCTATCGTCGTCGTCGAGGGGCGCGCGGACGTGCTCACGCTGTTGAAGTACGGCATCAAGAACGGCGTCGCCGTCGAAGGGACGAACGTCCCGGACGCCGTCGCCGACCTCACGGCCGAGCGCACGGTCACCGCGTTCCTCGACGGCGACCGCGGCGGCGAGCTCATCCTGAAGGAGCTCGCGCAGGTGGGCGACGTCGACTACGCCGCGTTCGCGCCCGAGGGGCGGTCGGTCGAGGACCTCTCGCGCCACGAGCTGATGGCCGCGCTGCGCGAGAAGGCGCCGTTCGAGTCGCTCGACCTCGACGCCTCCGCGGGCGACCGCGACGACGCCGCCGACCTCGGCGTCGCCGCCACCGACGGGAGCGCCACGCCCGCGCCTGACGCCGATCCGTCTGCCGGGGATGAGTCGCCGGCGACCGCGACGACTCCCGACACCCCGAGCACGCCCGAGGGGCCCGCCGACAGCGACAATCTCGGCGACGAGTCCGACACCGACGACGCCGGCGAAGCTGACACACCCGACGACACTGACGCTGCCGCCGTCGACGTCGACACCGACGACGCCGGCGCTGCGACGGACGCGTCCGAGAACGGGGCCGACGCCGTGAATACGGATGTCACGGAGACGGACGCCGCGGACACGGCCGCTGCGGACACGGAGGCCGCGGGGGAGACCGAAAACGCCGCCGACGACAGGGACCGTCCGCGGTCGCTACAAGCCCACGTCGCGGCGGTCGTCGCCGAGGACTCGAACCGTGCGCGCCTGCTGGACGCCGACTGCGGCGTCGTCGAGGAGGTGCCGGCGGCGGACGTGTTCGACGCCGTCTCCGGTACCGACGGGTCGCCGGTCGCGCTCGTGCTCGACGGGGAGTTGAGCCAGCGCGTGCTCGACGTGGCCGCCCAGCGCGGGATCGACCAGATCGTCGCCGAATCGGAGGGCGAATACGTGAAGCGACCCGCGAGCGTCCGCGTCGTGACCGCCGACCGACTGCTGTCGGCGTAGAGAACGACGCCCCGACGCGCCCGCTGTCCGTTCGCCGCCTACTCGTCGGCGCCGTCCGCCTCGACCAGCAGCGACTCGCCCGTCATCGCCTCCGGCTGTGTGACGCCCACGAGCGCCAGCAGCGTCGGGGCGATATCGATCAGTGACCCGCCCTCGCGGACGACCATGCCGCCGTCGGCCCCCGCCGGCGTGACTGAAACGAACGGTACCGGCGCGAACGTGTGCGCCGTGTGGGGGTCTTCGGGGGTCCCCATGTCGTCGGCGTTGCCGTGGTCCGCCGTGACGAGCAGGTGCCCGCCGGCCGCACGGACGGCCTCGGCGAGTCGTCCGAGTTCTCGGTCGACCGCCTCCACGGCGGCGACGGCGGCGTCGAAGTCGCCGGTGTGGCCGACCATGTCCGGGTTCGCGTAGTTGAGCACGAGCACGTCCGGGTCCTCTCTCCCGATCAGGTCGATCGCGGCGTCGGTGAGCTCTCCGGCGCTCATCGCCGGCGTCTCGTCGTACGTGGGCACGTCGGGGCTCTCGAGTATCCGGCGCGACTCGCCGTCGAACTCCACCTCGCGGCCGCCGTTGAGGAAGTAGGTGACGTGGGCGTACTTCTCGGACTCGGCCATCCGTAGCTGTGTCAGGCCGGCCGCCGACAGCACCTCGCCGAGAGTGTCCTCGGGCTGGACCGGCGGGAACGCGACCGGGAGGCCGAACTCCTCGTCGTACTCGGTCATCGTCACGAGTTCGATGTCGGGCGGACTCGTCTCGATCCCCTCAGCCTCCCAGTCGGCGGGGGCGACATCCGCGAGCATCCGCGTGAGCTGGCGGGCTCGGTCGGCCCGGAAGTTGAAGAACACGACGCCGTCGCCGTCCTCGATCCCCGGCTCGCCGTCGACGACGGTCGCCTCCACGAACTCGTCGGTGTCGCCGCGTTCGTAACTCGCCCCGACGGCGTCGACGGCGGAGGCGGCGGCGTGGTCGGCCTCCCGGTTCACGATCGCGTCGTACGCGTCCGCCGTGCGCTCCCAGTTCCGGTCGCGGTCCATCGCGTGGTAGCGCCCGCAGACGGTGGCGGCGTCGCCGGTACCCCGGTCGACGACGTGCGCCTCCAGCTTTGCGAGGAAGTCGCGGCCGGACTTCGGCGCGGTGTCGCGGCCGTCGGTAACGGCGTGGGTGACGGCCTCGATACCGCGGTCGGCGGCGGCGTCGATCAGCGCGTGTAGGTGCGCCTGATCGCTGTGGACCCCGCCGTCGCTGACGAGCCCGAGGAGATGAACGCGGCCGCCGGTCGCCTCGGCGTGGTCGAACGCCCGCTCGATGGCGGTGCCCTCGACGAACTCGCCGGCCTCGATCGCGTCGTTGATCCGGGTGTACTCCTGATAGACGGTGCGGCCGGCGCCGATGTTCATGTGGCCGACCTCGGAGTTACCCATCTGGTCGTCCGGCAGTCCCACGTCGCGGCCCCAGGCGGTGAGCGTCCCGAACGCGCCCGCCTCGCGGAGCCGATCGAAGTTCGGTGTGTCGGCGGCTTTCACCGCGTCGCGTCTGTCGTGATCGCCGAGACCCCAGCCGTCGAGGATGACGAGCGCCGCTCTCATTGGTTCGTGATTCGTGGGCGGCGTGTTGACTGCGTCGGTTCCCGAGATCATCGGAACGCGGTATCGTCGGAAACTCGGTCAGGATCGGTCCGTCACAGTTCCCGAAAGCCCACGCGGGGGCTTTCGAGATCGTCCACGCCGTATCGGCCGTCGCCGTGCCGGCATCACGCCGAACCGATCAAGATGATCGCCCGAAGGCAGATATACCCGGAGAGACAATCCGCCGCACGGTAATGATCCTCGTCCTCCCGGTCGACCTCGACGACGACCTCGGCCGCAAGACCGGCGTCCGCACGCCGGTCATCGGTCGGGACGCCGTCGAGGAGGCGGCGGTGCAGCTCGCCACCGCGGACCCGGAGGACTCCGACGTGAACGTCCTGTTTCAGGCGATCAACGCCTACGAGGACCTCCGCGCCGACCCGACCGTCGACGAGGAGGTCGCCGTCGCGGCCGTCACCGGCGTCAACGAGGGCGAGGTGAAGGCGAACCGCGCCGTCGGCGAGGAGATCGACACCGTCCTCGCGGCGCTGTCGACCGGCGAGGAGGTCCGCGCCATCGTGATCACCGACGGCGCGCAGGACGAATCGGTGCTCCCGGTGATCCGCTCGCGCGTCCCGCTGGACGGCGTCCGCCGCGTGGTCGTCCGGCAGGCGCAGGACCTCGAGTCGATCTACTACACGATGAAGCAGGTGCTGTCGGACCCGGAGACCAGAGGGACGATCCTCATTCCGCTGGGCGTGCTCCTGCTCGTGTACCCACTCTCGGTGATCGCGGGGATACTGAAGCTTCCCGGGGCCGTCGTGTTCGGCTCGATCTCCACGCTGTTGGGGCTGTACTCGCTGTGGCGGGGGCTCGGGCTGGAGGAGACCGTCGACGGAGTCGCCGAGCGCGTCCGCACCAGCCTGTACGCCGGGCGCGTCACGATCGTCACCTACCTCGTCGCCGCGGCGCTGCTCGTCATCGGCGGGGTTCAGGGCTTCGACGCCCTAGGGGCCGTCGAGACCGCCGGGGGAACCGGGGGGGAAGGCGTCTCGATCACCCAGCGGTTGGCGGTGTTCGTCCACGCGTCCGTCCAGTGGGCCGCCGCCGCCGGTATCACGTCCTCGCTGGGGCAGGTGACCGACGAATACCTCTCCGAGCGGTTCCGCTGGCGGTATCTGAACGCGCCGTTCTACGTGGTCGCGATCGCGATCGTGTTGTACGGACTGTCCGGATACTTCCTCCCGAGTCTCCCCTCGGCCGGGACGGCGCCGCTGTCGCTCGCGAGGCTCGCGCTCGCGCTCACCGCCGGAACGCTGATCGGCGTCCTCTCGACGCTGACGTTCGCGGTCGCGGAGTCACGGTTCCCGCAAGCGCCCGACACCGACGGGGACCGCGAGGGCGAGACAGGCGCGATCTGACGGCGGCGGCCCGAGACCGGCGCTCTCCGGGCCGATCCGGACGGACCGCGGCCGGATACGCGCCTTTTTTGAGGGACGATTCGGTAGAAGGGGCTATGTCTGCGGCATCGGACTCGTACGATATCGTCGTCGTCGGCGCGGGCACGGCGGGAGCCTTCGCCGCCTCGACGGCCGCCAGCGAGGGCCTCGACGTCGTCGTCCTCGAGCGAAAGCCCGAGGAGGAAGCCGGCCACATCGCCTGCGGCGACGCGATCAAGGGGAAATCGACGTTCCCGGAGGTCATCGACCTCGACTACCTCCGCGAAGAGTCGTTCACAAACCAGCGCATCCAACGTGCGGTGTTCGAGAACCCCAAGACCGGGGAGGAGCTCGACGTCCCATTCGGACAGGCGGGCGCGGTGGTCGACCGCAAGCGGTACGGCGAAGTGATCCTCGAGGAGACCGAGCGCGCCGGCGCCGACATCCACTACGACACCGTCGTCCAAGACGTGCTCCAGGACGACGACGGACGGGTTATCGGCGTGCGCGCCAAGCGGAACGGCGACACCCTCACCTACGAGGCGGAGCTCACCGTCGACGCCGCGGGCGCGCTGTCGATCCTCCAGGACAAGGGCGACTTCGGCGACGCGAGCTTCGACACGAACGTCTCGTACTCGCAGTTCTGCTCGGCGTACCGCGAGGTCGTCGAGGTGCCGGAACCCGTCGACTACGAGGACGCCATCGTGTTCAAGCCGACCGAGGAGCTGGGCTATCTCTGGTACTTCCCGCGGACGGGCACCGAGATCAACGCCGGGCTCGGGTTCCAGATGACGGAGCCGCCGATGAAGCTCGTGGAGGTGCTCAAACGCGACATGAGCCGCCGCCCGGAGTTCGAGGGCGCGACCGTGAAGGACAAGCTCGGGGCCTCGCTTCCGACCCGGCGACCGTACGACTCGGCGGTCGCGGACGGCTTCGTCGCCGTCGGCGACGCCGCGGGTCACGTCAACCCCACCACCGGCGGCGGGATCCCCGGCGCCGCGAAGTCCGCCCACTGGGCGGTCAAGCGCGCGATCGACGCCGTCGTCGAGGGCGACGCGACCGAGGAGCGGCTGTGGCGCTACAACCACGACGTGATGACCGACTTCGGGAAGCGCTTCGCCGCGATGGACGTGTACAACATCTGGGGGACGGCCCACGACGTCGACGAACTCACCGACATCGTCACCGCGCTCCCGGCCCAGCAGTTGTTGAACGCGATGACGAAGGGGGAGACCTCGATGAGCCTGCGGCTGAAGCTGAAGACGGTGTTCGAGACGTACGGCCACTGGGACACGCTACGGGAGCTGTACAGGGTCCGCGGCATCGCCGGCGAGCTGAAGGACCACTACGGCCGCTACCCGGAGCGACCGGGCGCGTTCGCCGGCTGGCAGGAGCGCCGCGACTCGCTCATGGACGACCTGTACGCGGTCTCCGGCGCGGACCCGAAGTACTGACGCCGCGCGGGGCCCGCCGTAGTCGTGCCGTGATCGCTTCCCCCGATATCTTCCGCCGGCGAGGACCGGATCCCTCGCACCCGACAACTCCGTACCGTATGGGTTTTAAGCGCCGACGCAGAAGCACCTGTCAAGAGGAGATTCCGCTATGGAGATGCCACGCCGGATGAACACGTACTGTCCGCACTGCAACGCCCACCACGAACACGAGGTCGAGAAGGTTCGAACCGGTCGCCAGACCGGCATGAAGTGGACCGACCGCCAGCAGGCCCGCGGCACGTCCACGATCGGGAACTCCGGCAAGTTCTCGAAGGTGCCCGGCGGCGACAAGCCGACCAAGAAGACCCACCTCAAGTACCGCTGCGGCGACTGCGGCAAGGCCCACATGCGCGAGGGATGGCGCGCCGGTCGCCTCCGGTTCCAGGAGTAACGATGGCGGGAAGCTTCTTCCGCGTCACGTGCCCGGACTGCGAGAACGAACAGGTCGTCTTCGGCAAGGCCGCAAGCGAGGTCAACTGCGCCGTCTGCGGGACGACGCTCGCGCGCCCCACCGGCGGGGACGCAGAGTTCGCCGGCGAGGTCGTCGAGACCGTCGAAGCGCGATAACGGCGCTCTCACCGCTCACCGTTCTCACCGTCAACGCTTTCGCCCGCTCCGGAGCGCCTGCTCCGTCGGTCAGGCGTTCGTCCGTCCGCGGCCGTGTCTCGGCCCCATCGATTGACAAACGGTATTAGGCTCGGTCGGGTATGCTCGCGTATGAAATTCACCGGCTGGCCCGAGCAGGGCGAACTCGTCGTGGGCGAGATCGACGAGATCGCGGACTTCGGCGTGTTCGTCGACCTCGACGAGTACGAGGACAAGCGCGGACTGTGCCACGTCTCGGAGGTCGCCTCCGGGTGGATCAAGAACATCCGCGACCACGTGAACGTCGGCGACCGCGTCGTCGCGAAGGTGCTCGACGTCGATAGATCGAGCCAGCAGATCGACCTGTCGATCAAGGACGTCAACGATCACCAGCGCTCGGACAAGATCCAGGAGTGGAAAAACGAGCGCAAGGCCGACAACTGGATGGGTATCGCCTTCGGCGAGGACGTCGACGACGACACCTACACCGCCGTCGCCGAGGCGCTGTACGCCGAGTTCGAGTCGATGTACGAGGGCTTCGAGGCCGCGGCGATCCACGGCAAGGAGGCGCTTGCGGACACCGACCTCAGCGACGAGCAGGTGACGGCCATCGTCGATGCGGCCCGCGAGAACGTCTCGGTGCCGTACGTCACCGTCACGGGCTACGTCGACCTGGAGTCGCCGGGCCACGACGGCGTCGACGACGTGCGCGAGGCGCTGGAGGCCGCCGAGGGCAACGGCGAGGTCCCCGATGAGATCGAACTCGACGTGTCGTACGTCGGCTCCCCGGAGTACCGCATCCGCGTTCGCGCGCCCGACTACAAGGTCGCCGAGACCGAACTGGAGACGTCCGCCGAGCGCGCCCGCAAGACGATCGAGGCGGCGGGCGGCACCGGTCGCTTCCACCGCGAGCGCGAAACCGAGGACGAGTAACCCGCGGCCGACGACACGTGAAGTCCGACATCCGGGTGTGCTCGGCGTGGGAGACGGATCACGAACGCCCCGTCTACACCCTCGGCGACGCCTGCCCCGAGTGCGGCGCGGACGCGGTCAACTCCGCGCCCGCGCCGTTCAACCCCGAGGACCCGTACGGGGAGTACCGGCGGCGCGCGCGTGTTCGGGACCGCGACGGCGACGCTGACGGCGACGACAGCCGTGACGGAAACCCCGACGACCACGTCGACCCCAATGGCGACGGCGACGACCACGGCGACCGCGACGACCGATAACGGCGACGCGAGTTTCCGACACGACAACGAACCCGACCAGCCGCGCGCGCGTGCACACCGTGCAGACAGCCACGGTGACACTCGTCCGACCCACGGGTGGAGCTGGAAGGGGGCTTCCGCGGTCGTCATCCCGGTAGCGGATGAGTCGACGAACGTGTTGCCCGGCGAGCGAACCGCCACGCCAGCGGATCGAGCCGACGCGTCTTTACCTCCCCCGCCCGCCACCAACGAGCATGGACGATATCGACATCGAGATCGTGAGCGATCCCGATCTCACCGACCCCGTCTTCATCGAGGGGCTTCCGGGCGTCGGCCACGTGGGCAAGCTCGTCGCCGAGCACCTCGTCGAGGAGTTCGACGGCGAGCTCGTCAGGCGCGTGTACACGACCGACTTCCCGCCGCAGGTGACAGTCGACGACGACGGCGTCGCCGAGCTGACGCACGCGGAGTTCCACCACGTCGACGCCGACGGGCAGGACCTCGTCGTGCTGACCGGCGACCACCAGGCCGCCAGCAACGAGGGGCACTACACCTTGACAACGGCGTTTCTCGACATCGCCGAGGAGTTCGGCTGCGAGCGCGCGTTCGCGCTCGGTGGCGTTCCCACGGGCGAGCTCATCGAGGACGACGAGTACGACGTGCTCGCGGCGCGGACCGACGACACCGACCGCGAGGAGCTGGAGGCCGCAGGCGTCGAGTTCCGCGAGAACGAACCCGCCGGCGGCATCGTCGGCGTTTCCGGACTGGTACTCGGGCTCGGCGCGCGGCGCGGCCTCCCGGCGGCGTGCCTGATGGGCGAGACCTCCGGCTACCTCGTCGACCCCAAGAGCGCGCAGGCCGTGCTCGAAGTGCTCCAGAACCTGCTCGACATCGAGGTCGACTTCTCGGACCTGGAAGAGCGGGCCGAGGAGATGGAGGAGGTCGTCGGCAAGATCCAGGAGATGCAGGGCGGCGGCGGCGGAATGCCCAGCGAGGACGAACTGCGCTACATCGGCTGACTGCGGACGGATTGACCGCGGACGAGTTGACCGCACACGGGCCGACGACGTACGGGTCGAGCGCCGTCGCGGCGACGACGAGACACACCCGCATACCGGCAGTCCGCGCGCCTGCCACAACGCCTTTTCGCGCGAGCCGCGTCCGATCGGTCGATGACAGACCAGCAGTCCGTCGACCCCGACGACGTCCCGTCCGCAAACGGCATGCCCATGCTCGGGCTCGGCACCTGGGAGAACACCGACCCCGAAGCGTGCCGCACCGCGGTCGCGACGGCCCTGGAGATGGGGTATCGCCACGTCGACACCGCCCAGATCTACGGCAACGAGGCGGAGGTGGGCGACGGCATCGAACGCGCCGATGTCGACCGCGAGGACGTCTTCCTCGCGAGTAAGGTGTGGATCGACAACCTCGCGCCCGCGGACGTGCGACGAACGACCGAGGAGAGCCTCGACCGGCTCGGCGTCGACGCCGTCGATCTCATGTACGTCCACTGGCCGGCCCGCGAGTACGACGCCGAGGAGACGCTGAACGCGTTCAACGAGCTGTACGACGACGGCCTGATCGAGCGGATCGGGATCTCCAACTTCGAGCCCGAACAGGTCGCCGAGGCCGT
The DNA here is from genome assembly GCF_019880225.1 of Halobaculum rubrum. Taxonomy (NCBI): domain Archaea; kingdom Methanobacteriati; phylum Methanobacteriota; class Halobacteria; order Halobacteriales; family Haloferacaceae; genus Halobaculum; species Halobaculum rubrum. The sequence continues at coordinate 592,270 of NZ_CP082284.1, forward strand.
CGAGATCAGCGACGCGCCGATCGTCGCGAACCAGTTCGAGTGCCACCCGCTGCTCCAGCAGGAGGCGCTTCGAGAGGCGTGCGCCGACCACGACGTGGAGGTCGTCGCGTACTCGCCGCTGGCGCGGGGGCAGGTGTTCGACGTGCCGGAGCTGAGCGAGATCGCGGAGAAGCACGGCGCCAGCGAGGCGCAGGTGAGCCTCGCGTGGCTGCGCGAGAAGGGCGTCACCGCCATCCCGAAGGCGACGAGCGAGGCGCACATCCGCGACAACTGGGAGTCGGTCGCGCTGGATCTCGACGACGAGGACGTGGCGACGATCGACGACATCGACCGCGAGGACCGACGCGTCGACCCCGGGTTCGCGCCCTGGAACTGAGGGCAGCGACGGCGACCCCGCGGGCGGTCCCACGCTCGGTCGCGGACGAATCGCCCGACTGATACGAGAGGGGCGCGAACGAAACCTTCAATCGGCGGCCGCCGGATCGCACGCTCGATGGAGCAACGTTCCACGGGGCTGTTGGGTGCCGTCCGGATCGACATCGCCAGGCTCCACGCCACGTGGATGGAGCTGGCGTTCCCCCGCCAGCTCGACCCCGGCAGGGTCGTCGGGAAGTGGACGCCGGAGACGACACTCCAGACGGCCACGTACTACCTCTGGGCGGGGCTCGGCGTCCCGCTGGTCGCCGTCGGCTATCCGCTGTTGCTGTTCGGCTTCGCCGCACGCGCCTACGTCACGAGGGTCGACTCGGCGGCCACGCGGCTGGGCCTCGTCGGCGTCGTGCTCCTCTCGCTTGTCGCGTGGGGTGCACTCACCGTCGCCGCCTGGGTCAGGGAGTTCTCGACCGGCGGCCTGCTCGCCGTCGGCGCCGCCGGCGCCGTCGCGACCGTCGCCGCGGCCGTCGCCGTCGGCGCCTCCCGCCTCGGCGGTCGCGGAACGAGCGTCCTGATCGCGTACCCCGCCGCCGTGACCGCGTTTCTCCTCCCGCCAGTCGTCGCGGCGCTGTACTCGCCCGCGCTGGCGGACGTTGTCTTCCCGAACACCACGTCGCTCGCGGTGTGGCTTCTCGATGGCCCCCTCGCAGTCGGCGGCCTCGGCGATCTCATCCGCGAGCGCTTCGACCTCCGCGGAACCGCCTACGTCCTCATGTGGGTCGGAATCTCCGTGCCGGTCGGCTGGCTGTTCGGGCTGCTCGTCGCGCTCGCGGACGTGGTCCGACCCAAGCGCGACGCCGGAACCAGCACGCGAATCTGACACGGCGAGTACCGCGCGACCGGGCGATAGGTCGAACCGGACGGTCGCCACGACCGTCGGTCGACGATCCCGCTCAGCCGCCGTCGCCGCGGTTTCCGCCGATGCTCGCGTCGCCGGTCGATCCGGAGCCGGTCTCGTCGATGACCTCGTCGAGGGTTTCGTCGGAGACGCTGGCGGCGACCCGGACCCCGACGAGCGCGAGCGCGATGCCGCCGACGATGAACACCGCGAGGCGCTCGGTCGGCGACAGCGCGTAGCCGAGGAGGACGAGCGGCTCCTTGCCCGCCTCCTGTTCGAGGAAGTAGCCCGCGAAACCGCGAAACAGCAGTCCGACCGCGAGCACGCCGAAGGGGAGGTTCAGATACGGCGTCCGGACGCCCTCGTCGCGGATGAGCTCGTCGAGCAGTCGGCCGAACGACGCCGTCAGGGCCGCCAGCGCCAGCCACGGCACCGCGGCGTACGTGAACTGCAGGCCGGCCACGAACTCCGCGCCCGCGACGGGCGACGCCGAGAGGACGCCCAGGAAGACGCCGACGATCGAGAGCCCGAGCGCGGCGACGTACGTCACGACCGACACCTGGCCGGAGTACAGCGCCTCGCGGGCGTGGTCGGGGGCCGACTCGACGACCTCGTCCATTCCCATCCCGTAGTACAGCAGCGTCGCACCGAGGAGGGTCGTCACCGCCGCAACCGCGATGGCGGGCGAGAAATACACGAGCAACGCCGGGAGGATGAGTAGCCCGACCCCGATCGGGACGAGGACGGTCTCGCGGAGCTCCTCGTCGGCCATGAACTGCTTGAGGAGGTAGTACGTCGACTCCAGGTCGCGCGCCTGCCGGACGACGACGCGGTCGACCGCGTCGACGGGCAGCCGCGACTCGACCATCGGGACCGCGCGCTCGTCGGCGGCGGAGTCGATGACCACGACCGCGGAGTCGAACTCGTCGGTCGCGAGCACGTCGTCGAGCTGGCGCGCGAGCGCGCGGTCGGCGCGGACGGCGGAGTCGCCCGCGCCGGAGACGACCGCGACGGCGACCTCCTCGCCCTCGTCGGAGAGGTCGCGAGCGACCCGAAGCGACTCCAGCAGCGAGTTTACGCCGGCGTCCTCGGGGTCAGCGAGGCCCAGATCCGTCACGAGCGACCGGACCGCCTCCCAGCCCACGACCGGGGTGTCGACGCCGGCCTTCCGGCCGACGTCGTTCGAACGGTCCACACACAGGACCAGCGTCGTCACGTACGCATCGAGGTACCCCCGGGTCAAAAAGGCCACCCCGTACGGTGGCGGGCCGGACGCCCCGCTGTCGCACTGGGGTGGGATCTCGGTGGTGGCAACGCGGCCTCGCCCTCCTACCGCCGGAACCGGACGTCGATCCCCCCGGGCGCGCCCTCGCCGGGGAACGCGCTCGCGACGCCCGCCCCGAAGGCGTACGCCGTCGCGGCGGCGCCGCCGCGGAGGCGACCCATGAGCCCTCTACTGGGCGTGAACTCCTCGACGACGGCCTCGCTCCCGCTCAACTCCTCGATCCGGTCGAGCACGGCCTCGCGGTCGCCGAGCCCGTCGACGAGCCCGCGCTCGTGAGCCTCCGTCCCGAGGAACACCCGTGCTTCCGTCTCGCGGACCGCCTCCTCGTCCATATCGCGGCCCTCGGCGACCTGTTCGACGAACTGGTCGTAGTAGTCGTCGACGATGCCCTGGAGATAGGCTCGTTCGTCCGGCGAGATCTCCTTCAGCGGGAGCCCGGCGTCCTTGTACTCGCCGGCGGTGAACTGCTCGTAGCTGACGCCGAGGCGGTCGGCGAGTTCGTGGACGTTCGGCCGCGACCCGATGACGCCGATGGAGCCGACGACGCTCCCCTCGCGCGCCCACAGCTCGTCACAGCCGATCGCGATCGCGTAGCCGCCGCTGGCGCAGGTGTCGGTCGCGTAGCCGACGGTCGGCCCGTCGAAGCGCTCGGCGGCCAGCCGGATGTCCTCGCTGGGGACGATCTGCCCGCCCGGCGTGTTGAGCTTCACCAACAGCGCCTCGGCGTTCGGGTCCTCGTCCGCGCGCTCGATCTGTTCGACGACCTCGTCGGCCCCGGGGGATCCGGGCGACGGCGGAAACCCGCTCGCGTCGCCGTCGCGGGTGATCGGCCCCTCGACGGCGACCTCCGCGACGGTGTAGTTCGCGAACCGCGAGGCCAGCGTCGCCCCGGCGACCTTGAGCGCCACCGCGACGACGAGGACCGTGAGCACGACGCCGATCAGCTCGGCGAGGTCCCCGGGGAGGATCACGAACAACACGTACCCGACGACCGCCGCGAGCACGGCGGCGACGGCGAGGACGGCCACGCTGGCGACCGACCGCTTCGTGGACGATGTCATACCTCCCGCTTCGACCGGAGCGGGAATAAGATCCGGTGACTCGCCGAGGGCGACGGCTACGAGCGTGGGGAAACTGCAGAATCGTCAAACCGCGATTCGGACCGTCAGAGCGTCGAGTTCCGTGCTCAGAGAAGCCCGGTCTTCTGGAGCTTCATCAGGTCCTCGGTGTCGAGGGTTTCGCCTTCCTTGAACTTCTGGTAGATCTCCTCGGCTTCCTCGCGCTCCTCCTCCATCTTGGCCTCGCGCTCCTCCTTCTTCTCTTCCTCCTCCTCTTTGTCCAGTTCGCGCAGGCGCTTCTGGACGCGGACGAAGTCCTCGTGGTGCTGGTCGGCCGACTCCTGTGCCTCCACGAACAGCTCGTGCATGGCGTCCGCCTCGTCGCGGATCTCGTCGGCCTCCCGGTAGGCCTCGATCATCTGGTTGTGGTGCTCCTGGGCCTCGTCGGCCAGCTCCGTCACCTTCTGGTGGTGCGTGGACGCCTCCGAGCGGACCTCCTCGGCCTCCTCGATGAGCTCCTCCAGCTCGCCGCTCTGGTCGACCTTGCCCTTCTTCTCGGCGAGCTTCTCGCGCTTGTTCTCGATCTTCTCGATGAGTTCGCGCTCCTCGTCGGTGCCGAGGACTTCGGTCTGCTGTTTGAACTCGAGGTCCTCGATCTCCTCTTTGAGCTCCTCGATGGACTTGCCCGAGCCGAGCTCGAGGTCCTGTTTCATCTCCTCGACCTCGTCGAACAGCTCGTTCGCCTCGGCGTTGAGTTCGTTGCGCGACTCCTTGTGCTCCTGCACCTGCTCGTTGAGCTCGTCCCGCGACTCGCGGTGTTCCTGCGCCTCGTCGACCTTCTCGCGAGTCTTCGCGTTCAGGTCGTCGCGCTTGGACGCGCGCTCGGACGCCATCTGGTTGAGCTCGTTACGTCGATCACGGAGCTGACCGGCCTTCTTGATCAGTTGCCCCTTCGAATCGTTCTCCAACTCCTCCTCGGAGAGGGAGACGTTTCGTTGTTCATCCAACTGATCGAGACCGTATTCTTCGAGAACTTCCTCTTTCGTTACCATGGTTCGTTACCTCGACACCATACTGCTTCGGACTGAGCGGACGCTCCGCGGCTTCCTGCGTCCGTCTGGGGGTGAAAACACCGTGTCATTCAGCGATCGATGCCACCACGCCCGAAGGCGTTCTGGTAGATGTACATATACGGTTTCCGTATATAACTCCTTCGCTGTTTCGCGCCGAAAACGCGTGATACGGACCCTCACACGCCCGAGAACGTGTGATCCGCTCACACAGCGATGCTCGTTCGACCGATCCGCCAGTGTCTGACCGGGTAGTTTCCGACTCGGCCGGAATCGGACGGGCGATTGCGGATCCGGCACCGCGGCAGCCACCCAGTCAGACCTCGCGGTACGAACCCAGTCGAGTGCCGTCGAGGAGGTACGCCTCCCCGTCGGCGAGTCCGGCGGGGAGAAACGGCGCGAGAAAGCCCTGTCCCTCGACGTTCACCCACGTGCCGCCGGAGCGGTCGTTGAACGCCGGGAACACCACCAGCTCCGGATCGTGCCACTCGACGCCGGCGCCCGCGAGATCCGCCTCGACGTCGAACGTCTCCCGCGCGAGCGGCCCACGCAGCCACGCCTTCTCCGCGCGCGCGCCGCCGACGGCGTCCTCGAGTCTGACGGCGACGTGCTCGTGGCCCATGCAGATCACGTCGGCCCCGAGCACCGCGGGCGCCGGCCACGTGTGGCCGTGGAGCACGCCAACGTCGCCGAGACGGGCGCCGCCGGCCGCGGTCACGTCGAGACGGTCGCCGAACGACTCGGCGATCCCCGTGTCGTGGTTGCCGAGCGCGAGCGTTACGGGGACGCCGACCGCCGACAGCAGCGCCTCCAGCTCCTCGGTCTCGGCGTCGCCGGCCCCGCCGATCCGGTGGCTCAGGTCGCCGAGGACGACGAGCCGGTCGGCCCCGGTGCGCGCGAGCAGGTCGAGCAGACGCCCCCGTCGCTCGTCGCCGGCGCTGTCGAGCTCGATGCCGCGCTCGTAGCGGAGACCGGCCTCGATGCCGGCGTGGTAGTCCGCGACGAGCAGTCCGGTCTCGTCACCCAGGTCGGCGACGGCGGCGGGCGCGTCGGGCACCGGCTCGACGAGCGGGTGCGACCGCCGGTCGGGAGCCGCGCCGCGGTCCGCGCCGTCGGCCATCAGATGGGCTTGAGCGTTCCGTCGCCCGGCTCGTAGCACTTCCCGCTCATCAGCGCCTCCTGGATGGCGTCCTCGGCGTCGCCGGGGTCGGTCCCGTGGCGCTCGACCGCCGCCGCGACGACCGCATCGTGGTCCACACCGTCACCGTCGTCCAGATCGGTCATCACCGCGACCACGGCGTCCTCGAGGTCGATATCGGCGTCTTCGACGTCGTCAGTGCTGTCGGACGCAGCGGTACCGGTGCTATCGGACGGAGTGGCGTCGGACACGGCGTCAGCGTCGGCGACGGTGTCGCCGTCGTCCGCTTCCGGCTCCGCCGGCTCGTTCAGCTCCGCGGAAGCGGCGTCGACGTCGTCGTCGGGGTCCGGCGTCTCGATGCCGGACTCGCCCGCGTCGGGGACCTCGCTCCCGGTGGAGAACTCGACGCCGTGTTCCTCCTCGACCTCGCGACGCTCCTCCTCGGAGAGCGCGTCCTCGAAGTCCTCGGGGTCGACATCGGTGTCCGCGGTGTCGTCCCCGCCCGCGTCGAACTCGCCGAGGGCGTCCGTCTCGTCGAGCGCGCCCCCGTCGTCGGTCGCGCCCTGCTCGCCGCCGGCGTCGAACTCCCCGAGGCCGCCGTCCGCGTCGTCGAAGTCGCCGAGGTCGTCGCCGGCGGCGTTCGCGGGCTCTCGCTCCGCCTCCTCGCTCCCGTCGACGTCCGCTTCGCCGGCCGGCTCCGTCGACGCCCCAGTCGACCCGGCGGCCGTGGTGTCGGTCGCGGCCGAGTCGTCCTCGCCGGCCTCGTCAGCGGTGTCCGCGGTGTCCGCGGACTCGACAGGCGCTGGCTCGGCGTCCGCGCCAGGGTCGGCCTCCGCGACGTCGACATCGTCGTCGGTCGGCTCGGCCGCCTCAGCCGGTTCGCCGGCCTCGTCGGCGTCGCCCGCGCCGGCCGCGTCGGATACCGGCTCGGGCGCGCTCGCGCCTTCGAAGTCGAACGGGAGTTCGGGGAGCCGACCAAGGTCGGCGCCGCCGCGGTCGCCGGGGTCGGCCGCGAGCGGACGGACTTCCTCGCGCTCGTCGGCGACGACTTCGAGCGCGTCGACCGCGAGCGTCCGAACGGCCTCCAGGTACTCGGTTCCCGTGTCGTAGTGGTCGATCGCCAGCGGGACCCCGGCGGCCTGCGCCGTCGGCACGCCCGCGTCCTCGAGGCGGGCGCGGAGCCGGTCGCCGCGCTCGTCCATCGCGAGCGCCGCCGCGAACACCGCGACCCGCCGGAGCGTCGCCTCGGCGGCGGAGACGACCCAGCGATCGCGGGTGTCGGCGTCGACGGTCGCGAAGCTCTCCGGGCGCACGGAGGTGTACACTGTCTCGGAGTCCTCCGGCTGGAACGTCCGGGCCTTCCCCGTGAGCGCGACGAACGCCGGCGGCGTCGTCCGGTCGAGGAACGCCGCCTCGTCGGGCTGGTACTGGCCGGCGTACGTGACGAACGCGCCGGTCGGATCGACGACACGACCGCGCAGCGTCTGCTCGTTTATCGACTCGACCTCGGTGAGCACGCCGACCGCGAACAGGCGGTTGACGCGCAGGCCCGTGGGGGTGACGACGTAGTTGGGCGCGCGCTCCTCGTCGCTCTCGGAGTGGTCGAGGTCGGCGTCGTCGAACTCGGCGGCGAACACCCGGTGGGCGACCTCGCGGTTCCCCGGTCCGGGGTCGCTCCCGTCGTCGCCCTCGTCGCTGGCGCTCACACGGACCACCCCATGTGGTCCGTGTGGGTTCGACGTGAATCGTCGTAACTCACGCGCCCACCTCCTCGAGGAGGCCGGCCGCGCGCGCGGCGGGGTCGTCGTCGTTCGCCGCGAACTCCGTCGCGTCGAGGTTCGCGCCGTACTCGTCGACCGAGAGGTGACCGCGCACGCGGAACTCCCGCCCTACGAGCGTCTCGGCGATGTCGTCGGCGACGACGTCCCTGCTCATCGCGTCGCGGGCGGCCTCCAGCGCGTCCTCGAGGGTGCCGCCGTAGATCTCCTCGGTGAGGTCGCGGTCGAGGATCGCGGTGACGGTCGCGGTGCCGTCGTCGAGGATCGCCTTGATCCGGAGGTCGTCCTCGGGGTCGACCTGTCCGTGGCTTCGACACTGGCCGTTCTGGACGAGGCGGCCACACTCGGGACAGCGCTCGATAAGTCCCGACCCGTCGCGGACCTCCAGCACGTTGCCGAGCACCTCCACGTCGTACATCCCGCCGGAGGTGACGGCCTCGCCGATGCTGACGCGGGGAGCCTCGTCGCTCACCTCGACGCTCGCGGGCGAGGTCTCGGTGAACTCGGTGAGGTTCACCGAGGGGACGCCGCGGAACTCCCGGACGTACACGTCCTCCATGCGGAGTTCGGCGCCCTCGACGACTTCCTCGCGGGCCTGCCAGTCGGTGAACGGAAGCCGGGCGGTCTCGTCGCCGAGCACCCCGGAGTGGATCGTCGTCTCGCCGTCGCGGCCGTCGATAGTGCGCTGTTCGAGTTCGAGCACCTTCGCCTCGACCGTGCGGCCGCGGTCGCCGGCCGAGAGGTCGACGAGGTCGCGGTCGCCGCCCACCTCGTACGGAACGTCGAGCGTTTCCCCTTCCATCGCGACCGACGAGGACTCTCCGAGGTTGAGTTCGGGCTCGCCCTCCCACTCGCGGACGCTCGCGTTGCCGATCGTGACGGTGTCGCCCGGCTCGAAGCCGAAGTCCTGCCAGGCGGTGTAGCTGATCGTCCCGGTCTCGTCCGCGAGTTCCCCCTCCCGGATGACCGTGTCGTCGCCCTGATACCGGATCGAGCGCCTCCCGACGGTCAGCACGCGCGCGGTGACGGTGACGTTGCCCGATTCGGGGCGCACGTCCGCGATGTCGACCGCCGACGGCGAGGCGTCGCCGCCGCCCCCGCCGCCGTACTTGCGGCGGACCGACTGCTTCGCCTCGTCGATGGGGACGCTGTACTCCAAGAGGTTCTCCAAGTCGCGCTTGACCTCCGCTTTGTCCTCGCCGAGAGCGGAGGCGAGCTCCTCGGCGTGTGTGTCGATGTCCATGTGTTCCGTCCCGGTCTACCTCCCGACTCCTGTTAAACTCTCCGCGCGCTCGCGTTGCGGACGGAGGGTTCCGGCGGGGCGCTCGTCGGCGACGTGCGGATCGACGACCGATCACGGGAGCCCCGTCGACCGGGAGCCGTCCGCGATCACCCTCCTTCGAGCCGTTCCGTGCGGCCTTCCTCACTCCTCGTCCGCGTCCAGTCGCGCTTGCCACTCCTGCACCTTCGCCATCAGCTCGACCGGCGGCGTCTCGTTCACGTTCGTCTCGCGCAGCGCCGCGAGCACGTCCTCGATCGCCGGGTCGATCCCGGCCTCGGTGGGTTCGGTCGCGGATCCGGCGTCGACGGTGGCCGGTTCGGTCGCGGATTCCGCGGCGTCGTCCGGAGCTTCCTCACCCGCCTCCGTCGTCGCGACGGCGGGTCCGTTGCCCGCGGGGGCGTCCGGTCGCTTCCCGTTCGACCCGTCGGCGTTCGCCGCGAACTCGCCCGCCGAGAGATCGAAGACCGCCTGCTTCGTCTCCGCGCCGTCGGCGCTGTCGCCGCCGCCATCGCCGCCCTTCGCCTCGATCGCCTTCTCCTCGCGCAGGCGGTCGAGCACCTCGTCGGCGCGGCCCACGACGGGACCCGGGACGCCCGCCAAGTCGGCCACGTGGACGCCGTAGCTGCGGTCGGTCGACCCCTCGCGCACGCGCCGCAGGAAGGTCACGTCGCCGTCGCGCTCCTCGGCAGTGCGGGACGAAGTCCCGCTTGAAGACGGCGAACTCGGTTCGCCGTCGACCGCGACGTGGACGTTCGCGACCCGCGGGAGGTGTTCGGCGAGCGCGGTCAGCTCGTGGTAGTGGGTCGCGAACAGCGTCTTCGCGCGCACCTCGTTGTGGAGGTACTCGGTGGCCGCCCACGCGATGGAGATGCCGTCGTACGTCGCGGTCCCCCTGCCGACCTCGTCGAGGATGACCAGCGAGTCCTCCGTGGCCGAGTGGAGGATGTTCGACAGCTCCTGCATCTCGACCATGAAGGTGGAGCGCCCCTGCGCGAGTTCGTCGAGCGCGCCGACGCGGGTGTAGACGCCGTCGACCAGCGGAAGGGTCGCGGAGTCGGCGGGGACGAAGCTCCCGGTCTGTGCCAGCAGCGCGATCAGCGCGCACTGGCGCATGTACGTCGACTTCCCGCTCATGTTCGGCCCGGTGACGATGAGGAACCCGCGCTCGCGGTCCATGTGCAGGTCGTTCGGGACGAAGTCGGTCGTCTGCTCGACCACCGGATGCCGCCCGGCCTCGATCCGGAGCTCGTCGCCGTCGGTGAACGCCGGGCGCGTCCAGTCGTTCGTCGCGGCGTGGTGCCCCAGCGCGGCGAGCACGTCCAGCTCCGCGAGCGCGCGACCCACGTCCTGCAGCAGTTCGGCCGCCGCGGCGACCCGCTCGCGGACCTCCTCGAAGATCCGGCGTTCGAGTTCCTCGCGGCGCTCCTCCATGCGGAGGACGGCCCGTTCTCGCTCCTCCAGTTCCTCGGTGACGAACCGCTTGGAGTTCTTCAGCGTCTTGATCTCGCGGTAGTGCTCGGGCACCTGTCCGGCGACGGACTTGCCGACCTGGATGTAGTAGCCGTCCGTCTTGTTGCGGTCGACCGAGACGTGACTCAGGCCGTGCTGGCGCTTCTCGCGCTCGGCGAGGGTGTCCAGCCACTCGACGGCCTCCTCGTACTCCGCCACTAACTCGTCCAGCTGCTCGTCGTAGCCGCGGGCGATGACGCCGCCGTCGCCGCCGATACTCCCCGGCGGCTCCGCGGCGATAGCCTCGCTCAGTTCGTCGTGGAGGTCGCGGGCAGCTCCCTGGTCGGGCCGGGCGAGCACGTCCGGCACCGGCGAGTCCGCGAGGGCGGTGCCGTCGATGGCGGCGGCCAGTTCCGGGAGCCGTTCCAGCGCCGAACGGACGGCGACCAGTTCCCGCGGCCCCGCGGAGCCGCTCGTCGCACGGGCCGCGAGCCGTTCGAGGTCGGCGGTGCCGTCGAGCGTGTCGAGCAGCCGGTCCCTGGCGAGGGCGGCGCTCGCGAACGCCTCGACCGCTCTCCCGCGGCGCTCCAGCTCCGAACGGTCGCGCCGGGGTCGCGTGAGCCACTCGCGGAGCAGCCGGGTGCCGGCCGCCGTCTCGGTGTGATCGAGCGTGTCGAGCAGCGTCCCGGTCGACTCGCCCCGCATCGTCTCGACGAGTTCGAGGTTGCGCTGGGTCGTCGCGTCGAGCGCGACGCGGCCGCCGGCGTCCAGTCCGCCCAGCCTCGTCATCGACGCGAGGACGCCCGCGCCCGTCTCGTCGACGTAGTGGAGGACGGCGCCGGCGGCCGCGACCGCGGGGTCGGCGTCGAGCCCGACCGCCGCCAGCGCCTGCGTCCCGAACTGCTCGCCGAGGCGGTGGCGGGCGCGGCCGGGCGCGAACGCCTCCGCCTCGTGAAGGGTGAGCCGGGCGTCGGTCGACTCCCGGAGGTCGGCGAGCCGGGCGTCGTCCTCGCGAACGCCCGGCCCCGGAAGGAGCTCCACGGGCGCGAAGCGGTGGAGTTCCCCGCGCACGTCGTCCAGTTCCGCGAACGCCGCGGCGTGGAATCGGCCGGTCGTCACCTCCGCGAACGCGACGCCCCAGGCGTCGCCGTCGGCGCCGTCGTCGTGCTCGACGGCCGCGAGGTAGCGCGCCTCGGCGCCGTCGGGGTCGACGACGGTGCCCGGGGAGACGACGCGCTCGATCTCGCGGGCGTGGCCGTCGTCGGTCTCGTACTGTTCGGCGACGGCGACGCGGTAGCCGCGCTCGACGAGCGCCTTCAGGTACGGCGTCAGCTCCGACAGCGGGACGCCCGCCATCGGGTACGAGGAGCCGTGGCTCGACTTCTGGGAGACCTTGAGGTCCAACTCGTCGGCGACGAGCTCGGCGTCGTCGTCGAAGAACTCGTAGAAGTCGCCGCACTGCATCGCGAGCACGTCCGCGTCCGTGGACTCCTTCAGCGAGAGGAACTCGCCCACGATGCCGCCGGCGTCGGTCGTCATTGTCCGGTAGGAGGTGGTGCCGTGTCCGGGTAAAACGCTACGGGTCAGGTCCGACTAGTACGGGTCCGGTCCGACCGGCGTACGAGGCCGCCGCGGCCCGGGGCGACGCCCCTACCCGACGCCCGCGGAGAAGCGGCGACGGTCCGTACTGCGTTGCGGCGGGCGCTTCTACGTTTCGCCTCCGAGCCAGCGTCGTTCCTGCCGGCTTCGATCGCGCACGGTCCGTCAGACCCCGGGGATACCGAGCGCGGAGAAGCCGCCGAAGCCGACCGCCGCCAGGAGCGACAACACCAGCGAGGCCGCGAGCCACCCGACCAGCGCGATCCCGGCCGCGGTGATCCAGCCGCCGTTGTAGCGCCACTTGATCACCGCGAGGTACGCGAGATACGTGAGCACGGTCCCGAGCAGCGGCAGCCAGCCGAACAGCACCGAGACGACGAGCCACGCCAGCGCGCCGATAACGGCGGTCCAGACGGCGTGCTCGTAGCTCCGGGCGTCCGACAGCAACAGCGCGCCGGCGTAGATGCCGATGCCGCCCACCAGCGCACTGACGACGAACACGATGACTGAGTCGATGACTGCGACCATACTTCGCCTCCGTCGCCCACCGGGGAAAGTGCGGTGACGATTTCGGTCCGTCGAGAGCTACGGGTTCGACTCCTCGCGGTCGGTGGCGCCGTCGGCCGCGTCCGGGGCCTCGGGGTCGCCCCAGTGGAGCCGCGTCGTACACCACGGACAGAAGTCGAGGTCGGCGTCGAGGTCCTTCCCACAGTTGGGGCACGCCGGCGCCTCGGCGGTGTCGCTCGGTTCGCGACCCGGCGTTCCGGCGCCGCTCGTGCCGACGCCGGGTCGAGACGCGCTGTCCGCGCCGGGCGCCCCGTCGACGTCGTCCGCGACGGCCGCAGGTCTCGCGGGACGGACGCCCGCGTTCTCGCCGGTCTCCCGGGCGAGCAGGTACGCGTCGACCGCGCTGGCGGCGACGACGATCACCGGCGGCAGCGCCTCGACCGGGTTCGCTATCTGAGCGCCCGTGTTGAGCGCCTCGATGACGTCCGGCGGGACCAACAGCAGGATCGCCGCGAACGTCGCCGCGAACCACCCGAACCCGCGGAGCCATCGCCGGAGATACGCGTGGCCCAGCCCGGTGACCGCGAGCGCGAGCAGAACTGCGAGCCACGGCCGCTTGCGACCCGTCGGGCCGCCGAGACGGGGGAGATTCATACCACAAATCGGGGGACGCACCCGTGAAAAACCCGCCGGTGGGCGCCCGAACTCACCGTCGGAAGCGACTCCGTCGAGAACCACGATCCACCGGGAGCGACGAACACAAACCCGTGGCTGGTCTTGATCACTCCATGAGCACAGGTGACGCTGCCCCGACCGACGACGCGACCGACCGACGACCGGTCACGGTCTACTCCGATTTCGTCTGTCCGTTCTGCTATCTCGGACGGGCGTCGCTGCGGCAGTACCGCGACGACCGCGCGGAGCGCGACCTTCCCGAGGTCGACGTGGAGTGGCAGTTCTTCGACCTCCGCGGACACAAGCGCGGCCCCGACGGCGAGATCCGCGACGACGTCGACGACGGCAAAGACGAGGACTACTACGATCAGGTCCGGGAGAACGTCGAACGCCTGCGCGAGGAGTACGACGCCGACGGGATGCTCGAGTTCGACGAGGTCCACGACGCGGACTCGTGGGACGCACAGCAGGCCGCGCTGTACGTGAAAGGGTCGTACGACCGCGACACGTTCCGGGCGTTCTACGACGCCGTCCTCGAAGCCCACTGGGAGGACGGGCGCGAGATCGACGATCTGAACACCCTCGTCGAGCTGGCCGAGTCGGTCGGCGTCGACGGCGAGGAGATCCGCGACGCCGTCGACGACGGGACGCTGGCCGAGGAGCTGGAGGCGCAGTTCGAGGCGGCCCGCGAGCGCGGCGTCACGGGCGTGCCGACGTTCGTCGCCGACGGCCACGCCGCCCGCGGGGCGGTGCCGCCGGCGCAGCTCCGGCGGCTGCTCGAGGGGAACTGACGGCGCGAGCGCAAACGCAGTTGCGGTCGATCCGCCCACGGCCGCGATATCGGGAGGCGGACCACAACGCTATTTGTGTCCGTGGCCCCACCCTCGGATGTGAGCGACGACGGTACGGACGGCGGGGCCGACCTCGGCGTCCTCCGACACAAGCGCGACGCGACGCGGTATCGGATCCTCGTCGAGATCGCCGAGCGTCAGCCCGCGGTGAGCCAGCGCGAGATCGCCGACGCCATCGGGGTCACCGCGCAGGCCGTCTCCGAACACCTCGGCGACCTGGCGGAGGGCGGCTTCGTCGACCGCGAGGGGCGCGGCCGCTACCGCGTCACCAAGGAGGGCGTCGACTGGCTCATCTCCCGTACCGACGAACTCAGCGAGTACCTCGATCACGTCACCAGCGACGTGCTCGGCGACGTGGAAGTCGAGACCGCCCTCGCCGACGGCCCCGTGGAGGAGGGCGACCGCGTGGGGCTGTCGATGCGCGACGGCGTCCTCCACGCACACAGCGTCGCGGAGGGAGACGGAGACGACGACGCGGGGGCCGCCGTCTCCGGTTCCGACGGCACCGACCGCACCGACGGCGCCACCGCGGTCGCGGTCACGGCGGCCGACACCAGGCAGGACGTCGGCGTCGCGGAGTTCGACGGCGTCGTCGACTACGAGTTGGGCGCCGTCACGGCCGTCGTCGTCCCGGCGGTCCGCGACGGCGGAAGCCGCACGGTCGACCCGTCCCGCCTGCGCGGGTTCGCGGCCGACGCCGACCTCGTCGTCGCCGCCGGAACGGAGGCGATCGCCGCCGTCAGACGGCTCGACCGGGAGCCGGACGTGCGCTTCGGCACGGTCGACGCCGTCCGCGAGGCCGCCATGCGCGGGCTCGACGTGCTGCTCGTCGTCGCCGCCGGTCGACTCTCCGCGCACACCGACGGCCTCCGCGAGACCGCCGTCGGCTACGAGGTCGTCGACACGTCCCGCGAGTCGTGAGCCGCGAGGGCCTGATTCTCAATAATGATTCTCGCGGCCGTACGTTGAAGTAGCGACTTTCGGAGATCGAGATATGCGCACCGAGACCGCCGTCCGGATTCGCCTGGGCCTGGTGACCGCAGCGGTGCTCGCGGCGACGACGCTGGCCGCGCTCGGACTGACCAGCATCGCGCTGTGAGTCACGTGCCCGCCACCGACGTGACCGACTACTGCTGTGGCAGTTCTTCGCCCTGCGGGACGCCCTGTGCCGCCACCGTCTCGCCGGTCATGTAGCTCGCCGCGTCGCTCGCGAGGAACCGAGCGATATCCGCGATCTCCTCGCTCGTGCCGATCCGGCGGTCCACGTCGCCGCGGTCGACCTCGTCGGCGGAGACGCCCATCTGTTGCTCGACGCCCGGCGTCGCCACGAACCCCGGAGCGATGCAGTTGACCCGCACGTCTCGGCCGGCCCACTCGAGCGCGAGCGTCTCGGTGAGGTTGATCACGCCCGCCTTCGCGGCGCCGTAGTGGCTCATGTACTCGGCGGCCCGTTGCCCGGCGACGCTCGCGAGGTTGACGACCGCGCCGCCGCCGTCGGCGAGGTGCTCGCCCGCCGCCTGCGTGCAGTGGACGGTGCCGTGGAGGTTGATGTCGACGACGGTCTCCCAGCCGTTCGCGGAGATGTCCTCGAACGGCGCCATGAAGGAGGCGCCCGCGTTGTTCACGAGCACGTCGATCCCTCCGAACTCCTCGACCGTGGCCTCGACGAGCGCGTCGACGGCGTCGCGGTCGGTCACGTCGCACTCGACGGCGAGACAGCGGCCGTGCCCGTCCGCCGACTCCGCGGCCTCGTTGATCCCCTCGGCGACGGGGTCGACGTTCCCCTGCTCGCGCGAGCAGACGACCACGTCGGCGCCGTCGGTCGCGAACTCCTCGGCGATCGCCCGGCCGATCCCGCTGGAGGCGCCGGTGATCACCGCGGTGGAGTCGGCGAGCGAGAAGCGCTCGGCGAGGCGGGACGCGGCGTCGTCGCCGGCGTCGGTCACGCCGTCCACCCCGTGATCTGCGTCGGGTTCGTGGGCGTCCGCGTGGTGTGCATCGTCGAACCGTCCCGAGGCGGGGATTCGAACATCGGCCGCGACTCGGGCGGCGCGTCACATCAATCCCGGGGGCGGCGGGGACCGCGACCCGGACGGGCCCTCAGAACACCTGATCGGAGATGATGTTCTTCTGGATCTCGGAGGTGCCCTCGTAGATCTTCGTGATGCGCGCGTCGCGGTAGAAGCGCTCGGCGGGATGGTCGGTGACGAAGCCGGCGCCGCCGTGGACCTGGATCCCCTCGTCGGCGACCTCGACGGCGCGCTCGGAGGCGAACAGCTTCGCCATCGACGCGAACTTCGCGGCCAGTTGGTCGTTTCCGTCGGCGTCGACGACCGAGGCCGCGCGGTAGGTGAGCGACCGGGCCGCCTCGACGTTCGTGGCCATCTCGGCCACCTTGTGGGAGATCGCCTGGTACTCTTTGATCTGCTGGCCGCCCTGTTCGCGCTCCTCGGCGTACTCGATCGCCGCATCGAGCGCGCCCTGTGCGGCGCCGACCGCCTGTGCCGCCACGGAGGTGCGGCCGCCCGCGAAGAACGCCATCAGCTGGTAGAACCCCTGGTCGACCGCGCCGATCACGTTCTCCTCGGGGACGCGCACGTCGTCGAGACGGATCTCCGCCAGATCGGACGCGCGGATGCCGAGCTTGTTGTCGATCTTCGTCGGCTCGAACCCCTCGCGGTCGGCCTCCACGAGGAACGCGGTGATCCCTCGGTGTCGCTCGCCGGGCGAGGTCTTCGCCATCACGACCGCCACGTCGGCGATCGTTCCGTTGGTGATCCACATCTTGTCGCCGTTGAGCACCCACTCGCCCGCCTCCTCGTCGTGTTCCGCGCGGGTCTCGATGCCCGCCACGTCGGAGCCGTGGGCCGGCTCGGAGATGCACGAGCAGGTCGCGGCGTCGCCGGCGGCGACCTTCGGGAGCCACTCCTCTTTCATCCACTCGTCGCCGAACTCCTGGATCATCGTGGTGCCGAATCCCCGCGAGCCGATGGCCGACCCGATTCCCGGGTCCGCACGCCACAGCTCCTCGGTCACGACGACGGAGGTCAACAGGTCCATCCCCGCGCCGCCGTACTCCTCGGGGATCGTCGGCGCCACGAGGTCGTACTGCGCGGCCTCCTCGACGAGGTCGTCCGGATACTCGCGCGACTCGTCGTGCTCGCGCGCGACGGGGCGGATCTCGTTTTCGCCGAACTCTCGCACCACGTCGCGGACCGCCTCCTGTTCGCTCGAAAGCTGGAACGACATGGCGGCCGTAAACTTTCCACTCGTAAATAATTCCCGCCGACTCCGGTCGCGATGGACCCGCGGCGAACGACTTCGGGAACCGGGTACCGTGGACCGGTCAGTCGTCGAGGAACGCGCCCAACTCCTCGCGATACCCCTCGGTCCGGTCGTGGGTGACCCAGTGGTAGGCGTCGTCGAGCCCGACGACCTCGGCGTCGCCGGCGACGGCGTCCGCGAGTCGGTCGGCGTTGTCGATCGGCTGGAGCACGTCGTCGGCGCCCCACAGACACAGCGTCTCGGCGGTTATCGCGCCGTAGTCGATGGACGTCGTGTGGTTGGTGTTCGTCGCGACGGCCGCCCGCGCCAGCGCCGTCCGGCCGCCCTCACGGGCCCACGGCGCCCGCATTCCGGCGACGAACCTCGGGTCCGCCTCGCCGTGGGCGCCCTCGTCGAACAGGAACGACAGCTTCTCCTCGAACTCGTCGTCGTCCCACCCCTCGACGACGCCGGGGACGCCCAGGGAGTTGATGAACTCGACCGGCCACGAGTCGAAGCAGGCGGCGTTCGACACCGCCAGCTTCCGCACGTGCCGGGGACGCGCGGCGGCGTAGCGGAGCGCGACCCCGCCGCCGATGTCGTGGGCGACGAGGTCGACCTCGTCGGACGCCGACTCCGCGACGAGATCGGCGAGGACGCTCGTCTGGGCTCGGACCGACCGGTCGAAGTCGTCGCTTCGCTGGGAGTTGCCGTAGCCGACGAGGTCGGGCGCGATCACGTGGCGGTCCTCCGCGATCGCGGGGGCGATCCCCCGCCAGAGGAACGACCACGTCGGGATACCGTGAAGGAAGATCACCGGCGGCCCCCGGTTGTCGCGCCCGGCCTCGTAGTACGCCACGTCGAGTTCGCGCCCGTCGACGACCGCCGTCGTCGTCGACTGGGCGGCCGTCCACGCCTCGTGATCCGCGTCGAGTGCGACCATGGCAGTTCCGTCGCTCGGGGGGAACAAAAATCGGGGCGTCGGTCCGCGGCCGTCGCCACGCCGGGCCTCGGCGGGCGCCGAGCCGCCCTCGCGGACCTACTTGCCCGGCTCGCCGTATCTGGTGACGTTCTCGAGCTCCGACTCGTCCACGTCGGCGAAGGCGTCGCGGGCGATGACGCGCCGGTGGACCTCGTCGGCGCCGTCGATGATCCGGAACTGCCGGACCGACTCGTAGAAGTCGCCGATCGGGAGGTCCTTCCCGATCCCGTTGCCCCCACACAGCTGGAGCGCGGTGTCGACGATCTCCTGTACCGTGTTGGCGGCGAACGTCTTGCTCATCGCCACCTGCACCCGCCCTTCCTCGCCGCGGTCGATCCGGTCGGCCGCGTCGCGAACCATCGTCCGCACGGCGTGGAGTTCGGTCTCGGCGTCGGCCACGTCGTGACGGACGGCCTGTTTGTCGGCGATCGGCCCGCCGAACGCCTCCCGCTCGCTCGTGTACGCCTTCGCCACGTCGAGCGCGCGCTCGGCCATGCCCGCAAAGCGCATGCAGTGGGTGAGCCGCGCGGGGCCGAGCCGCTGTTGGGCGTGGGCGAACCCCTGGTTCAGAGTCCCGAGCAGGTTCTCCTCGGGGACGCGCACGCCGTCGTACTCGATCTCCGCGTGGCCGACGCCGGTCACCTCGCCGCCCACGTGGGGAACGTCGCGGACGACGTTCACGCCGGGCGTGTCGGCGGGGACGAGGAACAGCGACGTGCCCTCGTACGGGTGCGCGTCGGGGTCGGTGCGGGCCATCACGATCAGCACGTCCGCCTCGGTGCCCCCGGTGGTCCACCACTTGTGGCCGTCGATGACCCACTCGTCGCCCTCCTTTTCGGCGCTGGTGCGGATCATCTTCGGGTCCGAGCCGCCGCCCTGCATCGGCTCGGTCATCGAGAACCCCGAGGAGATCTCGCCGGCGACGAGCGGGCGGAGCCACCGCTCCTGCTGCTCGTCGGTGCCCAGCAGCTCCAGGGTGTGCATGTTGCCCTCGTCGGGCGCGTCGACGCGGCAGGCGGCCGCACCCAGCAGCGACCGCCCGGCCTGCTCGAACATGGGGAGCACGTCCCGGAAGTCCATCCCCATGCCGCCGAACTCCTCGCCGATCTGCGGGCAGAACACGTCGTATGCGCGGGCCGCCTCCCGGAGGTCGGCGAGCTGCTCGTCGCTCACGGGGCCGTTCCCGAGCACCTCCCGCTCCACCGGGATGACTTCCTCCTCGACGAACTCGCGCGTCCGCTCGGCGAGCGCGTCCGCCGCCTCGCTGTCGTCGTACTCCATACCGAGAGGACCGACCGCCGGGGCAAAACAGTACCCCCGAAGGACCGCCGGAACCGCACGGCGTGGACGCGGTCGGTCCCCGACCCCCGGCGTTTTTCGTTCGGGGTGTGCAACCAATCTGCATGTCCGACGACTCCGAGGCGTACGTCAGCCGCCTCGTCGACCCGCCCGCGCTGCGCGAGCGCCTCGCCGCCGAGTTAGGGCCGGTCGACGAGTTCGACGTGCGCCGCCACGCGGAGGGCCACTCCAACGAGACGCTGTTCGTCACCTACGGCGACCGCGGACTGGTCGTTCGGCGGCCGCCGCCCGGCGAGACCGCCGAGACGGCCCACGACGTGCTCCGGGAGTACCGCGTGCTTGACGCGCTGCAGGCCACCGCCGTACCGGTGCCCGAGACGGTGCTCGCGTGCGACGACCACGACGTGCTCGGCTCGGAGTTCTACGTGATGGGGCGGACCGCGGGCGACGTGCTCCGCGACGACGAGCCCGAGCGCTTCGCCGCGCCCGAGCACCGCCGCCGCGTCGGCGAGGAACTCGTCGACACCCTCGCCGCGATCCACGCGGTCGACCCCGAGGCGGTCGGCCTCGGCGACTTCGGCCGCCCCGAAGGGTTCACCGAGCGCCAGGTGAATCGGTGGGCGAAACAGTTCCAGTGGGCGTTCGAGGTGACCGCCGAGGACCGCGAGGTCCCCGAGATCGCCGAGGTGACCGAGTGGCTGCGGGACAACTGCCCCGCCGACCACGAGCACGCGCTCGTTCACGGGGATTACAAGCTCGACAACGTCATGTTCGCGCCGGGGACGCCCCCGGAGCTGGTCGCCGTCCTCGACTGGGAGCTGTCGGCGCTTGGCGACCCGCTCACGGATCTGGGCTGGATGCTCTCCTTCTGGCGCGACCCGGGCGACCCGGCGCCGGCGACGCCCGAGCTGACCTCGACGTTCATGGAGCGCGACGGGTACCCAAGCCGTCGGGATCTCGTCGCGCGCTACGAGGACGCGTCCGGGATCGAGTACGAGCACGACCGCTTCTACCGCACGCTCGCGGTGTACAAGCTCGCCGCGCTGGGCGAGATGTTCTACCGCCGGTATCTGGAGGGCAACAGCGACGACCCGCTGTACCCGACGATGGAGACGCGGGTGCCGGCGCTCGCCGAGCGGTGCCTGCGGATCGTCGACGGCGAGGAGCCGCTGTAGTCCGACGTCGGAATGCCATCCGCGCCGGTTCGTCCGCGGAGCCGTGTGCCGTCGTGACACGCGTCCGCCACGCGAACTAAGTCGACGGCGACCCTACGACGGAACATGACTCTCCGATCGAAGCTCACCTCGACCGCGAAGTACGTCGCGCTCGGCGCGGGCGCCAGCGTCGCCGCGACGCGCGCGCTGCGCGCGAAGGCGGGCGAACTCGAACCGCCCCTGGACGGCCGTCAGCGTCGCTACCGCTGGCGCGGGATGGACGTGGCCTACACCGAAGCCGGCGACGAGGACGACGGGACGCTCGTCCTCCTCCACGGGATCAACGCCGCCGGCTCCGCGGGCGAGTGGCGCGAGGTGTTCGACGCCCTCGCCGCGGAGTACCACGTCGTCGCCCCGGACCTCCCCGGGTTCGGTCGCTCGGATCGGCCGCCGCTGCGCTACTCGGCGGCGCTGTACGAGGACTTCGTCCGCGACTTCCTCGCGGAGTACGACGAGCCGCGCGTCGTCGCCTCGTCGCTGACGGCGGCGTACGTCGTCGGCGTCGCCGAAGACCTCGATCTCGCCGATCTCACCCTCGTGTGTCCGACCGCGATCGCCGGCCCCGAGCCACCCAAGACCGCCGTCCGCGAGCTGATCCGGGCGCCGATCGTCGGCGACGCGGTCTTCGGACTGCTGGCGTCGAAGCCCTCGATCGCCTACTTCAACGCCGATCACGGCTACTGGGACCCCGAGAAGGCCGGCGAGGAGTGGCAGGCGTACGAATGGCGCACGACGCATCAGAAGAACGCCCGCTTCGCTCCCGCGTCGTTCGTCTCCGGGTTCCTGAACAGCGAGGTGGACCTCGCGGGCGCGCTCGCGGCCCTCGACGCGCCGACGACGATCGTGTGGGGACGCGAGGCCGACCTCCCGCCGCTGTCGGAGGGCCGGGACCTCGCGGACGCGGCCGGCTGCGAGCTGGTCGTGTTCGACGACGCGATGTTGCTCCCGCACGTCGAGTTCGGCGACCAGTTCGTCGGCGTCGTCGCGGGCGAGCGACCCGACGAGACGGTGACGATCGAGCAGGACGAGCGGGCGTGAGAAGTAAGAAGTAACCGACCGGCGAAAACGGAGCTCCGTCGTCGAGTCCGATCCCCTCAGGCCGGCCGGAACACGATCAGCCGGTTCCCGGTGGCGTCGTTTCGCTCCACGTCGGGACGGACGGCGGTTCCGATCTCGACTTCCTCGGCCGACAGATCGCGGACGATGCCGGTGAGACGGACCGAGCCGAACCCGACGACCGCCGTGACGTACGGCGGCTCCTCGCCGAAGCCGGAGGGCGCGACGTGAACCTCCGAGAACGTCGCGACCTCCCCCGTCTCCGGCAGCGGCTCCTCGGAGAGGTCGGTGCTCCCACAGTCGGGACACACGCGCCGCGGCGGGAGCGAGCCGTGACCGTTCGCACACTCGATGAAGTACCCGCCGTCCGCGAGCGCGTCCGCCCACTCGTCGTACCCGGTGTTCGCCGGTGGGTCGGGATCCGATTCGCTCATTCGGCCACCTCCAGCACGTGGACGACGGCGCTGGCGACCGTCCCGCCCGCGTTGTGGGTGAGCCCGACCGTCGCGTCGGGGACGGCGTCGCTGTTCGGATGATCGCCGCGGAGTAGGCGCGTCATCTCGGCGATCTGCGAGCCGCCGGTCGCGCCGACCGGGTGACCCTTCGCCTTCAGGCCGCCCGAGAGGTTCACCGGGAGGTCGCCGTCGCGGGTGGTGTCGCCGCGGCGCGCGGCGCCGATCCCCTCGCCGGGGTCGAAGAAGTCCAGCGCCTCAAGCGCCATCACCTCCGCGATGGTGAAGCAGTCGTGCACCTCCGCGAGATCGACCTCGTCGCTGGCGACGCCGGCGTCGCCGTACGCCTCGGCGGCCGCGTCGGCGGCCGCGGGCGTCCGGGCCATGTCGGTGCGGTCCTGCAGCGCCGCGCGGTCGCCGCCCTGTCCGGTTCCGGTGATCGCGACCGGCGCGTCCAGGTCGTGCTCCGCGGCGTACTCCTCGGAGACGAGCACGACCGCGCTCGCGCCGTCGGTGATCGGACAGGCGTCGAACAGGTGCAGCGGCGAGGCCACCGGCGGCGAGTCCATCGCCTGTTCGACGGTGATCTCCCGCTGATACTGCGCGTACTCGTTGTTCACGGCGTTGGCGTGGTTCTTCGCCGCGACGTGGGCCAGGTCCTCGCGGTCGCCGCCGTACTCGTCGAAGTAGGCGCGCGCCATCAGCGCGTACGCGCCGGGGAAGGTGACGCCGGCGCGAACCTCGAACAGCTCGTCGGCGGCGACCGCCAGCGACTCGGTCACCTCCGCCGTCGAGAGGTTCGTCATCCGCTCCATCCCGCCGGCGAGCATCACGTCGTTTTCCCCGGAACGGACCGCGCGAACGGCCTCCCGGACGGCGACGCCCGCCGACGCGCACGCTTCCTCGTAGCGCGTACCGGCACACCGCAGGCCCGCCGCTTCGGTCACGATCGGCGCCTGGTGCCCCTGGCGCTCGGCGAGCGCGCCCATGAAGTTGCCGTAGTTGAGATGCTCCACGTCGTCGCCGGCGACGCCGGCGTCGGAAAGCGCCGCGAGCGCCGCCTCCGCGAACAGGTCCCGACCGGTCCGCCCGGCGTGCTCGCCGAACGGCGTCAGCCCGACCCCCGCGACTCGTACTCCGGTCATGTTCGTGGGTGCTCGCCCGCGGGGCAAAGACCTGCCGGAGTTTCGCGTCGTCGCCGTCGCTTGGCGGTGTTTTCACTCGGATACGGGTTGTCGTTTCGACGGAAGGCGGGCGTCGCGGTCGGCGGCGACACAGCTGTCGCTCGCGGGCGTGAGAACGGTGAGAACGGGGCGGAGCGTTCCGACCGCGGAGCGTCCGGGTTACCGAACGAGCAGGTCCTCGCCCGTCTCCACGACGACGCGGAACGGCGGGGACATCTTGTTGTACGCGCGACGGAACGCCTCCTTCACGGCGTCGGCCTGGTCGACGTCGACGTAGGCGGTGAAGACGGTCTCGCCGGCGTTCATGCGGGCGGCGGTCCCCACGGGCTTGCCGAACGCCTGGCGCATCCCGTCGGAGACGCGGTCCGCGCCCGCGCCGGTCGCCTGCTTGTTCTCGCGCAGGATCTGGTGCGGGAACTTGCGGAGGACCATCTTGTAGTTCCCCTCGCCGAGTTCACGGATGAGGTGACGGTTGGCCGACAGACGCGCCGACTCCAGCGAGTCGTGTCGGATCTGGACGTCCTCCTCGGTGACCAGCGAGATGTGGACCGGGTAGTCCCCGGGGTCCTTGGTCAGGTCGCCCATGTTGTGCTGTGCGATCTTCGAGCCCGGAATGCCGGTGACGTAGTCCCGCCGCGTGTACGACGGTTTGTCGATCTTCCGGTACATGGAGGCCGGTTTGTCGGACATGGTTACTTGTCCGAGTCGACGGCGGTGGCGTGGTTAAAGCCTACGTTTCGCCGGTCCGACGTGCTCGGGCCTCACAGGCCGCGTCACTCGTCGGCCGCGGGGCGGTCCGCCGTCCCCTCCGGCGGGTCGGCGGCGACGTGCTCGAGTCCCTCCTCCGCGAGCAGGTCGCGGGCGCGGTCGGTGATCGACGGCGCGAGGAGGATTCCGCGGACCGCCGTTCCGTCGGGCTCCTCGCGTTCGACGGCGCTGACGTACCGGGCGAGCTGGCCCGCCGCGTCGGGGCCGACCCGCCGCCGCTTCAGCTCGACGACGACCGGGCGTCCCTCGGCGTCGCGGCCGAACACGTCGATCGGGCCGGCGTCGGACTCGCGCTCGGTCGCCAGCGGCTCGAAGCCCGGCTCCACGAGCCCCGGGTCGGCGACCACGCGCTCCTTGAGGTCGGCCTCGCTGCCGACGACCTCGACCGACCGGCCGCCGGTGACGCCGTAGGCGGCGAGCTGATCAACCGCGGAGAACCACACGTCGAGCGTCTCCGCGGGCGACGTGCGCACGCTGCGCACGCGCAGGCGCCCGTCCCGCACCGCCGCGCGGTGTTCGCTCCCCGGCGGCTGCCAGTTCACGGGAGTGCGTCCCTCGTCGGTGTGTACCAGCGCCGAGCCGTCCGGCTTGAGCACGAGCAGCCGCGCGCCCGGTCCCAACGAGGAGGCGGCGCGGCCGTCGTACTCGACCGTACAGGTGCCGAACAGCGTGACCAAGTCGCCGCGGTCGAACGCCGACTCCAGCTCCCACAGCGCCTCGCGGTGTGCCGGCTCGTGGAGCGTCGTCGCCGTCACCCCGACCACCGCCGTCTCGTGTTCACGTTGGAGGATCCGACACGGGCGAAAATAAGCGACGCGCTGACGACCGCTGCACCACACGTCGTGCGGGTCGACGCGCCGGGGTCGCCGCCGGGGTTGTCGCTGTCGCTATCGTCCGCGCCGTCGCTGACGAGCGACCGAAGTCCCGTCGCGTTCGGACGGACCGAACGGCACGGCGGTCGCTCGCTGTCGGGTGAAAAACGGTGAAAACTGCGGTACGGTCTCTCGACCGACTCGTCGGAACCTTACAGGCGCTGCAGGTTCTTCGCGCGGGGGCCCTTCTCGGCCTCCTCGATGTCGAACTCGACTTCCTGCCCTTCCTCAAGGTCAGGACCGCCAACGTCCTCCATGTGGAAGAACACGTCCTCGTCCGCGTCCTCAGTCTCGATGAATCCGTAGCCGCCGGTGTCGTTGAAGAAGTCGACCTTCCCAGTTGCCATACACGGTACGAGCGGCGGGCAACGGTTAACCCTTCCGAGTCATCGGTGCGCGTGTGAACGACCCACTCGCGTCGGCGAATTCGCGTCCGTGCGGGACACGAACAGCCCGTTCGTTGCGATTCGGCCGGTGCCGACCCCGCGATCAGTCGACGACGACGTCCTCCTCGAGGACGACGCGCTCGGCGGCGTCCATGTCGGCGAACGTCTCGGCGTCGGCGGCGACCTCGCGGCCGAGGTCGGAGTCGAACGCCGCCGCCATCGTCTCGTCGTCCGGGAAGTACAGCTCCGCGAGCGCGTCGTACGACGCCGACTCCGGATCCGCCGGGAACGAGACGGTGTACCGCTCCAGTCCGGGGAGATCCGCTGCAAGCGACGCGTGCTCATCGCGGTAGTACTGCCGGAACTCCTCGAACGACCGGTCCGCGCTCCGACTGAGCGTGATCGCGAGCTTCGTCATAGTCCGGTTCGGCTTCGCCGAGCGGGGGCATAAGATCCGCGGGAAAAACGACTTTTCCCGACAATTAGTCCGAGACTACCGGAATCCACGAGCGGTGTCCCTTCCGAGGGGGTCGCTCGAACCGAGCTGTAGTCGGGTAACGTGGTGACTACTAAAGTCGGAACCCCGAGTACCGCCGACAGCTTGAGCCGTCGTATCCGTCGGTCGTCCGCCGACCGAGCCGACCCGTCCGCAGGCGACCCGGCCCGATCGAACGGTCGGGAGTCGGACCAGCGATCCGCTTCCGATCCCGCAACCCTGACGCTGAGCATGGAGATCGAGCTCGGCTGGGGCGTTCACGACCTCCAGGGTCACGACCACCTGTCGCCCGACGGCTCCGAGGAGCGGCGCTACCTCCGAAAGCTCCTCGCGAAAGCCGACGAGTGTGGCGTCCCCATCTCGTTCAACATCGTCGGCCATCTCCTGCTGGAGGAGTGTGACGGATACCACGCCGGCCCGTACGACGACGGGTGGTTCGCCGCGGACCCCGGCACCGACGCGGAGACCGACCCGCTGTACTACGCGCCCGACATGGCCCGCGAGGTCCGTGCCGCCGAGGTCGACCACGAGCTGTGCACCCACACCTTCTCGCATGTCCTGTGTGGAACCGAACCGCGCGAACTGGTGGACCACGAGCTCGAAACCTCGATAGCGCTCCACGAACGGCTGGGCGAGCCGGTCCGGTCCCTCGTCCCGCCGCGGCACTCGCGACCGCCGAACGGGCTCCTGTGCGAACACGGGGTTCGAGTCGCGCGGTACGCGATCCCGACCGACGACGGAAGTCGTGTGAGTCGCTTCCGAGAACTCACCGTCGGGCCCCACCCGCTCTGGGACACCGCCGTCGTCGACGGGGTCGTCGAAACGTACTGTACGACGTACCCGTCGCTGACAGCGTCGTCGTTGCCGTCGGGCCGGACCCCTGCGCCGCGACTGTTTCGCGCGTTCCCGCTGGCGGTCAGAAAGCGCGTCCACCAGTACTACCTCCGACGAAGTACCGAGCGCGCGATCGCCACCGGCGGCTCGCTCCACCTCTGGTGTCACCTTTACGATCTGAGCAACGAACACCAGTGGGCGGTAGTGTCGACGTATCTCGAGTACCTCGGATCGCTGCCGAGCGACGCCCTGGAGATCCGGCCGATGAACGCGCTCGCGGACCGAGCCGAGGCCTCCGTGCGGGTGTCTTGACGCTCGGTCCGCTCGCGATCGACCGACCCCGTACCGGGCGGGAGACCACCCAGTCAGGTCCGAGTACGCGACACCGGACGGGCACCCGCCAGGGACGGTCTCTGAACCCCGGTGTCACTCGGCGTCTTCGGGGTCGGCCCGCGCGTACCACCACGCCCACGCGATCAGCAGTCCCTGTAGCGGGAGTCGAAGCCACAGCGCCGCGTCGTAGAGTCCCTCGGCGCGCTCGGGGAGCGGGTTCCCGCCCGCGTCGCGGACGGCCATATTGACGTTCGCCGGGAACACTGCAAGCAGTAGCAGGACCAAGCCTTTCGCGGAGCGTCGGCGCGTCCGCGGAACCAGGACCCCGACACCGAGCGCGATCTCCGCCAGACCGGAGAGGTAGACGAGCGCCCGCGGAGCGGGCAACTCTCGGGGAACGATCCGTTCGAACGGCTTCGGTGCGAGGAAGTGCAGTACGCCGGCGGCGACGTAGAGAAGACTCATCAGGGGCAGGAGCGGGCGTTTGAAGCGAGCGAATCGGGACTCGGGTACGTCGGTCATTCGGATCGACGCTCGGGCACCAGTCAGATAGCGTTGGCCCTCGGCACCGGACGAGTTGCCGTGTGGAAGTCGCTACGACGTTCGGAGTGTCGTCGACGGGACGGATTCCGCCTCGCAGCATCTGAACATATCCCGCGTGAAACCAGATGGCGTTGGACAATCTATTTCCAGAGACCCGTCGTTTTCCCGCGACTGCATCCGCGTCATTTGAATATATAATTTGCACCAAATTATTTGAGCTGTCGGATCCAAGAGCCAGTACGGATGGCTCAACCTAATTCGGGGTCGTGGACGGAGCGTCTGAGCGGGCGTGAGCGCGTTCGGCACGTCGTGGAGCTGCTGGACAAGCCAACGCCGGTGCAGGAGATCGCAGATCAGGCGGACGTCTCGCGCGCGACAGCCGACGATGAACTCCAGCGACTGCAGAGTGACGACTGGGTCACGGAAACGACGGTCGACGGGACGAAAGCCTACGACCTGAACCCCGTCCGGATGCTCTTCGACGAAGTGACGGACCTGATCGAGGCTCACTCACGTGACGAACTGGAGAGCCAGCTCACGGAGCTGAAGGAGGAACAGGAAGAGCTGGCGACGGAGTACGACGTTAGTTCACTTGACGAGTTCCGGGAGCAACTCGCTGACGAGGAACTCTCGGCTGCGGAGCTTCGTGAGCGTCGCAACGTGATCGCCACGTGGGAAGCGATCAATACGGAACTCGGGCTCGTGAAACACGCCCTCCAACTGTATGATGATGTTATCGAGCTCTCTTCACCGCGGACCGACTCTCCCTCGACACTCGCCTAATGGTTGTCTTCCTCGCTAATCGAGCGAACGTGCAGAGCAAGCGGCTCCACGACCGCATCCGGAACCGACTCAGCTGTACGTTCGAGAACGTTCGACGGCGGCGTGTCGAACCCCGCGAAGCCGGCTCGTACCGGGTCGTCGCCGACGTGAACCCGCGGCAGTTCTTGGACGACGACGACGAGTACCCGGTGACGGCTGCGCGGATCGAGATCGGGTTTCAACTACAGACTGGAGAGCAGCACGAGTACTACTGGTTCAACTGGATCGAGCCAGACCGAAGTCTGCTGGTTGGTTGGCATCAGGACGACACGCACGATGACCTCGGCCCAGTGCATCTGCAAGTCAACGACGGCGCGACGCCCGTCGCCCACGAACCAGCGCAGTTCATCGACTCACATCCGCTGGACGTCGTCGAGCGCAGACCCACCTCGCTTCGAGACGCAGTCCTCGCTGTCGAGTGGGAGCAGGGACGACCCGTCGGACTTGATTCCGCTGCCACGGTACGTGAGTAGGCCCGTATTTTGGTGAGTTCTGAGTGACACCAGAAGCCAGGTAGTCACTCATGTACCTGAGTATGTACACGGGTACGTACCTGAGTACGCATTCGAGATCCACTGCGCAGTACCACCTGTGTGGATCGAAGTGCACCCACAGTCGCAGCTCGCGGTCGGTGAATCGGCTCCAAGAAACCCTGGAAAATTGCCCGCGCAGCGCCGCAGGCATTTGAACTCTGTGTCTAATGCCGCCTCCCCGATTTGAACCTCCGGAAGACGGTCGCGCTCACTTCGTTCGCGCGCTGCGACTTCCGTGCTCAAATCGGCTCGGCGTCGGTTTCTCGACGGTTCGCTCCGCTCGCCGTCTCAAAATATGCCGCCTCCCCGATTTGAACGGGGGACAGCTCGATCTTCAGTCGAGTGCTCTCCCAATCTGAGCTAAGGCGGCGCGTCTCAACGAACCTCGGCGGTATGAAAAAGCGTTTCGAATCGTACGCGGGCCCGCGGTCACAGCACCTGACGACGCTCCTTGAACGTGATCGTCACGTCGTCGGACTCAACGGTGGTGAGGATCGTGATCCACCCGTCGGCCTGCTGGATCTGATACCCCTCGGCGTACGAGAGCTCCACTCTGCTCGTCTCGGTGGTCGAAGCCCCCGGCGCGAGCGATCCCACATCGCGGGTCCCTTCCCACACCATGTCGCCGGAGTCGGTGGAGTTGCCGGCGAAGATCCGCGTGTAGACGCTGACGCCCGTCGCCGTCTCGTTGCGGTTGTTGTCGAGTTGGACGGTCACGTCCCGACAGGTCTGGCCGCACTCCTCGATGCTCTCCACGACGAACGTGTACG
This sequence comes from Halobaculum rubrum, assembly GCF_019880225.1. Taxonomy (NCBI): domain Archaea; kingdom Methanobacteriati; phylum Methanobacteriota; class Halobacteria; order Halobacteriales; family Haloferacaceae; genus Halobaculum; species Halobaculum rubrum. The sequence goes on from NZ_CP082284.1 coordinate 622,040, forward strand.
GCGGCACCGACTCGACGCTGGTCGTCCCGTCCGAGGTGGTCGTCTCACCGTCGCTCCCGCCGTCACTATCGCCGGACGAGCCGCCGGTATCGCCGTACACTGTCCCGGTCGACGCCGGCGTCTCGGTCACGGCGTCGGACGAGCCACCGCCGGTGTCGCCGAACGGACCGATCCCGGCGAGGAACGCCGCTGCGCCGCCGACCGCGACGGCGAGAACGACGATACCGACGACCGCGACCGCCTTCAGGTTCATCGCGACTTCCCCCCGCGAGTGCGTTCGTACATCGACGGGACGTAGCGTCCCTGTGGACAAAAGGAGACGGTGCCGTTCGTCCGGCTCGACCCGGGGTACCCCGAGTTCGGCGACTCGGGGACCGTCGGGCGTCAAGACGAGCGGACAGCGGGCACGGATCGACTATCCGAGAACGACGGGAGCCGCGAGGATCCCCGCTTTTACGAGCAGCGACTGGATCCCGAGCAACAGCGTCCCCCAGATGGCGACCGGGATCACGATCCGTATCCACCACAGCCAGACCGCCGAGAAGCCGCTCCCGAACGAGCTCCCGAGGTTCAGCTCCGCGGCCAACTGGTCGTCGGCGACCCAGCCGACGAACAGCGAGATGAACAGCACCGCAAGCGGCAACAGGAGATTGAACACGACGTCGTTGTACCAGCCGAGGGCCCCGGTGTCGAGCGCGGTCGGCACGCCGACGAGCGCGACGAACACGCCGAGGCCCACGGCCGTCGGGATCCGGTCGTATCCGGTTCGGTCGGCGAGGAACGACGTGGGAACCTCGAGGAGGCTGATCGAACTGGAGAGCGCGGCCAACAGGAGTACGACGAAGAAGCCGAGGCCGATGACCTGGCCGCCGGGAATCTGACTGAACGCGCCGGCGAGAGCCGTGAAGGCCGTGCCCGCCCCGCCGGAGGCGGGAATCGAGCCCTCGATCGCGAACAGGACCGGGAAGACGACGAAGCCCGCCAGCAGCGCGACGAACGTATTCACGACGACGATCGCCGACCCGTCGGCCGGGAGGCTGTCGTCGCGTCCGAGGTACGACGAGTAGGCGATCATCGCGCCGAACCCGAGCGAGAGGGTGAAGAACGCCTGCCCGACGGCCGGGGGTACGATCCCGGCGAGGTCGCCCGTGATCGCGCCCACGTCCGGCGAGAGGTAGTACGCGTACCCCTCGCTCGCGCCGTCGAGGGTGCTTACCCAGACGGCGAGCCCGCCCAGAAGGACGAATATCGCGGGCACCATCAGCTTCGTCGCGCGCTCGATGCCGTCGGTGACGCCGAGCGCGACGATCCCGATGGTCAGGGCCATGAACACCGCGTGGGCGGCGACCGCGATCGGACCCGCGGAGACGGTCCCGAAGTAGGCGCCGGCGTCGCCGAGGTATCCGCCGGTGACGCTGCCGACGATGTAGCTCAACACCCATCCCCCGACGACGCTGTAGAACGCGAGCGTCACGAACGACGAGAGGACACCCAGGCCACCCACGAACGACCACTCGCCGAAGCCGAGCGCCCGGAACGCCTCGACGGCGTTGCGCTCGCTTCGCCGCCCGATGACGAACTCGCCGAGCATCACGGGGAACCCGATCAGAAACACCGCCACTAGGTAGACGACGAGAAACGCGGCCCCGCCGTTGGATGCCGTCTGAAAGGGGAACGACCAGATGTTTCCGAGCCCCACCGCGCTGCCGACGGCGGCGAGAATAAAGCCGACTCGTGACGTCCACGTCTCTCGCTCACGCATGGTTCGTCCGGACGAATTCCGCTGACGCTGATGATATCCTTCGGACCGTTGTACGTCGTGTCGTAGACGAAATATGACGGAACAGCTAGCGGTTCGTGCGCAACGATCGAGAGAGCAATAACGGACGCAAAGAAGATGAGTTATTTGCTTTCGGTGTCGCAGTCGACATAGCACCCACCACAATGTCCGACACGTACGACCTCGTTATCGTCGGCGGAGGTATCAGCGGTGCCTCGCTGTTGTACACGACGGCGAAGTTCACCGACATCGAGTCGATCGCGCTGATCGAGAAAGAGCCGGAGATCGCCGCGATCAACTCCCACCACACGAACAACTCCCAGACCCTGCACTTCGGGGACATCGAGACCAACTACACCCTCGAGAAGGCGGAGGAGGTGAAGGAGGGCGCCGAGCTGCTCGCCGGCTACCTCGAGAACCACGACGCGGACCGAGAGATGCACGCCAAGCGCAGCAAGATGGTGCTCGGCGTCGGTGACGATGAAGTCGCGAAGCTGGAGCAGCGCTACCACGACAACGGGTTCGGGGACCTCTTCCCGAAGCTCCGACCGATCGGCCGCGACGAGATCGACGAGATCGAGCCGAAGGTCGTCGAGGGACGCGATCCGGACACGGAGATGCTCGCGCTGCAGACGCCCGACGGCTACGTCGTCGACTACGGGAAAACGACGAAGTCGTTTGTCGAGCAGGCCCGCGAGGAGGCGACCGTCGACGTGAAGACCGGGACCGAGGTCACTTCCGTCGAGCCGACACCCGACGGCTACACGTTCGAGACGTCCGGCGGTCGGGTCGACTCGCAGGTGGCCGTCGTCGCCGCCGGCTCGCACAGCCTCCAGATGGCGAAACGGCTCGGGTACGGCCAGAACAAGGTCCTGTTGCCCGTCGCCGGCAGCTTCTTCCTCGCCGACGACCTCCTGAACGGAAAGGTGTACACGCTGCAGATGAAGAAGCTCCCCTTCGCGGCCGTCCACGGCGACGCGGACGTGCACGACCCGAGCGTGACGCGGTTCGGTCCGACCGCGAAGCTCGTCCCCGCACTCGAACGCGGGCGCCTCTCGACGGTGTCGGACTTCCTCGACGTGTTCGGCCTCAACGCGGCGTCGTTCCTCAGCTACGCCAACATCCTCGCGGACCGGATCCTCCTGCCGTACGTGCTCCAGAACCTCGTGTACGACCTCCCGGTCGTGGGGACGAAGCAGTTCCTCCCGGAGGTCCAGAAGGTCGTCCCGAGCGTCGAACTCGACGACATCGAGCGCGCCAAGGGGTACGGCGGGGTCCGCCCGCAGATCGTCGACACCGAGAAACGGTCCCTCGACATGGGCGAGGCGAAGATCGTCGGCAAGGACATCGTCTTTAACATCACGCCGTCGCCGGGTGCCTCGACGTGCCTGAAGAACGCGATGCGTGACACCCACACGCTGATGGACTTCTTCGACGGCGAGTACTCCTTCGACGAGGAGGCGTTCCGCGAGGAGACGATCGGGAACTTCCCGTACGCGGACGCCGCTCCCGCGGAGTAACTCCTCGCTCGGTACCTCGTCGGCGACGGTCCGGAACTGACGAAGTGGGCTCGGACGGGTTGGACGCGGTCACTGTCGTTCCCTGCTCACGAGTTCGCTTCGTTCCTCTCGTGTCGGCGGCAGAACTGGGCTCGGGCGGAGTTGAACCACGCCGAGACGTTCCGGGTCGCTCGCGACGCTCACGGGTCACTTCGTTCCCCGTTCGCATCGAGGTCTCGCTTCGCTCGACCTCGTACCGCTCGCTTCCCGGGCTGCGACTCGTCTGGTTCAACACCGCTGACGCCATGCACGCGGCCACGGCTCCTCGCTTCGCTCGTCGCGGTGTGGCCGCGAGAACTGGGCTCGGGCGGAGTTGAACCACGGTCGTTCCGCTCGCGGCGCTCGCTTCACTCCCTGCTTCAGACTCCGCCTCGCAGAACGTCCCGGCCCTCGCTCCGCTCGGCACTCGACTGGGCTCGGGCGGAGTTGAACCACCGATCTCTTCCTTGTAAGGGAAGCGTCATAACCACTAGACCACGAGCCCGTACCCGGACACACCGGCCGCGCTCGAATAACGCTTACCTTTTGCCCGATACGCTTTCCAGTTCCGCGCTCGACAGTACCCGTATGACCGTCCGTCGCCGCGTCGCCCCCGCGCTCCTCGCGCTGCTGGTCGTGCTCGCCGGCTGCACCGGCACCGTCGCGAACGTCGCGAACGACGGCGAGTACGAGCGCACGACCGTCACCGTCGTCGACGGGAGCGGCACCGAACTCGGCAGCGTGGACGCGCGCGTCGCCGACACCTTCGACAAGCGCTACACCGGACTCTCCGACACCGAGTCGCTCGGGCCCGACGAGGGAATGCTGTTCGTCCACGACACCGAGGACCGGCACGCGTACGTGATGCGCGACATGGCGTTCCCGATCGACATCGTGTTCGTCGCCGCCAACGGCACGATCACCCGGATCCACCACGCGGAACTCCCGCCCGAGGGAACGAGCGGGTCCGACCTCGCGCGCTACCGCGGAACCGGGAAGTACGTGCTCGAAGTGCCGTACGGCTGGACGAACGACCACGGCGTGTGTGAGGGCGATACCGTCGAGATCGCCGGCGACTACTGAGCGTCGCCGCCGCGGGGCGTGGCGGAGGCGACCGCGCCGGACCCGGCTATGTTTCGGTTCGAAGCGAACCGTTTAGGGTGTTGGTGTCGCTGTGAATACGTAATGAGTCATCCCTCCGACGAGGACGACCCCTTCGAGGATATCCGTGAGAAGACGGATAATCCGATGAAGCGGTTGTTCTCGGAGTACGGGTCCAGGAACCTCCGGCACTTCGGGCTGGGCTTTTTCGGTAGCGTCGCCGCACGTGTGCTCGATCTGCTCCCGCCGCTTCTCCTCGGGATCGCGATCGACGCCGTGTTCGAGCAGAACATCCCGTTCGACCTCCCGTTGGTGCCCGCGAGCGTCATCCCGACGGGCCCTCGGGACCAACTGCTGTTCACCGTGGGTATCATCGCGTTCGCGTTCTTCGGCGGGTCGGTGTTCCACTGGATCCGCAACTACGGCTGGAACTCCTTCGCGCAGAACATTCAACACGACATCCGGACGGACACCTACGACAAGATGCAGCGGCTGAACATGGACTTCTTCGCCGAGAAGCAGACCGGCGAGATGATGTCCGTGCTCTCGAACGACGTGAATCGACTGGAGCGGTTCCTCAACGACGGCATGAACTCCGCGTTCCGGCTGTCGGTGATGGTGCTCGGGATCGCGGGAATCATGTTCTGGCTCAACCCCCGGCTGGCGATCATCTCGCTGCTTCCGGTACCCGTCATCGCCGTCGTGACCTGGAAGTTCATCGACGTGATCCAGCCGAAATACGCCGACGTGCGCAAGACGGTCGGCCACCTCAACTCCCGGCTGGAGAACAACCTCGGCGGCATCAAGGTGATCAAGACGTTCAACACCGAGGGGTTCGAGTCCGAGCGCGTCGACGACGTCTCGTACGACTACTACGACGCCAACTGGGACGCGATCACCACTCGGATCAAGTTCTTCCCCGCGCTGCGTGTCATCGCCGGGATCGGGTTCGTCATCACCTTCGGCGTCGGCGGCCTCTGGGTGCTCGGCGAGGCGCCGTTCTGGCTGACTGGCGGCGACGAGTTGACCGTCGGCGTGTTCACCACGTTCATCCTCTACACCCAGCGGTTCATCTGGCCGATGGCGCAGTTCGGCTCCATCATCAACATGTACCAGCGCGCCCGCGCGTCCAGCGCCCGCCTGTTCGGCCTGATGGACACGCCCTCGCGCATCGTCGAGGACCCGGCCGCCGAGGACCTCGTCGTCGACGACGGCGAGGTCGTCTACGACGACGTGACGTTCGGCTACGACGAGGAGGAGACGATCGTCGACGACATCAGCTTCGAGGTGGACGGCGGCGACACCCTCGCGCTCGTCGGCCCGACCGGGGCCGGCAAGTCGACCGTCCTCAAGCTCCTCCTCCGGATGTACGACGTGAACGAGGGCTCGATCACGATCGACGGCCAGGACATCCGCGACGTGACGATCCCGAGCCTGCGGCAGTCGCTCGGCTACGTGAGCCAGGACACGTTCATGTTCTACGGGACGGTCCGCGACAACATCGCCTACGGCACCTTCGAGGCGGACGAGGAAGCGATCGTCGAGGCCGCGAAGGCGGCGGAGGCGCACAAGTTCATCACGAACCTCCCGGAGGGGTACGACACCGAGATCGGCGAGCGCGGCGTGAAGCTCTCCGGCGGGCAGCGCCAGCGGCTCTCCATCGCCCGTGCGATGTTGAAGGACCCGGATATCCTCGTGCTCGACGAGGCGACCTCCGACGTGGACACGGAGACGGAAATGCTCATCCAGCGCTCCATCGACAAACTCACCGAGGACCGGACGACGTTCGCCATCGCCCACCGCCTCTCGACGATCAAGGACGCGGACCAGATCATCGTGCTGGAGGACGGCCGGATCGCCGAGCGCGGCAGCCACGAGGAGCTGTTGAGCGAGGACGGCCTCTACGGGCACCTGTGGGGCGTGCAGGCCGGCGAGATCGACGAACTCCCGCAGGAGTTCATCGACCGCGCGGCGGAGCGGACCTCGCGGACCGAGGCGGAAGCCAGCGACGACTGAGGCGAGGTCGAGGGAGCGGGCGCAGCGAGCGACCGAGACCTCGGAGGAACGGCGTTTACAAATCGCTCTGCGATTTGTGAGCTCACGAGACCACAGGTCTCGTGAACGGCGAGGTGTGCGCGGCGAAGCCGCGTGGCCCGAGCCGCCCACGATCGAGGCGAGGCTGACCCGCGAACCGAGCGAAGCAAGCGGGTGAACCTTCTTCAGCGATACCGCACCAGCACCGCCGATGCGCTAACCGAGACGGCGCGCCGGGACGCGGTTGCGTGGCCCGACGGCGCGTTCTGACGACCGATCCGGCATCCACACCGGCTCCGTCCCGCCCCGAGCACGGCCACCTGTTCGCCACCGTTCGAGCGACTGCGCTGGCGTCATCCGCGCCTTCTAAGTCGATCACCGTCGACGTCCCGGGTGATGAGTTCCTTCCGCACCCTCGACGACCTCCCCGCCGAGCAGCGCGTCCTCGTCCGCCTCGACCTCAACTCCCCGGTCGAGAACGGCGTCGTCCAGGACAACCGTCGGTTCTCCCGCCACGCCGAGACCGTCGCGGAACTCGCCGAGGCCGGCCACCGCGTCGCGCTCATGGCGCATCAGGGTCGCCCCGGGAGGGACACCTTCGTCTCGCTGGAGCAGCACGCCGACATCCTCGCCGATCACGCCGGCGTCCACGTGGAGTTCGTCGCCGACACCTTCCGCGATGAGGCGGTCGCCGCCGTCCGAGATCTGGACGCCGGTGACGTGCTCCTGCTGGAGAACACCCGAATGACCGACGACGAGCTGCCGGAGAAGGACCCCGAGGAACACGCCGCGAGCGACTTCGTCGGGACGCTCGCGCCCGAGTTCGACGCGTACGTCAACGACGCCTACTCGGCGGCGCACCGCAAGCACGCCTCGCTCGTCGGGTTCCCGCTGACGCTCCCGAGCTATGCGGGTCGCGTCATGGAGACGGAGTACGAAGCAAACACCGCCATCGCGGAACGGGAGTTCGACGGGAGCGTGACGATGGTCGTCGGGGGGACGAAGGCGACCGACGTGATCGGCGTGATGGAGGCGCTCGACGGGAAAGTCGACGAATTCCTCCTCGGGGGCGTCGCCGGCGAGTTGTTCCTCCGCGCGGCGGGCTACCCCGTCGGCGAGGACGTGGACACCGAGCTGTTCGACGAGCAGTGGGACGCCAACGAGGAGACGATCTGCACGGTACTCGATGAGCGCCGCGACCAGGTGATGCTCGCGTCGGATCTCGCCTACGAGGACGACGACGGCGAGCGCGCCGAGATCGCAGTCGACGATATCGTCGAGAAGACACAGTCGTTCCTCGACGTCGGCAGCGACACCGTCGCCGACTACGAGGCGATCGTCCGCGACTCCGAGGCTGTGTTCGTGAAGGGTGCGCTGGGCGTCTTCGAGGACGAGCGCTTCAGCGTCGGTACGGTGGGCGTGCTGGAGGCGATCGCCGAGACGGACTGCTTCTCGGTCGTCGGCGGCGGCGACACCTCCCGCGCCATCGGGATGTACGGAATGGACGAGGACGACTTCTCGCACGTGTCCATCGCCGGCGGCGCGTACATCCGCGCGCTCACCGGCGAGCCGTTGCCCGCGGTGGAACTGTTGATCCGAAGCGCGGAGCGCGACGCGTAGCCACGCCGAGCTCCCGCTGCGGTCGCGTCGGCGCAGGCAGATGATTGATTACGTGGCGTCGCGATCCGACGGTCATGCTCGTCGGCGTCGTCTCCGACACCCACGACAACGCACGGTACGTCGAAGCGGCGATCGAGACGTTCGAGACCGCCGGCGTCGACGCGGTGATCCACTGCGGCGACGTGGTCGCGCCGTTCTCGGCGACCCCGTTCGATCCGGATGCGGTCGACGGCTCGGACGCCGACTGGGAGTTTCACGCCGTCCGCGGCAACAACGACGGCGAGTGGGCGCTCGCCGACGTCGTCGAGACGTTCGGAACCTACCACGGCGAGTTCGCGGAGCTGACGCTCGGCGGCACCGAGTTCGCCGTCTACCACGGAACCAGCGAGCCGATCGTCGACGCCCTGCTCGCGAGCGGGAGCTACGACTACGTCTGTCGCGGGCACACCCACGAGCGCGTCCACGAGGAGCGCGACGAGACGACCCATCTCAACCCGGGCGGCGTGCCGATCCCCGGCCGGGAGGAGGAGCCCGCGGCGATGCTCGTCGACACTGCGTCCGGGGACGTGACCGTCCACAATCTGGGGTAGACAACCGCGGCACGGGGACCGCTCCGCCGTTCTTCCGTCGCCTCGTTTCGCCCGCGTCCCGCGCGTTCGTGGACGGCGGACCCCGGAGAGTCCGCCGCCGTATTCCCGAGGCCTCCACGTCGGTCGGCTTCGCTTTGTTCGTGGGCGGCTCGGCCCGCAGACCTCGCCTCAGTCGTCGCTGTTGCTTTTCGGGACCACTCGCTGCCGCTGCCCGTCGAACAGCGATTCGAGCCCGACGCCGAGCGTCTCGTCGGTCGTCGCCATGCTCGTCTCGCGGTCCTCCCAGTCGAGGAGCGCCCGGATCGCGTCGATGTTCTCCGGGATCACGTCCGACTCCTGGTGGATGGACTGGAACAGGTACAGGTCGCGGCCCTCCATCGACACCGAGTGTTCCCAGATGCAGTTCTCCCAGAGGTCGCCCCGCGGGCGGCCGGTGTCCATCGCGAACTCCTTCAGCTTCCCCGTCCCGTCGATCCCCGTCTCCTCGGGGACGAGAAACAGCCGCGGCTCCGCCGAGAGCAGGTCGCGCACCTCGTCGGCCGAGGGCGCCTCCTCGAGCGTCACGTTCACTGAGTGGAGATGCATCAGCGTCGCCGGTACCTTCACGCCGAGCGTGTCGATGTCGACGTCGGGGATGATGGTGTTCACGTCCGGTCCGTGGTGAGAGGGGATCGTCACCGGGTCCGGGAGGATGTCGTTGATCGGGCCGCGGGAGGTTTGCCCGGGGTCGCCGCCGCGACGGACCAGCGTGACGCGCGATTTCTCGACGCCGTACGACTCGACCAGCGGCGTGAGCAGCCGCGAGAGTCCGGTCGTGTTACAGGAGACGACGCGGGCGGTGTCGACGTCGTCACTCCTCGCGAGGTCGTAGTTCGAGCGGGCGTTGAAGCTCACGTCCGCCACGTCGGCGTCCTCGCCGCCCTGGAAGATGGCGGGCGTGTCGTAGCGCTCGTAGAGTTCGCGGTTGTCGGCGCCGATGCCGGAGGGTGTCGTGTCGACGATCACGTCGGCGGTCATCACCATGTCCTCGACCTCGCCGGCGAGGTCGATGCCGGCATCGTGGAACAGGTCCGCTCGCTCCGGGATCGCGGCGTACAGCGGGTACCCCTTCCGGACTGCCGCCTCCGCCTCGTAGTTCGGGCGCGTCTTCGCGACGCCCGTCAGCGCCATGTCGGGCTGTGCGGCCACCGCGTCGGCGACGCGCTTCCCGATCGTGCCGTACCCGTTGACGCCAACCTGGATCATTGTCGGATGGTCCCTCGTGGCCGAGGTTAATCGTTACGGGTCGAGTAATCAGAAAACTACTACAGAGCGAGTAAGCGCCGGAAATTCGGGGAACCGTCCGCCCTCGTGGCCGACGCCGGGTGCGGGGAGCAGCGGCTGGTGCGCCGGTCCGATCGCCGCTCCGACAGGTCCAAATCGGATCGGAGCACAGCGTCGGTATGGACGACGACCTCCGTTCCGCGGCAGAAACGGCGATCCACCAGTGTCTCGATCTGGGGGACGACGAGTCGCTCGCTGTCCTCACCGACGACAAGCGCGAATCGATCGGCGAGGCGCTGTATGCGGTCGCCAGCGACGTGACCGCCGACGCGAGTATCGTCCGCTACCCGCCCGCCGCCCAACACGGTGAGGAGCCGCCGGCTCCCGTGGCCGCCGCGATGCGGGACGCGGACGCCTTTCTCGCGCCGACGACGAAGAGCCTCAGCCACACCCGCGCCCGCGGCGCCGCCTGCGACGCCGGCGCCCGCGGCGCGACGCTGCCGGGGATCACCCGCGACGTGTTCGTCGCCGGCCTCGACGCCGATTACGAGGCTATCGCACAGCACTGCGCCGACGTGCGCGCGCAGGTCGACGGCGCCGACGAGATCCGCGTCACGACGGAGGCGGGAACGGACATCACCTTCGAACCCGGAGACCGCGAGTTCCTGTCGGACACCGGCGACGTGAGCGAGCCGGGGTCGTTCTCGAACCTCCCGGCGGGGGAGGTGTTCGTCAGTCCAGAGGACGCGAACGGAACCTACGTCGTCGACGGGACGATGATGCCCCACGGGCTGCTTGACGGGCGGGAACTCCGCTTCGAGGTCGAGGACGGCTTCGTCACCGAGATATCCGACGGCGAGGTCCGCGAGCAGGTCGATGCGGCCGCCGAGGAGGTCGGCGAGGACGCGTACAACCTCGCGGAACTGGGCATCGGAACGAACGTCGGCGTCACGGATCTGGTTGGCTCTGTGTTGCTCGACGAGAAGGCCGCCGGCACGGTACACATCGCCATCGGCGACGACGCGGGGATCGGCGGCGACACCGATGCGCCGCTGCACCTCGACGGGATCGTGACCGAGCCGACCGTGTACGCGGACGGCGAGGAAGTGGAACTTCCTCGGTGAGCGAGCGGGGCGTGGCCGACCGAAGGGAGGCCACGAGAGGCGAACGGGGAACGGAGTGACCCGTGAGCGGCGCAGCCGCGAGCAGGGGAGGCCGTAGACCTCCCGAACGTCGAGCGGTGAAACCGCAAGACGGGGAGGAAGTGGAACTTCCTCGGTGAGTGAGCGGTAGGGCTCGCGCCGAGGGAGGTCGCTGTCGACGGTGTGGACGGACGGACGCTCAGTCGTCGCGCACCCCGGCTCGCCGTCTCGCGTCGCGCCGGGCGATCCCGAGGACGAACGCGAGTTTCAGCGCCATCGAGACGGCGCCGGCGATGGTAGCTCGGACCGGCTGACGCCGGTAGGCAGCGTATACGGCGTAGGCGAACGGCGCCGCCGAGAGGCCGTTGAGCCGCTTCCACGGGCCGGGGTCGAGATCGTCGCGGAGCCAGGCGCGCTCGGCGTCGACGCCGCGGGTCATGACCGAGGGTCGGTCGGTCCCGCGGTCGACCCTCGGGAAGGCCACCGAGTTCACCACCGTCCAGCCGAGTGCAACGGCGAGGAGCCGCCCGCTTCGGCGGTACACCGCGAGAAGGATCAGCGGAGTCGCGAGCAGCCGCGACCAGCCGCTCCTCGGATCGGCGTGGCGCTCCCAGACGGCGTCGATGTCGGCGAACCGTCGTCGGAGGGTCATACTCGCCGATACGCGGGGGTGAGAAATCTGCGTATCGCGGACCGACGGCCCCAGCCGGTCAGCTGATCCGCCGGACCGCATCGAACAGTCCCTGCACCGTGGAGACCGTCCGCTCGTCGTGCGCCTTCGGGTCGAGGTAGAACTGCGCGCGGGCGCCGGCGCGGTGGACACCGGTGACGAGCGTGTGGAGGAACCGGTAGGCCACGCCGAGGTCGACGTACTGGAGGAGCGCGGTCACCGAGTCGAACGCGACGAACAGGTTCCCCCGGCCGTTGGCCTCCTCCAGCGCGTCCTGCCACTTCATGCACAGTCCGGTGAGGTCCTGCGGGTGGGCTCCCTCGACGGCGAAGGAGCCGCCGTCGGCGGCGACCCGTGGCCCGGGAACCTCGCCCGTTCCGGACGCGTCGACGACCATGTGACACGGCGGGGCGCCGACCTCGGCGCGCCAGCGTTCGTGCAGCGTGGCGGGGTCCGTGTCGTACGTGAACTCCACGACCGTGGGATGCTCGACGTACCCCGCGACCGCCTGTCGCTTCGCCGTCGTCCGTCGCTCCGGCCCCGGCGGCGTCAACACCAGCTCGGCCTTCGACGATCGCTCCCGCTCGTCCTCCCGGGGTCCCACTCCCTGTTGTGTCCCGCTCCGGCTCATCTGCGTATCCGAGGCGATGCGGAGGGAGTATTTAATCGGTCCGTCGAAGTTTTCAACACGTAGAATCGCGTGCGGGTGGAGCCGTATCGTGTCGACCGCGATCGGGGAGACAGTTCGGTTCGTTCGCGATCGCGGGTCCGAACACGGGATTGATACCCTTCGCCCCCGAGCGTTGGAGCGATGACCGGGGAGATCCGCGCGCTCGACGACCGTACCGTCCGCGAGATCGCCGCGGGCGAGGTCGTCGAGCGCCCCGCCTCCGTCGTGAAGGAACTCGTCGAGAACGCCCTCGACGCCGGCGCGTCCAGGGTCGCCGTCGCCGTCGAGAACGGCGGCATCGACGGGATCCGCGTGCGCGACGACGGCGCGGGGATCCCCCCCGAGGAGATACCGATGGCCGTGGCGAAACACGCCACCAGCAAGCTCGACGGGATGGACGACCTCGATTCGGGCGTCGCCACGCTCGGGTTCCGCGGCGAGGCGCTCTACTCCGTCGGCGCGGTCGCGGAGCTGACCGTGCGCTCGCGGACCCCGGACGCCACCACCGGTGCCGAGCTGGTCGTCGACCACGGCGACGACGGCGAGGTGAGGCCGGCGGGCTGTCCCGTTGGCACGACCGTCGAAGTCCGTGATCTGTTCGGGCGCACGCCCGCGCGTCGGAAGTTCCTCAGGACGCCGGCCACGGAGTTCGACCGCGTCAGCGCCGTCGTCTCGGCGTACGCGCTCGCGAACCCCGACGTCGCGGTGTCGCTGGAGCACGACGGCCGCGAGGTGTTCGCCTCGCCCGGCGACGGGAACCGTCGCTCGGCTGTGCTCGCGGTGTACGGCCGCGAGGTCGCCGAGTCGATGGTGGACGTGGCGTACGAGTCCGACTCCGGGGAGGTGGCCGTCTCGGGGCTCGTCTCGCACCCCGAGACCACCCGCGCGGGCCGGGAGTACCTCACCACGTACGTGAACGACCGCTGGGTGCGCGACGGCGACCTCCGCGGCGCCGTCGTCGACGCCTACGGCGGCCAACTCGCCACCGACCGCTACCCCTTCGCCGTCCTGTTCGTCGACGTGCCGGCCGTCGCCGTCGACGTGAACGTCCACCCGCGGAAGACGGAGGTGCGCTTCGACGACGACGCCGACGTTGTCGCGACCGTCCGCGAGGCCGTTCGGGCCGCGCTGCTGGAGCACGGCCTCGTTCGATCGTCGGCGCCGCGCGGGCGCTCGGCGCCCGACGAGGCCGCCGTCGACCCCGAAGTCGTCGGCGGCGCCGGCACCGACCACGAGCGCGCCGCGAGCGACCGACGGGAGGCGGACGGCACCGACGACCCGACCGACGCCGGCAACGCTGCCGACTCCGGCGACAGCCGCGACGACGGTGAAGCCGCCGACGCGACGAGCGCCGGCGCGGAGACTACCTCCTCCGTGCTCGACGCGTGGGGCGGGTCCGACGCCGCTGGTTCCGAGGATCCGGCCGACGCGCCGACCGACGGCGTGACGCCCGCCGCCGACGGCGCGGACGCCCCGAGCGACGCGGGTTCGAACGCGTCGGCCGACACGAGCGGAGCCGAGCCGACCGACACGGATACCACGGCCGACGACGACGACGCGGCGTGGCGAGTCGACATCGGCGGCGACGCGACCGACCGACCGACGGACCACCCCGAGCGCGGGCGGACGGACGCGACCGCGGGCGGGGCGCCGTCGCCGCGCGCGTGGCAGTCCGACGGCGACGAGGCGGACGACGGCGACGGAGGGGACAACGACGGGCCGACGGACGGCGTGACCGTCGACACCGGTTCCGACTCCGCGGCGTCGACGGCGCCGGACCGGAACCGGAGCCGAACGTGGGGTGCGCCCTCGCAGGCGACGCTCGCGGGCGGCACCACCGACGAGCGGACCGAACACGACCGGCTGCCGGCGATGCGCGTGCTCGGCCAGTACGACGACACCTACGTCGTCTGTGAGACCGACGCCGGCCTCGTCCTGCTCGACCAGCACGCGGCCGACGAGCGCGTCAACTACGAGCGACTCCGGGGCGCCGTCGGCGACGGGGCGCCGACACAGACGCTCGCGACGCCCGTCGAGTTGGAGCTGACCGCCCGGGAGTCGGAGCTGTTCGAGACGTTCCGCGAGGCGCTGCGCGAGGTCGGGTTCCGCGCGGAGCGGCAGAAGGGCGACGCCGACGATGGAGACGGCGCCGACGTGGGTGACCGCAGCGGGAACGACCACGCCGCTGCCCCCCCGAGCCACGCCGTCGCGGTGACGGCGGTCCCGGCGGTGTTCGACGCGACGCTGGACCCGGACCTGCTGCGGGACGTGCTCGCCGCCTTCGCCGACGAGGTAACCGCCGGCGACCGCCCCGTCTCGGAGGTCGCGGACGCGTTGCTGGCTGATCTGGCGTGTTACCCGTCGGTTACCGGCAATACCTCGCTCACCGAGGGCAGCGTGGCCGACCTGCTCGACGCGCTCGACGACTGCGAAAACCCCTACGCGTGCCCGCACGGCCGTCCGGTGATCGTGGAGTTCGGGCGCGAGGAGATCGAGGAGCGGTTCGAGCGCGACTACCCCGGCCACGGCGAACGACGCGCGGAGTAGACCCGAACGGGTCGGACCACCGCGACCGCGACGTCGACGCCGACGGCCGAACGGGGACGATTCGCGGCGAAGCGCTTCCAGACCCTTCTTGGTGGCCCCGGCCGTCGCCTCGCGCATGACCGATCTCGTCACGTTCGGGGAGACGATGCTGCGGCTCTCACCGCCGCAGGGGACCAGACTGGAGACGACCGAGGAGTTCGACGTGCGCGTCGGCGGCGCCGAGAGCAACGTCGCCGTCGCGGGCGCGTCGCTGGGGCTGGATTCGGTGTGGCTCTCGAAGCTCCCGCGGTCCCCGTTGGGACGCCGCGTCGTCGGCGCGCTACGGGCCCACGGCGTCCGCACGGGCGTCGCCTGGGACGACGACGCGCGCCTCGGTACGTACTACCTCGAACACGGCGGCGAGCCCCGCGGCACGAACGTCGTCTACGACCGCGCCGACTCGGCGGTGACGACGGTGACGCCCGAGGAGCTCCCGTTAGGCGTCCTCGACGACACGACCGCGTTCCACACCACGGGGATCACGCCGGCGCTGTCCGAGGCCGCCGCCGAGACGACGCGGGCGGTGCTCGAACGCGCGGAGACCGCGGGGGCCACGACGAGCCTCGATCTGAACTACCGGAGCAAGCTGTGGAGCCACGCGGAGGCCCGAGCGACGCTGACGGGCCTGTTCGAGCACGTCGACGCGCTGTTCGTCGCGAAGCGGGACGCCGAGACGGTGCTCGACCGCGACGGCGAGGCCGTCGAGATCGCCCACGGGCTGGCGACCGACTTCGACCTCGAGACGGTCGTCGTCACTCGGGGCGACAGCGGCGCGCTCGCGCTCCGCGACGACGAGGTGTTCGAACAACCGGTGTACGAGGCCGACACGCTCGACGCCATCGGCACCGGCGACGCGTTCGTCGGCGGCTTCCTCTCGAAGCGCTGCGATGGCGGAAGCGTCGACGAGGCGCTGGAGTGGGGCGCCGCGACCGCGTCGCTCAAGCGGACGATCGCCGGCGATCTCGCGGTCGTCACTCCGGCGGAGGTCGAGCGAGTGATCGACGAGAGGGACGGCGGCATCTCGCGGTGAAACCGACGGTCCGATCCCGGGGAGCGGACGACCGGACGGGGACTCCGACGCTCACGGGCGTCGGGAGCCGCGGCCGCGCGTCGACCGGCGTCGTGGTGCGCCCTCGGCGTCGGTCGTGCCGTCGTCGCTCGCGTGCTCCAACGCGGTCGCGTACGCCTCCCTGACCGCCGAGAACGCCTCCCGACTCCCGCCCTGGTCCGGGTGGGTCTCCTTCACCTTCTCGCGGTAGGCCCCTTCGACGGCCTCCTGGTCGGCGGTCGTCGGCAACTCGAGGGTGTCGAACGCGGCGGCGACCGCGCTCGACGCCGCCGGTTCGGGTCCGAGGTGAACGTCGGCTACCTCGAACGGGAGCCGGCGACCGAGGTGGCGCCCGGGCATCTCGTGTTCACAGAGGATCACGCGATCGGTGCGCTCCTCGTCGTCCCGGATCGTGAAGTACGCGTGCACGTCGAAGGTGAGGGCCACGTTCCGCTCGGGCAGATAGAAGGCGACACGGGTTCCGTCGAGTTCGACGTCCTCAAGGAACCGCTCGTCGATCCGGCGGAGGTACTCGCGGATCTCGGCCGCTCGGCGGAGCGACCCCTGGTCGGGGCCGCCGGAACGCGCCGGCGGATCGGGGAACAGTCGGTTCGCCGCGAGGAAGACACTCGCGACGCCGGCGGAGGCGACCACGCCGGCAGCGACGCCCCACACGAGCCACCCCGGCAGCGCCGCGAGCCACTCACCGAACACACCCGCGATTGGCGACGACCGCTATTGAACCCCTCGCCGCCGGCCGGGTCGAGCGGTCCGTCACGACCGCGATCGGACTGGACCTGGCGGATCGACCAGCTATCGCTCGGGGGACGAGCAGCGCGATCGAGAAGGGAGCGACCGGTCGTGTCGACGCGGCCGGCTTCAGATCATCCCGTTGTCCTTCAGCCCCTCGATGACGTCGTCGACGAGCGTCTCGACGTCCTCGTAAGGGAACTCCTGACTGGAGCCCAGCTTCGCGGCCAGCTCCATCGCGGTGACCGAGAAGTCGCCGGACTCGAACTTCGTCCCCGGGCCCTGCGGCAGCGCGGGCACGAGGTCCATCTGGCTCGACACCGGGAAGTCGGCGCCGGAGAACGCGTCTGTGAACTGCTCGCGGAGGTCGGCCTCGACGTCGTCGGACATACGCATACAGCGGGGCGATGGCCGCAAAAACGTTCCGGAACCACGGAGAACTCCGGGAGAGTTTTCACAGCCGGCGGTCCGGGCCGGAACCCCGGCGATTAATCCAGACCGGGCCGAACGTGCGTCCATGGCGTTCGATTTCGACTTCGACCTGCTTCGCGAGTTGACCGAGGCCAGCGGCGTGCCCGGCTACGAGGACCGCGTCCGCGACCGCGTTCGCACGGTGTTCGAGGACGCCGTCGACGAGGTCCGCACCGACGCGATGGGCAACGTGATCGGCACCGTCGAGGGCAGCGGCGACTACGAGGTCGCCGTCGCCGCCCACATGGACGAGATCGGGTTCATGGTGAAGCACGTCACCGACGACGGCTTCCTCAAGGTCGACGCGCTCGGCGGCTGGGACCCCCGCGTGCTGCGCGCCCAGCGCGTCCGCGTCCACACCCAGCAGGGCGACCTCACGGGAGTCATCGGCTCGGTGCCGCCGCACACGCTCTCCGAGGAGGAGCGCGAGAAGGACGACGCCGTCGAGGACGTCGTCATCGATCTCGGGCGCGAGGCCGAGGTGGTCGAGGAGATCGTCTCGGTCGGCGACCTCGTGACGATGGAGCAGTCGACGGTGCAGATGGGCGACACGGTCACCGGGAAGGCGCTCGACGACCGCGTGTGCCTGTTCGCGATGCTGGAGTCCGCCCGCGAGCTGGAGGACCCGGAGGCGACGGTCCACTTCTGCGCGACGGTGCAGGAGGAGGTCGGCCTGCGCGGCGCGCAGGCGCTGGGCGTCGACGTGGACCCGGACCTGGCGGTCGCGCTCGACGTGACGATCGCCTCGGACACCGCCGGCGTCGCCGAGGACAAGCAGGTGACCCGGCTGGGCGACGGCGCGGCAGTGAAACTGAAGGACAGCTCGGTGATCACGAACCCGAAGGTGACACGGCGCCTGCGCGACGTGGCCGAGGCCGAAGGGATCGAGCACCAACTCGAGGTGCTTCCCGCGGGGGGCACCGACACCGCCGCCTTCCAGAAGGCGAACGGCGCGAAGCCGGTCGGCGCCGTGTCGATCCCGACGCGGTACCTCCACACCGTCACCGAGACCGCCCACGGCGAGGACGTCCGCTCGACGATCGACCTGTTGACGGCGTTCCTCGCCAGCGAGGACGGCAGCCACGACTACTCGCTGTGAGTCGACGGCAAAGCTCGCGGTGAGACGGCTGTCGAAGGGACCAGCCCGAGGACCCGCCCGATCACGACGCGAGTTCGGAGCGGTCCCCCCTGAGGGAGCCGCTCCCGGTCGGAGAACCGACCGTCGTGTGCCTCTCGTTCCCTCCCGCTCCCCGCCTCCGAATTCGGTGTCCCGGTGTTGTATCTATCGGAACGCCGACACTATATGCCAGACGGCTATCCGGTAGATCTCGGATACCGACACGGTTCGTGTTGACCCTCCGCCGTCCCGCGAACACGCGTCGATGGTGTCGGCCCGCCGGCAGCGACGGCGAGACGCCGGTGAGAACACGGGAGGTGTCGTGGCAGTTACTTGCGAGGTGGAGCGGAACGCAACGGGGACCGAACCGGGCGCAAGCGCGAGGCGCTACTCCTCGGGCGGCTCGTAGTCGCCGCCGTACTTCGTGAAGAAGAACGCGAGGCCGAGCGTCGACACCATCGCGATGAAGGAGGCGATGCCGAGGCTCTTCGCGGAGTCGGGCACCTCCGGGGGGCCGGCGGCCGTCGGCTCGGGGGTCGGGAGCTGTTCGACGACCTCGACGGTGCCGACCATTCCGAGCGACTGGTGGGGCGCGCAGTAGTACTCGTAGGTGCCGGTCGTCTCGAAGGTGAACTCCGTCGAGAAGCCCTCGTCCTCCAGCGGCTCGTGGCCGCCCCACGAGGCGCCCTCGGGCTGGCTGTCGACGATGATGTTGTGGCCGTTCGACACCCAGTCGAACGTGACGGTCGTTCCCGGAGTCACGTACAGGGGTTCGTTAGTTCCGGGCGTGTACAGCAGCCCGTCGCTCCCGGCGCCGACCTCGACGGTTCCCTCGCCGTCCGCGGTCGCCTGTGCGGCTGCGGTTCCGGCGCCCGCCGCGACCGCGCCCGCGGCGGCGGTCGCGCCCGCCGCCCCCCGGATGAAGCTCCGGCGGCTGAGCGTGTCGTCTTCCATGCTCGCGGCTAGGCGTGTCCCGAACCTATATCCGTCGATCGAATCCGTGTCGGCGGACGGCGCGGCGGCGGTGCGGATGCGGTCGCGGGAGCGGTACAGAAGCGGTCGCTGAAGCGGTGCGGAAGTCACTGGCAGTTGTTCCGCGAGCGAGGCCGAAGGCCGAGCGAGCGGCCCTTTTGGCATGAACGGGTTTTAGGGGGGTTCGACGAGCGAGCGAACGGAGTGAGCGAGGAGGACCCCCCTAAAAGAGGTTCAGAGCCAGCCGTACCCGTCGATCGCCGCCTCGTAGCAGTCCACCCACTCGTCGAGCACCTCGTCGTGGTCGAAGCCGGCGAACCCGTCGTTCCGTTCCCACTCCGGGAGGTCGCCACAGGCGACGATCTCGTCGGCCAGTTCCTGCGGCGAGGTGACCAGCCGACCGCGGTCGAGCCCCTCGACGAGCTCGTGTGCCGAGGAGCCTGCCTGGTACTCCACGATGCCGACGCAGCCGCACGCCAACGCCCACAGCAGCTCGGTCGCGAACGGCTCGTAGGTGGCCGTCTGCGCGAACACGTGCGAGCCCTTGAGCACCGGGACGAACTCTTCGTCGTCGAGATCGCCGAGGAAGTGCACGCGGTCGTCGATCCGGAGGTCCGCGGCCATCCGCTCGGCGTCGCCGCGGGCGGGACCGTCGCCGACGACCGCCGCGCGCCAGTCGCGGTCGCGCAGCTCCGCCAGCGCGAGGAGGAACTCGCCGACGTTCGCGTCGTCGTCGAGAGCGCGCGCCCACACCATGTCGAAGCGATCGTCGGCGTCGGCCGAGCGAACCAGATCGACGTCGATGCTCTCGGGGATCACGCGGACGTTCACGTCGCTGGCGCCGTGCTCGCGAACGGCCGTGCGAACCGTCTCGGAGGGAGCGATCACGTGGTCCGCGCGCGTCGCCGCCTTTCGGTACCTGCGGCCGGAGCCGCGCTCGGGGTCCCGCTCCCACCAGTCGAGGACGAGCGGGACCCGCAGCATCGCGGCGGTCGTCTTCGCGGTCGTCGCGTGTCCCGGCGGGACGGAGACGGCGTGGACCAGATCCGGGTCGACGCGGCGGAGGACGAACGGGAGCTTCGACCGGAAGCGCCCCGGCGAGGGGCGCTCGGTGACCGCGTGGTGCTCGATCCCGTCCTGTTCGAACTGGCCGATCTCGCCGCCCCACCACTGCGCGCACAGCCAGTGGACGTCGTGGCCGCGGGCGGCGAGGTCGGCGGCGACGCGACGCGTCCGACGGACCGCGGGTGTGTCCCGCGTTGCGACCGTGTCCATCGAAACCACCGCGACGCGCATGTGCGATGGGCTACCGGTTGGTGAATAAAAAGGGAGGCGATACTCCCCGGGGTCATCGATCGCCGGCGGTGGTCGTCTCCCGGCGCGCCGCTCGCCCGTCCGAACCCCTTCGCCGACCCGAACGTTTTCGATGCGCGCCCGGGACTACTACGTCATGACCGACCCGACGTACGACATCGAGCGGTACCTGAACGTTCGCTCGGCCCACAGCGCCGCGTTCGCCCCGGACGGCACCCTCGCGTTCCTGATGGACACCACCGGCACGCCGCAGGTGTGGAGCCTCGAGGAGCCGGGCGCCTGGCCCGAGCAGCACACCTTCGACGAGGAGCGCGTCACGTTCGTGGACTGGTCGCCCGAGCGCCGCGAACTCGCCTTCGGGATGGACGAGGGCGGGAACGAACGAATGCAGTTGTTCCGGCTCGATCCCGACAGCGGAGTCGTCACCGAGCTGACCGGGATGCCCGAGGCGAAACACCGCTGGGGCGGCTGGTCCGACGACGGCGAGCGGTTCGCGTTCGCCTCGAACCGCCGCGACGAGTCCGTCTTCGACGTGTACGTACAGGAACGCGACGAGACCGGGGACGAGGCCGAGTTGGTGTACGAGGGCGACGGGTGGCTCTCGGTGGCGGGGTGGTCGCCCGACGACACGCGGCTGCTCGTCCACGAGGCTCGCGGGAGCTTCGATCACGACCTGCACGTGCTCGACATCGGGACCGGCGAACTCACCCACCTCACCCCCCACACGACCGACGCGCGCTTCCAGAGCCCGGAGTGGGCGCCCGACGGCGACAGCGTGTACGTGTGCACGGATCACGCCTCGGACACGCTCCGGCTGGAGCGCATCTCCCTCGGGAGCGGGGGCGATGGCGACGGGGACGGACCCGACGGCGACGGCGAGACGCTGGGCGACCTGTTCGTCGTCGAGGACGGCGGCGAGTGGAACGTCGACGGCGTCGTCGTCGACGAGGACACCAATCGCGTCGCCTACTCGCGCAACGTCGACGGCTACACGGAGATCACGGTCGGCGAGTTCACCGCGCGCGACCGGATCGACCCGTTCGTCGAGCCGGAGCTCCCGAAGTGCGTCGCCGGCGGCGCATCCTTCGGCCCCGACGCCGACCGACTGGCCGTCACCGTCACCGGCAGCACCGTCAACACGAACACGTACGTCGTGGACGTGACGTCCGGCGAAGCGGCGCGGTGGACCCACGCCGCGACCGCGGGGATCCCCGAGGAGACGTTCGTCGAGCCGGAGTTGGTCCACTACCCCACCTTCGACGGCCGCGAGATCCCCGCGTTCTTCTCGACCCCCGACGACGCGCCCGCGGGCGACACACCCGTCGTCGTCGACATCCACGGCGGCCCCGAAAGCCAGCGCCGCCCGTCGTTCAACGCCGTCAAGCAGTACTTCCTCAACAACGGCTACGCCGTGTTCGAGCCCAACGTCCGCGGATCCTCGGGGTACGGGAAGGCGTACGCCCACCTCGACGACGTGGAGAGCCGGATGGACTCGGTCGCGGACATCGAGGCGGCCGTCGAGTGGCTCCACGACCACCCCGCGGTCGATCCCGAGCGGATCGTCGCGATGGGCGGCAGCTACGGCGGCTTCATGGTGCTCTCGGCGATGACCGAGTACCCGGAGCTGTGGGCCGCCGGGATCGACATCGTCGGCATCGCCAGCTTCGTGACGTTCCTCGAGAACACCGGCGACTGGCGCCGCGAACTGCGCGAGGCCGAGTACGGCAGCCTGGAGGACGACCGGGAGTTCCTCGAGTCCGTCTCGCCGATCAACCACGCCCACGAGATCGCCGCGCCGCTGTTCGTCCTCCACGGCGCGAACGACCCGCGGGTTCCCGTCGGCGAGGCCGAGCAGATCGTCGAGGAGGCGAGCGAACACGTCCCCACACGGAAGCTGATCTTCGAGGACGAGGGGCACGGCTTCTCGAAGCTGGAAAACAGGATCGAGGCGTACCGCGCGATCGTCGAGTTCCTCCAGGAACACGTGTGAGCTCGACGGTGCGGGGACGTGGCAGCGACTGCGGTACGCGCAACCGGAGAGCGTCGACCGATCCGGGTCCCTTCGGGCTGTCAAACCATCGCAGGCATGCAGACGAATGAGTTATCTCTTTGCGATCCATCAGATGACTTGAACGATCGATGTCCTCCACGCACGACGCCCGCGTACTCGTTGCGGTGTCGGATCAGACGCCGAGTGACTACGGCGCGGACGTCGTCGAGGCCATCGAATCGGCGCTGAGCGCGACGGTTCTGCACAAACGCGGCGCCGTCGCCACGGAGTTCCTCCGCGAGCTCGGGCCGACGCTCGACTGCGTCGTCGTCGCCAGCCGAACGAACTGTGTGGAGACTCTCGCCGCCGCGGCGGGGGAGGTGCCGTTGATCGTCTACGGGGACGAGGTGCCGTCGGTGCCCGTGGACGAGGTCGTCGCCACCGACGGCGGGACGGACCTGCTCGCGCGCCGCGTTTCCGAGTGCATCGAGCGCGAGCGCGAGCGCAACGCCCTCACGGAGGCGAACGCGAAGCTGTCGGCGCTCAACACCTACACTCGCGAGTTGACCGGCTGTGAGACCGTCCGCGAGGTGAGCGACACGGTGGTCGAGGCCGTCACGAACGCCCTCGGCCACGAGGAGGTCGTCCTCGCCATGCTCGACGACGGGACGTTCTTCCCGTACGGTCATACGCTCCCGAACGATTACGACGTCGAGGCCGACACCGACGAGGGGGTCATCGGACGCACGTACCGGACGGAGGAGACGCAGGTCGTCAACGAGTACGGCGCCGACCCCGACAAGATCCGCGACGCGGATGACGTGGCCTCGGTGCTGAGTACCCCCGTCGGCGACCACGGCGTTCTCCAGGTGACGACCGATCGGAAGGGAGCGTTCGACCAGCAGGACGCCGAGTTCCTCGAGATCGTCGCCTCCCACGCGGCCGAGGCGCTCGCGCGGCTCGAACGGGAGTCGGAGCTCCGCGTCGAGCGCGACCGACTGCACTACTTCTTCGACGGGATCCGGTCGCCGGCGGTGTACGTGGAGTCGAGAGACGGGAGCGAGCCGGTACTCGTGGAGGTCAACACGGCCTACGAGGCGCTGTTCGGCGCCGACGGCCTCGGCGAACCCGTATCGAACGCGTTTCCGACGGAGACGGAACGCGAACTGTTCGGCGCCGAGGGACCCGATACGGTCGTTCATCGCGACATCACCCGCGAGACGGTCGACGGCTCGGCAGACCTCGTCGTGGGTGTGGTCCCGGTTCCGCTCTCTGGGGTCGAAACAGGGGCGTTCGGACTGTATGCGACCGATGTCGAGTTCCCGTAGCAGGGTTCGGTCCGAACGCCGGCGAGTTCGGCGAGCCCGAGCGGACTCGGCGAGGCATCACGGACGTCCGTTAAAGTCAACACCGGCGCCGTCCAACTGAGAGCCATGAGTACACAAGAGCGCGAGGAGGGGCGGCAGATCCGCTGTCTCATCGCGAAGGTCGGTCTGGACGGTCACGACCGCGGCGCGCACGTCATCTCGCGGGCGTTTCGCGACGCCGGCTTCGAGGTCATCTACTCGGGATTGCACCGCGCGCCCGACGAGATCGTGCAGGCGGCCGTCCAGGAGGACGTTGACGTCCTCGGCATCTCGATCCTCTCGGGGGCGCACAACACGCTCGTCCCGAAGATCGTCGAGGGCCTGAAGGAGTACGACGCCTTCGAGGACACGCTGATCCTCGTCGGCGGGATCGTCCCCGACGACGACCGCGACGAGATGCTCGAAATGGGCGTCGGCGCCGTCTTCGGCCCGGGCACCCCGATGGAGGAGACGATCGAGTTCGTCCGCGAGAACGTCCACGATCGCGAGTGATGACGGCCACAGGGACGGAGTCTGCGCTGGTCGACGACCTGCTCGACGGGAAACACCGGGCGCTCGCGCGCGTCATCACGAAGATCGAGAACCGCTCGCCGGGGTACCGCGACATCGTCTCCGCGCTCCACACGCACACCGGGACCGCGGACGTGATCGGGATCACGGGCAGCCCCGGCGCCGGCAAGTCGACGCTGGTCGACAAGCTGGCGAAAACGTACCGCGACCGCGGCGAGACGGTCGGCGTCATCGCGGTCGACCCCTCCTCGCCGTACACCGGCGGGGCGGTGCTGGGCGACCGCATCCGGATGGCCTCGAACGTCGGCGACATGGACGTGTTCTTCCGGTCGATGTCCGCCCGCGGCACGCTCGGCGGGCTCTCGACGGCCACGTCGGACACGGTGAAGGCGCTCGACGCGTTCGGCAAGGACAAGGTGATCATCGAGACGGTCGGCGCCGGACAAAACGAGGTCGACATCGTGAAGACCGCGGACACGGTGTGCGTGCTCGTCCAGCCGGGGTCGGGCGACGACGTACAGATGCTGAAGGCGGGAATCCTCGAGATCGGCGACGTGTTCGTCGTCAACAAGGCCGACATGGACGGTGCCGAGCGCACCGTCGCCGAGCTGGAGGAGATGATACATATGCGCGAGAACCCCGCCGCGGGGCTGAACACCGGCCACCACGGCCCCGTCGACGACGAGGAGATGGAGCAGGTCGCCCTCGACGACCCCGACGAGGAGGTGTGGGACCCGCGGGTCATCGAGACGATCGCCACCGACGCCACCGGCGTCGAGGAGCTGATCGACACGCTCGCCGACCATGCCGCGTGGCTCCGCGAGACCGGGCAGATCGACGACCGGGCGCGCACGCGCTACACCGAGGAGATCCGACAGTTGATCCGCGCCGACACCGCGCGGCTGCTGGAGGAGGTGATCGAGGCCCGCGGCGGGATCGACGCGTTCGTCGAGGACGTGCTCGCGAAGGAGACGGACCCGTACAGCGTGGCCGACGAGTTGGTCGGGCCGGTGCGGGAGTGTGTGGACGGGGAGTTGGAGCGGTGAGCCGCCCCGTTCGTCCGTAGCGACGGGCGAGGGCAGTCTCTTCGCGCGGCCCGTTCCGCTGGCCGGTCGTCGGGTGGACGGAACGGAGCGACGGAGACCTTCGAACCGGGACGGACCGAACTACCCCGTCAGAGGTACGCGAACCACTCCTCGTGGTCGTCGGTGCGACGCTCCACGAGGTCGAAGAACGCGGTCTGCAGTTCCTCGGTGACCGGCCCGCGCGAGCCGTTGCCGATCTCGACGTTGTCCACCTGCCGGATCGGCGTGACCTCCGCCGCCGAGCCGGTGAAGAACAGCTCGTCGGCCGTGTTCAGCTCGCCCCGCGAGATGCTCACGTTGTCGTGGACGGTGTAGCCGCGCTCGCGCGCCAGTTCTATCACCGTGTTACGGGTAATTCCGTCGAGGATCGACTCCGAGAGCCCGGGCGTGAAGATCTCGCCGTCGCGCACGAGGAAGATGTTCTCGCCGGGACCCTCCGCGACGTTGCCCTCCTTGTTGAGGACGATCGCCTCCTTGTAGCCGTTACGGCGGGCCTCCTCGCCCGCGAGCAAGGAGTTGACGTACAGCCCCGTCGTCTTCGCGTTCGTCGGGATCTGCGAGGAGGAGTGCTTGCGCCACGAGGACACCATCGCCTTGATGCCGTTCTCCAGCGCGTCGTCGCCGAGGTAGGTCCCCCACGGCCACGCCGCGATGGCGACCTCGGTGGGACAGTCGCCGGGCGAGACGCCCAGGCTGTGGTAGCCGTAGTAGGCGATGGGGCGCACGTACGCCGACTCGAGGTCGTTGCGGCGGATGACCTCCATCGTCGCCTCGGTCAGCTCTTCCCGGGAGTAGGGGATCTCCATGTCGTACGGCTTCGTCGACTCGTAGAAGCGGTCGAGGTGCTCCTCCCAACGGAACACCGCCGTCCCCTCCTCGGTGTCGTACGCGCGCACGCCCTCGAAGACGCCCGTGCCGTAGTGCAGTCCGTGTGTGAGGACGTGCGTCGTCGCGTCCTCCCAGTCGACGTACTCGCCGTTGTGCCAGATGGTGTCGACGTCCATCTCCGCGAAGCCAGCCATACGCGAGCGCAGGATTTGCCGGACAATAAATACCACAGAAACGCCCGGCGGGTCTCTCCGTTCGCGGCCACCATCGGGACTGCCGGACCGCATTTACGACCATGAATAATAAACTCGTGTGGTTTAATTACCTCAAAGAATTACTCGTCGGCGATGAATACGCAACCGCCACGCGCCGACGGAGCCGACGGCGACGCACGGCGGCCGACGCTCGGGGAGGCGTTCGTGCCGCTGGCGGTCGTCGTCGCCTCGTTGGGCGTGGGCTCGGGGCTGCTCGGACTCGCCCCGCACGGACCGCTGCTGTGGAGCATCGCCTTCGCCGGACTGTTCGCGCGCTACCGGCTCGGCTACGACTGGGACGGCGTGTACGACGCCGCCGAGGGCGGCCTGCGGATGGGGATGCAGGCGATCCTCATTCTGTTCGTCATCTACGGACTGATCGCGACGTGGACCAGCGCGGGAACGATCCCCGGGCTGATGTACTACGGGCTGGGACTGCTGTCGCCGCAGGTGTTCCTCCCGGTGACGGCCGTGCTCGCGGCCGTCGTCGCCTTCGCGATCGGCTCGTCGTGGACGACCGTCGGGACGCTCGGCGTCGCCTTCATCGGGATCGGGAGCGGGCTGGGGGTGTCGGCGCCGATGACCGCCGGCGCGATCGTCTCCGGCGCCTACGCCGGCGACAAACAGAGCCCGCTGTCGGACACCACCAACCTCGCGGCGGCGGTGACGAACACCGACCTGTACGACCACATCAACGCCATGCGCCTCGGCACCGCCGTCGCGCTCGGGCTCTCGGTGGTCGGCTACGCGGTCCTCGGCGCCTTCGTCGTGAGCGGGTCGGGCGGCGACACCGCCGCGATCACCGAGCCGCTGGCGTCGACGTACGCGCTGGGCCCGCTGGTGTTTCTCCCCCTGGTGGTCACGTTCGGCCTCGCGATCCGCGGGTACCCGGCGCTCCCGTCGCTGGTCGCCGGCGTGTTCGCGGGCGCCGGGACGACCGTCCTCGCGCAGGGTCGCTCGTTCACCGCCTCATGGGACGCATTCCTGAACGGCACCGCCCCGGAGACCGGAAGCGAACTCGTCAACGGACTGCTGACGACGGGCGGGCTCGCGGGCTCAGGGTGGACGATCGCCGTCGTCGTCGCGGCGCTCGCGCTGGGCGGCCTGCTGGAGGGCACCGACGTGCTCGCCGTCGTCGCCGACCGCCTGGCTGGCGTGGTGTGGTCGCGCAACTCCCTCGTCGTCGGCACCGGCGGCGCCGCGCTCCTCACGAACGCGTTCACCGCCCAGCAGTACATGAGCATCGTCGTCCCCGGCGTGAGCCTCCGGGAGCTGTACGACGAGTACGGCCTCGAGTCGCGGGACCTCTCGCGGGCCGTCGAGGCCGCCGGCACCCCAACCGGGCCGCTGTTCCCGTGGCACGCGGGCGCCGTCTTCATGGCGGCGGCGCTCGGCTTCGAGTCGTCGTGGGCGTTCGTTCCGTACTACTTCTTCGGGCCGCTGTCGGTGCTGGCGCTGGTCGGGATGGCGCTGGCGGGCCGGGCGACGACGCCGACGGAGGCGCCGACGGGGGCCGCACCCGCGGACGACTGACGCGGGACGCCGACGGAGGCGCCGACGGAGTTCCGAGATCGGCTCACGACGCCAGGAGGACGACGGCGACGCCGGCGAGGACGATCCCGAGCGCCTTCCTGATCGTGACCGGCTCGCCCAGAACGACGATGCCGAGGATCGCACCCACGACCAGGAACAGCCCGAACACCGGAACCACGACGCTGACGGGACCCGTCGAGAGCGCGCGGAAGTACCCGACGACGGCGCCGGCCAGACACACCCCGGCCGCCAGCGAGAACTGAACCGACCGGCTCGTCAGCGACGCCGCCGACCACTCGCCGAACAGCGCCGCGACGACCGTCGAGCCGACCGCCAACGTGACGATCGCGATCGGCATGACCGTGAACGGCGGGAGGTCGTTCGTCGCGATCTTGATGAACAGAAACGAGAAGGCGTACGAGATCATCGCCGCCACGGTCCACAGGAGGTAGCTCACGGGTTCTCTCCCTCAGCATGCGTGCGTGTCGTCGGTCCGATCCACTGTCCCATGCAGTAGCCCACCCGCTCGATGGCTGATAAAAACAGGCGCCCGCCGGCTCAGCGACGGGGACGGGAGGACGCGGAGAACGGCTGCCGGGATTCGACCGCCGGCCTATCGCAGCGCCTCGACCAGTTCCTCGCCCTCGACGTAGGGGAAGCCGTGGCGCTCGGCGTACTCCCGCGCGGCCGCCGGCGACAGCGCCCCGCCGGTCTCGTCGTCGAGCATCTCGCAGACGACGACCGCGGGCGGCCGGTCCGTCTCGGCGGCCATCGCGAGCCCCAGCTCCGTGTGTCCCAAGCGATCCGAGAGGCCGTCGGGCGCGCCGCGGAGCACGTGAACGTGGCCGGGCGTGCGGAACTCCGCGGCGAACGCCTCCGGATCGTAGTCGACGCCGGCGTCGACGGCCGAGGCCATCGAGGCCAACTCCGTGATCGTCAGCGCCCGGTCGTCGTCGGTGATCCCGGTGAAGGTGTCGCGGTGGTTCACCGGCAGCGAGAACGACGATCGGTCGTCGTACGCGAGGTCGTGGCTCGCGGCCGCCGGGTGGTCGATCCGGTCCTCGAGGAACGGGAGGCCCGCGGCGTCGGCGACGGAATCGGAGACGGCGACGCAGATCAGCCCGCCGGCGTCGTTGCGCATGCGCGCCACGTCCGCCGGGGCGACGGCGTTCGCGGGGTACACCAGATCCGTCTCCCCCTCGCGGTCGTCGAAGTCGTGGACGAGCACCGGACCGCCCGCGCGAAACGCCGCGAGCGCGCGGTCCAGCCGGCCGGCCTGACTGCTCACGCCGACCCCCCGGACTCCGCGGCTCCGGTCGGCCGCCCCGTCCCGTCGGCCCGCTCGGCGTCGGTGACACGGACGTGCACCTCGTCGCCGTCGTCGAGTCCCAGCTCCTCGCGCAGCTTGGCGGGCGCGATGACCTCCAGTTGGTCCTCGTCGTGGTGGGTGCGATCGGGGACGATGACGTGGACCGGCTCGAACGCCTCGCCGTCGGCGACCACCTCGGCGGCGTAACACGTCGCGGGGCCGAACGTCCGCTCGTCGTCCTCCCAGCCGTCGATGGGGACGCCCTCGACGGAGTCCAGTCCCGCGCGGGCGCGGACGGCCGCCTCCGACAGCGAGACGTTCAGCGTGCCCGGAAACGGCTCGTAGCCGAGGCGCTCGACGAACTGCTCGTGGTAGCCCGGCAGCTGGATGTAGTGGCGCCCCTCCCCCATCCCGGAGGTGACCGTCCCCGCGAGACTGAGTCCCGCATCCCCCTCGAACAGGCGGCGATAGTCCGTGTACTCAGCGCGCAGCCGTCGTTCCCCCGCGTCGGTCACCGTGACCCACTGTCCGTCGCCCACGACGTCGCGGTCGAGCAGCCCCGCGGCCTCGAGCCGCTGGAGCCGCCGGGACGCCGTCTGACTGGAGGCGTCCAGTCGCTCGCCCAGCGTCGAACAGGAGACCTTCACCGACTCGCGAACTCCCCCTCGGAGCGCGACCGTCTTCAGCGCCGCCACCTCGTCGTGGCCGACGGTCGTCGTGGAAGTACTCATTACCCGCACGTCGGTTCCCGCGGCCCAAAAGCATACCGAATACGATATGCATAACAGAATCGTTACGTGGCATCACGCGACCACGCGTCGTACCGGAACTCTGGCCGCGACATACCAAAAGGCGTCGGTGTCGACGGGTCGGTCGTCTCCGAGAGAAACGCGGACGCCGGCGGCGACGCCGTCGCCGGGGCGGTTCGGAAACCCATTTATCGGCGGCGGGGGAAGCCACGCGCATGTTCAGACAGTTCCGGTCGGCCGTGGCGGCGGCGCTGACGGACGCGCTCGCCGACCTCGGCTACCCGACCGACGACCTCGGCATCGAGGACCCGCCCGACGGCGTCGACGCGACGCTGGCCTCCAGCGTCGCGTTCCGGCTGGCGAGCGAGGCGGGCGCACCCCCGCCGCAGGTCGCCGCCGAGGTCGCCGAGGCGGTCGACGTGGCCGGCACGGAGTACCTCGCGCGCGTCGACACGAACGGCCCGTACGTGAACTTCCTCGTGGACGACGCGTACCTCGCGGACACGCTCGACGCCGCCCGCGACGCCGAGTACGGCCGGCTCCCGCCGAACGGCGAGTCGGTCGTCGTGGAACACACCTCGGCGAACCCGACGGGGCCGGTCCACGTCGGGCGGGCGCGCAACCCGATCATCGGCGACGCGATCGCCAACGCCGTGGACTACGCCGGCTACGACGTGGACCGTCACTACTACGTCAACGACGCCGGGCGACAGATGGCGATCTTCACGTGGGCCTACGAGACGTTCGACGAGTCGGAACTGCCCGAGCCGGCCCGCGAGAAGGACGACTACGACCTCGTCCGCTACTACCGCAAGGGCAACGAGGTACTGGAGGAGGGCGACGAGGAGGCGGTCGAGGCCGCCGAGGCGGAGATCTCCTCGATCCTGCAGGGGCTGGAGTCGGGCGACGAGGAGACGTACGAGCGCGTCGGCGAGGTCGTCGACACCGTGCTCGCGGGGATGGAGGAGTCGCTCGCGCGGTTGCCCGCGGAGTTCGACGAGTTCGTCAAGGAGACGCGCTTCATCCGCGACGGCTCCAGTGACGAGGTCGCCGAGCGCCTGAAGGAGCTCGACGAGTCCGTCCTCGAGGAGGGCGCCTGGCAGGTCGACCTGACCGAGTACGGCTACGAGAAGAAGCTCGTGTTCCTCCGCTCGGACGGCACCTCGCTGTACACCACCCGCGACCTCGCACACCACGAGTGGAAGTTCGAGCACTACGACCGCGCGGTGACAGTGCTCGGGGAGGACCACAAGCTGCAGGCCGGCCAGCTGGGGGCCGCGCTCGATCTCCTCGGCAACGACACCGACCGGCTGCGGTCGACGTTCTACTCGTACGTGAACCTCCCCGAGGGGAAGATGTCCACGCGCGCGGGGACGGCAGTCAACCTCGACGACCTGCTCGACGAGGCGATCGACCGCGCCCGCGAGGAGGTCGAGTCCCGCATGGACGACCGCATCCGCGACGACGACCTCACCGAGGCGGACGTCGAGCGCATCGCCCGACAGGTCGGCATCGGCGCCGTTCGCTACGATATCGTCAGCAAGCAGCCGACCAAGTCGATCACCTTCGAGTGGGACCGCGCGCTCGACTTCGAGGCGCAGTCGGCGCCGTACGTGCAGTACGTCCACGCGCGGTGTTGCGGCATCGTCGCGGAGGCGGGGGGGACGGAGTCCCCGGACGGCGAGCGGCTCGCCCCCGACGCCGCCGTCGATCCCGAGACGCTGTCGACGCCCGAGGAGCGCGACCTGCTGAAGGTCGTCGCGCGCTTCCCCGCCGTCGTCGAGCAGGCGGCAGAGGACTTGGAGCCACACCGCGTCGCCACCTACACCCGCGAGTTCGCCGAGACGTTCAACGCCTTCTACCGGGAGTGTCCCGTGCTCACCGCCGACGACGAGGCGACCCGTGAGGCCCGCCTCGCGCTCGTCGCCGCCGCGCGACACACCGTCGCGAACGCGCTCGACGTGCTCGGCGTCGAAGCGCCCGAATCGATGTAAGAAGGGAGAACGCCGCAGCCGCTACTTTCGTCCCCGTCCTCGGATCGGTTGGCTACGCCAGCGCCGGCAACAGCGTGGCCGGCGTGATCAGACTCCCGCCGACCGAGAGCACCGCGATAGCGCCCAGCCCGAGCGCGAGGACGATGAAGACGAGGATCCACCAGATCGGCACGGAGTCGTTGCCTGCTTCGCTCATACTCGTGAGAGGCGGGGGCGACGAAAAGAAACTCCCGATTCGAGTCCCGGGGACGGCTACGACGACCGGAACAGCCGGCCGAAGAAGCTGCCCTTGGTACGGTCGTCGTCCTCGTCGTCCTCGTCGTCCTCCGACTCTTGCTGTTTCGCCTGCTCGGTTCGCTCCGTGCTCTGTTGCGCGAACGGGATCACGTCCTCGCCGATCTCCGCGGACTCGCCCGACTCGGCGTCCTCGACCGTCGGCGTTCCGGCCTGATCGCCCCGGTGCGGCCCGTACTCGTCGTCCTCGAGCACCGTGCTTCGGGCCGCCGTCGCGGCGTCGTCCTCCGCGTCGTCGCCGTCGTCGTCGAGAATGACCGCGTCGTCGACCGTCGGCTCCGACTCCGTCTCGGCCTCGGCGTCCGCATCGGCCTCGGCGTCCGCATCGGCCTCGGCGTCCGCATCGGCCTCGGCGTCGACCTCGGATTCGGCGTCCACGTCGGCGGCGTCCGTGTCCGTCTCGGAATCCCTGTCCGGCTCGGCCTCCGCCGCGGTGGCCTCCGCTGCGGCGTTCGCCGCGTCGGGCTCGGCGGGGTCGTCGGCCCCCCTCTCTGACTCGGCCGGTTCCGCTTCGTCTGTCGCCTCCGACCCCTCGTCCACGTCCGGCAGATCGAGCGCGGCCTCGGGGTGCTCGTCGGTCGCGGCCGCCGCCCCGTACTCGGGGTCCTCGGGTGCGTCCTCGGCGTTGTCGGGGGTGACCGCCGGGCGGATCGGCTCGCCGGTGAGCGAGGAGGCGAGCGACCGGTACGCCGCCGCCGCGTCGCTGTCGGGCGCGTACGCCGAGAGGGGGCTGCCGGCCGCCTGCGCCTCGGCGACCAGCGGGTCGTCCGGGATCGCGCCCAGCACCGGCACGTCGATGTCGCCGGTGTCCTCGTCGCCTTCGGCCTCGTTGAGCGCGAGGCCGACGACCTCGCCGCCCAGCTTCGCGGTGAGGTCCTGGGTCTTGCGGGTGTTGGCGAGTCCGTCCCGCGTCGGCGTCGACACGAGGAGGACGCCGTCGGCGACCGACAGCGGGAGCGCCGTCTGGTGGGTCAGGCCGGCGCCCGTGTCGACGATCACGTAGTCGACGCCCGTGATCGCCTCGAGCACGTCGACGATCTCCTCCGGCTCGGCCTTCCGGAAGTGGTCGAGGCTGTCGCCCCCCGGAAGCACCGCGAGGCCGTGCGGTCCCTCGCGGGTCGCCTCGGCGGGGTCGGCCTCGCCCGCGAGCACGTCGTGCAGCGTCACCGCCCCGGGGTCGACCCCGAGCGACGGGCCGAGGCTGGCCGACCCGAGGTCGGCGTCGACGGCGACCGTCTCGTAGCCGGCGGCCGCGAGCGTGGCCGCGAGGTTGGCGGCCGTGGTCGTCTTGCCGACGCCCCCCTTGACGCTCGCGACGGCGTAGATCTTCGGCATTTACCGTGGCTACGGCGGTCACACGTGATAAATGTGGGCCCCCTCACTCGGGTATTCAACAGGTACTTACCCCGCGGCGGGCCTAGTAGCCCGTAATGAGTAGCGACGCCCAAGAGGGCCAACCGAGCGAGGACCGGCGGAAGTACGAGTTCCGAAAGGTCCTCGACGAACTCGACGACTTCGAGGGCTCGGGGACCCAACTCGTCACGATCTACATCCCCGACGACAAGCAGATATCGGACGTCGTCGCCCACGTCACCCAGGAGCACAGCGAGGCGTCCAACATCAAGTCCAAACAGACGCGGACGGCCGTCCAGGACGCGCTCACCAGCATCAAGGACCGCCTCCGCTACTACGACACGTACCCGCCCGAGAACGGGATCGTCATCTTCTCCGGCGCGGTCGACTCCGGCGGCGGCCAGACCGACATGGTGACGAAGGTGCTGGAGTCGCCGCCCGAGCAGATCCAGTCGTTCCGCTACCACTGCGACTCGAACTTCCTGACCGGGCCGCTGGAGGACATGATGACCGACAAGGGCCTGTTCGGGCTCATCGTCCTCGACCGGCGGGAGGCGAACGTCGGTTGGCTCAAGGGGAAGCGCGTCGAGCCCGTCAAGTCGGCCTCCTCGCTGGTTCCCGGCAAGCAGCGGAAGGGTGGCCAGTCCGCTCAGCGGTTCGCCCGCCTGCGTCTGGAGGCCATCGACAACTTCTATCAGGAGGTCGCGGGGATGGCGAACGACCTGATGGTCGACAAACGTCACGACCTCGAGGGCATCCTCGTGGGCGGTCCGTCGCCGACGAAAGACGAGTTCCTCGACGGCGACTACCTTCACCACGAGCTACAGGACCTCGTGCTCGGGAAGTTCGACGTGGCCTACACCGACGAGTCGGGCCTGTACGACCTGGTCGACTCCGCGAGCGAGGTGCTCGCCGACCAGGAGGTGATGAAGGACAAGCGGGAGATGGAGGAGTTCTTCGAGAACCTCCACACCGGCGACAAGGCGACCTACGGCTTCGAGCAGACCCGCCGCAACCTCATCATGGGCTCGGTCGAGCGCCTGCTCCTGTCGGAGGACCTCCAGGACGACGTCGTCACCTACACCTGTCCGAACGGCCACGAGGAGCGGGAGGTCGTCGAGCGGCGCCACTCCACGCCCGACCACGAGTGCGAGGAGTGCGGGGAGACGGTCCCCGCGAGCGACGCCGGCGAGCGCGAGGACGTCGTCGAGCACCTCATCGACATCGCCGAACAGCGCGGCACGGACACGAAGTTCATCTCCACCGACTTCGAGAAGGGCGACCAGCTCATGGACGCCTTCGGCGGCGTCGCCGGCATTCTCCGCTACTCCACGGGCGTGTAAGCCGATCCGTCGGTTCGATCGTCGCCCGACCGTTCTCCGTCCCCCGCGCGTCCTCCCTCCGCCCTCCTCTCCCGGGCGTCACTCGCCGCCCGTCTGAACCAGCACGACGCCGACGACCACCAACATGCCGCCGGCGATCATGGGCGGCGTCACCGACTCGCCGAGGAACGCGGCGCCCAACGCGACCGCCACCGCCGGCTCCGCCGTCGAGAGCACGCCCGCCCGGCCGGCGCCGACGCGCGCCAGTCCAGCGAAGAACGCGACCATCGCGAACGCGGTCGCGACGACGCCGAGCGCGACGACCGCCCCCCAGCCGGCGGCCGTCGACGGGAGCGTGATCGCGTCGGTGAGCGCGGCCACGATCGCCAGCGACACGGCGGCCGCGGGGGCGACGTAGGCGGTGAGCACGCGCTCGTCGGTCGTCTCCAGCGTCACCCGCGAGACGACGATGTACGCCGCGTACAGTCCGGCGGCCGCAATGGTCGCGGCGGCGCCTATCGGGTCGAACGCGCTCGCTCCGGTCCAGGAGATGAGGACCACGCCCCCGAGGGTCAGCCCCGCGGCGATGACAGTCCTGCTCCCCACCCGCTCGTCGAGGAACGCCGCCGCGAGCGCGACGACGAACAGCGGGTACGTGTACAGGAGCACGGCCGCGAGCCCGGCACTCATGCGCTCGACGCCGACGAAGAACCCGTAGCTGACGCCCGCGTAGCCGACCGCGCCCAACGCGATCGCGGTGAGCGTCTCACGAGCCGGCAACCCGAGCGCGGGAGCGGTGCTCCCGGTCGCCGCTCGAAAGCCGAGCGATCCGGCCCAGAGGACGAGTGACCCGACCGCAAACCGGAGCGCGAGCGCCGACGGCACGGACAGCCCCGCCCGGAACGCCACCTCGCCGAGCACGCCGAGCGTGCCGAAGGCGGCCGCCGACGCGAGCACGAGGAGGCCGCCGGTCGTCTCGCTGTCCATCGGTTCTCGTTCGGGCCGGAGGTCGACCGCCGGGATACGTCTTGTCGTTCGCTCCGCCGGTCAGTGACCGTCCAACAGGGAGTCGAGCTGGCGAACCCGCCGGTCGAGATCGAAGTCGGGGACGAGCTCCGCCTCGCGGACCGCCTCGACCAACCGGTCGAACGCGAGGGCGGTGTCGACGCCCTCGCGCTCGGCGTGGTCGCGAAGCGCACGCGCGGACGCCTTGTGCAGCGCGATGGACGGCAGCGTGCCGATCAGCAGTGCGAACGCCGCGCCGCCGTCGCCGCCGGGGAACGACTCGTGGACGCGCTCGAACTCCGGGGCGTCGCCGCCCGTCGCCTTGCTCCCGTCGGTGTCTGCGGCTTCGGTACCCTCGACGGCGTCGACCGCGAGACAGCGGGGACAGATGCTCGCCGCCGCGGCTTCCTCGGGCGCGTGTGCACGGAGAGCCTCGGGAACGGGGAACGTGACGACGACGGTGTCGCAGCGAGGACAGGTCATACGCGGCGTCGCGGGCGAGCCGACATAAAATCCGGGGCGGCGTCGATCGAGACGGCGGCGGTCGGCGGGGCGGCGGCGTCAGTCGTCGCTCTCGGCGACGCCCGCCTCGATCGCTTCCGCCTCGGCCTCCGCGGCCGCCTCGGCCTCCTCCTCTTCCTTCTCCTCTTCTTCTTTCTTCGCTTTGATCTTCTTGAGCCGGAAGATCTCCTCGCGTTCCTGCTCCTCGAGCTTCTGTTCGATGTACTCCTTGTTTTCGTTGAGGTCGGGCAGGAGCTTGAACTCCAGGGCGTTCACGCGGCGCTTGGTGGTCTCGATCTCCTCGAGCATCTTCTTCATCGCCGTCTCGACTTCCGCCGCGAGGATGATCGACTCCAGCAGCTCCTCGTAGGCGTCGGCCGCCTCGTCGATGCGGGCCGAGGAACCGAGCACGCCGTAGCCGCGCTCGTCGAGGTCCTTGCGCACCTTCGAGGACTCTATCTGCGGGACGACCACGCCCATGATGTTCTTCGACTGAGTGGTGATCTCTGGATGCTCCTTCAGCGCCGCGGCGGCGCCGCGGACGGCCACGTCGCCCTCCATCGCGCGCGCCTTGTTGATCTTCTCTTGGGCGATGTCGTAGTCGCCCTCGAGCTTGTCGCGGACGTCCTGTGCCTGATCGAGGATGTCCATGAACTCCATGATGAGGCCGTCGCGCTTCTGTTCGAGCGTGTCGTGGCCCCGCTCGGAGAGGTCGATCCGGTCCTCGATCTCCATGAGGTTCTTCCGGGTCGGTTTGACGTCGTTCGCCATAGTCTTACGCGAGCGTTGCGCGGCGAGGGTGTTAATCCTTGTTAGTCGGCGTGCGCGCGCGACGGGCGGATCCGTTCATCACTCGACCGCGGGTTCGGCCTGCAACGTGGCGACTGGCCGTTGTGAGGGTCGATCCGTACGGTCCGAAAAACGACGGAGCGGCGGCGCGCTCAGTCCGCGGAGACTTCCTCGGCCTCGGCGTCCGACGCGGCCGCGTCCTCGCGGTAGTGCTCCTCGATGAGGTCCTCGTCGACGCGGTTCAGCTCCGTCCGCGGCAGCGTCGACAGCAGGTCCCAGCCGAGTTCGATCGTCTCGTCGATCGTCCGGTTGGTGTCGAAGCCCTGCTCGACGAACTCCTCCTCGAAGGCGTCCGCGAAGTCGAGGTACTTGTTGTCGCGCTCGGAGAGCGCCTCGCGGCCGACGATGTTCACGAGGTCGCGGAGGTCCTCACCTTCCGCGTACGCCGCGTACATCTGGTCGGACACGTCGGCGTGGTCGGCGCGGGTGAGACCCTCGCCGATACCGTCGTCCATCAGCCGCGACAGGCTGGGGAGGACGTTCACCGGCGGCTCGATCCCCTGGCTGTGCAGCGGGCGGTCCATCATGATCTGCCCCTCGGTGATGTACCCCGTCAGGTCGGGGATCGGGTGCGTGTCGTCGTCACCCGGCATCGTGAGGATGGGGATCTGCGTGACCGAGCCCTCGCGGTCCTTGAGACGACCCGCGCGCTCGTACAGCTGCGCCAGGTCGGTGTACATGTAGCCGGGGTAGCCACGCCGACCGGGGACCTCCTCGCGGGCTGCGCCGATCTCGCGCAGCGCCTCACAGTAGTTGGTCATGTCCGTCAGGACGACGAGCACGTGGTACCCCTTGTCGAAGGCGAGGTACTCGGCGGTCGTCAGCGCGAGCCGCGGCGTGACCGTCCGCTCGACTGCGGGGTCGTCCGCGAGGTTCATGAAGACGACCGAGCGCTCCAGCGCGCCCGTCCGCTCGAAGTCCTGCATGAACTCGTTGGCCTCCTCCTGCGTGATGCCCATCGCGCCGAAGATCACCGCGAACTCCGAGTCGTCGTCCTCGCCCTCGCCCGCTTCCTCCGGAACGGTCGCTTGGCGGGCGATCTGGAGCGCGAGGTCGTTGTGCGGCAGGCCCGAGCCCGAGAAGATCGGGAGCTTCTGGCCGCGCACGAGCGTGTTCATCCCGTCGATGGCGGACACGCCCGTCTGGATGAAGTCCTCGGGGTACTCCCGACTGTACGGGTTGATCGCGGCGCCGACGATGTCGCGGCGCTCGTCCGGGACGATCTCCGGGCCGCCGTCGATCGGGTTGCCGGAGCCGTCCATCACCCGACCGAGGAGGTCCTCGGTGACGGGCATCTTCAGCGTCTCGCCCAGGAACCGGACCGAGGCGTTGCGGTCGATGCCGGTCGTTCCCTCGAACACCTGGATGGCGACGATGCCGTCCTCGCTTTCGAGGACCTGGCCGCGCTTCGTCTCGCCGCTCGGCGTCTCGATCTCGACCATCTCGTCGTAGCCGATGGGCTCGTCGACCTCGGCGAACACCAGCGGGCCGCTGACTTCCGTGATTGTTTGGTACTCTTTCATGGTTCAGTAGAGCGAGCGGATCTGCTCGGTGATATCCGATTTCAGTTCGTCGACGAACGCCTCCCAGTCCTCCTGGGTGGCGATCCGGTTGAGCTTCGGCGCCGCGTCGATGGCGGTGATGTCCTCGATGGGGACGCCCGCGTCGAGCGCGTCGAACGCCTCGTCGTTGTACGTCTGGATCGCCGTGAGGATGGCGTACGTTTTCTCGGGCGGACAGTACATGTCCACGTCGATGAAGGCGTTCTGCTGGAGGTACCCCTCACGTAGGTACCGCGCCACCTCGAGGATGAGCCGCTGGTCCTCCGGCAGGGCGTCCTTCCCGACGAGCTGGACGATCTCTTGGAGTTCGCCCTCCTCGTCGAGCGTGTCGACGGCCCACTGCCGCCGCTCGGCCCAGTCCTCCGCGACGTTCTCCTGGAACCACGGGTCGAGCTGGTCCTGGTACAGCGAGTACGACTCGTTCCAGTTGATCGCCGGGAAGTGCCGGCGCTCGGCGAGGTCGGCGTCCAGCGCCCAGAACGTCTTCACGATACGCAGCGTGTTCTGGGTGACCGGCTCCGAGAAGTCGCCGCCGGGCGGGCTGACCGCGCCGATCGCGGAGACCGACCCCTCGGTGCCGTTGAGGTTCTCGAAGTAGCCGGCGCGCTCGTAGAACTCCGCCAGGCGGGCGGCGAGGTACGCGGGGTACCCCTCCTCGCCGGGCATCTCCTCCAGGCGCGAGGAGATCTCGCGCATTGCCTCCGCCCACCGCGAGGTGGAGTCGGCCATCAGCGCCACGTCGTACCCCATGTCGCGGTAGTACTCGGCGATGGTGATGCCGGTGTACACGCACGACTCGCGGGCGGCGACGGGCATGTTCGAGGTGTTCGCGATGAGCGAGGTGCGGGCCATCAGGGAGTTCCCGTTCTTCGGGTCTTCCAGTTCGGGGAAGTCCTCGATGACCTCGGTCATCTCGTTGCCGCGCTCGCCGCAGCCGACGTAGACGACGATGTCGGCGTCGGCGAACTTGGCGAGGCTGTGTTGCGTGACCGTCTTCCCGGAGCCGAACGGCCCCGGGATCGCCGCGGTACCGCCCTTGGCGATCGGGAAGAGGCCGTCGAGGATGCGCTGGCCCGACACGAGCGGCTCGCGGGGCGTTCGCTTCTCGATGGTCGGTCGCTTCTCGCGGACCGGCCACTCCTGGTGCATCGTGATCTCCTCGCCGTTCTCGAGCGTGACGACGGGCTCGTCCACGGTGAACTCGCCCTCCTCGACGCTCTCGACGACGCCGCCCTCGTAATCCGGCGGCACCATGACCTTGTGGTCGATGGTGACCGTCTCGGGGACGACGCCGACGATGTCGCCGGCCTCCACGCTGTCGCCGGCCTCGACCTCGGGAGTGAACTCCCACTCCTTCTCGAGGTCGATGCCGGGCGCGTCGACCCCGCGGTCGAGGAACGCGCTGTCCATCTTCTCCTCCAGCACGTCGAGCGGGCGCTGCACGCCGTCGTAGATGGCGTCCAGCATCCCCGGCCCCAGGTCGACGGAGAGGGGTTCGCCCGTGTTCTCGACTGGCTCCTGGGGCGCGACCCCGGAAGTCTCCTCGTACACCTGAATGGTCGTGACGTCGCCCTCGATCTCGATTACCTCGCCCATCAGTCCTTCGTCGCCGACGTAGACGACGTCGTTCATTCGGGCGTCGAGGTCGACAGCTTTCACGACCGGGCCGCTCACGCTCTTGATGCGTCCGGTTCCTTCGGTCGTCTCGGTTTCGCTTGCCTGACTCATGTGTTCACTCCTCCTCGTCCATCAGGTCGATCCCGATGGCTCGCTTGATCTGTTCGCGTAGGCCGCTCCCGGCGCCGCCGCCGAGGGTGACCAACACCGGTTCCACGCTCCCCTCGACGTCCCGGCGGACGGTCCGCGAGAGGTGTTCGAGGTCCTCGTCGAGCATCACGACGATCCCGACGCCGTCGTCCGCGAGCGTCTCCTCGACCGCCTCGTCGAGCCGCTCGTCCTTCTCGTCGTCGGGGACGTTCTCGCACTTCCGGACGCCGGCGAGCCGGAACCCGGTGGTGAACTCGGGACTGCCGATCACCGCGATCTCCTGGCTCATATAATCACCAACTCGGACTCGATCTCCTCGGGGCCGAGTCCGGCCTCCTTCCCGCGCGCGATGGCGCGGATGTTGTCGACCTCGCGCTCCTTCGCGAGCACGTACGACACGACGGGCGTCACCGACAGCGGATGGATCAGCCCGAGCGAGTCCGCGTACTCGAGCAGTGCCGCCTCCAGCGCGTGCTCGAACGCGATGAGGCTCTCGGCCCCCTCGAGTTCGGTGAGCGCGTCGGAGAGCCGGTCACCGTACCGCGACTCGCGGACGCGACCGATCAGCTCGTCGGTGTTCGACGCCAGCTGCTGGAGCTCCGCGGCCGAGAACAGGACGCCGCCCTCGATGAAGTACTCCGACGAGTCGATGTCGGCCCCCGAGCGCGCCAGCCGCAGCGCGTTGATCGCGTTTCGGAAATCGATCTCCGCCTCGAGGAACTCGCGGTACTCCGACAGCGCCTCGCCGGAGAGATCGTCGGTTCGAAGCAGATCGTAGTACGCGCGATCGACCGCGTTCTCCAGCGGCACCAGCACGCCCTCCGACTCGTAGTCGTCGAGGGCGTCCGCGAGCGCGTCGCCGAACACCGTCGACGACAGCGCCTCGACGGCCTCCTCGATGCTGCCCGCGTCGAGCAGCCGGTCGAGCA
This sequence comes from Halobaculum rubrum, assembly GCF_019880225.1. Classification (NCBI taxonomy): domain Archaea; kingdom Methanobacteriati; phylum Methanobacteriota; class Halobacteria; order Halobacteriales; family Haloferacaceae; genus Halobaculum; species Halobaculum rubrum. The sequence continues at coordinate 663,907 of NZ_CP082284.1, forward strand.
GGCGGTCGTCGAACTCGCCGGCGCGGATGAGGTCGTCCGCGACGGCCTCGCGCCCGGTGTCCGAGTAGATGCCGCGCAGCACGGTTTTCACGTTCCACACGTCGAACTTTCGAAGGTAGCGGGCGACCTGCCCGTACAGCGTCCCCTCACACCAGCGGAGGATGTCCTCGAAGTCCTCGGCGAGGCTCGCGTTCAGCGCGTACTCGATGAGGTCGACGCCCGAGAACCGCGACCCGAGCGCGTTGATCTCCGCCTCGTACGCCGGCGATTCCTCCATGAACCGGGCGATCTCCGCCGGGCTCATCCTGACCAGTTTCCGGTAGTCGTCCTCCTCGAACAGCGACGCCCGCCGCGATCGGACGCGGGCGTTCACGTACTCGGGGTTCGACGTGCCGGCGTAACTACTCATCGTCGAACAGTCGGTCGCTCAGCTCCTTGAGGTTGTCCTCCCAGACGGCCTCGAGAACCGAGTCGAACGTATTGTTCACACGGACGCGCGACTCCTCGCTCTCGACGACCACGCCGCCGAGACAGTCGCGCTCGCCGGCGAACGACCACCCGTCGTAGTCGGAGAGGACGTCCGTCAGCAGGTCCTCGTCGTCGGCGCGCCCGTAGACGGACACCGTCTCGCCGTCGTCGAACTCGGGGGCCGCCGCGTCGAGCAGAGCGCGGGTCAGCTCCTCACGCTCGTCGCCCTCGAGGTCGACGATGGCCGCCTCGGTCCGCTCGCGCACGTCGGCGAGCACGTCGCGGCGCGCCTCGAGTCGCTGCTGTTTCGCCTCCAGTTTCGCCGCCGAGAGCGTCTGTTCGCGCTCCTGTTCGATCTGCCGCTCGACCTGCTGTTCTCGTTCCTGGACGATTCGTTCGGCCTCCTCCTCGGCCTCCGAAACGACCTCCGCGGCGCGCTCCTCGCCCTCTTCGCGGATGTCCTCCGCACGCGCGCGGGCTTCGTCACGGATGTCTTCGACGACAGTCTCCAAACTCATGATGAAAGGGAGGAAGCGGTTTAGACCAGGAAGATGGTGACCAGTGCGAGAATGACGAGTGTCTCCGGGAGGACCGTGAAGATCAGCCCGGACACGAACAGGTCCTCGTCCTCGGCGACGGCCCCGATCGCGGCCGAACCGATGCCGCGCTCCGCGTAGCCCGCGCCGAACGCGGCGAGGCCCACCGCGAGCGCCGCCGCCGCGTTGGCGGTGAGGGCGGGGGAGCTGGATCCGGTCTCCTGCAGTACAACGTTGCCGACTTCGGATGCGATTTCGAGCATGGTATTCGGTAGGCGGATTGCCTAACTCCGGACAGGTCTCTTTGCACCTGTGGAGTGCATAAAGGTTCCCAAAGAGAGCGACGAGAGTCCGAAATACGGACGTGTGACGCGTCGCTGGGCGTGTGAACTACCCACACTGTCTCGCGACGGTCGCGGCGAAAAACGGGCCGGAATCGGGCCGACAGATCGCTCCGTTTACTCGTCGGCGGTGAACCGACGGACGCGACCGAACGGCTCGTACTCCGTGCCGCCGCCGTCGAAGAACTTCGAGAAGAACTCGTAGTACTCCAGACGGACGGCCTGCAGGCCGGCGGAGGTCACCCCGAGCGCGAGCACGAGCACGTGCCCGATCACCAGGATGAGCAGTCCGCCGACGAGCGCCGCCACGCCGCCGTGGGCGAGCCCGGGGAACAGGATCGCCTCGGCGCCGTACTCGGCGGCGTAGTACTCGGGCCCGTGCGAGAGCATGTAGTGGTACTCGCCTTCGGTCTCGTACACGCCGAAGAACAGGAGGTTGACGACGAACGCCATCCCCGCCTTGGCGAGCAGCACCGCGGCGATCCGGGTGTAGCTCAGCACGTTCACGAGCACGTCGAAGATCTCCAGGATCTCGGCGGGCGCGCCCAGCAGGAGCAGCAGCGCGCCGACGAGGAACATCGCGAATCCGGCGTAGCCGACGACGGCCGGGAAGCCGGTGAAGCCGAGCGCGAACGCCGCGGGGGCGTCCGAGCTGACGCCGTCGAACACCGTGTAGATGAACTCGGGCGCGGTGCCGGCCGCGGCATCGCTGAACACGAGCAGCCAGAGGCCGTTCATGCCCAGCAGCCACGAGGCCTTCTCTGTGATCGCCGCCTTCGCCCCGTGGAACTCGAGTTCCTCGAGGAAGCCGAAGACGTAGCCGACGTTGAGGTGAACGAGCGCGACGAGCGTCGAGACGACGAGCCACGCCTGTGCCCAGTAGAGGTCGGCCGGCTGGAGTCCCTTGTGTATCGGGGCGCTGTGGAGGCCGACCACGCCCTCCCAGAAGTACGTCGAGATGAGGTGGAGCCCGAAGAGCTCGCCGTACAGGACGCCGAATATCGCGGTGAAGATACCGGCCGCGATGGTGACGCCGCCCATGGACTTGAACGCCGGCGAGTCGAAGTTCGAGTACAGGTAGTAGCCGATGAGCCCGTAGAGGATACCGTATCCGAGGTCACCGATCATGAACCCGAAGAACGCCGGGAACGTGAGAAACAGGACGATCGTCGGGTCGAACTCGCGGTAGTTCGGGCGCCCGACCGCCTGCACGAGCACCTCGAACGGCGAGACGAGCCCGGGGTTGTCCTGTACGACCGGGGGGTCGTCGTCACGCATGACGACCGAACCGCCCGATCCGTCGGCGACCGCGCGTCGCTGCTCGGCTTCGTCCTCGTCGCTCGCCTCGACACCCTCGTCGGGGCCGGCGTTCTCGACCGTCGGCGGCACGTCCTCGCGGACCTGTACCTCGCCGTCGGCGCCGAAGGCGGCGCGTTCGATCTCCTCGACCTCGACGTGGCTGCCGACGGCGTCCTGCACCGCCGACTTGAATTCGGTGTAGCGTTCGGTCGGGATCCACCCCTCGGAGACGAACGCGTTGCGCGTCGTCGCGTACGACAGCGGGGCCTCGGATTTCTGCACTTCGATCGCGAGTTTCTCCTCGGCGGCCAGCAGGAAGCCGGACGCGTCCGCCCGCATCGAATCGAGTTCGCTCTCGACGGACTCGAGATCCGACTCCAGCGACTGGCGCTCGCGTTCGAGGTCGCGGACGTACGCCTCGGGAGAGACGCTGTCGCCCTCGACGTCGGGGACGTCGAGGGCGGCGAACTCGGCGTTCACCAGCGCGTCCGCGAGCGCGTTCTCGTCTGCGTCGCGCTCGGGGTGCGCGAAGACGGCGAGGACGCCGTCGCCGAACACCCGATACTCGGTGAGCGCGGACGCGTCGAGAACGGCTCGCTCGACGGTCTCCCGGTCGCCCTCGCCGACCGCGACCTGCACGGAGTCGTACCCCTGCAGCAGGTCGAGGTCGATACCCAGCTCCGCGAACGGCTCGATCGCCTCGACGCGCTCCTCGACGGAGCGGAGCTCCGAGCGGATCTCGTTGCGTCGGTCGTCGAGCGCGTTGACCTCCTCGCGAAGCTCCTCGAGCTCTCCGGTCAGCTCGTCGTCGAGGACGCGGGTCGGCCCCGCGTCGTCGCTTTCGACGCCGAGGATGGACTTCAACGAACGAACGGTGACCAGCTTCTGGGCCGCGTCCTCCGCGCCCGACTGGGGGTTGCCCTGAACGAACCCCTCCCAGCCGCCGCCGTACTCGGTGACGTGTAGAAGGTTCAGCTCGTGAACCGCCTCGACGACCTGCTCCATGTACGCCTTGGAGCCGGTCACCGAGACCTTGCTCATCCGCTCAGGCCTGAGCATCTACCGCCTCCTCGAACCGTTCCACCGCGAACTCGACGACATCGTCGACCCGGTCGCTCGCCTCGTCGACGAGTTCGTTCCGCTCGCGGCGGCCCGCCGCGATAGTCTCCTCCCGGTTCTCCTCGATCTGTTCGCGTGCCTCGTCGAGGCGCTCCTGCTCGATGCGGTCAGCCTCGGCTTCGGCCTCGGCGACGATCTCGTCGGCCTCCGATCGGGCCTCCGAGATCCGCGCCTCACGGTCGGCCTCAGCCTCGGCGACGATCTCCTCGGCATCGGCTTCGGCCTCCTTCACGCGTTCGAGAACTTCGGGTCTCGGCATGGATACTCGTCGTCTGTGGGTTATCCCACGTCGATATAAGGTGTTTGCGGAACGCAGGCGTCGGCGGCGTTGTCGAGGGAGCGAGCGTGCGCGGTCGAGCGAGTCGAGGCCGACCGAAGGGAGGCCTCGATGCGAGCGGGGAGTGGAACGACCCGCGAGCGAGACCGCGACGGCGAACGGGGAACGGAGTGACCCGTGAGCGAAGCGAGCGACGGAGACAACGAACCACGACGGCGAGGTCCCTGTGCCGAGCCGTCCAGTAGCAAGGTTGCCGAGCGAGACCGCGACGGCGAACGCGGCGAACCGGTAATAAAGGCGACTCCGGTCGAGGGCGATTCAGCGAGCGCGAACGTCCCGGGCCGCCTTGCGAACGCCGCGTCCGATCGCTTCGCGCGCGGCGAAGGCCTCGCCGAACGCCCAGCCGAGGAGAACGATCAGCCCGGCCACGGCGCCCGCGAACTGCCACGACCCCATCCAGACCGGCCGGATCCACGGCGTCACGCCCGACCAGGTGTCCGCGAACGCGACCGCGGGGCCGGCGAGGACCGTTCCGGCGAAGGTGTTCTGGACGGCGGCGGCGAACGTGAGCGAGTCCCCCGTTCCCTCGATGAGTCCCGCGGAGCCGTAGATCTGGTAGCTGCCGGTCACGCCCTGGTCGGCCATCGTCGGGCCGTTCGACTCGTCGCCGGTGCCGATCCGCTCGGCCTCGTAGGGACCCCACGTGGCGTAGTACTCCCAGACGATCTCGCCGCGCGGCGTCACTTCGATGACACGGTGGTTCAGCGAGTCGGTGATGAGCGTGTTCCCGTTCGGCAGCCGATCGGCGTCGCGAGGCCAATCCAGTTGGCCGGTGCCGACCTCCCAGGTCTCGACCCACTCGCCGTCGCGGCGCTCGTACTCGACGACCCGGTCGTTTTCGGAGTCGGCGACGAGGATCGTGGGGTTGCCGTCCTCGCTGACGAGCCAGTCCGGGTTGTGCTGCTCGTGCATCACGTCGTAGTTGTCGTCCTCGCCGAGTCGGTAGTCGATCTCCTTGGTGGATCGGTTCACCACGATCGCCTGATCGAAGTTACGCGGGGAGACGAGGTACTGTCCCTCCGCGATACGGTCCACGTCGTTGACGTGCGTCCAGTCCTCGTTGAACCCGCCGTCCGTGGAGTTCGGGTAGTGGTTCCTGAACGTCCACTCCCAGACGATCTCGTCGGTCGACCGGTTGTACACGAGGATACGGTCGTCCGAGCGCTGTGCCTCCTCGTTCCACTCGCGCATGTTCGCGATGAGGAGGTTCCCGTTCGGCAGCATGTCCACGTCGTGGGTGTCCTTGAAGTCGAAGCGCTCGGTCCACACCGGCTCGCGCGTCTCGCGGTCGATCTCCGCGACGGTCGTGCCGCCTGGATTGGTGCCGACGACGAGGAGGTTCCCGTTCGGGAGGGGGTCGACGTCGTAGAACCACCGCGCGTTCTGGTTCGACCCGTCGTACACCCAGTCGGTCGACCCGTTGGGCGTCACCTGTACGAGGCGAGCGGGCTTCTTCTGATTGCCCTGGCCCTGGAAGTGAAAGCCCTGGATCGCGACGACGGTGGAGCCGTTCGCCTCAGAGGAGACCGTGCCGGCCTCGAGCCCGACGGTGCCGGGCGTCCCGGTGTCGCTCGGCGAGATCGCCTGCACGGCGGCGGGGGCGAACAGCCCCAGCACGACCAGCGCGACGAGCGCGCGGGCGGCCGTCCGCCTGGAGACGGGGAGGGAGGAAGCCATACCCCGAACGGCGGGATGTGGGATGGAAACTCTTGTGCTCCGGTCCGGCGGCGTGAGAACGGTACGTCGTCGCGGGGAAGTCGACCGGCCCCGAACCCGGGCGGTGGCCTCAGACTGCGCCAGCGAGGACGCCGCTCGTCCGGACGAAGAAGTACACGACGAACGCGCCCGCGAGCACCCAGTGGCCCGGCCGTGTCTCGTCGACGCGGCCGGCTGCGAGCTTCACGAGCGGGTAGGTGACGATGCCGGCGGCGATCCCGTACGCGATCGAGTAGGTGAACGGCATGACGAGCACTGTCATCCCGGCGGGGATGGCAGCCGTCAGGTCGTCCCACCCGACCTCGACGACGTTGCGCAGCATCACGACGCCGATGACGACCAGCGCGATGTGGCTGGCGTACAGCGGGATGGCCGCCGCGAGGGGGACGACTGCCAGCGCCGCGAGGAACAGCAGCGCGACGACGAGCGCGGTCATCCCGGAGCGACCGCCCTCCTCGACGCCGACGGCCGACTCGATGTAGGTGGTCACCGTCGAGGTTCCGAGCATCCCGCCGACGGTGGTGCCGACGGCGTCGGCCATCAGCGGCTTGTCGATGTCGGGCAGGTCGCCCTCCTCGTCGAGGAAGCCCGCGACCTGCGAGACGCCGACGAGCGTGCCGGCGGTGTCGAAGAAGTCGACGAAGAAGAACGTGAACACGATCAGCGAGAAGACGAACGCGTCGACGTCCTGCAGACCGGTGACGAACGCCCCCGCCAACGGCGAGATGTCGTACGTCGCCTGCGCCGAGAGGTTGCCGACGAGCGCGTCGGCCGAGCCGAAGCCGAACTGCGCCGCGAGGTAGCCGAGCACGGTCGTGAACAGGATACCGACGACGACCGAACCGGTGACGCCGCGGGCGTACAGCCCGAACGTGAGGAACAGCCCGAGGATGGAGACGATCGCGACGGGGTCGGAGGCGACCGACCCCAGCGTCACGAGCGTCGCGGGGTCGTCCACGACGATGCGCATCGCGTCCAGTCCGATGATGGCGAGGAACAGGCCGATACCGGTGCCGACCGCGAGCTTCACCGGCGTCGGGAAGACGTTGATGACGTACTCGCGGGCGCCGACGGCGGTGAGGACGATGAAGAGGAGCCCCTCGACGACGACGGCCGCCAGCGCCGTCTCCCACGGAACGCCGAGCGCGCCGACGACGGTGAACGCGAAGAAGGCGTTGAGCCCGAGACCGGGCGCCTGCCCGAAGGGACGTTTCGCGTACAGCGCCATGATCAGTGTCGCCACCGCGGCGGCGATGAGCGTCACCACCGCGACCATCTGCAGCGTCTGTGCGTACGAGACGCCGTCGAGGATGATTCCCGGCTTCTCGCCCTCGATTCCGACGAGGATGCTCGGGTTCACGAAGACGATGTAACTCATCGTCAGGAACGTGGATATTCCGGCCACGACCTCGGTCCGGAGATCCGTCCCGAGCTCGTCGAACTCGAAGTACTCCGCCAACTGCTGTTGCAGCCCCATGTCGCCACACTTGTGCATACTTCACTTAACGATTCGGCTTTAAGTCGCCAATATATGCACAAATATGGATATTCTCTGACGAGAACGCGTCACACTGTCGAGGGGTTGGCCGCGACGACGATTCGGCTGTGATCTACTCCTGAGGGCGAGACGACGCTCGCGAACGGTCCGCCCTACTCGAACCGCGTCAAGGCCCCGACCGGGGCGTCGGTGATCTCGGCGGCCCGTTCGGTTCCCTCGTCGCCGACGGCGATGAGCGTGAACACGCCCGTCACCTCGGCGTCGGCCTGCAGGGCGATGTCGAGCAGGAGCTCCTGCGTCTCGCCCGACCGAATGAGGTCGTCGACGACGAGCACGGACTCGCCGGCGTCGATGGCGCCCGCCGGGAGGTAGTACGTCAGCTCGATGCCGCTTGCGAGGCGCTGGCGCGACTCGATGAACTCCTCGACGGCCGTCTCTTTCGACTTCTTCGCGTAGGCGACGCGGGCGTCGAAGTGACTCGCCATGGCGGCACCCAGTGTGATCCCGTCGGTCGCGGCCGTGAGCACCACGTCGGGCGTCTCGAAGTCGAACGACTCGGCGGCGACGGGCGCCACCAGATCGAGGAACGGCTGGTCGAAGACGACCCCCGAGTTGTCGACGTATCCCTCGTCGTCGAAGCCGATGCGGGCCTCCAGTTCGGCGGCGAGCGTCTCGCGACCGATGCCGCCGACGACCTCCTGAGCGCGCTCGGAACCGGGGAGGACGTGTCCGTTGACGTACCGGTTCAGATCGCCCGCGGGCAGGCCGGTCACCTCCGCGAGCTCGTCGTACGTTCGCGTCTCCTTCAGCGTCCGCAACACGGCGACCGCCTGCAACTGCAGGGCGGCCTTCTCGGCCCTGTTCATAGATCTATGCTCGTTCGTGCAAGTATGAACACTTCGGATTCGATCACGAATCGATTCCGCAGAGTTGCGTATGTATGGTCACTCATTTCGCGTTCGAGGACGCCAGCCGGTTACCGAGATAGGAAGGTGCGATTCCAGGGGGAGGCAGTCAGCAGAACCGACACGACAGGACCGGATCCGGAGAAACGGGGTCGACGAGCCGCTACTCGTCCTCGAGGAGCCGGGTCGCCGTCAGCAACGACTCCAGCTCCACGTCGTGTTCGGCGAGGAGTTCCGCAGCCCCCTCCTCGCGGTCGACGACGACGAGCACCTTGTTCACCGTAGCACCCGCCTCGCGCAGCGCCTCGACGGCGTCGAGCGCGGACTGGCCGGTCGTGGCGATGTCCTCCAGGACGACGACCTCCTCGCCCTCGTCGAAGGTGCCCTCGATACGGTTTCCGGTGCCGTACTCCTTGGCGGCCTTCCGGACGATGACGTACGGCGAGCCGGTCTCGACCGCGGTCGCGGCCACGAGCGGGACGGCGCCGAGAGCGACGCCCGCGAGTGTCGCCTCGCCGACGCGCTCGGCGTACGCCTCGGCGACGAGTCCCAAGCACGTGGGGTCGGTCTCGAAGCGGTACTTGTCGACGTAGTAGTCGCTCGTCCCGCCGTGGGAGAGTTCGAACTCGCCGAACAGGACGGCCTCCGCGTCACGAAGCGCGGCGATCAGCTCCGCGTCGGTGACGGTGTCGTCGGTGGTGTCGCTCATGCCCGAGGGAGGCGCGCGACGCCGCGAAAGGCTATCGGTCCGCGGTCGAAGCGAGTGTCGTCCCGGAGGAGGGCAGGTTTGCAGATCCCGGTGTCGCGTTCGCGGCCGTGTTCGTCAGTTGGCGGCCTCACACCGCTCGACGACGCTGGCGGGGATCGGCGCGTCGACCTCGTAGGCGCCGACGGTGTGGTCGGCCGCACGGCCCTCGAAGACCACGCGGTACGTCGCCCCCTGCGTCGGACACGCGAGCGCGCTGCGTCCGGTGATCCGGGCCTCGCCCACGTCGGTCCGGAGGTCCGTCCACGGCACCTTCGTTCCCGCCTCGTCGACGACGACGACCCGCTCCACGGAGGGGACGACGCCGTCGCGGTGAGAGACCACGATGGCCGTGTCGTCCCCCTCGCCGTCGACGGAGAAAGAGAAGCCCTCGGGCCGGTCGATCGGCTCGCCGCCGAGTCCGGTCGCGACGACGCCGCCGATCCCGGCGACGCTGGCGGCCGCAAGCAGCATGAACGCCATCGCGATAGTCGGAAACATGACCCGGACGTGCTCGCGTGGCGACAGCTCGTCCTCCTCCTCGACACCCTCGGGAGGACCGTCTAACTCGTCAGCGTCCGGTTCGCTCACGTTCGGACCGCCGCGTGGATCCCTCAAAACCACATCGCCCCGATTCTCACACGTGAGTTCGGAGACGGCGTCGCGTGTCGTCGCCCGCTGCGGCGGCGTCGACCACATCGCTGCTCACCCGTCGTCACTCGCCCGCCGTCACTCACCCCTCATCGGTCACCCGTTGTCGCTCACCCGTCGTCACCACGGCTCGTTCTTCACGCCGATCACGTAGGCGATGACGTTCGTGACGACGTGCAACAGCGGGGTCGCGACGAGGACGACCGCGAGGCGTTCGAGGGTAAACGTCTCGAACGTCCACGCGGGGGCGAGCACGAGCGCGAGCGCGAGCGCGCCGAGGACGAAGTCGAGCTGGTCGAGCCCGGGGAAGGAAGCCCCTCGCTCGCGACCCGACCGGCGCTTGAGGAAGGAGGCGCCGATGTCGCCGAGCATGGCGCCCAGCGCGAGTCCGAGCGCCGCACGCGGCGGGAACGTCGGCAGGTCGACGCCGGCGGCGGCGCCGACGGGACCGGCCGCCGCATTGAGCGCGAGCGCGAGCGCGACGCCCACGAGCGTGCCGACGGCGGTGCCGCGCCACGTCTTCCCGTCGCCGAGCACGCGTCGGCCCTCCCACGTCCGTCCGCCGTCGATCGGCGCGCCGCCGCCCGCGAGCACGGCGGCGTTGTTCGGGACGTACGCCGGCAGCATCGCCCACAGCGCGCCCGCGACGAGTGCGACCAGTGCGACCATCGGGTACCGCTGGTTCGCGTTCGGTGTTAAGTTGGCGGGGTTTTGAGGCGCCTGCGTGTGGCGAACGGCGGCGACCCGACGCGATCGACGCGGCGGATGCCGTGAAACTCGAGACCGCGAAACTCAAGACACGCGGCCGGCAAGCGTTGGCATCGACATGATCCCGCCCATCGCCAGTCGCTTCGTCGCGGGCGAGACGCCGGCGGCGGCGTTCGACCACGTCCGCCGCGCCAACGAGGACGGCGTGCAGGTGATACTCAACCTCCTCGGCGAGCACTACCGTGACCGTTCGGCCGCGGACGCCGACGCCGACGCGTACGCCTCCCTGATCCGAGACCTCGGCGGAACGAACCTCGACGCCTGTGTCTCGGTGAAGCCCTCACAGCTCGGCATCGACGTCGGCGACGAGGTGTTCCGCGAGAACTTCCGGCGGGTCGTCGAGGTCGCCGACGAACACGACGTGTTCGTCTGGTGTGACATGGAGGACGCCGACACGACGGACACGACGCTCGACGCGTTTGAGACGCTGGCCCGCGAGTTCGACGGCGGCGTCGGGCAGTGCGTGCAGGCGAACCTCCGTCGCACCCGTTCGGATCTCGACAGGCTGGCGGACGTGCCCGGGAAGATCCGGCTCGTGAAGGGTGCGTACGACGAGCCCGAGTCGATCGCGTACACCGACAAAGCCGACGTGAACGAGGCGTACCGAGAGGATCTGGAGTTCCTGTTCAAGGAGCGCGACGACGGCGTCGCCGTCGGCAGCCACGATCCGGCGATGATCGCGCTCGCGGCGGAGCTGTCGGCCGAGCACGGCGCCGACTACGAGGTCCAGATGCTGATGGGCGTCCGCGAGGACGAACAGCGCCGGCTCGCGAGCGAGGGCGTCGAGACGTGGCAGTACGCACCCTACGGGGACAAGTGGCTCTCGTACTTCTACCGTCGCGTGCGCGAACGCAAGGGGAACGCCCTGTTCGCCCTCCGGGCGGTCCTCGGCGTGTGAGCGGCCGCGGTCGACGCCGGAGCAGCGACCGCCGACCCCCAGCACGTGCACCGACGCCGTGTAGAAGGGCTGATATGGCCCCGTCCCGGAAAGGGAATCGAACGTCGAATGTCCACGTGGAAGCGCGATTTCGCGAGCGGGCTGGTCGTTGTCACGCCGCTTCTCGTTATCCTCTTCGTCGCGAACTGGTTGTACACCCTCCTGTCGGCGCTCCCCTTCGTCCCGACGATCACCCCGGAGAACCCGGATCCGCAGTACCTCGCCCTGTACGAGTTCGCCGAGGTGATCACCGCGCTCGTGGTGTTCGTTCTGTTGGTGTTCTCCGCGGGGTACCTCATGCGGACGACCGCCGGACGGCTCGCCGAGGGGGTCCTCGACGACACGATCAACCGCGTTCCGGGGCTTCGCGTCATCTACAACGCCTCGAAGTTGGCCGTCGAAACGGCCCTCACGGGAACCGAGGACCTCCAGACGCCCGTGAAACTGGAGCCGTGGAACGGGATGCGGATGACGGCGTTCAAGACCGGAAAGACGACCGACGACGGTCGCGAGGTCGTGTTCCTGCCGACGGCGCCGAACATCACCACGGGTTACGTCATCGAGGTCGATCCCGACGACCTCCAGGAGACCGACGAGAAAGTCGAGGAGGCGCTCACCCGTATCCTCTCGGCCGGCTTCGGCGAGGCCGCCACCGGAGCGACCGCTCCCGACGAAACCGCCGTCGACGACATCGACGGCGCCACCGAGGACTGAACGCCTGGAGCGCCGCGCAGTCGGCGTTCCGCGTGGGCCGATCGCCTCTCCGCGTGGGTCGAACCGAACCGTGAAGTACGCCGCCGGCGGTGCTCGGGACATGCACGACGGCCCGACCGACGGATCCGACCCGATCGACGCCGCCCACGTCGACTTGCTGCAGGCGTTCATCGAGAGCCACGGCTTCCTCTCGTGGCTCGATCTGACCGTCGAGGAGCTCGACCGCGGCCGGATCGTCATGTCCGTTCCGTACGACGAGAAGCTGGTCAACCCCGGGTCGCCGGTCGGCTCCATCCACGGCGGTATCGCGGCGACGCTGGTGGACACCGCTTCCGGGTTCGCCCTGCGGTCGACGTTCGACGACCCGACGACCGGGTCGCTGGCGACGACCGACCTCAACGTCACGTACCTCCGTCCAGCCACCAACGACCTCCTGGTCGAGGCGGAGGTGTTGCGCACCGGCGGCTCGATGGGGTTCACCGATACGCTGGTTTCCAGCGTCGCTCCCGACGGCGATCAGAAGGACGTCGCCGTCGGCCGCACCTCCTACCGTCTGTTCCGGGACGGCGGGGAGTAGTCGCCCGAGCAATCCTTTTCCGCCGGCCCGTCGAACCAGCATACGATCGGATGCACCGAGACGAGCCCGTCGAGTACGAGCCGGTGAGCGTGAAGGCCGTGTTGGCCGAGATGAAAGACACCGCGGAGCTGCTCATCGACCTGTCGTACTCGGCGGTGCTCCACGGGAGTCCCGAGCTCGCCGCGGAGGTGCTGACGCTCGAATCGCGGATGGACGTCCTCCAGTTGCAGGCGCGCATGAGCGTGATGATGGCCGCGCGCTCGCCGGAGGACGTCGAGGACCTGGCGCCCGTGTTGGGCGTCATCGGCGCCGCGGAGAAGATCAGCGACGCCGCGGGCGACATCGCGAAGGTCGTGCTCGAGGAGGTGGGGCTTCCCGACGCGATGCGCGCCGCGCTGCCGGAGGCCGTCGAGACGCTCGTGCGCGTTCCCGTAGCCGACGACTCCCCGTACCTCGGGCGGACGCTCGAGCACATCAACATGGAGACCGAGACGGGCGTCCGCGTCATCGCCGTCCGCCGCGAGCAGGCGACCGGCAAGGCCGGCTGGATCACCAACCCCGGCCGCGACACGGATCTCCGGGCGGACGATACGCTGATCCTCCGAGGGTTCGAGGAGGGGCTTCGGGAGGTGTACGAGGCGGCCTCCGGGGAGCCGTACGAACCGCTCGAGGCGCCGGACCCCGCAGTCGAGGACCTCGAACGCGCCGTCGACTCCATCGTCCTGATGAAGAACATGAGCGAGCTCGCGGTCGATCTGGCCTACGGCGCCGTGCTGTTCGACAGCCGCGGCGTCGCCGAGGAGGTCGCCGAGCTGGAGGCGGAGGTGGACGCGCTCAAGTCGCGCTTCGAGGCGTGGACGCTCCGGGCGGCCGCCCGCGTCGACGACCCGGTGTCGCTGCGGGGACTGGTGCACCTCGCGTCGGCGACCGAGGTGATCAGCGACGCCGCCCTCGAGATCAGCGAGGGCGTCCTTCGCGGGCTGAAAGCGCACCCGGTCGTCGCGGAGGCCGTCGAGGAGTCCGACGAGATCATCGTCCGCGCGGTCGTCGCTCGGGGCTCGGAGCTCGCGGACGCGACGCTCGGCGACCGGGAAGTGAAGACGGAGACGGGCATGCGCGTCATCGCCGTCCGTCGCGGTCGCGGGGACGCCGACGCGGGCGGAGACGGACCCGACGGCGAGTCGGCCGCCGCCGGCGACGGCGACGACGGCGGCGAGTGGATCGTCTCGCCGGGCGCGGGGACGCAGCTCCGTGCCGGCGACGTGCTCATCGCGAAAGGCACCCGCGCGGGCGCCGAGCGGTTCACGGCGATGGCCGGCTCCCCGCAGGAGTTCGACGGCGACTGACCCCGGATCACGAGTCGCGGAGGCCGCCGTCCGCGACGGAGCGATCGGCGGCCTCGTCGAGCGACGCTCCGCACATCGGACACGCCCCCGGGCGAGACGAGCGAAGCGTCGCGCAGGCGGAACACAGCACGAGGCCGGGAGCCCGGCGCGGGCCGTCCCCGTCGCGCTCCTCCGCCGCGGGTGTGCGCGCCGGCGAGGCGCTCGCTCGCGATCGGGCATCGTCGACCGCAGCCGTCGGGTCCATCCGCAGCACCGCGTCCTCCGCGGTCGCGCCGTCCTCCGCGGCCATCCGCATCGTGTGCTCGATGAGCACGTCGTTTCGGAGCCGGTCGAGGAGGCGGAGCAGCCCGAGAAACGCGAGCGTCGGCACGAGACACGCCACTCCCGTGAGGAGGAGCCGGACGACCGGGTCGGCCGCGATCCCAGCCATGCGGGTCGATCACGTTCCACACGGGCTTGGCGGTTTCGGCCCGGGACCGACGCGCCCCTCAGGAGGAATCGCCGGCGCGGAGCGCGCGAACCGCCGCGATGACAGTCAACACGGCGGCGACGAACAGCGTCGTCGCCGACGCGAGCACGAACGCGAGCAGCAGGAAGTAGCCGTCCGGACCGAGCACGGGGTACTCGCGGGTGCCCCCGGCCGGACCGAGCAGTTCGAGCGCCCGCACCGCGTACACGACGACTGCGAGCGCGACGCCGACGACCGCCCCGACCGCCGCGTTGCGTTTCACCGACAGCGTCTCCAGCAACCCCGCGATCGGGGGACGGTCCGGACGCGACTCGGCGGGGTCGGACCGGTCACCGGCCTCGCGTGACTCCTCGCTCACAGTCGGCGTTGGGGCCCCCACCTCAAATCCCCGTCGCCCCGCGACGCGAGCGGCGAGCGCCGTGCACCGGTCCGGGCACCGAACGCCGACCCCTGGGGTCTCACGCGTTCGCGTACGCGGCGAACTCCCGGCCGCGCAGGAGGAAGAACGCGACCCCGACGAGGCCGACGACCGTCGCGAGCGTGAACGCCACCTCCGGCGAGCGACCGTAGATCCACCCGCCGACGAGGGCGCTCGGAACCGTGACCACGTTGCGGACGAGGTAGTACGTCCCCGTGACGCGGCCGCCGGCGTCGGCCTCGGCCGGGCCGACGATGAGCGCCTTGTGCGCGGGAAGCCCCGCGAACCGGAGCCCGGAGAACGCGAACAGCGCCGCCAGCACCGTCGCGTCCGGGGGCGCGAAGATCAACGTCACGGGGAACACCGCGTAGACGGCGAAGCCGAGCGCGACCACCGGCTTGAGGCCGACCGACCGCGCGAGGCGCGCGACGGGCACCATCGTCAGGAGAGCGACGGCCATCTCGATCCCCAACAGGACGCCGAAGTACGCCTCCGGCGAGAGATCGCCGACGACGGGGAGCCTCGCGCCCACGGCGAGCACGTCGACGACGACGCGCACGAAGAACACGTACACCATCCCGTTGGCGAAGCGGACCAGCGTGTCGCCGACGAGCAGCGGGCGCAGGGTGTCGGGGAGCGATCGGAGGTCGTCAACGACCATGCCGACGCCCTCGAACGACTTCCCGATGGAGTCGTTGGACGCGTCGTACAGCGCGAACTGCGCGACGGTGGCGATCCCCCCGACGAGCGCCGCCCCGAGCAACACGAGCCGGAAGCCCTCGGTGAACGCGGACACTGAGAGCACGCCGGCGACGAGCAGCGGACCGAGCAGGAACGCCGTCCGCCGGACCGTCTCGGTGGCTGCAAAGCCCGAGGCGAGCCGGTTCGGCGGCACCGACTGCTTCACGATCGCGAAGGTCGCGCCGAGACCGAACGACTTCCACGCCTGCGAGAGAAACAGCCCCACAAACACCAGGACGACCGCGAGGTTCGTCGGCCCGACGGCGACGGTCCGGAACGGGTCCGCCGCCCACCACACGAGGAATCCGAGCGTCGAGGCGAGTCCGAACAGCGTGAGCGAGGTGCGCGATCCGAGCCGGTCCGACAGCGCGCCCCCGGGGTACGGGAACGCCGCCGAGACGAGGTTGCCGACGGAGCCGTACGCCCCGAGCGCGAGGCTGGACGCGCCCAGCACCGCGAGATACTGCGGGAGGTAGCGGCCGGTCGCCTGAAAGCCGAGGCTGAACGCGAACATCGCCAGCGACAACACGAGCACGTCGCCGGGGAGCGCTCGAAGCTGTCGGAACGCGTCGAACGGGTCGGGATCGCCGTCGTCGCCGGGGCTATCGGCGTTTCCGCCGGCGCGACCGGTGTCGGCTCCCTCGCGGCCGTCGTCCGACATCCACGCTGTGTGCGAGCGGCGCCGGCAAAACGATACCGACGGGCGGACGCCGCCCCCGACCACCCGTCACGCCACCCGATCGGCGACCGCTGCCGCCGTCGCGGACGGTCGACATCGGCCGGCAGAACCTGAATTACTTTACCCGCCCCCGAGGAAGGGATGTCCATGGGACTATTCGATCGGCTCCGCGGGGACGACGATCCCCGAGTCGCGTTCATCGGTATCGACGGGGTGCCGCACTCGCTGCTTGCGGATCATCCCGACCGGTTCCCGAACTTCGCCGCGCTCGCCGACGAGGGGACGGCCGCCGCCATCGACTCGATCGTTCCGCCGGAGTCGTCCGCCTGCTGGCCGGCGCTCACGACGGGCGTGAATCCGGGGGAGACGGGAGTGTACGGCTTCCAGGACCGAGAGATCGGGAGCTACGACACGTACGTTCCGATGGGCCGTGACGTGCAGGCGACGCGCATCTGGGACCGGATCGCCGACGACGGTCGCGACGCGACCGTCCTGAACGTCCCGGTGACGTTCCCGCCCCAGCGCAACGTCCAGCGGATGGTCTCCGGGTTCCTCTCGCCGGGCGTCGACAAGGCCGCCTACCCCGACGACCTGCGCGACTACCTGGACTCGATCGACTACCGCATCGACACGAACGCCAAGCTCGGGCACAACGAGGACAAATCGGAGTTCCTCGACGTCTCCCACGAGACCCTCGACAAGCGGTTCGAGGCGTTCAGCCACTACCTCGAGCAGGACGACTGGGACCTGTTCTTCGGCGTCTTCATGACGACCGACCGGGTGAACCACTTCCTGTTCGAGGACTACGCCCGCGACGGCGAGTACTACGAGGAGTTCATGGAGTTCTACGAGAAGGTCGACGACTACGTCGGCGAGATCCGCAACATGCTCCCCGAGGACGTGACGCTCGTCGTCGCCTCCGACCACGGGTTCACCGTCCAGGACTACGAGGTCGAGATCAACCAGTGGCTTCAAGACGAGGGGTGGCTCTCCTTCGAGGACGACGACCACGAGGAACTGAGCGACATCGACGACGACACGCGGGCGTACTCGCTCATCCCCGGCCGACTCTACATCAACCTCGAGGGGCGCGAACCTCGCGGGTCGGTGCCGGAGCAGGACTACGACGCCGTCCGGGACGAGCTGAAAGCCGAGATCGAGGCGCTCGAAGGCCCCGACGGCACGCCGGTGGCCAAGCGCGTCGTCGAGAAGGAGGAGGCGTTCCGCGGCGACCACGACGACATCGCGCCGGACCTGACGATCATCCCGAACCACGGGTTCGACCTGAAGGCGAAGTTCAAGCCGCACGACGACGGCGTTTTCTCGACTGGCCCGCGCAACGGGATGCACAGCTTCGAGAACGCGACCCTGTTCGTCGACGAGCCCGACGCGTCGATCGCCGACGCGGACCTGTTCGACATCGCGCCGACGATCCTCGAGCTGATGGACGTGGATCACGCCCGCGCCGACTTCGACGGCGCCAGTCTCGTCTAGCGCGGCCGTACGACCGCCTCACCCGAAGTTCTCGATCTTCGCGTCGCTGGCATATCCGGCCGCCTCCAGCGCCGCGGTCGCCTCGTCGACGAAGTCGGCGAAGCCGTAGACGAACACCTGCTCGCCGTCACGGTCCGTCACCGCCGCCGCGACCGCGTCGTCGACGGCGCCGTCGGTGACGACGACGCTCGCGCCTCGCTCGCGCAGGTCGTCGAGGCGCTCCGTGTGGGCCGGCTCGTCGTCGCGGTAGACGACGGCGGCCTCGTTGCCCGCCGCGAGCGTGGCCTCCGCGATGGCGACCGCGGGACCCACGCCGGGACCCCCCGCGAGAACGACCGCGCGCGCCTCCCCCTCGTAGTAGTCGTCGCCGAACGGGCCGGTCATCTCGACCTCGTCACCCTCGGACAGCGCCGCGAGGTGCGCGGAGAAGTCGCCGCCGTCGAGGCCGACGGTCGTCTCGTAGGTGTTGTCGGTGTCCGGCGAGGAGATCGTGTAAAACCGGGACTCCTCCTCGCCGTCGACGACGGCGGTGAGTCGCACGAACTGCCCGGGCTTCCCGTCGAATCCGGCGGGCGAGTCGAGCGTCACCGCGACCGTGTCGGGACCGACCTCCGTGACGGACCGCACCGCGACTGTGGCGTCCATGGAGGCGGTTCCCGCGCCGGGTACCCGAAGCTGTCGCTTCGCGGCGCCGATAGTCGTCGCTCGTCGAACTCCGCTCGTACGCCTGTCGTCACGGACCCACGCGGCGACGCCGGTCGGTGCAATTCCTGCCGTGAGGGAGACAGAACCGATCGATCGTCGGTCGAGTGGCCGAGAGACGGTCGTTCGATTCAACGTTTATATAATTATACACCGTTTCGGAAATCAAAACGCCAAAAATTCGCACTCACCCCATTCAGAAGGCTTTTCCACCGACCGTGGGAAGGAGTTACCAGTATGCCAGCGGACTTCAACTGGGCCATCGGCGGAGAGGCCGGCGATGGCATCGACTCCACCGGGAAGGTCTTCGCGCAGGCGCTCTCCCGTGCGGGTCGACACGTCTTCACGTCGAAGGACTTCGCCTCCCGGATCCGGGGCGGCTACACCGCGTACAAGGTACGTACGTCAACCGAGAAGGTCCGGTCGGTCGTGGATCGACTGGACGTCCTCGTCGCGCTCACGCCCCGAACGATCGAGGAGAACCTCGACGAGCTCCACGAGGGCTCGGTCATCATCTACGACGGCGAGCGGACCACGATGGCCGACGTCGAGATCCCCGAGGGGATGGTCGGACTCGACGTCCCGCTCAAGCGTCTCGCGGAGGACGCCGGCGGCGCCGTCATGCGCAACGTCGTCGCGCTGGGCGCCGCCTGTGAGGCGACGAGCTTCGACATCGAGCACCTCGACTCCTCGCTGAAGAAGCACTTCGGCGACAAGGGACAGTCCATCGTCGACAACAACAAGCAGGCGGCCCGGCTCGGTCAGGAGCACGTCCGGGACAACTACCCCGACGCCGACCTCGACTACGACCTGGATACGACCGACAACGACTACATCCTGCTCAACGGCGACGAGGCGATCGGCATGGGCGCCATCGCGGCCGGCTGTAAGTACTACGCGGGGTACCCGATCACGCCCGCGACGGACGTGATGACGTACCTGAAGGGCCGCATCGAGCACTTCGGCGGCCACGTCGTCCAGGCGGAAGACGAGCTCGCGGCGATCAACCTCGCGCTCGGCGCCGCGCGCGCCGGCGCCCGCTCGATGACCGCCACCTCCGGCCCCGGCATCGACCTGATGGCCGAGACGTTCGGCCTGGTGGCGACCTCCGAGACGCCGCTCGTCGTCGTCGACGTGATGCGCTCGGGTCCCTCCACGGGGATGCCGACCAAGCAGGAGCAGGGCGACCTCAACATGATGCTGTACGGCGGGCACGGCGAGATCCCGCGGTTCGTCCTCGCGCCCACCACCGTCAACGAGTGCTTCTGGAAGACCGTCGAGGCGTTCAACCTCGCCGAGAAGTACCAGACACCGGTGTACCTCGCGGCCGACCTCGCGATGGCGGTCACCGAGCAGACGTTCGAGCCGGACGCGTTCGACATGGACGCCGTCGAGATCGACCGCGGCAAGGTCGTCGACGAGGAGTCCATCGCCGACCACCAGACCGAGTCGGGCGGGTTCAAGCCCCACGAGATCACCGAGGACGGCGTCTCCCCGCGCGCGATACCCGGAACCGAGGGCGGCGCCCACATGTCCACCGGGCTGGAACACGACGAGCAGGGCCGCCGGACCGAGGACACCGAGATGCGCGTCGAGCAGGTCGACAAGCGCAACCGGAAGATCGAGACCGCCCGCGAGCGCGAGGACCTCTCCCCGCGCGAGTTCGGCGACCCGGACTCCGACAACCTCGTCGTCACGTGGGGGTCCAACGAGGGAACCCTCGTGGAGGCGCTCGAGTTCCTCGAGGAGGCGGACATCGACGTACGGATCCTCTCGGTGCCGTACCTGTTCCCGCGGCCGGACCTCACGGAGGAGTTCGAGGCGGCCGACGAGGTCGTCGTCGTCGAGTGTAACGCGACGGGGCAGTTCGCGGACGTCGTCGAGCACGACACGCTCCAGCGCGTGAAGCGGGTCAACAAGTACAACGGCGTGCAATTCAAGGCGGACGAGCTCGCAGAAGACATCAAGGAGACCCTGGCGGCGAGCCAGGAGGTGGAAGCATGAGTTCCCAGGTAAGGTTCACCGACTTCAAATCCGACAAGCAGCCCACGTGGTGTCCCGGGTGCGGCGACTTCGGGACGATGAACGGCATGATGAAGGCGCTCGCGGAGACGGGCAACGACCCCGACAACACGTTCGTCGTCGCCGGCATCGGCTGTTCGGGCAAGATCGGCACGTACATGCACAGCTACGCCATCCACGGCGTCCACGGCCGCGCGCTTCCGGTCGGCGCGGGCGTGAAGATGGCCAACCCCGACCTGGAAGTGATGGTCGCGGGCGGCGACGGCGACGGCTACTCCATCGGCGCGGGGCACTTCGTCCACGCCGTCCGCCGCAACGTCGACATGAGCTACATCGTGATGGACAACCGCATCTACGGGCTGACGAAGGGGCAGGCCTCCCCGACCAGCCGGGAGGACTTCGAAACCTCCACGACGCCGGACGGGCCCCAGCAGCCCCCCGTCAACCCGCTCGCGCTCGCGCTCGCCTCGGGCGCGACGTTCATCGCGCAGTCGTTCTCCAGCGACGCCCTGCGTCACCAGGAGATCGTCCAGCAGGCCATCGAGCACGACGGCTTCGGCTTCGTGAACGTGTTCTCGCCGTGCGTGACGTTCAACGACGTGGACACGTACGACTACTTCCGCGACTCGCTGGTCGACCTCGCCGAGACGGACTACGACCCGACCGACCGCGACGCGGCCAAGGAGAAGGTCCTCGACGCCGACAAGGAGTACATGGGCGTGCTCTATCAGGACGAGGACAGTCAGTCGTACGAGCAGACCCACGGCCTCGACTCCGACATGAGCGAGATCGACCACGAGGGCGCGCCCGAGGACGCGACGGACCTCGTGAGAGAGTTCTACTAACGGACCGCCGTTCACGGGGCCTTGCGCCTCCGAACGACTCGCTTCGCTCGTCTCCCGTGATCTCGTTCGTGCGTCGAGAGGGCTTCGCTCTCTCGCCGGTACCGGACGCCGGAGGGGTCCGGTCGGCAGTCGGGGCCGCCGGCGTATCCGCGAGGTGTTGGACGGCGAGTACGGCAGCTCGGTGCGGGAGGCCTCCGGATCGACCAACAGGCGCGAGGTCGGGAGCCCGGTCACAACTGATCCCCCGCTTCGTCACTCCGTCCAGTACCCCGGAACCCGGCGGTTCCCGTGCGGCCCGCAGCTCGATAGCGGGATCCGAGGGACGGCTGTCGGATCCACGCAACTGGCATACGATCGTTCATTGCGTGCCAAGCGACAAGGCGATCCCCCGGGCCCCCACTTCCGATCACAGGAGCTCTCCGAACGGATTCACCGGTGTGAGGGAACGCAACGAACACGGACCGATCGGGGTACGCGAACCACATTCCAACGCGACGATATCCGTGATGGATGCTCCGATCGCGACGTGTGTGCTCAAACGCGTCGAGCCCGGGGCCGACGTCGAGGCGCGTTGAAGCGTGTCGGCCAACGCGGCAACGCGTGGCGCGCGACGGAAGCACGGTGCGTGGAGGCCGACAGGTGCGAGTCGAAGGCGAACAACAACCGCGGAACGGGGCGCAGGTCTGCTACGGGTCGTCCTCGAGACGTCGATTCAACGGATCCGGCGGCTGGGTCGGGGGTCGGGTCCGGCCCGTCGTCAGGCGGCCTCGGCTTCAACCAACAGCGTGTTCGACACCAGCGCGGAGATCCCACGGCGGAGCCGCTCGGTGACAGCCTGATCCGAGATATCGAACGCGTCCGCAAGCTCCTGTGTCGATACGTCACGCGGCAGCGAGTAGTATCCCGATTCGACCGCGTACGTGAGCGTTTCACGCTGCTGTGGCGTCAGTCCGTACCACGGGCCAGCATCGGGTCTCGTCGGATTGTAGATGTGCTTGATCGACACCTGAATGTCTCGTTCGATGTAGTACTCTTGAAACGCCGAGAGCGCCTCGTGGGTCGGAAACCTGAGTTCAAAGCTCCACACCTCGGCCGTGCCGGTCGCGCTCAACATGGCCCCTCCCAGATCGAGGATCGCCTGCAACAGCGTCCCCTCAGACGGCTCCCAATCCAGCGCGTACAGCATCTCCCCGTCGTGTGAGTTGACGAGTTCGAGTTTTTCGACCGACGGGTGCGCTCGAGTCGCACGTTCGAACTCATCCCGAGCCCCGTTGTGAATGCGAACGAACGGTATCGCTTTCCCTCCCAATGGCACCATCGTCTCCACCGTGAGCTCTGTTACCCCTTCTACGTGGAGGATCTGCCCCAACTCGAACCCGTCAGCCGGAACAGTCAGATCGACGATAACAGCCATCGGTACCTTTCTATTCAGACGTAACCCGAATAAAACCCTAGTAGGGATACTATACCGAACGAAGTCGAACATGGTGTATCATGCTATTCGGTGCTACTTTCCCTCCAGCGGACATATCAGAATATGTAGAAACTCACGACTGTGGGCGACCGACCGTGTGTGCGATCCGATCGCACGCTACGTCGCCGTTGTTCCACAGGCGGAGTGTGGTTCCCATATGACAGCCAACTTCACAGCCGACGACAAAGTATCAAGTATAGAGGAGTTCGAGGCGGCGCTCGACGAGGTAATGCTCACCGCCCTCGAGAGCGGTATCGATCTGCGGGGAACGTGGGAGTACCGCACCGACGAGGAGGCGTCCGACGTGGAGGTCATGATCGTCGAACTCGCCGCGTGATACTCGAGCCCTCGCCTGAAAGCGAACGTTGAGGTGTACTCCGTGGTGGGCCATCCGGATTTGGGTTCGTACACCGGCGGTGCCTAACACACGTTGATATCCCGGACGGAGTGAACAGGTACGGAAACCCCCACCACACCCCCAGGTAGTGCCGCTCGTCTCTCGGTGCAGGCGCTCGGACGGCCCGAGCTCGTACTCCGGGCGGATAGCATCGAGGAGCCGGGGACGGCTCTTCGACGGCCGACGAAACCCCGGGAACGTTGGGACCGATCGCGGGCTACCGTTCCCGCACGACCACGAACTCCGCCAGATCGCGGAGGTAGCCTCGGGCGTCGGACTCCCCGATCCCGGCGGTCTCCAGCGCCTCCAGCGCGGCGTCGGCCTGGTCCCGGGCGCGCTGGTCGGCCTCCTCGGGCGTGAGATCGGTTACCTGCAGGAGCGACGGGCGGTCGACGGCCTCGTCGACGCCGGTCGGCTTGCCGAGATCGTCGGCGTCGGCGGTCGCGTCGAGCACGTCGTCGCGGATCTGGAAGGCGACGCCGACGCGCTCGGCGTAGTCGCCGAACGCCTCGATCGTGAACCCGTCGGCGCCGGCCGCGACGGCGCCGAGCTCGGCGGCGGCGCGGAACAGCGCACCCGTCTTGCGGCGGGCGAGCGTCATGTACTCCTCTTCGTTGGTCGGCTTCGCGACCAACTCGGTGGCCTCGCCCTCGCCCAACTCGACCATCGCCTCGGCGACGACCTGCATCGCCTGCTCGTCCGCCGAGAACAGGGCGAACGCCTCGCCGAGCATGCCGTCCGAGCCGACGATCGCGGCGCCGTAGCCGAACTCCGCCCACGCGGAGGGGGTGCCGCGGCGCACGTCCGAGCGGTCGATGATGTCGTCGACGACCAGCGAGGCGTTGTGGACGAGTTCCACGCCGACCGCGAAGTCGACGGCGTCCTCGGGGGCGCCGCCGGCGGCCTCGCACGCGAGGAGCGTCACGGTGGGGCGGACCCGCTTGCCGCCCGCCAGCACGACGTGTTCGATCTCCTCGGAGAGCTGCGGCGGGTCGACCGCCCCCGTCACCTCGGCGAGGCGCTCGTTCGCCATCGCGACCCGACGCTCCAGATACTCCATTGACGCGTGTTCGGGCCCGGGCGGAAAAGAGGGTACCGGATGGCGGTTGCCGTCACGACCCGGAGTCGCCACTGAACCGTCCGGGTCGTCCGGAGCATCCGGGCCGTCCGGCCGTGGCGAGTCCCCTCCTCGATGGTCCGTGGAGGGGAAACACCCATACCTCCCGTTTCCGTTCGTATCGGTATGAGTTCCAACGGGAGAACGACCGTCAGAGAGGTAATGTCGTCGCCGCTGGAGACGATCGGGAGCGACGCGACGGTACGGGAGGCGGCCCGGAAGATGCGGGAGAAAGAGGTCAGCGCGCTGGTCGTTTTGACCTCCCCGCGGGCGATCGTCAGCAGCACCGACGTGATCGAGGCCGTCGCCGACGGCCGGAACGTCGCCGAGCTGCAGGTGGCGGACGTGATGACGACCGACGTCGAGACCGTCACCCCCGACCTCTACATGGAGGAGGTCGCCGAGATGATGACGACGTACGGCATCAAACACCTCCCCGTCGTCGACGACGACTACGTCGGGATGGTCTCCTCGACCGACGTCACCGCCTCCCGCTCCTGATCGCACGGCGAGCGGCGGACCGCAAACGGGGCGGATACCGCGTCCCGAGCGAGGCGGCTATCGTGGCCGAGCGGAGCAGGAGGCCGATAGCGCCAGCTCCGGGCGTGAGCGACGTGACCGCCGAGAACGGACGCGAGGAGGCAGCGATCGGGGAGCTACTCGAACTGGTCGATCAGCGCGGGCACCACGTCGAACAGGTCGCCGACGATCCCGTAGTCGGCGATGTCGAAGATCGGGGCGTTCGGGTCGGTGTTGATCGCGATGATCGTCTCGGCGCCCTTCATCCCGGCGACGTGCTGGACGGCTCCGGAGATTCCGATCGCGAGATACACGTCCGGCGTCACCTGCTTGCCCGACTGGCCGACCTGGCGGTTCTTCGGGAGCCAGCCGCTGTCGACGATGGGTCGCGAGGAGGACATCGTCGCGCCGGTGACCTCGGCGAGCTCCTCGATGAGTTCGAGGTTCTCCTCCTCCTCGATGCCGCGACCGATCGAGACGAGGAACTCCGCGTCGGCGATGTCCACGTCGCCGGCGCCGACCTCCTGGAAGCCCTGAACGCGGGCGCCGGACGCCGACTCGTCGAAGTCGTACTCGAACGCATCGACGGGCACGTCGGCGGTCTCCTCGACGGCGGGCCACTCGCCGCCGCGCACGGTGACGGCGACGGGCTCCTCGCTCACCTCGAGGGTCGTCTCGACCTTCGAGCCGTACATCTCGCGGGTCGCCTCCAGCCCGTCGTCGTACGCGAGGTCGACCGCGTCGGCGACCAGCGGCACGTCGAGGCGGTTCGCCACCGCCGGCGCGTAGTCGAGCCCGTTGACCGAGTTCGGCATGAGCACGGCCGTCGGACCGAGTTCCTCGAACAGCGCGACGGTCGCGCCGGCGTACAGGTCGTGGTTGAACTCCTCGCCCGCCTCGACCGTGTGGATCGCGTCGACGCCCGCAAGCGAGAGCCGGTCGGCGAACTCGTCCACGTCGCCGGCGATCACCGCGAGGTGGAGCTCCCCGCCGAGGTCGTCGGCCAGTTCGCGCCCGGCGCGGACCAGCTCGAAGCTCACGTCGCGCACGGCGCCGCGGCGGTGGTCGGCGACCGCGAGCACGTCGCTCATTCCGAGACCACCCCCTTCTCTCGGAGCACGGCAGCCAACTCCGCGGCCTGCTCGTCTGCCGCCCCGTCGAAGTACGTCGCGTCCGACTCCGTCTCCGGCTCGTACATCCCGGTGCGCGAGATGGGCGAGGCGACCGCGTCGGCGTCGAGCCCTAAGTCGGCGAGCCCGAACTCGGCTATCTCCTTGCTCTGTGCCTGGCGGATACCGCGGAGGCTGGCGTACCGCGGCTCGTTCAGCCCCGTCTGGATGGTGAGGACCGCGGGAAGGTCCACGTCGGTCAGTTCCTCGATGCCGCCCTCCAGCTCGCGGTGGACGTGGGCCAGCGAGAGATCGTCCTCGGTCTCCAGGTGGTTGACGACCGCCGCCCAGTCGAAGCCGATCTCGTCGGCCAGCGAGACGCCGGTGGCGCCGAAGCCGTCGTCGGCCGCCTGCACGCCCGAGAGCACGAGGTCGGGCTCCTCCTCCTCGACGACGGCCGCGAACAGGCGCGTCTTGGCCGCCACATCGAGGTCGGCGGCGGCGACGTCGTCGTCCCACACGCGGATCGCGCGGTCGACGCCCTTCGCGAGCGCCATCCGGATCGTCTCCTCGGAGCGCTCGGGACCGATCGTCGCGGAGACGACCTCCACGTCGTCGTACGTCTCAGAGAGCTGGACGGCCGCCTCGACGGCGTAGTCGTCCCACTCGTTGAGGTCGTATTCGAGGAACTGCTCCCCGATGTCTGTCCCCTCGATCTCGAAGTCGTCGGCCGCTTCCGCGACCTCCTTGACCGTGACGAGGATCTTCATCGCGCAAGCGTTGCCACGGTCGGAGGTAAACAGTTTCGGAACCGTCGGCAACGGGTGACGCCTCGGTTCCGAGCGGCGGGTCCGCCCGCTACGGCTCGCTATCCCGTCCGGCGTTGCCGCCGGCCGTATCGGAGCCCGCCTCGTCGTCGGCCGCGTCGCCGTCGGCCAGCGAGATGAGGTTCTCGCGGCCGAGCCGCAGTTTCTCGACGCGTCCGTGGTCCGCCATCGCCGACAGCAGTTGCGACACCTTCGCGTCGGACCACCCGGTCTCCTCGACGATGCTTCCCTGTCGCATCCGGCCGTCGTGACGCTCGAGGAGGCGCTCGACGCGCTCCTCGTCCGAGAGCAGTTCCAGGTCTTCCTCGGGCTCGGAAGCGGTGTCCGCCGCCGCGACCGCGTCGGCCGCGGCGGCGGTGCCGGCGGCATCGCTCGCCGACCCACCGTTGGCTCCGGTTCGATCGGACGTCGTCGCTGTCGGTGTGCCGTCGCGTGCATCGCCGTCGTGGCCACCGCGGGCAGCCGATTCCGCATCCGAGTCGCCGGCCCCGGCCCCGTCGGTCCCCGAGTCGGCACCGCCGCCGCGGCGGTATACCAACACCGCGACGACGAACAGCAGCACGACGCCGGCGCCGGCGATCAGTTCGAGCAGGTACGACGAGTCGGGGGGCGGCGAGTCGCCGGGCTCGTATCGGACCGTGATGTCGCCGGCCTCGAACTCCTGTGGGCCCGCGGCGACGATCCGGCGGTCGCTGATCGAGTAGTCGAACCCCTGCGACACGTCGCTCACCTCGTAGTCAGCGGGCGGCTCGATGACGAGTCGCTGGGTGTCCGACAGCGATCCGAACCACGTTCCGTTGTTCGGGGCCCTGAACGCGTCGCCGAGCGCGAGAACGCCGTCGTCACCCGGCTCGAGGAACCCCGTCCAGGTGAACCGAAGCCGGAGGACGCCCGAGCCGTTCGTCAGCGTCGCCGTGCGGTTCACCCGCCCGATCGACATCTCGCGTCCGGTCGCGTTCGAGGCGGCGGCCGCGGCGTTTCTGAACGGCTCGGCCGTCGGTCCGCCGTCCGCGTCGCCCGCCTCGTACGAGCGGGCGTACTCTCGGAAGGCGTCGCGGGCGGCGGCGTCCTCGAGCTGGATCCGCGTTTCGACGGTCCACCGTGCGGAGCCGTCCTCGCGGAGAGAGACGGTGAAGTTCGTCCGCGGCGTGCCGACCGACGACGCGACCTGCTGGGACACACCGCCTGACGGGGACCCGATCGCCCGCGGAGCGGTGTCGACCGCGCCGGTCGACGGACCCGCGGTGGCGAGTGCGGCGGCGGGCTGTACGGCCGCCGCCGTCGCGCCCGTGGCGACTGAGACGAGAACGACGAGCGCGGCGAGGAGGGCGACGTACCGCATGCTGTGTATGCGACTCTTGGCGTTTCGGCAAAACCCTTTCCATCGGGGGTCGCGATCGCGGCGCGGCACCGACTTCCGGAGCCCGTCCGTGTGTCCGCCGCCGGCCTCCGCGATCCGTCGGGGGGTCCGCCTTCGACCCGTCCAGTCCGCCGGTCCGACGACGGCCGGTCCGCCGGTCCGACGACGGGAGGTCCGCGCGCTCGGCGGCCACCGACACGCGTCTCCCTCCGTGTGGACCGGTTTTTTATCCGATGACTCAGTACTCACCTCCCATGCGAGCTCTCCCCGTCCTCGTTGCAGTCCTCCTCGTGGCCACCGCCGTCGGCGGCGCGCTCGCGGTCCCCGATCGGAATGAACCGACGGTCGGGGCAGGCAGCGGCCCCTCCACGCCGGCGGCGATCGGTCCGACCGCAGCCCACGACTCGGCCTCCGCGACCACCGTGGCCACGGTCAACGAGACCACGCCGATCCGTGTCCTCTCGCCGGAGGAGAACGTGAGCGTCGCCTCCGGTATCGACGTGGTGACCGTCGACGCCGGCACGGCGACCGGCTTCGGCGCGAGAGCGTCCGCCACACGCATCGAAACGATCGCGCTCCGCGAGCGCATCACGAACGCGAGCACCAGCGACGAGCGTCAGATCCGGATCCTCGACGGGCTGAACGAGGTCGACAAGGACGTCATCACGCTCCACAGCCGGCACCGCGAGGCGGTCGCCGCCTACCACGCGGGCGACATCTCCGCGAAGGAGTTCCTCGTCGAACTGGCGCGGATCCGCGCGAGCGCGGCGGTGCTCGAGGAGCGAGTCCTCATGCTCGAGCGGCTCGCCGAGGAGACGGAGGAGTTCACGCTGGACGACGGCCGTGTGTACCCCGTGGTGTACGACCTCCGCACGTTCGACGGGCCGGTCAGATCGCGGGCCGCCGCCGCGCTCGACGGCGACGCCGGGGCGTCGACGCGGGTGTACGTCGCGACGACGGAGTCGGGGATCGTCCTCTCGACGGTCGCGGACGGCCAGTTCGTCCGCGAGGCGTTCCGCGGCGACCTCCGCGAGCGCGACGGCACGACCATCGACGAGGAGACCGCCCAGAACGTCACGGCACGGAGCTACCCCGAAGTGTGGGCCGCCACCGGCGGATCGGTCGCGGGACAGGGCTCGGGCGGAACGTTCCTGTTCGACCTCACGTACCCGAACGGGACGCTGACCGCGTTCATCGACGGCGGGACCGAGCGCGTGTTCATGGAACATCAGCGCGTCGACCTCGACGCCGTCTCCGTGGGCGAGGCCACCACGAGGACGCTCGATCTCACCCTGACGGTGAACCGAACGTTCCCCGGCGGCCCGCTGCGCGTCGTCGTCACCGACCCGCGGACGGGCGACCCCGTCGACGCGGTCGTGAAGATCGGCCGCGAGGGCGGCGAGAGCGTGGACATCGGGACGACGGGGGACGACGGCACCCTCTGGACCGTCTCTCCGCGCGGCGGGTTCGTCGTCACCGTCGTCGAGGTCGACTCGACGGAGGTCTCCACGGTCAGCGTCACGCCGACGGATCCGGTGACCGTCGAGGAGGCGTTCACCTCCGCGGACGGGACCGGCTCACCGAACGCCAGCGAGTGAGATCCGACGCCGGACGGCTCGGTCCTCCCCGCGGCGAGCGTTTATCACCGATGACGGGACCACCTCCCGTCGTCGATGGGGCGAGACACGTCGAGGAGTCCGACCGCACACCGGCCGGTAAGCGGTCGTGAGCAACGAGCGGTCGCCGGTCCGGTCGGCATCGCCCTGTTGGTGCTCGCGACGGTCGCGCTCTCCGCGGCGGTCGGAGCGGCGACGCTGTCGGCGACGGGCGTGACGCACTCCGAGAGCGGGGCACAGTCGGTCGCATCGGGACAGCGTTCGGGACCGACCGCGGCCGTCGTCGACCTCGTCGTCACGGACGGGACGATCACCCTCACGCACCGCGGCGGCGACACGCTCGACGTTCGCCGACTGCGCGTCGTGATCCGCGTCGACGGGTCGCGCCTCCGCCATCAGCCGCCGGTCCCGTTCTTCGCCGCACGGGGGTTCGACAGCGGACCGACGGGACCGTTCAACCTCGCGAGCGACCACGCGTGGTCGGCCGGCGAGTCGACGAGCGTGACGCCCGCCGGAACGAACCATCCGGAGCTCCGACCGGGGTCCAGGGTCGAGGTGTCGCTGTTCGTCGGCTCGCAGCGACTGGCTGCACCGAGCGCGGTCGCCGGGTGACGGTGGGGAGGACGCTCCGTCGCGTCAGTCGTCGCCCGGCTCGCGGTCCGCGTCGTCGACCGACCCGTCCGATTCGGGCACCGTCGCGACGCTCGTGATCGCCCGCGGCGAGCCGCGGTGACGCTGCTGGATGAAGTGGCGCGTCTCCTCGAAGCCCGCCTCGCGGAACATCTCCTCGGCCTCCTCGGCGTCGTAGAACAGCATGATCGCGTCCGCGAGCTTCTGGAACACGCGGAGCTTCGGGTAGTCCGGCCCGACGACGAGCACGGTGCCGCCGGGCTTGACGACGCGCCGGAACTCCCGGAGCGCGGCGACGGGGTCGGGCCAGTACTCGATGGAGCCCGACGACCAGAGCTTGTCGAAGGAGTCGTCCGTGAACGGGAGCCGCTCGGCGTCGCCCATGTGGAATCGGACCTTGCCGTGCTTGCCGAACTTGCGGAACGCCTGCTCGAACTGGCCACGCGACTGGTCGAGCGCGTACACCTCGTCGACGTGGTTGAGCAGCCCCTCGGTTGCGAAGCCGGTGCCGGCCCCCACGTCGAGCACGCGGTCGTCGCGGTCGGCGTCGAACCACTCCAGCGCCTGGTTTCGCATCCGGTCGTCCCAGATGTAGGGGTTGATCGTGTCGTAGACGCGCGAGAAGTACCGGTAAAACAGCCGCGCGTTGTCCTTGTCCTCGAGGATACCCATTGCACTCACGTTGGGGAGGGCCGGTCATAACCCCCACGGAACCCCGGTCGCCCCTTCCGCAGGCGACTCCGCGGCGTCGGCATAGCCGACTACAAGTCCACCCGGGACGGACCGGCCCGCATGAACCTCTCGGAGGCGACGTGGACGGAGGTCCGCGACGCCGATATCGACGCCGCGCTGCTCCCCGTCGGGAGCACCGAACAGCACGGCCCGCACGCACCCCTGGGGACCGACGCGATGACGGCCGAAGCCGTCGCCGAGGCAGCCGTCGAGCAGTGGGGCGACGGCGACGCGAGCGATGTGGACGCCGACGCACGCGATACCGACGACTCCGTCGCCGCTGGCGACCTCCTCGTGGCGCCGCCCGTCCACGTCGGCGTCGCCGAGGAGCACCGCGCGTTCGACGGCACGCTGTGGGTGTCGCCGGACACGTTCCGCGCGTACGTTCGCGAGACCGTCGAGAGTCTCGCACACCACGGCATCGACCGCGTCGTCCTCGTCAACGGCCACGGCGGCAACGTCGAGGCGCTCGCTGAGGTCGCCCGGCGCGTCTCGCGCGACGACCGGATCGACGCGTACGCGGTCTCGTTCACCTGGTTCGAGGCGGTCGGCGAGCACGCGAGCAGGATGGGTCACGGCGGCCCGCTGGAGACCGCAATGGTGCGCCACGTCGCGCCCGACCTCGTCCGCGAGGACCGCATCGAGGAGGGTCGCGACGGCGGGAGCCCGCGCTGGGGAGAGTGGGTTCGCGGGGTGAACCTCGCGCACGACAGCGACGAGTTCACCGGGAACGGCGTCGTCGGCGACCCCACCGAGGGGACCGCCGAACTCGGGGGAGCGCTGCTCGACCGGGCGAGCGAGGCGCTGCGTGACGTGGCTCGCGCGGTCGTCGAGCGCGAGCGGTGAGGCCGCCGCCGAACGCGAACGGCTCGAGAGGACCCGTCGGGGACGGGCAGCCGGAGCCGGGCGGCCGGGGGACGGCCGACTACGCCTCCGCTTCTTCAGCGTCGTCCGCGTCGGCGTCGGCGTCGACGCCCTCGGCGTGGGCGTCCTCGAGGTCGCTTTTGATCTGCGGCACGACGCTCGTGAGATCGCCGACCTGCTCGTGGGTCTCCTCCAGCGTCTCGACCAGTTCCTGCAGGTCCTCGATCTCCGCGGCGAGCTCCTCGTCGTCCTCGAACGCGCCGGCGCGCTCGCCCAACACGTACTGTTTCTTCGCCTGCCGGAGTTCCTCGACGGCGTCGCCGGTGTCCAGCGCCGAGCGGAGGCCGTTGAGCGCGCCGAGAACGTTGTCGGCGTCCGTCTCCCAGACCGCGTCCGCATCCGGAAGCGTCGCCTTCGCGGCGCGGAGGTGGGCTTCCACGTCCGTGCGCATCTCGTCGGCCGCTTCCCCGAACAGGTCGTCGTCGTCGAAGGTAGACTGCGCCATGGTCGCGCGTTCGCCGGGGACCTTCTTAAGCGGTCGCCCGAACGTGAAAGTGAAATCGGCGGCGGCGGCGACCGAACCGGTCGAATCCGGTCGTCGCCGTCGGCACCGAGACTGAGAACCGATCTCGTGGGTCACTCGTTTCGTTCGACGACCTCCATGAGCTTCATCAACGGGTAGCCGTCCTCCATCTCCATGCGCGTGCGGACGGTGGCCCCCTCGTACGCGACGCGCATGTCGACGTCCATCAGGTGTCCCGACAGCTCGGTGTAGCCGTTCTCGTGGTCGATGTCGGCGGCGACGGCCTCGTCGTCGATCTCGACGGTCACCGACTCGCAGTACGGTTGGTTCTCGATCGACTCGGCGATCGCCGCCTCCAGCGAGCGCGTGCTCCGCGGGGAGACGGGCGTTCCAGCGAACTGATGGTACAGCGACCCGAACTTGATGCCGGCCTCGAAACACGCCTGCTGGGCGTCGGTGGTCATGGTCGACCGTCGGCGCCGTCGGGCAAAGGCGTACCGAGTGTCGGCGTGGGGCGGGGGCAGTGCGGACGTGCGAGTGACTCGCCCGAGCGACCTGTCAGCGCCGGTGAGAACGCCGGTCGAACCGCACCTTACTTACCCGCGCTCGTCGGATATCGCACCGAATGGACGAACCGGTACTGCTCACTGGAGCGGGCGGGCGCGTCGGCCGCGCCGTCCTGACCGGCATCGGCGGGGCGTACGACTGGCGCCTCCTCGACCGCGAGCCGGTCGCCGACGACGAACTGCCCGACGGCGTCACCGACGACGACGTGGTCGTCGCCGACGTGACCGACGACGACGCCGTCCGCGAGGCCGTCGAGGGCGTCGGCGCGGTCGTCCACCTCGCCGGCGACCCGCGCCCGAACGCGCCGTGGGACTCGGTCCTCTCGAACAACATCGACGGCACGCGGACGATGTTGGAGGCCGCCGTCGGCGCCGGCATCGACCGGTTCGTCTTCGCCTCCTCCAACCACGCGGTCGGGGCCTACGAGACCGACGACCGCACCCCCCACATGTACCGCAAGGACGACGAGTTCCGCCTGAACGGCTCGGAACTCCCGCGCCCGTCGAACCTCTACGGCGTCTCCAAGGCGGCCGGCGAGACGCTCGGGCGCTACTACCACGACCACCACGACCTCTCGGTCGCGTGCGTCCGCATCGGCAACCTCACCAAGGATCACCCGCCCAAGGAGTACGAGCGCGGGCAGGCGATGTGGCTCTCCCACCGCGACTGCGCACACCTGTTCGACCGCTGTCTCCTCGCCGACTACGACTACGAGATCGTCTACGGCATCTCGGACAACGACCGGAAGTACTACTCAATCGAGCGCGCCCGCGAGGTGCTCGGCTACGACCCGCAGGACAACTCCGCGGAGTACACCTTCGGCGGCGAGCCCAAGGCGGAAGTCGAACCGGATTCCGCCTAGGATCCCGTCCGTGTCCCGATTTCGTCCGCCGACCCTCCCGCATTCACGTTCAGAACAGTCCCTTCACGTCCTCCTCCTTCCGTCGCTCCTGTTCGACCAGTCCCGATAGCCGGTCGTACACCAGTCGCCGTTCCTGCGGCGTGTCCACGCGCAGGAGGTCGAACAGCAGGGCCGCGAACCGCGAGCGCCCCGCACGCTCCTCCTCGCGGGCGAACCGCGCCGCGTCCGCGACCGCGTCGGCGTCGAGGCCGTGCTCCGCCGCGAGCGCCTCGGCCGCCAGCCCCGCGGCCGCCAGCGACAGCGACTCGGGCGCGATACGGCCGCCCTCGTATCGCAGCGACGGCGCCGGCCCGCGTTCGACGCGCTCGGGGTCCGCGGCCAGACGCGCGAGCGCGTCGCGCGCTCCGGTAACGTCGACACCGCGGTACTCCTCCGGGATATCGGCGAGGTACTCCCGGGCGCTCTCGGCGAGGCCGACCGCGCCCGACCAGTTGCGGTCGCGGGCGTGGTGCCGTGCGGCGGTGAACTGGATCAGCCCGTGGAACAGCGCCTCGTCGCGGACGACAGACTCGGGGGCGTCGCCGGCGGCGACTGCGTCCTTCAGGTCGAGCCAGACGGCCTCCCACGGGTCGTGGGCGGCGTGGAACTCACCGGCCGTGTAGAGAGCGGTGCCGGCGCGAAGCGCCGCGACGCGTGCGGACTCGTCCGGGGCGTCGCTGGTGGTCACAGCGGGACTCGGGCGGGCGAGCGTTTCAGTCTGTCCGTGGCGGCGGCTCGTTCGCTGCTGAAATCTCCGTATATAGAGCGACAACCGCGCCGCACCGTGCGAGCGACAGAAGTCGCTCGCGGTGTGGCGGCGCGGTAAGAACGTCCGGACGGAGTCCACGCGAACGTAGTGAGCGTGGGCACGTCGGACGTGACTGAACGAACGAAGTGAGTGAAGGAACGTCCGGACGGAGATTTGAACTCCGGTCCCTGGCTCCGCAAGCCAAGAGGATAGTCCACTACCCTACCCGGACTCGATTCGAACGACGCCGGGCCCACGTAAATGGATTCCGATCCGATCGACCCGTGCGACCGACCACCGTGACACAAACGCCGCCTTGTGCCTACATCGAGCTTTTGCACGCGGCCGGCGTCCCGTGAACCATGGACAGACGAACCGTCCTCTCGCTCGCGGTCGGCGTCGGATCCGCTGCGCTGGCGGGTTACACCGGCGGCGACGGCGGCGGATCGGGTGGCGGCGGCGAGCCCGGCGAGTCGCCGGAGCCGACGGCGACGGAGACACCGAGCGAGGAGGGGGAGTTTCCGTGGATCACCGACCGCTCGTTCGAGCGGACCGGTGACGCGGCGGAGTCTGCCGAGTCCGCGTTCGTCTCCTTCGACACCGACCCCGTGACCGTCACGGGCGTCGTCCGAGGGAAGAACGGCTGCATGCGGGCGTCGCTCGCGGCCGCCGAGTACGACCCCGACACCGACGAACTCCGCGTCCGCGTGGAGACCGTCCGGGAGGGCGGCGACAGCTGTACCCAACAGATCGTCTACCGCGGCTACGAGGCGGCCGTCGAGTTCGCCGGAGGCCTCCCGACGTCCGTCGTCGTCGAACACGAGTCGATGGACGGGCTCCGAACCGTCACCGACGTGACGCGGTGAGCGCGTAGCCTCAAATACGATCCCGACACAGCCCGCGTATGACGAGCGACACGCCCGCGGCGGGCGACGAAGTGGCCGCGAAGACACGCGAGGGGACGGACGGGAACGGGGACGACCCGCGATCGGGATCCGGACGAACGAGAACCCTTATGCGCGGGAGTTGCCTGGATTCCGATACGACTATGGGCGCTATCGAGGACGTCTACGACGACCTGGACGCCGACGTCCCCTTCGAGGAGTTCGAGGCCGCCGTCGAGCAGAAGGTCGAGGACATGGGCGGGCTGGCCGACGAGGAGACCGCGGCGATGCTCATCGCCCACGAGCTGCGCGACGAGGAGGTCAACAGCGTCGCCGACATCGAGCCCGGGATGGACGACGTGAAGTTCCTCGCGAAGGTGATGACCGTCGGCGAGGTGCGCACCTTCGAGCGCGACGGCGAGGACGAGGACGGCCACGTCCTCAACGTCGAGGTGGCCGACGAGTCCGGCCGCGTCACGATCTCGCTGTGGGATCAGGTCGCCGTCGACGCGAAGGAGAACCTCCAAACGGGCGACGTGCTCCGAATCATGGGTCGCCCGAAGGAGGGGTACAGCGGGCTGGAGGTCGCCGTCGACAAGGTGGAGCCCGACCCGGACGCCGAAGTGGACGTGGAGGCCGTC
The DNA here is from genome assembly GCF_019880225.1 of Halobaculum rubrum. Lineage (NCBI taxonomy): Archaea > Methanobacteriati > Methanobacteriota > Halobacteria > Halobacteriales > Haloferacaceae > Halobaculum > Halobaculum rubrum. Next base: position 700,143 of record NZ_CP082284.1, read on the forward strand.
GAGGAGTACCGCGTCGAGGACCTCACCATGGGTGCCTCCGACGTGGACCTGCTCGGCGTGATCCTCGACACCGACACCGTCCGCACGTTCGACCGCGACGACGGCTCCGAGGGGAAGGTGTCGAACCTGACCGTCGGCGACGAGACCGGCCGCGTGCGCGTCACCATGTGGGACGACACGGCCGACCGCGTCGAGGAGCTGGAGGCGGGCGAGACCGTCGAGATCGTGGACGGCTACGTCCGCGAGCGCGACGGCGATCTCGAACTCCACGTCGGCTCCCGGGGCGCCATCGAGGAGGTCGACGCCGACGTGGAGTACGTCCCCGAAACGACCGACATCGCGGACCTGGAGCTCGACGACGTGGTCGACATCGCCGGCGGCGTCATCGAGACGAGCGAGACGCGGACGTTCGACCGCGACGACGGCTCCCAAGGGCAGGTTCGCAACGTCCGCATCAAAGACGAGACCGGCGAGATCCGCGTCGCGCTGTGGGGCGACAAGGCCGACCGCGACATCGACCTCGCCGACCGGGTCGCGTTCACCGACGTGGAGATCCAGGACGGCTGGCAAGACGATCTGGAAGCCTCCGCCGGCTGGCGGTCCTCCGTCTCCGTGCTCGAACGGGCGAACGGGAGCGGGGGCGGCAGTCGCCCCGCCGGATCGGCCGATCGCGACGCCGGCCAGGGTGGGCTCGACTCCTTCGATTCCGACGCGTCGGGCGGCGCGAGCGACGACGGCGGGCCCGCCGCCGCGGCGACCACCGCCGGCGACGTGACCGGCAGCGACGACGGCGACACGGACGAGGGCGGCGTCGTGGAGTTCACCGGGACGGTCGTGCAGGCCGGGGATCCGGTGGTCCTCGACGACGGCACGCAAACCCGGTCGATCGAGACCTCGGCGAAGCTCCGCCTCGGGGAGGAGGTCACCGTCCGCGGCGTCGAGCGAAACGGCACTATCGACGCCGACGACGTGTTCTGAGGGGGATCCGTCGCTCACCGCGCGGCCCGCGGACCGCGTGCGGTCGCGGACCACGCCAACGGAAAGCGTTATACACGACACACACCGGCGTATGTGTATGACTGTCGAGTTGCCGTTCGCGCCCGTCGACGACGTCATCCGACGGAACGCGAGCGACCTCCGGGTCAGCGCCGGTGCGGCCGAGGAGTTGGCCGGACGCGTGCAACGGCACGGAGCGTCGCTGGCGACCGACGCGGCCGAGCGGGCGGCCGCGGACGGGCGAAAGACGCTGATGCCGGCTGACTTCGGGGTCGAGCAGGTGGTCGAACGCTCGACGCTGACGCTCCCCGTCGCGCCCGTCGACCGGATCGCGCGCCTCGACATCGACGACTCCTACCGCGTCTCGATGGACGCCCGCGTTGCGCTCGCGGACATCCTCGAGGACTACGCCGATAACGTCGCTCGCGCGGCCGCGTTGCTCGCGCGCCACGCCGACCGACGGACCGTCCAGGCCGACGACATCGAGACGTACTTCGCGCTCTTCGAGGGATAGCGATGCGGTTCGGCTACAGCGAGGCGTGTCTCGACCACGATACCGGCGATCGACACCCCGAGAACCCGGACCGCCTCCGCGCGATCAAGGAGGGACTCAAGCGCAAACACGGCGTCGAGTACGTCGAGTCGGATCCCGCCCCCCGCGCCGCGATCGACGCGGTCCACGACTCCGGCTACGTCGACGAGATCGTCGACTTCTGTGCGTCCGGCGGCGGCAACTGGGACCCCGACACCGTGGCGTCCGACGGCACCTGGGACGCCGCGCGCGCGGCCGCCGGTCAGGCGCAGTGGGCCGCCGAGGAGGCGCTCGCGGGCAGCCCCGGCCGCGACACCCCGTTCGCGCTCGGCCGCCCCCCGGGGCACCACGCCGTGTACGACGACGCGATGGGCTTTTGCTTCGTCAACAACGTCGCAGTCGCCGCCCAGTCGGCGCTCGACGACGGCGACGCCGATCGCGTCGCGATCTTCGACTGGGACGTCCATCACGGTAACGGGACGCAGGACATCTTCCTGGACCGCGGCGACGTGCTCTACGCGTCGATCCACGAGGACGGCCTCTACCCCGGCACCGGCGACGAGACCGAGATCGGCGAGGGGGACGGCGAGGGGGCGACGCTGAACGTCCCGCTGCCGGCGGGCGCGGGGGACGCCGACTTCCTGCTGGCCATCGACGACCTGCTCGCCCCCGTGCTCGACCGCTTCGACCCCGACCTCCTGCTCATCTCGGCGGGATTCGACGCTCACCGCCACGACCCCATCTCGCGGATGCGAGTCTCCTCGGAGGGGTACGCGCTGCTGGCCGACCGCGTGCGCACGCTCGCCGGAGAGATCGACGCCGGGCTCGGCTTCGTGCTGGAGGGGGGATACGGGCTCGACACGCTCGCCGAGGGCGTCGCGATGGTCCACGAGACGTTCGACGGGCGGCCGCCGATCGAACCCGAAAAAGAGCCAGAGGAGAAGAGCGTCCCGCTGGTGGAGGACCTCCGCGAGCGGTTCGATCTGGACTGACGGGCGGTCGCCACGCTCGCGGGAGGGGCCCTCCGGCGGGGACTACACCGACGGCTCGAAGTACTCGCGGAGGTCGGCGCCGAACTCCTCCGTCAGCGTCGCGATCTCCTCGCCCGCGAGGACGTCGTACCCGCGTTCGAGCGCCGATTCCACGCGCGCGCCGAGCGCGGCGTCGAGGATCCGGTCCGATTCGAGGACGGCGACCGCGTCGCGTTCGGCGGGATCGCGCTCGCGCTCGACGACGTAGCGGCCGTCGGCGACGAACGGGCCGTACGTGTCGGGGTCGGCGGCGTACTTCCCGTAGAAGCCGGCCGCGTGATCGCGGACGTGAATCGGCGGTCCCTCGTGGCGCTGTATCGCGGGGAGTTCGCGGTCGGCGAGTTCGACGAGTAACACCGCGCGCCGGCGGCGTGCTCCCCCGTCATCCTCCTCCGCCTCGTTTCGCTCGACCGCGAACGTCGCGGCGCGGAGCGCGTCGAACCCCATCCCGTCGAGTTCGCGTTCGACGCCCGCCAGCGAGCGCCGGAGCTGCGGGTACAGCTGGTCGTCGACGATGTCGGGCGCGTCGAAGACGACCGCCAGCGGGTCGGTCCCGCGGCGGTCGACGTGCTCGCGGACCTCAGCTGCATCGAGCGGTGTCGGGTCCGCCGGAAAGAACGGCTCCGTCCGCGGATCCGCGAGCAGGTCGCGCGCGTGATGCTGGAGTCGCGCGAGGTTGTCGCCCGAGAGCACGGCCGCGACGTTGCGCTCGGGGTCGGTCGGGTCGACGACGACGAGCGGGTCGTCGAACTCCGCGGTCCCGTGGTCCTCGGGGTCGAGCCGGACCGGCGGGTGCCAGTCGGCGACCGCCGCCAGCGTCTCGCGGGCGCCGCCGTGTTCGACCACGAGCAGTTCGGTGAGATACCCCGAGAACCCCCGCGTCCGGAGGTCGCTACCGTAGACGCCGACCCCCTTCAGGAACGCCTTGAGGACGCGAACGTCGCCCGCGAGGTCGGCGGTCAGCCGGTCGAGGAGGTACTCGTTGTGAAACGGGGTTCGGTCGACGGCCGAGCGGATCTCGGTCGCGGCGTCGACGCCGTAGCAGGGGACCAGATCCACGTCGAACCCGTCGGCGGTGCCGACGACGTACGGGTGCTCGGCGTACTCCTCTTCGCCGTCGGGGAGCACGGCGTGGCCGACGCGCAGCCCGAATCGCTCCAGTTCCTCCCGGGACAGGTCCGTCGGGAACCGGACGAACAGGTCGATGTCGCGGTCGCCAGCGAGCCACGTGCCGCGGGCCGTCGATCCGACGGTGAGCACGTCGGCCCCGTCGGCGGGCGACGGGAGGGCCGCGACGGCGTCGCGGGCGCGGTCGGCGAGGTCGGCGGCGGCCGCATCCAGTCGCGCGCGCTCGTCGGTGTCGGGGGTGACCCGCTCGCGCACCGCCGCGAGCACCGCGTCGAGGTCGTCGCCGGCGACGGCTGTGTCATCGCGGTCGTCGGCGTCCGGGTCGGTCATACGTCGGGGTTCCCTCGGGCGGGTAACGAGCGTGTCGGTCCCGAACGAGGGCGGCGACGGCGGACGGGTCCGGGCGGTGATCCGGTGTGCGAACCACCCGCTTGCGCCGGGGCGAAACGAAAGCACTTTCAAATTCACTCCAGTAGTTGTAGGTGCGAGCCGAAGTAGCTCAGCTGGTAGAGCGCCTCGCTGTTACGGGATTCAGGTCCCCTGTCTCCCGCAGAAACGAGGTGGTCCCAGGTTCGAGTCCTGGCTTCGGCGCTTCTTCGGTCTCGCTTCGCCCCGTAGCTTCGGGTCTCTCAGAGGGCAGCATCCGTCACCGGAAAGGAAACTACTTGACCGCGGCCCGACAACGACGGCCACGAGGGCCCGTAGCTTAGTCCGGTATAGCACCCGGCTCATACTCCGGCCGGTTTCGGCCGCCGGATGAGACACCGGGCGGTCGAGGGTTCGAATCCCTCCGGGCCCAGTTCCGCGACACGACGAGGAGCGCGCGGCCGCGAGGCCGCGATGCGAACGGGGGGTGGAGCGAGCCGTGAGCGAGGCGACCGGTCGGTCGTCGTCCGACCGGGAATCGGGCTCACCGTTTTTCCCGCCGCCGTCCGTGGATCCGCACATGACGGAGGGACATCCGTGAGCGCCGCCGACCTGATCGTGGTCGCCGACGACCCGAAGTACGACCCGGATCGCATCCGTGAGGTGGTGGACTGCCGCGTCCGGACGGCCGATCTCTCGACGCCGACGGCGGTGCGTGAGCACGCCGCCGACGCGGACGCCGTGGTCGTGAACGTCGGCGTCTCCGTCAGCGCGGACGTGCTGGCGGACCTGGACCTGCGCGTGCTCGCCCGCGGGGCGGTGGGACTCGACGGGATCGACGTGCGGGCGGCCGCCGACCACGGCGTACAGGTGGTCCACGTGCCCGAGTACTGCCTCGAGGAGGTGGCCGACCACGCGGTCGGTCTGTTCACGTCGCTCGCGCGCGGCATCCCGGCGTACGCCGACCGTGCGGAGGCGGGCACGTGGGACTGGGACCCGCCGTACCCGATCGAGCGGCTCGCGGACTGCACGGTCGGCCTCGTCTCCTTCGGGCCGATCGCCCGTCGATTCGCCGACCGAGTCGCGCCGCTGGTCGACGAGGTGGTCGCGGCCGACCCGTACGTCGACGAGGACGTCCTCCGCGAGCACGGGGTGGAACGCGTCGACTTCGAGACGCTGTGCCGACGTGCGGACCACCTCTCGGTCCACGCGCCGCTGACCGAGGAGACGCGCGGGATGGTCGACGCGGACGTCCTGGACGCGCTCCCGCCACACGCGGTCGTCGTCAACACCGGCCGCGGGGGCGTCGTCGACGAGGTCGCTCTGGAGTCCGCGCTCGACGCCGGCGACGTCGCCGCCGCCGGCCTCGACGTGCTGGAGACGGAGCCGCCGGGCGAGGACCACCCGCTGTTCGGGCGCGAGGACGTCGTGGTCACGTCGCACGTCGGCTGGTACTCGGAGCAGGCGAAACGCGACCTGAACGAGTCGCTGGCGCGGGACATCCGCCGGGCGTTCCGCGACGAGGAGCCGCGTGGGCTCGTCGACCCCGACGCCGACTGGCTGTAACGGCGGGCCCCCGTCCGCTCAGCGATAGGTGTCGCGGACGGTCCGCGCGAGCAGGCCGTCCCGCTCGAAGGCGATGTAGACGGCGACGAACGCGCCGTCGGGTGGCCGGAGGACGAACACCTCGCGGGGGTCGTCGTCCAGGTCGTCGTTCACACGCTCGACCAGCGGCTCCAGCGGCGTCGTCCCCGACCGGAACTCCCCGAACAGGTCGCGCGCGCCGGCCTCGCTGAACACGTACAGCGCGCCGTTCGCCTCGCCGTCGGTGTCGCGCGTGACGCGCGAGCCCATGCCGTCGCCGGCGGCGCTGGCGTCGCGCCACGCGTCGCGGGCGGCCTCGAACATCGGCTCGGCGTCGTCGATGAAGCGGTAGCGGCTCTCGCGCTCGACCGTCAGCGACTCGACGCGCGCGAGCGGGGTGTCGTCGCCGCCCCCATCGCCCCCGGCCGCCGTGTCGGGCCACCGCAGCGTCGCGGTGACGACGTACCCGGGCTCCAGCGCCGCGACCGCGTCGGCGACGGCGTCGGCGGAGTCGTCGGCCGCGACCCGAACCGGCTCGAACCCCTCGTCGGGTTCCGGTCCGGGGCCGGGATCGGGGGTATCGAGGTCGACGAACACCAGCGTCCCCTCGGTTCGGTCGAGCACGCGGTAGCGACGGGGACCGAGGCTGTCGGTATCCGTCGCCGTGGAGCGCGCGTCGGAGTCGGGGTCGCCGCCGGCGCCGTGGTCAGTCGCGTCACTCGACGCGTCGCCGGGGTTCGATTCCGCGGCGCCGGTCGCGTCGTCGGCGGCCTCGGCCCAGTCGTCGTCGCCGGCCCACGGGTCGACGGCGTCGCGGTCGTCGTCGCGCTCGGTCATGGTCGGGGTAACCGGCCGGAGGGGCAAGCGCATGTCGCTTCGCAGTTCCCCCAGCGTTTACGCGGATGGACGCCCAGGAACCGATGTGCGAATCGAGGACGCGGTCGAGCCGTCCGAGCAGGGGATGAAGCTGCTGGAGGTCGGCACGGCGTACTTCCTGATGGTGCTGTTCGCCATCGGGTTCGTCGACCTCCTACTCGTTCTGGTGGAGTTGCTATTGAGCGGCGAGTTCACGGACCCGAACCAGGTGATCGACATCATCGACACCGTGCTCGTGTTGCTGATCATCGTCGAGATCCACCAGACGGTGGTCGCGTTCTCGCGCAACGAGCCGGTCGTCCGGATCGTCATCAGCGCGGCGCTGATCGCGATCACCCGGAAGGTCATCTCCTTCCGCCCCGGCGAGTACGCCAGCATCGACGACGCGTTCGTCGCGGCGTCCGCGTTCTCCCTCCTGCTCGCGGTGCTGGTCGCCGCGTACTTCGTCGTCCGGCGGGTGAACACCGGGGCGACGGTGCCGGACCCGTTGGCCGACGGAAACGACGCGGCGGGCCCCGGACGGGAGTCCGTCGGGGATTCGAACGAGGGCGGGTGAGCGGGGTCCGACCCCGTCGCCGGCGACGGGAGCCGCCAACGCTACCTCCGAGCGCGCCGGAGGAAGAGCCGTGTTGAACGCCGAGTTCCGCGACCGCGGGGTGTACCTTCGGGACGCGGACGCGCTCGTCGTCGCGGACCTCCACGTCGGCCGCGCGGCGGCCTCCGACGTGGCCTACCCGCTGGGCGAGGCGTCGGACCTGTCCGAGCGCCTCCGGTCGCTGCTCGATCGGTTCGGTCCGACGGAGGTCGTGATCGCCGGCGACGCGGTCCACCGGTTCGACCGCGTCCCGGTCGCCGACGAGCGGACGCTCTCAGAGCTCCTCGACGCCTGCCGGGACGCCGGCGCGCGACCCGTGTTCGTTCGTGGGAACCACGATACCGCTCTCGGCGACGTGGTCAGCGGCGATACGCCTCTCGGCGACACGACGCGCTCGGATACGTGGGACGGCCGTATCCACGACGCCTACGAACTCGACGCGAGCGTCCGGGACGCGCCGGTCGTCGTCCGGCACGGCCACGACGCGCCGCCGACCGAGGAGCCGGCCGGGCTGTACGTCGTCGGCCACGACCACCCGACGATCGACATCGAGGGCAAGCGTCGGCCCTGCTGGCTGTACGCAGAGCGCGCGTTCCGCGGCGCCGACGTGCTCGTGCTGCCGGCGTTCACCCGCCTCGCCGCCGGCGTCGAGGTGAACGACATGTCCGCCCGGGAGTTCCAGTCGCCGTTCGTCACCGACGCCGACGCGCTCCGCCCGATCGTCGCCCGTGCGGACGGCGACGCCGTGGAGTTCCCGCCGCTGGGCGAGTTCCGTCGGCTGCTGTGAGGGTCCGGTCGGAACCGTTGCGACTCGGGTCCCTCCGGTGCCGGATCGCTCCCGCCCCGCTCCGTCCCCGAGCGGCGTCGCTGCCGCTGCCGAAACGGCTACCCTGTTGCACCCAGACACGCCCGTATGAGCGACGCCGACGCCGGACACGACGCGGGCGAGGGGACAGACGCCGACGCGCCGGCGGACCCGATGGACGACGTGTACCGCGTGCTCGGCCCCAACGGCGAGGTCGTCGGAACGGTCCCGGATATCCCCGACGAGACGCTGGTCGACATCTACCGCGACATGGTGACGGCCCGTCGCTTCGATGAGCGGGCGATCAGCCTCCAGCGACAGGGACGGATCGGCACCTACGCCGCCATCGAGGGGCAGGAGGCGAGCTCCGTCGCCGCCACCCACGCCCTCCGGGACGACGACCCGGTCTTCTATCAGTACCGCGAGCACGGCGCAGTCATCGCTCGCGGGTTCCCCGCAGAGTACCTCGCCTACTGGATGGGCCACGAGGCGGGTACCGCCGGCCTCGCGGATATCGACGTGTTCCCGCTCAACATCGGCATCGGCGCGCACCTCCCGCACGCCGTCGGCGCGGCGATGGCGTTCGACTACCGCGGCGACGACCGCGTCGCGTGTGCCCACTTCGGCGACGGCGCCACCTCGGAGGGCGACTTCCACGAGGCGATGAACTTCGCGGGCGTGTTCGACGCGCCCGGCGTGTTCGTCTGTCACAACAACCAGTGGGCCATCTCGATCCCCCGCGAGGACCAGACCGCGAGCCCGACGCTGGCGGCGAAAGCCGAGGCGTACGGCTTCGAGGGCGTCCGCGTCGACGGGATGGATCCGCTCGCGGTGTATGCGGTCGTCGCGGAGGCGGCCCGGAAGGCGCGAGCCGACGGGGAAGCCGGCGGCGACCGTGGGAGTGACGCGGCCGCCGAGGACGCGAACGACGGTTCGGGCTACGACCATCGCCCCACGCTGATCGAGACCCTCGAGTACCGGTTCGGTGCCCACACCACCGCCGACGACCCGAGCCAGTACCGCGACGACGAGGAGGGTGACGCCTGGCGTGCGTGGGACCCGATCCCCCGAATGGAGGGGTTCCTCCGGCGGGAGGGCATCGCCGACGACGACCTGATCGAATCGGTGCGCGAGGAGGCCGACGACCGGGTCGCCGAGGTCATCGACGCCGCCGAGCGCTTCGAGGCCGACCCCGCCGACATGTTCGGGGACGTGTACGCCGAGACGACCCCCGAACTGAAGCGTCAGAAGGAGGGGTTGCTGGCGGCGATCGAACGCCACGGCGCCGAGGCGTTCCTGCGCGAGGAGTAGGCGGAAGCGGGGAACCGTCCCGACGGGGAGGCAACCGTCCGCCGCTGTCGGGCCGTCCCGAAACGACCATCCGTCGCCCGTCGTTCAGTGCAGGTAGTCGATGGTCACTCTGCCGAGCACCCACGTCAACTACCGGGTGAGCGTCGCGTACGTCGGGACGGTCCTCAAGTACATCGGCGTCACCCCGCTGTTTCCGCTCCTCCTCGCCCTCTATTACGGCGAAGACCCGCTGCCGTTCGTGGCGACGAGCGTCGTCATGGTCGGGGCGGGAACCCTCATGGAGCAAGTTCGCGATAACGGCGAACTCGGGAACCGGGAGGGCTTTCTTCTGGTCAGCCTCGCGTGGCTGCTCGTGCCGGTCGCCGGGACTGTGCCGTATCTCGTCGCCGGGACGGGAACCGTCGCGGGCCCGGTCAACGCCCTCTTCGAGAGCATGAGCGGGTTCACGACGACCGGCGCGACCGTCCTCGGGGAGATCTCGGTCGAGCGCCACGGGCGCGCGATGCTCATGTGGCGCCAGCTCACGCAGTGGCTGGGCGGGATGGGGATCCTCGTGTTGATGATCGCCATCCTCCCGCAGCTGTCGGTCGGGGGGGCACAGGTCATGCGTCAGGAGGCACCGGGGTTATCGCTGGAGAAGCTGACGCCGCGGATCCAGGAGACTGCGCGCGCGCTGTGGGGGATCTACGCCGGTTTCACGCTCTTGGCGGCCCTCGTCTACTACGTCCTGCACCTGACCGGAGTGGCGCCGAACATGGATCTGTACAACGCGGTCGCGCACGCGCTCACGACGCTGCCGACCGGGGGGTTCTCGCCGGAGGCCCGCAGCGCCGAGGCGTTCGCGCCGGCGATCCAGTGGGCGATGATGCCGTTCATGGTCGTCGCGGGGACGAACTTCGCGCTGTTCTGGTACGTGCTTCGGGGAGAGCCACGGCGGCTGATCGACAACGCGGAGTTCCGTGGGTATCTGCTCGCGATGGTCGTCGTCGGGGCGGTCGTCTCGGCGGTGCTGTTTCTCGGTGTCGGCCTCGCCGAGACGCCGACCGCGATCGACGCGATCCCGGGGAACCTCGAGAACGCGCTCCGACAGGGCCTGTTCCAGGCGATCGCGATCGTCACGACCACCGGATACGCGAGCATGGACTTCAACACGTGGGACGCCTCCGCACAGACGATCCTCCTGTTCGCGTACTTCCTCGGCGGCTCGGCGGGGTCGGCCGCGGGCTCGATCAAGATCGTCCGCTGGGTGCTGGTTCGGAAGGACATCGGACGGGCGCTGTTCACCTCCGTTCACCCCGAGGCCGTCAGGCCGATCCGACTCGGCGAGGAGGTCGTCGACGACGACACGATCCGTGACGTGTTCGTGTTCGTCGTGCTGTTCCTCGCGCTGTTCGCGCTCTCGACGGCGCTGCTGTTCCTCGACAGCCTCCGGACGCCCGACGTCTCGCTGACCGGGCTGGAGGCGATGAGCGTCGCGATCGCGACGCTGGGGAACGTCGGGCCGGGCTTCGGCCCGGTCGGACCGATGAACAGCTTCCTGTCGTTCTCCCTCCCGGCGAAGCTCTACATGGTGTTCCTGATGTGGATCGGCCGGCTCGAGGTGCTCTCGGTGCTGGTCGTGTTCACGCCGGCGTTCTGGAGCCGGTGAGAGCCGTCGACAACCCGCGGCGCCCTCGGCAACGAATCCGCGGTCGACGATCCGACTCTCGGTCTCTCGGTGGGTTCGGCAGAAACTGATTCGTAGGAGCCCCCGCAAGCGGCGGACAGTACTCATGCCCGATATCCCGTGGTCGTCTCGGACCGACGATCTCTCGCGCCGGAGTCGGCTCATCATCTACTACGTCGCCGGCTTGGCTGCGCTCGTGTTGCTGTACACCCTTCTCTACAACACCGGGATGCGGGCGTTGGAGGGGCGGCCACAGTCGATCTTCCGGTCGTTCCAGACCGTCACGGAGACGATGACGACCACCGGCTACGGCGCCGACTCGCCGTGGGAGTCACCCTGGATGAACCTCTTCATGGTGTTCATGCAGTTGAGCGGCATCGGCGTCGGCTTCTTCACCCTCCGGGTGATCGTCATCCCGCTGTTCACCGGCGCGGAGGTCGACCTCGACAGCCGGCTGTCGCGGAAGAACGACCACGTCGTCATCTGCGAGTACGACCGCGACTCCGCCGTTCTGCTCGACGAACTCGAGGGGCTCGGGATCGACTACGTGCTCATCTCCTCGGACGAGGAGGAGGCGATCGACCTCTCCGACGAGGGGTACTCGTCGATCCACGGCTCCCCGCAGGAGGCGAGCGCGTTCGAGCGAGCGAGCATCGGGAACGCCCGGGCGGTGATCACCGACGCCGACGAGGCGAACGTGGACACGATCCTCACGGTTCGGTCGCTCCGCCCAGACGTGGAGGTCATCGCGTTGACCGACGACAGCTCCCTGCGGGACGTGCTGCTGGCGACCGGCGCCGACAGCGTCCTCTCCCCGCGTGCCGTCCTCGGCCGGCGTCTCGCGCAGAAGGCCATGTCGCTGTACACCTCGGAACTCCACGACACGGTCGGCCTCGCCGAGGGACTGGAGGTGACGGAGATCTCCGTCAGCCACGGCAGCCCGCTCGAGGGCGTCAGTATCCGGAACTCGCGCATCCGCGAGCGGACCGGCGCCAACGTCGTGGGCGCGTGGATCGACGGCGAGCTCCAGCTCCCGCCGGACCCCGACGCGGTCATCGGCGCGAACACGGTCCTGCTCGTGTCCGGCGACCACGAGGCGCTGGAGGAGCTCGGGGAGACGGCGCGGCCGGTCGGACGGCGCCGCCGCGACGAGGGGGTCGTCATCGCGGGGCTCGGCGAGGTCGGCGGGGCGGCCCTATCGGTCGTCGAGGAGGAGGACGGGGACGTGCTGACGACGACCGTCGACGTGACCGACGACCCGGGCGTCGACGTCGTCGGCGACGTGAGCTCCCGCGAGACGCTCCGGGAGGCGGGCGTCGAGGACGCCGGGGTGATCCTCGTGTGCGTCCCGGACGACTCGACGGCGCTACTGACGACCGTGCTCGCGCGGTCGCTGAACCCCGACATCGAGATCCTCGTGCGGATGAGCGACGCGAAGGCGACGACGAAGGCGCTGCGCGCCGGCGCCGACTACGTGCTCTCGGTCCCGCGGATCAGCGCCCGGATGGTCGCCCGGGAGCTCCGCGGCGAGGAGGTGTTGGGCGCCGGCAGCCAGATCCGGATCGACCGGGTGTCCGCCGAGCCGTTCGCGGGGAAGACGCTGGCGGAAAGCGGGATCTCCGAGCGGACCGGCTGCCGCGTCATCGGTATCGAGCACGAGGGGGAACTCACCGTGACTCTCGACCCGGAGCGAACGATCGCGGCCGGCGACCGACTGGTGATCGTCGGAACCGACGAGTCGGTCCAGCGCTTCCTCACGGAGTTCGACGTGTCGCCGAAGCCGCTCGAAGAGTAGCCCCGGTCGACCGCGAGTGCTCGCTCACCGCAGGTCGTCGAAAACGGCGTCGGCGGCGACCCGTCCGCTCTTCATGGCGCCCTGGATCGACGACCACTCGGTGTAGTCGCCGGCGAGGTACACCGGTCCCTCGGGGTCGCTCGCGTCCGGTAACTCCCCGTGGACGCCCGGCGGCTGTACGAACTGCGCGAACTCGAGACGGTCGGTGTGGATCGCCTCCAGCCCGTCGAAGCTGCGCTCGGGGTACCACGCCGACAGCGCCGCGCGCGTGTCCGCCGCGAGGTCGTCGCCGTCGCGGAAGCGCGCGTCGTCGCCGAGGAACGTGGCACACAGCAGCTGCTCGCCGTCGGGGGCATACTCGGGCGCCACGTCGGTGAGCGGAACGACGACGTTCGGCGACGGGTGGTCGCTGTTCAGGAGGATCTTCCTCCCCGTCGAGACAGGCGTCGCGTCCGACAGCCGGTAGTACTGGGTCGTCGACGGGACGCCCTCCGTCGGCACAGCTTCGACATCCGTCAGATCGCGTGCCGTCTTCGGGTCGGTGGCGACGACGACCGCGTCGGCGTCGACGGCCCGGTCCGTCGTCTCGACGGTGGCGCCACCGTTCGCGCCGGCAGCGGCGTCGGCCCCGCCGGTGACCCTGTCGCGGTCGATCGCCTCGACGCCCTCGCCGGTGACGATCGTCGCGCCGGCCGCCTCCGCGGACGCGCGGAGTTGCTCCGGGATCGCGCCCATCCCCGACGCGGGCACGCCGATCCGGCCGTCCGAGAGCGCACGGAAGGTGTACGCGAACACGTGCTTGGAGGTCGACAGCGAGCGATCGAGCGTGATCCCGCCGTAGAAGGGCGCCACGAAGTTCTCGACGTACTTCTCGGAGAAGCCCCACTCGCGGAGGTACTCGCGGATGCTCGCGTCCGCCCCGTCGAAGAACCACGACTCGTCGCGCTTCGAGAGGTCCTGCCGGAGCGCGAGGGTCCGAAGCTTGTCTGTCGTCGTCACCCGGCGGTTGAACGCGGACTCGACCAGCGACCGCGGGTCGCGAAGCGGATCCGAGAGCACGCTTCGGGTACCCTCCTCCGTCGAGCAGATGACGGCGCCGGGACGGAACCCCCGCAGGTCGAGCGCGGCCACGTCGAGTTCCCGCTGGACCGCGGGGTAGCCGGTGAACAGCACCTGAAACCCGCGATCGAGGGTGAACCCGTCCTCGTGGCGCGTGCGAACGCGGCCGCCGACCTCGGGGCGGCGCTCGTAGACGGTGACCTCGGCGCCCGCGTCCGCGAGATGCCGCGCGGCGACCAGCCCCGCGAGCCCCGCGCCCGCGACGACGACGTTCGGGGAATCCGACATACCGGCGCTTGGATCGCGCGACACAAAGGCGTATTCGGTCGCGTCGCCGGATCATCCGTGGTTGCGTCGCCGGATCGTCCGTGGTTGCGTCACCGGATCGTCCGTGGTTGCGTCGCCGGATCGTCCGTGGTTGCGTCACCGGATCGTCCGTAGTTGCGTCTGCGCCCCGTCACCGATCGTACCCGGAGCCGGTCTCGAACCAGCACATCCATGCGGCGGCGGCCCCAATCGCGGACGAATGCAGACGACGGACGCGTTCGACGGCCTGTCGTGCACCGACTGCGGGGAGTCGTTCGGCGTCGACGAGCACGGCCGCTGTCCCGACTGCGGGGCGCCGCTGTCGCCGACGTACGACCTCGACGCGGTCGAGGCCGGTTCCTTCGGCGACCGCGGGGACCGCGGACCGGGACAGTACCGCTTCGACGACCTCCTGCCGTTCCCGGCGGAGACCGCGATCACCGCCGGCGAGGGCGACACGCCCCTCGTGCGGACGGACCGCCTCGCCGACGAGCTCGGCGTCGCCGCCGCGTACGTGAAAGACGAGAGTCGCAATCCGACCGGAACCGTCCTCGACCGCGGGATGAGCCTCGCGGTGACTGCGGCCGGCGAGCGGGGGCTGGAACCGCTCGCGCTCGCGGCCGCCGGCAACGCCGGCCAGTCGGCGGCCGCCTACGCCGGGCGCACCGACCTGCGCTCGTACGCGTTCGTCCCTTCCAGAACCGCGTTCTCCAACAAGGCGATGGTGAACGTCCACGGCGGCGAGATGCGCGTCGTCGGCGGGCGCTACGGCGACGCCGCCGACGCGGTCGACGACCAGTTGGCCGCGGAGTACCACTCGCTGCAGGAGTTCACGACGCCGTACCGTCACGACGGGGCGAAGACGATCGCCTACGAGTTGCTTGACGCGGTCGCCGGCGGGGACGCCGCCGCCTCCCTCCCCGACGCGGTCGTCCTCCCCGCGAGCACGGGCGAACTCGTTGTCGGCGTCGTTCGGGGGTTCGAGGACCTCGTCGACCTCGGGCTCGCTCAGGAGGTCCCGGACGTGTACGCCGTGCAGCCCGCCGGCTGCGCGCCGATCGCGACCGCGTTCGAGTCCGGCGCCGACGCGGTCGAGGCGTGGGCCGGTCCCGACACCATCGTCGGCGAGCTGGAGATCGAGGACCCGGCTGGCGGCGACCTCGCGCTCGCGGCGCTGCGCGACGTGGACGGCGACGCGCTCGCCGTCGAGGACGACGACGCGCTGGAGAGCGCCGTCACCGTCGCGCAGACGGAGGTCATCGAAGTCGGCGGCGCCGGCGGCGTCGCCCTCGCGGGGGCGTGGCGACTCGCCGAATCCGGCACCTTCGGGGGCGACGACGAGGTCGTCGTCGTCAACCCGGACGCTGGCGTGAAGACGCCCGACGTGCTCCGGAGTCACCTGATGGGCAAGGGGATCTGACTGGGCGGCGGGTCCCCACCCGACGCCGCTCTGGTAGTGTTCGAGCCGGGAAGTATTTCCGTTAGACCCGTCTAATTCTCCCCAACCGATGCTGAGCGACGTGATGGAGGACTACCTGAAGGCCATCTACGTGCTCCAAACCGAGAACGGGCCGCCGGTGTCGACCTCGGCCATCGCCGAGCGCGTCGGGAAGACGCCCCCGACGGTGACGAGCATGCTGGAGACGCTCGAGGAACGCGGACTCGTCGAGCGCGAGAAGTACAAGGGGACGGAGCTGACCGAGGAGGGACGAACCGTCGCACTGGAGGTGATCCGGCATCACCGCCTGCTGGAGGCGTACCTCGCCGAACACCTCGACTACTCGTGGAGCGAGGTCCACGACGAGGCCGACGCGCTCGAACACCACATCAGCGAGGAGTTCGAGCGCCGCGTGGCCGCGACGCTGGGCGACCCCGCCGTCGATCCGCACGGCGACCCGATTCCGGGGGAAGATCTCGAACCACCGGGCGACGACGACGCCCGCCCGCTCACCGACGTCGCCGTCGGCGACCGGGTCGTCATCGCGCGCGTCAGCGACCGCGACGGCGAGGAACTGGAGTACCTCGACCGCGCGGGCATCACGCCCGAGACGACTATCGAAGTGCGAGACATCGCGCCGTTCGGAATGGTGACCGTCGAGATACTGCCGGATAGCGAGGGAGCAGACGCAGCCACTACTGACGACGCTGTCGACGACGACTCCGGCCGCGAACAGAGCCTTCCGGAGGCGATCGCCGCATCCGTTCGGGTCCGGTCGGTCGACGGCGCGGCCGACGCCGTGGCGACTGACGCCGGGGTGGGAGGTGCGTGAGCTTCTGGGAGATCGTCGTCGTCGCGGCGGTCGCACAGCTGGCGGTGCTACCCGGCGAGAAGGTCCAGTTCATCATCGCCGGGCTGTCGACGCGGTATCGCCCGGCGGTCGTCGTCGCCGCGGCGGGAACGGCGTTCGCCGGGTGGACGGCGCTGGAGATCTGGTTCGGCGCCGCGCTGCAGTCGGTGGTATCGCCGACGCTCCTGGACGGGTTCACCGCCGTGATGTTCCTCGCGTTCGCCGTGCTGCTCCTCCGGTCGGCGCCCGACAGCGGCGAGGGACTGCCCTCCACGGAGCCGGACGGTGGGCAGGTGCTCCCCGGGATCGACGGGACGGTGAACGTCTTCGGCCACGAGATCTCCGGCCGGCTCGGGAGCTTCCTCTCCATCTTCTCGATGATGGCAGCCGGGGAGTTCGGCGACAAGACCCAACTGGTGACGATCAGCCTCGCCGCGCAGTACGGGGCGACCTCCGCCATCTGGTTCGGCGAGATGGCGGTCATCCTCCCGGTGAGCCTCGCGAACGCCTATCTCTTCCACCGGTTCAGCCACCGCTTCGACGTCCGGAAGGCGCACCTCGCCGGCGCGGCGCTGTTCGCGTTCTTCGGGCTCGACACGGTGTTGGCGCTGGCGACCGGGTTCTCGATCTGGGAGACGGTCGTCGGTGCCGTGTCGGCGGCCGTGCTGGCACTGGTGTGACAGCGGCGGCGACGGTGCGGGATGGGCTGAACGCGAACCGGGGCGTTATTCACGGCAGCGTGCCTCGGCACCGAACGTGTCAGTCGTCGCCTCACTGGTCGCCGGCGTCGTGTTCGGCCTCGCGCTGGCCGCGCCGCCGGGACCGATGAACGCCGTCATCGCCGAGGAGAGCGTTCTCCGCGGGTGGACCGCCGGCTTCCGGGCCGGCCTCGGCGCGGCGACCGCCGACGCGATCTTCTTCGTGCTGTCGCTCGTCGGCATCGTCGGGTTCCTGAACGACGCGCCGCTCGTCAAGGGCCTCATGGTCGGCGTCGGCGGCGTGCTCATGCTGTACTACGCGTACGGCGCGGCCCGGGAGATCCGCGGCTCCTTCCTCGATGTCGACGCCGATCTGGTCGACGAGGAGTCGGCGGGGTTCCGGAAGGCGCTGGCGCTGGCGCTGGCGAACCCCTACCAGGTGCTGTTCTGGCTCACCGTCGGCGTCGGACTGCTCGAACCCGGGGAGATCGACGTGTTCGGCGCCGCCGACGTGACGGAGCTCGCGGGAACGCTCGTCGTCGAGACCGGAAGCCCCGCACTGTTGATCGGCTTCTTCGGCGGTATCGGGCTGTGGATAGCCGGCTTTCCGGGCGCGCTCGTCGCCGCCAAGCGGCGCGTCGAGGCGCTCGCACCGGTCGTCGCCGCGCTGTCTGCGCTGTTGCTCGGCGGCTTCGGCGTCGCCTTCCTGTTCGACGCGGCTCGGACCCTCGGTCCGCTGGTGTGACCCGTCGGAACCGGTTTCGACGCCGGAGCCGACACCGGTGCCGGTGCTGGGCGGAGTTCGGGGCGAACAGGCGACCGATCCGGTCCCGACGCGCGTGGTCGCACACCCGCTGACGCGCCGGGTCAGTTGTCACCGCATCGGCGACGATGGTCCCGTTTCCGCACATAAACGCTCGCCTCGGCAGTCGTTCGCCCCGGCCGTTCGTGCTGGCCGTTCGCGCAGTCGGTCCGGACGGCTCGGCGACACGGCAACCCCTTTACATCCCCACGCGGAACCAGCGGCTATGTTCGAGAAGTCGACGTGGATCAAGCTCCCGCGGAACGTCCTCGTCGGGCACGGCGTGCTCGACGACGTGGGGACGGCCGTCGCGGAGCTGTCGCTCGCCGGCACGCCCCTGCTCGTCACCTCGCCGACGCCGAACGACCTCGCCGGCGACCGACTGCGCGCGCAGTTCGACGGCGTCGAGACCGTCACGGTCGACTCCGCGAGTTTCGGCGCCGTCGCGGAGATCGTCGAAGCTGCCGAGGCCGCCGGCGCGACGTTCCTCGTCGCGCTGGGCGGCGGCAAGCCGATCGACCTCGCGAAGATGGCCGCCGACGAACTGGGCGTCGGGTTCGTCTCGGTTCCCACCGCCGCGAGCCACGACGGGATCGTCTCCGGCCGATCGTCGATCCCCGAGGGCGACACGCGCCACTCCGTCGCCGCGGATCCGCCGCTCGCGGTCATCGCGGACACGGAGATCATGGCGAACGCGCCGTGGGAGCTCACCACCGCCGGCTGCGCCGACATCATCTCGAACTACACCGCCGTCAAGGACTGGCGGCTGGCGCGCCGGCTGAAGAACGTCGAGTACAGCGAGTACGCGGGCGCGCTCTCGGAGATGACCGCCGAGATGCTCGTCGACAGCGCCGACTCGATCAAACAGGGCCTCGAGGAGTCCTCGTGGATCGTCTCGAAGGCGCTCGTCTCCTCGGGCGTCGCCATGTCGATCGCCGGCTCCTCGCGGCCGGCCTCCGGCGCCGAGCATCTGTTCTCCCACCAGCTCGACCGGATCGCCGAGTCCCCCGGGCTCCACGGCCACCAGGTCGGCGTCGGGTCCATCCTCACGGAGTTCCTCCACACCGGCGAGAACGGCCAGTGGCGCGCCATTCGCGACGCGCTGGAGGCGATCGGCGCCCCGACGACCGCGACCGAACTCGGCATCGACGACGAGACCGTGATCGAGGCGCTCACGACCGCACACACGATCCGCGACCGCTACACCATCCTCGGCGACGGCGTCAACGAGGACGCGGCGGTCGAAGTCGCCACGTTCACCGGCGTTATCTAAGGTCTGCGATCGATCGCGAGGAACGGCGGTTCTCGCGACTCGGTCGTCTCTCAGTCGTCTCCGCGAGCCGCGCGCGTCGGCGGCCCGTCGGACGGGTGAGCGCTCCTCGCACCGTCCGGTCGCTCGTCGAGGCGCCGCAGCCGCTCGCCGAGCGGCGGGTGCATCGACAGCGACGCGAGCAGCCGACGGAGGCGACCCCCTGCCGGGGCCGTCCGACCGAGGTGACCACCGGCGGCGAGCCTGGCGAGCGCGTCGCGAAAGTCGTCGCCCGCGCCGCCGGCGGCGACCGCGTCGGCGTCGTACTCGGTCCAGCGCGCGACCCGCACCGAGAGGTACGCAAGCGGGACCGCGAGGACCGCGCCAGCGACCAGTCCCGCGCGTCCGAACAGCGTCGCATCGACGGCCCACGCGACGGCGTACGCGCAGGGGATCCCGACCCTGAGGGGAACGTGCCCTCTGGCGAGGTGTGCGTACTCGTGTCGTACGACCGCCGCGACGCCCTCGGAGTCGAGTTCGCGCAACAGCCCGGTCGAGACGAACACCCGACCGTGACCGGCCGTCAGCCCCGCGGCGTACGCGACAACCCGTCCGTCGCGTCCGAGGACGCCGACGCGGTCGGCCGGGACGCCGGCGCGCTCGACCGCGCGGGCGGCCTCCTCGGGAAGCGCCGCCGGGCGCTCTGCCCGGAAGACGAGCGCCGGGGCGAGGCGAACCCCGAGGAAGCCGACCGCGATGAGCGCCCACAGTTCCCACCAGTCGCCCGCCCACGACAGCGCGGTCGACAGCACGGAGGGAACCGCCGGCGACGACACCGGTGGGAGGGAAAACACACCAGTCGAGTCCGCGTCCGCGAGTGTAGGCTTTTCCCCGGGGTCGGATCACAGCGGGTACTCCGCCACCTCCGGGTACATGAGGTCGTCCGGACGGTCGTGGACCCAGCGGACCGCCGCGATCTCGCCCTCCCGGGGTTCTGGATCGCCGGCGACGTAGTCGGCGTCGAAGGTGGCGATCAGCCGGAACAGGGTCGGCCTGTCGGGGGCGTCGACGGCGACGCGATGGAGCATCACCAGCCCGCGGAGGTCGACCTCGACGCCCGCCTCCTCGCGCGTCTCCCGAACGGCTGCCTCCGCGATCGACTCCCCCGGTTCGTCCTTCCCGCCGGGTTCCGACCACGCCGACTCGCCCTCGTGCCTGACCATCAGTGCGGCGCCGTCGTCGCGGCGGACCCATGCACCGGCTCCGCCGAGGGTGTCGGCGGCGAAGCGTTCCCGGTCCCGCTCCCACTCGGCGGGCGTCACCTCCCAGTGGGGCTCCGCGAGCGGGCAATCGCCCCACTCCTCGCGCAGGCGAGCGATCGCGTCGTCGACGACGGCGCGAGAGGCGTCAGTGACCATGGGCGCCGGTGACGGTCGGGGCCACAAAAGCCCGCCCGTGTCGATCGACGAGGTCGACGCCGGCGCCCGAACCCGAAGACGCAAGTCGGCGCCGCCCCAAACGCGCCCAATGGCAACAGCGGACGCGAGCGGCCCGCTCGGCACCGTGAAAGAGTACCCGCGCGCCACGGTCGCCGTGGTGTCGGCCGTCGGCTACGCGCTCGTCATCGGAACGTTCGCGGGCGTCGTCCCCGACTCGGTGTTCCCGTCGCTCACGCAAGGCGAGGTGAACCTCCTGAGCCACGCCATCGCCGCGGTCAACACCGTGACGACCGCGCTGCTCGTGCTCGGGTGGCGCTGGATCCGCGCGGGCGAGGTGCGAAAGCACGCCGCCGCGATGAGCGCCTCGTTCGGCCTGATCATGGTGTTCCTCGTCATGTACCTCGCGAAGGTCGGCGGCGGCCCGGGCGAGAAACACATCATCATCCGGGAGACCGCGTTCCTCGGCGCGTACGCCGGCGCCGTCGAGGTCGCGTACCTCGCGATGCTCGCGATCCACATCCTCCTGTCGGTGGTGACGGTGCCGGTCGTCCTGTACGCGCTCGTCCTCGGGGCGACCCACACGCCCGAGGAACTCCGCACCGAGACCCCCCACAAGCGCGTCGGCCGGATCGCCGCGGGCACGTGGATCGTCTCGCTCTCGCTGGGCGTCGTCACGTACGTGCTGCTCAACTGGGTGTACGCCTACGAGTTCGTCCGCGTCGCCCGATAGCACGTCGCGGAAGTACTGCCGCACCGTCGATGAGTTCCGGTCCCCGCGGCCGCGTCCCGAACCTCTTTGGTCGAACCCGCGAACCGGACGAGCGTGACGGATCTCTCCGAGCGAACCGACTGGATCGGCGACGTGTTCACGAGCGACGCGGGGTGGGCCCTCCTGGAGAGCCTCGTGGACGTTGGCAACCGCATGGCGGGCCAGCCCGGCGAGCGCGAGGGGCTCGAACTCGTCCGCGACGCCCTCGCCGAGGCGGGCTGTCGCGACGCACGGATCGACGAGTTCGGGCTACAGGGGTGGGTTCGGGGCGAGGCTGCCATCGATGCCGACGGCCGGCCCGAACACTGCATCGCGCTGCCGCGCTCGCCCGCCGGCGAGGTGTCGGGCGAGTTCGTCGACCTGGGCCACGGACTTCCCTCGGACTTCGAGGATGGCGACGTCGAGGGCAACGTCGTGATGGTGTCCTCGGACACGCCCGACGACTTCGACCGCTTCGTCCACCGTACGGAGAAGTACTACTACGCCGTCGACCACGGCGCCGCCGCGTTCGTCTTCCGCAACCACGTGGAGGGGTGTCTCCCGCCGACCGGCTCGGTCGGCACCGACGACGAGCCGATCGGCGATATCCCCGCCGTCGGCGTGAGCGCGGAGGTCGGCGCCAGGCTCGCCCGGCGCGCGGCGGGCGACGCCGTCACCGTCGACGTCGACTGCGAGACGCCCGAGGCCACCAGCGGGAACGCGATGGCCGAGCTCGGTCCCGACACCGACGAAGAGGTCCTCGTCTCCTCGCACGTCGACGCCCACGACATCGCGGAGGGCGCGATGGACAACGGCGCCGGAACCGCCACGATCGTCGAGGTCGCGAACGCGCTCGCGGGGATAGAGGACGAACTGGACACCCGGGTCCGGTTCGTCGCCTACGGCGCCGAGGAGGTCGGTCTCGTCGGCTCCGGCGTCGAGGCCGAGCGCGCCGACCGCGACGCGATCGAGGCGATCGTCAACGTCGACTCCAACGTCTTCGGCCGGACGCTGTCGCTGTCGACGCACGGCTTCGACGACCTGACCGCCGCCGCCGAGCGCCTCTCGGACCGCTTCGACCACCCGGTATCGACCAGCGAGAAGCAGGTCCCCCACAGCGATCACTGGCCGTTCGTGATCCACGGGGTCCCGGGCTACATGGTCTCCGGCGAGACCGAGGGGCGCGGGCGCGGCTGGGGACACACCGAGGCCGACACCCTGGAGAAGCTGGAGCCGCGCAACCTCCGCGAGCAGGCGATCCTCCTGACCGCGCTCGTCGCGGATCTGGCCGACGCCGACACCGACGTGGCCCGCCGCGAGCCGAGCGAGATCGCCGCCGCGCTGGAGGCGGAGGACAAGGCGACCGGGATGAAGGTGATCGGCGACTGGCCGTACGACGACGACGGAATCGTTGTCGAATAGGGACACGCGATCGGGGGAGCGATAGCCGGGAACGCCGTTCCCGCGGGCGATACCCCGTTCGTTAAGTCGGCCCCCGGTCAACCTCCGGCACCATGACCGAGTTCCGCGCGGCGCTGGCGGGCGACGACGGCAGCCTCCGCGAGGCGGTCGAGGCCGCCGGCGGCGCGGTCGTCGCCGGCGACGCCGACCCGGACGCGGTCGTCACCCTGGGCGAGCGCGCGCTCGTCGAGACCGCTCTCGGAGAGCCGTCCGCGCCGGTCCTCCCGGTCGACGCCGGCGACGGGCGACACGCCGTTCGCCGGGTCGACGCGGAGGCCGCGCTGGCCGCGCTGGCCGACGGGCGCGGGCGGACGGAGTCGCGGGCGACGCTCTCGGTGACCGTCGACGGCGACCGTCGAGCTCGGGCGGCGTTGGACGCGACGCTGATGACGGCCGAACCGGCGCGAATCTCGGAGTACGCCGTCAGCGAGGGCGACGACGGCGAACCGATCGCTCGGGTCCGGTCGGACGGCGTCGTCGTCGCGACGCCCGCCGGGTCGAGCGGCTACGCGCGCGCCGCCGGCGGCTCCGTGCTCGCGCCGGGAACCGGCCTGTCGGTTGTCCCCGTCTCGCCGTTCGCGACGACCGCCGACACGTGGGTGCTCGACGACGAGGCGGTGGTGCGCGTCGAGCGCGACGACTGCGACGTGGAGTTGATCCTCGACGGCGAGGCCGCCGGCGTCGTCGCCCCCGAGGTCGACATCCGGATCGCGGTCGACGGCCGCGTTCCGTTCGTTCGAGTGCCGCCGTCGGCCGTCTCGTCACGGGCGCGACGCTGACCCAGTCTGGGGGTTCGGCCTTCGGGGCGGCTCTCGGATCGACCTCTCCCCCATCCCGTTCCCGTCGCCTCGGTTCGCCCCGGCTCACCCCCGCACGGGATTGGAAAGCTTCTAATGAGTCGTGGACCGATTTCCCCCTATGTTACCGTCACCGCTGGAGTTCCTCGTCCCCCTCGGGGCGCTGGAGTCCGTGGCGGGGGTGTTGCCGTACGTCATCCTCGTTGTCGTGCTCGTGAACGTGGTCACCCGGCTGCTCGCACAGCGGAGCTTCGAGCGCGCGGCCGCCGAGGGAGACGACGACGAAGCTCTGAGCCGGTATCTCCCCCACGAGACCGTGAACGTCCTGCTCATCGTGCTGTCGTTCGCGTTCATGATCGTCGAGCCGCACGGCGGGATGGTGCTGTCCGTGCTCGTCCTCGGGATGGTCATCTCGGACTTCTTCGAGTACGAGTCCCGCCGCGTCGAGGCCCGGAACGACCTGGAGATGGACAAGCCCAACAGCGCGATCGTCGCCTCGGTGCTGGTGATCGCGTACGCCGGCTACCAGGCGCTGTTCTTCGTCATCGAGCCGATCTGGAACTCGATCATCTGAGGGGTCGACTCGGCCGTCCGGGACGCCCCCGCGGCTGACCCGCTCGCTCCCCAACCGCCGGGAGGCGAACGACTTTCACTGTTCTCGCGCACGCGAGCACATGCCCAGCTACGACACCGCGCTGTTCGTCGGCGGCACCCGGTTCATCGGCCGGCACACCGTCGAGGCGTTCCTCGACGCCGGATACGACGTCACGACCGTCACACGCGGCGAACACGCCGACCCGTTCGCGGATCGGGAGGGCGTGAGTAACCGGACAGGCGACCGGACCGTCCGCGAGGACCTCGAAGCCGCCCGCGATGCGGTCGACCCCGACGTCGTCGTCGACTTCGTCGCCCTCCACCCCGGCGAGGTACGCGAGGCGACCGACGTGTTCGCCGACGCACGGTACGTGTACGTCTCCTCCGGGTCGGCGTACGTCCCGGGGGACGTGCCGATGCGCGAGGATAAGACAGAACTGCACCCCTGCGAGCCCGAGCAGGAGGAGGACGACGACGCCGGAACCTACGGCCCGCGCAAGGCCGAGGGCGACCGCGTCGTCTTCGCCGCCGCCGAGGCGGGCGTCGAGGCGATGGCCGTCCGGCCGATGCTCGTTCAGGGGCCCCACGACTACACCGAGCGCTTCGGCTATTGGGTGGACCGTGTCGCCGAACACGACGAGGTGCTCGTCCCCGGTGATGGCGGATCGTTGCTCCACCGCGTGTACGTGGAGGACCTCGCCCGGGCGCTCCTGCTCGTCGCCGAGGAGGGCGAGCCCGGCGAGGCGTACAACGCCGCCGACCGGTCGGCGTACTCCCTCGATCGTTCGCTGGAGCTGATCGCCGACGCCCTCGACACGGACGTGACGCCGGTGCACGCGAGCGAACGGGAGCTCGCCGCCCACGACGTGGACCCGGGCGGGTTCCCGCTGTACACGCCCGAGCCGATGCTGGTGTCGACCGGGAAGCTCGCGGCGCTGGGATGGGAGTCGACGCCGCCGGCGGCGTACGTCGCCGAGACGGCGCGGGCGCACGTCGATGCGGGCGTCAGCGGTCCCGAGGAATCGCTCGACCGGGCAACCGAGGAGGCGGTGATCGCGGCCCTGCGCGACGGGAGCGGCGAGGACGACGAATAGCGTCGCGCGTTCACCCGCACCCACCGACCGCGACGAACCGGCGATCCCGCCGGGGGACCGCGAGGTTTTCGGCCGCCGCCCGCGAGGCCCCGCGTATGGCAGACACCGCGCTCGTCGTCGGCGGCACCCGGTTCATCGGGCGACACGTCGTCGAGGACCTGCTCGACAACGGCTACGAGGTCACGATCGTCAACCGCGGGAACCACGAGAACCCGTTCTCGGACGTCGAGGGCGTCGATCACGTCGAGGGCGACCGCCGGAACGACACCGACCTGAAGGCGGCGGCGCTCTCCGTCACGCCGGACATCGTGATCGACTGCGTCGCCTACTACCCCGAGGACGTGCGCGTCGCCACCGACGTGTTCGCCGACGTGGACGGCTACGTGTACATCTCCTCGGGGTCGGCCTACGGCGTCGAGGAGATCCCCAAACGCGAGGGCGAGACCGAACTGTGTGCGTGCACCGACGAGCAGGCGACCGACGACTCCCACGAGTCGTACGGCCCGCGCAAAGCCGAGGGCGACCGCGCGATCGCCGCGGCCGCCGAGGAGGGCGTCAACGCGATGAGCGTCCGCCCGTGCATCGTCTACGGCCCCCACGACTACACCGAGCGGCTCGACTACTGGGTCGACCGCGTGCTGAATCACGATCGCGTGGTCGTCCCCGGCGACGGCCAGAACCTCTGGCACCGCGCGTACGCCGAGGACGTGGCGAGCGCCCTGCGGATCGTCGCCGAGAAGGGCGAGCCCGGCGAGGCGTACAACGTCGGCGACCGCACGCTGGTCACGATGGAGGAGATGGTCGACCTGATCGCCGAGGCCGCCGATACCGACGTGGAGGTCGTCCACGCGGGCGGTCGCGAACTCGCGGCCGCCGATCTGGCGGCGGACGACTTCGTCCTCTACCGCGAGTACCCGCACGTGCTCGACACGACCAAGCTGGCCGCGCTCGGGTGGGAGTCGACGCCGCTCGCCGAGGCGATGGAGCGGACCGTCGCCGAGCACCGCGAGAGCGACCGCGACGGGAGCGAACACGACCCCGGCCGGGAGGCCGAGGAGCGCGTGCTCGGCGTGCTCGACACGCTGTAAGCCGGCGGCGACGCCGCCTGCGACCGGGACGCGACTGCTGCTCACCGCGGACGCGGCGGCGACGCGGTCGCCCGGGCGTCACTCTCGGCGTCAGATCTCGTCGAACTCGCGGTCGTGACTCATCTCGCGCACCTCGTCTTCCAGCCACTCGCGGAACCACTTCACGCGCTTGATGCGCTCGTGGGCGATGGACTCGGCGGTGTCGCTCTCGACGCGCGAGGCGTGCTCGCGGCCGCGCTCCAGCACGCGCTGGACCATCTCGGCGGCGTCCATGTGGGTGCGCGCCTCGTAGCCCATCCGGAGGATCATGAGCGTGGTGCCGTTCGCGCCGACCTTGTCGAGCAGGTCCGCCTCGATGAGACACCGCGTCTCCAGCGGGAGGTCGGACAGCGGCCCCTGGTAGGAGTGGTCCTCGACGGCCGAGCACACCTCCGCGACGAACGACTCGGGGTAGTCGCCGTGCGTCTCGAGGTACTGCCGGGCGACGCGGGCGCCCTCCTCGGCGTGGACGTCCTGCTCCGCCTCCAGCTTCGACACGTCATGAAACAGCGCGGCCACCCGCACCACGTCGGTGTCGGCGCCCTCCTTGGCGGCGATCGTCTCGGCGATCTCGACGACGTTCAGGATGTGGTTGAAGCGGTACTCCGCGGAGTGCCACGGGTACCACCGCATCCGGCCGCCGTCGTCCTCGCTTTCGACGGACGCGGCGAGGTACTCGCGGACGAAGTGCTCCATGTCCGCGACCTCCTCGGCGGTGACGCGCGAGCCCTTTATTTCGACGCCCACTGCGGCCACCCCCTTGACGGATCGAGTTGGGAAGAAACGAATGTCGTTCTCATTACGGAACGATACGGCCTGTTCCGTCCTTAGTCGTTACGACAGGCCGGACTCGGCGAACCGGACCGAGGCGGTCGCCCCCGGACCGCGGATGTCAGTGGTCCGTCGGTCGAGACCGCCGCGTCGCGAACCGCTAAGTGCACCCGTCGCCCACGTCCGGGCGTGACCGATCAGCTGTATCTCGCGGACAGCACCGTCGGCGAGTTCGCGGCGACCGTCGAGCGGTCGCTCGACGAGCGCGTCGTCCTCGACCGGACGCACTTCTACCCGACCGGCGGCGGCCAACCCAACGACACGGGAACGCTCCGGGTGGTCGACGCCGGCGGCGGTGCTGACGGCGCGGACGGGGACGGCGGCGACACCGATAGCGACGCCGGCGTCGACGCGGACGGTGACGACGCGGTCGGCACCGAGTTCGCCGTCACCGACGTGGAGAAGGCGGACACGGTGTACCATCACCTCGACGGCGCGGCGCCGCCCGCGGGCGCTCGCGTCCGTGGCGTCCTCGACTGGGATCGTCGACACGCCCACATGCGGTATCACACCGCCCAGCACCTCCTCTCGGCGGTCCTCCTCGACGAGTTCGACGCCCGGACGGTCGGGAACCAGCTGTACGCCGACCGCGCGCGCCTCGACGCCGAGTACCCGAAGTTCTCCGAGGCCGACCTCGCCGACGTCGAGGCGCGCATGAACGCCCTCGTCGACGACGGGCTCCCCGTGCGCCACTACACGATGGACCGCGAGGTCGCCGAGGCGGAACTCGACGCCGAGCGCACGCGGATCGACCTGCTCCCGAGTTCGATCACGGAGCTTCGGATCGTGGAGGTCGGCGGGACGCGGAGCGGCCCGGGGAACGCGAGCGGGGAGGGGAGCGAGGCCGAACGAAGTGAGGCCTCGAAGCGAACGGGGAGTGAAGCGACCCGTGAACAGACCGACCCGCGAGCAGGCGACGCGGACGACCCGTTCGACCGCACCGCCTGCGCCGGCACCCACGTCGAGAACACCGACGCGATCGGCGAGGTGACCGTCCAGGGCCGGACGACGCAGGGCGGCGAGACGGAGCGCGTCGAGTTCACCCTCGCGGACACCTGACGGCCGAAGCGTCGACCGCGGCCGCTTGCCCCCGCGTTCGGTTTCAGCCGTGATATTCAGGGGGGCACATATTTACGCCGTTTCCGGATAGGTGGTAGCAGCGGCACAGGGAGTGCGGACGAACCAGGACATGCTCAGACCGAGCGATTACGACCCGAAGGAGTTGCGAGCGTTGACGGGAGCGGCGGCGCCGACGCACGCCGACGAGGAACCCGCCCGGTGGACACAGCCGGACGATTACCTCGGTCGAGCGGACGCGCGCGTGCGGGCGGCGCAGGTGGAAGACGCCTTCCTCCTTCAGGCGGCGGCCGGCGGCACGAGTAGGCCCTACCTGCCGAGTCTTCCCGACTCGGTGGTCGGGACCCGACTCGTGCTCGACTGGTTACGCTACCTCGTCGGCGTCGGCGGGCGCGAACGCGCCCGCGAGGCGCTCGCCTTCTATCGGGACGTGGAGTGGCTCGACGAGTCCGTCGAGGACGCCCTCGCGGCGTACCTCGAGGCCTTCGACGACACCGACGGCTCTCGGATCTCCGTCGACCATCACCGCACGAGCCTGCTGTTCGTCGCCCGCCTCGCCGCGCTCCGATAACCATGGCAGCAGAATCCGAACCCGCAGACGACGACAGTTTCGAGTCCAGCAACCCAACCCCCATCGGCGTGAAGCTCGGCTCCACGCGAACCGTGCTTCGGTACCCCGAGGACGCCGACAGCGACGAGCTCACGACGGTGCGAACGCTCACGTGTCTCGCGCTGTACGAGGACGCGATCACGGGGGAGGAGAAGGCCCTGTTCGGGGAGCAGGCCGCCGCAGAGTACCCCGACCGGGTCCAGTATATGCTCCGCTCCGGACTTCCGGAGGACGACGAGCGCGCGGAGCTCGCCGGCCGGTTCTTCCGGGAGCTGCTCTCGGCCAACGGCGTTCCCTCCGACTCGGCGGTCGTGTACGCCATCCCGACGATGGACAACGACGCCGGCCTCGAGAACCTCACCGAGGTCATCGAGTCCTCGGACATCGGCGCCCACACGATGCGCGCGTACCCCGAGTCGCTGTGCGGCGCCATCCCCGCGATGGGCGCCGGGGTCGAGGCCGTCGACGACGTGTTCATCTCGGTGAACATGGGGTCGACGAACCTCGAGGCGTGCGCGTACCGCCGCGGCGACCAGCTCGTCCCGTTCTCCACCGGCTCGGTGACCGGCAACGACGTCGATCGGCGGATCGTCGCCAACGTCGAGGAGGAGACGCAGGGGCGCGTCCACGTCGACCTGACGACCGCCCGCGAGTACAAGGAGGAGCACGGGAACGTCGGGAACTTCGAGCCGTTCTCGGACGTGATCCAGCAGCCCGGCGGCGGCTCCCACGAGTACACCATCGAGGACAGCGTCGTCGACGCCCTCGACTGGTACCTCGACGCCGCCGTGAACGAGGTCGCCAACGAGTTCCTGCCGGAGCTCGCCAACGACTACATGAAGGTGTACCAGCTCTCGCTGAACAACGACATCGCCGTCACCGGCGGGATGGCGTGCATCCCCGGCCTCGCCGAGGAGTTCGAGCGTCGGCTCTGTGCGGAGCTCGACCGCGACGTGAACGTGGTCGTTCCCGACGAGCCCGACCTCGCGGCCGCCGAGGGCGCCCGGCGCATCGCCGAGAAGCTCGCCGGCCAGTAGGGGCCCGATGGGCGGCTTCGATCTCGGGGACGACGGTGACGACGACCACGACCGGCCGAACGACGCCGGCGTTCAGCCCGGCGACGACGGCGCCGGCGACGCCGACACCGTCGTCTCGCCCGCCGAGCCGTCGCCGCTCGAGGACCCCGATTCTCTCGGTTCGACACGTGAGTCCGCCAGCGGCGACGGTGGCGACGACGGATCCGGCACCCCCGTCGCGACCCACGACGCCGCGAGCGACGACGCGACCCCGGGAACCGCGGCGAGCGACGACGCCGACCCGACCCCGGACACCGCCCGGATCGAGCCGCTGTTGTACGCCGGCGAGGAGGTCCGCGCGAGCCTCCCCGTCGCCGACGGCCGCCTCGTCGCGACGACCCACCGCGTGCTCGCACACACTCCCGCGGCCGACGAGCGGGCGACCCTGCGCGCGGTCCAGCGCGTCAACGTGACCGACGTGTCGCCGTCGTCGACCGCGACCGACTGGCTCGTCCGTCCCATCGCGTACACCGTCGTCGGCGGTCTGGCGATGGTTCTGGGCGGATCCGTCGTGTCGTTCGATTCGATGGGCGCGTCGATGCCCGACGCCGCCGGCGCGACCGGCGTCGGCGGGCTCCTCTCGATGATCGGCGGCGTGCTCTCGGCGCTCTCGCTCGTCGACGACGCGCTCCGGGTCGCCGGCGCGCTCTCGCTGTTGCTCGGGGCGGCGCTGTTGGGCGTCTACGCGGCCACCCGCGGCCGGGAGGTCGTCGTCGACACCGAGGGCGACGCCGACACGCTCCGCCTCGACGCCGGCGGCGTCGGCGACGACGCGATCGCGCGGTTCCGTGCGGAAGCCGGGATCGACGACGAGTCGTCGAACGGGACGCTGACGCGGCTGTTCGGTCGCTAGCGCGAGCGCGCGGGCCGTCGGAGAACGCGAGACCGAACCCCGAGCGGCGGCGACGATCACGCCGCCGCCGATTCGCCGTGCTGGGTGTGCGTGTCGGGAGCGCTCCCGCTTACAGCTCGCCGAGCTTCCGGAGGAGCTGGCCGCGGTAGCGCTCGTCGGCGGTGACGCCTTTCACCTCGAGGACGTTGCGCTCCAGTTTGTCGAGCGCGACGTGGAAGGCGTGCTCGGCGCCGTACCCCTCGCCCGAGCCGGCGACCTGGCCGTGCGTGGTGCGCAGGCGGATCTGCGCCTGGATGAGCGGCGTGCCGCGGAGCTTCTCTTTGTGCTCGTGGAAGCGGACGTGCGCGTGAACCACGCGCATCTCCTTGTACTTCTCCGCGACCTGCCCGATCGAGTTGCGGATGTCCTCACGCGAGAGCGTGTCGAGCAGGGCGACGTTCGTCACCTGCACGTCCATCGCGTCCTCCTCGGTGAAGGTGAGCGCGCGGAGCACGTCGGTCTTCGTGAGCACGCCCGCGACCAGGTCGTCGCGCTCCTCGGGCGTGACGACCAGACCGCTGATGTCGTTGTCCATCATCAGCTCGACAGCCTCGCGAACCGACTCGTCCGCGGTGACGGTGTGCACCGGCGAGGACATCATGTCGTACACCGGCAGGTCGAGCATGCGGTCGATGTCGCCGCTGCGGTCGCCGCGCGTCTGTCGGTCGTCGTCGCGGACGACGAAGTCCACGATGTCGTGGGTCGTGAGGATACCCCCCAGGCGGCCGTTCTCGTTGACGACCGGGAGCCGCGAGATACCGTTCTCGCGCAGGCGGTTGATCGCCTGACCGACGTGGGCGTCCTCGAGGACGGTGACGACGTCGGCGGTGTAGATGTCCTCGACCGTCAGCGCGTCGAGGTTGTCGAGGACCGCGGCGAGGATGGCGTCGACGGTGATGATGCCGTACAGCCGCTCGCCCTCGTAGACGGGCGCGATCTTGACGTTACCCTCGACGAGGACGCGCGCGACCTCGCGCACGTCCTCGGTACGGGCTACCTCCGGGGCCGACGTCATCAGCGCCGCCGCCCTCGTGTCGTCGTCGACGCGCGAGTTGATCAGCTCGCGCTCGCCGATGACGCCCGCGTACTCGCCGTCCTCCATCACGATGATACCCTTCGGGTTCTCGCGGTCGAAGATGGAGCGGATCTTTCCGAGTCGTTTGCCCGCGTCCACCTCTACGAACTCCGGCACGGCGATGTCTGAGATATCCATAACTCCATTACGTGGGTACGATCCCCCTTGTATTGAAGCTTGGTTCGGATCCCATCGACTGGAGGTGTGCGGACAGGTATCAATACTCGCAGTTCGATCGGCCGACGGCGACCAGTTCGTGGCGAGACCCCCTGCGAGGATCACTCGACAGGACGGCAGTATCGTGTTCGGGTCAGTTCGGTGACGAGCGCTGGGGCGGGCCGCCGTCGATAGCGGTTATTAACGGAGTCCGCAATCGTCCGCCCCGCTGCCGGACCGATCGATCAGACGATGCCCTCGTCGTCGCCGATGGGCGTGACCGAGTAGTCGACCGTCTTGGTGTCGGTCGTCGCGCGGATCTTCCCGACGAACGTCGAGATCTGCTCCAGGTTCCCCTCCAGGATGAACAGCTCCATGCAGTTGTGGTCGCCGACGTGGCTGTGGAAGTTCGAAGCGACGATGTTCTCGTGCTCGTGGCGCAGTTGCATCATGCGCTCTTCAACGTTGGTCCCCTCGTAGTCGAACACGACGGTGACGATGCCCATCAGCTCGCGGTCCTCGAGCTTGCGGTCCTCGAACTCCCCGAGGAGGTCCCTGGCGGCCTCCCGGAGGAACTCGCTGCGACCGGTGTAGCCGTGTTCCTCGGTGAACTCGTCGATCCGGTCGACGAGGCTGTCCGGCATCGAGACGCTGACGACGCCCATGTAATAACACAGGCCGGTTGAGTTACTAAGCTTTCCGTATCGGCGGTCGGATCAGTCCGTGAGTTGGCCGACGGAGTCGCTGACGCGGTCGAGGCGGTCGCGCTGCTCGTCGGCCGCCTCGGCGATCTCCTCGACGTTCCGGCGGACCGCGGCCGCTTCGGTGCTGGCTTCCTCGACCAGCGAGGCGACCTCCTCGGTCGTCGACGCCTGCGAGTCGGCCGCGCGCGCGACTTCCTCGACGCCGGAGGCCGCCTCCCGGATCGCCTCGGCGATCCTGTCGAGACGCTCCATCGCCTCGTCGACGCGGGCGACGCCGTCCTGGATGCGGTCCTCGGTCCGTTCGAGACTCTCGACGGTGTCCTCGGCGCCGGTCTGAATGTTCTCGACGAGCGACTCGATCTCGCCGGCGCGCTGTTGGGACTCCTCGGCGAGGCTCTTCACCTCGTCGGCGACGACGGCGAAGCCCTCGCCCGCCTCGCCCGCGCGGGCGGCCTCGATGTTCGCGTTCAGCGCCAGCAGATTCGTCTGGTCCGCGATCCCGTCGATGACCGACACGACTTCGTCGATCTCGCCCACGCGCTCGCGGAGGTCGTCGAGGTCGTCGGTCACCTCGTCGGTCGCGTTCTCGATGTCCTCCATCGTATCCCGGGCGTCGCCCGCGGCGTCGACGCCCTCCTCCGCGAGCGTCTCGGCGTCGCCGGACACCTGTGCGACCTGCTCGGCGCTGGCGGCCACCTCCTCGACGTTCGCCGAGAGCGTTCCCACCTCGGCCTCGACGTTCCCCATCCGCTCGGCCTGCGTCTCCGCCAACTCCGCCAGTTCGTCCGCGTTCTCGGCGACGCCGCCGGCGGCGTCGCCGATCTGATCGAGCGGCTCCTCGACCTCCCGGGAGACCTCCTCGGAGAGATCGCGACGGCGGTCGATCTCCGCTTCCATCTGCTCGGCGTAGGAGTCGATGTACGTGTCCATCGCGACCTGCTGGTCGAGCAACAGCAGCTTCAACAACGGGAGCAGGTGGTCGGTGAACCGCGAGAGCGCCTCGTCTCCGGGCGCGTCCTCCTCGACGCCGGCCGCCTCCCGAGCCTCGTCGGCGAGCGCGTCCATCAGCCCCTCGTAGTAGATACTGTATCCGGAGAAGTACACCCGCGGACCGAGGTCGAGCATTTCGTGAAGCTTCCCGACCCGCGCGCGTCGCCGAAAGTAGTCGGAGCCGTAGTTCCCGCCGCCGAGATCGGTCAGGTACTGTCGTTGCGTCCGCTTCAGCGCCTCGATCCCCTTGCTCGACCGGTCGAAGATGGCGTTCGTCTCCTCGTGGTCGGTGAAGTGGTCGTAGAACTCGTCGACCAGTTCCGGCGCGAGATCTTCCAACACCGGTTCGAGCGACGAAAGCGTCTCCTCGTCGCTCGGTGAGAGCCGGCCGAATCGCTTGCGAGCCTCGATGTCCGCGTCGTCGAGGCCGAGTCGGTCGGCCAACTCGCCGCCGTCGACGCCGCGGCGGTCGGCGTCGTCCACCATGAATTCGGACGAGCCGCCGGGCGGTCCGCCGGCGGGCGATCCGTCCGGGGGAGACCCGTCCGCGTCCGCGACGCCCCCGTCCGTCCGCGTCCCCGACTCTCCGCCCCGTTCCGTTCGGTCGTCCGCTCGCCCCGCGTTCTCCCGTGGCTCGGTCGTTCGACCGCTATCGCCGCGCGCGTCGGCTCCGTTCCGTGGTTCCCGCGATCCCATGTGTCCGGGCGTCCCCGACAGAGCAACTTAACCCGAATGTCCCGATTATCACGCCCGGATCCGGCGGGTGAACGCTTATTTGCGGGACGGCGGAGTGTCCGCCATGGCGAGACGGATCCTCATCGTGGACGATTCCGGGTTCCAGCGCACGCTCATCCGAGGGATCCTCGAGGACGACTTCGAGATCGTCGGGGAGGCCGAGAACGGCTCGGAGGCGGTCGCCCTGTTCGAGGAGACGCGGCCGGATCTGGTCACGATGGACATCATGATGCCGGAGGTGAACGGCATCGAGGCGACCAGCGACATCAAGGAGCGCGACCCCGGGACCTGTGTCGTGATGTGCACCAGCGTCGAACAGCGCGACCAGATGCGGCAGGCGGTGAAGGCGGGCGCCGACGGCTACGTCACCAAGCCGGTCGAGGAGGACACGTTGCGGTCGGAAGTCGAGAGCGCGCTGGCGTCGTGACCGCACGACCGGCCCGTTCACATCGAGGCGCCCGTTTCCGTTCGCGCCTCGCGCCGCTCGTCGTCGGTGGACCGCAGAGGAGTGGGTTGGGGCGGATTCGAACCGCCGACCTGCTCCGTGTGAAGGAGCCGTCATAACCGGACTAGACCACCAACCCGCATCACGACGTACCCCGGTCGAACGCTTAAGGCTTGTCGTCCGCCGCGGGACCGGCGGGACCGACCCGAGGATTAATCCCGTCCGACGACGGACCAGCGGGCGTGACGAAGATCGAAGTCGACCTGCCCGACCGAATCGACAGCGAGATCTCTCGCCTCGCCGAGCAGGGGGAGTTCCTCAACCGCAAGGAGGCCATCGAGGACTTCCTCACGCGCGGCCTGCAGGCGTACGACGTAGAAAGCGACGAGGCCACCGAGGGGGAGGCCGACGGCGACCTCTTCACCGACGCCGTCGACGAGCAACAGGACCCCGCCGCCCTCGACGACGACATGGGCGACGAGCCGACGTTCTGATCCGGGCGCCGCCGTCGAGTCGGGCGGTCCGACTCACTCTCGCGACGCGCGCTCGGTCCGCTCGCTCGCGATCCGTGTTTCGACCGCCGAGCGCCAGCGCTACTCTCGACTCCGCCCGGATCGGTACTCGTCGACCGTCTCGCGGGCCTGCTGGACCGCCTCCTTCGCCTCCCCCTCCGCCTTCCTC
Source organism: Halobaculum rubrum (assembly GCF_019880225.1). Classification (NCBI taxonomy): domain Archaea; kingdom Methanobacteriati; phylum Methanobacteriota; class Halobacteria; order Halobacteriales; family Haloferacaceae; genus Halobaculum; species Halobaculum rubrum. Next base: position 735,762 of record NZ_CP082284.1, read on the forward strand.
GACAGGTCCGTCAGGTCCGCCTCCAAGCGATCGAGCCGCGAGGGCTCCGGCTCCCTCTCGCGACCCACGATCTCGCGAACCCGCTCTTCGACCGGTTCGAGCTCCTCTTTGACCCCCTCCTTCGCGTGGTCCGCCGCACGACCGAGATAGTATCGCGCGTCCTCGAAGTGCTTGGACATGCCTGTCCCTTGGCTGACGACGGACAAACCGTTTGTGGGGGTCGCGGCCCGCGGTCGCCACAACCACGGCGCCGCTACTCGTAGTCGGGGGCGTCCTCGGGGACGCCGTCGCGAGCGTTGACGGCGCGCGCGAAGGTGAACAGCGCGTCCGACAGGCGGTTGAGATACGCCACCGCCTCGGCGTTGACCGGCTCGTCGTCCGCGAGCTCGACCGCCCGACGCTCGGCGCGGCGCGCGACCGTGCGGGCGTGATGGAGCTTCGCTCCGGCCTCGCTTCCGGAGGGGAGCACGAAGCTCGTGAGCGGTTCCAGTTCCTCGTCCAGTTCGTCGATCCAGTCCTCGAGCTGTTCGGTGTGGTCCTCGCGGACGACGGGATCCCCCTCCTCGGGGTCGGGGTTGGCGAAGTCCGCCTGGAGGACGTGGAGGTGGTCTTGCACGGCGCGCAGCATCTCGTCGATGTCGTCGTATCCCGTCGGGCGGATCGTGCCGATCAGCGCGTTCGCCTCGTCGACGGTGCCGTACGCCTCGATACGACGGGAGGTCTTCGACACCCGCGACATGTCGCGGAGGTCGGTCTTCCCCTCGTCGCCGCGGCCGGTGTAGATGGGCATCGGATCGGGACTCAGGCGAGCGTTCGCTCGACGTACTCGAGGATGTTCGCCGACTCGTTCATCGTCACGCCGCGCTCGTCGTCGACGAGCACGGGGACGCCGCGTTGCCCGCTGACGCGGGCGACCTCGTCGCGCTTCGAGTGGAGCGCTTCCGTCCAGACGGTCTCGTACTCGACGTCGGCCTCCCGGAGCGCGTCGTGGACCTTCTCGCACCACGGACAACCGTCCAGCGCGTACAGCGTTACGGACATGCTCCGACCGTGGGTCGCCGGCGGCAAGTAGCTTGCCACGCCGGCGGCCGCGCTTCCCGGTGCGGTCGTCGAAACGGACGACCGCCACCGAATCCGCTGGTTCCCGAACGGTCAAGTGCCCGTCACCACACCGGCGCGTATGCAGCACGGACTCGATATCGAGTCGTACTACGACCTGCGACTGCTCGCGGAGGTAGCGGTATCCCCCGACGGCGAGCGCGTCGCGTTCACCGCACAGGAGTCCGATCCCGCTGCCGACGAACAGCGGACGGGGCTGTACGTCGCGCCGACGGACGGGAGCCGCGAACCGCACCGCCTCACCCGCGCGTCCACCGCGGCGTCGCCGACGTGGGGGCCCGACGGCCACACGCTCGCGTTTCTCGCCGCCCGCGATGCCGACCTCGATCGCACGCGCGGGCGCGCCGACGAGGGCGACGACGAGACGGACGAGGCGAACGTCGACGAGGATGACGAGGACGAGGAGAACGGTACCGACGGCGAGAACGGCGACGAAAAGCCGAAACAGCAGGTGTGGGCGTTCGACCTCGCGCGCGGCGGCGACGCCCGCCAGCTGACCGCCTTCGAGCGGGGGGTCACGGAGTTCGATCTCGCGCCCGACGGCGACCGTCTCGTCGTCGCCGCCCGCGACCCGACCGACGAGGAGGAATCGTACCTCGACCAGCGCGAGGACGGCGGCCCCATCGAGGTGACCCGCCTCCAGCACAAGCGCGACGGCGCCGGCTGGCTCGACGACGTGACGACGTACCTGTTCGTCGGCGACCTCGACGGCGAGGCCGCCGACGCCGAGTCGTTCGACCGCCTCGACGACGCCTACGGCGCCGGCTCGGCCGAGCCGCTCGCCGGGCTCCAGCCCGCGTGGGGGCCGACCGACCGTATCGCCTTCACCACCTGCGTCGACGACGACCCCGACGACTCCGGCGCCTACGACGTGTGCACGGTCGCCCCCGACGGGTCGGACTGCCGGGTCGTCACCGACGGGAGCCTCCGGTGTGCTTCCCCGACGTGGTCCCCCGACGGCGACCGGATCGCGTTCGACGGCAGCAACTACGACAACTGGTACGAGCCCAACGAGGCGTACGTCGCGCCAGACGAGGCCGACGCCGCGTTCGAGTCCGTCTCCGCCGAGTTGGACCGCACGCTCGCGCGCGACGGGGCGCCGCGCTGGCTGGACGGCGAAACGGTCGTCGTGCCGATCGCCGACGAGGCGTGGACCCGGCTCGCGGTGTGTCCGGTCGACGGCGAGCCGCGGCGGGCGTTCACCCGCCAGGGCCGCGATCGGACGATCGCGGCGTTCGATCTCGCGGGCGACACGGTCGCGCTCGGCCTCACGGGCGCCGACCAGCCGCCGGACGTGTACGCGGTCCCCGGCGCCGAGTTGCGCGAGGACGACGCCGGCGGCCCGACGAGGCGCCTCTCGGCGCTCAACGACGACTGGCTCGACGAGCGCGCCGACGCGCTGCCCGACTGCGAGGTCGTCGCCTACGAGAACAGCGACGGGGAGGAGATCGAGGCGGTCGTCTACTACCCGAGCGACTTCGACGCCGACGCGGACGACCCGGCGCCCGCGATCTGCTCGATCCACGGCGGGCCGATGAGCTACGACGCGCCCGCATACCGCTTCACGCTGAACTACTGGACGAGCAGGGGGTACGTCGTTGCGAAGCCCAACTACCGCGGGTCGACCTCCTACGGCCGCGCGTTCTCGGAGTCGCTGAAGGGGAGCCGCGGGGAGTTGGAGTCCGACGACGTGATCGCGGCGATGGAGCACCTCGTCGACGAGGGGGTCGCCGACCCCGACCGCCTGTTCTGCACGGGCTTCAGCTACGGCGGGATCACGACCGCGCACGTCGTCACACGGACGGACATGTTCGCCGCCGCCGCGCCCGAACACGGCATCTACGACTTCTACAGCAACTTCGGGACCGACGACAACCACAACTGGCACCAGTGGGAGTTCGGGATGCCGTGGGAGAACGAGGCGCTGTACCGCGATATCTCCTCGATCACTCGCGTCGACGAGATCGACACGCCGCTGCTCGTTACCGCGGGCGAGGAGGACTGGCGGTGTCCGCCGACGCAGGCCGAACAGCTGTACGTCAGCGTCCGCAAGCGGGGCGTCGACGCGAAGCTCGTGATCTACCCGGACGAACACCACAACATCGGGACACCCGAGCGGGCGACGCATCGCATCGAGGAGTTGACGGAGTGGTTCGAGAGCCACGATCCGGGCGTGGACGAAGGAGCGAGCGAAGCGAGCGACTGAGGCCACGGTGGACGGCGGCGAGGTCTTCGTGCCGAGCCGCCCACGAAGGGCGTGGACGAAGGAGCGAGCGAAGCGAGCGACTGAGGCCGGTGGACGGCGGCGAGGTCTTCGTGCCGAGCCGCCCACGAAGGGCGTGGACGAAGGAGCGAGCGAAGCGAGCGACTGAGGCCACGGTGGACGGCGGCGAGGTCTTCGTGCCGAGCCGCCCACGAAGGGCGTGGACGAAGGAGCGAGCGAAGCGAGCGACTGAGGCCACGGTGGACGGCGTTCACAAATCGCGGCGCGATGTGTCCGCTCACGAGACCGCAGGTCTCGTGAACGGCGAGGTCTCCGTGCCGCCACGCCCGTATCACACACAAGGAAGGGACAACGACTCTCGCGGGATGTCCTGTCACGATCACAGATCGAGCCCGAGCGCCCGGTTCGCGCCGAGCAGCGCGAGACACGTCGCCAGCAGCGCGACGACGAGACCGTAGGCCGCCGGCCATCCGGCCGCGCTCGCGACGGCGCCGGTGACGACCGACCCGGAGGCGGCGAGGAGCATGTACACGGTTCGCAGTAGACCGAAGGCGTATCCGCGCTCGGCGTCCGTCAGCCGGTCCATGAACCGCGCCTGGATCGGGCCGGGCCAGGAGATCCCGGCACCGAGCACCGCGACGCCGGCGACGGTGCCGACGACTCCGGGCGCGAGCACCAGCGTCGCGATGCCGGCGCTCGCGAGCGTGACGCTGATCGCGACGGCGGCGTCCCGGGAGAGCGCGTCCGACACCCGGCCGTTCACCGGCTGGGCGACCGCGCTGATCGCGAACACCGCCCCGAAGGCGGTCGCCGCCGTCGACGGCGCGAGGTCGCGGTGCGCGACGAGAAACGTCGGCAGGAACGACGAGACGGCCTGAAAGGTGAACCCGCACAGCACGGCTATCGCGGTCGTGTACGCAAGCGGCGGACGGGCGAGCACGTCGGCGATCCGTCCCGGGTCGACGGCCGCCCGGAGGTCGCGATCGGGGTTGGCCGGCGCGAGCGACGGGACGAACAGCAGCGTCGCGACGGCCGCCGGGACCGCGACGCCGGCGCCCGCGCCGACGGCGACCTCCCAGCCGTACCGGTCTGCGAGCACGCCCCCGATCCCGGGGAACGCCGCGCCGGCGACGGCGCCCGCGCCCGTGAGCACGCTCAACGCGCCGCCGCGCTCGTCGTACAGTCGCGACAGCAGCGAGGTCCCGGGCGAGAAGAACAGCCCGGCGCCCGCGCCGAGCACCAGCGTCGCCGCCCCGAACGCGAACATCGACGACGACAGCGCCACCAACGCGGTCCCGACGCCGGCGCCGACGATCCCGGCGAGGACGACCGGTCGTTCGCCGAGGCGGTCGGCGAGCACGCCGCTGGGGAACTGCAACAGCGCGTACGTCGCCCACATTCCGGTGAGCGCCAGCCCGACCGTCGCCTCGGTCGTCCCGAAATCGACGAGAACGAACGGGACGACCGCCCCGAGAAGCACCCGCGCACCCAGTTGACTGAAGTTTCCTGCGCTTACCGCCGCGAGCGCGAGGCGGCGGCGACCGCCGCTCATTCGGCCGCGTGCCGTTCGGCGGCCGCGCGGACCGCGTCCGGCAGCGGCTCGGGGCCGTCCTCGCCGATCGCGACCTGGACGGTCTCGCCTTCGGCGACGAGGTGCCCCTCGTAGTGCAGTTCGTAGCCGAAGGTGAGGCTGGTCGTCCCGACGTCGGTCACGTCGAGCACCGCGCGAACGGCGCCGATTCCCTCGATCGGCGCCCGGAACTCGATCGACAGCGACGCCAGCGCCGCCCGCGAGTCGGCCAGATCGATACCGACCTCCTCGCGGAAGAACGCGGTTCGAACCTCCTCCAAGTAGGTGGCGTAGACGGCGTTGTTCACGTGGCCCATCGGGTCGAGGTCGCGATAGCGGACCGGGATCGTCGTTTCGAAGGTCATACGCGGAGGTCGACCGCCGGGGATTTCGGGCTATCGTTCCCCGGGCGCCCCGCTGGCCCGACGGCGACCGGTGTCTTGAAAGTCTCCGCCCACACAACGACGGGTATGAGCCTCGAGATGGAGTTCTCCTGCCCGCGCTGCGGCGAGGACCGGGACTTCTGGCGCGTCGCCGCGATGACGATCCACTTGGGCGAGAAGACGAAGTGGCGCTGCAACGAGTGCGACTACGGCCTCACGCGTATCAACGGCGACCGCGCGGACCCTATCGAGGCGTAACCGAGCGCCCCCTCGCGCGTCGGAGGACGCGCCCGTCGTTATCCCGGTAACAGATCCCCCAGCGCCGCGCCGACCGCCATCGGGAGCCCCGCCACGACCGTACTCCCGAGCGCGACCGTCGGGTCCGCCCAGTCGATCTGTCCCCACGCGGTCAGCCCGACGACGGCGGTGAACGCGGCGACGCCGAGGACTCCGACGAGTCGACGGGGAACGATCCCGAGGAACGGTCGGTGGACCCGCACGTCCTGAAAGTCCGCGACGTAGACGATCCCGACGACTAGCAGAACCGTCACCAGCGCGGTCCCGACGAGGAACGCGGGATTCGCGCCCAAGTACGCCCCGATCTCCGTCGTGCCGCCCTCGACGAGCATCGGGACCCCGAACAGCACGCTCCCGAGGAACGCCTCCGCGATGTCGCCGCGGTCGAAGCCGCGGACGACCGTCCCGAACACCGACGGCTTCGGGGTCGCCAGATCGCGGGCGGTCCGCATCGCCCCGCGCACTCTCCGGCGCTCCTCCGTGTCGTCGACCACGTCCTCCAGCGTCTCCAGTTCCTCGATCAGGTCCTCGACGGTCGCTTCCGTCGACTCACTCCCGTCCGGGATATCCCCTTCGCCGTCCCGGCGGGCCGGTGCGTCGCTGTGGGTCATCGGTCGGGTCTGATCCCGGGCCCACGTAGTTCCGACGGTGCGGGCGAGGGTCGGAGTGCGGTGGAACTGGCGAAAAACGGTGACGGGTGGACAGCGCGCCGCGATCAGTCGTCGTTCGAGGTGATCGGCTCCGAGCGGTCCTCGGCGAAGCCCTCGGACTCCTCGATGCGGTCCTCCGCCTCGGGGTCGAACTGCGTCTCGATCTCCTGATACCGGTCGACGAACGACAGCGCGTGGTGGCTCTCGGTCTCGTGGCCGATGTAGCGCTCTTCGAGGTCGAACTGCGCCTCCTCGTCGTTCTCGGCGATGTTCTTCATGTCCTCGTAGACGGCGTGCGCGCCCGAGTGCAGCGCGTAGAGGGTGATGAACTGGTACTTGTAACCCAGGTCGCCCAACTCCTCGAACGTGAGCGGGTCCTCCTCGGCGCCCCACTCGAAGGAGGACGAGTAGTTGAACGCCAGATCCAGGTCGGGGTGCGTCTCGTGGATCGTCTCGGCGTACTCGACGGCGTCCTCGCGGCTCGGGTCCGGCATCTCCGGCCAGACCAGGTCGACGCCGGCGTCGGCGTAGATGCGGCCGCGCTCGAGGTGCTCCTCCCAGTCGCCGTTGGCCGACCCGTACGCGTCGGTGCGGGCGATGACGATCGTGTCCTCGCTTTGCTTGGCGTCGACGGCCGCCTCGAAGCGCGAGCGGGCCTGCTCGCGGGAGACGATCTTCTTGCCCGCGATGTGACCGCAGCGCTTGGGCGTCGTCTGGTCCTCGATGTGAACGGCGGCGACGCCGGCCTTCTCGTACTCGCGGACGGCGCGCCGAACGTTGTGGGTGCCGCCGTAGCCGGTGTCGCAGTCGGCGATGACCGGGAGGTTCGTCGCCTCGACCATCCGCTTGGCGTTCTCGACCATCTCGGTCATCGTCACCATCTCCAGGTCCGGGAAGCCGAACTGCCCGAGGACCGTCGAGTAGCCGGACATGTACGCGGCGTCGAGGTCGGCCATCTCCGCGAGCCGGGCGTCGAGCGCGTGGTACACCCCGGGGGCGAACACGTAGTCCTGCTCGTCGAGCATCTCGCGCAGTTTCGCGCCCTGCGGGTTGTCGATGTCCTTCGTGAAGACGTCCTGGTCGAGTTCTGAGGGGTGCATTATTCGGAATCCTCCATGAGCGCGATCTCGAACGGGTCGCGGCGACGGCGGCGCTCGGCGCGGTCGCGTCGGGTGTCTGCGGCGTCGGCGGTGTCGGTCGTCGTGGCGGTGCGGCCCGTTCGCGTCCCCAGGTCCGGGACCAGCGGCGCGTCCGTCTCCTCGGACGGTCGGGTGCCGGTTGTGGGGCGGATGGCGCGACGGCTCATCGGTCGTCGCCCTCCGTGGGGAACAGGCTCAGTTCACGGTCGTCGATCTCGTCGAGGTCGGTCTTGGGGTTCGGGTTGAACGTCATGGGGTGGGTCGTTCGGGTGGTGTGGGTGGCGTCGGTGGGTCGCGGTCGGTCGGCGTAGCCTGTGCATGTCCTGGGGCGGATTTGTGGTCGTGTACACCCATGCTGTGTCGCCTCACCTGTGTTCAGTCGGGAGGATACAATAAATGTAACGAACTATAATGATAATATTCTATAACGGGTTTCTACGCATGGGGACTCCTTAATTGGTATTAGTTGGCACGGCGTCGCGCGACGATCGACAGTCGGATACGATCCACCCGAGAGGACCCGCGTATGTCGCGGGATCTCCGGGCGTTCGCGCTCACGCTCGCGCTCGTTGCGGGCGGCGGCGCCGTCGGCGCATCGGCGCGTCACGCGGTCGGGACGGCGCTTCCCGGGCTCCGGGGGACGCTCGCGGCGAACGTTTCGGGCAGCCTGCTGCTCGGGTTCCTGCTGTACGAGGCGCTTCGCACCGACCGGCTGGGCGACCGCACGCGGACGCTGCTCGCGACGGGGGTGCTCTCCTCGTACACCACCTACAGCACCTTCGTCGTCGAAACCGCTCGGGCGGAGCCGCTCGTCGGCGTCGCGTACCTCCTCGCCAGCTACGGGCTCGGCTTCGCGGCCGCGCTCCTGGGGCGCGACCTCGCCGCCCGCGTCGATCCGCGGGACGACCGGGAGGTGGGAGCGTGAGCGTCGCGACCGCCGCCGCCGCCCCGCTCGTGTCCGCAGCACCGCTCGCGGGCGTATTCGACCCCGCGCTCGTCGCGGTCGGCGGCGCGGTCGGGGCCGTCGCGCGCCACCTGCTCGGGTCGGCGGTCGACCGCGAGGAGTTCCCGCTGGGGACGCTGACGGTGAACGTCCTCGGGAGTTTCCTGCTCGGGCTGCTCGTCTTCTGGCCCGTCGGCGGCGACGCGCTGCTGCTGGCGGGAACCGGCGCCTGCGGCGCGTTTACCACCTTCTCGTCGTTCTCGGTGTCGACGGTGCAGTTGTGGGAGCGGGGCCACCGGAGCCGGGCCGCGCTGTTCGTCGCCGCCAACACCCTGCTCTCGGGCGGCGGAGTCGGGCTCGCCGCCGTCGTGGCCGCCGTCGCCGGCGTGGCGTGACCGAACGGCGCGGGGCAGTTTCGGGTCGGCGAGCCTCCGGTGACCGAAACGCCCGAGTTCCCGCCCCGTGTGGTCGCAACTATGTCACGACGCGTACTGGTTCCGCTCGATCAGTCCGAGCAGTCCACGGAGGCCCTCGATCACGCGCTGGAGGTTCATGAAGGGGCGACGCTCGTCCTCGTCAACGTCGTCGACCCCACCCGGTGGGTGTCCGCCGGCGACGGCGAGGGGATGGACCCGTACTACTCGAAGGAGTTGGAGGAGTCGGCGAAGGACGCGAGCGACGAACTGCTGGAGTCGTCCGCCGAGCGCGCCCGCGACCGCGGCGTCGCCGTGGAGACGGTCCGACTCGTCGGCGGGCCCGCGAAGTCCATCCTCGAGTACCTCGAGGACGAGGGCGACGACATCGACCAGGTGGTGATGGGGAGCCACGGCCGGAGGGGGATCTCCCGGATGCTCATGGGCAGCGTCGCCGAGAAGGTGACGCGACGGTCGCCGGTTCCGGTGACGGTCGTCCGCTGAGAGTCGTCCGCTGAGACGGTCGACGGCGGACCGTCGACTGTCGCGATCGGTTCCGGTCGCCGACACCGATTAGCCGCTCGCGTGCCTCTCGGAACCGTGACCGCTCATCCCGGCTTCCACTCGCTCCACGAGGAGACCGTCGAGACGCTCCCGGTCGAGGGCTCGATCCCCGACTGGCTCGTGGGCAGCCTGATCCGGAACGGCCCGGGCGCGTTCTCGTTCCCCGACGGCAGCGCCGTGGACCACTGGTTCGACGGGTTGGCGATGCTGTATCGGTTCACGTTCGACCCCGGCAACCGGGGCGGAGGCGTCGCCGACGAGGACGCCGGCGGCGCCGGACGCGTCGACGGCGACGCGGTCCACTACCGCAACCGCTTCCTCCGCACCGACGCCTACGAGGCCGCCCGTGCGGGCGCGTTCGACGGCGGCTTCGCGACCGGCGAGACGACCCTGCGCTCGCGCCTGCTCACCTTCCTCCGGGAGCCGTACGACAACACGAACATCGTGGCCGAGCGCGTCGGCGACGACTACCTCGCGCTCACCGAGTCGCCCCGGCGGGTCCGGGTCGACCCGAACTCTCTCGACGTCCTCGGGCACGACGAGTACGAGGGGGACGCGCCGACGGGCCAACTGGCCTGCGCGCACCTCAAGCGCGACCCGGCGACCGGCACCCTCGTCAACGTCGAGACGGCGTTCGGACGCACGAGCCGGTACCACGTCCACGCGTTGACGCCCGACGGCGAGCGTCGCCACGTCGGCAGCGTCGAGACGGAGAAGCCGGCGTACCTCCACAGCTTCGCGCTCACGCCGCGGTACGTCGTGATCGCGGAGTTCCCGCTCCGGCTCGACCCCCTCCGGCTGTTCAAACCCGGCAGGCAGGCGCCGTTCATCGAGCAGTTCGAGTGGGAGCCCGACCGCGGAACGCGGGTGATCGTGCTGGAGCGCACCACCGGCGAGGTGGTCGCCGACCCGGTGACGGACGCCGTCTTCGGCTTCCACCACGTGAACGCCTTCGAGCGCGACGGCGGCCGGGAGGTCGTCTTCGATCTGGAGACGGTCCCGGACGCGACGGCCATCGACTCGCTGTACCTCGACCGGCTCCGCGCGGGGAGTTTCGGCGCCCTCGGCGCGCAGGTGGACCGCTTCGTCGTCGACCTCGGGAGCGCGACCGGGACGGGGCGCTACCGCGCCGGCGACGCGAGCGTGAGCCGCGAGACGCTGTACGACGGCGGCACGGCGCTGCCGACGGTGTCGCCCGCGCGGTGGTGCCGGCGCCACCGCTACGTCTACGCGATGCGCACCGACCGGCCCGTGAACGAGTGGGCAAGGGGGGTCCTGAAACTGGACACGGAAACCGGCGAGACGGTCGAGTTCGGCGACGGCGGCTACTTCGGCGAGCCGATCTTCGTGCCGAACCCCGCGGGCGACGCCGAGGACGACGGCGTCGTGCTCGTGGTGACGCTGGAGGCGGGTTCCGACGCGTCGTCGCTGGTGATACTGGACGGCGAATCGTTCACGGAGCGGGCCAGGGCGCGACTCCCGCACGCCGTCCCCTTCGACTTCCACGGGCGCTACTTCCCGGAGGTGAGGGCGCAACGGGCGGGAGAGGAGTGATCGGATTGAATCCGGTCGAGTCGGATCGAACCGAACTCCCGTGGTACCACGACTCTCGGAAGGGTTATGCCGCGGACGGTCGTACGTATATTTGCAATGGCAAACGGAAAGGTTGATTTCTTCAACGACACTGGCGGCTACGGTTTCATTTCTACCGAGGACGAGGACGACGACGTGTTCTTCCACATGGAGGACGTTGGCGGTCCGGATCTGACGGAGGGTGAGGAGATAGAGTTCGACATCGAACAGGCCCCGAAGGGCCCGCGCGCGACGAACGTCGTCCGCAACTAAGCCGGGTTACTCGTCGCCTCCGGGCGACGGTGAACGGTTACTTCGATTTTCGCGTACACAGCAACGGACGAGCGTTGCGACCGTTCGGTGACACGGCGGCTGCTCGGACTTCGACCGGCGTCGACGGAGTGAACTCGAACGACCCGACAAAACAGACAGCGGCGCGACCGGAACTACTCGTCCGTGCCCAGCGCGTGCCAGGAGAGCCGCGGGGTCCGCGCCGCGGAGGTCTGGTCGACCCGTCGCGACGCGGTCCTCGTCGGCGCCGCGTGCAGTTCCTCGTCGCTGTCGGCGAACGCCTCGTTGAACGCGTTCGCCAGGTTCTCCAGCGAGCGCCTGTTCTCGACCTCCGTCGGCTCGGTCAGCATCGCCTCGGGCACCATCTCGGGCCACTTCGTCGTCGGCGGGTGAACGCCGTAATCGAGCATCCCCTTCGCCACGTCGGCGGCGTCGCGGTCGCCCGCGGTCGCGGCGAACTCGTGGTGGAACGGGCCGTACGGAACCTCCATGTCGAGCAGGCTGGCCAGGTAGTTCGCGTTCAGCGTCGCCTTCGCGGAGGCGTCGAGCAGCCCCTCGTCGCCCAGCCGACGGATGTACGCGTACGCCCGGATCAACACGAGCCAGTTGCCCGAGAAGCCGTGGACCTTCCCGATACTGTGTTCGGGGTCGAACAGCTCGTACTCGTCGTCCGCCGTCGCGTCGTTCGCGTGGCCGTGATCGTGTCCGGCCAGCGCGCCGCCGTCGGCGGCGGCGGCAGTGTCGCCGGCGCTTCCCGCCTCGCCGACCGTCCGGACCCGCGGGCGCGGCAGGAACGCCGCCAACTCGTCGACGACGCCGACCGGCCCCGCGCCGGGGCCGCCGCCGCCGTGGGGCGTGGCGAACGTCTTGTGGACGTTGTAGTGCATGATGTCGAAGCCCATGTCCCCCGGGCGGGCGCGCCCGAGCAGCGCGTTGAGGTTCGCGCCGTCGTAGTACAGTAGCCCGCCGGCGTCGTGGACCATCTCGGCGATCTCGGTGATGTCGCGCTCGAACAGCCCCACCGTGTTGGGGTTGGTGAGCATGAGCGCGGCGGTGTCCTCGGAGACGGCCGCCTCCAGCGCCTCCACGTCGACGCGGCCGTCCTCGCCGGAGGGGAGCTCGACCACGTCGTAGCCGGCCATCGCCGCGGTGGCGAAGTTGGTGCCGTGGGCCGACGCCGGGATGATCACCTCGGACTTGTCGTTGCCGTGGTGCTCGTGGTACGCCTTCGCGACGGCGATGCCGGTGAACTCGCCGGCGGCGCCCGCGGGCGGCTGGAGCGTCACCGCGTCCATCCCGCCGATGGTCGCGAGGTACTCCTGCAGGCCGTGGAGGAGTTCCAGGTTCCCCTGCACGGTTTCGGGGTCGCGGTCGGGGTGGACCGCCGCGTTCGGGTCGGCGGCGACGGCGTCCGCGAACGAGGGGTTGTACTTCATCGTGCACGACCCCAGCGGGTACGGCCCCGCCTCGACGCTCCAGTTCATCTGCGACAGCCGGGTGTAGTGGCGCGCCAGCTCCGGCTCCGAGAGGCCGGGGAGCTCCAGCGAGTCACGCGTCAGGTCGTCCGGGAGCGCGGACCCCTCGCCGGGGTCGACCTCGGTGGAGTCCTTCTCCGAGAGGAGCGACTCGTTGCGCGTCTCGTCGCCGTAGCGAGCCTGGTCATAGTTCACGCGAACCACCCCTGTGGTGAGGGTGAGCTCGTCGGACTACGTCCGACGTAGTTCATCGTACCACCTCCGCGACCGCGGCGACCAGATCGTCGGCCGCGTCGGCGTTCAGGTCGGTCACGCACACCTGCAGCGTCTCGTCGTCGAGGACGTGAACCGCGAAGCCACGCTCCTCCAGCCCGGCGGCGACGCCCGGGGCGTCGTCGACGCCGACGGTGAACTCGCGGAAGTGGTGCCGGTCGTCGAGTGGCGCCTCGACGCCGTCGAGCGCGTCGAGGGAGGCCGCCACCGACGCCGCGTCGCGGACGCAGTCCTCGGCGAGGGCGACGAGCCCCTCCGGGCCGAGGTAGGCCGCGTGCATCGCCGCCCGGAGCGCCACCCACGCCTGGTTCGTGCAGATGTTCGAGGTGGCGCGTTCCTTCCGGATGTGCTGCTCGCGCGTCTGCAGCGTCAGCGTGAACGCCCGGCGGTCGTCGGCGTCCTCGCTCTTTCCGACGAGGCGGCCGGGTACCTGCCGAAGGAACTCCTCCGAACAGGCGAACAGCCCGAGCCCCATCCCGTAGCTCGCGGGGAGTCCGAGGGCGCCGGCCTCGCCGACGACCACGTCGGCGCCGACCGCCGCCGGTTCCTCCAGCAGCGACAGCGCGACCGGGTCCGATCCGACGCAAAACAGCGCGTCGTGCTCGTCCGCGAGGTCGCCGATCGCCGCCAGTTCGGGCTCGATAGCGCCCGTCACGGTCGGCGTCTCGGCGTACACGAACGCGGTGTCCTCGTCGACCGCGCTCGCGAGCGCGTCGAGGTCCGCGGTGTTGTCGGCGTAGGGGTACGTCTCGACGGTCAGATCCGAGCCGTCGACGTAGTTGTCGAGGGTGCCGCGCTTGCCGTCGCGCAGGTCCTCTGGAACGAGCACGGTCGATCCGGTCGTCGAGCGGACGCGATCGGCCAACAGCGCCGCCTCCGCGAGCGCGGCCGCGGCGTCGTACATCGAGCAGTTCGCGACCGGCAGCCCCGTCAACTCGACGAGGATCGACTGGTACTCGAACAGCGCCTGCAGGAACCCTTGCGTGATCTCCGGCTGGTACTGCGTGTAGCTGGTGAGGAACTCGGAGCGCGAGGAGAGGTCGTCGACGACCGCCGGGACGTAATGCGAGTAGTGGCCCCGACCGAGGAACTCGGTGAGGTCGTCGTTGCGTTCGAACGTCTCCCGAAGGTCCGCTCTGACGGTGCGCTCGTCGCGCTGGGGAATGCCGAACTCCCCGTCGAAGGCGACCGTCTCGGGGATGTCGAACAGCTCGGCCTCGTCGTCGACGCCGAGCGCGTCGAGCATCGCCGCCGTCTCGTCGGCGGTGTGGGGCGCGAACGGCGACCCGCCCGTTCCCGCGGACCGTCCGCTCATCGGGTGACCACCCCGACACGTCCGTGTGGGTTGACCGCCGCCGCGTATCCGCGTCTGTCCATAGATATGCCTACGGCGCGCCCACCAAGAGTCGTTCGCTCCCGGGCGGTGCGGCCGGCTGTCGGGGCGAGCGTGAGACGTATCCGTCGGCGGCGCCGAGCGACGGCGTGACCGATCCGGTCGACCCGCCCAAGACCGACCCACTCGACGTCGACGACGAGGCGACGGTGTCGCCGCGACCGTACGCGGATCTCGTCGCGGGCGTGATGGAGGCGCGCGGCTGCGCGAAGCCCGCCGCCGAGGACTGGGTGGACGAACAGGGGCGGGAGGCGGCCGAGCGGTTCCTGCTCGCCCGGTGGACCTGACGAGGACGCGAGTCCCTACCCCTCCGTCGTCGGCGTCTCGGTGAACGCCGACTCGTCCACCTGCAACGACGCCCAGTACACCGTCCCGTCGTAGCGGACGACGTACTCGCCGCTGGCGCGCCGCGACTCGGGGTCGTGCTCCCACTCGAGGACGACCGGGTCGCGCTCGCGGAACCGATCCACGAGCGATCGGAGCGCCTCGCTCGGCTCCTCGTCGCTGGCGACGTGGTACCCCGAGTAGTCGTCGCCGTCGGGCGCCGGCGTCTCGGGATCGATCGCGGCATCGAGGATCTCCCGCTCCTCGCGGGGGAGCACCGCCAGCGAGAAGCCGAACCGCTCGCGGAGGTCCGCGCCGAACGCGGCCGCTGACGCGACGCGCTCGGCCGTCAACTCGTAGGTGTAGACGGTGTACGTGGACGCGCCGTCGACCTCGAAGCGGGCCGGTCCGTCCGGCCAGACGACGACCGGGTACTCGAGCTCGGGGACGAGCACCGACTCCTCGACTGCCTCGGGACGATACGAGAGACTGGTTCCGATCCCGATCGGTCGCTCGTCGTCGTAGCCGCGCTCGGCGAGCACCGCCCTGTCCACCTCCGGAAGGTCCCCGTACCGGATCCGGTCGTTCGGCCCGGGCGTCTCCTCGCCCTCGTCGACCCGGATCGGGTTGATCGTCACGGAGAACGAGCGCAGTTCGCGGGAGTCGACCGTCTCCGCGGCGAACCGGTACACGCCGTCGTTCACGACGACCGGCCGGTCGGTCGGGAGGGGAGCATGGGTGTCCTCGGTCGTTACGGGATCCTCATCGACGACGCGGACCGCGAGGTCGTCGCTGGGCTCCGGGTCGGCCCCACCCTCGGTACCGCTGTCGCCGAAGGTGTACAGCGCCTCGCGCGCGAGGCCGGCGTCGTCCTCGGCGGTCATGCGGAGGGAGGCGGTCGGGGAGGCCGCACAGCCGGTGCAGCCGCCGGTGGCCGTCGCCGCAAGCGTCGCCGTCGTCGCGAGGAACGACCGGCGGTCGAGTGGCATGGCCGACGATACACGACAGATCGGCAAGAAGTATCCGGAGACGAAAACGACGATTGTAGCGATCCGGCGCCGACCGGAGTGACCGCCGTCGGTTTCGGCGGCCGGTCGTCGGTTTCGGCGACCGGTCGTCAGGCGATCTGGTCGCGGTACTCGTCGGCCGAGAGGAGGTCGTCGAGGTCTCCCTCCTCGACGTCGAGTTCGAGCATCCAGCCGTCGCCGAAGGGGTCGTCGTTGACCAGTTCGGGCGCGTCGAACAGTTCCTCGTTGACCGCGACCACGTCGCCGGAGACCGGCGCGTACAGGTCGGAGACGGCCTTGATCGATTCGACGACGCCGAACTCGGCGCCCGCCGCCACGGCGTCGCCCTCGCTCGGCAGTTCGACGAAGACCACGTCGCCCAGTTCGTCCTGTGCGAACTCGGAGATGCCGACGCGGCCCGTCTCCGGGTCGATCCACTCGTGTGACTCGCGGTAGCGAAGGTCGTCGGGAACGTCGAAGCTCATCGTCTATCGGAGTTGCCGGGACGGGGGTACTTGGGTGTATCCGAACCGGCGCGCTACTCGAACGGGACCGCGACGACCTTCGCGCGCTTCTCGCGCCCGCGAACCACCACCCTGACCTCGGTCCCGGGGTCGGTGAGATCGACCGGGAGATACCCGAGCGCGATCGGCTTGTCGAGGCTCGGGCTCATCGTTCCCGAGGTGACCGTCCCGACGACGTGTCCGTCCTCGTTGGTCACGTCGTAGCCGTGGCGCGGGACCCCCCGATCGAGCAGCTCGATGCCGACGAACGTGTCCTCGACGCCCGCCTCCGCCTGCGCGGCGAGCGCGTCGCGCCCGACGAACTCGGCGTCCAGATCGACCGCGAAGCCGATGTCGGCCTCGTAGGGCGTCCGCGGCTCGTCCTCCGGGTCGAAGTCCTGCCCCGAGAGGAGGAACCCCTCCTCGATGCGCAGGGTGTCGCGCGCACCGAGGCCGCACGGCGTCGCGTCGGCGGCGAACAGCTCCCACACCGCCTCGGCGTCCGTCCACGGACACAACACCTCGAAGCCGTCCTCCCCGGTGTAGCCCGTGCGTGCGACCCAACAGTCCGCGCCGGCGAGGGGCGCGAACGTCGCCGAGAACCGCGAGAGGTCACGCACGTCCGGCCCGCCGTCGTCTACCGCGTCCGCGACGAGGTCGGGCGCGTCGGGACCCTGTACCGCGAACATCGCCCAGTCCTCGGTGACGTTGCGCACCTCGCAGTCGAGGCCCCACTCGTCGCGGTGGTCGACCCACCGCTCGTGCATCTGTGCGTCGTGGCCCGCGTTCGGGATGAACAGGTACGCGGGGACCGTCTCGTGACTGTCGCGCTCGCCGGCGTCGTCCCCGTCCGCGTCGACGGGTCCGGCGTCCGCGTCGACGGGGCCGGCGTCCGCGTCGACGGCGCCGTCGGCATCGTCGCCCGTCCGCTCCTCGTCAGGGAGTCGGTAGACGACGGTGTCGTCCAGCATGACGCCGTCCTCACGGGTGATCGCGGCGTACTGGGCGTCGCCCGGCGAAAGGCTGGTTACGTCGTTGGTCGTGAGGCGGTCCAGGAGGGTCGTCGCGTCGGGGCCGGCGACCTCGACCTCGCCCATGTGCGAGACGTCGAAGACGCCGGCCGACTCGCGCACCGCCGCGTGCTCGGCGCGGATCGAGTCGAACTCCACGGGCATGTCCCACCCGCCGAACTCGGTGAACTTCGCGTCGCGCTCGGCGTGGACCTCGCGGAGGGGCGGCTTCCGAAGCGTCATGTCTCCGAGGTCGGTCGGGGCAGAGTAATGGTTTGGTATTCCGGCGCGCCGCTTCCCGACCCCGCGCGACCGTCGCGGGTCGGCGACCGTGGAGTGGAGGACGGGATCGGGGCGGCCCCCGTCCGGACACGTTCGGGGCACGCACGCGAGCGCGGCACCCACCGCGGCCCGATGATCCGTTCTGATAATCCGGGGCGATCGACTAAGTCGACAGAGGGGCCGGCTGTGAACAGATGGTCGAACTCGTGAGTAGCGCATCGTTCTACTGGTATATACTGGCGTACGTCGTCGCGATAGTCGGCTGCGCCGTCGCGCTCCGACGCGCGAGGCGGATCGACGACCGAGAAACGCGCGTGGGGCTGGTGGCGCTGCTCGTCACCAGCGGCAGTTGGGCGACCGCACAGCTGGGGTACCTCATCGCGCCGACCGGGACGCTCCAGTACGCGCTGTACCTGACCGGACTGATCGTCGGACTCACCACCATCGGCGGCTGGCTCTACTTCTGCTCGGCGTACACCGGCCGGTCGTTCCACCGGAACCGGACGTACCGCCGGCTCGCCGTGGCCGTGTACGTCGCGATCGTCGCCGTGAAACTGACCAACCCGTTCCACGGGCTGTATTTCACCGCCGAGCCCATGACGACGCCGTTCCCCCACCTCGCGATCCAGCCGGGGCTGGCCCACTGGGTCGTCACGGGGCTGTCGTACTCGCTTGTCGCGGTCGGCTTCTTCATGCTGTTCGACCTGTTCCTCGAGGTGGATTTCGACACGCGCCCGTTGGCCGCGCTCGTGGGCGCGACTGCGCTCCCCGTGACGTTCGACCTCGTCGAGATGACGAGCACGACGATCCCGGATCTGAGCCTCGAACCCGTGGGCGTCGCGGCGTTCGCGGTCGGGACGCTGTTCGTCTTCGAGGACCGGTTCCTCTCGATACAGCTGTCCGACGGCGTCGACGACGTGCTGATCTACCTCGACGGCGACGGCCGGATCCGGGAGGCGAACGGGCTCGCCCGCGAGCGCTTCCCCGAACTGCGCGGCGCACGCGGCCGGGCGCTGGAGGCCGTGCTCCCCGCCGTCGCCTCGGCCGTCGGCGACGACGAGGGGGTGCTCGAACGCCGGGAAGACGGCGAGGCACGCTACTACCTCGTTTCCACGACGGAGTTCGTCCGCGGCGGCGGCACGCTCGGGAGGCTGGCGATGCTGAGCGACGTGACCGACTCCGAACGGCGCAGGCGGGAGCTGGAGCGCCAGAACGACCAGCTCGAGTCGCTCGCGGCCGCGATGCGCCACGAGCTGCTCAACACCCTCCAGATCGTCGCCGGTCGCGTCGACATCGCCGGGAGGGAGCTGGAGTCCGGAGACGTCCAGTCGGCCCGGGAGTCGCTGCGGACCGCCTCGGGGACCGCCCAGCGAATGCGGGGGCTCGTCGAGGACTTCGCCGACGTGGCCCGGCAGGGCCGGACCGTCGAGGCGACCGAGTCGGTGCCGTTCGACGTGGCAGTCGGGGAGGCGTGGGCCGCGGTCGACACGGCGGACACGGAGCTCGTGAGCGACGGCGAGGGCACGATCGAGGCCGACGCCGACCGGCTCACCTCGCTGCTCGCGAGCGCGTTCCGCTTCGGCGTCCACAACGGCGCCGACCGGATCGCGGTCGAACTCGAGGGGGACGGCTTCTCGGTCGCCGGCGACGGCGACGACCACCACGACATGGACGCGGAGGCGTTCTTCGAGTACGGCGGCGCCGTCCCCGACGCCGAGGCGGGGATCGCGCTGCCGAACGTGCGGACGTTGGCGCGGGTCCACGGGTGGACGGCGACCGTCGACGACGAGTACGACGACGGGGTCAGAGTGGTGATCGAGAACGCGCACACGGAGCCGGCACGGTCGGCAACGCGGTCCGCAGCCGAGCGTGAGCCCGCCGCCTCGAGGGCTCAGTAGGCGTCGACGTACGCCGCCACGTCGAGCAGTCGGTTCGAGAAACCGTACTCGTTGTCGTACCACGTGAGGATCTTCGCGATGCCCTCGTCGTTCTCGCCGACGACGTTCGTCGAACGCAGATCGACGTACGAGGAGAACGGCAACCCGATGATGTCGCGGCTGACGACCTCGTCGTCGGTGTAGCCGAGCACGCCCGCGAGCGGACCGGCGTCGGCCGCGTCGCGGAACGCCTCGTTGATCTCGTCGGCCGACGGCGACGACTCCAGGTCGACGACCAGTTCGGTGAGCGAGCCGTTGGGGACCGGGACGCGCATCGCCATCCCGTCGAGTTTGCCCTGCAGTTGGGGCAGTATCTCCGTCGCAGCCTGTGCGGCGCCCGTCGAGGTGGGAACGATGTTCTCGGCGGCCGCGCGACCCCGGCGGGTCTTCGCTTTCGGGCCGTCGACGAGGTTCTGACTCCCCGTGTAGGCGTGGACCGTCGTCAGCGTCCCGGAGGCGATGCCGAACTCCTCGTCGAGCACCTTCGCGACCGGCGTGACGGAGTTGGTCGTACAGGAGGCGTTCGAGACGACCGACTCGCCCTCGTACTCGTCGGCGTGGTTGACACCGTACACGAGCTGCTTGACCGGCTCCTCGCCCTTCGGCGGCGCGGAGATGATCGCAACGTCGGCGCCCGCCTCCACGTGTCGCTCGGCGTCGCTTTTCGTGCGGAAGACGCCGGTGCACTCCAGCGCGACGTCCACGTCGAGGTCGTCCCACGGGAGGTCGGCGGGGTCCTGCTCGTCGAGGAGCGGAACCGAGGTGCCGCCGATGCTCAGCGCGCGCGCGTCGGCGTCGTACTCGACGCCGTCGAGGCGGCCCATCACGGAGTCGTAGGAGGCGAGATACCGCATCTCCTCGCCGTCCATCACGTCGTTGATGCCCACGAGCTCGATCCGCGGGTCCTCCAGCACCGCGCGGAAGACGTTGCGGCCGATCCGACCGAACCCGTTCAGGCCCACCCGGACCGGCTCGTCTCCGTTGTTGCCCGCTTCGAGGTACGATTTACTCATATCCGAATAACCGATGTCCGGAACCTTATCGCTTGTGGGTCCGTCGGAACGAACCCGCCGGTACGCTGTCGCAGCGGCGGGAGCGCCGTCGCGCCGGCGCACTCGTCGTCGCCGAGGGCGCCGGGACGCTTCCGAGGGGAGAAGGTTTATTCGGGGGAGCGAACTACCTCGGGTGAGTATGCGCGACGACCGCGACGATCCGTTCGGCGACATCTTCGATGAGATCGAGCGGATGATGAGCGAGATGGCCGGCGAGCCCGGCGGCGACGCCGGCTTCGGCGACGAGACCCACGTGTCGGTGTACGAGGAGGGGGAGACGCTCCGTCTCGTGGCCGACCTGCCGGGAGTCGACAAGGACGGGATCGACCTCCAGTGTGACGGCCGAACCCTGACGATCTCCGCGGAGGGCGACGGCCGACGCTTCGACGAGCGGGTTCGGCTCCCCGTCCGTGTCGACGAGCACTCCGCGGCGGCGGCGTTCAACAACGGCGTGCTCGAGGTCACCTTCGACGCGCTGGAGCCCTCCGCCGACATCGACGTCGAGTAACGGCGACGGTCGTCGACGACAGTCCGATCCCCGCTTCTACTGCGCTGCCGTCCGCCGCACCAGCGCCGCCAGATCCGCGTCGAACCCCTCGCGGTACTTCTCGGCGGCGTCGATCGTCGGCCGGGCGTTCGTCTCCGAGACGACGAGTCGACCGTCCGACTCCAGCAGGTCGACCCCGAGCAGCGGGACCCCCAGCGTTTCGGCCGCGCGCTCGGCGAGTCGCCGTGCCGATTCCGGGAGGTCGACGCCCTCGGCGACGGCGCCCCGGTGGACGTTGTGCTTCCACTTCCCCTCGGCCAGCGCCGCCTCGGGGAGTCTGCGCTCCACGGCGCCGGCGTAGGCGCCGTCCAGCACCATGACCCGGTAGTCGGTCGCGGCGGGGAGGAACTCCTGCAGCAGGTACGACTTGTCGCCGGTCGCGCGGTAATCGTGGACGAGGTCGAGGTAGTCCGTCACGCCGAGCAGCGAGTCCGGATCGGTCACCTTCGCGACGCCGACGCCGCGCGTCGTCGAGTTGGGCTTCACGACCAGCGGGTAGCCGATCTCGTCGGCCGCGGCCAGCACGGCCTCGTCGTCGGCGGGGTTCGAGACCAGCCGCGTCGCCGGAACGGGGAGCCCCGCGTCCGCCAGCGTCGCGAGCGCGCCGGCCTTGTTGCGGGAAGCCAGCACCGCGTCCTTGCCGTTCACCCACGGCACCCCGAGGCGGGCGTCGACGACCGCCCCCTCCATCAGCCGCGACGGGTACACCCAGCCGGCGTCGAAGCCGTCGAACTCCGTCTCGGCTTCCGCGTCGGCGGCGGTTTCGGGTTCGCCGCCGCCGGCGACCCGGAGCACGCGCTCGTCCGGCCGGACGTGATCGACGGCGATGCCGTGCGGTGCGAGGCGCTCGCGCAGTCGCTCGAACGTCTCCGCGCGCGTGGTCACCGCGAGCCGGAGGTCGGGGTGGGACGGCGCCGTCGACATCGGTCTGTCGGACTCGACGGTCGCCCGGCGTATAGCGGTTCGGCTCGCGGTACGGGTGACCGACACGACGCCGAAACCCGTGTATGTGGTGTTGTACCCGGAGAACTGTCGGAACACCCACCTCACGACTCCGCGCGGTGGCTTCCGAGAGCCAGAGGAATCCGAGACGATGCTCGAGGACTACGGGGTGGAATTGAGCCCGCCGATACCTCGGTACAGTCAACATAGACAATTGCCAGACATCCGCGACCGATCGGGAATTAATACATATGCCCACAACCGTGTATCCCTCCGTCATATGCAATTCTGTAACGAGTGTGATTCGATGATGCACACGGAGGGCGACACGTGGGTGTGTCGCTCCTGTGGGACCGAGGAGCCGCGGGACTCGCAAGCGGAATCGGCGATGACGACCCGGGATGGACAGCGGGACGACGGGGCACCCGCCGTGGCCGACGCGACACGGGGCTCCGCCGAGACGATGCAAGAGCCCTGTCCGGCGGACGACTGCGAGGGCGAGCGGGCCCATTACGAGATGATACCGAAGCCGGGCGGCTCCTACGAGGTCCGGCTGTTCACCTGTGTCGAGTGCGGCCACAAGTGGCGCGAATCCTGACGGCGCATCTCGCGACCCCCGGCGCGTACATCCGCACAGACCGCCACACCGGACTCTCAACTCCCGTCGAACTCGATCGTCTGTTACACAGGTCTCGCGACGTAGTAGAGTCCCCTCTCGAAGAACCGGAGGGGTGAGTCTCGTTTCCCAATCACGGCCTCCAGTCGGAACCCTGCCCCACGGAGCTGACGCCACTGGTGAAGGGGGTTCGAAAAATAGGTCTCGAGGGCGATGCGGTCGCGCCTGTCTACTTTATATCTGCGCGAGCTCCGGTCTCTGTTCTCCGGGGCCAGATAGAACTTCCGAAGGAACCCCCAGTCACTGACGAGAGCGGGCAGTGTGTACCACGTATTGTGACTGCTGAACGCGAAGGTTCCGTTGGGGTTCAGGACGCGCCAGATCTCGGAGAGCGCTCGTAAGCGCTCGGTGGCCGGGTACGGGTAGTCCAGACCGTTATACGAGAACAACACATTGTCGAATGAGTTGTCAGCAAAGGGGAGCCGAGTCGCATCCGCTATCCCCAGCGCCGCATCTCCGGTCAGAGATCTGGCCGCTTCCACCATTGGTTCGCTTACGTCTACCGCGACGACATCGAGGCCGCCGTCCACGAGTTGCACCGTGGTCCGACCGGCCCCACACCCCAGGTCCAGCACGGATTCCCCCGCAGAGAAGTACTTTTCAGCGATCTCCCGCTCTTGTGGAAAGAGCCCATCTTCGAGTTGCCCCTCAGCCCGGGCGATCTTTTCGGTCGTTGAGAACGCATCCACGTTTCCCCCGTGATCAGTCTGTGAGTGGTCGTCCATGCATTTTGGGAGTCGGGCGTTCGGAGGCATCGCTCAGTTCGCTCGCCCGCAGAGCTTCGAGACGATCCGTCCATCCAGCGTCTTCGTAGTCAGCGTCGGGCAGGAGTGCAACTCCGGTTCAGACTTCGCGTTATACGAGGACAGGCGGGAATTATTCGCCCCGGCCTACCGGGGTCGGCTCGATTCTTCTGTATTCTCTGTGGTGCTGTCGGCCCCGCACCATCGGGTGAGGTGAAGAGATCCCCTCGAATCATCTTCACTCTGGGGGAGTTGGTCGCTCTCACTTTACTACAGACAGCATACTGTTCTGGAATGTGGGGCGGTTGCTGAGTAGACCCTCTGTATCTCGAACCGAGTTTTTCATACTGTATCGATAGGATTCTACTCCGGATCGGTAGCGGATCAGCTGTACGTACCGATCCCTACCGAACCCATCCTCAGTCGAAGTTCTCGGCAGATCCGTTCAGTCCCGCCCTTGCCGCGACGCGCGCTGTGCTCCTGACTCGCTCGGCTACGACACGCCCCCACACGCGCATCCGGAGAAACGAGGCTTCTTACGGCGCGACGCGGTATCGAGGGGTATGAGCGATTCCGACGTTCCCTCGCAGGTGCCCGTGGAGTGCCCGGGCTGTGGCGAGGAGACACCCCACGAGGTGCTGAAGCCCGGCGGCCACGCCACGGTGCAGTGTACGGTCTGCGGCCACACCCACAAGGTCGAGGTGCCGGAGCCGACGACCATCGACGTGGACGTCGTCGTCTCCCAGGACGGCGAGTCGTACACCGCGACGCTCGATGGCGAGCCCGACCAGCAGGTCGAGGTCGGCGACGAGTTCATCGTCGAGACCGAGGCGGCGATCCAGCAGGTACGCGTCACCTCGATCGAGCTGTCGGGCGACCGTCGCGTCGAGGAGTCCGACCTCGACCACGCCGCGACCGTCTGGACACGCGTCGTCGACAACGTCGCCGTCAACATCACCGTCCATCCCAAGGACGGCCGTCGCGACGAGACCCGGAGCCTGAAGGTGTACGTCCCCGGCGACTACGAGTTCACGGTCGGCGAGACGGTCTCGTTCGGCGACGACGAGATCGAGATCGAGGGCGTCCAGGTTCGCGACGAGTCCGCCGACACCTACCGCCACGAGAAGTTCGACCACGAGGGCGACATGGTGTACGCGAAGGACGTGAAGCGCGTGTACGCCCGCGACACGAAGACGGCCGCCTGGTCGGCCTGGTAAGGCCCGGTCCGCCCGGGAGCGTCGGGCGGTCCAACGGCGGCACGGCGGACCGACTAGTACCTAGTTTGACAACCCGCAAGCGCGACGCG
The DNA here is from genome assembly GCF_019880225.1 of Halobaculum rubrum. NCBI lineage: Archaea > Methanobacteriati > Methanobacteriota > Halobacteria > Halobacteriales > Haloferacaceae > Halobaculum > Halobaculum rubrum. Next base: position 760,397 of record NZ_CP082284.1, read on the forward strand.
TCACTCGATGGTCGTGCCCACCGCCGATCCGGTGGTCGAGGTGCTCGTCCCCCTGCTCCTCGCGCTGGCGCTGGGTGCGCTCGTCGGCCTCGAACGCGAGCAAAGCGAGTCCGGCGGGTCGTTCGCGGGGAGTCGGACGTTTCCGCTGTTCGCGCTGTACGGCGCGCTGGTTCAGGCGTTCTTTCCGAGCGCGCTCCCGCTCGCGGTCGGGGTGATCGTCGTCCCCCTCACCGTCGCGTACGTCGGGAAGGTCTGGTACGAGCGCGACATCGGCCTGACGACGCTCGTGGCCGCCCTCCTCACGGTCCTGCTCGGCGCGATGACGACCCACTCCGACCGCGGTGCGGTCGTCGCCATCGTCGTCGCCGGCGCGGTCACCGTGCTGCTGTCGGTGAAAGACCCCGTCCACGAGTTCGCCGACCGGATCGATCCCCACGAGCGGCGGGCGTCGGCGAAGTTCGTCCTCGTCGTCCTCGTCGTCCTCCCGGCGTTGCCCGACCGTTCGGTCGACGCGCTCTACGGGCTCAACCCCCGGTTCGTCTGGCTGATGGTCGTCTTCGTCACCGGCCTCGGGTTCGTCGCGTACCTGCTGGGACGCGTCCTCGGGACCGAACGCGGCATCGCCGTCACCGGGGTCGTCGGCGGGTTCGTCTCCTCGACCGCGACGACGGTGTCGATGGCGGAGAAGACGGTCCAGAACGCGACTCTGTATCACGTCTGCGCGTTCGCGGTCGTCACCGCCTCGATCGTGATGTTCCCGCGGGCGCTCATCGAGGTCGCGGTCGTCAACCCCGCGTTGCTCCCGAGCGTCGCGCCGCCGCTCGGCGCGATGACCGCGGTGGGCGTGGTCGCCGCCGGGGTGCTCTACTGGCGGACCGCCGCCGAGGAGACGGTCGAACCGGAGGAGCTCAAGAACCCGTTTCGCCTCCGACCGGCGCTCCTGTTCGGGGCCGTGTTCGCGGTCGTGTTGCTCGTCGCCGAGTCCGCCAACGAGTGGTTCGGCTCCGCCGGCGTGTACGCGACGGCGTTCTTCTCCGGACTGGCGGACGTCGACGCGATGACGATCACCCTGAGTCGGCTCGCGGCGGACGGAACGGTCCCGCCCGAGGTCGCCACGACGGGGATCGTCATCGCGGCCGTCGCGAACACCCTCGTCAAGGTCGCACTGGCGTGGCTCATCGGCACCCGTGAGCTGGGGAAACTCGTGACCGTCGTGCTCGGCGTCGTCGTCGTGAGCGGACTCGTCCTCCTCGGGGTCTGATCCCGGAGTTCCGGAGCGACCGCGGTCGCGACCGTCGATTCCCATCGGTTCGGAATGGCGCGGTAGCGTTTGTGCCTCGGGGTGAAACAGTTGGATATGTACTCGACGGTCCTGATCCCGACCGACGGAAGCAAGGGAACCGACGGCGCCATCGACCACGCTATCGACGTCGCCACCACGTACGACGCGGCGCTCCACACGCTCTACGTGGTCGATACCGATATCGGCGTCGACGCGTCGATCGCCGGGACGTTCGACGCCCTCGAGGACGTCGGGCGGGACGCGATCGACGAGGTCGTCAGCCGCGGGGAGGCCGCCGGCGTCGACCAGATCGAGGGCGCGATCGCCCAGGGGAAGCCCCACCGCGCGATCCTCGAATACGTCGACGAGCACGACGTCGATCTGGTCGTGATGGGCACCCACGGCCGCACGGGGCTGAACCGGTACCTGATCGGGAGCGTCACCGAACGAGTCGTCAGGCTCTCCGACACGCCGGTGTTGACGGTTCCGATGCGACCCGACGACGCCGAGGAGCCGTCGTGACCGGCCGAGCCAGGCGACCAAAGCGCGTCGTCGTCGAGTTCGCCGACGAGGAGGACGTCGACCACATCGCCCCGGAGCACACGCGCGGACGACGGCGGAACGGCCGGCGGACGGGGTGCCACGGGGATCGTCGCCCGGCCGCCGAGCGCTCCCGTGTCGCTCGTCCGGCGACCGGACTGCCGCTCGGTACCCCCGGGGCCCAAAGTACCGGTCGGTGCTTACCGACGGATGAGAACGGCTGGCGGGATATATAGATCGGGTCGGCGTCACACCGACCGAGCCGGTGCACCACGGCGACTGACGGCCTTCCACCATGACATACACACTGGAGATCAGCGACGAACTCAGGGACCGACTGGACGACCACCTCGAGGCGGACGAATCGTACGAGGAGTTCATCGCGGAGTTGGTCACCGTGTACGAGACCGAGGGGACGTTCCTCCAGGAGGGATACTCGGAGTGATCCGGCGCGGCGCGTGAGGATGCCGAGGACGAACGGGTGACGTCGGTCCGGCGTCGCAGGAGGAACGGCGCATACAAGTGTGAACTGTTCGACACAAACGCGCTTCAGCGAGCCCTTTTGAGGTCATCTACGGAACCACCGACCCATGCGATCCACGCCAGGACGTCGAGATCGACGATCGAGCGGTCGAGTCCGGCCCCGCCCCGGAGGCCGACGATGAGCGAGTGGCGAGTCGCGGACCCGAGCGCCCGGCTCACCGATCCCGATGCGGCCGAGCAGCCCCGAGAGACGACGTTCGCCGACGCGGCGGGTCGCGCGAACTTCGTCGTCCACGAGCCGACCGCGCTCCCCGACGACTGCGCGGTCGAGACGGTGACGTATCGACCCGAACAGCCGCCGGGCAGACCCGAGGGAGTCGACGCGGCGGACATCGGGCAGACGCCGTGGAGCGACGGCAACCCAGCAAGCGTCCGGGCGGTCGTCCGCGGCGACGGACGGGCGCTGCGTATCAAGCAGTTCCTGTACGACTGGGCGCCGCCGGCCGCCGGCGTCGCGCCGCTGTGGCGGACCCCCAACCCGACGCCCGTCGAGTGCGACGACGCCGTCGGCTGGCTCGGGACGGACTACGAGGGCAGACGCGGCGCGTGTCTCCAGCGCGAGCGCGCACAGATCGAGATCTCCGTCACCGACGGCGCGTTCGACGACGACGAACTCGCGGCGGTGCTGCGCGGGTTCGCCCCGGCGGACGCGGCCGCGAGCCGCGGCGTCCGCGAGGCGCCGTTTCACGCGCTGCACTACTGGGTCAGGTACGGCTGTCGCCCGCCCGCCGTCCCCCACGGCCTGTGGGACTATTCGGGACCTCGCCCGTACGACGAGAGCCGACCCGTTTCCATGAACGCGCTCGCGCGCGAGCCGCCCGCCCGGCCGCTGGTTCCCGCGGACGACGACGCGTTCGTCCTCGACTCTGCGCTGGCGTTTCCCGACGCGGACGCGGTCGAGGTCGTCCTCCGGAGCCGGGCGAACGGGAGCGACCACCTCTGGATCACCGCCGCGGCCGAGGGAAGTCCGCTCGCGCCCGCCATCCCCCCGGAGCCGGCCGACCAGTCCTGCGAGCGTCGCGGGCGGATCGACTGCCGCGACACGGCCGTTCACTACGCCGCCCTCGACGAGGCGTACGGCGCGTGGGAGGCGCTGTGGCGCGAGGAGGGAACCCGATACGCCGCGTGGGCCGGCCCCTCGCTCGCGCTCGACGGCGCCGGGGTTCGCGACGTGATCGACGGGATGACCGTGCCCTGAGTCGGAGGAGATCGCCGCCGGCGCCGGCCGCCGAACGCTCCCGCGATTTCTCCGCCGGAATCCCCGATCGAACCCCGGTTGTCACGCCGGAGGGATGGCCTTTTATCGGTCCGGCGAAGCGTCGTGGACAAGCCATGCCGAGCGACGAGCGGACGGGGCTGACTGTCCACGAGCTGTTCCTGCTGTGGGCGGCCCGACGGACCGGGATACTCGAGGCGCTGCTGTCGACGGCGGGGACGCCGGCGGCGGTGGCCGCGGCGACCGACGTCGCCGAGCCGTCCGCCGAGCGCGTCGTTCGGGCGCTCGCGCGGATCGGGTTCCTCGAGCGCGTGGGCGACGAGTACGAGCCGACGAACCGAGCGCTCGGGCTGCTCGCCAAGCGCGACGTGCGCTCGATCGGGCCGATCCCACACGAGCTCGACCGACTCGACGAGCTGGTCGAGCTGCCCGAAACGCTGGAGACGGGCGTGGCGCCCGAGCGTCACGACGAGTGGGGGGCGAACGCGCTGGGAGCCCACTACGCCACCGACGAGGCGACCGTTCGCGCGTCCGTCACCGCCGCCGTGCGGGCCCTCCCCGACGCCCGGTCCGTCGTCGACCTGAGCGGCGGATCCGGCGTGTACGCCCGCGAGTTCGCCGCTCGCGGTCTCGACGCGACGCTGGTCACGTCGCCGGCGACGGCCGAGCGGCTGGGCCGAGTGCACGGCGATCGCGTCCGGATCCACGCGGACGTTCCCGCGACGCTCGACTCCGGCTTCGACGTGGCGTTTCTCGGCGACGCCCTCTCCGCGATGGGTCCCGCTGCGGCGCGCGCGACCTGCTCGGTCGCCGCCGACCTCCTCGGCGACGACGGGGCCGTCGTCGCGACGGACGTGTTCGCCGACGGGGACGACGTGGCGGCGGTCACGGCGGAGGTCCGCGGGCTCGCGGCCGACCACGGCGGCGCCCACGCGCCCGAAGCCGTCCGCGACTGGTTGATCGACGCCGGGCTCGCCGACGTGCGAGTGTCAGCGATCCCCGGAACGGATCGCGGCGCCGCGATGGGAACACTCGACACCTGATCGTCGATATCCGACGTTCTGTAGTATGTTTCCGGTCAGACACCACCAATAGCGGTGTAAAACCCATGTTTTGTCGTGTGATCTCGCGTTCGATTTCGTCGATCCCGCTCCCACGGATCGGCGATCTGTTTTAAGCCAACACGACGCGTGCAGTCACCGTGAGTTCCAGATCGGTTCGGGATACCGATCTCGTAGTGTCAACCGGACGAACCCAGTCCCCTTCGAGATCGATCGAGAGTGTTCCGCTCGTGAGCGCGGGCGTCGTGTCACCGGAGACAGTTCGAGTCGTCGGGGACGGGTGGGAGTTCGTCGTGTCGTCGCCCGAGGTGTTCGTGGCGTTCGTCCTCTGGCAGCTGTTGCTGTTGTACACCGTTCCGGTAGCGTTCTGGGACTACGAGGTGCTCGTGTACGCGGTCCATTTGTGGCGCCGCGAACGGAGCAGCGACCCCACCGTGTCGTGGGATCTCGACGCCGTCCAGGTGCGTGTCCTGACGATCGACAACGAGCGTGTCGTTCAGCGGACGGTCGACTCGCTGCCAGACGGGATCGTCGACGTGGTCGTCGTCGCGGAGGCGCCGATCGCCGTCGACGGCGCGGAGGTGCTCGTCGTCCCGGAGGAGTTCAGCTGTACGGCGACCCACAAGGGGCGGGCCGTCGAGTGGGCCCGACGCTATCACCCTACCGACCGTGAGTACGTGCTGTATCTCGACGAGGACACGGACGCGTCGGCGCTGACGTGTATCCCGTCGAACGCCGACGTGGTCCAGTTCCGCGAACGTCCGTCCAGAAGCGACGGCCTCCTCCCGTTCCTCGCGGAGATCCACCGGATCGGCTTCAACGTCGAACAGCGGGCGTTCCCGTTCTTCGACGTCCCGTTTTACGCGTGGGGCGGCGGTATCGCGATCCGCCGGAGCCTGGAGGAGCAGGTCACGTGGGACACCCAGACGATCGTCGAGGACTCCGTGTTCCTCTGGCGGGCGGTCCTGGAGTTCGGGGCGACGCTCGAGATCGCCGACGTGTACCTGCGCAACCAGGCACCCCCGTCCGTGTGGGCGATGATCTCACAGCGCCGTCAGTGGCTTACCGGCACGCGGTCGCGGTCGAACCTGCTTCCGCGGGACTACCGGTCGCTGTATCACCTCCGCGATCTCGGGTGGGCGCTGTCGACGTTCGGGCCGCTCCTGTGGGTCGCATCGCTCGCGAGCTACCTCGGGTACACGGATCTCTCGCTGCTTCCGGTGTTCTTCCCGGAGGCGTACACCGCGCTGTCGCTGCTCCTGCTGGGACACGTGTACGCGTGGTCGGTGATCGGGCTGGTCGCCTACCGGCCGCATCCGGCGGTGTGGGTGTTCCTGCTCGTGTTCACGCCGTTCGTCGTCACCCTCCACTCCGCAGGCGCGCTGTACGGGATGGTGCGGCCCGCGAAGTCGTTCGCGGTCACACGGAAGGTCGTCGACGTCGCCCCTGCCGCCATCGAGGACGCACTGATGGACGCACTCGACCTCGACGAGAACCAGCCGAACGCCGAACCCCCCGTCGAGAGCGACGGCGGCGAACACGTACTTCACGAGGCGTCGGCGGACGGGGATCGCCTGTCCCGGACGAAGAGGTCACGATGACGACACGGCGAGGACGACAGGGTGCCCGAAACGCTCGAGCCGGCGCCTCGAGCCGCCCGGCGATCGACGGGTCGGACGGTCGTCTCGGCGGCGCGTTTCTCGGAACGGCACCCGAGTCGCTCGAACGGGCCGCCGCCGCGGAGGCGTGGCTCTCGACCCGACTGGACGTCCAGACCGTCTTCGAACCGTGGGCGACGGCGCCGGCGGCGATCGACGATCTGTTCGACAGGCTGGGGACGCTGTGGGACGCCGGGCGGACGCCGCTGCTCACGTGGGAACCGTACACGCGAACGCCCGCCGAGACGCCGGACGACCTCCTCGACCGTCTCGTCCGCGGCGGGTACGACGAGTACCTCTCGCGATGGGGTCGCTCGCTCGCGGCGTGGCTCGCGGGTCCCGACGGCGAGCACGACACCGACGACGATCGTGGCCTCCTGCTCCGGCCGATGCACGAACCCAACGGCGACTGGTATCCGTGGGCTCCGGCGGCGGCCGGCGTGCCGGCGACGACGTACGTTCGGGCGTGGCGACGGATCCACCGGATCGTGACCGACGAGCTCCCCGCCGGCGCCGCCGTCTCGTGGGTGTGGGCGGTCAACCACGTCGACGTGGGCGACGTTCGCGCCGAGGCGCTGTTTCCCGGCGACGACGTCGTCGATTGGGCCGGTGTCGACGGGTTCAACTGGGGAACGAGTCAGCCGTGGAGCGAGTGGCACAGTCCGGAGGAGGTCTTCGGGCCGATGCTCGTCCGCATCGCCGCCTGTACGACACGCCCGCTGTGTGTGCCCGAGTTCGGCTGCGGTTCCGAGCGCATGGACGGGTCGGACCCGGACGCGAAAAGCGCGTGGCTCGCGGCGGCGTTCGAACTGTTCGGGGACCGCGACGTTCGCCTCGCGAGCTACTTCGGGACCGACAAGGAGACCGACTGGGCCGTGTTCGGCGGCGAACACGGCGCGAACACGTTCCGCATCGGCGGGACGCCGTACCGGACGTACCCGGGGTTCAGACGCGGCTACCTCGCGTTCGTCGACCGCGACTGAACAGTGTCGACCGGTCGTGGCCGCGCGCACCCCTACGCCCGCCGACAGCTGTTTGTCACCTCGGACCGATCTCCGGACGATGCCCTCCAGTCGTGCCCGCGTCGGCTCACGAACTGCACCGACCGCCCGCGCGACGCTCGGCGTGACCGCCGCGTTGCTGACCGTCCTCGCGCTCGCTCGGGCCACCCCGCTCCCCGCGGAGACTACCGTCGTCGCGTGGCCGGCGCTCGCGGCGGCGTTCCTGCTCGATACGGCGTTGTACAACGAGGCGGGGATCGTCGTCGGCGACGCAGGCTTCTGGGCGCTGGCCGTCGTCGGCTGCTACGTCGAGGCGATCGCGGTCGTTGCCGTCGCACGGTGGGTACGGCGCCGTGTCGGTCCGTCGCGACGCGGCGAGCCGTCGTCCTGATCCGGATCCGCCGGGGTCAGCGGGCCTGGGCCGACGATTCTGGCGCGATACCGACCGCCGTGTCGTCGGTCGGCTCCTCGGCGTCGGCGAGCGAGTAGAAGCGCTGGCGGGCGTCCATGATGTTCAACTCCTCGTGCAACACCTCGGCGTCGCGGAGTTCCTCCAGCGCGTACCGCACCGTGCGCTGGGGGAGCAGCGTCTCCTCGGCGAGCGCCGCCTGAGTCAGGCGCTCGTGGTTCTCCAGGACGACGAACACGAGCTTCGCGCTCGGGGGGAGGTCGGCGACTGCCTCGCGGCGGTCTGCGTTCATCGTCTCGGTTCACAGGCGGCACCGCAAAGACGCTCGCCGTAGAGTGCGCGTGTCGCGCACAGCCGTTCCCTGCAGGCCGGGCCCAGTCGTCCGACGCCTAGCGTGCGGTTCATATTCGACGAGCGCCTTCGCCCGATAATGGACGGACCCGACCCGGCGCTGTTGCGCGAGGACATGCTCGACTCTGTCGAGCACAGCCTCGGGCGGTCGATCGCGCCGGCGGTTCGCGAGGCGATGGCGACGGTTCCCCGCGAGGAGTTCGTCGCCGAAGCGCCGTACGCGAACCGTGCGGGCGAACAGGGGGGAGCGCGCGTGCTCTCGCCGGCGACGGTCGCGCGGCTGCTGTCGACGCTCGAGCCGGCCGCGGGCGAGGAGACCCTCGTCGTCGGCGCCGGCGTCGGCTACACCGCGGCGGTGCTCGCGGAGGTCGCGGGAGCGCGCCACGTGCACGCCGTCGACATCTCGCGGCGGCTGGTGTACGACGCGCGCCAGAACCTCTCGGCGGCCGGCTACGACGCCGTGCTCGTCGACCGCGCGGACGGCGCGCGCGGGCTGCCGGCGTACGCGCCCTTCGACCGGATCGTCGTGGAGGCGGCCGCCGTCGAGCCGCCGCCCGACCTCGTCGACCAGCTCGCGCCCGACGGTCGCCTGGTGCTCCCGCGCGGCCGCGGCGCCGACCAGTCGGTCGTCGCCTACGAGTCCGACGACTCCGGGAGCGTTCGCGAGGCCGAGACGGCCGGACCGGTGTCGCTGTCGCCGCTGCTCGTCGAGGGCGAGCAGGCCGGCGCCGGCGTCCGGAACCGTACCCGCCGGGAGGACGCCGAGTTCTCCGAGCAGGGGTACTTCGCGAAGACCGGCTGGGAACACGAGTGGATCGACTGGGACGACCGGCTCGCCGGAACCGACCGCTGAGTCGGACGGTCCGCGCTCGGGTCGTTCACGCCGCCGCGCAGTCGGGGTCGCGTCCTCGTCGCGTCGCTCCGAGGGATTTTACCGCCGGCCGTCCCCACGAGCGAGCGACATGGACGCCGACGCCGCCGACGCGTTCGCGCCGCTCGCCGACGGGGGACGGCCGGAGTGGTACCGCGACGCGGTCGTGTACAGCCTCGACGTGAAGACGTTCCGGGACAGCGACGGCGACGGCTGGGGCGACTTCAGGGGACTGATCGACCGCCTTGACTACCTCGAAGACCTGGGCGTCGACTGCCTGTGGATCCGGCCGTTCTACCCCAGTCCCCTCCGGGACAACGGCTACGACGTGGCCGACTACCGCGACGTGGACGAGCGCCTGGGATCGCTCGACGCCTTCGACGACCTGGTGGCCGAACTCGACGCGCGCGGGATACGGCTGATCACGGACCTCGTGCTCAATCACACGTCCGTCGAGCACGAGTGGTTCCGACGCGCCCGCGAGGACCCCGACTCGAAGTACCACGACTACTACCTGTGGACGAGCCACGTCGACGAGGCGTACCACACCCAGAACATCTTCCCCGAGTTCGAGGACGGCGTCTGGTCGTACGACGAGGTCGCGGGCAAACACTACTTCCATCAGTTCTACGGCTACCAGCCGGACCTGAACGTCGCCAACCCCGACGTACAGGAGGAGCTGTTTTCGATCGCGGAGTTCTGGCTGGAACGGGGCGTCGACGGCTTCCGCATCGACGCGGCCCACCCGATGATCCTCCCGAAGGGGCACGACGCCCACCGGCTGGAGGACCCGCAGCGGCTCTTTCGCGAGCTGAAACGCCGCGCCCGTGCGGTGAACGACGAGGCCGTGCTGCTGGCGGAGGCGGACGACGAACCCGACCGGCTGGACTTCTACTTCGACGGCGGCGAGGGGTTCGACGCGCTGTTCAACTTCGTCGGCAACTCCCACGTCACGTACGGCGTCGGCGTCGGCGACGCCTGGCCGCTGTACCGGATGTTCGAGCAGATCCCCGACGCACAGCCCGACGGTCACGTCTGGTGGGCGAACTTCCTGCGCAACCACGACGAGTGGAACCTCCTGAAGCTCCCGCACGAGGCGCTCGAGCACGCCCGCGAGGAGTTCCGTCAGGGCGGCGACGGGGGCGACTCGTGGATCTTCGGCCGGGGCCACCGCCTCCGGCTGGCGGACCTGTACGACGGCGACCACGACCGGATCGCGATGGCTCACTCGCTTCTGCTGTCGTTGCCGGGCACCCCGATCGTGAACTCCGGCGACGAGATCGGCATGCACGCCGATCTGGCCCTTCCCGAGCGGCAGGCCGTCCGCACGCCGATGCGATGGGACGGCGCCGAACCGAACGCGGGCTTCTCGACGGCCGACCCCGAGGACCTCGTGATCCCCGTCGACGGCACCGGCTGGCCGGGCGTGTATCAGGCGGACGCCGCCGGCCAGCGGGGGCACCCGGGCTCGCTGTTCGAGCGCGTCGCGAGCGCGGTCGACGCCCGGAAGCGGTGCCCCGAGATCGCACGCGGCGACTGTTCGATCGTCCACGTGGAGCCGGACGACCTGTGGGCCCACCGCTTCGATCACGACGGTCGCGTCCTCCTCGCGGTCCACAACCTCGCCAGCGAGCCTCGCGAGGTCCTCGTCGGGTTCGACGTCGATCCCGGGGACGCCGAGCGCGTCCTCGGGGACGCCGACTACCGCGTCGACGACGGCTGCGTCACGGTGACGCCCGACGGGTGCGGGTACCTCTGGCTGCGGGGCGAGACGCGACACAGCGACGGGTGATCACTCCCCGCCGTCGGCGTCGGCGACGATCGGGAACCGAGCGATGACGACCGCGCCGCCGTCCGGGCCGTCCTCGTAGCCCGCGGTTCCGCCGACGGCGTCGATCGTCCATCGAACGAGCCACAGGCCGACCCCCTGCCCGTGCTCGGTCGGAGTCTCGGCGCCCGACTCCAGGGGCGCGCGGCTGTCGAGGGTGATCCCCGGCCCGTCGTCGGCGACGCGAAGCACCGCGTCGTCGCCGTCGACCGACAGCGAACCCCGAATCGTCGGATCCTCCACGTGTTCGATCGCGTTCGAGATCAGCTCATCCGTCACCAGCGAGATCGGGGCGGCACCGGCGACGGTGACCGGCTCGTCGGGCGTCGACACGAGAACCGCCGCGTCGTCGGCGTCGGCCGCGAGCGCGCTCGCGACGTCGACCACGACCGCCGCCGCGTCGACCGGGTCCGAGTCACCGTCGACGGCGACGTCCTCGCGGAACCGACGGGCGCTGTCGGACAGATCGAGGATGTCGGCGGCCGCGTCGCGGATCCGGTCGACGTCGGCTCGCACCGAATCGAGGTCGACAGCGTTCGACGATGCGTCGGAGTCGGGCCGACCGTCCGGTACCACGGCCTCGATCTCGGCGAGTGCGTGGTCGACCTGCTCGGCGTAGCCGAGCACGACGTTCAGTCGGTTGCGGACGTTGTGTCTGAGGACACGATCGAGCACGGTGAGCCGCTGCTCGTGGGACACCCACTCGGTCACGTCGCGCTGGAACCCGAGGTAGTGCGTCACCTCCCCGTCGGGACCACGGATGGGCGAGATATCGAGCGCGTTGTACCACTTCCGGCCGTCGCTGCGCGTGTTCAGCAAGACGACCGACGCCTGCCTGCCGGCGTCGATGGCGCGTCGGAGCCGTGCGACCGGCTCCGGGTCCGTCGCGCCAGTCTGGAGTATTCGGGGGTTGTGTCCGAGGAGTTCGTCGTCGTCGAGCCCTGTGAGCCGCTTGAACTCGTTGTTGGCGTAGATGAGCTGCTCCTCTTCGGTGGAGTGGTCCGCGATGGTGATCCCGACCGTCGCCTCGTCCATCGCGCGCCGGTACAGCGCCAACCGCTCCTCGCGCTCGCGGCGCTGACTGAGGTCGTGGGCGACCACCTGTACGTCGCCGGCGCCGGCGTCGATCGCGGTCAGCTCGACCGGAACCCCGCTCGGCGGACCGGCAGTGGGCTCGATCAACGGCTCCGGGGCCGGCTCCTCCGCGGTGTTCGCGTCATTCGATCCGACATCGACCGTCGACGGCGCCGCACCCGCTCCGGAGTCGGCTGTCGACTCGGCCCCTCCGTCGGCGTCACGGACCACGGTGCGACACAGCGCCGTCTCGACGGGTTCGCTGCGTCCGTTCCGCGTCGCGGCCTCCAGCGCGCGGGCGACGCTGTCGCGGTCGACCGAGGGGACGAGGTCCACGAAGTCGCGGCCATGAACCGCGTCCGCGTCGACACCCAGGATCGACGCGGCGGCGGGGTTCGCGTACGCCACCCGACCGTCGGCGCAGACGAAGACGGCGTCCGGCAGCCGGCGGACGATCCGCCGGTTTCGGTCACGGCTCTCCTCGAGCCCGGTCGCGAAGCGGCGCGCACGGGCGAGCGTCCGTAGTCGTCGAGCGAGCCTCGCGCGCCGGATCGGCGCGTCGATCACGTCGGCGACGTGGTCGCCCGTGTCGCCGAGACGGGAGAGGACGGACTCCGCGTCGTCGGAGCGTTCCGGGACGAACAGCAGCGTCGGGATGTACGTCCCTGTCGACTTGCGGTGGGCGGCGAGCGCGTCGGCGACACCCCGTAACCCGTCCACGTCGAACAGGCAGACGTCGAAGGTCGCATCGAACGGGGCCGGGGCGTCGGGATCGACGATTCGCGGCTCGAGCCCGTCGCCGTCGGCGAGCAACTCGCGGAGCAGGCCGCGGTCGGCGTCGTCTTCGACGACGAGCAGCACCGTGATCCGGGACGGCTCCGCCGGCGCGACCCCGTCGCTCACTGGAGCCTCCGTCCCGTCCGGGTCGGTCGTCGGGTCGTCGGTCATCGACCAACTCCGGGGTGCCGGAGAGGGCGCCGTGGAGGACCGGTCATGGAGGCATCAAGGGATCAGCGTACTTAATCATGAGGAATAGAGTCGTGACACGCGAAACGGTTTTCACGTGATCGAGTGACACGCCGACATGGCATACAGCTACGAACCGCACTACTTCGAGGACTTCGAGGAGGGACAGGAGTTCGTGAGCGTCGGGCGCACCGTCACCGAGTCGGACTTCGTGATGCACTCGGCGCTGACGGGCGACTGGACGGAACTGCACACGAACGCCGAGTACGCCGAGGACAACGCCTTCGGCGAGCGCATCGCCCACGGTCCGATGACGTTCGTGCAGGCGACGGGGTTCGTCTATCGGTCGGGCATCGTCGAGCGCACCGCCCTCGCGTTCCTCGGGATGAACTACATGGACCTCCCGAACCCCGTGTTCATCGGCGACACCATCTCGATGGAGATGGAGGTGACGGAGACGAAGGACGTGTCTAGCCGCGACGACGCCGGCCTCGTCGTCATCGACTGCGAGGTGACGAAGGGGGACGGCACCGTCGTCCTGCAGGGCGACATGAAGTTCCTGATCAAGACGCGCGCCGATGCCGACGACCCGCACGCGTAGTCGAGGAGCGGCCCCGCGGCGACGATCAACGCGTCCACAACACGGTCAACGCGCCCGCGACGACGACCGCGTCCATCAGCCGAACCGCTCGAACGGCTCGCCGCACTCGCGACAGACGTGCATCGAGCGGCACAGGCCCGGCCCCTTCGGGTGCTCGCGCTCGGTGTCGGTCGAGCCGCAGTACGGGCACTCGGCGGGGTCGTCGTCCGCGTCGCCCCCGGCGACCCCCGCGGCGACGCTCGGGTCGGGAACGTTCCGGCGCATCACACGCTCAACCCGAACTCGCGGAGGGCCTCCCGCCCCGCGTCGGTCACCATCGCGACGGTCCACTCCGGCGAGTACCGCAGGCGAACGTCGGCCGCCTCGACGCCCGGCGCCGTCTCGGCCGCACAGCGCACGTCGTTCGTGATCATGTCGCGGGCGGGACAGCCGGTGTAGGTGAGGGTCATCTCGATCTCGCAGCGCCCGTCCCCGTCGACGGCCACGTCGTAGATCAGGCCGAGGTCGACGACGCTGACCGGCATCTCGGGGTCGTCAACCTCGTACAGCGCGTCCCACACGTCCGCCTCGACGCCGGTGGAACCCGCGCCGGTCTTCGGGTACGCCTCGGGCGCCTCGCCGTCCTCGTAGGAGGTGTGCGCGCACGCCTCCGCGTCGGACGGGGCGCCCGTGCCGTCCGCGGCGTCGCCGGCGGACCCGCCCGGCACGTCCGTCGGCATGTTCGTCGGCATCTACGCCTCCTCCCCCCGCAAGCGCGCGGGACGGTCGAAGTCGACCTCGCGGTGCGTCGCGGTGAACGCCTCCCGCAGATCGACCCACGCGTCCGTGTGGCTCCCGTCGCGGCCGCGGGCCTCCGGACGGGTGACCTCGTCGGGCTCCGGGACGACGAGCCCGTACCCCTCCAGCGTCGGGACCACCGTGTCGAGCCACTCCTCTCGCATCGACGCGAGCGACTCGCGGCGGAACCCGGCGGTCCGGATTCCGGCCTCGTGGTCGCCCGGATACCACAGCGACAGCGCGTGCGGGAACAGGTCGTCGAGGGCGGCCTGCAGGCGCCCGCGGGCCTCGTCGTCGCTCGCGAGGCGTTCGAGCCAGCTCAGCGCGTGTTCGCGGTGATACTCCTCCTCGGCGAGCGCCTTGCCGACGCGGTCGGCGAGGGGGGCGTAGCTGGTGTCGACCAGCGCCTCCAGACGGATGCGCTCGGCCACGTCGTACAGGTACGTGCGGACGACGACGTCGCCCCAGCCGTCGTCGGCGAAGGGGCGCTCGACGAGCGTCGCGTGCGTCCAGTCGTCGGCCGGACGGCGCCAGATGCACTCCTCCTCTGAGTAGCCGAGCTCCTGCAGGAGGTCGTACCACAGGCGCGCGTGGCCGAACTCGTCTTGCGCGACGTTGGCGAGCGCGAGGTCCGACTCGATGGTCGGCGCGTAGATCTGCCACTCGGTGAGTCGCTCGGCGTGGACGAACTCGTCGTCCGCGAGGCGGAAGAGCAGCCCCTCCAGCGCGACCTGCCCTTCGGGGGTGAGATCGCCGCGGTCGAGGGAAGCGACAGCGGGCGCGTCGGTCTCGTCGGTCGTGCCGCCGTCCGCGACGCGCTCGGCGTCGCCGTCGGTCGCGTCGTCGCTTCCGCTCATAGCTCGCCCTCCGATTCGAGCTGCTCGCGACGCTTCCGGGCCGCCTCGCGCTGTTCGGCCTCGCTGTCTTCCACTTCCTGGGCGAACGACGCGTCGATGTCGTTGTACGTCATCGCCCAGCGGTAGGACTTGTCGGTGCGGCCGCCGAGGGCGGCCTCCTCCGCGTCGACCTCGCCGATCTCCGACTGCGGCACCACCCACAGGGAGTTGGTCTGCATCCGGCGAGCGTGCTGGATCTGTGCGAACAGCTTCGCCATCTCCCGGTCGGGCGCGTGGACGTTACCGACGTGGCGGTGGTAGTCCCCCGGCTTCTCCTGTCTGAACACTTCCCAGATCATGGTCAGTCGGCCGCCTGCGGCGTTCCCGGGGCGCCGCGCTCCCAGCTGTCGAGGCTCTCGCGGACCCACGCGACGGCCTCCTGCCGGCGGGCGCGCGAGCCGATCTGTTCGTGGCTTCCCTCAAAGTCGTTCTTCGCGATGGTCCAGAACTCCTCCCAGTCGAGGTCGTCCTCGCGGACGGCCATCGTTCCGTCGTCGCGCTCGAAGACCCGGGGATACTCGGGGATCTCCAGGCCGTACTTCTCTGCTTTCGGGATGTACATGTTCAGAAACGAGTTGCGGAGCTCGTCGTTGGAGGTCGTCTTGAGGCCGACCTCCTGTGCGAAGTCGTTGTGGGTGGACTCGTCGTTCGTCGGCCCGAAGAACTGGAGGATGCGCGGCCACCACTCCTCGAACGTCTCCTGCGTGCGCTCCTGTGTCGCCTTCGACCCCCGCATCAGCTCCCGCAGGATGGACTCGCCGTGCTTGACGTGGAACCCCTCCTCGAAGCACACCTTGTCCATCGCGTGGGCGTACGGCGTCCAGCTCGTCGACTTCAGGGTGGCCTGCCGGCGCATGGCGCCGCCGTCGACGAAGAAGTCGATCATCGGCGCCTCGTACCACGAGTCCACCGGGTAGTGGAAGCAGTTGAGGAACGTTCCCTCGCCCGTTTGCAGTTCCGCGAGCATCTCGTCGCGCGTCTTCACGCCGAGCGTCTCGGCCGCGCGGTACAGCAACTGCGCGTGGCCGATCTCGTCTTGCACCTTCGCGGTGTTCGCCAGCTTCCGGTCGAGCGACGGCGCGTGCCGGGTGAACTCCTTGTCGAGGTAGCCGCCCATCACCTCGCTGTTGGCGTGGAACTGGATCATCCGGGTCGCCGCCCGACGGTACTCCTCGGGCATGTCGTCGTTCGGACCGAACTGCCGCGGTCCGGCCCGGTCTTTGACCGCCTCGATGTCCATGATGATCGATCCTTCACGTTGTTGGCCTTACCGATTCGCCCGTTCATACGGGTGTTTTATATGTTGAACACGCTACCGTCCCACACGATCTGCCAATGATCGAGGAGTGTCTCGCCGTCGAGGTGCGCGTGAGCGGCGACGACTGCCCGCTCGCCGAGGCGACGGCGGCGACGCGGGTGCCGGTGCGCGCGGAGCCGCCGCAGTTGCGCGCCGACGGCAACGTCCTCCTTCGGTTCGGGGCGCCGCGCGACGACGACCTCGCGGCGCACCTCGACGCCGACGACCGGATCCGCTACCTCCATCGCTCGCGGGCCGGCGAGCGCGACACCTATCGGTGCCTCTCGAAGCACCCGTGCGCCGTCCACGAGCTCGTCTCGGCGGGACTGCTCGTCGAGGACGTGAGCTACCGCGACGGCGACGCGACGGTCACGGGGGCCGTCGTCGGTCACGAGGTGCTGCGCGGCGTGATGGAGACCGCGGGCGAGACGGTCGGCGTCCGCCTGACGCGGACGTATCCGCTGCGCGAGGAAGCCGATCCCGTCGCCGGACGGTTCGGACTCACCCCGCCACAGATAGCGGCGCTGCGGGCGGCGGTCGAGGCGGGGTACTTCGACGTGCCCCGAGCGACGACCTCAGAGGCGGTCGCCGACGAACTCGGCGTCTCGAAGAGCGCGTTCCTCGAACGCCTCCGGCGGGCGGAAGCGACGCTGTACCGGGAGCTGTTCGGGAGCTGACGAGTGACGAACGGCGGCGCCGCCGAACCGCGGATCAGATCGCACGCCCGCGTCGACACGGTGAATGTTTCCGATTCTCGAATCGCCGTAAAGCGGCGTATCCGGGGCTGAAACACTGGAATCGCGCCAGTTATACCCGCTCGACGGAAACCGCTAGTGTGACGCGAACAGACCTCGATACAGCCGACCGCCCCGTCTCCCTCTCGAGCCACGCCTATCGGATCACCGTCGACGACGGGCGAGAGACGTTCGACGCCCTCGAGATCTGCGACGAGCAGCGTCCCGAGGCGTATCTGATGTCCGACACGGTCCGCTCGCTCGACGCAATGCGGTGACGGACGGGCTGAAGTAGCTTCTCGCGCGCATCGACGTCCAGTTCTCATCGGCGCTCACTCGCCCAGTCGGTCCGCCAGCAGGTCGTCCAGCCACGCGAACTCGTCGTCGGTGACCTCGTGGCCGACGCCCTCGGTCACGTTACCGCCGAGCGCACGGAGCACGTCCCCGTGGTTGACCGTCCGCTTCACCAGTCGGAGGCCAAGCGTCCCGACGTAGAAGTCGAGGTTCGCCTGTGCGTCGCCGACCATCGACGTGACGTGATGGATGCCCGAGTGTCGGTGAACATTCGAATACCGTCCGTTAGGAGCACAGCGTGTTACGTGGCAGCGGCGACGACACCGTGGTCACCGATCGGACGGTGCGCGGTAGACGAGACAATCGAGGGATCGGCCAGTTCAGGCGAAAGAATCAATCACGAGCGCAACGTCCGGTCAGTTATGAACGACGTTGTCGATCGGCGTGGGTTCACTCTCGGCCGTCGATCCGACAGGGTCACCGTCGCCCGTCGACCGACCGGCGGCGACGCGTTCGACCTCGGGGGGACGGTCGGCGGTTCCGACGGTTCCAACGACACCGATAATCGCCCGACCCGCGGCGGAGGCGACCGGTGAACCCCGACCCCGCCGAGTCGGTGTCGGTTACCTACGACGAGGAGACCGGCGAGTACACTGCCACGTTCGACGCGGACGCCCTCGACGCGAGCATCGCGGTCGTCGAAGCGACCGCGTCGATCCGCCGCGAGGCGCCCGATCGCCACGCGCCGCTGTTCGAGGTCATCGATCCGGACGCCCTCGACCGGATCTGTGAACGCAGCAGCAACGACGACACCTTCGTGGAGTTCTCGTATCTCGATCACCGGGTCCGCGTCCGCAGCGGCGGGAACATCTCCGTCGTTCCGAAACCGGCGAAATAGCGTCGCCTGGACTCCAGGCCGTACCCCGGCCGTATCTCCGGCCGCGCCTCCGCCCGTCAGTCTTCGCCGCCACGCGCTACGCTTTTTCGCGTCCACCCTCGTCGCGCGTCGGCTCGTCCGCCGGCACCGTCCCGAGTTCTTCGGGGGGCTGTGTACCGAACGCGTCGCTGTGCGGATCGACGTCGGCGACGAACCGCATCGTCGCGAGGTTCCCCGCGAGGCCGAGGACGGCGCCGAGCGGGAGCCCCACCGCCAGGCCGACGAGCGGAACCGAGACCACGAACGCCGAGATCACCGGCGAGACGACGACGACCGCCGCCACGAACCCGACGGCGTACGAGAGGTACGCCCCGCCGTCGACCGCGAGCGCGTAGGACGCCCGCGTCGCCGAGAGGAGATCCGTCTCCCGAAGGACGAGGAGGTACGGCGTCGCGTACAGGAGGTAGGTCGCGACCGCGATGGCTACCAGCGCGAACAGCATCACGACGATACCGAGTCCGGACGACGCACCCACGAGGAGGACGAGCGGCGAAAGCGCGATCACCGGCGCCACCGTGAACACGAGGAACGCGGGTAGGTAGCGACGGACGTGCCCGCCGAACCGGTAGGGTTCCCCCGCCAGCGCGTTCGCGAGCGACCCGAAGTAGCCCGCGGACAGCGCGCTCGACACGAGCAAGCCGCCGACGGCCAGCGCGAGGGCCGCCGGGCTCCGGACGGCGCTCGGCGGGACGCCGGCGTCGACGCCGCCCCCGTTCGGGACCGAAACGAGGCTCCACGTCGAGAGCACGGACGCCGGGAGCGTGAACCGAACGCCGACGTGAACGCCGTCGAACGCGAGCACGGACTGGATCTTGCCCGTATCCAACGCCGCGAGGACGAGGGGAACCAGCGCGAGCGGGAGATGTGAGAGCGCGTCGTCGACGCCGTCCGAGAGCCGCGTCGTGATGGAGGGCACGGACGGCCGTGTTCTATCCCCGCTCGATAGTCTTTGTGGGAAATGCTGTCGGCGGCGGCCGTGCAATCACTCGGCCACGACGAGTACCCGCGTGTTCCCGCGCCTGTCCGCGTACTGTCCGCCGGCCGGCGGCTTGATCGAGACGCTGAGCGTCCCCTGCTCGCGGTTCGGGCCGAGCGTCGGGGCGACGGCGACCGTCGCCGTGCCGTTCGCCCCGGTTCGGGCGGTTGCGACGCCGTCGAGGCGGGCCGTGTCGCCGGCGACGACGATCGTCGCGTCCGCGACCGGGCGGCCGTCGGCGTCGACGACCGTCACCGAGAGGTCCTGCTCGCCCGGCGTCGTGACCTCCGGCGTCGGGCGCGCGTCGAGTTCGGTGACGGCGAGCCCCTGCACGCCGCTGATCATGTTGAGCATCACGCTGAGGCTGGCGACGCCGACGACGAGCGCGATCACGAGTCTGACCGGGAGCCCCTCGATGGCGCGGTCGTCGCGGCGCAGTTCCGCGAGGCGGCGACGCTCCGTCGCCGCGGCCGAACGGAGTCGAGCGCGGAAGTCGTCTCGGGTCGAGGAGGTGCTGTCGGGAGACACACGTCCCGGTGGCCCCGGATTCGTATTTGAACGCTCGCACGAGGGTTCATCACGGATACCGAGACCATCCCCGCCGTGCACGTGATCGGCAGGGAGAACGGCGGGACCGGGTACGGACGCGAGCCGGAGGGCGACGACGAGTCCCGGTCGAAGGATCGACCGACCGCCGGACCGATCGCGCCGCTCGGGCGGTTTCGCGCCCCGGACGACAGCGTCGGCGCCCGCGTGGCCGTCGACGTCGACAGCCCACACGCGGCGCTCGTCGTCGGTAAACGCGGGGCGGGCAAGACGCACACGCTCGCGGTGTTGGCGGAAGGCGTGGTCGCGGCCGACGGGGTCGCGCCGGTGGTGATCGATCCGATGGGCGTGCTCTCCGGACTCGCGGCCGACGGCGGGACGGTTCACCGTCATCCCCGGGTCAGGCCTGACGCGGTCCCGCCGGCGGCGTGGCCGACGCTGCTGGATCTGGATCCGGCGGGCGCGGTCGGTTCGCTCGTGTGGCGCGCGGTCGCCGAGTCGTCGGCTCCGTCCGTCGCTGCCGCGCGCGAGTACGTCGACGACGCGGACGCCGCCCGCCCGGCCCGTCGTGCCGCGGACACGCACCTCGCGCTCGCGGCCGAGTGGGACGCGTTCGACCCCGACGGGCTCGCGCCGCGGGCGCTGGCCACGGGCGAGCCGACGGTGCTCGACTGCTCCGGTCTCCCGCCGGCCGCGGCCGGGGCGGTCTGTGCCGCCGTCGCCCGCGGGCTGTACGACGCGCGAGTTCGAGAGACGATCGACCGCCTGCCGTGGCTGTTCGTCGACGAGGCGCACGCGTTCTTCGACGGCGTCGCCGGCGACGCGCTGGCGACGCTGCTCACCCGCGGCCGCGCGCCGGGCGTCTCGCTCGCGTGTGCCACGCAACGACCCGCGGCGCTGCCGGCGGTCGCGGTCTCGCAGGCGGACCTGCTGGTGGCTCACCGGCTGCACAGCCGCGCCGACATCGACGCGCTCGCGGCGGCCAGGCCGCTCGCGGTCGCCGACGGCCTCGCCGAGCGGCTGCCGACCGGCGTCGGCGAGGCGCTCGTCGTCGACGACGCGAGCGAGACCGCGACCACGGTGCGGGTCCGCGAGCGCCGGACCCCGGACGAGGGTGCAAGTCCCAGGGCGAGCGACCGCGGTCGAGGCGACCCGGACGGCGAGAACTGCGACCGGGACGATCGAAACGAGCCCGACGAGTGAAGCGTTATCCGGGCCGACACCCAAGCGGGGGCATGGACGTGATGCGGTCGTGAGCGCCGGCGGCGGGGACGGCTCGATCCGAACGAAGCTCGTCGCCGGCGCGGTCGAGAAGCCGGTGCTCGGCGTGTTCGTCGTGGTGATGCTGCTGATGGCCGCCGGGTTTCTCGTCGCGTTCCTGCTGGTTGTCCTCTGACCGACTGATCGACAGTGCCCCATTTTCTAGGGAGGTCTCGCGGTGCGTCTCCGCCAACGGCAGCGTACGGTCGAACGCGGCGTACATCTCCTCGGTGACATCGGCGGTATCGACATGGAGCAGTCAGCACACGATCACTTGCCCCACGGCGGGAGGCTGTAGACTGAGGGGTTAGTGGCCGATCTGGACGTTGCCCCAATAACCTCGGAGAACCGGTTATTCGTACGGAATAGATCCGTCAAATTCGTACTCCTCAGCCCAGTTAATCGAAGGGTGGTCGATATCGGCGGAGAATCGAAGCTCCATCTTCTGTGATGTTGCGTCATCGACCCTGATCCAATAGAACGTTCCCGTCTCTGGATATCGAACGAGAAACGCATCAACCGAATCGGCGTACGTCGTCTCGTGATACGCGC
This sequence comes from Halobaculum rubrum, assembly GCF_019880225.1. Lineage (NCBI taxonomy): Archaea > Methanobacteriati > Methanobacteriota > Halobacteria > Halobacteriales > Haloferacaceae > Halobaculum > Halobaculum rubrum. The sequence goes on from NZ_CP082284.1 coordinate 782,067, forward strand.
CGTCCCGCGTCGTTTGTGAGTGTGTATTGAACCGTATCGTCTCAGACTTGTTCTGCCAAGCGGTCTTGCACTGAACACGGAACAGTCGGTCTCCGTTGTCGACGATCAGATCGTACGCGTCGTTGTCACCGAACGGGATCGAGACGTTGTATCCGTTCGAGATCAGAGTTCGAAGTGCGTCGGCTTCCGTTTCGTCGCCTACCTGTTTGGTGTTCACCGTTCCATGGGCCATATTCCAGATAGTTTGTCATGGAATATGAAATTGAGATCGGATCTCGCCACAACGAGCGCTTCCGAAGCTGAACGAGGATATGACACACAGGGGGTTCGAACTACGGTTGCATCAGATACCTCTGTTCGTTCAACACTTGAGGTTCGCGCGTACTGTGGATCCGCTGCGGCACGGATAGCTCGCACCGCACATCGTTCAAAACGTGTCGGAAGAAGCGCCCGGAGCGGGATTTGAACCCGCGTCACAACCGTGACAGGGTTGTATGATGGGCCACTACACCATCCGGGCGTGCATCGCGTCGGCGGGTTTCCACCACGCCTCTGCGCATTCATTCCTTTCCCGGGTACGTAATTAAGACTTCTCATCCGATCCCGCCGTGTCCCGCGATACCGTGCGCCGTAACGTTCATATCCGCGGGGACGGATCGGCTACCGTGCAAGCGGTGTGGTGGCCAGCTACCGGTCCCCAACTCGTTTGACAAGCGTTATGTGGCCGGGACGTATATACCGCCGTAGTATCTCGTGAAGACTTCTCCCCAGCAAACACGGCCGCGCGCGACCACGAACTTCCCCAAGCCATGGTAAACGTAAGCGAACACGAACTCGTACCCGATCACACGCTCCTCGAGGACGACGACGAGATCGAGGAGGTGCTCGACGAGTACAACATCAAACGGACAGATCTCCCCAAGATCAAGCGGACGGACCCCGCGGTGCCCGACGAGGCCGAGACGGGCGACGTGATCCGCGTCGAACGGGACTCACGAACCACCGACACGGCGATCGTCTACCGACTGGTGGTAGAATGAACAGGGAGGCACGACGCTCCGTCTCCCGGGAGTACTTCTCCCAGGAGCGGCTCGCGGAGCACCACTTCCGGTCGTTCAACAACTTCCTCGACCGCGGCATGCAGCGCGTGGTCGACGAGAAGGAGACGATCGAGACCGACATCGGCGACAAGGAGGGGCAAGAGCCCGTCTACGTCGAACTCGGCGACGTTCGGATGACGACCCCGCGCGTCCGCGAGGCCGACGGCTCCGAGGAACTGCTGTACCCGCAGGAGGCGCGCCTCCGGAACATCACCTACGCCGCCCCGGTCTTCATGGAGATGAAGATCATCCGCGGCGGCGAGGACGAGCCGGAGACCGTCGTCGACCAGACCGAGACGAAGGTCGGCCGGATGCCGATCATGGTCGGCTCGAACAAGTGCAACATCTCCGGGTTCTCCGACGAGGAGCTCATCGAGATCGGCGAGGACCCCGTCGACCCCGGCGGCTACTTCATCGTCAACGGCTCCGAGCGCGTGCTCATGACCAGCGAGGACCTCGCGCCCAACAAGATCCTCGCGGAGTACGACTCGAAGTACGGCGACGAGATCCAGGTCGCCAAGACGTTCTCTCAGCGCCGCGGCTACCGCGCGCTCGTCCTCTGTGAGCGCAACCGCGAGGGGCTGCTCGAGGTGAGCTTCCCGTCGGTGTCCGGCTCGGTCAACTTCGTCACGCTCGTGCGCGCCCTCGGGCTGGAATCCGACGAGGAGATCGTCCACCGCGTCTCCGACGACCCCGAGATCGTGAAGTTCATGCTGGAGAACCTGGAGGAGGCCGACGTTCAGACCGAGGAGGAGGCCATCGAGACCCTCGGCGAGCGCGTCGCCTCGGGCCAGGGGAAGAACTACCAGCTCAAGCGAGCCAACTACGTCATCGACCGCTACCTCCTGCCGCACCTCCACGAGGAGGGCGTCGAGGAGGAGGACGTCCGCATCAACAAGGCGTACTACCTCTGCCGGATGGCCGAGGCCTGTTTCGAGCTCGCGCTCGACCGCCGCGAGTCCGACGACAAGGACCACTACGCCAACAAGCGCCTCAAGGTCTCGGGCGACCTGATGACGGACCTGTTCCGGACGGCGCTCAACAAGCTGGCGCGCGACGTGAAGTACCAGCTCGAGCGCGCCAACATGCGCAACCGGCAGCTCACCGTCAACACGGTCGTTCGCTCGGACGTGCTGACCGAGCGGCTCGAACACCCCATCGCGACGGGGAACTGGGTGGGCGGCCGCTCGGGCGTCTCCCAGCTCGTCGACCGGACGGACTACATGGGCGTCCTGTCGCACCTTCGTCGCCTCCGCTCGCCGCTGTCGCGGTCGCAGCCGCACTTCGAGGCGCGGGACCTGCACGCGACCCAGTGGGGTCGTATCTGCCCCTCCGAGACCCCGGAGGGCCCGAACTGCGGGCTGGTGAAGAACTTCGCGCAGGCGATGGAGCTCTCCCAGAACGTCGAGGACGAACAGGGACTGAAGCGAGAACTCGCGTCCATGGGTGTCGAGGGGATCCCCGGCATCAAGGGCGTCGACCGCGCGTCCGCGGACGACTAACATATGGCAAGCCAACAACGAGAAGCGAAAGTCTACGTCAACGGGAGCCTGGTCGGGACCCACCCGGATCCGACCCAGCTCGCTGCACAGATCCGTGAGGCGCGCCGCCGCGGCGACGTCTCCGACATGGTGAACGTCTCGGTGAAGGACCGCACCAACGAGGTCATCGTCAACGCCGACGCCGGCCGCGCTCGGCGGCCGCTCATCGTCGTGGAGAACGGGGAGCCGCTCCTCGACGACGAGACGATCGAGGCGCTGGAGGACGGCGAGATCGAGTTCGAGGACCTCGTCGACCACGGCATCGTCGAGTTCATCGACGCCGAGGAGGAGGAGGACATCTACGTCGCCACCGACGAGGAGGACGTCAACTCGCGGACGACGCACCTGGAGATCGACCCGCAGCTCATCTTCGGCATCGGTGCGGGGATGATCCCGTACCCCGAGCACAACGCCTCGCCGCGCATTACAATGGGCGCGGGGATGATGAAGCAGTCGCTCGGACTGCCGTCGGCCAACTACCGCATCCGGCCGGACACGCGCCAGCACCTGCTCCACTACCCGCAGCTGTCGATGGTCAAGACGCAGACCACCGAACAGATCGGGTTCGACGAGCGTCCCTCGGCGCAGAACTTCGTCGTCGCGGTCATGTCCTACGAGGGGTTCAACATCGAGGACGCGCTCGTCATGAACAAGGGGAGCGTCGACCGCGCGATGCAGCGCTCGCACTTCTTCCGGACCTACGAGGGCGAGGAGCGCCGCTACCCCGGCGGCCAGGAGGACCGCTTCGAGGTCCCCTCCCAGGACGTGCGCGGCGCTCGAGGCGAGGACGCGTACACCCACCTCGACGAGGACGGCCTCGTCAACCCCGAGACGAAGGTCGACGAGAACTCCGTCCTGCTGGGGAAGACGTCGCCGCCGCGGTTCCTCGAGGAGCCCGACGACATGGGCGGGCTCTCCCCACAGAAGCGGCGCGAGACCAGTGTCACGATGCGTTCGGGCGAATCCGGTATCGTCGACACGGTCACGCTGATGGAGGGCGAGGACGGCTCGAAGCTCTCGAAGGTCTCGGTGCGCGACGAGCGGATCCCCGAGCTCGGGGACAAGTTCGCGTCCCGGCACGGCCAGAAGGGCGTCGTGGGGCACCTCGCTCCGCAAGAAGACATGCCGTTCACCGAGGACGGGCTCGTTCCCGACCTCGTGATGAACCCGCACGCGCTCCCGTCGCGCATGACGGTGGGCCACGTGCTGGAGATGCTCGGCGGCAAGGTCGGATCGCTGGAGGGACGCCGCGTCGACGGCACGGCGTTCCAGGGTGAAGACGAGGACGCGCTCCGCTCGTCGCTGGAGGAGCACGGGTACAAGTCCTCGGGGAAGGAGGTCATGTACTCGGGCGTCACCGGCGAGAAGATCGAGGCGGAGATCTTCGTCGGGACGATCTTCTATCACAAGCTGTACCACATGGTGAGCAACAAGCTGCACGCCCGTTCGCGCGGGCCGGTGCAGGTGCTCACCCGCCAGCCGACCGAGGGGCGCGCCCGCGAGGGTGGTCTCCGCGTCGGCGAGATGGAGCGGGAGGTGCTCATCGGCCACGGCGCCGCGCTGGCGCTGAACGAGCGGCTGCTCGACGCCTCCGACAAGGAGACGGTGTACATCTCCGAGGAGACGGGGATGGTGGCCGTCGAGGACGTGGAGCAGCGTCGGATCTACGACCCCATCACGGGCGACGAGGACGACATCCACGAGATGGAGATCAGCTACGCGTTCAAGCTGCTGCTCGACGAGATGAAGGCGCTCGGCATTCGACCGACCCTCGAACTTGAGGACGCAGTCTAACTATGGCAGGCCAGACACCCAAAGAGATCGGCGGCATCAACTTCGGGCTGATGGACCCGGAGACGTATCGAGACATGTCCGCGACGAAGGTCATCACCGCGGACACGTACGACGACGACGGCTACCCCATCGACATGGGGCTGATGGACCCGCGGCTGGGCGTCATCGACCCGGGACTGGAGTGCCGCACCTGCGGCAAACACTCCGGGTCCTGTAACGGGCACTTCGGCCACATCGAGCTGGCGGCGCCCGTCATCCACGTCGGCTTCACGAAGCTCATCCGTCGGCTGCTGCGCGCGACGTGCCGCAACTGCGGCCGGCTCGCGCTCACCGAAGAGGAGAAAGACGAGTACAAAGAGAAGCTCGTCCGCACGAAGGATCTGGGCGGCGACCCCACCGACGTGCTGAAGTCGGCGGTCCGACAGGCCCGCAAGGCCAGCACCTGCCCGCACTGCGGCGAGCCGCAGGCGGACATCAAACACGAGAAGCCGACCACCTACTACGAGGTGCAGGACGTGCTCTCGGGCGACTACTCGGAGCTCATCACCCGCGCGATGCAGCCCGACGAGCCCGAGGACGACGACGAGGAGGTCGACGAGAGCGAGGCGATGTCCCCGATGGATCTCGCCGACGAGACGGGCATCGCGCTCGACCGGATCAACGAGATCCTCTCCGGCGAGTTCCGCCCCCGCAAGGAGGACCGCAAAGCGCTGGAGAAGGCGCTGGGCATCGACCTCACCGTCGAGGACATGAACAAGCTGATGCCGAGCGACATCCGCGACTGGTTCGAGGACATCCCCGACGAGGACCTCGAACCCCTCGGCATCCACCCGCAGAAGTCCCGCCCCGAGTGGATGATCCTGACGGTGCTGCCGGTCCCGCCGGTCACCACCCGTCCCTCGATCACGCTGGACAACGGTCAGCGCTCCGAGGACGACCTCACACACAAGCTGGTCGACATCATCCGGATCAACCAGCGGTTCATGGAGAACCGCGAGGCCGGCGCCCCGCAGCTCATCATCGAGGACCTGTGGGAGCTGCTCCAGTACCACGTCACCACCTTCGTCGACAACGAGATCTCGGGCACGCCGCCGGCGCGCCACCGCTCCGGTCGCCCGCTGAAGACGCTCTCCCAGCGCCTCAAGGGCAAGGAGGGTCGCTTCCGCGGCTCCCTGTCGGGCAAGCGCGTGAACTTCTCCGCGCGGACCGTCATCAGCCCCGACCCCACCCTCTCGCTGAACGAGGTCGGCGTCCCCGAGCGGGTCGCCGAGGAGATGACACAGGTGATGAACGTCGCCGAGCGCAACCTCGACCGCGCCCGGCAGTACGTCCGCAACGGGCCCGAGGCCCACCCCGGCGCCAACTACGTCAAGCGGCCCGACGGCCGCCGGCTGAAGGTAACCGAGAAGAACTGCGAGGAGCTGGCCGAGAAGGTCGAGCCGGGCTGGGAGGTCAACCGCCACCTGGTCGACGGCGACATCGTGATCTTCAACCGGCAGCCCTCGCTGCACCGGATGTCGATCATGGCCCACGAGGTCGTGGTCATGCCGTACAAGACGTTCCGGCTGAACACGACCGTCTGCCCGCCGTACAACGCCGACTTCGACGGCGACGAGATGAACATGCACGCGCTCCAAAACGAGGAGGCGCGCGCGGAGGCGCGCGTCCTCATGCGCGTGCAAGAGCAGATGCTCTCGCCACGCTTCGGCGAGAACATCATCGGCGCCATCCAGGACCACATCTCGGGGACGTACCTCCTCACCCACGAGAACCCCGAGTTCACCGAGACGCAGGCGCTGGACCTGCTCCGGGCCACCTCGGTCGACGAGCTGCCCGAGCCGGACGGCACCAACGAGGCGGGCCAGGCGATCTGGACGGGTCGAACCGTCTTCTCGGAGCTGCTGCCCGACGACCTGAACCTCGAGTTCACCTCCTCGACGGGCGACATCGTCCGCATCGAGAACGGCCAGCTCGTCGAGGGGACCATCGACGAGGACGCCGTCGGCGCGTTCGGCGGCGAGGTCGTCGACACCCTCACGAAGGTGTACTCGAAGACGCGTGCCCGCGTGTTCGTCAACGAGGTGGCGTCGCTCGCGATGCGCGCCATCATGCACTTCGGCTTCTCGCTGGGTATCGACGACGAGTCGATCCCGCCGGAGGCGACCGAGCAGGTCGACGAGGCGATCGACTCGGCGTACGAGCGGGTTCAGGAGCTGATCTCGACGTACGAGGGGGGCGATCTGGAGAGCCTGCCCGGCCGGACGATCGACGAGACGCTGGAGATGAAGATCATGCAGACGCTCGGCAAGGCCCGCGACTCCGCGGGCGAGATCGCCGAGGACCACTTCGCCGACGACAACCCGGCGGTCATCATGGCTCGCTCGGGCGCCCGCGGGTCGATGCTGAACCTGACCCAGATGACGGGCTGCGTCGGCCAGCAGGCGGTTCGCGGCGAGCGCATCAACCGCGGCTACGAGGACCGCACGCTCGCGCACTACGAGGCGGACGACCTCTCGGCGGAGGCCCACGGCTTCGTGGAGAACTCCTACCGCTCGGGGCTCACCCCCGAGGAGTTCTTCTTCCACGCGATGGGCGGCCGCGAGGGACTGGTCGACACTGCGGTCCGGACCTCGAAGTCCGGCTACCTGCAGCGTCGCCTCATCAACGCGCTCTCGGAACTGGAGACGCAGTACGACGGCACGGTTCGGGACACCTCCGACACCATCGTCCAGTTCGAGTTCGGCGAGGACGGCACCTCGCCGGTGAAAGTGTCCTCCAACGAGGACACCCCCATCGACATCGAACAGATCACCGACCGCGTCGTCGACGCGGAGTTCGGATCCGAGGAGGAGAAGGAGCGCTTCCTCGGTCGCCGCGAGGCGCCGACGAACCTCTCGGAGTACGCCGGGCCCGGCCTCGACAAGGCGGGCGGCGTGGGGGTGAGCGATGACTGACAGCGGGTCGGTCGACCGCTTCGTCGACGCGCACGACGGGGTCACCGAGGACATCGCGCTGGTCGTCGAGGACACCGAGTTGCCGCGGCGACTGAAAGACGAGATCTACGAGAACATCGACGGGCGCGGCGGCGTGACCGTCGAGCAGGCCAACGAGATCGCCCAGGCCTCCGAGTCGCGCTACCTCGACACGCGCGTCGACCCGCTCGACCCCGTGGGGACCGTCTCCGCGCAGAGTATCGGCGAGCCCGGAACGCAGATGAGCGTCCCCGCGGACGAACGCGTGCTCGTCAGCCGGAACGGCGAGACCGACGTGGCCGAGATCGGACCGCTCGTCGACACGCTGATGGAGTCCCTGGAGGTTCGCGAGATCGACGGCCACGAGGTCGCACTCGCGCCCGAGGGGCTGGAGGTTCCGAGCCTGCGGACGGACGAACAGGTCGAGTGGAAGCCGGTCGAGGAGATCAGCCGGCACGAGACGCCCGAGGAACTGCTTCGGTTCGAGCTGCAGTCCGGGCGGACGATCCGGGCGACGAAGGCCCACTCGTTCGTCACCCGCCGCGACAACGATGTCGTCCCGGTGACAGGAGCAGACCTCGACGAGGGAGACTGGATCCCGGTCGTCGCGGACCTCGACGGAGCCAGCGACGCTCCGGACGCTGTCGACCTTCGAGAGCACCTCTCGGGCGAGAACTACTGGTTCACGTCGACGCTCACCGACGGAGGCGCGACCACCGATGCGACGTTCCCCGCCGGGAACTCGCAGGTCGCAAACAAGCGATCGGCGCTCGACGCCGGCGACATCGAGGAGGGATACGCGTATCCGGTTGGGGGGAGCGTCGGCCTGCCCGAGGAGCTTCCGCTCGATGAGACGACCGGATTCTTCTTCGGCGCCTGGCTCGCCGAGGGGAACGTGACGGAGTACTACACCTCCGTGTCGAACGTCGACGAGACGTTCCAGGAGGGCGTTCGGGCGTTCGCAGAGCGGTACGACCTCTCGGTGAACGAGTACGAGAACACGAGCGGGTTCGCCGACGGCTACGATATCCGTGTGAACGGAACGGTCCTCGCGGACCTGCTTCGCGCGACGTGTATGGACGACGGCGAGAAGGTCGTCCCCGGATTCGCCGTCGGCGCCCCGGACGAGTTCGTCCGCGCACTCCTTTGCGGCTACTTCAGCGGCGACGGCAACGTCGGGTCGAACTCGATCCGGTCGAGTTCCACGAGCGGGCGACTCACCGCCGGCATCGCGCTACTGCTGTCGCGTGTCGGAGTCTACGCCACGCTCGGCCGGACCGACGACTCCCGGACGCTTCGCGTCCCCGCGAAGCACGTCGGACGGTTCCACGATCGCGTCGGGATGGTCGGCGAGCGCGGCGCCGCGCTCGCCGACCTCGCCGACGCGGTCGACGCCGACGGACCGGACACGACCGACCAGGTCCCGAACTTCGGCGACGCGCTGCGCGAGGTCGCCTCGGAGGCCGGCATCCCGAGCCGGCAGGTGAACGCCGCGACGAACCGACAGCGGATCGGTCGGAACCGCCTCGCCCGACTCCTCGAAGAGGCGAAGGAGGCCGGCGTCGATTCCGAGGCGCTCGTCGAACTCGAACGCGCCGTCGACGGAGACGTAGTCTGGGACCGCATCGCCTCGATCGAGACGGTCGAGAGCGACCACGAGTACGTGTACGACTTCTCGGTGGAGGGGCTGGAGACGTTCACCACCGCCGAGGGCGTCGTCACGCACAACACGATGAACACGTTCCACTACGCGGGCGTCGCGGAGATGGACGTGACCCAGGGGCTCCCCCGGCTCATCGAGCTGGTGGACGCCCGGAAGACGCCGGACACGCCGATCATGGTCGTCCACCTGGACGAGGAGCACGCGACCGACCGCGAGAAGGCCCACGAGGTCGTCTGGCAGCTGGAGGCGACGAAGATCCTCGCGCTCGGGGACGTGTCGACGAACGTCGCGGACATGATCGTCCGCGTCGACCTCAACGAGGACACGCTGTTGGAGCGGTGGCCCACCCACGAGGACCCGACGGAGATCGCCGGCATCGTCGCCGACATCATCGAGGACTCGTTGGGCGTCTCCACACGCCACTCGGGCACGGCGATCGAGTTCGGCCCCGACGAGCCGAGCTACCGCGAGCTGCTCCAGCTCGTCGAGGAGCTCCGGGACATCGTGTTCAAGGGGATCGAGGAGGTCTCTCGTGTCGTCATCCGGAAGGAGGAGGTCGACGACGACGGCGACGAGGAGTACGTCCTCTACACCGAGGGGTCGGCGTTCGCCGACGCCCTGGAGATCGAGGGCGTCGACGCCTCCCGGACCACGTGTAACAACATCCACGAGATCTACCGGACGCTCGGCGTCGAGGCGGCCCGCGAGACCATCATCAACGAGACGATGGAGACGCTCGAGGAGCAGGGGCTCGACGACGTGAACATCCGCCACCTGATGCTCGTCTCGGACATCATGACGAACCGCGGCACCGTCGAGTCGATCGGCCGCCACGGCATCTCCGGGTCGAAGGACTCCGTACTCGCGCGCGCGGCGTTCGAGGTGACGGTGAACCACCTGCTCGACGCGGCGATCCACGGAGAGGCCGACGACCTCAACGGCGTCATCGAGAACGTCATCGTCGGGAAGCCGGTGTCGATCGGCACCGGCGACGTGGACCTCCGGATGGGCTCGGCCCCCGACGTGAAGTCCGCGGACGACTGACGGTGCGCGTCGAGATCACCGACGAGGCGCGGCGGTACATCGGGACGTTCGACGAGCTCGTCGGCGTCGCGCCGACGGACTGCCTCGTGGTCGAGGGCGGCGATCGGCTCGTCTTCCTCGTCCCCGCGGGCGAGATGGCCGAGGCGGTCGGCCCCGGCGGGAAGACCGTCGAGCGCGTCGAGGAACAGCTCGGCGCGTCGGTCGAGCTGGTCGAGGACGCCGACACCCCCGAGGCGTTCGTCGCGAACGCGCTCGCGCCGGCGGCGGTTCGGGGCGTGACGGTGAGCCGGCAAAACGACGTCGTCGCGTACGTCGAGGTCGCCGAGGCCGACCGCGGGGTCGCCATCGGCGCCGGCGGCTGCAACATCGAGATCGCGCGGACGCTCGCGAAGCGCCACTTCGACATCGACGACGTGCAGTTAGCCTGAGCCTCCCGTCGGTACGCGCCGACTGTTTTTCCGGCTCGACCGCGAGCCACGGCGGGATGAGGTCGTTCCGGATCGAGGCGCCCGAGCCGGTGCCGGTTCCCGTGCCGGTCGGCACCGCGACGGACGCGCTCGTGAGTGCGCTCGTCACGGCTGGCTGGATGCTCGCGGTCGCGATTCCGGCGTACGCTGTCGGTCGAGTCGTGGTCGTTCCCGCGACCGCCCGCGTCGTCCGCTCGCGGAACCCGCACAACCCGACGATCGTCGACGCGACGCGAACGTACGTGACCGTGCTGGTGCTCGTCGTCGCGGCGATGTTGGGGCTCGTCGCCGGCGGCTACGGGCGGACGCTCGCCAGTTCCACCGTCGTCATCGCCGCCGTGACGCTCGCGGTCGGCATCGCCGGGCAGGACCTCATCGGGTCGCTCGTCAGCGGCCTGTTTCTCGTCGCCGACCCGGAGTTCAACGTGGGCGACTGGATCGAATGGCCCGGCGGCGAGGGTCGCGTCGAGCGGGTCGACTTCCGCTCGACGCGTGTCGGAACCGTGGCAAACGCGGTCGTCACCGTTCCGAACACCGTACTGACGGCCGACGCGGTCGTTCGTCCGTACGCTCGAGGCCACGTGCGGGCGCGGGAGACGGTCCCGGTGGCATACGGCGACGATCTCGCGGGGGCGACGCGGGAACTCGCTGTCGCCGTGGCGACCGTCGAGGGCGTCGCCGACGCCACCGCTCCGAGAGCGTGGATCGAGACGCTCGGCGACGACAACGTGACCCTGACCGTCGAGTACCGGATCGACGATCCGACCGTCTCCCGCGTCAAACACGTCCGCGCGACCGTCAGGGATCGGGCCGTCGACGCGCTCCAGTCTATCGGAGCGACGCCCGGACCGCCGGCCGGTCGCGAACTCTCCGGAGCGGTCACGACGGGTGACTTCGAGTGACCCGTGGCCGGTCGGTGTCGACGACGCTCGCTGCGCGCCGTATTCGAGCGGAAACGCCCGCTGCGCCCGTCGACGTAAGCCGCGAAACGGACGCAGATCGGACGAGAGGTACCGCTAATCGCCTCTCGCGTCGTCTCGCCGTCGCGGAAAGGGAACCCTTAGGTAGCTCCGCTGAAAACCACAGTGCACGATGGCCAACGGCAAATACGCCGCGCGGAAGCTCAAGAAGGACCGCCAGAAGCGGCGGTGGTCCGACTCCGAGTACGCGCGACGCGAGCGCGGTCTCTCCGAGAAGTCCGACCCCCTCGAGGGCGCCCCCCAGGGTCGCGGTATCGTCCTGGAGAAGGTGGGTATCGAGGCGAAACAGCCCAACTCGGCGATCCGGAAGTGCGTCCGGGTTCAGCTCATCAAGAACGGGAAGCAGGTCACGGCGTTCTGTCCCGGCGACGGCGCGATCTCGTTCATCGACGAGCACGACGAGGTCACCATCGCGGGGATCGGCGGCGCGAAGGGTCGCGCCATGGGCGACCTCTCCGGCGTCAACTACAAGGTCGAGAAGGTGAACGGCGTGTCGATGATCGAACTCGTCCGCGGCAACGCGGAGAAACCCGTCCGATAATGAGCGAGTCAGAGCAAGACGCCGACGCCGAGACGTCGGAACCGGACGAGTCCGCCGACTCCGAGGAGGCCGTCGAGAACGCGCTGCTGTTCGGCGAGTGGGACGTCTCGGAGATGGAGTACTCCGACCCGTCCACGCGGAAGTACATGACCGTGACTCCCATCGCGCACACGATGGGTCGCCACGCGTCCAAGCAGTTCCAGAAGTCCGAGATCTCGCTGGTCGAGCGGCTCATCAACCGCCTGATGCAGACCGACGAGAACACCGGCAAAAAGCAGCAGGCCCAGCGCATCGTCCGCGACGCCTTCGACACGATCCACGCGCGCACCGAGGACAACCCGGCGCAGGTGCTCGTCGAGGCCGTCGAGAACGCCGCCCCGCGCGAGGAGACCGTCCGTCTGAAGTACGGCGGCATCTCGGTCCCGAAGGCCGTCGACGTCGCGCCCCAGCGCCGCGTCGACCAGTCGCTGAAGCTCATCGCCGAGGGCGTCCAGGGCGCCAGCTACAAGACGACGACCAGCGCCGCCGACGCGCTCGCGGACCAACTCGTCGGCGCCGCCCGCTACGACGTCCAGACGTACGCCATCTCCCAGAAGGAGGAGGCGGAACGCGTCGCCGCCGCCGCGCGCTGACCGCGACGGCACCGACGCGACACTCGCGGCACGGCCGCCGCGTCCGCTCCGTTTCGCGTTCGTCGGCAGAACTCACCCGCGAGCGACCGCGTTCGATCCGCTCCGTGCGCGCATCGGCTCTCTCCGTGCGCGCAGCGTCCCGCACACCGTCGCTCGATTCGAACCGCTCACGGAGGGTCGGTCGGCCGATACCCGGTCAGCGCTCGGGCCCGCAGATGTCGTCGAGGGACCGAACGGACCGGAGGAGCGGTCGAACCCGATCGTACGCGGGGCCACACGAGACCGTCCCCGCGTCGCGGTTCCAGTCGATAACGTTCGAGTCGGCGAGCTTCGGGAGGTGGACGTGTCTGAGATGGAGAGACAGCGCGTCGATGTCTTCCTCCGGTCCGGCGATGTCGTCGGGAACGGACACGGCTCCCTCGGACGGCGACCGGTCGGCCAACTCGAAGAGGAGCCGCCGCCGGGGTTCGTCCGCGAGGAGTTCGAACCACGTGTCGTACGTTTCCGCCGACACGTGCGTGTCCTCGGACATGAGTCCGAGAACACGTTGTAAGCACTTTGCCGTTTCGGCTGTATCTGCCGGAACCCAACCGCGACGGCGACCTCGATCGAGCGTCGCGACGGCGTGCCCGCCGGCTACTGCCCGTAGCCGTCGAACTGCTCGATGGCGGTGTCGAGTTCCGACTCCGGGAGTTCCGTCGGCTCGCCGACGGCAGACGACTGAAGATACAGCCGCGAGAGGTCCTCGACGTGGGTGGTGTGCTCCAGCGCCGTCTCGATGTCGTCGGCAGTGACGACGACCCCGTGGTTCTCGATGAACGAGGCCGTGGCGTTCGCCTCCTCCATCGCGGCGACGACGTTCGCGGCGAGTTCCTCGGTGCCGTAGGGGGCGTACTCGGCGACGGGAACCCGCTTGCCGACGGCGACGATCATGTAGTGGATCGGGGGGAGCTCCTCGTGAAGCACGGCCATCGTCGTCGCCCACGGCGAGTGGGTGTGGACGATCGCGTCGGAGCCGTAGCCGCGGTAGATGTGGCGGTGCATCGGCACCTCGCTCGAGGGCTTCATCCGGCCGGCGACTCGTTCGCCGTCCAGATCCACGACCGGCACGTCGGCGGCGTCGAAGGCGTCGTAGGCGACGCCGGTCGGCGTGACGGCGAAGCGGTCGCCGTCGCGGACGCTGAGGTTCCCGGTCCGCCCGGGCGTGAGCCGCGCGAGTTCGGGCGCGTGCTCGACGACGGCCTCGCGGGCCCCACGGAGAACCGCCGGGTTCGCCTCGTCGCTCACAGCGCCACCTCCGTCACCGCGGCCAACGAGTCCAGGCGGTAGTCCGGCGTCCGGATATCGTTCGGGTCGGCCGCGGTGCCGCCGGCGTCGGCGGCGTCCGCGTCGCCGGCTCCTCCGTCGGCATCGGCGTCCGGTCCGTTGAACAGCGCCGTTTCCATCCCGAGCGCGTTGCCGCCCTCGATGTCGTTTACGGGCGAGTTGCCGACGACGAGCGCCTCCGAGGGCGTTCGGTCGAGCCGGGCGAGCGCCGTCGTGAAGACCGGCGCCGCCGGCTTCTCGCGGCCGACCTCCTCGCTGGTGACGAGCGCGTCGAGGCGGTCGTCGATCCCGAGGCGCGCGAGTTTGCGCAGTTGGACGCGCGTCGTGAGGTTCGTCACGACCGCCACGTCGACGCCGGCGTCCCGGAGCGCATCGAGGGCGGGGCGAGCGTCGTCGAAGGCCGTCATCTCCGCGAGGTACGCGTCCCAGTAGGCGTCGCCGAGCGCGCGCGCGAGGTCGGCGTCGAACGACCCCGGGAGGTCCGCGACCAGCCGCTTGTAGTAGATGTGGCGGCTGTGGCTGCTGGCGGTAGCCCCGACCTCGCGTTTGGTCGCGCTGCGAGCGCACGCGCGTCGCGCCTCGAACGCGTCGGCGTCGAGGCCGCCGCCGCGGTCGCGGTACGTCTCGAAGGCGGCGCGCGTGCCCGCCTCGTTACACGGGCCGTACGGGTAGAGCGTGTCGTCAAGATCGAACAACACGGCGTCGACAGCCATGCCCAGTGCTGCGTCCCCTCGCCGCATAGGTGTTCGGTCCCCATCGACGTCGACCGGGACCGAGCCGGTCCCCGAACCGACGCCACCGCTCACCCTCGCGTTCGCGATGGTATCGTTAGTGATACCCGGAGGACGAGACATTTACCCGGGGAACGCGGTGGCTCGCGCATGGAACCGGTCACCCGCCCGTTCGTGGGTGTCGTCGTCGCGGTGCTCGCGGGCGCGGCCGCCGGCGTCCCGTTCCTGCGGACCGTGGCGGCCCGCCGGGCGTTGCGGCCGTTCGGCGGCGGTCCGGACGGCGACGACCCGTACGCTGCGGCGGGCGTGTTCGTCGGGCTCTCGACCGCGTACGCCGGGCTCGTGGTTCTCTCGGGTGAGACCGCCGTCGACGCGGGACCGTTCGGGCTCACGGTGACGCTGCTGCTCCCGTTCGGCTTCGGCGTCGCCGCCGCGACCGTGTGGCTGCCGTCGGTCGGGATCGAATGGCGGCCGACCGGTGAGGCACGCACGGACGCCACGCTCACGTTCACGGCGTTTCTCGCGACCCTCACCGCGACGGCCGCTGGCGGGTGGCTGTTGCTCGGGTGACCCGTCGAGCACGCGGTCGGCGCCCGGGGGACCCGGTCGGCGACGAACGTTCAAGTACTGAAACGGCACCAGTGGGGACCACGGGCGATGGGCGCGCCCGTCCGGCTCGCGAGCCATATCGGTTCCCCGAAGATAACCGTCGGTTTCAGGCGGACCGGCGGCCGAGCCGCCCGAACGCCAGCACGCGGCCGCCAGCGAGGAGCGCGAGGCTCGTCCCCGTGACCAACAAGAACGGGACGTAGTCGCCGCGGGCGTTCGCGGCGAACACGCCGACGGCGAGGACGGCGCCGACCACGCCGACGGTCGCGAGTCCCGACCCCGCGCCGACGTGCCAGCCGTCCCGCGCGCCGCGGGACCGGGCCGCCGATCCGCCGATCGCGGCGACGGTCGCGAGGGCGGCGAGGAAGCCGGCGAACGCCGCGTCGTAGGCGCCCGAAGTCGGGAACGTCGGGAGGACCGGTTCGAGCCAGTCGAACGCGACGACGAGGAGGTACCCGGGGACGCCGAACGGCGGCAACGGCACCGCGTACAGGAGCGCGTACAGCCCGACGACGACGACGGCCGCGGCGACCCAGTCGCGCAGGAGCGTCACCGGCGCGTACGGCGGTCGAGTCGTCCCGCCGCCGTCGGTCACGGGCGGGCTCGGAGCGACCGTGTCGCCGTCCGGTCGGTCGGCTCCGGTGGACTCCGTGGAGGGGTCGGATCCCATGGCCGACCCTTCGCGGTCGCTCGCGAAGTAGCTACCGCCGTCACCCACCATCGGAGTCCTCGGTTCCGTCGGGACCCGTCCCCGTGATCAGTCCGCGGCGGCCGAACCGCCGCCCGCGTCGACGGCGTACAGCCGCGCGGCGTCGACCAGCGCCTTGCGGTACTCCGACTCCGACGGGTCCGCCGCGAGCGACCGGAACAGCCGAGTGAAGCCCTGCACGTCGACCTCCGGGGCGTCGTCGGCGGCGGCGTGGACCAGATCGTACAGGCGATGTCCCTCGTCGACGAGACCGTGGCGTTCGCACATCGCCAGCGCGAACGCGGCGTTGACCGCGGTGATGTCCGGGTCCGAGCCGGGCGTCATGCGTCGCGAGTCGGGATGGGGGTGATCGCGCGGGCGGTCGGCGACGGCCGCGGCCAACTGCGACTCGAAGAACGTCGCCAGCTTCTCGCCCGGGCCGACGGAGAGCGTGATGTCGTCGGCGTACACGTCCTTCATGTGGTTCGCGATCTGGTAGCAGTGGTGCACCTTCCGGCGCTCGACCGACGCCCCCGACAGCGCGAGAAACAGCGCCTCGTCCGTCGACTGGTGGTGCGACGGGTGCGGCTCCTCGTAGCGAGCCATGTGCGACAGCTCGTGGAGCGCGAGCTCGCGTGCCATCGCCGAGGTGGCGGCCTTCCGGGAGACGTTGAGCACGTGGCGGTCGTCGTAGTGGCCCGCCCACGTCCGCTCGTCGGGATTCTCGCGAACCTGGACCTCGACGGGAAGCGAGAGGTCGTGTTCGGTCTCGAACAGCGTCGCCGCCCCGAGGAAGGGGTCGGGCGGGACGGCGCCGCGGACTCGGATATCCATGTGTGTGATTGGCATGGTCCGGATCGATTTGACTCTTGTGCCGATCGAGTGGGCGCACGACGGCGATCGAACCGACCCACGAGACGGCGTACCACGCGGTGTGGCCCGTGGATTCGAGGGTTTCGGCGTCGGCAAAGCACTACCCTTTTGACCGGGCGGAGAATACCGGTCGGTAATGGGCCGACGAAAGAAAATCGTACAGGAATGTGAGGAACTGATGGATCAGCCGGAGCAGATCCGGAACATCGCCATCGCTGCTCACGTCGACCACGGGAAGACGACACTGACGGACAACCTGCTCGCCGGCGCGGGCATGATCGCCGACGCGGACGAGGCGACGCAGCTCGTGATGGACACCGAGGAGGACGAGCAGGAGCGCGGGATCACCATCGACGCGGCGAACGTCTCGATGACACACGAGTACGAGGAGGAGAACCACCTCATCAACCTCATCGACACGCCCGGCCACGTCGACTTCGGCGGGGACGTGACCCGCGCGATGCGCGCCGTCGACGGCGCGCTGGTCGTGGTCGACGCCGTCGAGGGCGCGATGCCCCAGACGGAGACCGTCGTCCGGCAGGCGCTCCGCGAGGGCGTCAAGCCGGCGCTGTTCATCAACAAGGTCGACCGCCTCATCTCCGAGCTCCAGGAGGGGCCCGAGGAGATGCAACAGCGGCTTCAGGCGGTCATCTCCGACGTGAACGAGCTCATCCGCGGGATGACCGAGGAGATGGACGACATCGAGGAAGACTGGACCGTCTCCGTCGAGGAGGGTACCGTCGGGTTCGGCTCGGCGCTGTACAAGTGGGGCGTCTCGCTCCCGTCGATGCAGCGCACCGGCATGTCGTTCGGCGACATCATCGAGCTGGAACAGAACCACGAGCGGCAGGAGCTCCACGAGCGCACGCCGCTGTCGGACGTCGTGCTCGACATGGTCGCCGAGCACTTCCCGAACCCGCTGAAGGCGCAGCCGTTCCGCGTCCCGCGCATCTGGCGCGGCGACGACGAGTCCGATGTCGCCGAGAGCATGCGAACCGTCGACCGCGACGGCGACATCGTCTTCATGGCGACCGACATCGGGATGGACCCGCACGCCGGCGAGATCGTGACGGGTCGCGTCTTCTCGGGCACGCTCGAGAAGGGCCAGGAGCTGTACGTCTCCGGCACCGCGGGGAAGAACCGCGTCCAGTCGGTCGGGATCTACATGGGCGGCGAGCGCGAGGAGCTCGACCGGGGCGTCCCCGCGGGCAACGTCGCGGCCGTCACCGGCCTGAAGGACGCCATCGCGGGCTCCACGGTCTCCGACAAGGAGATGACGCCGTTCGAGTCGATCGAGCACATCTCCGAGCCGGTCATCACCAAGAGCGTGGAGGCGAAGTCGATGGACGACCTGCCGAAGCTCATCAAGACGCTCCAGCAGGTCGCCAAGGAGGACCCGACCATCCGCGTGGAGATCAACGAGGACACGGGCGAACACCTCATCTCCGGGCAGGGTGAGCTCCACCTCGAGGTCATCACCCAGCGCATCCAGAAGAACCAGGGCATCCCGGTGCAGACCGGCGAGCCCATCGTGGTGTACCGCGAGCAGCCGCAGGAGGGCTCTCGCGAGGTCGAGGGCGTCTCGCCGAACCGTCACAACAAGTTCTACATCACCGTCGAGCCGATGGCGGACGACGTCGTCGAGACGATCCAGCGGGGTGAGGCGTCGATGGACATGCCCGAACTGGAGCGCCGCGAGGCGCTGCAGGAGGCCGGCATGGACAAGGACACGTCCCAGAACGTGGAACACATCCACGGGACGAACGTCCTCATCGACGACACGAAGGGGATCCAGCACCTGAACGAGACGATGGAGCTGGTCGTCGAGGGCCTCGAGGACGCGCTCGACGACGGTCCTCTCGCCGCCGAGCCCGTGCAGGGCGCACTGTTGCGCCTGCACGACGCGCGGCTGCACGAGGACACCATCCACCGCGGCCCGGCGCAGGTCATCCCCGCCGTCCGGGACGCCGTCCACCGCGCGCTCATCGACGGCGAGATCCGCCTGCTCGAGCCGATCCAGGACGTCCGCATCGACGTGCCCAGCGAGCACATGGGGAACGCCTCCGGCGAGATCCAGGGCCGCCGCGGCCGCGTCGACGACATGTACCAGGAGGGCGACCTCATGGTCATCGAGGGCATCGCGCCCGTCGAGGAGATGATCGGCTTCTCCAGCGACATTCGCTCGGCCACCGAGGGCCGCGCCTCCTGGAACACGGAGAACGCGGGCTTCCGCGTGCTGGTCGACAACCTCCAGCGCGAGAAGATCATGGAGATCCGCGAGCGCAAGGGCATGAAGCTGGAACTGCCCCAGTCGATCGACTACATCTGAGGTAGCGCACCGGCCGGCGCGGTCGGAACCCGCTTTTCTCTCTCGTTCTCGCTCCCGGCGGGTCGCGCCGGCAGGAGCCGTCGGTTCGGTCGGCCGCGACTCCGTCGAACCGTCGATGGCTCCGTCGGTCCGTCGAACCGTCGACGATACCGCCGATACGCCGATGGACCGTCGGCTGATTCACAGGATCGTTCACACACTGGCAAGCATCGCCACGGTGGAAGGCTTATCATCTCCCCGTCTACACAGGGCAAGTATGCCAAGTGGCACGACCCACGGTCGGCGCGACGGCTGCGAACGAGCGACCCAGCCCCGCACGCCGATCACAATTATCGGGTCCGGAGCCACACCCCCCGGCGGAACACGGTCGACGGCGGACACGAGCGGCGAGGCCGGCAGTCGTCGCGTCGGCGACAGCGCCCCGGCGGGGACGGACGCGGCCGACCGGAGGGCACGGTAGATGCCCTCCGAGTCGACGCCCGCCTCCGGCGAGCAGCCGGTGGCGTCCGAGGAGGCCCCGGAGACGGACGGCGGCCACAAGACCGAGTTGCAGGCACACACCATCAGGCTCGAGTTGGTCGACGAACCCGGACAGCTGCTGGCGGCGCTGAAGCCCATCGCCGACCACGGCGCGAACCTGCTGTCGATCTTCCACGAGCGCGGGAGCCTCACGCCGCGGGGCCGGATCCCCGTCGAGGTCGACATCGAGTGTCCGCCGGACCGCTTCGAGGGGCTCCTCGCGGACCTCCGCGACCGCGGCGTCAACGTGATCCAGGCCGACGCCGAGGAGTACGGCGACGAGGTGACGGTCGTTCTCGTTGGCCACCTCGTGGACACGGACCTGTCGGACACGCTCAAGAAGATCCAGGACTGCTCGGGGGCCTCGGTCGCCGACATCGACCTGTCGGCGCCGGCGGGCGCCGGCTCGTCGGCACACTCGAGCGCCCGGCTCCGCCTGCGGGCACACGCCGGCGAGACGGCGCGCGTCGTCGAGACGGTCCGAGAGGTCGCCGCCGAGAAGGACATCGACGTCATCGCGCCCCTGGAGGGCAGCCGATGAAGCTCTGCGTCCTCGGGGCCGGCGCGGTCGGCCGCTCGGTCGCGGAGCTGGCACCCGAGTACGGCCACACGGTGACGGCGCTGGCCGACTCCTCGTCGGCGGTCCTCGATCCGAACGGCGTCGACGTGGAGACGGCGCTCGCGCGCAAGGACGCCGGCGAGGCGCTCGGCGGCGACGACCCCGGCGACGCGCTCGCCGCGGAGTACGACGTGCTCGTGGAGGCGACGCCGACGACGCTCGGCGACGCCGAGCCGGGGTTCTCGCATCTGCGCACCGCACTGGAGCGCGATAACCACGTCGTGCTCGCGAACAAGGGCCCGGTCGCCGAACGCTACGCCGACGTGCGCGCGCTGGAGGCCGACTCCGCGGGCGAGGT
The DNA here is from genome assembly GCF_019880225.1 of Halobaculum rubrum. Classification (NCBI taxonomy): domain Archaea; kingdom Methanobacteriati; phylum Methanobacteriota; class Halobacteria; order Halobacteriales; family Haloferacaceae; genus Halobaculum; species Halobaculum rubrum. The sequence continues at coordinate 802,793 of NZ_CP082284.1, forward strand.
GTACTTCGAGGCGACCGTCGGCGGCGCCATCCCGGTGTGTGCGACCGTCGACGACCTGGGGGCCGAGCACGTCTCGGCGGTCCGCGGCGTGCTCAACGGGACGGCGAACTTCGTGCTCTCGCGGATGGCCGCCGAGGGACTCGACTACGACCACGTGCTCGCGGAAGCCCAGGATCTCGGCGTCGCCGAGGCGGACCCATCCTTCGACGTGGAGGGCACCGACGCGGCGCTGAAGTGCGTCATCCTGGCGAACGCGCTGCGCGAGGCCGACTGCGACTCCCTCGAGGAGCTTCGGGAGGTCGAGGTGACACTCGCTGACGCCGACGTGGAGGGGATCCGCGACATCCCGGGCAGCGCCCTGGAGTTGGCCGCCGAGGACGGCCGGACCGTTCGGCTCGTCGGCGAGGCGACCCGCGACGGCGTCAGCGTCGGCCCGCGACTGATCCCCGAGAACGGGACGCTGTCGGTGACGGGCACCCGAAACATCGTCGAGATCGACCACGAGTACGCGGGCGGACTCGCGATCTCCGGCCGCGGCGCCGGCGGCGAAGAGACCGCGAGCGCGGTGCTGGCCGACGTGGCCCGTCTGGAGTAGCCGGGTCGAGCGACCACCGGGCGACTCCCAGCGGGGCGATCGAACGACCGACAGCGGAGCCGCCGGTCGCCGACTGTCGCAGCCGCCGCGGTCGTCGACCGGCCGTGCAAATCCGACACACGGCACGGACACACACGCAAAATCGCATGAGGGCGCAGGGATACGCTGCTGAACGTATCGAAATGGTTTTAGGGCGTTCGGACGTTACAAGACCTTACAGAGCGCCTCAGCGCGTGATTCCACTATGAGCGACAAACCCCACCAAAATCTGGCCATTATCGGCCACGTCGACCACGGGAAGTCTACGCTCGTCGGGCGGCTCCTCTTCGAAACAGGGAGCGTCCCCGAGCACGTAATCGAGCAGCACCGAGAGGAGGCCGAGGAGAAGGGCAAGGGCGGCTTCGAGTTCGCCTACGTCATGGACAACCTGGCCGAGGAGCGAGAGCGCGGTGTCACGATCGACATCGCCCACCAGGAGTTCGACACCGACGAGTACTACTTCACCATCGTCGACTGCCCGGGCCACCGTGACTTCGTGAAGAACATGATCACGGGCGCCTCGCAGGCCGACAACGCGGTGCTCGTCGTCGCGGCCGACGACGGCGTCGCGCCCCAGACCCGCGAGCACGTCTTCCTGGCGCGCACGCTGGGCATCAACGAGCTGATCATCGGGATCAACAAGATGGACCTCGTCGACTACGACGAGGGCAAGTACAACGAGGTCGTCTCCGAGGTCGAGGACCTGCTCAACCAGGTCCGGTTCGGCACCGAGGACGCGAGCTTCATCCCGATCTCGGCGTTCGAGGGCGACAACATCGCCGATCGCTCGGACAACACGCCGTGGTACGACGGCGAGATCCTCCTGGAGGCCCTCAACAGCCTGCCGGAGACGGAGCCGCCGACGGACGCGCCGCTTCGGCTGCCCATCCAGGACGTGTACACCATCTCGGGTATCGGAACCGTCCCCGTCGGACGGATCGAGACCGGCGAGATGACCCCCGGCGACAACGTCTCCTTCCAGCCGTCCGACGTCGGCGGCGAGGTGAAGACGGTCGAGATGCACCACGAGGAGGTCGACTACGCGGGGCCCGGCGACAACGTCGGCTTCAACGTCCGCGGCGTCGGCAAGGACGACATCCGCCGCGGCGACGTCTGTGGTCCCGCGGACGACCCGCCGTCGGTCGCCGAGACCTTCCAGGCGCAGGTCGTCGTCATGCAGCACCCGTCGGTCATCACGGCCGGCTACACGCCCGTCTTCCACGCCCACACGGCGCAGGTCGCGTGTACCATCGAGTCGCTCGACCAGAAGCTGGACCCGTCCAGCGGCGAGGTCGACGAGGAGAACCCGGACTTCATCAAGTCCGGCGACGCGGCCATCGTGACGGTGCGCCCACAGAAGCCCCTCAGCATCGAGCCGTCCAGCGAGATCCCGGAGCTGGGTTCCTTCGCGGTCCGCGACATGGGTCAGACCATCGCGGCCGGCAAGGTGCTCTCCGTCAACGAGCGGTAAATGCCCGAGCAACAAGCGCGCGTCCGACTCGCGGGCACGAGCCCCGACGACCTGGACGCCATCTGCGACGACGTCCGCGAGATCGCGGACAAGACCGGCGTGGCGCTGTCGGGCCCCATCCCGATCCCCACGAAGACGCTCGAGGTCCCGTCGCGAAAGTCCCCGGACGGCGAGGGGACGGCGACGTGGGAGCACTGGGAGATGCGCGTCCACAAGCGGCTGATCGACATCGACGCCGACGAACGCGCGCTCCGTCAGCTCATGCGGATCCAGGTCCCGAACGACGTCTCCATCGAGATCGTCCTCGAGGACTGACCTGAGGCGCACCGGACCACACGGTCCGATATCTGACGCCGATCTCTCCGTTTTCCGCTCCGTAGCGACGCCACCGTTTTGCGCCACCGGCGCCAGCGATCGGTATGGACCCTCCGGCGGCGTCGGCACGGTCCCGCTCGAACCCGCTGCGTCCGGTCGCCGAGACGCTGGCGGCGATGGCGGTCGTCTCCGGCGCGTTCTGGCTCGTCGGAGCCGTCGCGAGGCCGCTGGCGAGCTCGCTGTTCGTGCTGTCGACGCCGGTGGTCGTACGGCCGTGGACGCTGGTGACGAGCGTGTACGCCCACGCCGGGCTCGGGCACCTCCTCGCGAACGCCGTCGTGGTGGCGGTCGCCGGCCTCCCGGTGGCCGCGAATACGACCCGGGCGCGGTTTCACGCGTTCGTGCTCGCGACGGGCGCGCTCGCCGGGCTCGCACAGGTGTGGCTCGGCGGCCTGCTCGCTCCGTCCGGTGTCGGCGTCGTCGGCACCAGCGGCGCCGCGTTCGCGCTCGTCGGCTACGTCGTCGCCGCCAACCCGGCCGTCGACGCGCTCGGACGGCTCGCCCGACGACTGGACGCGCCGCCGCGCGTCGTGGTCGGTGCCGTCGCCGTCCTCGCGCTCCTCGTCGCCGTCGCGTTCAGCGGCCCCGGAAGCGCGCTGATCGCCCACGTCGTGGGGCTGGCGTGCGGGCTGGGGGCCGGTCGGCTGCGGCTGCTTCGTGTGTGAGGAACGCACGAGGGAGGGTCGAAACGGAACCCTCAAGTGCGATCCCGGGGTTCGATACAGTGCGGGCTCGTAGATCAGTGGTAGATCGCTTCCTTCGCAAGGAAGAGGCCCTGGGTTCAAATCCCAGCGAGTCCACTCCCCTTCGCGGTTCTCAAGAAGGTCTCGTTATTCCGGTAGTGACCGGTGTTTCTCCACCGTTTCCGTCTTAGCGTCTCGTAATAATACCCCCCGGCACGGGAGAGTTCACAACGGGGAGTCTTCCGGGCCGTCGGAGTCTCACGATTACAGCGAAGGATTCGGGGGGCGATCAGCGTGAAACCGTTCGTCCGCGCGTCCCGCCTGTACGACGCCGCGACCTCCGTTCATAAGCACCGACTCGTTCAGCAACTCGGGTACCGCGGGATTCGGCCCCCGGTGCATACCCTTGACCACATGACCGACCGAACCAGCCTCAAGCTGACCGACGAGCGGAAACGAGAGTTCGACCGAGCCGCCGAGATCGTCGCCTCCGGCCCCGAAGACGATCCGCCGCGCTCGAAAGTGATCGATGCCGCGCTTCGGCACCTCATCGAGTCGAAAGAGAACATCGAGGGCGCCCGCGACGACGTGGACCCGACCACGATTCAGAAAGTCGCGAACACGTCCGTTCTCGGGTTGCGGTACCGGACGCGCGTCGAGAGTCGGTTTCGGTAGCTCAGAACGTGAAGCTTCGACTTGATTCGGCTTCGACCTCCTCAACGCCTGCGTAGTAGTATTCTTCCACGTTCCGGTGTGAGACAGCGATTCACGGGTATTCCCGTTCGACAGGTCAGCCATCTGCCGGGCCTTCGCCCGAGCGCGGTTCATCGCTTCCTCCGAGTAGAAGCGCGCGTCTTCCGTGTTCGCCGCGTCCCGCGCCTCCTCGAAACTGTCCGCCGCCGAGTCGAACAGCGACGACGCCGCGCCGTACTCGTTTTGTGCTCCTTCCGTGTTTCCAGCGTCTTTCATCTCGGCCGCCTGGGATGCCGTCGAGTTTGCTTCCCCGTACAGGGTGCGGCCCTCGCTGTACGACTGAACGACGGCATCGTTCGCGAGGCAACCCGTAAGTCCGCCGAGGAGGGCCAGAGACGCCGACGACGTGATGAACCCCCTACGGTTCATATTTTTAGCTCTACAACTGGGTTGATAAATCTATGAGCCGTCGGTATCAGAGCCGAGTACCACACGCAGAAAACGAACGTCTCTACTCCTCGCCGCCGTCCGCGATCCGCTTCCCGCCGGCACGGTAGTCCTCCGGGTCGCCGCCGAGATCTTCTGCGAGCGCTTCCCGCAGTTCCTCGCCCTGCTCTTCCATCGCCTCCTTGAACTCCGCGAGTTCCTCGTCGGTCATTGGTTCCGTATTCCGTGCCATTCCTCGTACCTCTTGATATACCGTTCACCGTGTTCGGATAAGTGTTCTTCGGCGAACGACAACGCCTCGCTCGGCGGCATCGGCGGGGACACCTCTCCACCGTCGATCTGCTCGCCGTCGCGGTACACGTCCATGTGGACGCCCTCTTCCAGCACGTCGTGCCCGAAATCCGATTCAGGGTCATGGTCAAAGCGCACGACGGGTTCCCACCCGTTGCCCCGGTCGTACTCGATCTGCACGACGAAGCGGGTTATCGTCCCGTTGTCGGAGGTGTAGCCGATTCGCCGCCGTACGCGGTAATCGAGCGGAGTGGTGAACTCGCGATCGTACTCGCGCGGGTCGTCACTCATCGTCGCGTTCGAGGTCTGAGGCGTCGAGGTCGCCCGAGAGGAATTCACGGCCGAGTCCCGAAAGCTCGTACAATCCGCTTTCCTCGCTCTTCTGGAGTAATCCTTCTTCGGCTAATTCTCTCAGACGCTTATTCACATACTGCCGATCGTACTCGATGTTGGCAGAGATCACCTTTGCGGACGCCTCTATGTCGTGATTCTCGAAGAATAGTAGAACCTCGTAATCAACAGGGCTGAACCACGACACTCGTTCTACCATTTCATCAATCCGGCTCATGCCGTCTCAAAAGGCGGTTCTATGTGGTTTCAATCTAACTACGTTCGTATATAGTCTAACACTACGTACGTCGTCAGACCTATACCACGGACCGGCATATCGGGGAGTCGAGCGCGATTCACCCGGGCCGCGTCGCTGCCGACGTGAGTCCGTGAAAACGAGAGCGGACCGACGGTAGGGCGTCGGTCCGGGTGGTCGCGCCAACGACCGAACCATGTTGACCAGGGGAACACGCGGGGAAATAGACCCGCGAACGACGACAGCACCGCTTCACTTCCGGTCGCGGCCACGCTCCGATACTGGCCGCCCACCCGTACGACGGCGTTCGATTCCGCACATCCGCCGGTTCCACTTACAGTCCGCCCACAAGGCTCGAGTTCTTTACGGGTTGGTCCCTTCAGCCACCTATGTCGGATCGAACACGACGAATCGAGTTGGACGACGACATAGATCGTCTGCGGTATCGCTGCCCCAAGGGCCACACCTCGTGGGAGCCGACGAACAATCACTTCTGGTGTGCGACGTGCGCGCGACGGCATGCCGACGCAGCATTCACGCATCTCGTCGATCACAAGACGCGCGAGGAGATCCGCTCGTCGAGGATGTCGTCGAGGAGCACTTCGGGATCGACGACGCGTACGGCCTCGCCGAGTAGTGGATCACCCCGATCCGAACACCGGCGCGTCGGCGATGGGGCGATTCAGTGAGCAGTTCGCAGGATCGGCTCATCTCCGCCCCGATCGTGTCGTGTTCGCGCTAGAGGGCGCGGTCCAACCGACAGCACCGTCGCTGGTCGGTGTGAGCGCGTCGAAAGAATGGGTCCGCGTGAAGCGGACGTGACCGGGTTACGGCCGGTCAGTCGTGATTAGTTAGTTGTTGCGACGAGCGGCCAGCAGCGCGGCGCCCATCAGGGCGATGACTGCCAGCACCGCGCCGAAGCCGGGCGTCGACGTCGAGGTCGTCGTCTCCTCGCCGCCGTCGTCGGGCGTCGCGGTCGCGGTCGGCGTGCCCTCGTCAGGCGTCGCCGTCGCGGTTGCCGTCGCGGTTGCGGTTGCCGTTGCCGTCGCGGTCGCGGTTGCCGTGCCGTCGTCGGCAGGCGTCGCGGTCGCGGTCGGCGTGGCCGTGCTCTCGACGAGCACGCCGTCAGCCGACGCTGAGAAGGCTGCCTGGCGGGCGCTCGCGGTGAACGTGTCGCCAGCAGCGTTGTTGCTCAGGTTGAACGTTGCCTCGAACGAGCCGTCCGAAGCGACAGTCACGGTCTGCGTCTCGATGAAGCGCGGCTGCGTCTCGTCGGTGGACTGGACGCGAACCGTGAACTCCGTCCCGGGCGCGACGTTCGTCGTACCCGTGATGGACGCGTTCCCGGCGACTGCTTCAACCTCGTCGTCAGCGTTCGTGTCGAAGCTGCCCGTTGCCTCCTCGACACTGAAGTTCGCTGCGGCGGTCTGGTACTCGTCCTCGGCGTTCTCTGCGGTGACATCGCTGTCGATGTCGAGGAGGTGCTCGTCCTGCACGTTGACCTCCGTCTCGACGTTGTCACCGTCCTCGAAGCCATTGCTCTCGAGGAGGCTCGAGTCAACGAAGACGTAGTAGTCCGAGGATTCCTCGTCGTACACGACCGTCAGGCCGTCAGGAGCACTGCTGCCCTGCTTGCTCAGGTTGAGCATAGCGGGGTCAGCGTTCGAGCCGGGGTTGGTCTCTTCGAAGAGAACCTCCAGCACGGGCTGGCCGTACGCGTTGTTGGTCTGCGTCGCCTTGTAGAAGGCGGTGGTCGTGGAGTCGTCGCTGGCACTCACGTTCGCGAGGATGCCCTCGAGACCATCAGCGGAAACCTGGTGGACCAGGACGTCGTCCATGCTACCATCGGGGTCGATAGCGACCGTGTCAGTCGGCGTGACCTGGCCGTCCTTCGCCGAGTCGATGGCTGCGACCTCGTCGACGTCCTCGTCGTCGATCGCGTCAGTCACAGTCTCGAGCGTGTCGTCGCTCGTCCGCCAGAGCTGCTGGCTCGGTGCCGAGCGCTCCTCGATGATGAGCGTGCCGACCTCGTCGGGGCTGTCGGCCGTCGCGGCCGCGTCGCCCGTGCTCGTACTGACGATGTAGTCGCCAGTGTCGAGAATGTCCGAGAGGTCCTGCTCGTCGTCGCCCTGGTTGTCCAGCACGACTGTGTCGTCAGTGCCCTCGCTGTCGCCAGCGAGCGTGACGATAGTGCTGCCGGTCGTGCCGGCAGTGTAGGTGTTGAAGTCGAACGTAACCTCGCCGTCGTCATTGCCGTCCGTGACAGTGACGTTGGCTTGGTAGCCGTCCTCAGCGATGTCGCCGATGAGGACGGTCGCCTCGGTGGCGCCGTTGTTCAGTTCGATCGTGAACTCAGCCTGGTCACCCTGCGTGACCGTGACCGTGCCCGCGCCGAGTGCGGACTCGCCCTCTTCAGTCTCGCTGACGGTCACGTCGTTGGTCGACGCCGTGACGCCGGTGTCGACGTCAGTGAGCTCGACCGAGTAGGTGCCCGTATCCGAGAGCGAGCCGACGTCGAACGTGCCCTCACCGGAGCCGTCAAGCGTGACGGTTGCGGTCTTGACAACGTCGTCGTCGGAGTCGGTAACCTCGACGGTGATGTCGCGGTTACCGGCGTTGGCGGTGACCTCGCCGGTCAGAGCGTCGGCAGTCGTGATGTTCTCCTCATCAACCGAGGCGTCTAGACCCAGGCTGCGGATACCGAGGCTGTAGGCCGCGTCAGTACCCGAGAACTGGTACGTGGTGCTCGTATTCCGGTCGGACGTGTCGAAGAGATACACGTCGCTGTTGACACCGGAAGTGCCAGAGAACACGAAGTCAGTCTCCGTGTCGATTTCGAAACTGGCGTCGGAAGTGGACTCGAAGTTCAGAGCCACAACTTCACCCTGGAACGAGTTGCTGTCCGGTGTATCGTCAGCCGTACCACCGTCAGCGTTGATCGTCTGGGACGAGACGGTAACGCTCACGTTACCAGGCTGGCTGGAGTTGCCGACCCGGTCCTGAATCGCGTTAATGTTGACCACAACATCATCCGAGGGGTCAACGGCGGAGCTGAGCGGGATCTCGAGCGCACCGTTGTCCGAGGCTGTTGCGATAGTTCCGGTACTGACAGTGTCACCGTTGACGTAAACCGTAACGTTTGCGCTGTCCAGCGCGGTCTCGGTCGTGGTGATGTCGGTGTTGTTCTTGAATACGGGGTCGTTGAACGCGACCTCAATGTCGTCAGTCGTGTCAGAGTTGTCGTTGGCGAATGCGACCGCACTACTGACCTGAGGGTCGTCCTCGTTGGTCACCCGAATGTCTCCGAGAGTACCGGAGATTGAGGTTCCACCAGAGTCACCACCACCGATAGAGACGGTGTAGTAGTCTTCGGTCTGCGGTGTCGTCACCGTCCCGTTGACGAAGACGCTGTAGTCACCTGCAGTACCACCGTTGAAGGTGACAGTAATCGTGTCAGCTTCTCCGTCAGCACCATCAGCAGAACTGGTAGCGACGGATGCTGTCACGGTGTTTCCGCTAGGGTCCTTTACAACGACTGAGTCAGTCGTCAGGCTGGTGAATTCTGTATCAGCGACCGAGGTGGTACCGTCGTTCGGGAGAGTGAACGTAACGGTGTCACTACCACCAGCAGTATCACTACTGAGTTCAACAGTAGTGTTGAATTCATAATCTATACTAGTGCCTGTTGCGGCCGATTCCGGAGAGAGACTCTGGTTAGAGAGGTCTCCGACTGCCGCAGCGGCTGTGCCTGCAAACGCGATAGTCCCAGCGAAGACGCTGAAGACCATCAGCGCTGTCAGGAACAGCGCGCGGATCGTATTGTTGTTGTCTGTCATGGTTTGCTTTGAATCGCACCGCACTGCATCGCATTGCACCGGCAGCGTCCTCCCGAGCCTGCTGCAGACGCCCGCCTGCCACACCCGACACCGGTTGTCGGTGGACAGCCGGACTCGGTCTGGGGCTGCGTGGCTACCAGCGTATTCGGGTAGGGGTATCAGAGACAAGTGGCGGTCACGGTAAATACTTTGTGCGAACGACATGGGTGTGATAACCCATCACACGGGCGAGAGAGGACTCCAGACGCCCGATCTCGAAAATCCGGTCTCGATCGACTGTGAACGGTATCGTCGACGTTCGACCCGAATCGAGACCGACGTGAGACCCACGCTGTCTGTACGGGCCCACAGCGGGGGGGCGCCACGTTCCTCGGGCCGGGAATTCGCCTGCCCCTGCCTTGTTTCACGCGGTAGTGACCCACAGGCCGTCGTCGGACCGTTCGCGAACGTCGCGGGCGCCCGCGGGCGCGGACAAGTTCGGCGGTTCACGTCGGCGACGGTGGGGCTCAGTCCGCGACCGCCAGTCGCTCCACGAGTTCGTGCAGCGAGTCGACGTCGTACTCCGGCGTCGGGTCGGGATCGGCGTCGGCGTTGAACTCCCGCCGGACGAGCGCGGCGTCGATGCCGGCGTTGTGGGCGGCCGCGACGTCGGAGGAACGGTCCCCGACGTAGACGGCCCGGTCCGCCGTGAGATCACGCAGGGCGCGTTCCATGTATCCCGTCGCCGGTTTCTCGGCCCCGACGTCCTCGATCCCCGGTCGAAGGCCGTACCAGGTGTCGAAGCGGTCCCGGAGGTCGAACCGGTCGAGGACGGTCTCGACGGCCGTGTGCTGGTTGTTGCTCACGATCCCGCGGGCGCCCGGGAGGTCGAGGGCCGCCCCCGCGTCGTCGTACAGCGCCTTCTCCCCGTCCTCGATCGCGGTCGCCTGGTTCGCGGTGACCAGCTCGTTGCGGCGGCGCCAGAGCCGGTCGAACGCGACCTCGTGTGTCGACTCGAAGCGGGCGGTCGCGTCCTCGAGGCCGCCGCGGAGCGTGCGAACCGCCCGGAACTCCTCGTCGGTCGGCTCGTCGATGCCCGCCTCCCGCAGCGCGCGCTCGGCGGCGTCGTCGAACACCCACGACGGCGACCGCTCGATCAACACCCCGTCCATGTCGAACACCACGGCGTCGTAGTCCATGCACTTCCCAGCGGTGCCGATCTCATCAGACTGGCGGCTCCGGCCGGCCGCCGCGAGGGCGGACCGCTCTGTCGAGGGTCCCCACGGACCGCAACGGTGCCGTACCTCGGTTTTACTTCCACTCCGCATGGCTCGCGTACAAGTCACCTCCCCCCGCATGGGTACGTATGAGCACGACACCGACCGTCGCCTCGCCCGAACGCGTCGACGTGGAGTCGAGCACCCGAGCGCGCATCGACGTGACGGGGACGAGCGTCACCGAGGTGGAGTCGTTCCTGGAGCGCACCGAGAGCCGGATCTACTTCGAGCGGCGCGGCGCGACGACCGACCTGGTGGTCGTTGCGGACCGACGGTAGGCCATCGGTCGCACGGACGGCGGGGGGATCGAGCGGACGCGCCCCCGCGCCGGCGGGATCACTCCGGAACGGTGTCCGGGCGGTCGTACTGGGCGTCCTCGGGGTCGTCCATCACCTCGACGCCGCGGTTGTTCACCGCGTACGAGTCGAGGCCGACCTCCTGCATGAACTGTTTGTACAGTCGCTCGGCCGTCTCGCCGTCCTTCTGCTTGTCGGAGGCGCTGTCGCACAGCTCGACGAGGGTCTCGGGCACGTCGTTCTCGTGGACGATCCAGTGGTTGATCAGGTCCGAGAGCCGACGGATCGGGCTCGTGAAGTGCCCGTAGATGTCGAAGTTGAGCGCGTGGTGGCCGCCGAAGGGGTCGTTCATGTACTTCGCGCGGGGCATCACCTTCAGCACCGCCCGTTGGATCTTGTTGAGCTGTCGGTCCGGCGCCTCCTCCAGGGCGGCGTTGACCGCCTTGCGCGGGTCGTCGCCCCACGCGTCGCCGGGGATCGAGACCCCGTCGAGCTCCTGGATCTCCTTGAGCGCCTCGTTCCACTGCTCGGGCGTCGGCTGCGGGTGGACGCGGTACATCGCCTCGACGCCGCGGTTCCACATCAGCTCGTGGGTGACCGCCTTGTTCGCCTTCAGCATGCACTCCTCGATGATGGTGTGTGCGCGGTCGCGGCTCGGGTTGAGCACGAGCGAGCCGTCCGCCTTGCGCTGCTCGTGGAGCTGGTCGGCCACCTCGTACGCGAGCGTGCACTTCTCGTGCAGCGGCGCGTCGGGGTCCTCGAGGCGCGCCTCACACTGCTTGTAGGTGAGGCGCTCGTCGGAGTTGATCACCGACTTGTAGATGTCCACCTCATCGAACGAGAGCGTCTCCTTGTCGATGTGCATCTCGACGGTGTGCGCGAGTCGGTCCTCGTTGGGGACCAGCGAGCAGACGGTCTCCGCGAGGATCGGCGGGAGCATGTGGACGGTGTAGCCCGGCAGGTACACCGTGTTGCCGCGCTCGACTGCCTCCTCCCACATCGCGGAGTCCGGGTGGACGTAGTGGCTCACGTCGGCGATGTGGACCCACAGGTGGTACTCGTCGGCCGCCTCCTCGACGGAGATGGCGTCGTCGAAGTCCTGGGCGTCGGCGGGGTCGGTCGTCCACGTGGTCAGCTCCCGGAGGTCCTGTCGCTCGTCGATCTCGTCTTGGATCTCCTGTTGGACGCCCTCGGTGCGGTCCTTCGCCTCCCGTTTCACCTCCGGCGGGAACTCGTCGCGGATCTCGAACTCCGCGAACAGCGACTCGCGTTTGTCCGCGAGCGCGTCCGCGAGGCCCTGCGTGATGGTGACCGGACCCTGGTCCTCGGCGGTGCCCTGGGCCGGCTCCTCTTCCGACTGTGCGTCACTCATGGCGCGAGCTACGGTTGTGTGGTACGTGAGGGTTTCGGGGAGTGCGTCGCCGAACGAACGAAGTGAGTGAGGCGACGGTCGAAGGGCGGCGCGCTTGCGGGCGCGCCGCCCACGAGGAGTGCGTGGTCGACGGAGCGAACGAAGTGAGCGACCGGGCCCACGGAGACACGACGGAGCGGTCCGTGTGCCGCGCCGTCCGAGAACTGCGTCAGCGAGCGGGTAACGCGACCGAGCGAGCCGACGGCGCCGCGGCCTCAGTCCTTGCGACCCCCGGTGTCCTCGGCGTCCTCGGCGTCGGTCTCCGCCTCGCCGTAGCGACGCGAGACCTCGCGCTGGTACGCCTCGACGTACGTCTCCTGTGTGTCGCCGCCGGCGGCCGCCTCGACGTCGACCAACAGCGCCTCCAGATCGTCGCGCGGCTGGTGTGAGAGGTCGCGATAACACCCCTTACAGAGGTACTCGAACTCCTTGTCGCGTCGGTTCCAACGATCGCCGTGCTTGTCGTACTCGCGAGCCTCCTCGCGGGGGAGCGACTCGCCGCAGGCGATACAGACGACGGCGGACCGGTCCCGGTCCCGCCGGGATCCCCACATGGACCGTACTCCGGCGTCGGTCGACTTAGCGTTTGTCGTGCGATCGGCACCCACGCCGCGGGTACCCCGGGCGACAGACGGGCCCCGACGCCGAGCGGTCGATTTATCCGCCGACGCGCGGAGGAACGAACATGGACGTCAAGTCACGTCACCACCTCCGAAGCGACGCCGTCTCGGAGATCCGCGACGCGCTCGCCGATCGCCTCGGCGTCGACCTGGAGGGCGAGTCCTTCGAGCTGGTCGAGCTGACCGGCTCCCCCTTCGATCTGGTGCTCGTCGACGGCGAGCCGGACGTGCTGTACTACGAGCCCGACGACGGCGACCGCGAGCCGTTTCTCACGGTCCGGGGCGCCAACGACCACCCGCCCGACCGGGGCGTCGTCACCGTCGACGCCGGCGCGGTGTCGTTCGTCTCCGACGGCGCCGACGTGATGCGCCCGGGGATCACCGAGGCCGACGACTCGATCGCCGAGGGCGACCTCGTCGCGGTCGCCGAGGAGACCCACGGGAAGGTGCTCGGCGTCGGCCGCGCGCTCGTCGACGGCGCGGAGATGGCCGGCGACTCGGGCAAGGTCGTGAAGTCGCTCCACCACGTCGGCGACGACCTCTACGAGTTCTCGATCTGAGCGGTTGCGACGGCGCCGTCGACCGCCGATCAGGCGACGAACACGGTGACCGCGATGGCGACGGGACTCCACACCAGCATGCCGATCCCGTAGAAGAACAGCCGGACGTCCGAGGGAAGCGACTCGGGCGCGTTGTCGGCGGCGTCGCTGACGGTCCCGGCGACGCCCATCGAGTCCGCGTTGGATATCGCCGTCGTCGTGCGGACGTTCCCGCCGCCACCGGCCGCCCACAGCAGCGTCGCGAGGCCGGCGACGAACGTCACGACCGCCGCGGCGGTGCCCGCGAGCGCGACGAGGACGGCGACGGTCCCGCCGGCGGCGAGGAGGCTGTAGCGGAGCAGTCCGCGACGGAGGAGGGCCCAGTCCATGCGCCGACGTGACCGCGTGTCGACAAAATGGTTCGGACGGAACGGTGCCCGCCCGCGATCCCGGCCGTCGGGATCGCGGTTCCCGTGGATCACTCGGCGGTGGCCTCGGCGTCCCCGTTCGGGTCGCCGTCGGCGTCCTCGTCCCGCCGATCCCCGGCGTCCGCCTCGTCCCCGTCCTCGTCGTCTTCCCGTTCGTCGGCGTACTCCTCCATGAGGATCTCCCGTCCCCGTCGCGCCTCCTCGAACGTCTCACGGAGGTCGGCGATGGGGGTCTCCGTGGCGTCGACGCGCAGGTCGTCGTAGTAGGTGCCGACCGCCCGCTCCTCGGTCGTCGCCACCTGCAGCGCGGCCGACTGCACCGGGAGGTGCTCGCGCTTGTCGCCCCCCTCCGCGTGGCCGGCCTCCAGCGCGTCGATCAACCGCTCCGCGAGCGGGGCGTCGCCGAAGGCGTCCGACTCGTAGGCGCTCGCGACCGCCTCGATCACCGCCTCGCCCGTGAGGAGGTTGCCGGCGACGGTGTAGTTCTCGCCACCGGTGTGGCCGTACCAGTCGTTGCACTCCTCGCCGGAGAACGTGAACGTGCCGTCGGCGTCGACGCCGTGAAGCTGGCGCTGCTCGGCGCCGTCGTCGGCGTTCAGAAGCGACTGGAGCGCGTCCTCGACGGCGAGGCCGTCGTCGATGTACTCGATCCCCTTGCGTCCCAACTCCACGTTCACGAGCGACTGCGTGGCGACCGCGCCGTTCTCGGAGACGAACGGACAGAGCGTGCCGACGCCGGGTAGCCGAGTCGTGACCGCGACGCCGAACCGAGTCTGTCGGTCGCCCTCCTCGTCGGTGTACTCCTCGCGGACGCAGATACTGAAGGTCACGTCGTCCCCCGCTGGGTGCGGTCGACGCAAAAAGGCGGGGGTCCCGGAACGCGGGAGGCCGAACGGCGAAGCTTCCGGAACGCGAGAGGTCGAACTGCGGGGTGCCCGGAACACGAACGCCGGAGTCAGACGCGCGTCCGCGCCGCGTCCGACGTACAGACTTATGGGTGGAGGGAGTTTGGTGGCGTACATGGGCATCATGAGCAAGATCCTCGGGGGCGGGGGGACCCACAGCGCCGAGGACTACGTCGAACTGGACCTCGACGACTTCGAGAACGCCCGGGGCGGCGCCGGGATGCAGGTCCACATCGCGGAGATCTCCGACCAGCGAGACGTCATCGACATCAAGGACGCCGTCTACGACGGCGACTTCGTCATCGCCGACATCACCCGCCACTCGACGACCGACCAGACGGTGGAACGCATCATCGACGAGCTCCGGCAGGTCGTCGGCGAGGTCGACGGCGACATCGTTCAGAAGGGCGACGACCAGCTCGTCATCACGCCCACCGGCGTGACGGTGAGCCGCGAGAAGCTCGGCGAGTAGGAGCGACGACCCGCACGGAGTTCCGGTTCAGGCGTCGAACTCCGTCAGCTCCGAGCGCTGTTCCTCTTCGGCAGGTGCGTCCGTCTCGTGAGCGGAGGTGTACGCCGTCCGGTACCGGTTGATCTTGCGCAGGAGAACCAACGCGAACACGCCGTCGAACATCGCGATGTAGACGAACGACGACGCCAGCGTCGGCAGCCCGACGAACGCGCTCAACGCCGCCGAACCGATCCCGACGGTGGAGTTGTACGTGGCGTGGATGAGCGCGGCGATGACCAGGCCCTTCACGACGATCGGCCCGCGGTTCTCGGGGTTGAACTTCGCCAGGCCGAGGTAGTAGCCCGCGAACGCCGAGTAGATGACGTGCCCCGGTCCGGCGAGCGCGCGAGTGAAGGTGATCCCGCCGCCGATCCCGATCAGCCCCAGCCCGAGGTCGAGTCCGCTCTGCTCGATGCCGCGGGAGATGTACAGCGCGTTCTCGATGAACGCGAAACCGAGGCCCGCCATCGCGCCGTACACCGCGCCGTCGAGCACCGAGTCGAAGCTGTCGTGGCTGTAGGCGTACAGCCGGACCGCCAGCAGCTTCACCGTCTCCTCGACGGGCCCGACGATCAGGAAGAAGAACGCGACCGTGCCGAGGAAGCCGATCGGGCTGAAGTACGGCTGCGCGACGGAGTTGAGTATCGCCGCGAAGTTCGCGGTGAGCACGCCGAGCATGAACGTCGCGACGAGCAGCCCGAGCGGCGCGCTCGTGGTGATGTCCGAGCGATAGACGTACGCGGCGAGCGCGAACGCGGGGATGGCAGACAGGAGCGTGAGCGCGCCGATCGCCGGGTTCGTCACCGCCGAGAACCCGCCGATCCCGACCAACAGAAGCCCCGCGACGAGGATCGTTCCCCACCGGGCCGATCCGGAGAGAAGCCGATAGATCGCGACCGAGAGTCCGTCGAGCGACGTTCGCTCCTCCCAGGTCGCCACGTCGTACAGATCCACCGAGGGGTCCGCCGCGTCCTCGATCGGGTCGGTGCGCTCCTTCTTGCCCATCGTGTGTGAGCCGGAGACGCGCCGGAGACTTGTGTCTTGTTGCAGGTCGGACCCGGAGGCCGTTCCGGCGGACCGCCGACCGGAACAGTCCCGCTTCCCGGACCGGTACGTTTGACACGCGCCCCGCCCAAGCCGCGGTATGCACTTCGACCCGCGCGAACAGGCGGCGCTTCGCGAGGTCGGCCTCGACGCCGACGACCTCGAAGCCGCCTCGGAGCTGGTTGCGGACGCGGTCGACGAGGCGGCGACCGACCTCGCCGACTTCTTCGAGGGCGACGGGCCCTACTACTCGGACATGGACACCGCCCACAGCGACGGCGGGGTCCGCGAGCACGACGTGGACCACCTCGACGTGTACACCCACGCGGCGGACCTCCGCGGCTACCTGCGGTTCGACCGCTGGGGCGTTCCCGTCGAGGACGGCCGCGTGCTGAACGACGAGACCGTCGAACTCACCCTCGGCGACACCGTGAACGACCGCGTGCGCTTCGCGACTGACCCCGACGCGTTATGAGCGGCGACGGGAACGGCGGCGCGGGAGCGGACGCCGACGGCGACGAAGCCGCGTCCCAGCGCGTCCGCGTCAGGGGTATCTACGCCACGGCGCTCACCCGGTCGCTGCTCGACGCCGGCCACGACGTGGTGCAGGCGAGCCCCCCGATCCGGCGTCGGTTCGACGCCGACCTCCCCGCCGCCGACCACGACGCCGGCGTCGAGACCACCGACGACCGACAGGGCGTCGGCGTCGCGGGCGACCCGGCTGCGGTGGCGACGCTCCGTGACCACCTGCTCGACGTGGGGCTCGACGCGCTCGCGTGGGACGATCCCGCGCCGCTGGGCGCGGTGTTCGACGGCGTCGTCTCGGAGACGCTCGGCGGCGGGGCGGTGATCGACCTCGGCGAGTCGGGTGCGGAGGGGTTCCTCCCGTTCGACAACGCCGACGGCTACGTCGGCGAGGACGACGTCCTCCGCGTGCAGGTGCTCACACCGGCGTCGCCGTGGGCCGACGACCGCCCGACGCTCGACACCCGCGTCCGCGCGATGGCCGGCCTCGCGACGCTCGTTCCCGGCCGCGAGGGCGTCCGCGTCAGCGGCGCCGACGACGCCGACGCCCGCGAGTTGGCCGGGATGACCGACCTCCTCTCGGCCGACGTGCCCGACGGCTGGGGGATCGAGTGGAGCCGGGACGCCCGCGACGCGGACATGGACGCGCTCGGCGACGCGCTGACGCGGGCGAGCGAGCACGCCCGGACGCTCGACGGCGCGCTGGAGAAGCCCCAGAACGAACCGGGACTGCTCGCGTCGCCGACCGCGGGCGCGTGGGTGTGGTTCGGCCGCGAGTGTCGCTTCGCGCTGGACGACCTGCGCCGCGAGGTGACGACGACGATGCCCGGCCACCACCGGACGAAGGCCGCCTCGCGGTCCGCCTCCGCCGGCGTCGATCTGGCGGAGGCGCTCGTCGCGTCGGGCGAGTTCGCGCGCGACCCCGGCGACGACACGGACTTCCCGTTCGGCGTCGTCACGGAGCAGTTCGGCCCGCACGTGGGCGACCGCGTCGCCATCGGCCACGGGAAGCCCGACGGCCGGCTCATCGTCCTCGGGCGCGGCGAGGTGACCGACCTCGACCCGTCGGACGGCTCGGTGACGGTCGAGCGTCGGATGAGCGCCGGCGGCAGCT
Organism: Halobaculum rubrum; assembly: GCF_019880225.1. Classification (NCBI taxonomy): domain Archaea; kingdom Methanobacteriati; phylum Methanobacteriota; class Halobacteria; order Halobacteriales; family Haloferacaceae; genus Halobaculum; species Halobaculum rubrum. Next base: position 820,458 of record NZ_CP082284.1, read on the forward strand.
ACGACGCGCTCGACACCCGACGGGAGGCGGGCGACGTGGCGACGACGACGTTCCGAGAGGGGCGGTGGTGGTACCCGACGGTCTACCGCGGCGAGGACGGCAAGCGAAAGGGCACCTACGTGAACGTCTGCACCCCCGTCGAGGCGTTCCCGGACTCCCTGCGCTACGTCGACCTCCACGTCGACGTGGTGAAACACGGCGACGGCCGCGTGGAGCGCGTCGACGACGACGAACTCGACGAGGCGGTCGAACGCGGCAACCTCACGGAGGAACTGGCCGAGAAAGCCAGAAGCGTGGCGACGGCGCTGGAGCGGGCGCTGTAGTCGGGCGCGTCAACGGGACCTGCGACCGAACGGACGGTGCCTCAGAAGTGGTCCGACGACTCCGTCGAGTACTGGAGGTCGCCGCCGCGGCCGCCCTCGACGGTGCTGGAGCCCATGTCGCCGGTGTCGGGGACCTTCACGTGAACCTCCTCGACCTCGTCGAAGTCCATGATCAGGTCGCGTTTGATGTTCTGTGCGGTGAGATCGGAGATGCCACAGCCCGAACAGGTGCCGCCGAGCTCGACGACGACGACGCCCTCCTCGGCGTCGGCCTCGCGCACGACGCTCGTCCCGCCGTGCATCTGGATGATCGGCATCTGTCCGACCATCCACGTCTCGACGCGCTCCGCGAGGTCGCTCATTACCCCGTATTGGTCGCCGAAGGGTTGAAAGCTTGCGGTTGCACGGCCCCCGAAGTCGGCGGAAGAAACACCCTCACGGTCGTTACGGACGGATCCCGCGGCGTCGGCGACTCACTTCACGCCGACGGCAACTTACTTCGGGTCGTCGCCGTCGCCGCGGCCACCGTCACCGCCGGCAGTCCCGGCGTCGCCGAAGCCGGTCGGTCGCCACCCGGCGAGCGCCGCGGCGACGCTCGCGCCGACCCCCACGCCCGCCACCGCGCCCGCGACGCCGAACCCCGGGGCGGCCGCGCTGGAGTCCGTCGATGTGGTCTCGGTCCCTCCTGGGGTGTCGGTTTCCGTTCCCGTCGATCCCGTCGTCGGCGACCCGGTCGCCGGCGGCTGCCTCGTCTCCGTGCCCTCGCCGTCCAGCCGTGAGCGGTCGCCGCCGACGCCGGCGCGGTCGGGGAACGTCCACAGCCCCGCGGGGGCGCCGGCGCGCGTCCCCATCGACGGCGCGATGAAGAACTCCCCGGGAACCGCGAGGGAGGCTCCCCAAACCCGGGCCGCGTCCGGGTCCGCCCACCACGTCTCCTCGACCGGGTCGCTCGGGTCGGACACGTCGTGGCGCTTCACGCCGCCCTGGTACCACGAGGTGTACAGCGTGTCGTCGGTCAGGTCGAGGTTGTGCGCGGTCGTCCAGATCCCGTCGAACATGGGGTTCGGCGACGGCGGCGGGTCGATGCTCGACAGGTGAGCGGGGTCGCCGGGGTCGGACACGTCGTACAAGTCGACGCCGCTGGGCCCGCCGATCAGATCGCCGTCGTACTCGACGGCCCAGCTCTCGCGCCCGACCGCGAGGGTGTCGCCGCCGGGCGCGAGCACGGCGACGTGGTGGTTGCCGGGCGGTACGGTCCCCGCCCGCGGCGGCGGGTCGCGTAACGCGGCCGGGTCTCCGGGGTCGACAGCGCCCAGCAGGGTCGGGTCCGAGGGGTCGGACACGTCGAGCAGGTACGTCCCGGCGTCCCAGTACGAGGCGGCGGCGACGCCGTCGCGGACGGTCACGTCGTGGATCGGCCGGAGCGCGCGCGACACGTCGCGCCAGGACTCGTCGGCGTCGAACAGCGACCAGCGGCCGACCTCGGAGCCGTCCTCGACGTCGACGACGACGAGGGGGGACCCCTCCTCCCCGTTGCCCGTCAGATAGCAGTACCGGCCGTCGAGGTCGCAGTTGTGGATCGGGAACTCGGTCCGGTGAAAGGCCACCTCGTCGGGCTTCCCGGGATCGGAGACGTCGACCGCGAGGACGCCGTGTGGGCTCTCCTGACCCGGGTGCGCGGGTCCGACGGCGACGAGGCGGTCCCCCGAGAGCTTCACGTCGTTGACCTGTCCGAAGGGCCCGCTCTCGCGGTCGGCGAGGAGGTCGCGCCGCTCCGCCAGCACCGTCGGCTCGGCCGGGTCCGAGACGTCGACCGTCGCGTACCCGTCGCCGAGCGCGAGGTACGCCGTTCGACCGTCCGCCGAGACGACCGCCTCGCGGGTCCCAGCCACCTCGACGGAGCCGAGCGGAGCGTACGCACCGTCGGTCGAGTCGTCGCCGGAGTCGTCGCCGGCGGTGCCGGTGCCGTCGCTGTCGGTCGTGGAGTGTGCGCTCGCGAGAGCAACGGGGGAGGACCGACCGGCTGAACTGGAGATACCACCCGTGCCGAGGGCCGCCCCGGCAGCGCGGAGGACGCGACGGCGTCGCATACCTGACTGTCGGGGGCGGAGCCGGATAGGGCTAGCGGCGGTCGCCATCGGGCCGAACGGATCGACGGCCGGCGCCGAGGGAAACGATGCGATCGAATCCGGGAGCGACGTCGTGCGCTCGCCGGTGCCGCCGGGCTACGTCGTGCGCTCGCCGGTGCCGCCGGGCTACGTCGTGCGCTCGCCGGTGCCGCCGGTGATGGCGGACGCGAGCGCACCCTTGACGACCACGTCGTCGCCCATATCCGTGAGTCGCACGTCGGGGACGTTGACGAAGGTCGTCTCCTCCAAGCGCTCGCGGACGGGATCGAGCACGAGGTCGGGGTTGTTGAGCGCGACGGCGCCGCCGACGCGAACCACAAGCGGGGCGTACGCGTTCGCGAGGTTGGTGAACCCGATCACATTCCAGTCCGCGACGCGGTCGATGACGCGGTCCGCGAGCGGGTCCGAGCCGTGTGCTTCGAACACGTCGACCGCGGAGAAGCCGGGATCGTCCAACGGGAGGTCCGTGGGGAGGTGGTCGTCGGTCGTCTCCGCGAGGTGTCGGGCGTACGCCGGGATGTTGTTGCCCGAGCAGTACGCCTCCCAGTGCCCGTCGCGACCGCACCCGCAGGTCATCGCGCCGTCGGGGTCGACGACCATGTGCCCGACCTCGCCGGCGTTGCCGTCCCACCCCGAGAGGACGTGGCCGTCGACGCAGACCCCCGCGCCGAGTCCCGAGGAGATGGTGACGTACGCCATGTCGTCGGGGTTGCGGTCGCTGTGAAAGCGCTCGCCGATGACGCCCGCGATCGTGTCGTTGTGGAGGTACACCTCCTCGGTGTCGAGCAGCTCCGAGAGCGGTCCGACCAGCGGGACCTGACCGATCCCGGGGACGTTCGCCGGACCGTCGATGATGCCCTCGGCCAGGTCCAGCGGGCCGATAGAGGCGATCCCCGCCGCCGTCGCGTCCGCGGGGTCGACGCCGACCGCCGCGCACGCCTCGCGGACGACGCGCAACACGGCCTCGGTGATCGCGATGCCGGAGGTTCGTGGAGTGGCGGTCTCCGCACGCGAAAGGATGTCCGCCCGGTCGTCGCCGACGACGGCACGGAGGTTCGTGGCCCCCAGATCCACGCCCACGTAGTAGGCCATCACCACGATGGTTCGGGCGGCCGCACTTACGGATACCGCTTTCTCACACGGACCCGAGTGAACGACTGGCCGTCGACAGCGATCCGGCCGCCGCTAACCGAGGGACGGACGGTCGATCGACCCCGAACTGACGGTCGATCCCCCCGAACGAGCGTTACTCCTCGCGGACGAACGTCACCGGACACGGCGCCGACAGCAGGATCTGCTGGGCGGTCGACCCGAAGACGGCCTTCCCTGTCGGGGACCGCTTGCGGCCGCCGACGAACACGCGGTCGGCGCCGACCCGCTTCGCCAGGCCGGCGATCGCCTCGCCGGGGTCGCCGACGACGCCCTCGACCCCGAACTCGACGCCGGCGGCCTCGATCGCCTTCGTCGCGCGTCGAACGCTCCCGAGCCGCCGAGCCACGTCCGTCGGCGTTCCGTCGACGCCCTCCAGCCGCGAGAGCGCCTCGTTCACGGCCGACTGGCTCTCGAACACGTGGGCGACGACGATGTCCGCCCCGATCTGGGCGGCCAGATCGATCGCCTCCTGGGTCATGTAGTCGAGCCGGTCGCCGTCATCGCGCTTCACCGTCAGCAGGATCGTCTCGATGCTCATACCCGTACTACTCCCCCCGAGGGGAAAAGGCTAGTGCTGATTTACTCATATTCGAAGTAATGTTTATCATGGTCTGAAACATCCGTTTTCGATGCTCTCGACGTGTGCGGTCGCGAACCAAGCCAAGAACCAACGTGCAAACACTGGCCGCGAAACGAGGGGTCGATCCGTTGTCGCAAACCCGGAGAAAGGCGTGGATCGCGAGCTCAGTAGTCGGGCGCGTCGTCCTCGACGTCGCGCTTCATGGAGTCGCGGCGCGACTTGGCGTCGCGGCCGGTCGAGTCGAGCAGGAACGTGTTCTTCGCGTCGACCGCGTCGGCGGCGGCGTCGGCGTTGCCCTCGGCGATGACATCCTCCGCGGGGCGCTCCTCGAAGTGGACGGCGAGTTTGTCCTTCTTGCCCGAGTACGACGCCGCGCCGGCGACGATGCGCTCGAACACGGGGTTGTCGGGGTCCTCGACGACGTACAGTTCGTGTCCCTCCCACTCCTCTGTTCCGGAGACGGGTCCGAACCGCTCCTCGATCTCCGCTTTCAGGTCGGGCATTCGGTCCTCGAGATGTTCGCCGCGACGCATCTTGTACTGCTTCATGCCCGCTCGTTCGCCGGGGGACGGTAAACACGTTTCGTCAGCCGCCGCTGCGACGGGTCTGTCCGTCGGAGCCGTGCGATCCCGGACGTCGGCTGCCGTGCCGATACCGGCCCGTGCGGGATCGAGGCGAGTCGAACGCCGGGATCCGACGGCGACCGCTCGACTCGCGGCGAGGAACGAACCCGGACGGCACAGTCGACGACCGGCCGTCCCGGAACACCCGACGCAACGCGCTCGGACCGGTCGGGCTCGTGGCGTCGCGGGCTACTGGAGCTCGCGCTCCTCGATGTACCCGCGCTTGCACTCCGGACAGATGTCGCCGGCGCGCATGGAGGAGGCGCCGACGCGTTCGGTGTTGCCACAGTCCGGGCAGACGTAGACAGTGTCGACGTTGTCGACGGTCGTCCGTAGCTCGACGTTGGGGGTCGAGCGTCCGGCGTCGGCTGCGTCCGTCGGACTCCCGTCGCCGCCGCCGACATCGCCGCGTCCGTCGTCAGCGGCCGCGGGAGCAGCGGACTCCTCGTTCGCAGCAGCGTCGGCGTCGGCCTCGATGAACTCCACGTCCTCCTGGCGTGCGACCTCGGGATCGACCTGCGGGGTGAGGTTGCCGTCGACCGAGACGTCCGCGTCGTCGCCGTCGAGTTCCGCGTCGTACCCCTCGTCCTCGACCGCCTGCTCGGGCCAGTCGGCGGGGCCGTCGCCGTCGATGAACTCCGCGTCCTCGCCGGTCGGGTCCGCGGCCGCGCCCGGCTCGTCGGCCCGCTTCGCGTCCGGGACCACGTCCGTTCGGGCCTCGTTGGCGGCGTCGTCCTCGGCGGTCGGGTCGGCGTCGTCACCGAGGAACTCCACGTCCTCGTCCTCGCCCTCGGCGGGGCTGTGCGGGCCGTCGGCGTCGGGCCACTCCCCTCGCTCGGGTTCCCCCTCGGGAGCGTCGTCGCCGCGGCGGTTCGCGTCGGCGTCCGGCCACTCGCCGTGGCCTCGCTCGGCCGACTCGGACGGCTGTGCCGGCTCGCCGTCGGCGTCGAGGATCTCCGCGTCCCCCTCGACGTCGGCGTCGACGGAGCCGTCGGTCGGCTCCGCGGTCGGGTGGTCGAAGCCGTCCTCGGTCACCGCCGCGCCGTCCTCCGCGCTGTCATCCGCTGACACGTCGACTGCGACCGTCTCGTCGGCGGGGGAGTCTGACGCCGCGGCGCCCGTCGCGTCCGAGGTGCCGGTCGTGTCCGCCGTCTCGGCGGTCGTCGCGTCGGCGGTCGCCGTCTCGGCGGTCGTCGCGTCGGCGGTCGCCGTCTCGGCGGTCGTCGCGTCGGCGGTCGCCGTCTCGGCGGTCGTCGAATCGGCCGCCGCCCCGCCGTCGCCGCCGGTCGAGTCGGAGCCGTCGGCGTCGTTCCGGTTCCGTCCCGCCGTCGTTACCTCCTTGTTCTCGGAGACGACACGCGTCTCGCCGCAGCGACTGCACTCTTTCACCTCCGTGATCGTGGTGATGACCTCGTCCCCCCGCACCTCGCGGTCTCGTTCCGTCCTCGGCTCCGAGAAGTCGTGGCCGAGGAGACATCTGAGTCCCATTGTGCCTACGAATCACCCAAACCCATAAAAGGGTTCGCTCGCGTCCGACGCGCGGCACGCGCGCTGCGGCGCCGAGCGCCGGCGGCGTCCGCCGAGTCGAGGCTCGCGCCTCCGGTACACGTAAGCCGACTCCGGGCGATCACTCGAGCATGAGGGTGCCGCCCGAGTTCCGCGACAGGGACGACACGCAGGTGGCGGTTCTCGACGCGCTCGTCGGCCGCGCCGACGACGGGATGACGGTGCTGGAGCTCCGTTCGGGCGTCGACGCGACGATCGACGAGGTCGAGGACGCGCTGTCGGCGCTGAAGACGGCCGGACTGATCGACGTCGAGCAGGCGGACAGCCGGGTCCGGATCTATCCCGACGACCGCGTCGTTCCCGACGCCGGCGAGCACGTCGACGACGAGCCCGGGCTGCTCGAAGCGATCCGACGCCGGCTCGGGCTGTGACCGTCGCGGCCGGGGGTTCGATCCCCCGGCCGACGGACGACGGCTCCGGGCTTCGTTCTCCCCAGTGGTCCGTCCGACTGCGGTTCCGGTCCTCTTTTGCCGGCCGCGGACCTGCGTACGCGTATGAGTCTCGTCGCCGACGTGCACGCCGACCACGGCGCCACCTTCACCGAGCGGGGCGGACGCGAAGTCGTCGCCGACTACGGTCGTCCCGACAGCGCCGTCCGCGCCGTCCGCAACGGCGTGGGCGTGATCGAGATGGGCTACGGCGTCGTCGTCGTCGAGGGCGACGACCGCGTCGAGTTCGTCGACAACGCCGTCTCCAATCGGGTCCCGAACGCGGACGGCGAGGGCTGTTACGCGCTGTTGCTCGACCCGCAGGGCGCGATCGAGACGGAGCTGTTCGTCTACAACGCCGGCGAGCGCCTCCTGCTGTTCACGCCGCCCGAGCGCGCGGGACCGCTCGTCGACGCGTGGGCGGACAAGATCTTCATCGACGACGTGCAGCTGCGCGACGCCAGCGCCGAGTTCGGCGTCTTCGGGGTTCACGGGCCCACCTCGACCGAGAAGATCGCCTCCGTGCTCAACGGCGCCGGGTCGCCCGAGCCCGAGCGCACGTTCGTCCGCGGCCGGATGAACGACGTGGGCGTCACGGTGATCGCGAGCGACAACCCCACCGGCGAGGAAGGGTACGAGGTCGTCTGTGCCGCCGACGAGGCCGAGGACGTGTTCGATACGCTCCTCACCCGCGGGCTGAACTCGGCACCGTTCGGCTACGCCACCTGGGACACGCTCACCGCCGAGGCGGGCACCCCGCTGTTCGACACGGAGCTACGCGGTCGGCTCCCGAACGTCGCCGGGGTCCGCTCGGCGGTCGACTTCGAGAAGGGCTGCTTCGTCGGACAGGAGGTCGTCTCGAAGGTGGAAAATCGGGGGCGACCGAGCAATCGACTCGTCGGGCTTCTCCCTGCCGAGACTCCCGAATCCGCCGCCGCCGTGTTCGCCGGCGACACCGCCGTCGGCGACGTGACCCGCGCGGTCGACTCCCCGTCGCTCGACGCGCCGATCGCGCTCGCGTACCTCGACTTCGACGCCGAAGTCGACGACCTGTCGGTCCGGGTCGACGGCGACGAGATCGCCGCCGAACGCACCGACCTTCCGTTCGTGGAGGGGCACGCTCGCTCGTTGCGCCTGCCGACGTACTCCGAGGCTCCCGAGCGGACGTAGCGACGTCGGGGCTTCCGCGGTCGTCGTCGCCGGCTCACCCATCGAACGCCGAGGCCAGACGGGTTAGGAGAACAGCTTCTTCAGATGCTCCCGGGAGAAGAACGAGCTCGGCTCGTCCATGTGGACGCCGATCTCGCCGGAGAGCGCCCACAGCCCCGCCCGCTGCACCGGCTCCGGGAGCGAGTACGCGCGGCGAATCCAGTGGCCGAGCCGGATCTCCCGACTCAGCTCCTCGCGCCACCCCCCCTCGTAGCGCGCGAGCGTGGTCGGGTCCTGCGGGTCGATGACCTCGGCAGCAACGTCGGCCGCACGCATCCCGTAGAGGATGCCCCCGCCGGTGAACGGCTTCGTCTGGGCGGCCGCATCGCCCACCAGGAACCCCCGGTTCGCGACGGTGCGCTCGGGTGGACCGATGGGGATCGCGCCCGAGCAGAACCGGTCGGTCTCGACGCCGTACTCCGCGGTGAGCCGGTCGAACAGCTCGTTCACCTCGTGGCCCGGCGGCGCGGCGAGGCCGTACTCGACGCCGGCGTCGCCGCGGGGGATGCGCCACGCGAAGAAGCGCGGCGCGGTGAGGTGGACGTCGACGTAGTCGCCGTGATCCGCCTCGTCAGTGAACGCGAGCACGCCGTGGAGCGTCTCGTCCGGCTCCGGGAGGTCGAGTTGTTTCCGGACCCTGGAGACGGGGCCGTCGGCGCCGGCGACCATCCGCGCCTCGAACGTCTCCTCGTCGCCCCCGACGCTGGCGGTCACCTCGACGTAGCCCGGCCGCTCCTCGACGCTCGTGACGGTGTGCCCCTCGCGCACGTCGGCGCCGGCCTCCCGGGCGGCCGCCGCGAGCGTGCGATCGAGTTCGACGCGGTCGATGACGTTCGAGATCTCCTCGCGCTTGTAGAAACGGTCGCCCGGCGAGTCGGGGCCGCCGACGTGGAAGTCGGCGCCGAAGACGCGGTTCTGGAGCAGTCGCTCCTTCGCGTCGGCGGGAACGTAGCTCCAGATGTCGGTGGAGACGTGCCCCGAGCAGGCCAACGGCTCGCCGATCGTCCCCTTCTCGAGGGCGAGCACGTCGTAGTGGGCCTCCGCGGCCCGCCGAGCGAAGCGCGCGCCCGCCGGGCCGACGCCGACCACGACGAAGTCGTACATACCTCCCGGTTCGTGCGAACGGAGATATATCTCGTGGGTCGGCCCCGTGAGTGCTGTCGGGCGACGCCCGCGTGATCCATGGGCTGACAGGCGGCCGAACCGACGGAGTCCGACGGCTCCGTCCGATCGCGCGGCGGATGGCCGCACGCTCACGGCTCGCGCCGTTCGCATCGAGGCCTCCCGATGGTCGGCCTCGCACCCGCGAACCGCCGCGCGGCAGTCGTCAGGTCACGGGAGTGCTGGATCCGCTATCCGACTTGAACTTACGCGAGCACGACGAGTCCGCGAGCCGTCTGATCGCCGATCCGTTCTGCCCAATCAACGCCGACCGCGGACCACGACCCGCCCGCGTCGTCGCTCCGGAACAGCCCGCGATTCGACAGCGCGTAGAACTCGCCGGGGTCGCCAGAGGCGAGCACCGGCCGAGTGACGCCCGCTCCAAGTGGGAGACCTCGGTCGTCCAGCCGCTCCCAGCGGTCGCCTCCCTCCCGTCGATAGACGTACGTCTCCGCACGCTCGGCGGAGTGTGCCTCGCGTGCCCCGCGGGCTGCTGAGACGAGCACACGGTCCGGATCGCCCGAGTCGACGGCGACGCTCCAACAGTAGGTGCGGTCGAGTCCCTCCTGCGGGTGCGTCCACGTCTCGCCCCCGTCGGCCGTCTCGGCGAAGCCGTCGCCCGCGGCACACCACGCCCGGCCGGGAGCGTCGGAGTGGGTCGCCATCGAGTGGGTGTCGCGTCGGGAGTCCGCCACGCGGTCCGTCCACGTCTCGCCCGCGTCGCGGGTGGTCACGAGCGCGCCCGCCTCGACGGCGACATAGAGGTGATCGGGATCGTGCGGATCCGGTTCGATCCACCGGACGTGGTGGGTGTGCGGACGCGGCGGGAACGCCCACTCGTCGCTGGAGGGGAGATCGACGAGGCCGTCGCAGTGGGTCCATGTCTCGCCGCCGTCGGCCGAGCGATAGACGCGGGACGGCTCCGTTCCCGCCCAGATCACGTCGGGGTCGTGCGGGGACACGGCCGTCGCCATCACCGCGTCCTGCTCGATGGGCTCCGCGCCGACACGCTCGAACGTCTCGCCGGCGTTCGCCGAGCGCCACAACCCCGACTCGAACGTGCCGACGAACACGCGATCGGGGGCGTCGGGATGGACGGCGACGCATTCGAGCGCGCGGCCGTCGAGGTCGTCGGCGACGCGTGCGGTCGCCGTATCGGAACCGAGATCGACGACGCGGAAACTGTCACGCATCGCGGCGTAAACGGTGGGCATAGCTGTCCGTTCGCGACGGGAAGCGAAAAAGGTCGGCCGGTGGCCCGCGCGTGCGCCGGTCAGTCGTCGGTCGCGGGGGCCTCGACGGCGTCCTCGGCGTCGCCGTCCCCCTCGCCGGTCGTGTCGTCGGCTGCTTCGGCAGCCAACGCGGGCATGCGCCGGTCGCTGCGGGGGCCTTCGGCGGCCACCTTCGGGAGGTAGTCGCGGAGGTACCGGCCCGTGTGCGACTCCTCGATCCGTGCGACCTCCTCGGGCGTCCCCTCGGCGACGACCTCGCCGCCGCCGTCGCCGCCCTCCGGGCCGAGGTCGACGATGTGGTCGGCGTTCTTCACGAGGTCGAGTTCGTGCTCGATGATGACGACCGTGTTCCCCTTGTCGGTGAGCCGGTGGAGCACGTCGATGAGCTTCCGCTCGTCGGCCTTGTGTAGTCCCGTGGTCGGCTCGTCCAGCAGGTACAGCGTGTCGCCGGCGTCCTTCTTGCCCAGTTCCTCGGCGAGCTTCACGCGCTGGGCTTCCCCGCCCGAGAGCGTGGTTGAGGGCTGGCCCAGTTGCATGTAGTCGAGACCCACGTCCTTCAGCAGGCCGAGGCGACGTTCGAGCCCGGAGTGGGACTCGAAGAAGTCGTACGCCTCCTCGACGCTCATGTCGAGCACGTCCGCGATGGTCGCGCCCTTGTACGTCACGTCGAGCGTCTCGTCGTTGTAGCGGGCGCCGCCGCACTCCTCGCAGGGGACGTGCACGTCCGACAGGAAGTTCATCTCGATCTTGACGGTGCCCTGCCCGCCGCACTCCTCACAGCGACCGCCCTTCACGTTGAACGAGAAGCGGCCCTTGTCGTAACCGCGCTGGTTCGCCAGCTTCGTCTCGGCGAACAGCTCGCGGATGTAGTCGAACACGTCGGTGTAGGTCGCGGGGTTCGACCGCGGCGTCCGGCCGATGGGCGACTGGTCGATGAGCCGTACCCCCTCGATGTTATCCATCCCCGAGATCCGGTCGTGCTCGCCGGGGTCGACCTCCGTGTTGTCGTTCATCTCGCGGGCGAGCCCCTTGTACAGCACGTCGTGTATCAGGGTGGACTTCCCGGAGCCTGAGACGCCGGTGACGGCGGTGAACTGTCCGACCGGGATCTCCACGTCGACGTCCTTCAGGTTGTGCTGGCGCGCGCCCTCGATCGTAAGCGCGGCGTCGCTGTCGCGGCGCGTCTCCGGCACCTCGACGACCTCGCGACCGGCGAGGTAGTCGCCCGTCACCGACTCGTCGGTGTTCACGATGTCGTCGAAGTCGCCCTGCGCCACGATCTCGCCGCCGCGTTTGCCCGGCCCGGGACCGATGTCGATGACGTTGTCGGCGCGTCGCATCGTCGCCTCGTCGTGCTCGACGACCAGCAGCGTGTTGCCCAGGTCGCGCAGCCCCTCCAGCGTGTCGAGCAGGCGGTCGTTGTCGCGCTGGTGGAGGCCGATACTCGGCTCGTCGAGGACGTACAGCACGCCCACGAGCCCGGATCCCACCTGCGTGGCGAGGCGGATACGCTGGCTCTCGCCGCCCGAGAGGGTGGAGGCCTCGCGGTCGAGCGTGAGGTACTCCAGCCCGACCTCCTCCATGAAGCCGAGGCGCGCGCGGATCTCCTTGAGGATCTCCTCGGCGATGGTGCGCTCGCGCTCGGTCATCGTCTCCTCCATCCCCTCGAAGTGCGCCAGCGCGTCGCCGATCGACAGCTGATTCACCGCCGTGATCGACGTGCCGTCGACGTACACCGAGCGCGACTGCGGCTTCAGGCGCGTCCCCTCGCACTCGGGACAGGTCGTGACGGCCATGAACTCCTCGATGTGCTCGCGCGTGCGGTCGGAGTCGGTCTCGACGTGACGCCGCTCCAGGTTGGGGATAACGCCCTCGAACCGCTGGGTCTTCCGGCGGACGCCGTTCTTCGTCTGCTGTTCGAACTCGACCTCCGCGTCGGTGCCGTAGAGGAACTGTCGCTGTTCTGACGCCGAGAGGTCCTCGAACGGCGTCTCGACGCTCACGCCGAAGTGGTCGGCGACGTTGTCGAGGCGGGTGCGGTAGTACGAGCGGTTGTAGCTCCACGGCTCGAACACGTGCTTGATCGGCTGGGAGGAGTCGGTAACGACGAGATCCTCGTCGACCTCCTTGGTCGAGCCGATCCCCTCACACTCGGGGCAGGCGCCGTGCGGGGAGTTGAACGAGAACGAGCGCGTCTCGATCTCCGAGAAGTCGATGCCGCAGTGGGTACACGCGAGTTCCTCGGAGAACTCCACGACGAGGCGGTCGTCGCCGTCGCCCGCGAGGTCGCCCGTCGACCGCGACTCGTTGCCGCCGAGATCGAAGTCGCCCTCCTCGGGCGGGTCGGGGAGGATCAGCTTCAGCGTGCCCTCGGCCTCCTCGAGCGCGGTCTCGACCGAGTCGGTGATGCGCGATCGGTCCTCCTCGCGGACCGTTACGCGGTCGACGATCACGTCGATCGTGTGGTCGTAGTTCTCGTCCAGTTCGGGACGGTCCAGCGAGAGGTCGAACTGCTCGCCGTCGACCTCGACGCGCGAGTAGCCGTCGGCGACGAGCTCGTCGAACAGGTCCTCGAAGGCGCCCTTCTGGTCGCGGACGACCGGCGCGGCGATCATCGCGCGGGTGCCCTCGGGCAGGTCGAACACGCGGCGGACCATCTGCTGGGCCGACTGCTCGCCCACCTCGCGACCGCACTCGGGACAGTGCGGGTGGCCGACGCGGGCGTACAGCAGGCGCAGGTAGTCGTGCAGTTCGGTGACCGTCCCGACCGTCGATCGGGGATTGTTGGCCGCGTTCTTCTGGTCGATCGAGATCGCCGGCGAGAGCCCCTCGACGCTCTCGACCTGCGGCTTGTCCATCTGCCCGAGGAAGTTGCGGGCGTACGCCGACAGCGACTCGATGTACCGGCGCTGTCCCTCGGCGTAGACGGTGTCGAACGCGAGCGACGACTTTCCCGACCCCGAGAGGCCGGTGACGACGTTGAACTGCTCGCGGGGGATCTCCACGTCGAGGTCCTTGAGGTTGTTCTCCTCGGCGCCGCGGACCTCGATGAACTCCTTGGGCACTACGCGTCACCCCGCGATCGGGGAGTGAGTCGGTGACGCACGGCTCTGCCGTTCATTACGAACGTCCTGGGGGTCGGAGCCACTTAACGGACGCGTCATCCGGACACAGGCCGGCGTGAAGGTTCAAGTACCGGAACAGGACCAGTCGCCGTGTGACCTGACCACGGTCGTCGGGGACCCAAAGCGTGCGAGGCCGACAGAACGGCGGCCTCGATGCGAACGGCGCGAGCCGTGAGCGCGTGCGGTCCACCCTCGACGAGCACGCGGTGAGCCGACCGAGACCGCGACGCGAGGACCGCCTGTCAGCCCACCACGCCGCGGACGAGACCGCCGACGGCACCCCCCACGACGGCGACGCCGACCGCGACGCCGAGCGGCTGTGTCATCGTGAGCGCGGTGTCGAGTCCGCCCGCCAGCGACAGCGATACTGCCGTCGCCGTGAGCGCGAGGAGCCCGAAAGCGATACCCGCGGCGACGCCACGGGCCCACGTTCGCTGCGGGAGCGCGACGAGCGTCGCCCCCGCGACCAGACCGAGCCAGTGGACCGACGCGAGACCGAGGCCGGCGACCACCGCCACCGCCGTCGCGATCCACCGGGTCCGACGATCGCCGCCGGATGTCACTCGCCGTCACCCCCGACGAACCGCGCCGCGAGGTCGCCGCGCATCGCGCGGTCCATCGGCTTGTACTCGCCGTTCGCCCAGCGACGGAGTTGGCTGTCGTAGTCGTCGCTGTAGACGTTCCCGTCGTTGCCGCCGGGGAGGATACACCGCGAGGTCGTTCCGTCCATCGGACACACCTGTCGCCAGCTGCTGCCGGCGCCGGCCTCGACGCGGACGTTGAACAGCGTTGCCGCCGATCCGTCGGTCGGGTAGCGCGGATAGTTGAGCCACGACTGGTCGAACGGATGGTCGATTGCCGTGCGATTGTAGTCGCCGTACGTCTCCCAGCCCTCCGCTTCGATCCGCTCGCGCGCCTTCTCGAAGGCGTCCGCCGCCGCGCTCGCGCGCCCGCCGTCGAACCACTCGTCGCCGAGCGTCGCGAGCGCCCACCGGTTCGGAGCGTACGCCGACGCGTCGCGCCGACCGTCGAGATCGCCGAGGGCGTCGGCGACGAACCGACCCTCGTAGGCGTCGAGGAAGTGGACGAACAGCAGCGGCGCCCGCGCGCCGCGCTCGGCCTCGCCGTCCCACTCCAGAACGGCGTCGAGGTCGTCACGGGCGTCGCCGGAGAGTTCGGAGCGGGCCTCCTCCAGTACCGACCGGTAGTGCTCCAACCGGCCGTCGTGCACGTCGCGCTGGAGGTCGCGCAGGTCCGCGGGCGTCACGTCACCTCGCTCGACGAGCGTGTCGAGGCGCTCCCACAGTCGGATCCCGCGGAACGGCTCGCTGTAGTCCTCGGCGAGATAGTACGGGTAGTCCGCGTCGTCGACGACACGCTGGTTCGCGGTGCCGACGTAGTGGGGGTCGTCGTCGTGTGGCATCTCGTCGAACGGGATGAACCCCTCCCACGACGACTCGCCGTACGGCGTGTACCCGGCCCACTCTCCCTCCCGAGCGGAGCCGTCGAACACCCGCGTTCCGGGGACCAGCTCGCCGTCGGTTCGTCGGATCGGGACACGTCCGGTGACGCGGTAGCGGACCGAGCCGTCGCGACCGGCGTAGACGAAACACTGCGTCGGCTCGTCGAACTCGCGTAGCGCCTCGTCGATGTCCTCGGCGTCGCGCGAGCGGGTGATCCCGAGGATGCCGTTCGTCGCGTTCGTCGCCGAGAGGCCCGTCCACGCGACGCCGAGTTCATCGCGGAACTCGTCGCCGCCGGCACCGGCACTCAGCACCGCGCCGTGGACGGACTTCTTCACCTCGACATCCCGGTCGGGCGCCCCGGCGACTTCGATCGACCGGGTCTCGGTCTCGAACGATCGCCAGCGGTCGCCGTACCTGTACTCCGCCCCGTCAGCGCGGGTCTCGTACTCGTAGAAGTCGATCACGTCGCAGCCGGCGTTGGTGAACCCCCACGCGCCGCGGTCGTTCTCGCCGATGATCACGAACGGGACTCCCGGGAAGGTGACGCCGCGGACCTGATAGTCGGGGTGGCGAAGTACCTGCTCGTACCACACCGGCGGCGCCATCAGCGAGAGGTGCGGGTCGTTCGCCATGATCGGGTCCCCGCTGTCGGTGTGGTCGACTCCCACCGCCCACGAGTTGGATCCCGCCCACGCGGGCGGTTCGACTCCCGCGAGCCACCCGTCGAGGCCGGGATCGGTCCCCACCGCGGCGCGATCGGTTTCGTTCTCGGCGTCGCTGGTTGCCGGCGGAAGCCGCGACGCGTCGCCGTCGGGCCTCGCCCAGTCGTCGGTCGCGCCGGCGTGGCCGAGGATCGCCGCGTCGTGGTCTAGCCGGCGGGGCATGATCGTCTCGGCGGCGTCGGCGCCCAACTCCGCCCGGAGCGTCTCCCTGCGGAGCGTCCGGAAGCTGCCGGTGAGCGTCCACGCGATCTGCTTTTCCGCCAGCATCACGTCCGCGGGGGTCCACGGTGCCGGCTCGTAGTCGAGGAGTTCGAACTCGACGGGCGTCGGGAGGTCCTCGCGGGCGCGGTTCACGCCCTCGCAGTACGCCTCGACGAGCGGCCCAGCCTCAGTGTCGCGAACGAGATCCCACGTCGCGTCGGCGGCGGCCGCGAAATCCATCCGAACGTGGAAGCGGTCGGAGTCGAGCGTCGCCTCTCCGACGACCGCCGAGAGCTGCCCGCGCATCTGCCGCCGTTGGAGGTCCATCTGGAACAGCCGGTCCGCGCCGTGGGCGTAGCCGGCCGCGAAGTAGATCGCGGCCTCGCCGTCCGCCTCGATCCGAGGAACGGCCGCACCGTCGTAGCGGAGCGTCGCGTCGCCGTGGTCGCTCGCGATCCGTAGGGGCGGGTCGTCGCTCGCGGCGTCCCACACTCCCCCCGAGAGCGGCGCGAACGCCGAAAGGTAGCCGCGAACCGGCCCGAGGAAGCCGCCGGCCGCCGCGCCGCCGGCGACGGCACCCAGCAGCGCTCGCCTCGTCGTGTCGACTGAACGTTCGGTCACGTCCGTCGGGACGCGCGATCGGTTGATAAGTCCACAGGCACCCCGGCGGCGGAAAGATTCATTATCATGGGAGCTGTTGACACGGGTGTCAATGCCAGACACGAAGCGCGGACGCGAACGACAGGGGCGCAAGAAGCTCGAGCAGCTGGAACAACACCTCGCCGAGCGAGCGGTGGAGACGCTCGACGCCGACGACGCGCTCCCGGAGTATCCGCCAGAGGACACCGACTCCGAGCTGCTGTCCGCGCCGCCGCAGGAAGCCGAGTGACGGCGAGGCTGCAGGAGGACCCGTCTTTTTGCCGCGCGGTCGCCAACTCCGGTCGATGACAGAGCGTGCGACGTACGCCACCGTCTACCTTGGTGCGCAGCTCTCGCCGGCGGAGTCGACCCTGGATCTCGACTGGGCCGACGACGCCGGCGACCGGACCGACGACCACGAGTTCGCGGTGTCGACCGACGATCCCCGCGAGGCGTATCTGGAGATCCAGGCGTTCGACGTCGCGGAGTACGGCCACGAGGTGCTCGTGAACGGAGACCCCCTGTCCGGATTCGACATCCCGCCGAACGAGGGGTGGCAGCTGTGGACCGACACCGTGGCCGGTGCCGACCTTCGCGAGGGGACGAACACGCTCGCGATCGCGCGCGACACGGACACCGACGACGCCTTCGCCGTCGGGACGGTCCGCGTGCACTGGAAGGAGTCCGTCGACGGAGGTCGTCCGAAGAACCCAGTCGACGAGTAGCGACCGCGGTTTGAACACATATAAACGCAGATTCGTGTCGTCTTTGATCGGTCGGAATCACCGTGGATATTGTCACCAGTTACCATTCGGTGTAGCGTCTCAGTACTGCGATTACGGTGAGGAGTGCGGTCGCGGAACCGATGAACCGCAACCACACGAGACACAAGGTTTTATATAGAATCACAACCACAGTTACTCCTGTACATGAGCCAGCGACGTATGCAGGGTCAGCCCATGGTCATTATGGGTGAGGACTCTCAGCGAGTGAAGGACAAGGACGCACAGGAATACAACATCTCCGCGGCACGCGCCGTCGCCGAGGCCGTTCGGTCGACGCTCGGCCCCAAAGGGATGGACAAGATGCTCGTCGACTCGATGGGCGACGTAACCATCACGAACGACGGCGTCACCATCCTCCAGACGATGGACATCGACAACCCGACGGCCGAGATGATCGTCGAGGTCGCCGAGACCCAGGAGGACGAGGCCGGCGACGGGACGACGACGGCCGTCGCCATCGCGGGCGAGCTCCTCAAGAACGCCGAGGACCTCCTCGAACAGGATATCCACCCGACGGCGATCATCAAGGGCTTCCATCTCGCCAGCGAGCAGGCCCGCGCGGAGGTCGGCGAGATCGCCACCGACGTCGATCCCGACGACGAGGAGCTGATCAGGAAGGTCGCCGAGACCTCCATGACCGGCAAGGGCGCGGAGCTGGAGAAGGAGGTTCTCGCGGATCTCATCTATCGCGCGGTCAAGCAGGTCACCGTCGAGGCCGACGACGGCTCCCACGTTGTCGACCTCGAGAACGTCGCGATGGAGACCCAGACCGGCCGCTCGGCCGGCGAGTCCGAGCTCCTGCAGGGCGGCGTCGTCGACAAGGACCCGCTCCACGACGACATGCCCTCGTCGGTCGAGGACGCGAAGGTGCTCCTGCTGAACGACCCCATCGAGGTCGAGGAGGCCGACGTGGACACGCAGGTCTCGATCGACTCCCCCGATCAGCTCCAGTCGTTCCTCGACCAGGAGGAAAACCAGCTCAAGCAGAAGGTCCAGCAGATCAAAGAGACGGGCGCGAACGTCGTCTTCTGTCAGAAGGGCGTCGACGACATGGCCCAGCACTACCTCGCGAAGGAGGGCATCCTCGCGGCCCGTCGCGTCAAGAAGTCCGACCTGAGCTTCCTCAAGAACATCCTCGGCGGCAACATCGTCTCCGACGTCGACGCCGCCACCGAGGCCGACCTCGGCTACGGCTCGGTGTCGCGTGACGACGCCGACGAGCTGTTCTACGTCGAGGGCGGCGACGACGCCCACGGCGTCACGCTACTGCTGCGCGGCTCGACCGACCACGTGGTCGACGAGCTGGAGCGCGGCGTCCAGGACGCGCTCGACGTCGTCTCCACGGCCGTCTCGGACGGCCGCATCGTCGCCGGCGGCGGCGCCATCGAGGTCGAGCTCGCCTCGCGCCTCCGCGACTACGCCGACTCCGTCGAGGGCCGCGAGCAGCTCGCCGTCGAGGCGTTCGCAGACGCGCTGGAACTCGTCCCGCGCGTCCTCGCCGAAAACGCCGGCCTCGACTCCATCGACACGCTGGTCGACCTCCGCTCTGCCCACGAGGGCGGCGACCAGACGGCCGGCCTGAACGTGTTCTCCGGCGATGTCGAGGACACCTTCGAGTCGGGCGTCGTCGAGACGGCCCACGCCAAGGAGCAGGCGCTCTCCAGCGCCACCGAGGCCGCGAACCTCGTCCTCAAGATCGACGACATCATCGCCGCGGGCGACCTGTCCACCGGCGGCAACGACGACGAAGAGGGCGGCGCGCCCGGCGGCGGCATGGGCGGCATGGGCGGCATGGGCGGCATGGGCGGCGCGATGTAAGCGAGGCCGACCGAAGGGAGGCCTCGAAGCGAACGGGGAACGCAGTTCCCCGTGAGCCCGAGCGACCCGCGAGGTGTGAAACCGGGCACAGCCTGACCACTCACACGGGCACCCGACCGCCGCACCGCTTTCGATCGAACCGTCGACTTCTTTCGACGCCGCGACCGACTCGCGAGCGACAGCCACGATCGGGGACGGCGCCGCTCAGCAGATCACGTAGTACGGATACAACTCTCCGTCCCCCGTGATCTCGACGTAGACGTTCCCGTAGCACCGGGAGGTCTCGATCGTGACCGACTCCGTCGCGTTCAGCGCGGTCGCCGTGATCGTGAACCGCTCGATCCCGTCGGGGTCCGCCTCCGCCGTGTCGTAGACGGCGCGCTCCTCGCCGGCATCGAGATCGTCCGTCCCCTCGTGCACCGTCTCGTTCGTCGCCTCACGAACGACGGTCACTTGAACCGTCACGCTCCGGTTCCACTCGTTCGTCAGGGTGACCGAGTGGGAGGCGTCCCGCTGCTCGGAGGCGTACTCCGTCTCCGGGGGCGTGTACGTCGGTGTCGAACTCGCCGCCGTCGGCGAGGACGTGGGAGTCGGCGAGGACGTGGGAGTCGGCGACGAGGTTGGCGTCGGCGTGCCGTCGTCCGCCGGTCCCGTCCCCGGCGCCGGGCTCCCGAGACAGCCGGCCGTGACGATCACGACGAGGAGGACGGCCGCCAGCGGCGTCGATCTGGAGGGCATGACGCACCGTCGTACGACGCAGCACCGAAAGTGCCTTCGGGAGGGACAAACGGTCGTCTGACCGTATCGACGTCCGAGAAAACGAGGTCAGATCGCGTGAGGGCCGAGCGGGTCAGCGAACGGGTTCCGCACGTTACGCGTCCGCGGCGTCGTCGTCGCCGCCGTCAGCACCGTCGCCCGCGTCGCCGCCGGCGATGCCGGAGACGGCCTCACCGAGGGAATCAACGCCCCCGTCGAGGAACGACCGGATCGTGTCGTGGATGTCGCCCACGAAGTCCGGCACCGGGCCGGGGAGGTCGGTCGGCGGGCCGGCCTGGCCGACCGTTCCGTCGTTCGCGCCGGCGTCCGCGGGGGCGTTCCCCGGGGCCGCGGCGGCGACACCGGTCACTGCGAGCAGAGCCGCGAGTGCGATCGCGGCGAGTTTCGTTCGGGTCATGTTGCACTCATGCGTGTGCCCTCCGGGGTAAAGAGGGGTGTAGACCCGAAAGCCGAGTTCGAGTGTTTCGGCGCTCAATAAGCACGATTAACCCGAATTAATTCGAGATCGTCCCGTCGCCGACGCGGTTCGACGCCGGACCGACCGATCCCGCCCACGGTCCGACTCGCGCGCGGTGTCCCGTCGACCGCGACGCCGTACCGGTGGCTTCTAATCGGGTCGCGCAATTCTTGCGATCATGAAGACGCTGCTGCTCAACAGCGACGACGTGCACGAGAACGCGGCGATGGACGAGCTCGTGCCGGCCATCGAGGAGGCGTTCGCCGCCTACCAGCGCGGCGACGCCCAGATGCCGCCCAAGAGCTACATCGATCTCCCGACGTACAACGGCGACTTCCGCTCGATGCCCGCCTACCTCGACGCCGGCGACTGGGACGCGGCGGGCGTCAAGTGGGTGAACGTCCACACCGACAACGAGGAGCAGTACGACCTCCCGACGGTGATGGGAACGATGATCTACTCGGACCCGAAGAACGCGTTCCCGCTCGCGATCCTCGACGGCACGGAGTTGACGATGAAGCGCACGGGCGCCGCCGCCGCCGTCGCCACCGACCACCTCGCCGTCTCGGACGCCTCCTCGCTGGGGATCGTCGGCGCCGGCGTCCAGTCGTACACTCAGTTGGAGGCCATCTCGTCCGTCCGCGACATCGAGGAGGTCGTGATCTCCGACCTCTCGGAGGAGCGCGTCGCCCGGTTCATCGACGCCTTCGAGGACCGCTTCGACGTCCGCGCGGGCTCCATCGAGGAGGCCGCCGGCTGCGACGTGCTCTCGACGGTGACGCCCGTCGAGGACCCGATCGTCTCCCGCGACGCCGTCGGCGACCACACCCACATCAACGCGATGGGCGCCGACGCCGAGGGGAAACACGAACTCGCGGACGAGGTGCTGCTCGACGCGACGCTCGTCATCGACGACTACGAGCAGACCACCCACTCCGGGGAGATCAACGTCCCCTACGCGGCGGGCGTCCTCGGCGACGACGACATCGACGGCCAGATCGGCGAGATCGTCGTCGGCGAGAAGGCGGGTCGAACGACCGACGACGGTATCACCGTGTTCGACTCCACGGGCCTGGCGATCCAGGACGTGGCCGCCGCTCACGTCGTGTACGAGCACGCGAACGAGCGCGACAACGGCTACGAGTTCGATCTGCTCGGACTCGACGAGTAGCGTCGCGCCGGCCGCTCGATCGACACCTCGGGTCCGCTCACTCCGCGGACTCCGCCTCGCCAAAGATCGCCTCGATCACCTTGCTCACGCCCCAGACAACCGCGACAAACGGGAGCAACGGGACCAAGAGCACGAGCAGGCCGAGAAACACCGCCCAGCCGACCACGTTCATCTCGTCGTCCGAGTGCGATGTGTAGCCGGGCGTGACCGTCCGGTAGGTCGTCTTCAGGAGGCCGGCGTCGTCGTCCGCGTCGCGGATGTCGGTGTCGGTACTCATGTACAAGCATACGTTCGATGACAGCATATCGCTTGTGTCGGTTGGCACATCCTGAGACCGGTCGCGAGTCGGTACTACCGCCGTGTTCGATGGAAAGGTATAGGGGCGGAAGCGGCCGAACGAGCACATAAGAGATGTCCGAGGAGGGTTACGACCACACGGCGGTCGAACGACGCTGGCAGGAGGCGTGGGCGGAGGCCGACGCCTACCGGACGCCGGACGACGCCGAGGATCCGACGTACGTGCTGGGGATGTTCCCGTACCCGTCGGGGAAGCTCCACATGGGCCACGTCCGTAACTACACGATCACGGACGCGTACGCCCGCTACCGGCGGATGCAGGGCGACGACGTGCTTCATCCGATGGGGTGGGACTCGTTCGGGTTGCCCGCCGAGAACGCCGCCAAGGAGCGCGACTCGAACCCGCGCGACTGGACGATGGACTGCATCGACACCATGCGCGGGCAGATGGAGGCGATGGGGTTCGGCTACGACTGGGATCGGGAGATCACCACCTGCGAGCCGGAGTACTACCGCTGGAACCAGTGGCTCTTCGAGCAGTTTCACGAGGAGGGCCTGGTCGAGCGGCGCGCCGCCGAGGTGAACTGGTGTCCCTCCTGTGAGACCGTCCTGGCGGACGAGCAGGTCGAAGGCGAGGACGAACACTGCTGGCGCTGTGACACGCTGGTCGAGCAGCGCGAACTGGACCAGTGGACGCTGGGGATCACCGAGTACGCCGACGAACTGCGTTCGGCCATCGACGACCTGGAGGGGTGGCCCGACAGCGTCCGCGAGATGCAGCGCAACTGGATCGGCAAGCAGGAGGGTTCACGCGTCGAGTTCGAGGTGAGCGAGGCGCGAAGCGCCTCGGGGAGCGGCGACGGGGAGGAGCCGCGGACCTACGGTCCCGTGGAGGCGTTCACCACCCGGCTGGACACCGTCCACGGCGCGACGTTCTTCGCGCTGGCGCCGGACCACCCCATCTCCGAGGAGCTAGCGGCGGAGAACGACGAGGTTTCCCACTTCGTCGAGGAGGTCGCCGACCCCGACGGCGACGAGCCGAACGGCATCGAGACGGGGCTGACCGCCACCAACCCCGCGACCGGCGAGGAGGTGCCCGTGTTCGTCGCCGACTTCGTCCTCTCGGACGTGGGAACGGGCGCGCTGATGGGCGTCCCCGGCCACGACGAGCGCGACCACGCGTTCGCCGAGCGCATGGGCGTCGACATCGTCCCCGTCGTCGCGCCCGAACTCGAGGACGACGATACCGACGCGGCGCCCGAGCCCCCGGACGTGAGCGAGGACGCCTACACCGAGGACGGCGTTGTCGTCAACAGCGGAGAGTACGACGGCCTGTCGAGCGCGGCGGCGCGCGAGGCGCTGACCGCCGACATCGCCTCCGCGGAGTTCCACACACAGTACCGCCTGCGCGACTGGCTGATCTCCCGGCAGCGCTACTGGGGAACCCCGATCCCGGTGATCCACTGCGACGACTGCGGCCCCGTCATGGTGCCCGAGGAGGACCTGCCGGTCGAACTGCCGGAGTTCGTCAACACGACCGGGAACCCGCTTGACGCCGCCACCGAGTGGAAACACACCACGTGTCCCGACTGCGGCGCCGACGCAGTGCGGGAAACGGACACGATGGACACGTTCGTCGACTCCTCGTGGTACTTCCTGCGCTACGTCTCGCCGGACTTAGACGACGCGCCGTTCGACGCCGAGCGCGCGAACGACTGGATGCCGGTCGACCAGTACGTCGGCGGCCTGGAGCACGCCGTGATGCACCTGCTGTACGCGCGGTTCGCCACGAAGGCCATCGCGGACATGGACATGCTGGAGCACCGCGAGCCGTTCACGAACCTGCTGGGACAGGGCATGGTGCAGTTGGAGGGCGAGAAGATGTCCAAATCGAAGGGCAACACCGTCTCCCCCCAACGCATCGTCGACGAGTACGGCGCCGACACCGCGCGCCTGTTCATGATGCAGGCGGCCCGCCCCGACACGGCCTTCGACTGGTCCGAGGAGGGCGTCAAGTCGACCCACCGGTTCCTGGGGCGGCTGGCCGAGACCGTGCGTTCGTTCGCCGGGAGCGACGCCGACGGCGATGCTGACGAGGACGGCGACGCCGACCCGGCCGCCCGGTACGTCCGCTCGGAGGTCGACGCCGCGGTCGCCGTCGCCACGGAGAACTTCGACGGCCTGGGCTTCGATCTGGCGACGCGCGAGGCACAGCAGCTCGTCGGGACGCTACGGAGCTACCGCACGTACGTCGACGAGGTGCACGCGCCCACGTTCGAGCGCGGGCTGGAGGCGGCGATCAAACTGCTTGCCCCCGTCGCGCCGCATCTGACCGAGGAGCTGTACGCGGAGCTGCCCGCCGGCGACGGACTGCTGGTCGACGCCGACTGGCCGACCGCCGACGCCGACTTGGAGGAAGTCGACAAGCGCCGCCAGCTTGTCGAGAACACCCGCGAGGACGTGCGCAACATCGTCGACGTGGCGGGGATCGAGGATCCCGAGCGCGTCGACGTGGTCGTCGCTCCCGAGTGGAAGCACGAGGCGCTGGAGATCGCCATCGACAGCGACGCGCCGAACCTGGTCGGCGAGCTGATGCAAAAGCCGGAGATCCAGCGGCACGGCTCGGCCGCCTCCGACTACGCGAAGGACCTGCAGGCCGAGCGCGAGGCGTTGCGCCTCGCGTTGGCTCCCGACCGTGAGCGCGAGGCGCTGGAGGCGGCGGCGTGGCTCATCGAACGCGAGTTCGAGGCGCCGGTTCGGGTGCTGTCGGCCGAGGAGGCGGACGACGCGGTCGCGAACGAGGCCGAGCCGGCTCGCCCGGCGATCGATATCGCGGAGTAGCGGGCGCCGCGCGACTTCCCCTCACACTCACTCACGTTCGACTTTCTCACTCCCGTTCGTTCCAGTCGAGATCCACGTCGCGCCGTGCGTCGGGGCCCGCCGCGAACGGGCCGAAGCCGTACACGACGACGAACACCGCCAGCGCCGGCAGGAAGTTGCCGACGAGCGGGAGCAGGACGAACGGGAGGTCGACGAACACGGTTCGCGGGGCGAACGCTGCGAGCAGCGCCACCCACGCGCCCGGCAGGACGATCAGACCGCCGGCGACCTCGACTCGGCGAGCGCGGTCCGTCGCGCTCGCCGGCGCGCCGCCGCGCCACGCGCCCGCGAGGGCCGCCAGCGCGACGACACCCGCGAGGAGGCCGCCGTCGGCCGGCCCCGCGAAGCCGGCGGACCAGCCCGGGGCGTCGAGGAAGGCGAGGACGCCCGCCAGCGACACGCCGAGGTGGACCGCGGCGAGTCCCCACGCCGCGGCGGCGACCGCGCGGTCGCGGGGCGTTCCGGGCGTGGTCTCCGTCGACGACGTGGACTCGGACACGGACGATAGAACGCGATCGGCGCCCAAATCGGCGTCGAATCCGGCCGGCATCGGCCCCGGCGAGCGTCAATCGTGGTCGCTGTCGACCGGGGCGACAGGGAGTGACTGAAGAAAGAGAGGTGTGATAGCAGGGAAAGATGGAACGCGATAGCGAGGAACGAAATACCGATCGGAGGTCAGTCGATCCGCCCGATCAGTTCACGTCGATGTGGTGGCCCTCGTCGCCCTCCTCGTCCGCGTGGACCTTGGGGAGGGTGACGGTGAGCACGCCGTTGGCGTAGGTCGCGCTCGCGTCGTCCTCGCGGACCTCGGCGGGGAGGGTGATCGAGCGGCGCAGCGACTCGGCGCGGCGCTCGCGGCGCAGGTACGCGCCGGCGTCGTCGCTCTCCTCGTGGCTGATCTCGTGCTCGGCGCGGATCGAGAGGACGCCGTCGCGGACGGTCAGGTCGATGTCCTCCGTCTCGAAGCCGGGGAGGTCGGCCATTACCGCGATCTCGTCGTCGTACTCGGCCATGTCGACGTCGATACCCGAGCGTCGCATCCCGTCGAGGTCGCCCCAGTCCATTCGCCCGACGTTGCGGGACATGCGGTCGAACATCCGGTTCATCTCGTCGAAGGGAGTAATGTTACTCATGAAATATCACCGAGTTAAGAAACGTCTCATCAGGTATTAAACACCGCTGGACGCGTGATAGCCCGCTTCACGGCTCGATATCCGGTCTCGAGACGACACCTACGCCTCGCGGACGCGGGCACCGACGGGTAACCGTTTTCACCGCCCGTCCCGCAGGTCGGATATGAACGTCACCGTCATCGACTACGGCGTGGGCAACCTCCGGAGCCTCCGCCGCGGACTCGAACGGGCCGGCGCGGACGTGGTGGTCTCCGACGACCCAGACGCGATCCGCGACGCGGAGGCGCTCGTGCTCCCGGGCGTCGGCGCGTTTCAGGAGTGTGTGACCAACTCCGAGCCGTTCCACGACGTACTGATCGAGAAGGCCGAGGACACGCCGATCCTCGGCGTCTGCGTCGGGCTCCAGCTCATGTACGAGGAGAGCACCGAGGGCGCCCCCGAGGGCGAGACCGTCGAGGGACTCGGTCTCATCCCGGGGCGCGTCGAGCGACTCCCCGACTCGGTGAAGGTGCCGCACATGGGCTGGAACGAACTCGTGCCCGAACGCGATCACCCGATCACGGACGGGATCGACGCCGGCGACTACGCGTACTTCGTCCACTCGTACTGCGCGGACGTGACCGATCGCACCATCGCATCCTGCGAGTACGGCCGCCGATTCGCGGCCGTCGCAGCCAACGAGGCGGGGAACGTGATCGGCACGCAGTTCCACCCGGAGAAGAGCGGCGAGACCGGACTGAAGGTCCTGAGCAACTTCGTCGAGTACGCCGAGGCGTACCACGCCGGCGAGGTCGCCGCCGCCGAGTGACAGAGCAGATGAACCCGCTGCCGTCCCGGCCGTAGCTCGACCGCGACCGGCTGACGCGCCGCCGACCACACGGATCCGTTCTCCGCTTCCCGCGAACGTTGAAGTCGGAAGCCGGGACCAGGGCCGCCGTGCGGTGAGCACGGTCCCCGGCGGGAAGCGGGTGCGCGACGCCGGCGTCGGGGTGCCGTCGCGGGGCGTCGCCTGTTCGCCAGCCGATCCGACAGCCGTCGGTTCGGGTCGCGAACCGGCTCAGTACACCACGTGCTCGGTGTCGTACGAGCCGAGGACGCGGACCCAGCCGTCGCCGACGAGATCCTCCACATCGGCGAGCGCCGCCTGTGCTCGCTCCTCGTACAGGCCGGCCTCGAAGTCGATGTGGAACAGGTAGTCGCCGAGTCGCTCGCCGCTCGGGCGCGACTCGATGCGCGAGAGGTTCACGTCGCGGTCGGCGAACGCCTCGAGCAGCTCCAGCAGCAGCCCGGGGTAGTTCGCGCTGGGGTAGACGACGACCGAGGTCTTGCCGCCGGCCTCGGTCCGCTCGTCGTCGCCGGCGATGACGAGGAACCGCGTCGCGTTCGACGACTGGTCCTGGATGTCCTCGGCGAGCACGCGCAGGTCGACGCCGTCGTCGTCGGCGGCGTTCGCGGGATGGCCGATGCCGGCGACCGTCGGATCCTCGCGGGCTCGCTCGACGCCGCGAGCCGTGGAGGCGACGGCCTCCCGCTGGGCGTCGGGGTACTCGCGTTCCAGGTAGTCGCGACACTGCGCGAGCGCCTGCGAGTGGGAGGCGACCACGTCGAACGTCTCCGCTTGCGCCAACAGCGCGTGGCGGATCGGCGTGACGAGCTCGCGGACGACCGCCACGTCCGCCTCGATGAGCGCGTCGAGGCTCTCGGTGACGCTTCCCTCGATGCTGTTCTCGACGGGAACGACCCCGCGGTCGTACTCGCCGTCGGCCACGGACTCGACGATAGCCGTGACCGACTCGCGGAAGGCGACGTCGTCGGCGACGGCCCGCGCGGCGCGATGGGAGTACGTGCCGGCGGGACCGAGTGTGACTGCCTGCATACCCCGCCGTGCGCCGGCGACCCCGATAAGGACACCGGGTCCGTCAGAACTTCCACACGACGACCCGGACCGAGCGGGATCCGGCTCTCAGAAGCGATCGCGTAGCTCCGCCCGCAGGTCCGCCACGTCGAGGTCCTTCCGTGCGAACAGCACGAGCAGGTGGTACACGAGGTCGGCCGCCTCCGCAGTCAGCTCCTCGTCGTCGTCGTCTTTCGCCGCGAGGATCGTCTCGGTCGTCTCCTCGCCGATCTTCTCGAGCACCGCGTTCTCGCCTTTCTCGTGGGTGAACAGCGAGGCGGTGTACGAGCCCTCGGGGAGGCGCTCCTTTCGGTCCTCGATCGTCGCGAACAGCGCGTCGAGCACCTCCTCGTCGGCGACCGCGGTCGACTCGGGATCGGAGTCGCCGTCGGGGACATCGGAGTCTGTGTCGGCCGCGGCGTCGTCGCTCACGCGTCGACCTCCGCGTCCGCATCGGCGTCCGTCGGGATCGCCGCGTGCTCCTGCCCGAAGAACGCCAGATCGTGGATCCGGGAGTCGGGCGTCAACTCGGGGTGGAACGAGGTGGCGATCACCGAACCCTGCTTGACGGCGACGGGGTCGCCGTCCCACTCGGCGAGCACCTCGACCCCCTCGTCGAGCTCGCTCGCGGCTTCGCCGCTCCCCTTCGAGCCCACGGACTCGCTGTCGATGACCGGCGCGCGGATGAACACCGCCGGGAACGGGTCGTCGAGCCCGGTCACTGACAGCGGCGCCTCGAAGGAGTCCGCCTGCCGACCGAACGCGTTGCGGTCGACGCTCACGTCGAGGAGGTCGAGCGTCGCAACCCGGTCGTCCTTGGCGTCGCGAGAGGCGACGATGAGCCCCGCACACGTCGCGAGCAGCGGCTTGTCCGCGGCGACGTGCGCGCGGATCTCCTCGTCGATTCCTTCCTCACGCAACAGCCGGGAGATCGTCGTCGACTCCCCGCCGGGCATGAGCAACACGTCACACTCCGGGACGACGCCGGCGTCGCGGATCTCGACGACCGCCACGTCGACGCCGTGGCTCGCGGCCGCGCGGCGGACCGCGTCGGCGTGCTCCGAGACGTCGCCCTGGACGGCGATAACGCCCGCTTTCATGCGGGAGAATCGACGGGCTGCGAGTGAAAAGCTGTCGTTCGGACGGAGTCAGAACGCGAACCCGAGGATCAACACGAGGATGCCGAAGAGGAGCCCGAAGGCGACGACGGTCTTCGGGTCGATCCGGATCGCGTTGCGGTCCTCCGCGTCGAAATAGCGGACGAGCCCCGCGCTGGACATCAGGCCGCCGCTGTTTTCTCCGCTGCTCATACTGCGGTGATCGTGGGTCGTCCGCCTAAGCCTTTCGACCGGCACTCCCGCGCGGCCGGACGAGGGCGGCCAGTGAGTAATCCTTATGCGCGGCCCGTCGCAACGGGCGGTCGGCATGAGCGTTCGACTCAAGGACTTCTACGCGGACTGGTGTGGCCCCTGTAAGACCCAGGACCCGATCCTCGACGAGCTCGAGGCTGACTACCCTGACGTGAGTTTCGAGAAGGTCGACGTCGAAGAAGAGCAGGAGATCGCGAACCAGTATCAGGTGCGCTCGCTCCCGACCCTCATCGTCGAGAACGACGACGGCGTCGTCGACCGCTTCGTCGGCGTCACCCAGCGCGAGGACCTCGAGGAGGCGCTCGCGCAGGCCGGCGCGTAACGCCGAGTCGCCGCCGACCCGTCGCGACCGAGCGGTTCTCAGTCGGGCGTCCGTACCGATGACCAGCGCCGCTCGGGTTCCGACCCGACTCGCAACCGTTAACACGGGCGCGGCCGCTTCACACACGTATGGCATCTTTCGAGGCGGCCGAGCGCCGTACGCTCGATAAACTCATCTGCATGCGGTGCAACGCCCGGAACCCGAAGCGCGCGGACAACTGTCGCAAGTGCGGCTACGGGAACCTCCGCCCCAAGGCGAAGGAGCCCAGAACCGCCTAACGGCGACGGCCGGGCGTCGCGCCCGCCGGCGCCGCAGTTGTTTCGACCCACAGTGTCGCCAGCCGCCGTGCCGCCGACTTCCCGGCGGACGGCGTCGAACGCGCCCTACTCCTCCGGGTACTTCGGCTCGCGGCGTTCGGCGCGCGCGAGCGCCCGCTCGATCACGTCGCGGACGGAATCGCCGCCGGCCTCGGCGTGGAACGCGTCCCCGTGGCCGGCGTACAGCGACTCGACGGAGTCGGGGAGCCGGTCGAGCAGCTCCCGAAGGCTCTCGACGAGTCGCTCGCGCGACTGCCCCGCCATGTCGGTTCGGCCGAACGAGCCGTCGTCGAACGCGCCGTCGTTGTACACGACCACGTCGCCGGAGAACAGCGCGGTCTCCGCGACCAGCGAGACGTGGTCCGTGGCGTGTCCCGGCGTGTACACGACCTCGGCCGTCTCGTCGCCGATCTCGACCTCGTCGCCGTCGTCGAGCGCGTGGTCGCGCCGCGGGTGATCGCCGTAGGCGTACAGTTCGGCGTCGAACGCGTCGAGCACCGCGTCCAACTCCCCCACGTGGTCGTGGTGCTGGTGCGTGAGAACCACCCGGTCGAGGTCGTCGGTGTGCTCGGCCACCGCGTCGACGACGCCCGGCATCGTCCCCGCGTCGACGAGCGTCGGCACCCCGCCGTCGACGAAGTAGGCGTTGCAGGTGAACTCCTCGGCCTCGCTCGTGACGTTGACCGCGTCCATGTTCGAACGCTGTGGCGCCGCGCGTAAAAGCCGACCTGCCGCGGCAGCGACGCAGTCGCGGACTCGTCGCGTCGACCGGACCGACCCCCAGATATTTCTGGCGGTATCGGCTATGTATAGACGGTATGGGCTTCGGAAGCTACGACGAATCCGAACAGGAGAACCAGGCGCTCGATTCGGATCTCGACGAGGACACCGTCGACGGCGGCGGCGACGCCGACCACGACGGCGACATCGAGTTCGAGTTCGAAGCCTCGAACGACGAACTCCTCGACACGCTCGAGGAGATCAAGGACTGACGGTCGTCCGGTCGCCGAGCGGGCCCCGACTGCCGCGCCACACAGCACCGTGACCCCCGGAACCCGCGCGCTCGGCGTCGCCGTCTCGGCCGACGGCCGGTCGGACGACGAGCCGCCCGCCCGCGCGACGGTCGCGGCCGCGGTCGTCCGGACCGACCGCGTGGTCGACGGGCTCTCGTTTTCGACGTGTACCGTCGGCGGGAGCGACGCGACCGCCGCCGTGGTCGAGTGCATCAACCGGCTCGGGCGCCCGGACGCGCGCCACGTCCTGCTCGCCGGCGTCGCTCCGGCGTGGTTCAACCTGATCGATCTCCGCCGCGTCCACGAGGCGGCCGAGCGCGCGGTCGTCGCGGTCTCGTTCGAGGCGAGCTCCGGGCTCGAACCCCACCTACGCGAACACTTCACCGGCGACGCCCTCGACCGACGGCTGACCGTCTACGAGTCGCTTCCCGATCGGGAGCCGCTGTCCCTTGACGGCGACGAGATCGGCGGTGGCGGCGACGACGCGGTCGACATCGACGGGAGCGGTGACGACGACCGAAAGAGCGAGCGCGAACCCGACGTGTGGGTCCGTCCGGTCGGCGTCGACGCCGGCGCGGCTCGCCGTATCGTCACCGCGCACACGCCCGAGGGACAGGGTCGTCCCGAACCGCTCCGGGTGGCGAGGCTCGCGGCTCGCGCCGGTCGTACGTACGCCGAGCGGCGGGCGGAAGCCGCGTCGAATGCCGGACCGAGTTCGGCGTCGAAGGACGCCCGAGACGGGTAGGTTTACCTCCGCGGCGGGTCGCGTTCGCGTATGAGCGAGCAGTCGCTGGACGGGGACCTGTGCGTGTCCGACTGCGAGCGCTGTCCGGCGCTCGCGGAGTCGCGCTCGCGGATCGTCAATGGGACCGGGCCGACCGACGCCGACCTCGTGTTCGTCGGCGAGGCCCCGGGTGCCACCGAGGACGAGCAGGGCGAGCCCTTCGTCGGCCGTTCGGGAACGGTGCTGGACGACGCGCTGCGGGACGCCGGCCTCGCACGCGCCGACGTGCGCATCACCAACTGCGTGCGCTGCCGCCCGCCGGACAACCGCGACCCCCACAGCGACGAACTGGACAACTGCCGCGGCTACCTCGCCGAAGAACTCGCGCGCGTCGATCCCGAACTCGTCGTCACGCTCGGAAAGGTGCCCTCACAACACCTCCTCGGCCGCTCGGTCGCGGTAACGAACGAGGCGGGCGAGGTGTTCGACGCCCGCGTCGGCGACGCGGCGGTCCGCCTGCTGGTGTGTCTCCACCCGGCGGCGACGCTGTACGACCGGAGCCAGGCCGACGCGTTCGAGGAGACGATCCGGACGGCCGCGGAGCTTGCGGGGCTCACGGACGGGGATTCGGGCGGACAGTCGTCGCTGGGTGACTACTGAGCGTCGCCCGAGGTCGATCCCCTTCTCCCGGCGCGCCACAGCGCCCCGACCGCGAGCCCGAGGACGAGCCCGGACAGGTGGCCGCCGTTGACCTGGACTGGCGCGTGCGGGAGGCTCACCAGGAGGTTGCCGACCACCGCGAGGACGGACGAGAGCCCCACGAGCGCGGCGACGACGTCCAGTTCCGTGATCCGCCCCCGGAAGCGGATCCCGCGGACCAGCGCGAACCCGCCGAGCGCGTAGCCGAGCCCGCTGATCCCGTAGAACGCGACGTTCGACTCCGGACTGTACGCGAGCAGCACCGCGTAGCCGACCCCGAGCGTGAGGACTGCGCCGGTCGCCACGAACGCCCAGTAGCCCCGCGGCGAGAAGTGGCGCTCCTGCGGAGCCAACACCAGCAACACGAGGACGTTCGAGAGGAAGTGCGGCACCCCGCGGTGGAGGAACAGCGACAGGAGGTACACCGAGTCGTCGCCGCGGAGATAGAGGAACGCCGTCAGCGCCCGCACCGACGACGCGCCCGTGAGGTACGTTCCGACGACCTGCAGCAGGAACACGCCGGCGGTGAGCAGCACCAGCGTCAGCGTCGTCCCGGTGCGGGCCGACCGGTACTGGCGGACCAGCGACGAGACGAACGCGTTCCAGTCGTCGCCCGACTCCGGCAGCCCGTCCGTCTCCATCGCCCTCCGTTCGGGGACGGCCGACCTTAGGAGTTCCTCGATCGCGGCCAGCCGGCGACGGACCGGGATCGCCGGAGGACTGCGACCGGACGGGCCGCCGAAGGCGGCGCGACCGCTGTGGAGCGATGGATCGGCGAAAAACGGGAATTCGGTCGAGTCGCGGGCGTTACTTGCCGCCGCGGTCGCCGCGCGAGATCGACGGACGGGTCTTCTCGGTCCCCTTGCCGCGCTGATCCAAGCCGCGGTTGTTCTTGCCCGCGTTCGTGAGGCCGCGGAACGCGCGGCCGCGCTGGGAGTCGTCGCAGATCCAGTTGAGCTCGTCGTCGTTCTCGATCGCGGGGTGCTCGGGGTCGACGAGGATCACTTCGGTCCACTTCTGGGAGCCGTCCTGCCCGACCGGGTAGGAGGCGAGCACGCGGAGGTTCGGGTACTTCCGCGAAACGCGCTCCTCGCCGATGCGCTGGATCGACTTCCGGCGGCCGATGCGGTTGACGCCCTGGCGCTTCGAGCGGCGGCCCGCCTTGTGGCGCTGCTTGCGCGCGCCGCCCTTGCGGACGGAGACGCGCGTCATCACGACGCCCTGCTTGGCCTTGTAGCCGAGCTCGCGCGCCTTGTCGAGGCGGGTCGGTCGGTCGATGCGGACGATGGCGCCCTCGTCGCGCCAGTCCTGTTTGCGCTGCCACTGCAGTTCCGCGAGCTTGCCCTCGTCCTGGTTCCGCCAGGCTTCCTTGATGTGGGAGTAGAAGCTTCGTGCCATTGGTGGTCTCCGCGGGCGCTTGCGATTCAACCGCGTCGGGGAACCCCCGAGCGGTCACATTTCGTCCCGGCGTACCGGGTGCCCACTGGCGGCCCACCTGCCAGCGAGTTGGTCGTAGTTCCGTCCTATCGCTGTTAAGGGCTGCGTTTCGCGTCGTCGGTCCCGTCGGCTCCACCGAGGTCGTCCCGACGGACCCGGGGTCCGACCCCGAGCGCGGGGACGATAGCCACCCACCCGGCGATCACGAGCACGAAGCCCGCGACCCCGTAGTACAGGTGCGAGCAGCAGTAGTAGCCGCCGCCGAAGCCGCGAAGGAACTCCCGGCCGCCGTACGCGACCGCGAGGGTTCCGACGGCCGCGACGAACGGCCTGGAGAGCGGTTCGGGGTAGCGGGCGAGGAGGCGCGGGGACCAGACGGCGCCGACCAAAAGCGCCGCCGCGACGAGTTCGTTCACGGCCCAGTGCTCACGACGGGTCGTGAAAAACCCGCCGCAGCGGCGTGCGTCCGTCGCCTACGCCTCGGAGCCTGCGAACGCTCGCACCGACTCGAACTCGCCGTCGACGATCGCGTCGGCGACCGCGTCGGCGTCGACGTCGGGCGTCTCGCTCGGGTACTTCCGGACGAAGTAGCTCACGATGTTGTCCACGTCGCGCGCGAGCAGCTCGTCGGCGTTCTCGTGGTCCGTCTCGACCGACTGGGGCCAGTCGAAGATCACGATCCCGTCATCGCTGACGGCGACGTTGTACTCGGAGATGTCCGCGTGGACGTAGCCCGCGCGGTAGGCCAGATCCATCTCGCGGAGGACAAGATCCAGCACGCCCACCGCCTGCTCCGACCGAAGCTTCGCGTTCGCCAGCTCCGGGCCGGGGAGCTTCTCCATCACGATCGCGTGGCGGTTGTGGTCGATCGGCCGCGGCACCGATACCTGCGGATAGAGGTCCTCCAGCGCGCCGTACTCGCGCTCGGCGGCCTTGCGTGCGGTGTACTGCCAGGAGACGTGATTGTTGTCGCTGGTGTAGTCGCGCTCCTTGTTCACCTCGCGGAAGTTGGTGTACCCCTCGCGGTGGAACTTCAGCGCCATCGGACGGTACGTCTCCACCTCGTACACGTCGCTTTCCTTCCCGACGCCCAGCGACGAGCCCATCCCGGTGACCGTCTCGCGCTCGGCGAACGTGTGCAGCGCCAGCGCGTCGTATCCCATGAAGGTGAGCTGGTACCCCTCGTACTGGATCGTCTCGCGTCGGATCAGGTCGCGGTCGGCACAGCGATCGATCCGGTACTCGGCGTTCTCCTCGGAGAGCCCGGCGTACCCCGGGATCTTCTCGACGTTGACCCACTCCGAGAAGCGCATGCCCTGCTCGACCCCCGAGAGGAGATAGAAGTCCTCGGGCTCGAGCTCGGCCATCGTTTCGGCGACGTTTCCGACCATTACCCGTGTGTCGTCGCCGCGAGGTGAAAAGGAGTTCGCGGCGGGGACCGGTCGATGGCTCGGTCGTCGACCCGCCGGCTCGCGACCGGCGGCTCTTTGGTCGGCAACCGGCGGCTCTTTGGCCCGCGGCGCCGGACTTCCGCCATGAGCGATTCGGACGCCGAGCGCGACGCGGTCGGCGCGGACGACGGCTCCGCGGGCCCGCTCGCCGACCGGGAGTGGCGACTGATCCGCGAGGAGTCGCGGCCGGGACCGCTGAACATGGCGCTCGATGAGGTCGCCGCCGAGACCGCCGCCGACGGCGGCCCCCGCACGGTCCGCGTGTACCGCTGGGAGCCGTCGTGTCTCTCGATGGGATACACGCAGGACCCCGAGACGGTCGACTGGGACCACTGCGCCGACGCCGGGGTCGACGTGACGCGCCGGCAGACCGGCGGCGGCGGCATCTATCACGACCACGACGGCGACGTCTCCTACTCGATCACCGCACCCGCTTCGGAGTTGCCGGGGAAGCTCCTCGACGCCTACCACCGGCTGTGTGAGCCAGTCCTCGACGCCTTTCGCGCGCTCGGCGTCGACGCCGACTACGCCGACGAGGAGCGCCCGGCGATCTATCACCCAGCGTGCTATCTCCGCGCCCTCCATCCGGCCCACGACGTGTGCGCCGACGGCGGCGCGGGACGGAAGCTCTCGGGCAACGCGCAGTACCGGCGGGAGGCGAGCGTCATCCAGCACGGTTCTGTCACGTTCGACGCGAAGCCGCGCGAGCACCTCGCGGTCTTCCGCGACCACGGGGTCGAGGAGGAGCGATTCGCCGACCGCGTCGGCGGGATAACTGACTACGCAGACGCGACCCGCGAGGCGGCCGTCGCCGCGTTCGAGGACGCGCTGGCGAGGTGGGCCGACGCCGAGGCGGGCGGCTGGACCGACGCGGAACTCGACCGGGCCGAGGAGATCGCCGACGAGAAGTACCGCAGCGACGGCTGGGTTCGCGAGCAGCCGGGTCGGCGATAGTCGCTTCGGGCCGTCAGAACCCGAACGGCCGTGGTCACCTGGGCGTCGGCGAACTCCCGCGAGCGGCCGGTTTCGAAGCCGCTTTGACCCCCGACTCGTCACCGGAGGGTATGAGCGCAGACAGCGACGCGACGCTCCGGATCGGCGCCCACGAGTCCATCGCCGGCGGCACGTACAACGCCGTCGACGCGCTGGTCGACGACGGCGGCAACTGCGGCCAGATCTTCACTCACTCCCCGCAGGTGTGGCAGAGTCCGAACATCGACGACGACGAGGCCGAGCAGTTTCGCGGGCTGAGCGACGAACACGGCGTCGGCCCGTGGGTCATCCACTCGTCGTACCTCGTGAACCTCTGCACGCCGAAGGACGACCTCCGCGAGAAGTCGGTCGACTCCATGCAGGAGGAGGTCGACGCCGCCGCGACGCTCGATATCCCGTACGTGAACGTCCACCTCGGCGCCCACACCGGCGCGGGCGTCGAGCAGGGGCTCGACAACGCCGCGAGCGCCCTCGACGAGCTCGAGGTCCCCGACGGCGTGACCGTCCTCGTCGAGTCGGACGCCGGCTCGGGCACCAAGCTCGGCGGCGACTTCGAGCACCTCGCGGCCGTGCTGGAGCGCTCCGAGCAGGACCTGGACATCTGCCTCGACACCGCCCACGCGTTCGCCGCGGGCTACGACCTCTCGACGGCCGAGGGCGTCGCGGAGACGGTCGCCGAACTCGACGAGGTCGTCGGGCTGGAGCATCTGGAGTGCGTCCACCTCAACGACTCGAAACACGAGTGCGGGACGAACAAAGACGAGCACGCCCACGTCGGCGAGGGCCGCATCGGCGAGGAGGGCATGCGCGCGTTCATCAACCACGAGGACCTGCGCGACGTGCCGCTCGTGCTGGAGACGCCGACGGAGGACGGCAAGTCCTTCGCGTGGAACATCGAGCGCGTTCGCGAGCTCCGCGAGTAACCGAGTCGCTCTCCGACACCGCATCCGCAGCCCACCACACTCACCGTCCCCGACCCGATGACCCGGAGTCCCCGTTCCCTGCTCGGTCAGTTCGTCCTCTGGACCGCCGGTGCCGTCGGCGTGCAACTGGTTCTCGGCGTCTCCTGGGGAGCGTCCGGGAGCGTGTTCGACCCGGCCGCGCTCGCGGACGCCGCGGTCGTCGGCGCCTGCGTCGCCGCCGGCGGCGTCGCGGCGTCGCCGCTGTCCGTCCGCGGCCGGGACGTCGTCGGCGTGCTCGTCACCACCGCCCTCCTCACCGCGCTGGCGACGACGGCGTTCGGCGCCGACGCGACGACGGCGAACGACCTCGCCTCGCTGGTCGCCGGCTACGGCGTGTTCGTCGCGCTCGCGTACACGGTCGGGTGGACCGTCGACGGCGTGCTCCGGCGGGGCGTCGTCATCGATGACGGCGCGGTGACGTTCGCCGGGGACCGGTAGCCGCCCGCGGCGCGGAATCGGCCATCCGTGCGGGCCACCCGGAGGTTGATACCACGGCGCACGCTGGCTCCCGCATGGCACCTCCGACGACCGACCTCGACTCGACGGTTACCGACGACGCCTCCGACGCGTATCGAGAGTTGATGGGGCAGTACGAACGGATCGCCCACCTCGAAAGCGGCAGCGGCGTCCTCTACTGGGACCAGCAGGTGACGATGCCGACCGGCGGCACCGCCGCCCGCGGGAAACAGCTCGCGGCGCTGTCGGCGACGACCCACGAGAAGCTGACGAGCGACGCGATGGCCGACGCGCTCGACGGCGCCGAGGACGCCGACCTCGACGACGAGCGCGCGGCGAACGTCCGGGAGATCCGGCGGCGACACGAGCGCAACCGTTCGGTGCCCGAGTCGCTCGTCGAGGAACTGACCGAGCACCGCTCGCACAGCCAGCAGGTGTGGAAGGAGGCGAAGGCCGACGACGACTTCGCACGGTTCGCGCCGGCGCTGGAGACGCTGCGCGACCTCCAGATCGAGCGCGCGGAGGCGATCACGCCCGATCGCCCCGCCTACGAGGTCATGTACGAGGACGGCGAGCCGTACCTCCCCCTGGAGCGGCTGGAGGAGATATTCGAGGAACTGAAGACGGGACTCGTCCCGCTCATCGAGGAGATCGAGGCCTCAGACGCCGATCTCGCGTCCCCGTTCGTCGCGGCGGGTCCGTACGACGACGACACCCAGCGCGGGCTCTCGGAGGCCGTGCTGGACCTGCTGCACTACCCCGACGATCGCGGGCGACTCGACGTGTCCGCCCACCCGTTCACCTCCGGCAACCAGTTCGACGCGCGGATCACGACGCGCTTCAAGCCGGAGGACCCGATGGACGCGTTCACCGCGACCGTCCACGAGTTCGGCCACGCCAGCTACGAGCTCGGCCTGCCGGACGGCCGCTTCGGCGAGCCGCTCGGTGCGTCGCTGTCCTCCGGCGTTCACGAGTCGCAGTCGCGGTTCTGGGAGAACCACGTCGCCCGAACCGAGCCGTTCTGGGAGGGGTTCGTCGACGAGGCGAACGACCACCTCGGCACCGACGCGACCGCGCGGGAGGCGTACGAGGCGGTGAATCAGATCTACCCGGACAACCTGATCCGCGTCGAGGCGGACGAGCTCACCTACCACCTCCACATCATCCTCCGGTGTGAGATCGACCGCGCGATCGTCGAGGGCGACATCTCGATCGAGGAGGTTCCGCGGGTCTGGAACGAGAAGATGGACGACTACCTCGGCGTCGTCCCCGACACCGACGCCGAGGGCTGCCTGCAGGACATCCACTGGAGCGGCCGCTTCGCCGCGTTCCAGGGGTACACCATCGGCTCGGTGCTGGCGGCGCAGTTGGACCACGCGATGCGCGAGGACCTGGGCGACGTGGACGCGCTGATCCGCGAGGGCGACCTCGAGCCGCTGTGGGAGTGGATGACCGAACACGTCCACCGACACGGCCGGCGGTACCCGACGGACGAACTGGTCGAGGAGGCGACCGGCGAGCCGCTGACGGCCGAGTACTTCCTCGACTACGTCGAGGAGAAGTTCGGCGAACTGTACGGGCTCTGATCGGCGGAGGGAGGCCCCGCGTTCGCCGCGCGGGGCTCAACGCCGCGCACAACGAGGTCCGCTCGCTCACGGCGAACCGCGATCCGACCACTCCGCGGCGCCGCCTCGGACGATCGGAACCGCCTTCCGGCGGTTTCACGAACGATAGACTCGCCAGAAGGTATATGTGTACCCATGGTATAGCGTAACATGTATGGCGTCGGCACCGAGCCCGGATGGCGACCTGTTCGACGAGTTCCTGACCAGCCGCGGCCACGACGTGGAGACGGCCCGATGGGAGGAGTCCTATAACAAAAAGCAGTGTCCCGACTGCGGCGGGCTTCACGACGGCGACGCCGCGGAGTGCTCGGTGTGCGGCTGGCGACCCGAGACATCCCGCTGACCACGCCGTGAACTGACGACACGACGCATCGACGAAGCGATCGGCGGACCCGCGCCCCGGCCGCCGACAACGCGACGCGAGGGCGCCGATACGAACCTTCTGCCGACCGGACACGTCCGTTCGTGAGGGCGAGCCACGTCGCTTATGAGTCACGGACGAGTGGACATGGTAATGAGCGACCCGACGGTTACCCGCCTGTTCGGTGGTCCGGGCAGCGGGAAGACGACTGCGCTCCTCGACCGCGTCGAGGGGCTCATCGACGAGGGGACCGACGTCCGCGATATCCTCGTCGTTTCGTACACGCGCGCGGCGGCCGCCGAGGTCCGCGAGCGCCTCGCCGAACGCCTCGACACGACCCCGCGTCACCTGCAGGGGAACGTCTGCACCATGCACGCGAAGGCGTACGAACTGCTGAACCTCTCCCGAGGCGACGTGGTCGGCGAGGACGACAAGGAGGAGTTCTGCGACGACTACGGCGTCGAGTTCGAGGACGAGTACTCCGGCGGCGGCCGCCGCACCGCGCGCTCGACGACGCTCGGAAACAAGGTGATCGCCACCTCCCAGTGGCTCCAGCGCACAGAACGCGACGTGTCCGACTGGTACGACGTGCCGTTCCAGTGGGATGTCGAGGAGGTCCGGCTCCCCCCCGAGATCGACCCGAACGCCCAGGAGGGGAACAAGTACACCCCGACGTGGCCCGGCGACGACGACCGCCTCAACGTGCCCGAGGCGATCCGGGCGTGGCGCGCGTACAAGGGCGACGAGGGGCTGGTCGGCTTCGCCGACATGCTCGAACGGGTTGCACAACGCTCGCTGCTGCCAAGCGTCGATCACCTGGTGATCGACGAGTTCCAGGACATCACGACGCTGCAGTACGACGTGTACCAGGAGTGGAAGCCGCACATGGAGTCGTGCCTCATCGCCGGCGACGACGATCAGGTCGTGTACGCCTGGCAGGGCGCCGACCCCGCGCTGCTTCTGGACACCGAGGTCGACAACGACGAGGTGCTGCCGAACTCCTACCGGCTCCCCTCGAACATCCTCAACGTCGTCAACACGGAGATCCGCCACATCGACAGGCGCCAAGAGAAGGACCTCAAACCCCGCACTGAGGGCGGCGCAGTCGAGGCCATCGACTCCCCGTCGATGCTCGATCTCGTTCGGAACGTCCGCCACACCGTCCAGAGCACGGACGACGAGACGGTGATGGTGCTGTTCCGCGCGCGCTATCAGATGTTCGACTTCATCGACGAGTTCATCGCCGAGGGGATCCCGTTCTCGTGTCTCACCGACCAGCGGATGTGGACCGACCGCCTCACCGACTACGTGCGCGCGATCGAGGCCGTCGATCGCGACGAGGTGCTGACCGCGCTGCAGGCGCGCCGCCTCGCTGACATCCTACAGGACTCGGCGTTCGGCAGCAACGAGCGCGACGAACTGTACGACTTCCTCGACGACGTGGAGGAGACCGCCGACGAGGACGACCTCGCGGAGATACCGCTGTCCCCCGAGGACGTGAGCGAGTTCGTCCCGTTCATGCCCGACGGGCCGTCGGCCGCCGACATGGCCCGCAAGATCACCAGCTTCCAGCGGAAGTCCGTGAAGGCGTACTTCGCGGGCGGGTACGAAGGCGAGGACCCCAGCCGGGTCCGCCTCGGCACGATCCACTCCGCGAAGGGTCGCGAGGCCGACCACGTGTTCGTCAACACCGACCTCACCGAGAAGGTGGTCGAGCAGATGGCCGCCCAGGCCGAACAGCAGGGCCTCGACGTGACCGGCGTCGACGGCGAGGAGTTCACCAAGTCCACCAGCCCGGTGCCGGTGCTCACGAACAACGAGCGCCGGGTGTTCTACGTCGGCATGTCCCGCGCTCGCGAGCGGCTCGTCCTCATGGAGAACCTCGTCACCGGCGCGCCGACGCTGCCGATCTCGGTCGTCCTCCACAACGAGATCCGCGAGGCGGACCCCCAGGCGATCGTCGACGAGATCGTCGAGGAGGTCGAGGCGCCCGACCCCGAAGTCGAAGCGTAGATGCCCGCACAGCGAGACGGCCCCGCGTCCGGATCCGCCGACGCGCTCGACACCGACGACGCGCCGCTCGCGGCCGAACTCGCTGACCGCGACGCCGTCGGACTGGTCGCCGTCGGCGACCGCTTCGACGACGACATCCGGTGGCTGACCCGATTCTCCGGTCCGGACCGCGACTACGCGTTCGTGGCGACTCCCGCGAGCGATGCGGATCCGGACACGAACGAGGGTACGGACGGCGTCCACGCCACCCTGTGTGCGCCCGCGCTGTTCGACGAACAGGCGCGCCGGGAGTTCCCCGGCGACGCCGTCCGCGTCGACGACCAGGGCGATCCGGCTGGCGTTCGCGCCGCCGCCGCGCTCGCCGACCGCGGCGTGGAGTCGGGCACCGTGCTCGTCCCACGGGGGATCCCCCACGACGCGGCGGTGTACCTCGAACGGGCGGGCTACGAGGTCGCCTCGACCGACGCGGTCGCACGCGCCCGCGAGACGAAGACCGACGCGGAGGTCGGCCGACTGCGCCGCGTCCAGCGCGCGGCGATCCGCGGGATCGCCCGCGCCGAGGCGATCCTCGCCGAGGCGACCGTCGACCCCGATGCGGACGACGGCGCCGGCGCGGTGCGCTGGAACGGCGGCGTGCTCTCGACCGAGCGCCTCCGACGACAGGTGAACGAGGTGCTCGCGGCCCACGGGGTCCGCGACGCCGGCAACACCGTGATCGGCGCGGGCGCGACGGCCGCCGACCTTCACTACACCGGCACGGACGTGATCCGCCCGGGCGAGACGGTGCTGCTCGACGTGTCGCCACGTGGCCCGGACGGCTACTACGGCGACGTGACGCGGACGTTCGCGGTCGACCCCGACGGCGGCTGGGAGCGCCGAGCGTACCTCGCGGTCGAGGCGGCCCGGGAGGCCGCACTGGAGGAGGTCGCCGCGGGCGTCCCGGCCTCGACCGTCCACGAGGAGGCCGCCGCCGAACTCGCGGCCCACGGCTTCCGCGTCGACTCCCCCGAGGTGGGATTCACCCACTCGACGGGCCACGGCGTCGGCATCTCGCTCCACGAGGGGCCGTCGCTGGGGGGCGACGACGAACTGGCGGCCGGGAACGTGGTCACGATCGAGCCGGGCGTGTACGACCCCGAGGAGGGCGGCGTCCGCCTCGAGGACCTGATCGTCGTCACCGCCGACGGGTTCGAGTTCCTCGGCGAGTACCCGTTCTCGCTGGTGCCGCGCGACCGCGAGTAGTCGGTCCCGGCTCTATCGCTCGTCGGCGTCGTCGGGCTCGTCGACCACGGCGCCGACGGCCGTCTCGGCCGCCTTCGCCGGCACGTCGTCTGGGCTCGTGAGTCGACGGGGCAACACGACCATCAGGACCGCGATCACCAGCGCTACCGTGCCGAACACGGTGTCGCCGTTGAGGACGGTCTGGATCCCGTAGACGGCGACCGGGAGCGCGAAGATCAGCGTCGCCGCGAGTCCGACCTGTTCGAGGATGCCGAGCGCCACGCGGGCCGCTACAGCGGCGGGCGTTGAAACCCTGTCGCCCGGGTTCGGCTGTCGGACACCCGCACCGGAATCACTCGGCCGTTGAGACCGCCGCGGGGAGCCGGTCCGGATCGTCGACCGACAGCCCGGTCGTGACGAGCAGCCGGAGGCCGCGCGCGACGCTCATGTCGATCTCCGCGTAGTCGTCGGGGTGGATCATCACGAGCTTCCCCGCGGTCGGGTTGGGGCTGTGCGGGAAGAAGACGGTCATCAGCTCCTCGCCGGCCGCCCGGCGGACGCTCCGCGGGGCGGGGTTCGTG
This sequence comes from Halobaculum rubrum, assembly GCF_019880225.1. NCBI lineage: Archaea > Methanobacteriati > Methanobacteriota > Halobacteria > Halobacteriales > Haloferacaceae > Halobaculum > Halobaculum rubrum. The sequence goes on from NZ_CP082284.1 coordinate 863,771, forward strand.
ACGAACCCGATCGACCACGTGCCGTCGTGGGGGAACTCCGCGACGACGACTCGGTCGAAGCCGTCGCCGGGCGTCGCCAGCGACTCGCTCACCTGCCGGACGCCGAAGTACACCGCCCGGATCACCGGCAGGAGCCGAACGCCCCGCTCGAACCCGCCGAACAGCCGTCGCCCCGCCTCGTGGGAGGCGACGAAGCCGACGAGGGTGATCACCAGCGCGACGAACCCGATCGCCAGCGCCGTCGCGAGCGCCTCGTTGCCCGCCACCTCGGCGAGACCCGTGCCGCTCACGAGCGGCGCGAGCGTGACGGTGAGCCGGTCGACCGCCCAGTCGAGAACGAACAGCGTCACCGCCAACGGGAGCACGACGAACAACCCCGCGACGAAGCTCGAACGCAGCCGCGCGATCGTGTCCATATCTATCGACGCGGGCGGACCCCGGATAAGTTCACGCGTCTCCGGGGGCGTCTCGGTATCGGAACGCTTTCCGCTCGTGAGACACTTCTGTCGGGCATGTTCACCGGAATCGTGGAGACCGCGGGCGAGGTGGTCGGGCGCGAGGAGACGCCCGACGGGCTCCGCCTGCGCGTCGCGGCCGGCGGGCTCGACGACCTCCACCACGGGCAGTCGATCGCCGTCAGCGGCGTCTGTCTCACCGTCGAGGAGTTCGGCGAGCGCGACGACGACCGCTCGTGGTTCTCCGTGTTCCTCGCCGCCGAGACGGTCGCGAAGACGTACCTCGACGACCTGCGCGAGGGCGACGCGGTCAACATCGAGCGCGCGCTCGCCGCGGACGGCCGCTTCGACGGCCACGTGGTGCAGGGCCACGTCGACACCACAGCCGAGATCACCGGGATCGAGCGCGTGGGCGAGGACTGGCGGTTTACCTTCTCGGTCCCCGAGGGGTTCGACCGCTACGTCGTCGACAAGGGCTCGGTCGCGCTCGACGGGATCTCGCTGACGGTCGCGGAGAAGCGCGACGGCGAGTTCGACGCCGCGATCATCCCGACGACGTACGAGTTGACGAACCTCGGCGAGAAAGCGGTCGGCGACCCGGTGCACGTCGAGGTCGACGTGGTCGCGAAGTACGTCGAGGAGATGCTGGCGGGGTACGCGGAGTCGCTGGTGGAGGCGCCGGAGTCGGCGCCGTCGGCGGACGACTAGTTCTTCGCGGTCGGCGCGCGCCGGCGGGCCTGTTTGCCCGCCGGACACGCGCAAGGGACGAGCGAGCCGTGAGTGGAGCGAACGGTGAGTGAGTCGGCTGGGGAGGGTGTGGCTTCGGTGCGGTCGCTGTGGGCGGGACTGAAAGGGGCTGCCGCGCTCGTGAGACGAGACGACGTAAGCACCGCAGTGAACGCAGTGAGCGAGGAGCGCAGCGAGTCCCAGCCCACGAGCGTGGCAGGGGCTTTCGCGCTCATCACCACGGTTTTCCGCAGAGCACTCGACGGCGATCCGCTGTTGACGGGTACAGTTCCGTCACGCCAGATGACGCAAGACAGGGATTTGAACCACGCCGAGACGGGCCTGCTCGCTCGCGTTGCTCGCTGCGCGGGCTGCGACTCGTCTACTTCAAATCCCTGCGTACGGGTCTCACGGACTCGCGGCTCGCTCGGAGGTGTTCACTTCGTTCACGTCTCGCGTCGCTCGCGGTGCGAGTCCTTCAGAAGACGCCAGGACAGGGATTTGAACCCTGGATCCCATAGGGGAACACGCTTTCCAGGCGTGCGCCTTACCACTCGGCCATCCTGGCTCGTATCGATCCTTCCCCGCTGTGAGTTTTAAGCCTGTCCCTTCCGCGTCAGTCGATACTCGAACCGATAGGCGGCGACGGCCACCATCGCGCCCACGACCGCCGCGAGCGCGAACAGCCCGGCGAACCCGAACGGGAGCCCCGGCCCGACCAGCACCAGCGCCTGCCCGGCGACGAGCACGACCAACAGCCCGATCGCGCCCCACAGCAGCGCCGACTTCTCGCGGGACACCGCCTACGACACGTCGACGACCGCCTCGATCTCGACGCCGACGCCCTTCGGGAGCGCGCCCGCCTGCACCGCCGAGCGCGCCGGTGGCTCCGCATCGAAGTAGGTGGCGTACGTCTCGTTCATCTCCTCGAAGTCGTCGATGTCCGCGAGGAACACCGTCGTCTTCAGCACGTCCGAGGCGCCGCCCCCGGCCTCCTCCACGATCGCGAGGAGGTTGTCGAGCGCGAGCTCGGTCTGCTCGGCGATCGGCGCGTCGTCCCGCAACTCGCCGTCCGGCGTGAGCGGGATCTGCCCCGCCGTGAACAGGAGGTCGCCGTTCGTCGTCGCCTGGCTGTACGCGCCGACCGCGGCCGGCGCCTCGTCGGTGGAGACCACACGCTTCATACACGAGAGTGCGACCGGCCGGCGCATAAATCGCGGGGGAGTCGGTCGGCTCGGTGAGGCGTCGGCCCGCCGCCGCTACGGCGGCGTCGCGTCAGGCCTCCACATCGACCTCGTAGCCCGCCTCCTCCAGCGCGGCGACGACCTCCGCGGCGTGCTCGTGTCCGTGGGTCTCCAACTCGATCTCCAGGTCCGCGGCGTCGACGGCGATGTCGCGGGAGGTGCGGTCGTGGGTCAGCGCGTACACGTTCGCGTCCTCGCGGGCGATGATGCTCGCGACACGCTCCAACTCGCCGGGGCGGTCCTTCAGCTCCAGCGAGACCTTGAGGTACCGGCCCATTCGCACGAGCCCGCGGAGGATCACCGTGATCAGCGTGTTCATGTCGATGTTCCCGCCACACAGCGCCGGGACGATCACCTCCCCGTCCCCGTAGTCGAACCGCTCCTCCAGCACCGCCGCAAGCGCCACCGCGCCCGCCCCCTCGACGACGGTCTTCGAGCGCTCCAGAAGGAGGGTGAGCGTCTCGGCGATCGCCTCGTCGTCGACGGTGACGACCTCGTCGACGCGCTCGCGGATGTACGGGAACGTGTGCTCGCCGACCTCGCGAACCGCGATGCCGTCGGCGACCGTGTCGACGCCCTCCAGTTCGACTCGCTCGCCCTCGCGCACGGAACGGGCCGCCGAGTCGGCACCGGCCGCCTGCACGCCGACGACGCGCACGTCGTCGAGCGCGCCCTTCAGCGCCGTCGCCACCCCCGATATCAGCCCGCCGCCGCCGATGGGGACGACGACCGTGTCCACCTCGGGGCACTGGTCGGCGATCTCCAAGCCGATCGTCCCCTGCCCGGCCATCACGCGCTCGTCCTCGAAGGCGTGGACGTACACCCTGTCCTCCTCGCGTTCGAGCTCGTGGGCGTGCGCCTGCGCCTCGTCGTAGTCGATGCCGTGGAGGACGACGTCGCCGCCGTAGCGTTTGGTCGCCTCGACCTTCGAGACCGGCGCGTACTTCGGCATCACGATGGTCGAGTCGACGCCGGCCCGCGTCGCCGCCAGCGCGACCCCCTGCGCGTGGTTGCCGGCGCTGGCGGTGACGACCCCCCGATCGCGTTCCGCCTCGGAGAGGGCGGCGATGCGGTTCATCGCGCCGCGGATCTTGAACGCACCGGTCCGCTGGGTGTTCTCCAGTTTCAGGTTGATCTCCGCCCCAGTCAGCTCCGAGAAACTGTGCGAGTAGTTTAGAGGCGTCCGTACCGCGACCTGTTCGACGTGCTCGCGGGCGGCGAGCACGTCCTCGTAGTCGAGCATACTCCGGCTTCGCCGGTCGCCGGTGTATCGGTTGTGATCACCGCAGTCGGTCGGCCGGGGATCGAACGGAGTCGCCGCCCGAGACCGGTCGGCCCCAGGATCGGGCCGGCGGCTCGCGAACGGAACGTGGGGAAAGAGGGGGAATGCACGCGTGTGACGTGCGATCGCAGACAGACACCCCGAGTACATAAAAGTAAGTCACGCGGAGTGAAAGTGAAACCGCAAGACAGCAACCACGTATCCTCGGTGTCAGACGCTTGTCCGCCTCCCGTCGCGCGCTTCAACTTTGCGGCTGTATCCGTACCGTGACGCCGCGGTCACGGACCGTGCGCGCGACTCGCGCCTCGAAGGGTCCGTTCCCCGGCCACGCCGCCGGCGCGTCGAGCCGCTCGGGGTCGCCGACGTACACCGCGGCCTCGCCCTGTGGGTCGCCGTCGGGACGGATAAGTGGAACCGAGACCCGTACGTACAGCCCGTCGTCGACGCGCTCGTACGCGTCGAGCGCCGCGATCTCGTCGGTGCGCAACAGCCGACCGCCGACCGCCGCGTCGTCGCCGAGACCGTCGTCGCCGACGCGGTCGCTGCTGTCGTCCTCGACCGGCGGTGCGAGCGTCGGGTAGCGACCTTCGACGACGCGCAACCCCTCCAGCCTCGCGGCGCCGGCGAACGCGAACGAGTCGAGCAGCTCGCGCACCCGGGCGGGCTCCGTCAGCGTGCCGTACACGAACACGTCCATGGGAGCCACAACCCGCCCGCGGGCTTGGCTGTTGGGGCGGTCGGAGCCCGTGGGCCAACCGCGGCTTCCGGATCGAGCGTCCCGCGGCGTTCCGCTTCCGGAACCGCCAAACCGCGACCGTTCGACGGACCGATATGAATCGCGAGCGCCTGCTCGGCGTCTGGCGGCGCGTGCTCTCGCTCGCGTGGCCCGTGATGGCCGAGCAGACGTTCCGCACGGCCATGCGGACGACCGACATCGTCGTCACCGCGCAGTTCTCCCCCGCGGCGGTCGTCGCCATCGGCCTCGCGGACCTGTACGCCCGGTTCCCGCTCCGCATCGGGCTCGGCCTCGGCGGGGGCGCGATCGCGCTCTCCAGCCAGGACACCGGCGCCGCCGCCGACGCCAATCGCGACGAGGCGGTGACACAGGCGCTCCTGATGGGCCTGCTCGCGGGCGTGCCGTTCGTGTTCGTCGGGCTGTTCCTCGGCGAGCCGATCATCGCACTCCTCGGGGCGGACGCGAACACCGCGGCGCTGGGGGGAACGTACCTCGCCATCGTGTTCGCCACCGCGCCCGCGCGCCACGTCGCGCTCATCGGCGCGCGGTCGCTGCAGGGCACCGGCGACACCCGCACCCCGATGTACGTGAACGTGCTCGCGAACGCGCTCAACATCGCTGGGTCGGTCGTCCTCGGGCTCGGCCTGCTCGGCGCGCCGCGGCTCGACATCGTCGGTGTCGGCATCGCGACCGCCGCCGCGAACGTGCTCACCGCCGCGCTCCTGCTGGCGGCGATGGCGACCTCGTGGGCCGACGCGAGCCTCGTCCGCCCGCGCGACACGGTGATCGCGAGACAGCTCCTCCGGGTGTCGACGCCGCGGGTGCTGGAGGGCTTCTCCGCGACGATCGCGGAGTTCCCATTCAACGCGCTGCTGCTCGGGTTCGGCACGGAGGTCAACGCCGGGTTCCAGATCGGCCGGCGGATGTACCAGCAGGTGACCGGCCCGCTCTCGCGCGGCTACAACGTCGCCGCCAGCGTCGTCGTCGGGCAGTCGCTCGGCGACGGCGACGCCGACGGCGCCCGGTACAACGGCTACGCGGTGACGGGGCTCGGGCTCGCGACCGTCGGCGTCATCGGCGTCCTTCTCGTCGCGCTCGCGCCCGCGTTCGTCTCGGTGTTCACCGACGACGCCGGGACGGTTCCGCACGCGGTCGCGTTCGCCCGCGTGTACGGCGCGACCGCCGCGTTCCTCGTGGCCTTCACCGTCCTCTCGGGGGCGCTTCAGGGCGCCAGCGAGACGCGCGTTCCCCTCGTCGGACGGCTCGTCGGAACGTTCGGCTTCCTGCTGGGAACGACGTATCTCGTCGGCGAGGTGCTCGGTTTCGGCGCACGAGGGGCGTACCTCGCGGTCGGCCTCCAGTACGTCTGCATGACCGCGATCGTCGTCTGGGGGTTCCGCTACACGAACTGGGCGGATCGGGCGGCCGAGATGATGGCCGAACGCGGGAGCGCCGACGGCGACGAGGCCGAAGGCACGGGGGGCCCCGAGGGGGCGTGATCCATCGTTACCGCGTGACAATGGGCCGATAGCTACAAGTTTGGATCCCTCGCCCGGCCGGCGTGTCCCTTCGTTCCCGCGTCGCCGCCGGACTCGACGGCGCGCTGCCGGCCGGGTGGTACCCGACGTGGCGGCGGGCCGTCGGGCTCGGCGCCCCCGTGACCGCCCGCAACGGCGTCGGCCAGTTGATGCGGACGACCGATGTGGTCATCTCGGCGGCGCTGTCGCCGGCAGCGGTCGTCGGCCTCGGCATCGCCGACCTCTTCGCCTCGCTGCCGTTCCGCGCGAGCGGCGGCGTCGTCGGGGCATCCGCGACACTCACGAGCCAGGACACCGGCGCGGGCGCCGACGCCAACCGCGACGAGGCGTTCACTCAGGCGGCCCTGCTGGCGGCGCTCGTGACGCTCCCGTTCGCGCTCGTCGGGATCAGTCTCGGCGCGGAGGTGCTCCGGCTCGTCGGCGCCGACGCCGCGTCCGCCCGGGAGGGTGCGCGCTACCTCGCGCTCGTCTCCGTGCCGATGCCGCTCGGGGCGTTCGCGGCGGTATCGAGCGCGACCTTGGAGGCCACCGGCGATACCAAGACGCCAACGTACGTGTCGGTGCCAGCTTCGGCGTTCAACGCCGGCGCCTCACTCGTGTTTGGCCTCGGCCTGCTCGGCGCGCCCCGGCTCGGTATCGTCGGCATCGGCGCCGCCTCGCTCGTCGCGATGACCGCCCGGTCGCTCGTGCTCGTCGCCTACGCCCACCTGCGGGGTCCGGTGAGGTTCGTCCGTCCGCGCGACCCGACGATCGCGCGCCAGATCGTTCGCATCGGCGTCCCACAGAGCGCCGCGGGCGTCGTCACGGCCGTCGCGGTGTTCCCGTTCAACACGCTCGTGCTTCAGTTCGGAACGGCCGCGAACGCCGGCTACCAGCTCGCGTGGCGGGTGTACACGCAAGTGCTCGCGCCAGTCGGCAGCGGCGTCGGCCGCGGCGCGAGCATCGTCGTCGGTCAGCGTCTCGGCGAGCGCGCCGCCGCGAGCGCGGACGACACCGCCGACGGCGTGACCGACGACGATACGCCGGCGGCTCCGAGGGATGAGCCGGGGGTCCGAGGCGAGGCTGGGCTTCCCGTCGCGCGGGTCGCGACCGCGCTGGTCGTGCTCGGGGGCGGGATCGCGCTTGTACTCGGCGGCGGCGTCGCCCTCGCGGCCGGGTCGATCGCGCGACTGCTCGCCGAGGACCCGACGGTCGCCGCGGCCGCGACCCCGTTCGTCACGGTGCTCGGGCTCTCGGGGGTGCTCGGCATCACCAACGTCGTCGCGTCGGCGTCGCTCGACGCCGCCGGGGAGACGCGCGTCCCGCTGGCCTCGCGGGTGATCGGGATGTTCGGCGGCTACGTCGGGGTGTCGTGGGGGCTGTACGAGCTGGCCGGCTGGGGCATCGAGGCGGCCTACGCCGGTCAGTTCGCCTGCTACGTCCTCATGCTCGCGGTGACGGCGTGGGGGCTCGTCCGGACTGACTGGGTGGGCCGGGCGACCGCCATGCTCGACGAGCGAGGGAGCGTCGGCTCGGACGGGTGACGGAGCGAAAACGGACGACGAAACGCGGCGACGAGCCGGAAGCTGCGAGCGCGAGGTGGGTGTGGCGCCTACCGGCGCGCGTACCGGACGAGTTCGCGGCCGAGGAAGCCGACCGCGAGGCCGGCGCCGAACGCGCGGCCGAGTTCGGTGCGGCGGCGGGCCGCGTACTCCTCGGGGAAGTAGTCGGTCATGAGGTCGAACATGCGCTCGCCGACCTCGTGACGGACGAGCCGTCCGCTCTCGCCGGCTCGATTTCGCGCCTCGCTCCGGACCTTCTCGGCGTACTCGCTGTAGTCGTCGCTTCGGGGACTTTTGATCTTTAGATCCATACACACTATAGCCTCTCCATACGGATAACTGTTTCTCAGACGCGTGTGATCACGCATCTCGGATCGAGATTCCAGAAAAATCGATCGACCGTACTACCAGGTTTCGATCTACCGCTCGTCGATCGGCACCCACTCCGCGTCCGTCTCGCCCACGTAGCGAGCCCGCGGACGGATCAGCCGGTTGTCCTCGAACTGCTCCATCACGTGCGCGGCCCAGCCGCCGACGCGCGAGACGGCGAAGATGGGCGTGTAGACGTCGATCGGGATGCCCATCTGGTAGTACGTCGTCGCCGAGTAGAAGTCGACGTTCGGCGCGAGGCCCTTCTCCTCGGCCATGTACTCCTCAATGGCGACGCTCATCTCGTACCACTTCCGGTCGCCGGCGGCCTCGCCGAGTGCCTCCGAGCGGTCGCCGAGGATCGTCGCGCGCGGGTCCTTCACGTTGTAGACGCGGTGGCCGAAGCCGGCGACGCGGCGGCCCTCATCGAGCGCCCGCTTCACCCACTCGACGGGGTCCTCGTCGGCCTCGTCGACCTCCTGGAGCATCCGCATCACGTTGGCGTTGGCGCCGCCGTGGAGGCTTCCCGAGAGCGTGCCGACCGCGGAGGTGATCGCCGAGTGCATGTCCGCGAGCGTCGACGCCGTCACCGTCGCCGAGAAGGTGGAGGCGTTGAGGCCGTGGTCGGCGTGAAGCACGAGCGCCTGATCGAACACGTCGGCGGTGACCTCGTCGGGCACCTCGCCGTTGAGCATGTACAGGAAGTTCTCGGCGTGCCCCAGGTCCTCGCGCGGCTCGACGGGCTCGTCGCCGTCGCGGACGCGCGCGAACGCCGCCAGCGCCGTCGGCAGTTTCGCCGTGATCCGGCGCGCCTTGCGAACGTTCGCCTCGGGGTCAGTCGGGTCGGCGTCGGCGTCGGGGTCGGCCGCCGACAGCGACGACGCCGCGGTGCGCAGCGCCGCCATCGGCTCCTCGTCGGCCGCCGCGAGGCGCGTGACCGTCTCGAGGGTGTCGTCGTCGAGGCCGCGCTCGGCGCTCATCGCGTCCGCGAACGCGGACAGCTCCGACTCCGTCGGGAGTTCGCCGTTCCACAGGAGGTACAGCGTCTCCTCGTAGGAGGCGTGCTCGGCGAGGTCCTCGATGGTGTAGCCGCGGTAGACGAGTTTCCCCTCGTCACCGTCAATGAAGCTGAGGTCGGACTCGGCGACGAGGACGCCCTCCAGTCCCCGCTTGAGTTCGTCGGACATACCTCGGAGTTCCGAGGGGCGGCCGAAAAACGTTATCTTTCGGGAAGAACCCACGCATCCCGCCGGGCGCGACGCCGTCGCGCCGATCGACCGCGACGCGGCTCCATCGATCCCGCCGCGCCGGGCTACTCCGCCAGCGAATCGTCGCCGGGCGTGACGCCCCAGGCGCCGCCGTCGCCGCCGCCGCCCGTCTTGAACGTTCCCCGCGCGTCGGCGACGTGGGTGCCGTCGACGTCCTCGATCGTCACCTCCGCCGTGGCGACGGTGCCGCCGTCGCGCACGACCTCCGCCTCCGCGCGCAGGTCGGTCGTCGCCGGCGCGAGGTAGTCCATCCGCATGTCCACCGTCGGCGTCGGCTTGTGATGTAGCGAGATGACCGCCGCCCCCGCGGCGGTGTCCGCCAGCGCGTACGTGACGCCGCCGTGGGCGATCTGCCGCCCCGGCACCGACGACAGCTCCTCGCGCATGGGGAGTTCGACGACCGCGCGTCCCTCCGCGGCCTCCACCACCTCCATCCCGAGGTGGTCGGCGAACGGCATCCCGTTGAGCAGGTCGGCGACGCTCATCGCTCCCTCCGCTCGGCGTGCGCTGCGAGGTCGTGCATACGCTCGCGGTCGACACCGGGAAGGAAAAACGGACCGAACCGGCGTCGCGGTGGTCGCCGTCCCCGCCCGCGCGTCCGCCGGATCGCGCTCAGTCGGCGGTGACGCCGCAGCCGTGCTCGTAGTCGATCCCCTCGATCGAGTCGATGGGGTCGTCGCCACACACCGGGCAGTCCGGGTTGCGGCGGTACGGCACCGTCTCGAACGTCATGTCCATCGCGTCGTAAAACAGGAGCCGACCGTCCAGCACCTCGCCCGCATCGAGCAGGAGCTTCACGGCTTCGGTCGCCTGCACGCAGCCGACGGTTCCGGGGAGCACGCCCAGCACGCCCGTGCTCGCGCAGTCGGGGATCTCGCCCGGCTCGGGCGCTTCGGGGAACAGACAGCGGTAGCAGGGCCCCTCGGGCACCAGCGTGGTCGCCTGCCCCTCGAACTTGTAGATGGAGCCGTGGGCGACCGGCGTCTCGGTCAGGCGCGCCACGTCGTTGACGAGATAGCGCGTGCCGAAGTTGTCCGAGGCGTCGACGACGACGTCGTAGCCGGCGATCAGCTCCTCGGCGTTGGCGGCGTGCAGCCGCGTCTCGTGGGGCTCCACGTCCACGTCGGGGTTGAGGTCGCGGACGTACTCGGCGGCCGACTCGGCCTTCGGGCGCCCCACGTCGGCGTCCGCGTGGACGATCTGTCGCTGGAGGTTCGACCGCTCCACCTCGTCGTCGTCGACGATGCCGATGCGGCCGACCCCGGCGGCCGCGAGGTACTGGACGACCGGCGAGCCGAGCCCGCCGGCGCCGACGACGAGCGCCGAGCCCGAAAGCAGCGCCTGTTGACCCGCCGGGCCGACCTCGTCGAGGATGATGTGCCGCGAGTAGCGGTCGAGTTGGGTGGAGTCGAGCGCGAGTCCGGTCATGTCCGTTCGTCGTTTCCGTGAGGCCATAAGCGCCCTGCCGGCGGCGAGGCGGCCGGTGAACTGTTCGGCTCCGGCCGTCGAGAGGGACGATTCGGGAGCCGCGTTCCGCCCGTCGCTATCGATCGTCGACGGCGCCCCGGACGAGCGTGGCCTCCGCCCGCCGGATGTGCTCGGCCGCCGTGCTCGGGGCACAGTCGAGGCGCTCGGCCACGTCCGCCACCGTCGCACCCCGCGGCTCCTCGTAGTAGCCGGCGTCGACTGCGGCGGCGACGACCTCGCGCTGGCGATCGGTGAGTCCCCCGCCGGGAGCGACCGCCGCGCCGGCGCCGCTGCGAACCCGACGGACCGACACGTCCACGCCGTCGGGGATTCGGTCGATCGCCCGTCCGAGCGCGTCGCCGGTGCCGACGACCGAGAAGCGCATCGAGCCGTCGGTGTCGTAGACGACCGGCGGGACGACCACGACGTTCTCGTCGGCGAACGCCTCGACGAGTCCGCGGTCGCGCTCGGTGAGGCGTTCGCGGACGTACAGGTAGAAGCCGTCGACGGTGGACTCGGCGGACGGTTCGACGACCTCCGTCGTGTCGACGCCGTCCAGCGCGGGGAGGAACGGCTCGGGTGGCCCGTCGATGTGGAACAACAGGACGTTCGTCTCGCCGATCCGCGGGTTCCACTGGAGCAGTCGCGTCGGGCCGAACTCCGGATGGTCGGCGACGAACGCGTGCATCGGATGCGTCGACGCCTCGTCGGGGTCAAGCCGGAGGGCGAGCGTCTTCACGCCCGGACGGGTCGCGTGCCCGGCACATAAACGATCCCAGATATGCGGGAAAACGGTCAGCGTCCTGTGGGATCGACCACCGGACACGACCGGCGATCCGTCGCGTTCCTCGCGGCGGCCACCGGCTACCCCCGCATCCATGAGCACACAGACGCCAGCGGAACGACCCGACAGCGACGACCCGATCGCGCCACCCGACGAGCTCGCCGAGCTGCTGGGCGATCGCGTGATCGGTCGCGAGGAGCACCTGAACGCGCCCGGCTACGTGATCCGCCCGGACGCAGTACAGGACGTGCTCTCCACGCTGAAGAACGAGGCGGGCTACGACCACCTCTCGTGTGTCACCGCACAGGAGTACGAGAACCGCTACGAGTCCATCTACCACCTGAAGGCGTATGACGATCCGACTCGTGAGGTTTCGGTGGTCGTTCCCGCGGACACCGATGCGCCCCGAAGCGAGTCGGCGGAGCCGGTGTTCCGGACGGCCGACTGGCACGAGCGCGAGGCGTACGACCTGATCGGTATCGAGTACGACGACCACCCCGACCTCCGCCGCATTCTCCTCCCCGAGACGTGGACGGGGCATCCGCTGTCGCTCGATTACGACCGGACCCGTCCGCAGATCGTTAGATACGACGAGAACGCCAATCCGCTGGAGTCGGACACCCGCGCCGAGCGGGACACGGATACGATGATGCTCAACATCGGGCCACACCACCCCGCGACCCACGGGGTGATGCACCTGGAGGCGACACTGGACGGCGAGCAGGTCGTCGACGTGGAGCCGGACATCGGCTACATCCACCGCTGCGAGGAGCAGATGTGTCAGAACGGAACCTACCGCCACCAGATCATGCCGTACCCCGACCGCTGGGACTGGGGCGGCGCCGGCCTGCTCAACGAGTGGGCGTACGCCCGGGTCGCCGAAACGCTCGCGGACATCGGGGTGCCGGAGTACGCGCAGGTCGTTCGGACGATGAGCGCCGAGCTGTCGCGCATCCTCTCGCACCTGCTTGCGGTGGGCGCGTACGCGCTCGACGTCGCCGGCGACTTCACCGCGACGTTCATGTACGCGATCACCGAGCGCGAGACGGTTCAGAACATCCTTGAGGATCTGACGGGCCAGCGGCTCATGTTCAACTACTTCCGCCTCGGCGGGGTCGCGTGGGACCTCCCCGAACCCCGCGAGGAGTTCTTCGAGAAGACCCGCGACTTCCTCGAGGAGTTGCCCCGGCGGCTCGCGGAGTTCCACGACCTGCTCACGGGCAACGAGATCATCCAGATCCGAACCGTCGACACGGGCGTGCTGCCGCCGGAGGTCGCCAAGGACTACGGCTGTACGGGACCGGTCCTCCGCGGCTCCGGCGTCGACTACGACCTCCGCCGCGACGACCCCTACGGCTACTACGACGAACTGGACTGGAACGTCGTCACCCAGGAGTCCGGCGACAACTTCGCCCGACTGCAGGTCCGGCTTCGGGAGATGGAAGAGTCCGCGAAGATCATCGAGCAGTGTCTCGATCTCCTCGAAGGGTGGCCGGAAGCCGATCGCTCGGTGCAGGCGAACGTCCCGAGAACGATCAAACCCGACGACGACACCGAAGTGTACACCGCCGTCGAGGCGGCGAAGGGCGAACTCGGCATCTACGTCCGTGCCGACGGGACGGACGAGCCCGCGCGGTTCAAGATCCGCGGGCCGTCGTTCTCGAACCTTCAGGCGCTGCCCGAGATGGCCGAGGGCGAACACGTGCCCGATCTCATCGCGAGCCTCGGAAGCCTGGACACGATCATGGGCGAGGTCGACCGCTGACGCGGATCGGCCGACCGCGACGTTCGACTGGCTGTCCGCTTGGCCGGGTCCCCTCGGTGACGGGCCGTGACCGGAAACCGCCGGCGCGTCGTGTCCCGTTCCCGAAGGGTTACGCGCCGGGCGCCCGTCGTACAGTCCATGTCCGACAACAGACGCTTCCACCTCGCGAAGCGACCGGAGGGCGTACCGAGCACAGACACGTTCGACCTCCGCGAGGTCGACCGCCCCGACCCGGGTCCGGGCGAGGCGCTCGTGCGCGTGCTGTACCTCTCGGTCGACCCGTACATGCGCGACCGGATGCGCGCCGGCGAGTCGTACGCCGACCCGTGGGAGGTGGGTGACCCGCTTCGCGGCGGCGCCGTCTGCGAGGTCGTCGAGTCCAACGGCGCCGGGTTCGAGCCGGGCGACACGGTCGTCGGCAACCTCCCGTGGGCCGAGTACGCGACCGCCAGCGGGTCGGATCTCACGCCGGTCGACACCGGTGGCCTCCCCGTCTCGACGGCGCTGGGCGTGCTGGGAATGCCCGGCCGCACCGCCTACTTCGGCACCCGCGAGGTCGCCGAGCCGAAGGCCGACGACTGGATGGTCGTCTCCGGCGCCGCCGGCGCGGTCGGCTCCGTCGTCGGCCAACTCGGCGAACTGCAGGGCGCGAACGTGGTCGGGATCGCCGGCTCCGACGAGAAGTGCGAGTGGCTCACCGACGACCTGGGCTTCACCGCCGCGATGAACTACAAGGAGGAGGACGTCGGCGCTCGCCTCGACGAGGTCGCCGACGGCGTCGACGTGTACTACGACAACGTCGGCGGCCCCGTCACCGACGCGGTGTGGGGCCGGCTGAACGTCGACGCCCGCGTCGCGGTCTGCGGACAGATCGCCCTGTACAACGACGAGGAACTCCCCACCGGCCCGCGGAAGCTCGGCAAGCTCGTCGAGGCGCGCGCCCGCGTCGAGGGCCTGCTCGTGCGCGACTTCGCCCCGCGGTTCCGCGAGGCGACCGAGCACCTCGCCGGGCTGGTCGCCGCGGGCGACCTGCAGTACCGCGAGACGGTCACGGAGGGCATCGAGAACGCCCCCGACGCGTTCCTCGGGCTGTTCGAGGGCGAGAACGTCGGCAAGCAGGTGGTGAAGGTCGCCGAGACGGGCGAGTAGCGCGGGAGCGTCCGATCCGCGGCGACAGCCGACTCGACCCGCGCGGTGGTCAGTCGAACCGGACGCCCAGGTCGTGCAGGTCCTCGTTGTTCGTCGCGACGTTGATCAGCAGCGGCGTCAGCGACTCCACCTCCGCGGCGTTCGAGAGCCCGCCCGCCGACAGCGCGCGCAGTCCCTCGATCTCCTCGGCCAACCGCGAGACGGTGTCGGCGGCCGCGTCGTCGTCGGCGAGGACGAGCGTGTCGATGCCCAGGTTCTGCGAGAGATCCGAGAGCCGCCCGGCCGCGAGGTTGTGGAACGCGCCGACGACCGGCACCTCGTCGGGGACGGCGTCGCGCACGAGCGCGGTCACGCTGCCCGCGCCCGGCGGGTGATAGTGGAAGCCGTCGTCCTCCCGTTTCATTCCCGCCGCGGGCGTGACGACGACGTCGTCGGCGTCGAGGTTGCCGGCGACCGCCTCGACCGTGTCGGCGACGTGGTACGGCGGCACCGCGAGCACGACCACGTCGGCGCGGTCGGCCGCCATCGCGTTGTCGAAGCCCTTGACAGTCGCGTCGCCGCCGGCCTCTGCGACCGTCGCGGCGTAGTCGTCGGCCGCGGCGCGGGCCTTCTCGGGGTCGCGGGAGCCGACGAGCAGTTCGTGATCCGTGTCGCGGCCCCAGCGCACGGCGAGCCCCTCGCCGATGTCGCCGGTGCCGCCGAGCAGCGCGATTCGCATGGGCGGACGTGAGTGCGGGCCCGCGGTAAGCGTTGCGTGACCGGACAGGGCTGACGGTATCCCGCGGATCCCCTCCCGGCCGCCGTGTACGCCTCGGGATCCGCGGCGCCGCCGGCTTCATACGATCCGACTCGAATCCGAACGCATGGCCGTCCCCGACGCCGTCGACGTCCTCCTCCGTCCGACTCCCGACGAGCGCGCTCGCCCGGGGCGCGCGTTCCTCGGCGACGACGAACTCCTGCTGGCGACGACGCGTCACGGCCGCCTCACCCGGCTGCTCGCCGGGGCGGGGAACGGCCTCCTCGGCGACCTCCCGGAGTCGCTGGGGTGGTATGACCCGCACGCGGTCTCGCGAACCGAGGCGGTCCACGACCCCGAGACGCTGCGGATCCGCTACGGCGACCTCACGGGGCTCGCGCCGATCGCGCGACCGACCGGCTTCTCGCTGTACCTCCGCGTCGACGGCCGGAGCGAGGAGGTTCGGCTGGCGTTCCGCTCCGACGACGAGCGCGCGGAGGCCGTGTCGCTCGCGCGGGCGCTCCGCGATCGGGCGCGCGCCGCCGGGGGCGACCCCTCGGTGTTCGACCCCGGGGGACGGACGCGCCTGCTGCCGCTCGACGAGTGAGCACGCAAGTCACGACTGTGGCGGATCACCTCCCGACCGCACCGCCGCGCTTGTACACGAACCAGTACGCCAGCACCGGCGACACCACCAGCATCGGCCCGACCGTAAGCGCCAGCGTCAGGCGGTCCGGCGGGACGAACTGCGTCGCGAGCGCCAGCGCCAACAGGTCGAGCATCGCCACGAAGGTGAGGAATCGAACGAGTCGCGCGATCCGGGTCCGTCGGTCGTCGCCCCGCCCGTTACCGTCCTGTCCGTCGTCGCCCCGCCCGTTACCGTCCTGTCCGTCGTCGCCCCGCCCGTTACCGTCCTGTCCGTCGTCGCCCCGCCCGTTACCGTCCTGTCCGTCGTCGCTGCCTCGCTCGCTCACGGGGCGGTCACTCCAGCAGGTCCGGCAGGTCGTTCACGCTCTCGACGACGGCGCCGGCGCCGGCGTCGGCGTACCTCGCTCGACCGTCGTCGCCGGTGAGTCCGCCCGTGAGGACGCCGATCCCGTAGTAGGCGGTCGAGTCGTCCGCGGCGTCGGCGTTGACCGCGGTGCGCACGTCGTCGAGGGTGTCGCCGACGAACGCGACGGTGTCGGCGTCGGTTCGCTCGGCTAACGTCACGAGCGCCCGGGGATGAGGCTTGCCCTCCTCCCAGTCGTCCATCGTGAACCGGCGGTCCGCGGCCACGTCGAGGCCGACGCGGTCGAGGGCGATGTCCGCCTCCGCGGCGGGGCGGCCCGTGAGGACGCACACCGGGTAGCGGTCGGCGAGCGCCTCGACGGTCGCTTCCGTCAGGATCACCGGCTCGTCGTGGATGAACCCCGGCGCCTCGAACGGCGGCTCCCCGCCCTCGATGTCGCGGTACAGTTCGGCCCCGAGGTACAGCGCCTGGAACGTCTCGCGCAGCGCGTCGGGGTCCCACTGGGCTTCGATCTCGTCGGCCGCGTCGTCGCCGAGAGCGTCGCGGATCGTCGCGCGGGCGCCCGCGAGGCCGGTTCCGTTGGCGGCGATCGCGGCGGTGAACCCCGCGACGTCGGCGTCGAGTCCGCGCTCGCGGGCGAGCACGTACAGCGCGACGGCGTCGCTCAGCTCCCAGTCGTTGTTGAAGCCGCCGGCGTCCTTGAACGGCTGGAGGTCCTCCCGGGGAAGGGTGTCGCCGTACAGCCGCTCGACGCTCTCGACGACCGCCCGACGGTACGAATCCGCCACGTCGACGAGCACGCCGTCCACGTCCAACACGACCGTGTCGACTCGCATACGAACGGGAGGGGGTGGGCGGCGTATGGGCGTTGCGACTCCGTGTGATGGGCTGCTCCGCCACGACGGCGGTCACCTCACTCGACGAGCACGGCGACAGGCGCCTCACTCGACGAGCACGTCGTCGGGGTCGCGAGCGACGTACAGCGTGTCGCCGCCGGGCAGCGCCAGCGGCGTCGCGTCGACCGCCGGCGGGTCGCCGCCGAGCGTCGTGAAACAGCAGGCGGCGTCGACCGCGTCGGCGACGCCGACGAGTGGGCGGTGCAGTTCCGGCGGGGAGTTGAGCGCGTACACGCAGTCGACGCGGTAGTGGGCACCCGGCTCTCGACAGTCCGCGGCGGCGACGATATCGTCGCGGACGAACGCGACTCCCTCGGGGGGATCCCGCTCGACCACGTCCGTCGCGGCCACCGCGCGGCCGTCGCTCGCGAGGCCCGCGGCCACCGCGTGGCGGGTGCCGACTCCGACCTCGCAGAGTCGGTCGAACCGACCGAGTTTCCGGCGGACTGCGGCGCGACGATCGTCTGACACGGTCGGGTAACTTATGTTCGCACCCATCATAAGCACGTTCATGCTTGTCGACATCGTGCCCATCGGGGACGTCTCCGCGCAGGTGAAGCGGGAGGCGTCGGCGGGTCTCCGCTCGGTGTACGACTGCGACGTGACGGTTCACGACGAGCAGTCGATCCCGGAGGGCGCGTACGACCGCAGCCGCAACCAGTACCGCGCCGAGCAGTTCATCGAGCTCGTCTCGCGGACCGGCGGCGGCGAGAAGAACATCGGGATCACCCCGCAGGACCTGTACTACCGTCGACGGAACTACGTCTTCGGGCTCGCGTACCTCAACGGCAACGGCTCGGTCGTCTCCACGTACCGTCTCCAGACCTCCTCGGACGGCGGCGTCACCTCCAAGCCTTCCAGCGAGGTGTTCTCCGATCGCGTCCGCAAGGAGATCGTCCACGAGATCGGCCACACCCTCGGCTTGGAGCACTGCGACAACAGCAAGTGCGTGATGTCCTTCTCCCCGACGGTGCGCGAGGTCGACGTGAAAGAGGAACACCTCTGTGGCACCTGCGCCCGCGAACACCTGTAGCCCTCCGCACCGACCGTTTCGCGCGTTCGGGTCCCGTCGGTTCGTTCGATCTCTCGTTCCAACGTTCCCGCTCCGGCGGACAGCTATATTGCCGCGGGGCGACGACATCGAGTCGTCATGTCCGAGAAAGTCATCGACCTGCTGCGCGAGGCGTACGGCGACGAGATGGAGACGGTAATGAACTACCAGACGAACGCGATCGTCCTCGACGGCGTGCGCGCCGAAGAGATCAAAGAGAGCCTCCAGACGGACATCCAGGAGGAGCTGACCCACGCCGAACAGCTCGGGAACCGACTGAAGCAGCTCGACGCGCGGCCGCCGGGATCGGCGGAGTTCACCGCGAGCCAGGACTCGCTGCAGCCGCCGGAGGACTCGACGGACGTGCTGTCGGTTATCGAGGGCGTCATCGACGCCGAGGAGGGCGCCATCGCGTTGTACCGCGACCTCATCAAGGCGGCGGAGGCGGCGGACGACCCCGTCACCGAGGATCTCGCCGTGACGATCCTCTCCGACGAGGAGGCCCACCGCTCGGAGTTCAACGGGTACCGCAAGGAGTACAGGCGGGACTAGGTCGGGTCGTCGCGGCGGAGTTCGTTCCGGAAGCGTGACCGGCGACGAATCGAGCGAGAGAACCGAACCGGCCTACCGGGAGTAGTAGTACTCCCCGTCGCTTTTCTGCTGGCGGTCGAGCTGCGAATCGGGCTTGTTGATCCGCGGGCGCCCCGTCCGCTCGTCGCGGCGGAACGTGATGTCCAGGTCGCCGAGGAAGTCGTTCATTCCCGAGCGCATCCCCTGGGGCCGGGTCGCGTGTCCGTGCACGGCGGGCTCGCCGTCGAACACCATCAGCCGGTCGGCCAGCAGGTCGATCATGTAGATGTCGTGGTCGATGACCATCACCGTCGCGTCGTGGTTCTCGGCGTACCGGCGGATCGCGGTCGTCGCCTGCACGCGCTGTTCCACGTCGAGGTGCGCCGACGGCTCGTCCAGCAGGTACAGGTCGGCGTCCTCGGAGAGACACGCCGCGATGGCGACGCGCTGGCGCTCCCCGCCCGAGAGGTCGGTGAGGTTCTGCTCCATGATCGGGTTGAGCTGGAGCGGGCGGGCGATCTCGGTGTCCCAGTAGGAGGAGCCGAAGTCGTCGGCGATCGACGAGAGGAACGCGTCCACGCGGATCGGCTGGTCGATCTCGATGTACTGCGGCTTGTACGCGATGTCGAGCCGGACGTCGAGTTCGCCCTCGTCGGGCTCCAGCTTCCCGGCGAACAGCTTCGCCATCGTCGACTTCCCGATCCCGTTGGGGCCGACGATGCCCAGCACCTCGGACTCGTGGACGGCGCCGCCGTCGACCGAAAGCGAGAACTCCCCGTCGGCGTAGGACTTCTCGAGGTCGGGGTACTCGAACAGCACCTGCGAGCGCGTGATCTCGCGGGGCGCGTGCTCGTCGAAGGTGATCGAGTCCGGCCGGATCCGCATGTTCTCGTTGTCGAGATACCCCTTCAGGTACTCGTTGATGCCGTTTCGGGTGGACTTCGGGTCCGTGACGACGCCGTACGCGCCCGGCTCGCCGTAGGTGACGTGCAGCGTGTCCGCCAGCAGGTCGAGGATGGCGAGGTCGTGCTCGACGACCATCATCGAGCGCTCGCCGTCGTCGGCGAGCTCGCGGATGAGCCGCGCGGCGGTCATCCGCTGGCCGATGTCCAGATACGGCGTGATCTCGTCGAGGAAGTAGAAGTCCGCGTCGCGCGCGAGCGTCGCCGCCAGCGCGACGCGCTGGAGCTCGCCGCCGGAGATGGAGTCGATGTCCTGGTCCATCACCGGACCGATCGAGAGCCGCTCCACGAGGGAATCGAGCACGCCGCGCTCGTCGGTCCGTTCGAGCAGCTCGCGGGTGTTGCCGTCGAACTGCTTGGGGATCTGGTCGACGTACTGCGGCTTGCGGGCGACCTCGACTTCGCCCTCGATGACGCGCTCGATGTAGTTCTGGAGCTCGGTTCCCTTGAAGCGCTCCAGGACCGCGTCCCAGGTCGCCTCGTCGGCGTGATCGCCGAGGTTCGGGATCAGCTCCCCCGAGAGCATCTTCACCGCGGTCGACTTCCCGATCCCGTTGGGACCGAGGATGCCCGTCACCGTCCCAGGTTCGGGCACGGGAAGGCCGTACAGTCCGAACGCGTTGTCGCCGTAGCGGTGAACCGGATCGTTCTCCAGTTCCGACGGGAGGTTGATGATCTCGATGGCGTCGAACGGGCACTTCTCGACGCAGATCCCGCACGTCTCGCCCAGACAGATCTCCTCGGATATCCACACCTGGTCGGGGCCGCCGTCGTACGGTTCGTCCTCCGCGTAGTGGTCGCCGCGCTCGACGATGCAGTCCTTCCCGGTGCGGTTGGGCGGACAGAAGTTCGCGCACTCGTAGTTACACCGATCGGGCTGACACCGGTCGAGGTCGACGACCGCGATGCTGTCGTCGGCCATCTATCGGAGGTTCGCCGAGAGGATGACGCCGTAGGAGATGAACCACAGCGTGAAGGTCATGAACGCCACGTACAGGTTGTCCTTGATACCGAAGTCCTCGATTTCAACCCCGAGGAGCTTCAACAGTGGGATCTGAACGAAGACCGCGACCGCGACCACCAGAAGGGCGAGCCGGTTCGTCGCGGCGTCGACGCCGACCCCGAGAAACGGAAGGGAGGCGGAGACGAGCGCCGCGGCGATGCCCGCCAGACACGCGACGGTGGTGACGGTCACCCCGCGCAGGTGGTCGGAGAGCCCCGAAGCTGTTTCCGTAGCCATGGGCGTAGGTCCGCCAGCCGGCGACAAAAGGGGTTCGCTTGGCCGATGCCCGAACACGGACACCGAATAATGTTCGGTGTACCTTTATCAGTGTCCGGTGTTTCGATTCGTAACGATGGCCGGAACCGACGAGGAGTCACTCGACGATCTCCCTCCCAGCGCGAAGCTCGTGTTCAAAGTACTGGAGTACAACGGACCGTTGACGCAGAAAGGCATCGTCGAGGAGTCGATGCTGTCCGCCCGGACCGTCCGGTACGCGCTCGAACGACTCGAAAACATCGGTATCGTCGACGAGGACGTCTACTTCGCCGACGCCCGACAGAACCTCTATCAGATCGACGCACCCCAGAAGGCGGAAGCCGACGGCGGCCAGGAAGCGACCTGCGCCGAGTGAGCCGGTAGCCCCGCGACCGACGCGCGTCCACACGATTTCGGTGTTCTCGACCGGGTTGCGAGGGGGGAGCCACAGCCACGAGGATTCAAGTCGGAAGCCGGGACCACGCCGTTCCGTGCGGTGACGCCGACCGCGCGCCGTCCCGCGAAACCCCGGGACTCGACGGCGTGCGATCCCGACGGGTCCCGGTGTCAGCCCCACGGAACCCTACCCGACGCACGAGCGACCGCGTCGGCGTCAGGCCGGCACGACGGTGATCGTCCGCTTGCGATCGATGGCGTCCTCCAGCTCCTCGGCGATGGCGCTCCCCCGCGAGACCTGGATGTCGCCGCCGCGGCCGACCGTCGCCGTGAACAGGTACTCGTCGTCGGCGCGGACCTCGACCGTCTCCCCGACGTGTTCGTCCATCCGGATCACGACGTGGCGGCTCGTGATCTCCGGCTGGACGACCTCCCCCTGCGGCTTCGGCGTCGACGCGGGATCGCCCGCGCCCGAGGCGCCGGCGGCCCCCCCCGAGTCGCCGGGACGGTCGGCGTGGGTTCGCACGTCGATGTCGATGCCGAGGCGGTTCTCGATGTCGGTGATCCGGCCGCCGCCCTTGCCGATCACGTAGCTGATGTCGTCCTCCTCGACGTAGACGACGGCGTCGTTCTGGCCCTGCAGCTCCACGTCGACGTGGCCGCGCGCGACCGATCGGATCTCGCGTTCGATCTCCTGTCTGGCGAGGCGGTCGACGCCCGTCTCGCCGCCCCCGCCGTCGGCGCCGTCGAGCGGCACCGTGACGACCTGGTTGTTGAACGTGTAGATCTCGTACTCCGGAACGCCGGTCTCGAAGTCGACGACCTGGATCACGGGACGCGAGAGGTCCTCGGCGGTCAATCCCTCGGGCACCTTCACCTGGGTCGTCACGTCGTAGACGGTGTCGACGGCGCCGGCCTCGATGAACACGACGGTGTCGACGACCTGCGGGATCATCCCCAACTCGACGCGGCCGACGAGCCGCTGGAGCGCGTCGATGGCGCGCGTCGCGTGCGTGACGCCGACCATCCCGACGCCCGCGAGGCGCATGTCCGCGAACACCTCGAAGTCGTGGGTCTTGCGCACCTCGTCGTAGATGGTGTAGTCCGGCCGGACGAGCAGCAGCGAGTCGGCCGTGTTGGCCATGTCGCCGCCGAGCGCGGTGTACTGGGTGATCTCCTCGGAGACCTGCAGGTCGCGCGGCTTCTCCATCGTCTTCACCGCGTAGTCGCTGTCGTTGAGGAACTCCGCGACCGCCTGCGCGAACGTCGACTTCCCGGCGCCGGGCGCGCCCGCGATGAGGACGCCGCGCTGGCGCTCGGTGAAGCGGTCTCGCAGTTCGTCCGCGAACTCGTAGTCGTCGAGCGTCGTCTTCGCGATCGGCCGGACCGCCGTGATCTCGACGGCGTCCGAGAACGGCGGGCGAGCGACCGCGATCCGGTAGTTGCGGTACTGGACGATCGTCATCCCCGGCTCCGACAGCTCGATGAACCCCTGGTTCGACGCGCGGGCGGTTGCCTCGATCTCGTCGGCCCACACGGCCATCTGCTCCTCGTCGCTGAGGTCGCCCTCCTCGTCGATGTGGACGTAGTGGAGGTCGGTGATGTCGCCGCGTTTCGCCTTCGGACGGGTTCCCGTCTTGAGGTGGACGGACATCGTGTCGTCGGTGAAGAACCGCTCGACGTCGAGGCCGTCGTCCTCCGTGACGCCGCGGGGCACCGCCTCGACGTACTCCACGTCGAGACCGGTCGCCTTCCCCGCCTCCGCCTGCACGAAGTCGGAGGTGAGGAGGACTGCCTCGTGTTCGACCGCCAGCTCCCGGATCAACGCGTCGATGTCGCCCTCGCCGGCACCCTCCTGCTCGGCGACGGTCGGACGACGACCGACGAACTCGGCGGTGATCGTCCCCTCGTCGGCGAGCTCGGCGATGCGCTGGAGTTCGGCGAGGCCGTCCCAGCCGGTGTCGTGGCCGGCGTTGGCCTGCGCCTCCAACTCGCCGACGACGGCCTCTGGGACGAACACCGTCGCCCCCTCGTAGTCCCCGTCCGCGACCCGCTCCGACACGCGGCCGTCGATGACCGCGCTCGTGTCCGGCACGACGTTCATATCGGATGTGGGGTCGGGAGCGGTTTAAGACTGCTTGCACGCGGTCGGTCGGCCGGAACGCGGCGACGCCGGAGTTATGCTCGCGCCGACCGCCCGGACGGGTATGAGCGACGACGACGCGAGCGGTGGCCTCGACGAGGAGACGAACGCCACGGATCCCGACGGCCTCCGCGCGCTCACACGCGAACTGGTGTCGATCCCGAGCCACGACGACCCGACCGCCGCCGGCGACGCCATCGAGTCGTGGCTCCGCGCGGAGACCGACGCCACCGTCGACCGCGACGAGCACGGCAACGTGTTCGCCCGCACGGGCGACCCCGACGCGCCGACCGTCGCGCTCGTCGGCCACCACGACGTGGTGCCGCCGGCGAAGTCGCAGACGACCGTCGGCGACGACGGCGAGGAGCGGTACGTGCTCGACGAACGCGACGGCCGGCTGTACGGCCGCGGGAGCGCCGACATGAAGGGCGCCGTCGCCGCCGCGATGTGCGCCCTCAGGGACGCCGACCCCGACGGGGTGGAGCTGTGTTTCGCCTCGTTCGTCGGCGAGGAGCTGGGCGGCGTCGGCGCCCGCGCGGCCATCGAGGACGGCTTCACGCCGGAGTTCGCCGTCGTCGGCGAGGGGTCGACGAACTACTCCGGCGAGGGCGTCACCGACGTGGTCGTCGCGCACAAGGGGCGGCGCGCGAGCACGCTCGTCGCCTCGGGCGAGAGCACGCACGCGAGCATCCCGGAGAAGGGCGTCAACGCCGTTTACAGCGCGTGCGACGCCGTCGACGTGGTCCGCGAACTCGACTTCCCCGAGACGACCGTCATGGGCGAGCGTGTGCGCGGGAGCGTCGCGGTCACCGAGATCGACGGCGGGACGGCGTGGAACGTGGTGCCGGATCGCTGCGAGGTGACCGTCGACGAGCGGACGGTACCGGGAGCGCGCGCGCCGTTGGAGCGCGCCGAGTCGATCGACGGCGTCGAGTGGAGGGTCGAGCAGGACCTCCCGCCGATGGCCTGCTCGGACGACGCGTTCGCGGACGCGGCGCTGACGGTTGCCCGCGACGTGCAGTCGGGCACCCCCGAACACGTCGTGAAGCCGCACGCGACCGACGCCGGGTGGCTCGCGGAGGCGGGCACCGCCTGCGTGATCTGCGGCGCCGCCGAGACCGGCGAGGCACACACCGACACCGAGAGCGTATCCTACGAGGTGCTCGACCGCTGTTACCGGATCTACCGCAGCATGGCCGAGGACGCAGAAGCGTTCGCGTGAGCCGTTCACGTGAGTCGTGACGCTCGCTTGCGCGAGCGTGAGCGCGGTCGCGTAACGGTTGGTTGAAGGCGGGTCGGCGGCAAGGTTTGCGTGATGGCTACCGACGCACATGGGAGCGGGGCCGAGACGGCCGACGCGTATACGGAACTAGTGGAGCGATTCGAACGCATCAACGGCGTGCAGGGCGCCGCGGGCGTCCTCGGATGGGACCAGCAGGTGATGATGCCCGAGGGCGGCACGCCCGCCCGCTCACAGCAGCTGTCGGTGCTCTCGTCGCTGAGCCACGAGCTGCTCACCGACGACCGCACCGCGGAGCTGCTCGACGAGGTCGAGTCGATGGACCTGGACGAGGAGGGGGAGGCGCTCGTGCGCGAGGCCCGTCGCGAGTTCGAGCGCGCCGACGCGGTGCCGACCGAGCTGGTCGAGGAGATCTCCGAGACCTCCACGGAGGCGCTGGGCGCGTGGGAGCAGGCCCGAGCCGAGGACGACTTCGAGCAGTTCGCGCCGTACCTCGAGACGCTCGTCGACCTGAATCGACAGTACGCCGAGCACATCGATCCCGACCGCGACGCCTACGAGGTGCTGTTCGAGGACTACGAGCCGTGTCTCCCGCTCTCGCAGGCCGAGGACATCCTCGAGACGCTGAAGGAGACGCTCGTCCCGATGATCGACGAGATCCGCGAGTCCGACGCGGACGTGACCACCGACGCCTTCGACGGCGAGTTCCCCGCCGACGCACAGGAGGACCTCTCGCGGGACGTGCTCTCGACGCTCGGGTACGACTGGGACCGCGGGCGTCTCGACGTCTCCTCACATCCGTTCACCTCCGGCAACGTGTACGACTGCCGCGTCACGACTCGCTACGACGAGTCGGACCCGCTCGGCGGCCTGATGGCCACCGTCCACGAGTTCGGCCACGCGTTCTACAACCTCGGCCTGCCCGAGGAGCAGTTCGGCACGCCGCTGGGCGAGTCGCGCGACCTCTCGGTCCACGAGAGCCAGTCGCGCCTCTGGGAGAACCACGTCGGCCGCTCGCCGGCGTTCTGGGAGCTGGTGACCCCGAAGTTCGCGGAGCGCTTCGACACCGACGCGACGGCGCGGGAGGCGTACGAGTCGGCCAACCAGGTGTACGAGGACAACCTCATCCGCGTCGAGGCCGACGAGCTCACCTACCACCTCCACATCGTCATCCGCTTCGAGATCGAGAAGGCCCTCATCTCGGGCGAGCTGGACGTGGAGGACGTGCCGGAGGTCTGGAACGACAAGTACGAGGAGTATCTCGGGATCCGCCCCGAGACGGACACGAACGGCTGCCTGCAGGACATCCACTGGAGCCACGGCAACTTCGGCTACTTCCCGACGTACTCGCTGGGCTCGGTGCTGGCGAGCCAGCTGTTCAACGCCGCCGAGGACGACATCGGGAACATCTACGGGGCGGTCCGCGAGGGCGACTTCGAGACGCTGCAGGAGTGGCTCCGCGAGAACATCCACGAGCACGGGAGCCGCTACGAGACGAACGACCTGGTCCGCGAGGCTACCGGCGAGGACTTCACCGCCGACTACTTCGTCGACTACGTGACGACGAAGTACGGCGACCTGTACGACCTCGAGGAGTCGGTCTGAGCGGCACTCGCTAGTGGACTGACGAACGACTGTTCTCCCGACTCGCGGCCGTCCCGATCCTCGCGCGGTTACGATCGCTGCTGAGCGGCGACCTCTAGCAATTCCTTCAGGTCGTCGTACGGGATGCCGCCGGCCATCGACTCGTAGGTCCCCTCCTCGCGGAGTTCGGCGGCGACCTCGCCGAGCAGCCCGAGCGTCGCGCGCATCGGACCGGAGCCGACCGAAACCCGCGCGACCCCCGCCTCCGCCAGCGCGTCGACAGACGGCGCCCCCGGCCCGCCGAGGACGTTCAGCGGGGCGTCGAGACGGTCGACGAGCGCCCGGATCGTCTCGATGTCGGAGACGCCGGGCACGAACAGACAGTCGCTCCCGGCGTCGACGTAGGCGTTCGCGCGGTCGACCGCGCGGTCGAGGCGGTCGCCCTCCTCGCCGACGCCGAGCCAGAACACGTCCGTGCGGCCGTTGACGACGACCGGGACGCCCGCGTCCTCGGCGGCGTCGCGGGCGGCCCGGATCGCCGCGACGTGGTCGTCGACGGGGACGAGCGGATCGTCGGGGTCGCCGGTACCGTCCTCGAGGTTGACCCCGACGGCGCCGGCGTCGATGGCGGCCGAGACGGTGTCGTACACCGCGTCCGGCGTGTCGCCGTAGCCGGCCTCGATGTCGGCGGAGACCGGATGCGCGACGGCGTCGGCGATCCGCTCGACGACCGCGAGCATCTCCGCACGCGAGAGGACTTCGCCGTCAGGCACGCCCCGAGAGACGGCGATGCCGGCGCTCGTGGTTCCGATCGCGTCGAAGCCGGCGTCGGCGAAGACGATCGCGCTGGCGGCGTCCCACGCGTTCGGGAGGACGAGCGGCCCGTCGTCGGCGTGATGGAGCGCGCGAAGCGCCTCGCCCCGCTCGCGCTGTGTCTCGTAGTCCATTGGCGACAGTACGCGCGCGGCCGGCATGAATCCCGCCGGCGACCGCGGGAGCGATCCCCCGACTTATCACCGCCGGCCCGTCAGCAACGGACAACAGACGATGCGTCGCTTCACTGCGGACTATCTCGAACGTACGCGCCGCGGGATGTGGGCGTCGCGCGAGGCGCTCGCGCCGCTCGATCTCGACGGTCGCCGCCGGGTCCTCGATGTGGGGTGTGGGACGGGCGAACTCACCCGCGTGCTGGCCGAGGAGGCGCCCGAGGCCGCGGTCGTCGGCGTCGACGCGGACACGGACCTGCTCGCGGCCGCCCGCGACGTGGGTGGCGAGGCGATCCCCGGCGACCGCGACGACCACAGCGATCCGGAACACGATCGAGAGGACAACCCGGCCAGCCACGACATCGACTACTGCGCCGGCGACGCGACCCGCCTTCCGTTCCCTGACGACGCGTTCGACCTCGTCGTCTGTCAGGCCCTCCTGATCAACCTCCCCGAGCCCGCGGCGGCGGTGCGGGAGTTCGCGCGCGTCTCCTCGGAGTTGGTCGCCGCCGTCGAGCCCGACAACGCCGACGTGGAGGTGACCTCGACCGTCGACACCGAGGCGTCGCTGGAGGCCCGCGTCCGCGAGGCGTACATCGCGGGCGTCGAGACGGACGTGGCGATGGGCGATCGCGTGCGTGAAGTGTTCGCCGAGGTCGGCCTCTCCCCCATCGAGTCGCGGCGCTACCGCCACGAGAAGCGCGTCGAGCCGCCGTACTCGGAGACGGACCTCACGGATATCACCAGAAAGGCCAGCGGCGCCGGCCTCGCGGACCACGAGACGGAGCTCCGCCGAGCGCTCGACGGCGACGGCGAGAACGGGACCGGTTGTGGGAACGTGGACGGGGGTGGGGACGGAGACGGTGGGGGGGACGGCTACGACGAACTCAGGCGCGAGTGGCGCGAGATGGGTCGGGAGGCCGCACGGCAGGCACAAGCGCGGGAGTACGAGCGCATCGAGACGGTCCCGTTCGACGTGACGGTCGGTCGGATCTGAGGCGACGCGTCACGTGTCGCCCGGGTCGGCGATGTCCGTCCTACACCACGTCGCCGCGGACGGTCGTACCCTCCTGCCGCTCGCGATACGCCGTCATCGCCTCGGCGATCTCGGTCGCCTCGCCCTCGTCGACCCCGAGCATCTCCAGCGCGCCCGACAGCGTCGGGAACGGGAGTTCGCCGTTCCGGAGTTTCGCCGTCGTCTCGGTCGCCCGCTGCCCCTCGCCGTACAACTGCACGCCACGAGGGTCGAGCACCTGCTCGTGGGCGCCGCGGTCGAGCGCGCTCTGCAGGCGTTGTCTGACGTTCCGGTCGAACGGCGCGTTACACACCTCCAGGTGGATCGGCTCGTCCTCGGGCAGGAGGTGCGCGGCGAGGCATTTCTCGGGCGCGGCGTAGCCGTTGTCGTTGGCACGGATCTGCTCGGGGTACTCGCGTGCCCACTCGGCGGAGACGGACTTCCCGACGCCCTTCACCCCGTGGGATCGCTCGAACTCCGCGGCGGCGTCGGGGTCGTCGCCGCGCATCAGGAGGTCCTTCGTCACGTACACGTCCAGCCGGTCGATCGGGTCGAGACCGAGCGCCACGTCGCCGTACACCCACACCTCGCGGACGGGGACGGGCATCGGCCCCTCGTCGACGGCGTCGATGATCGCCTCCACCCGGTCGAGGGCCGCCTCGCGCTCCATGCCCTCGCTTCGGCACGCGCCGGTGAAGCGTCTTACGCGTCGCGTCCGGCGTCGGACGGGGACCGATCCGCCGTCCGCTCCGACGCCCGCGCCGCCCGAGCGCTGAAGTGAACCGTCCGCGAGGCGGCGACCGTGTTCGAACCCCTGTTCCCCAACTGGTCCTCGCCGGCCGCGGTCGCCGGGCTCGTCGCGCTCCTCGCCCTCTCGAACGCCACGCTCGTCGCCCTCGTCGCCACCGCCTCGTGGGGCGACCGACGCCGAACGGCGCTGGCGACGGCCGTCGCGGTCGGCTCCGTCGCCGCCGCGGTGTCGGTGCTTCGCGTCGGCGGCCTCGGCAACGCTGGCGGCAACGTCGAACTCCTCGCGCGATTCATGCTGATCCTCGTCGCCGGCCGCGCGGTCGTCTCCCGGCCGACGGCCGTCCGCCTCGTTGTCGGCGCAGTCGCGGTCGTCGGCGCGCTGGTCCTACTCCTGGTGACCGTGCCGCTGTACGGCGAGGCGACGGTCGCGCCCTGAACCGACGGACGCTCCGGCCCCATTCCGCCGGATGACGACCGGGCCTCGACGCCGCCCGTGCGAAACGGGTATGCCCGCGCCGCCGCAACTCGCCGCTAATGGACTGCGACAGGTGCGGCGCCGACGCGGTGATGCACGCCGCCTACTCGGGAGCACACCTCTGTGAGTCGCACTTCCGGGAGTCGGTCGAGCGGCGCGTCCGCCGTCGCGTCCGCGAGGACGACCTACTCCCCGACGACGCGACGCCCGAGGACCCCGAGCGCTGGGTTATCGGCCTCTCGGGGGGGAAAGACAGCGTCGTGCTCGCGACGGTCCTCGACGAGACGTTCGCCGAGGACCCGCGGATCGAGCTGGTCGCGCTCTCCATCCACGAGGGGATCGAGGGGTACCGCGACGAGTCGCTCGTCGCCTGCGAGGAGCTGACGGCCGATCTGGAGATGCGCCACGAAGTCGTGAGCTACGAGGAGGAGCTCGGCGTCCGCATGGACGACGTGGTCGAGGACGACCCCGAGAACATGGCCGCCTGCGCCTACTGCGGCGTGTTCCGCCGCGACCTGCTGGAAACGTACGCCGAGGACTTGGGCGCCGACAAACTCCTCACCGGCCACAACCTCGACGACGAGGCACAGACGGCGCTGATGAACTTCCTCGAGGGCGACGTGGCCCAGATGGCCAAGCACTTCGACGCATCGATCGGTCCGTTCCCCGAGCGGCGCGAGAGCGACCACTTCGTCCCCCGCGCGAAGCCCCTGCGCGACGTGCCCGAGAAGGAGGTCGCGCTGTACTGCCACCTCCGCGATCTCCCGTCGCACATGGCCGAGTGCCCGCACGCCAGCGAGGCGTACCGCGGGGAGATCCAGGAGCTCCTGCTCGATATGGAGGAGCGCCACCCGGGCGTCCGCCACTCGATCATGGCCGGCTACGAGGAGCTGTCGGGCGTACTCGCTGACGAGTACCGCGACGACGACGGCGAGGGCCCGGACCTGTCGCCGTGCGAACGCTGCGGGTCGGAGACCGCCCGCGACGTGTGCAGGAAGTGCGAGTTGGTCGACGCCATCGAGGCGGCGTGAACGGTCGCGACGGCCGTCTCGGTCGCGTAAACGGAGGAACCTGTGGCGAGTCGATGGCGGTCGCTGTCACGCGTGGAAAGCGATAGAGAGTCGAGATTGATCCGGAAAACGGCCGTTACCGGCCGGATCGGTTCGCCGTCCCGTCGATCGCGTCTCGTTGCCGCCGCCGGCTCCCACCCGGAGGCGTCGGCGTCGCCGTCAGCGGATGACGTCGAGGCCGTTGCTCCGCTCGGTGGACTCCTCGCGGCCGCCGTCGGACTGCCAGGCGGCCTCCTGGCCGTTACCGCTCTCGGCGTTGGCCTTCGCGTCGAAGTCGAGTTCCGAGGCCTCCCCGCCCTCGATGCTCTGCCGTGACTTGTCGGCCTGCTTTTGCGTGCTCGGGCCGAGCACCTGCGCGCTCTGGACGCCGGTCATGATGGCCATGACGCGGACCTTCCCCTTGTACTCCTCCTGGATGCGGGCGCCCCAGATCACGTTCGCGCTCGCCTCGAGGCGCTCGGTGATGTTGTCGGCGATGCCCTCGGCCTCCTTCAGCGTGAGGTCCGGGCCGCCGGTGATGTGGACGAGGCCGCCCGACGCGCCGCGGTAGTCCACGTCCAGCAGCGGGTGGTTCATCGCGTCGTTGACCACCTCCTGGGTCTTGTTCTTGTCCTGGGTCTCGCCGACGAGCATCACCGCGACGCCGCCCTGGTTCATGATCGTGGACATGTCCGCGTAGTCCAGATTGATCAGGGACGGCTGGGTGATGGTCTCGGAGATCCCCTTCACGGTCTCGGCGATGATCTGGTCCATCACCGAGAACGCCTTCCCGATCGGCAGGTTGGGGACGTAATCGAGGAGGCGGTTGTTGTCGAGCACGATGATCGAGTCGGCCTCGTTGCGGAGCTCCTCGAGCCCCTCCTCGGCCTTCACCGTGCGGGCGCGCTCGACGTTGAACGGCGTCGACACCATGCCGACGACGATGGCGCCCTGCTCTTTGGCGATCTTCGAGATGACCGGCGCCGCGCCGGTGCCGGTCCCGCCGCCCATGCCGGCGGTGACGAACACGAGGTCCGCGTCGCCGAGCACCTCCTTGATCGTTCCCTGGGCCATCTCGGTGGCGCGCTCGCCCATCGAGGGGTCGCCGCCCGCGCCGAGCCCGTTTGTCAGGGACTTGCCGACGAGGATCTTCGTGTCGGCCTCGATCATCTTCAGGTGCTGCTTGTCGGTGTTGATCGCGACCGTCTCGGCGCCGTCGACGCCGATGTTGTACAGTCGGTTGATCGTGTTGTTGCCCGCGCCGCCCGCGCCGACGATGACGATCCGGGGCTCCCCGAACTCGTCGTCGTCGTCGCCGACCGCCTCCATGTCGCGCTGCTCGGCTTCCGCGTTCGCCAGCGCGTCCTGAACGATGTCCTGCATCGTTACACCTTGGCCCAGCTGCGCTTACTGCGCTCGCCGCGCGTGCGCTCGCCGGACGTGTCGGCCTGCTCGTTGAGCATGTCGCGGACGGCGGACCGAATCGCCTCGCTGCGATTCGGGAACTCCCCCGTTTCGACCATCTGTTCGACCTCCTCGATCTGCTGTTTCGGGATTCGTAGTGTCACACGCTCCATTGTTGTATTCCCCCGGTAAGACGACGACACGCACATGCGTGGCCTCACATCGACGGCCGGAGTTTCCCCGCCCCGACACCCATGTAAGACAGGCCGTCTTACGCACCAGTACCAATATACCGTTTGTATATAAAGATGTCGGCGGTTGTATGACCGATACCGTCAATATGTCTTACGCCGGCCGTCGGGGACGGCCGAGCCGACAGGTCGTCTTACGGCGCGTCGAGCACGTCGGCGGCCGGCGTCCGACGACCGCATCCCGGGCAAAAGCCCCAGTCGGAACGGATCTCGTCGCCACACTCACAGAACAGGCGTCGCGTCGCCTTCTCGCCGCAGTTGGGGCAGAAGACGTGATCGTCGGACAGGTCCTCGCCGCACTGCGCGCAGCTTCGTTCGCCTGCGTCCGACGCGGCGTCCGCCGAGCGTGGTCCCTCGGTCGCGGGCCCCTCCTCCGACGCGGCGTCCGCCGAGCGTGGTCCCTCGGTCGCGGGCCCCTCCTCCGTCGCGGTCGCCGCGGGTTCCGCGTCCGCGGATGCGGGCTGTGAGACGCCCGCGGACGGGTCGACCGCGGCGCCCGCGCCGTCGACGTTTACCGTGAGGTTCACCGACGGAACGCGATCGCCGGCCCCGCCCGGAACGCCGAACGGACGCGCTCCGCCGACGGCCGCGTCGGTGGCGCGGCGGCGGGTTCCGAACTCCTCGTCGAGCCGGGCCGTCACCAGCTCGTCGACGCGGGCCGCGAGCGCGTCGTCGAGGGACCCGGCAGTGTCGACGGCAGCCCCCGACGGACTGCGCGTACCTGTGTCGGAAGCGTCGGCCGCGTCGGCGGCGTGCTGCTCCTCCGCGGCGTCGAGGTGCTCGCGGAGCGCCTCCCGCATGACCTCGCTTTTCGACCCCTCGAGCCTCTCGAGGCGGTCGACGAGGTCCGCGTCCGCGCGGAAGGTTATCTTGCTCATACGAACCGTATTTCGATAGGATACATATCAATCTATCCCACGGATCCGTCCGGATCCCCTCACACGCGTAAGACGGGCGCACGACTCCGCGTGTGGCCCTCGTGTCGTCGTCACCACGAGAGTCGCGGCGCGATCCCATCCGTCTTACACGTCGCCGGCGTGCGTCCGCGCATGCGACATCGCGAACACGGCGACGTGGGAGCGGTGACCGAGATCGGACTGGGCACGTGGAACATCGGCAGCGACTGGGGCGACGTGTCCGACGAGGCGGGTCGGGAGGCGATCCGGGCGGCCCTCGACGCCGTCTCGACGGTTATCGCCGGCCCCGCCTCCCCGGCGCACATCGGGAGCAACGTCGCCGCCGCGGATCTCGGTCCGGTCTCACCGGCTCCACGACGCCGTTCGCGACGTATACGAGGAGTACATGGCGAAGCACGTCCACGATCGCTGGTTAATTAGATTAGTCTAATCTTTTCTTTTGGTCGTAACGACTATACAGTTCAGTCGCACTCATACAGGTGAGCATGACCGACACACGCGACCCGGCGAGTTCGCCGGGAACGACCAGACGGCGGTTCCTCGCGGGGGGCAGCGGCCTCGCCGCGGCGGGGCTCGCCGGCTGTCTGGGCGACGCGGCGGGACGCGGCGGGAGCGACGACGGTCCGACGGTCGTCGCCTCCTTCTTCAGCTTCTACGATTTCGCGCGGAAGGTGGCGGCGGACACGCCGATCACGGTTCGGAACCTCGTTCCCACCGGGCTGCACGGCCACGGCTGGGATCCGGACGCGAGCGTCACCCGCGACATCGTCGACGCCGACGCGTTCGTTCACGTCGGCGAGGACTTCCAGCCGTGGGCCGATCGCGCCATTCAGACGCTGCGGGACGACGACGTGAACACGCAGCTCGTCAACGCTCGCGAGGGGATCGAGCTCGTCCCGCTGGCCGAGAGCCTGGACCGGGACGAGGAGGGCGTCGGCGAGGGCCGCGGGAACGACCCCCACTTCTGGCTCGACCCACGGCGCGCGAAGACGGCCGTCGACAACATCGCCGAAGGGCTCGTCGAGCTGGCGCCCGAGCACGAGGACAGTCTCCGCGACAACGCCGAGACGTACAAGACGGCGGTTCTGGACCGGATCGACGCCGACTACGAGGCGATCTTCGACGCCGCCGACCGCGACGTGGTCCAGCTGGCCGCCCACAACGCGTTCCAGTATATTGCCGACCGCTACGGCGTGCAGATGCGCCCGCTCGTGGTCAACCTCGCCGCCAGCGGCGACGTGAAGCCGTCCGACATCATCGAGGCCAAGCGCGTCATCGACGAGAACGACATCCGCTACATCGGCGCGGGCGTCTTCGAGACGCGCCGCCCCGCGAAGCAGCTGCTCGCGGAGACCTCGGTGGAGGCGTACTACCCGGTGACCCCGTACGCCGGCGTGCGTGAGGACTGGGTCGAGAACGACTGGGGGTACGAGGAGATCGCGGACAAGGTCAACATGCCAACCTTCGAGGTCGTCCTCGGGAACACGCCGCCCGAGGAAGCCGGCTACGACGGGTGGAACGAGGAGTGGAGGAACTTCGAATGAGTCACCCAGACGCCGGCGTCGCCGAGCGCAACGGGCAGGGGATATCGGACGCAGATGGCGAGAGCGACACGGCGATCGAGGTGTCCGACGTGACGTTCGGCTACACCGCCGCGCCGGTGGTCGAGGACGTCGATCTGGCGATCGAGGCGGGCGAGTACGTCGCCGTCGTCGGCCCGAACGGGTCGGGGAAGTCGACGCTGATGAAGCTCATGCTCGGTCTCCTCCGTCCGGACGAGGGCGAGGCCCGACTGTTCGGCGAGCCGGCCCACGCCTTCGACGACGGCGAGCGCGTCGGCTACGTCTCCCAGCACGCCAGCGCCGCCAAGGAGATGCCGATCACCGTCCGCGAGGTGGTGAAGATGGGACGGTTCGCGCACGTCGGCTTCGGACGGCTCTCGGCCGACGACTGGGCCATCGTCGACGAGGCGCTGGCGACGGTCGGCATGAGCGCGTTCGCGGACCGCCGGATCACGAAGCTCTCGGGCGGGCAGCGCCAACGGGCGTTCATCGCCCGAGCACTGGCGGGCGAAGCCGACCTGCTCGTGCTCGACGAGCCGACCGTCGGCGTCGATGCCGAGTCGGTGGAGGCGTTCTACGACCTGCTCGAAGCGCTCAACGACGACGGCATCACCGTCCTGCTCATCGAGCACGACCTCGGTGCCGTCGTCGACCACGCCGACCGCGTCGTCTGTCTCAACCGCGAGGTGTACTTCGACGGCCCGACCGACGAGTTCGTCGAGAGCGACGCCCTCGCGCGGGCGTTCGGTGCCGCCGCCGGCGTCGTTGGGGGCGACCGATGACGCTTCCGACCGGGGCCGCCGACGCGTTCGCGGGCCACTGGCCGAGTCCGCTCCAGTCGGGAGGGAGCGCGCTCGACCCGCTCCTCGCACCGATCTACTACCTGCTCGACCTGTGGTCGCTGTTGCTGGGCGCGCTGGGGAACGCGACCGGGCTGGAGCTACTCCAGTACGGCTTCATGCACCGCGCGATCCTCGTCGGCATCTGTATCGGCGTGATGGCGCCGCTCATCGGGACGTTCCTCGTCCACCGACAGCTGGCCCTCATCGGCGACGCGCTCGCACACACCGCGTTCGCGGGCGTCGCCGTCGGGCTGTTTCTCAACGGCGTTCTCAGTCTCGGCGTCTCGCCGTACCTCACCGCCGTCGTGGTCGCCGTTCTCGCCGCCCTGTTGATCGAGGTGATCTCGGAGGTGACCGACGCCTACAACGACGTGTCGATGGCGATCGTGCTCTCGACCGGATTCGCGCTCGGAACGGTGCTCATCAGCCTCAACGCCGGCGGACTCGCGGTCGGGATCAACCAGTACCTGTTCGGCAACCTCTCGACGGTGTCGGCGGAGAACGCCGCGATCCTCCTCGTGCTGTTCGCGGTCATCGTCGCCACCGTCGCGCTCACGCGAAACCAACTGTTGTACGTCACCTTCGACGAGACGGCCGCCGAGGTGTCGGGGATCCCCGTGAACTGGTACAACCGCGTGATGGTGATGCTCACGGCGCTGGTGGTCGTCGGCGCGATGCAGATCATGGGCGTCATCCTCGTCGCCGCGATGCTCGTCGTCCCCGTCGCGGGCGCGACGCAGGTGTCCCGCAGCTTCACCGGATCGCTGCTCACGTCGGTCGTTCTCGCCGAACTGGCCGTCCTGCTCGGCATCGGGGTCTCCTACTATGGCGAGGCGACCGCCGGCGGCGTCATCGTCCTCGTCGCCGTCGCGATCTACGTCGTCGCCGTCGCGATCGGGAAGCTCCGCGAGGCTCGCGGCGACGAGGACGCGCCCGAACTCGGCGGCATCGACGCCGACGACGGGGTCGCGTGATCGACGCGACGCGCGCAACAGCGGACACGGCGATTTCGTATAGCAGCAACTAGTTTATTTTCGGGATCGATCGACGCAGCAGCACCCGGCGCCGCTTCCCCGAGGCTTATCCCGCGAGCGGCGAAGCCGCTGCCATGGCGACGAAGCTCCCCGAATCGGAGTTCGACGCGCGGCTCGCAGAGGTTCGCGGGCGGCTCGCGGACACCGACGCGGACGCGGCGACGTTCCTAGGCGCGACGAGTATCGAGTACCTCTCGGGCTTTCATCACATCCAGACCGAGCGGCCGGTCGTCCTCGCGGTGACGGAGGACCGCATGGAGATCACGGTCCCGCGCCTGGAAGTCGAGCGCGTGGAGCCGAACCCCCGGATCGACGCCGTGCATCACTACTTCGACTACCCGCAGGGGAAGCCGATCGAGACGGCGGCGGCGATGCTGGAGGGGATGGGCGTCGACTCGGTCGTCTCCGACGCCGACGGCGCGCCCGGGGTGATGGGCTACGAGGGCCCCTCGCTCTCGGAGTTCGTCGAGGTGGACTCGCAGTCGTGGGTCGACCGGATGCGCTGGGAGAAGACCGACGCGGAGGTCGACCTCGTGCGCGAGTCGGCGAAGTGGGCGAACCTCGCGCACCGCCACCTCGCGGACTACACCGAGGTCGGCGCGCACCCGGTGACGGTGAGCCAGCGGGCCACGACCGAGGCCTCGCGCGCGATGCTCGACACGCTGGGCGATCGGTACGCGGTGCGGACCCGGGGAAGCGGCCCAGTCCACGCGGGCTACATCTCCGGCTCGGAGACCGCCCTTCCGCACGGCCACACTCCGAACGAACGGCTCTCCGAGGGGGACGTGTTGATCACGGGCGCGTCGGCCAACGTCGACGGGTACCACTCGGAGCTGGAGCGCACCATGTTCGTCGGCGAGCCGAGCGACGAGCAGGTCCACTACTTCGAGCTGATGCTGGAGGCGCAGGACATCGCGATCGACGCGCTCGGCCCCGGGCAGTCGATCGCCGGCGTCGACGAGGCCGTCCACGACTACTTCCTCGAACAGGGGATCGAGGACACCGCCCAGCACCACGTCGGCCACAACATCGGCCTCGGGGGCCACGAGCCGCCGTACCTCGACCGAGGCTGGGACGAGTACGACCACGTCGGCGAGAGCGACGCCCAGATGGCGCCGGGGCAGATCTACACCATCGAACCCGGGATCTACACCGACGAGTACGGCTACCGCCACTCGGACACCATCGCGATCACCGAGAGCGGGATCGAGTGGCTCACGTACTTCCCGCGCGATCTGGAGTCGAACGTCATCCGGTAGCGAGAGACCCCGAAAACCACTGAAACGCCGTTTTCCCGCGCCGTCGCGACAGTCCCGAACCACAGAGCGCCGGGCGGGTCGCTCGGTTATACACCGGTATCCGCGATATCGAATCGCCGAACCGGCCTCGATAGATTCATACCGACGCCGCGGACACCGCCGTGCGTGAGCGCCGTCTCCTTCGCCCTCTTCGACACACTGGTCGACGCGGACCTCCCCGACGACCCCGCCGCGGCCGTCGGCGACGAACTCCGGGGTCGCGGCGTCGACGTGCCCGACGACTGGGCGGACGCCTATCGCGAGACCCGCATCGATCCACCCGCCGGTGCGGAGGTACCGCTGCCGGCACACGTGAGCCGGGCGCTCGCATCTCGCGGCGTCGACGCCCCGGGCAACGCCGCCCGCCGGGCCGTCGTCGCCGCGTTCGACCCGTCGGTTCGCACCCGCGACGGAGCGGTCGACGCGGTCGCCCGTGCACGAGAGGACGGCCCGGTCGGCCTGCTCGCGAACTGTGCGGTGCCGGAACTCGTCGGGCGCGTCCTCGTGCGCTCGGAGCTGTCGCGCGACGACTTCGACGCCGTCGTGACGAGCGTCGCCTGCGGATGGCGCAAGCCGGACCCGCGGGCGTTCGAGCGCGTCGCCGACTCGCTCGGGGTCGATTCCGCGGGTCTCACACACGTCGGCGTCGACCCGACCGTCGAGGGCGGCGTCACGGCGGTCGACGGTCGGTTCGTCCGCGCCGACGCGAACGGGCCGGTGCCCCGAATCGGGTGACCGGCGGCCCGAAGGCGTCGAGTCCGCCGATCACGCACCGGTAACGAAGAACAGCAGCATCGAGATGGCCAGCGACGCGAGGATGACCGCCGCCGCCAGCGCGCCGCCCATCGAGACGGCGGCGTTGGCGTGGCTCGCGAGCGACTCGGTCCGGTCGTTGCCGAACACCGTCACCTCGGCGTGCTCGGTGGCCATCCCCGCCTCGACGGGGTCGACGTCCGCGACGGCCCGGGTGGCCACGTCCACGACCACGTCGGTGAGTTCGTCCCGGTCGATGGCGGCGCCGACCTGGTTGTCGGCCTCGACGGTGTTGACGATGTGCGTGTCGGTCGTCATCACCTCCGCCTCGTCGGCGTCGACCGCGTCGACGACGGCGTCGATCAGATGACCCCGGAGACCGGGCTCCATGTTGTTGCCGTCGACGAGCACGTAGGCGGTGGTCTGCGCGCCGCCGTCGCCGTCCGCGTCGACGTCGGTCACCATCGCGCGGATCCCGAGCGGGCCGATCCCCTCCTGGGGAGTCCACTCGGTTCGCTCCCAGGCGACCCCGGCCGAGAGGTCGCCACGCGGCGCGACCGCGAGACGCTCGGCGGCACGGCGCGCCGCCTGGATCATGTCGAACGACCGCGTCGATCCCGGCGTCACGTGGCCTAGGTCGGGGCCCTCGAGGCCGTTGTTGGAGTTGTGGGCGTCCGCGAGCAGCACGTCGTCGAGCCCCTCGGTGCGCGCCTCCGCGGCCGTCGAGAGCCCGACGGCGTAGTCCACGTCGTCCGCGAAGCCGGGCGCGAACGTCGAGACGAGCAGGGCGTCGTCGTCGAACGCCTGCCCGAGAATCGACGCCTCGCCGGCGGTCGTGCGGACGCTCTCGCTCGCCTCCGGGGAGTACGTGAGCCGCTCGTGGGCACGGTCGACCGCCTCGAGGACGGTGTCGACCTCGCGCTCGGTGACGAGATTGAAGTCGTGCCCGGCGGTCGCGTGCGGCGGAAACGCGAGCCCGTCGGTCGCGGCCGCGACGCGAACCGGGAGGTTGCCGCCGCCGATCTCTCCCATCGGACCGGGGTGGATCATCGGCAACACCCAGCGAGCCTTCTCGTCGCCGTCGGGCGTGCGGAACGCGAGGACGGTGACCGGGACGACCGCCTCCTCGCCCAACTGCTCGAAGAAGTCCTCCAGCTCCCGGCTTCCCTCGGCGACGTGCCCGATGAACCCCTGGAGGAAATCGAGCACGGAGACGCCGAGCGTGTTTCGCCACGGCCGGTCCACGACGTAGAGGAACGTCCACACCGCCGCCGCATACAGCGCACACGTCAGCCCGAGCACGAGGAAGTGGTCCGGGCTGATCGCCGACAGCTCGGGCGGCGCCTCTTCGGGCCGGGCGAGGTACGGCATGAGGAACGTGTCGAGCAGGGGACCACCCACTTCGAGCAGGCGGAGCGTGCCGCTGTAGACGAACAGCAGCACCGCCGCGACGACGGTCTGGATGCTCGCGGGCACCGCCGCCACGGGGAGCGACGACCGCGAGACGGCCATGATCACGAGCAGGCGGACCGCGAACACCGACGCCAGCGCGACGACGAGCACGTCGAAGACGAACCGCTGGGACAGCGGGGTCAGGTACGCGGCGAGTCCGCCCACCGCGAGGAAGGCGACGATGACGACCTCACACACCAGCGCGAGCAACGACGATCGGTTCGGCGTGAGTTTCCCCCCGACGAGCCGGTCGACCCAGGCGGTGGCGAGCCCGGCGACGACCGTCGGGATCCCGATGAAGAACACTCCTTCCCAGGCGTCGCGCCCGACAAACAGCACGCCGCGCCACACGACCGACGTCTCCGGACGCTCGAACGCCCCGACGCCGGCGACGGCCGCCAGCAGGAGGGCGAACGCGACCGACGTGTACCACGACGGCGCGCGGAAGATGAACCGCGAGAGGCCGGCGAGGTTACTTTGGGTCGCAGTCATACGCGTTGACGGTGGCGAACGCGTGCGGGACCTAAAAATGAGGCGTACTCGGCGCGCGGGACGGTGGTACGTGACAGGAACTGTGGAGGCTGTCCGATGGGTGGGGCGACTACCGGCAGATCTCGACGAAGTTCTCGAAGACCTCCTGCCCGCGCTCGGTGTGGCTCACCTCGGGGTGCCACTGGACGCCATAGAGATCGCGGTCGGTTTCGGACATCGCCTCGACGCCGCAGACGTCGCTGTCGGCGGTGACCGTGAACCCCTCCGGCGCCTCGACGACCTCGTCGGCGTGGCTGGCCCAGGTTCGTGTTCCCGGCGCGAGCGACCCGACCAGCGGGTCCTCGTCGTCCAGGATCCGCACGTCGACGTCGGCGTAGCCGCCGTAGTCGCCCGACTCGACGCGGCCGCCGAGTTCCTCGGCGATGAACTGCAGCCCCAGGCAGATGCCCAACACGGGCACGTCCAGATCGAGGTACTCGGCACAGCGGCCGACGCGGTCCATGCTCGGCCCCCCGGAGAGGACGAGTCCGTCGGCGTCGATGTCGGCGGGGTCGGTGTCGTTGTCGAGGATCTCCGTGTCGACCCCCACGTCGCGAAGCGCCCGGCCTTCCAGGTGCGTGAACTGTCCGTGGTTGTCGATGACCACGATGCGCGGCTCGCTCATACGGGGGATTGCGCGGACGTGGTGAAAAACCGCCCGCTTCGCACCGAGAGATGCACGGACGTGTGTATCCGTCCCGTCGTCGCCCGAGCCCTTCAGCCGTCGTCGCCGTAGCGTTCGCTGGCGGCCGAGAACCCCAGTTCGCCGAGTTCGTCGCTTCGGCGGCTCTCCCGTTCGGCGACCGCTTCCGGGTCGGGGCTCGCGTCGTCGTCGACGCGGGCGAACGACCGGTGGACCTTGGTGTGACACCACCGGCACAGGCCCACCGTGATCTCGTGAGACGGGCTTCGATCCGCGTCGCCGTCTTCGGAGTTTCGGGCGCCGCCGGCGTCACCCGCTCCCTCGCCGTACGAGAGGTGGTGTTCCTCCACGAGCGGCCGGCGCTCGTCGTGGGCGATGCGGACCTCCGCCAACCCACACCGCGCGCACTCCTTGGCGTCGGTCGTCGACCGGTAGTGCGGACAGTCACGCCAGTCCGCGTCCTCGTCGGCGGCGACGCAGTCGTAGTCGGCGCGGCGACGGTCCGCGGCGAACTCGGGGTCGTCGCCCGCGCGGTCGAGCGCGAACCGACAGCGCCCGTCGCCGGTGAGGTGATCGCAGCGGCCGGCGAACTCGTAGGGGTCGTCGACACCGACCGACGTGCCGTCCGGCGTCCGCTCCATGGGTCGTCTCGTGTCGGGTCGGATAAAAAACGCTCACTCCCGCGGGACGCTGATGTCCTGCAGGTCGCCGCCGCATTCGGAACAGGTTCCCGGACTGTGCTCCGCCTCGGTACGCGCCGAGCACTCCCGGCACTCGAAGACGCGCACCGTTCCGGTGTGGTAGGGGTCTGGGCGCATCGTTGTATGGTAACGTACCACACAGTAATAAGCGACGCGGTGGGTTCCCTCTCGACCGCATCGTTTCACCGCACAGTCGTTCGATCTCGTCGCGTAGGCATGGATCGGGACCGACGAAACGGATACGTTCATACCGACGGGCCGTCCACCACGCCCCGTGCGAGTGATTCACCGGTCCGGGGCCATCGACGCCGAGGACGAGTCGCCGTCGGCGCCGCGCGAGCACGTCCTCGCGACGGACGTCGACGTGGCTGACTCGTTCTGGTCGCAGGCGCGGGGGCTGATGTTCCGTCGGTCGGTCCCCGACGAGTACGCGCTCGTGTTTCGGTTCGACGAGCCCGACTCGCGGAGTCTCCACATGGCGTTCGTCCCATTCCCCATCGACGCAGTCTGGCTCGTCGACGGCGAGGTGTCGACGGTGAAACGCCTCCGCCCGTGGGTCGGGCTCGGGTGGGGAACCGCGGACACGATCGTCGAATTGCCGGCCGGCGCCGCCGACGGCGTGGAGTCCGGCGACACCGTCGAGGTCGTCGAGTAGCGGTCGCGAACGGGGCGACGATACCGGCGGTGTCCGCGTCTCACTGCCTCGGGAGGGCTTATATCGGTTCACAACATTGTTGCGGCCATGCGTCGAGCGACACTGGCGGGGGCGCTGCTCGTCGGGAAGGGGCTCGACGCCGTCTCGACGGTGGTCGTGCTCCGACACTCCGACTCCGTGCGCGAGTCGGTACCGCTGTCGCGGGCGCTGATGGCGTGGCTCGGACCGGCGGGGGGAATGGCGGTGCTCACCCTGATCACGATGATCGCGGTCGGGCTGCTTGCGGAGTCCGGCGTCCTCATCGACCGCCACCTCGACGGCGAGACGCCGGAGCGGTACGTACCGAGGCTGCGCGCGACGGTGTATCTCGGCTGTGCGGCGTGGTTCGGATCGGTCGGCCTGTGGAACTTCTCGCATCTGCTGTGACCGCGGCGGGGAGGTCGGCGTCGACGACGCCGGCGTGGTCGGTGCGTCGGATCTCCGGGAGTATTTATCCGATGCGGCCGAACCGCCCCGCGTGAGCTACGTCGTGGAGGTGAAGCCGTCCGCACGCAAAGCGAACGCGGCCGTCGGCCACGCCGTGCTGTACGGGGGTGCCCGCCGCGAGTTCGGCGACCGCGGCGCCGCGGAGGCGTGGGCCGAGGGGCTCTCGACGGGCGCCGACCGCCCGGTGTGGATCCACGCGGCCCACCCTGCCGACTGTAGCGACGTGGACGCGTACCTCGTCTCGCGCCAGCGGCAACTGCTCGACCTCGACGGCGCGTACGACAAACGACGGCGACGCCTCCGCGGCGACGACGGCGGCGATCCGGGGACCCTCGACGCGTACGCCGACGGCGGAGAGTGACGGGGCGAGCGGAAGCCCGGAAATGCACAACCGGAGTGGATTTAGTAGTCGGGCGACCGTACGGCTCGTCGACATGGTATCCGAAGGCGACGCCGCGCCGACGTTCACCGCGACGTACAAGGGCAGCGACCACGAGACGTTCGACCTCGCCGACCACCTCGGCGACGGGCCGGTCGTGCTCGCGTTCTTCCCGGGCGCGTTCACGCCCCCGTGTTCCAACGAGATGGTGGCGCTGCAGGGGCACCACGACGACTTCGCGGCCGCCGGCGCGACGCTGTTCGGCGTCAGCGCCGACTCGGCGTTCTCGCTGGGCGCGTTCGCCGACGAGTACGACCTCGCGTTCGATCTCGTCAGCGACATGCCCGGCGACGCCATCGAGGCGTACGGCCTCTCGCTCGACATTCCGGACCTCGGCCTGTACGGCGTCGCCAACCGTGCGGTGTACGTCATCGACGACGCGGGCGACGTGACGTACGTCTGGGAGACGGACGATCCGACGAACGAGCCCGACTACGGGGAGCTGCTGGCGGCCGTCGAGGACGCCTGAGGCGGCACGAGCCGGCTCCCGACCGGGTGACCGGCCCGTCTCACTTGTGATGGTGTATCCACTCGCTGGCCGGCACGAACTCCGATCCCCCACAGGCGCCACACGACTCCGGCGGTTCGAAGCTGTGCTCGCCGCCGTCGAGGTGGATCGGCGTGCCGGCGTGCGTCACGCTGCAGTGAACACAGACGTACTTCTTGAGGCTCTCCGGGACGTGTGCCATACTGAGAACGTCACGCTCAGCAAGCATAGTCGTTCGGCGGCACGGCTCCTCGCGACTCGCTCCGCTCCCTGCGCACCTCCCTCCAGGTAGTCGTTTCGCGCTCACGGGTGCGAGCGCCACAGCGGGCGCTCGCAGAGAGGTTCGCGCGAAAAGCGCCGAGGGGGAGAGTTGAACCACGCCCGGACGTGCTCGCTTCGCTGCGCGCCCGGTCTACTTCAAATCGTCCCGCACAGCCGACACCGGCGACACGGTCGCGAGCACACGAGGTGCTCGCGCTGTGGTGTCGCCGGAGAACGCCGAGGGGGAGATTCGAACTTCTGAAGACGGTCGC
The DNA here is from genome assembly GCF_019880225.1 of Halobaculum rubrum. Lineage (NCBI taxonomy): Archaea > Methanobacteriati > Methanobacteriota > Halobacteria > Halobacteriales > Haloferacaceae > Halobaculum > Halobaculum rubrum. Next base: position 908,206 of record NZ_CP082284.1, read on the forward strand.
CTCGCTTCGCTCACGGCTCGCTTCACTCCCCGTTCGCAGTCGCGGTCTCACTTCGTTCGACCGCGCACCGCTCGGCGCTGCGACTTCCGTGTTCAAATCTCACCACGAGTTGTTCGACGCTCGCGAGGGCGGCTCGCACACGCCTCGCGGTGCTCGCCGTGTTGCTCGCGTCAGAAGCGCCGAGGGGGAGATTTGAACTCCCGAGTCCGAATGGACAGCAGATTTCGAATCTGCCGCCTTGGCCAGGCTAGGCTACCTCGGCTCACCTTCACGTCCGGCGGTCAGCCTGTAAACGGTTTCGGTTCGATCGACGGTGTGTCACCGCTCCCCGAAGCCCGAGGCTTCTTGCCGGTCGAACGCCCCAACCGGGTATGGACGTTCCCGACGCGAGCGCGGCCTGTACGGACGTGCTCGACACCCTCCGCGCCGCCATCGTCGCCGAGGACGCCTTCTTCGAGGACATCCTCCTCGGCCTGCTCTCCCGCGGACACGTGCTCATCGAGGACGTGCCCGGCACGGGCAAGACGCTCACCGCGCGGTCGATGGCGACCGCGCTGGGGCTGTCGTTCTCGCGCGTGCAGTTCACCCCGGACCTGCTCCCCTCGGACGTGACCGGCACGACCGTCTACGACGAGGGGACCGGCGAGTTCGAGTTCAGCGAGGGCCCGATCTTCGCGAACGTCGTCCTCGCCGACGAGATCAACCGCGCGCCGCCGAAGACGCAGGCGGCGCTGTTGGAGGCGATGGAGGAGGAACAGGTGACCGTCGACGGCACCACCTACCCCCTCCCGGAGCCGTTCTTCCTCATCGCGACACAGAACCCGGTCGAACAGGCCGGCAACTTCCCGCTCCCGGAGGCGCAGCTCGACCGCTTCACGGTGAAGACGTCGATGGGCTATCCCGATCTCGACGGGGAGATCGAGCTCCTGCGCCGGCGCGCCGGCCGCGGCGAACAGGACCCGAGCGTCGAGCCGGTGCTCGACGAAGAGCGGGTGCTCGGCGCCCGGGCTGCGCCCGAGTCCGTCCGCATCCACGACGACCTGCTGGAGTACATGGCGGCCGTCACGCGCGCCACCCGACAGGACCGCCGCGTCGCGGTCGGGGTGTCGCCGCGGGGCACCCAGCGACTCTTCGAGGCGAGCCGCGCGGCGGCGACGCTCGACGGCCGAGCGTTCGTCACGCCCGACGACGTGAAGCGCGTCGCGACCCCGGTGCTCGCACATCGGCTGGTGCTCACGCCGGACGCGAGCGTCGACGACGTGGCGAAAGTGGACGTGCTCCGGGCGGTGCTCGACCGCGTCGAGGTGCCGACCGTCAGCGACGCCGAGACCGAGGCGGCGGAGTAGTCGGGGCACCCCCGAGCGCACCGCACGCGCTCACCGAACCGCGCTCACCAACGCGATCGCCCCGACCAGCAGGAACACCAGCGCGACGACCGGCTGGCCGCCCGCGGCGGCGACGTAGACGCCGAACGACACCGCCGCGGCGACGGCGCCGACCGCGACGGAGCCGGCGGCGTGGGTCGCGACGTTTCTGGTCGCGTCCGTCTCGCGGCCGAGCTGCTCGCCGAGACCGACCGCGTGCTCGCCCAGATCCCACGACAGCGACGCCGCGACCCCGCCGACCAGAAGCGGTCCCGGTCCGGCGCCCGAGAGCCCGCCGGCCAACAGAACCCCCGCGACCAGCGCCGTCGCGCCCGCCCCGATCACGCGGCGAGAGCCGACCCGCGTGCCGATCGTGACGAGCAGGACGCCCACGCCCGCGACGCCGCCGCCGGGTGGGGAAACCAGCCCGAGCGCGGCCGCGCCCACGGCGGCCGCCAGTGCTGCCAGCGCGATCCCGAGCCGGGGCGGCTTCCGCGTGACCGTCACCGCGACCACCGCGCGCCCACGCGCTCCAGTTCGGTCGCCAGCGACGCCTCGCCCCAGTCGAGCACGCGGATGCCGGCCGATCGGAGCCGCGAGACGCGGTTCGCCCGTTCGACGCCGGCGAGGCGGTGGCCCGGCGTGTCGTCGGTCGTCGGGTCCGGGGAGATCACCGTCACCGCGTGGCCGTACGCGTCGAGCCGTCGGGCGACCGTCGCGGCGTAGTCGTCGGGCAGCGGCGTGCAGAACAGCACCTGCGCGTCCGCGGGGAGCCACCGCCGGAAGCGACGCACCCACGTGGTCGGGAGGAAGCGCTCGTCGCTCGGCGTCGGCGCCAGCGACGGGTGCGTCGCCAGCAGCTCGCGGGCGCGGGCGGCGTGGTCGTCGCCGACGCCGGGGTCGAGCCGGCAGTCCCCGGGGGCGAACGCCGCGACGCCGACCCGGTCGCCGCTGTCCAGCAGGGCGGGCACCGCCTGCGCGGCCGCCTCGACGCTCCGCTCGACGGCGTTGGGCGACTCCGGGTTCGGCGCGAGGTACGCCTCCTCTCGCGCGTCGATGCAGACGACGACCGTCGCCGCACGCTCCTCGCGGAACTCGAGCGTCGACAGCTCGCCCGTTCGTGCGTACCGCGCCCAGTTCACGCGCTTGGCGGGGTCGCCGTGGCGGTACTCCCGCGTCGAGTGGAACTCGATCCCGGCGCCGCCGACGTCCGTGGGGACCCGCCCCGAGTAGACGGTCGTGAGCCCCCGCAGGGGGAGCGACGCCGTCGCCTCCAGTTCCGGCGCACACCGCAGCGTCGTCGCGCCCTCGGCGTCGATCCGGGCGTCACGCTCCCTGGATCCGCTGGGGTTGCGCGCGAGCACGTGGACAGGATCCCACTCGTGGGCGCCGCGGATCGCCGTCACGCGGTAGCTGAACGTCGCCGTCCGTCCCGGTCGGAGCGCGGTTCCGAGCCGCGCGGGGTCGTCCGTCGCCAGCGCGGCGGGGACGCCGTCGACCGCCCGGAGGTCCGGCAGCACGCCGTCGCCCTCGTTGCGGATCCGCAGCGTGACCGTCACCTCGTCGCCGGGATCGGGGGTCGGATCCGAGAGTTCGCGTTCGATCGTCACGTCGAGGTCGGGCGCGGCGTCGCCGCGGGCGTACGCCGCGAACGCGACCCCCAGCGCGCCCACCAACACGAGCGGCGGGTGGCGCAGCAGGACGCCGAGTCCGACCGGAACGAGCGCCAGCGCGGCCATTCCCGTCCATCGCCCCGTGGGCACGACGCCCTTCGGGCGGATCTGTCCGAGCGGGTCGACGTTGCGGCCGTTGGCGCCGGTCGACCCGTCGGCCTGCTCCCGACCGCCGGCGGCGCCGCCCGTCACCGGCGCACCTCCGCGAACGCGTCGCGGGCGGCGTCGACTCGGCGTCGACCCGCCCGGCGGACGCCGGCGAGGACGTACCCGGGGACGCTTCGGGCGCGTTCGTCCCCCGTCGCGCCCGGGACGGCGCCGTCGGCGTCGCCGACCGCGAGGCCGTCGGCGTCCGCTCTGGCGGCCGAAAGCGCGTCGACGGCGTGGACGACCCCGTAGCGGAACTCCGCGTCCGCGCCCAGCAGCCGCCGCAGGCGCGCCCCGGGCGGCGGCGGTACGTCCGAGCCGAGGAACCACGCGGCGACGGGGTCGTCCGTCCAGCCGCCGCCGTCGACGGCGGCCGAGACCTCGCCGTCGGCGTAGTCGCCGCGGGCGCGTAACGTCTCCTCGGCGACCCGGCGGAGGTGCCGGTGGAACTCCCGACGGCGCTTGATACTGGCGCGAGAGAAGCCTCCTCGGGTGAGCAGTTCGTCGTCGGCGTCGCCGGGAACGGGGACCTCGTACCGCTCCTCGGGGTCGCCCGTCTCGATCGCGCGGTGGTCTGCCGTCCGCGCGTCGTTGGCGTATCGGATCCCCTGGACGAGCGCGAGCACGCCGGCACCGGTGACGAACACGTACGTCAGGTCGAACAGCCCCGCGAGCCCCCGCTGGGCGACGACCACGAAGCCGAACGCGACCGCCGCGACGCCGACCGCGGCGACGGCTCTCATTCGCCGTCACCTCCGCGGGCACGGTCGTCAGTGGGGTCGGCGTCGGGTGACTCCGCTTCGTCTGGCAGGTCCTCGCCGGCGTACGCCTCCTCGATCCGCCGGAGCGCGGCGACGGCCTCGCGCTCGCGCTCGGCGGTCGCCGGCTCGTCGCCGTATCGGACCGCCTCGAAGGCCTCGGTGAGCGTGGTCACGTCCTCGCGGGCCATCCCGGCGTCGACGGCGGCGGCCGCGAACTCCGCGGGCGTCGTCGACCGGGGGTTGTCGACCGCCAGCGCGCCCGTCATCTCGCGCCACGCACGGTACACCTCGTTCTCCAGGTCGGCGTCCGACTCCAGCCTGTCGGCGGCCTCCCCCGCCCGGGCGCCGACCGCCTGCCGGCGCTCGGGGGCGGGCGGCTCCGGCGCCTCGTCGGCGAGCTCGTCCTCGTCGTCGCCGGTGGAGACGAACAACAGGAGGACGCTCCCGAGGATCGCGACGACCAGCAGTAGTCCGACGAGGGCCGTCGGCGCCGAAAGCGCCTCGCCGGCGGCGTTGGCACCCGAGGACCCCCCGCCCGACGGGAGCAGCGAGGTGTTCTCGACGGCCGACTCGGTGGCGCCGATGGCGACCGCCGTCGGGTTCGATCCACACGAGATGAGCGCCAGGTACAACACCCCGAACGGGAACAGCGCCGCCGCGACGAACAGGCCGCTGATGAACCACGATCTCGTCGTGCGGTACATCGACGCGAGGAACAGCCCGACCCCGCCGAGGAGGGCGAGCTGTACCCCCGGCCGGGTGAGGAGCTCGACGCAGACGCTCAGCTGCAGCCGAGCCTCGCCGGACGGCTCGTCGCCGCCGAGGTCGATCGATCCGTCGCCGTCCGCGCCGATGCCCGCGTCGTCCGGGGCGGTGCCGGCCCCGACGCCGCCGGCGGCGCTCGTCGTTGCGGAGTCCAGCGTCGCGGCGGCGACGCCGAGCGCGAGCACCGCGAGGAGGGCCAACGCCGCGGTGACCAGCGTCCGTCTGTCCACGATGTGGTCCGGTAGCGCGTGCCCCGATTAAGGGATTTCGACGCCAGCGGGCGAACCCGGTTTCGATCGCCGCCGGCTGCATGGCGACCCCGTCACGGAACCGGTCTGGTCAGTACGTCAACAGTACCTGGAGCGCCTCCGCCGGCCGACGGTCGAGGAGGTCGTACGCGTCGGGCGCCTCGGCGACCGGGAGCCGATGAGTGACGAGGCGGTCGGTGTCGATCTCGCGCAGGCGACGCCACGCCGTCGCGAGGCGGCGTCCCACCGTCCAGCGTCCGCGACGCTCGGGCGCGAGCGTGCTCACCTGACTGGCGCGGATGTCGATCCTGCTGCGGTGAAATCGGCCGTCCAGCGACAGTTCCGTCGGCTTGGTGCCGTACCACGACCCGACGACGACACGGCCGTCATAGCCGGTCGCGTCGACGGCGTCGTCGAGCGCCGCGGGGTTGCCCGACAGCTCGTAGGTCAGATCGGCGCGGCCGGGTATCCGCGACTCGTCGCGGTCGTCGGCCCCCGTCTGCGGCGTCGCCGTCGCCGAACCCGATGGCTGGGTTGCGGACGGGCCGCCTCCTCCGTCGCTCGCCGGACCGTCCGCGAACAGGGACGCGGGATCGACGGCGTCCGGATCGACACTTCGATCGGCGCCCATCGCCTCGGAGCGGTCGCGTCGGCTCGCGAGCGGATCGACCGTCACCAGCTCCGTGAGAGGGAACGACGACAACAGCGCCGTCGTGAGCAGTCCGATGACTCCCTGCCCGAACACGACCGCGCGCTCGCCGATCGCGGGTTCGCCGTCGAGCGACAACGTCACCGCCGTCTCGACGTTCGGGAGGAACACGGCCCGCTCGGGCGGGACTCCGTCGGGCACGCGACTGACCGTGTCGACGCCGACGACGAACCGACTGGCGTGCGGGTGAAACGCGAGCACCGTCTCGCCGCGCCACGCCGGGTCCACCTCCGGGCCGACCGCGGTCACGGTGCCGACGGTGGCGTAGCCGTACGGGAACGGGTACGAGAACGATCCCGACAGCGACGGGAGGGTCTCGTCGACGGCGGTCTCCGGGTTCATCTCGCCCCGATACAACAACAGCTCCGTTCCGGGACTGATCGCCGACACCGTGGCTTCGACGACGAGTTCGCCGGGTCCCGGGTCGGACACGTTCGTCTCTTGTACCGCCACTTCTCCGGGGCCGGTGAAGTATACCGTCCGTCCCGTCACGGATCACCACGCCCCCGATGTGGCGAGGGTAGTGCGGGCGAGACCGACAGACGCGCTCGGCGGAGCGCGTCCCGTGCTGTGTCCTGCGCTGTCATCTTCCGTACCAGGAACCTCATCCGTATAATTGCTCGGACAGATCGCCGGACAGACCCGCGATGGCGTCGTCAGTCCTCGTCCTCGCGGTGACGAACCGTGAGTACCGGAACGTCCGAGAGGCGGACGAGCTTCTCTGTGACGCTGCCGAGCAGGTAGCGACCCACTCCCGTGCGCCCGTGCGTTCCCATGACGACGAGGTCGATCCCCTCGTCCTCGACGTACTCGAGGATCTCGCGGTGGGGAACGCCGGTCCGCACCGCGGTGATCGTCGTCACGTCCGCCGCCTCGGCGCGTTCGGCGACCTCGTCGGTCGACTCCTGTGCGCCCTGCTCGAGGGTGTCGTACACCGATCCGAGCCCCTCGTTGACGGTGTAGATGGGCTCGACGACCGCGAGCGCGTGCAGCGTCGCGCCGTACGTCTCGGCGAGACCGATCGCTCGATCGATCGCCCCGTCGACGGCCGTACTCCCGTCGGTGGGAACCAGAATGCGTTCGTACATGTGAACAGTGAGGCGAGCGAACATGTTAGATCCGATGGATGGTTCCCGGAACGTGGGGACAGGCGGCTATGTGACCGTGCCGAGATTCACGAGGAACGCCGCGTACAACACCAACAGCACGACCCCCTTCCCGGACGGTGGGTTCACCGTCTTGCGTGATGAAGTAGTACGGCAGCGTGGCGAGCAGCATCGCCGGGAGGGCGTACCTTCGGACACTTTCGGGGACCGCGACGGGTGCGATCAGACTCGGGACGCCCATCACGGCGAAGGTGTTGAAGACGTTCGACCCGAGGACGTTGCCGACGGCGATATCGAGGGCACCGCGACGGACTGCGGCGGCGCTGACGGCGATCTCCGGCAGCGACGTACCGATCACCGCCGTGACGGCGACGAGCTCCGCGCCGACGAGGAACGGCGAGGCCCCGGCCGCGAGGCTCACACGCTCGGCCGTCGAGGCGAACGCGTCGGACGCGATCAACAACGCCGCCGGCGCGACGACGGGTCCGGAGGGGACTATCGATCATGCGGTCGACAAGTCGTGAAACGGCTGCGGGGCGGTCGTCGAACGCTTCGACCCGACCGGGGAGCTCTCACGCGACGTCGCTGAAGGCCGCCTCCGCGCCGACGGCGTCTAGATGGTTGTCGAGATCCGCTCGGACCGACTCGAGATCGTCACACAGCGTCTCGTACGCGGCGGTCGAGGTCTCGCCCGCGATCTCCAGCGCCGCCTTCTTCGACGCGAGCGCGAAGAACTCCCGGCTGCGTTCGTCGTAGGAGGCGCGCTCGATCAACACCTCGACCAGCCCGACCAGTTCGGCCTCGTCGACCGGCTTGATACGGTAGTCGTCGAAGGGCATGTCGACGATGTCGGCCGTCGGCTCGACCGCGGTGAGCATCGCGACGCGACAGTCTGTCTCGGCCGCACGCAGTTCCCGGAGTACGTCGTCGCCGTCCATCCCCGGCATCCGTCGGTCGATCAGCGCCACGTCGACCGAGTCGTCGGCGACCGACAGCGCCTCCTCCCCGTCGGTCGCCGTCCTGACCTCGTATCGGTCCTCGAGGTACGCGCTGTACAACGAGACCAGTTCCGACTCGTCGTCGACGAGGAGGACCGTCGCGTCGTCGTTCACGGCTCCCCCGACCTCCGTCGCGTCGGATCGATCGTCCGAGGTCCCATACGGTACCTGTCCCGTCGCCCCAACAAATAGCCACTCATCGAGGTATCATATCCGATACTCCTCGGACTGTGTGCGGGGGGCCGGAAGTCCCACAGACGGGCGCGACGGGAGGACACCGGATCGGCGAGAGACGGCGTCGGAGAGCCCGAGCCGTCACCCTCATCGCGATCGAGCGATCACGCTCCGGCCAGCGTTTCCTCCAGCAGTTTGCGTTGTGCCGCCGCGAGGTGCTCGGCGAACGTCGAGGGCGCGATGTCGAGCGCCTCGGCGACCGCGCTCGCGTTGGCTTCGCGGGGGCGCTCGAAGTAGCCCATCCGGTATGCGATCCCCAACACCTCACACTGGCGGTCGGTGAGCCGCCCGCGGTCGACGAGAGTCCGATCCGGCGCCGCGTCGCCGCTCGCCGCGCCGTGGACGAGGTAGCGGACCTCGACGCGCTCGGCGATTCCGTCGAGCGCCGAGACCACGTCGCGGAGGCGTTCGAGGTCGGGCAGATGGAGCGTTACGACCAGAACGCCGTCCTCCGCGCGCGCGTCGGCGATCGGACAGTCGAGCTCCTCGATGATCCGGCAGGGGCACTCCCCGTCGCGCGGGCGGTCGTACCGGTACACCCGCTCGTCGCCGAGCTCGACGACGGACGCCGCCGCCGGGACCGCGTCCGTCCGGTCGACCGCGTCCGGGTCACGGGCCCGGAACTCCTCGGTGTGTGTGTCTTCCACATGCGTCCAGTTGATGCCCGTGAGCGGGCCGTCGTGCGCGATCGACGCCGCGACGACCGGACAGTTCCCCGCGCCGTGGATCGCGACGCCCGCGCGGACCCCGGCGGGCGTGTCTCCCGCACAGTCGTCGGCCGGCCTCCCTCCGGTTCCCATCGGATCGTGGAAGGGACGACGGACACAAAGGCATGATCCCGGACGAGTGAGCCGCTCGGCGGGTCCTCCGAGAACACCCACAATACTGTGGGTCGGTCGGTATCGGTTCGGGTCTCGGAGCCGGGCCCGTGCAACGGACGATCCACGCGGTCGGAGCGCTCGCCCTGGTCGGCTCTGGAGGCGGGATGAGCGTCGCGGCGGCCGTCGGACTGGCGGCCGGGGGCGACGCCCACTTGTGGGCCGGGGCGGGGATCGATACGGAGCTGCTGACCGGCGCTGTCGCCCTCGCCGTCGTCGCGACGAGCCTCGGCTACACCGCCGTCAAGGAGGCCCGATGGGCGCTGCGGGCGGACGGGTTCCACGTCACGCGAACCGATCTCGGAAACGCGGTCGCCGTCGCCGTCGCGGCGCCGGTCACCTACGCGCTCTCCGTTCAGGTTGGCGTCGGGCCGGTCGTGGCGTCCGCGCTCGTCGGACTCTGCGCGTTCCTCCTGACGGAGACGTACGGCGCTCCCGCGTACTGCGGCTCGTTCGTCGGGATGGCGACCCCGGCGGCCGACGCCGATCTCGGGGCGGTGACCGCCGCTGGCCTCGTCGCCGCCGGCGTCTTCGTCGCGGCCAAGCGCGCGTTCAACGGGTTCGGCGGGAAGCTCGGGACGACCGCGTTCGTCGGCTGTCTGTCGGTGGCGGGGCTCGGCGGCCTCACCCCCGGAACAGGATCGGTCCCGAGCCCGGCCGTCGCGGTGGGGCTCGTCCTCGCGGCGGCCGTCGCCGCTCCCGTCACCTTCGTCGTGAGCGTCCGGCTCGACCACGGCCCGGTCGTCGGCTCCGCGATCGTCGGAATCGTCGCCGGGATCGTCTGTCCCCCGCTGTTCGCGGCCGGCGAGGCGGTCGCGACGGTCGCCTTCTGCGCGTCGTTCGCCGGGATGGCCACGCCGGAGCGGGTTCCCGGTCCCGCCGCGATGCTGCTGGCCGGCGGGACCGCGGGCGCCGTGTACGTCGGCGCGGCGCCGTACTTCGTCGGGTTCGGCGGGAAGCTCGGCACGATCGCGTTCGCCGCCTGCCTCGTCACCGCCGGGGTCCTCTCGCTCGGTCACGTCCTCCCCTCGGTCGACGGCGACGCTGTAACGAGGTGACGGTGGACGTGGCCGACGGATGACGGTCGCTGGCGATACGAGCGATACTTAAAACACCACGCTACGCTGGTGTCATCGGGAGGACCGTGGAACCGCTACCGCGGCGTGATGACCGAGCCGACCGAGACGCCCGAGCGGAGCTTCGAGTCGAACCCCACCGTCTGTCCCTTTTGCGGCGTGGGCTGCAGCGTCGAGTACGCCGGCAACGGAAGCGCGACCGGCGTCGAGGGACCGGTGAACGCCCGCGGAGAGATCTGTCCGAAGGGCGCGGCCGCGTTCGATGTGGTCGACCACGAGGACCGCCTGACGGAGCCGCTCGTCGAGCACAACGGCCGCCTCGTGACGGCGCCGTGGGAGGAGGCTCTCGACCGCGTCACCGACGGGATCGAGCGGGTGGTCGACGAACACGGCGCGGACGCCGTGCAGTTCTTCGCCTCCTCGAACTGTACGAACGAGGAGAACTACGTTCTCCAGAAGCTCGCCCGAGTTCTCGGAACGAACAACGTGGACAACTGCGCGCGGCTCTGTCACGCCTCGACGGTCGCCGCGATGAACGAGCGGCTCGGCGCCGGTGCGATGACGAACACTCTCGATGACCTGCGGGAGGCGGACTGCCTGTTCGTTAACGGCGCGAACCCGGCGGAGCAACACCCGGTGGCGTTCCGTTCGTACCTTCTTCCGGCGATCCGCGACGGCGCGACGCTGATCCACGTGGACCCGCGGGCGACCGACACGACCGAGACGGCAGACGTCCACCTCCCGCTGCGCCCCGGGACCGACATCGAAGTGGCGAACGCGATCGCGGCGGTGCTCGTCGAGGAGGGTCTCGTCGACGAGGCGTTCCTCGCGGAGCGGACGGCCGGGTTCGACCGGCTGCGCGAGTACCTCGCCGACGTCGATGTCGCGGCGAACGCCCGAACGGCCGGCGTCGACCCGAAGACGCTTCGGGAGGCGGCGCGGGCGTACGGCGAGGCAAACCGCGCCGCGATCGTGACCGGGATGGGGACGAGCCAGCACCGCTGCGGCACCGATAACGTCCATGCCCTGCTCAACCTCGCACTGTTGACCGGCAATATCGGCCGGCCCGGAACCGGTGTGAACCCCCTGCGGGGCCAGAACAACGTGCAGGGAACCAGCGACGTCGGCGGGCTCCCGGGTGTTCTCCCGGGCTACGAGCCCGTGACGGATCCGGACGCCCGCGAACGCGTCGCCGCGGAGTGGGGCGTCGAGCCGTCCCCCGAACCCGGCCTCACCGAGGTCGAGGCGACACACCGGTTCGGCGACGAGGTGCGGGCTGCTGTCGTCTTCGGCGAGAACCCGGCGGTCACCGAGCCGAACGCGACCGCGGTCGCGTCGGCGTTCGAGGCGCTCGACTTCTGCGTCGTCATCGACCTGTTCGAGACGGCGACCACGGCCCACGCGGACGTGGTGCTTCCGGGGAGCGCGTGGGCCGAGAAGGCCGGCACCGTGACGAACACGGACCGCCGAGTGATGCGGATGCGGTCGAACGCCGACCGTCCGGGGAACGCCCGGCGCGACCTCGAGATCCTGAGTACGCTCGGGCGTCGGTTGACCGACCGGCCCGACGCGTTCGCGTACGACGGGCCGGCGGCGGTGTTCGAAGAGTTAACGCGCGTCTCGCCGATCTACGGGGGGATGAACTACGAGGAGATCGGCGATGGCTACCAGCGTTGGCCCCGCTCAGCGACGGACGACGCAGGGACGAACGTGTTGCACGAGGAGACGTTCGCGACGGGCGAACGGACCGCGCCCCTCAGGGTCGTCGACCCGGTCCCGCCCGCGGACGACCTCGAGACGGGCGAGCTGACCCTGACGACCGGGCGCGTGCTTCAGCACTTCAACAGCGGAGCGCTCACCCGCCGCTCGCGCCGACTGATGGCGATGTGCGGCGAGGACGTGCTCCAGATCCACCCGGCGGACGCGGCCGATCGCGGGATCGACGACGGCGACCGGGTCGTCGTCTCGAACGAGCGCGGGACCGTCGAGACGACGGCCGAGGTCACGCCGGCGGTTCGCGAGGGAGTGGTGTTCTGCACGTTCCACCACGCGGAGCCGCTCGTGAACGCCCTGACGGGGGACGCGCTCGATCCGGATGCGGGGATCCCCGAGTTCAAGCACTCGGCGGTCGCCGTCGATTCGGCCGCCGAGGTCGACGCGGTCGAATCCGACTGAGGGGGCGGCCAGAGACGTCGAGCGTATTGGCCTCGGCCTGGCGGGGACGGTTTCGTATCCCAGTTGACAGTGTACGGCTGCTGTTGGAGTGGTCGAACCATGGAACCGCTGGGCGGGTGTACTAACCTAGAACGGCGCGTCCGGACCCGCACCGCCGGTCGAATCGGTCTCGACCGCATCCGCGTCGACGTTGAGCGTCTCCGCGAGCTCGCCCCGCTCCTCCAGTTCCGCGAGGATGTCGCTGCCGCCGACGAACTCGCCGTCGACGAACGTCTGCGGGATCGTCTCCCAACCGCTCTCGGCCTCGAGGGCCTCGCGGAAGGCGTCGAGGTTCTCGAGCGTGTCCACCGTCGCCACGTCGTCGCGGTACTGGCTGATCAGCCCGATCGCGCGCTTCGAGTAGCCGCACTGGGGCATCCGGGCGGTTCCCTTCATGAACAACACCACCTCGTTGTCGGCGATCGCGTCGGCCGTGCGATCGTGTGCCGCCTCGGCGTCGATCCCTTGATCCGTTGGGTCGAAAGTCACAGTATCTCTCGTATCGGAGCGACCGTGTTAGGAGTTGTGCCGAGGTCGATCGTCGTCGCGGGACTCGCCAGTGTCGTCAGAGGCGTCCCGATCGGGACCGTCGGCGCCATCGTCACGGCCGTCGGCGCCGTCGGCGGACCCGTCCGTATCGTACAGCGAGACGTCCCGATTGCCGTCGAGGTCGCCGCCGGCGCGGACGACGGCCCGAGCGGCGACGGCGCTGACGAGGACGACGCCGGCGATCAGCGCGGCGTGGAAGCCGAGCAGCGGATCCGAGTCGAGGTCGCCGGGGGCGAGCATCCCGAACCCGACGACGAACGCGACGAGCATCGCGACGGGGACCGCGTTCACCGTCAGGTCCGAGAGCGTCCGTCCGGAGATCACGCTCCCGGCTGTTTCGGGCCGGGAATCGTCGGTCCCGTCCGCGGTGCCAGGGTCGGAATCAGAGTCGAGCGCCACGAGTTACCGTTAGTGAGTAACCGAGTGCGCCTGAACGTTGCGCCGGGTCAGTAGTCGCCGAGCACGCCGAGGCGACGCGCCCGCCGGGTCGCGAACTGGAAGACGACGTAGCCCCCCGCGAGGTAGCCCGCGGCGACGGCGACCAACAACGCGAGATCCGCGAGCGGGAACTCCCACAGACGGACGCCGTCGACCATCGCCCGCTGGAGCATCGCGCTCCCGTGCGCCAGCGGCAGCGCCCGCAGCCAGGGCTGGTCGAGCACCGGCGCGGAGACGAGCACGACGAAGCCGAACTGGAGGAGGTTCAACCAGTTGCCGACGCGCTTGTACAGGACGGTGACGCCGCCGGCGGCGAAGCCCAGCCCGAGCACGGAGACGATCGCCAGCCCCGCGACGACGACGACCGTGAGCGGCGCGATCTGCAGCGTCGTCCCCGTCGTGACGAGCATCACCGCCAGCACGACCGCGGAGGTGAGGAACGTCCGGATCACCTTGGCGACACCCTTCAGCAGCGCGACGGGGGCGAAGCCGAACGGCGTGGTGACGTGCCGCTCCAAGGTCCCCCACTGCACCTCGCTGGCGATGTCGTTGGACACCGACGAGTACGCGCCGACCGCGAGCGTCCACAGGAAGTAGCCGACGACGATCCCCGACAGCGAGTCGGCGAGCGCCCGCCCCGCCAGCAGCCGGCCGCCGAAGAACAACAGCCCGAAGAACACAAGCGAGATGACGATCCCGCCGACCGCGTTCGCCGGATACCGGACGAAGATCAGGAACTCCCGGTAGAGGACCGCCCGAGCGAGGTCGCGATACGTCGCCGGACGCGGGTCGTCGCGGGCGGCGGCGCCGTCGTCGCCGGCGGCGACGTCGTCGTCGATATCCGTGTTCGCGGCGGTCACTGTGCGCCTCCCTCGTCACCGATCGCGGCGGCGGGCCGGTTCGTCGCCCCTCCGGCTTCCCGTCCCACCGTGGACCGAGCCGGTTCCGTCGCGCCACGGTCGCCGGTCAAGCGGACGAACACGTCCTCGAGGCTCGGCTCGACCGTCTCGACGCGGTCGAGCGTCACGCCGGCCGCACGCAGCGCGTCGAACAGGTCGTACACCGCGTCGCCGTCGGTGACGACCTCCAGGGACGGCGGGTCCCCGTTCGCGTCCGCGTCGGCAACGTCGAACCGCCCCTGGAGGTCGTCGATCGTCGTCCGCGAGAGGTCGTCGCTCGCGACGCGCACGCGGTAGTCGTCGACCGTGCCGAGCAGTCGCTCGACCGCGTCGTCGGCGACGATCGACCCCTCCGACACGACGATCACGCGGTCGCAGACGTCCTCGATCACCCGCATGTCGTGGCTACTCACGACGACCGTGAGGTCTTCCTCCTCGGCGAGCCGGCGGATCTCTCGCCGGAGCGTCCGCGACCCCTCCACGTCGAGCCCCAGGGTCGGCTCGTCGAGGAACACCAGCTCCGCCCCGCCCGCGAGCACGCTCGCCAGCGACACCTTCTGTTTCATTCCCCGAGACAGCTCGCGAACGGGCGTGTCGGCCCTATCGGCCAGGTCGAGCCGGTCGAGCAGGCGGTCGTGGCGGTCGGCGACCGAGTCGGGGGCGACCCCGCCGATCGTCGCGAAGTAGCGGAGGTTCTCCCGAACCGTCAGCCGCCAGTAATCGTTGCGCGCGCCCTCCAGCATCGCGTCGACGTTGGCGTAGGCGGCGCGCCGCCCGTCGGTCGTGTCCCGGCCGAGGACGCGGACCGTCCCCTCGTCCGGGATGACGGTTCCGAGGATCGACTTGATCAGCGTCGTCTTGCCCGCGCCGTTGGGACCGAGCAGGCCGACGACCGACCCGCGCTCGATCGCGAACGAGACGTCGTCGACCGCGGTGACCGCGTCGTCGCCGGAGCCGAACCGCTTGGAGAGCCCCTGAACGGCCAACGCGGGCGTCCCCTCGGGGTCGGGGACGCGGCCGTCCGGTGTCGGTGTCATTGACAGGAGTAGTCGTGCGTGGCGGATAAGCGGTAGGGCGACGGTAGCAGCGACGGCGATCGCCCATCGGGACGTGTGCGGGACGTCCGCCCCCCTGTTCGACGATCGGCGTATCGGCACAGGGAAACAACGGGCATCGATATCGGAGATCTCACAGCCAACGTTATACTTCCTGTAGCGCTGATCGGACACAATGAACGGGGCATCCGACCGGGAGGATATCTCGGATCTGGGCGCGATCCGGCGGATGTACCGCATCACCGCCGACTACGAGCGGTCCTTCGAGACGAAGGTGTCGGACCTGTTGGAGCTCGGCCGGGCGTATCTCGGGGTGCAAGCCGGGTTCCTCACGGAGATCGACGACGACGAACAGCTCATCGTCAACGCCAGCGGCGACCACCCGCTGTTACAGCCGGGGGAGTCGTGTCCCCTCGAGAAGAGCTACTGCCGGCGGACGCTCTCACACGACGGCTCGCTCACCGTCCAACACGCCGAGGTGGAGGGGTGGGAGGACGACTCCGCGTACGAGCAGTTCGGACTGGAGTCGTACATCGGGGCCGAGGTGCTCGTCGACGGCGACACCTACGGGACGTTCTGTTTTGCCGACACCGAGCCGCGGGAGGACCCCTTCAGCGAGCCGGAGTCGACGTTCGTTGAGCTGATGGCCGAGTGGGTGAGCTACGAGCTCTTCCAGAAACGGGCGACCGAGCGCATCGAGCGACAACGTGACCAGTTGGAGGAGTTCGCCCGGGTCGTCTCACACGACCTCCGGAACCCGCTCAGCGTGGTACAGGGGTATCTGGACCTCGCAGAGCAGACCGGGGAGCCGGAGCATTACCACCGGTGCCGGAACGCGCTCGACCGAATGGAGTCGCTGATCGAGGACCTGCTGGTGTTGGCTCGGGAGGGCGAGCCGATCGCCGAGACGGAGTCCGTCGACGTGAGCGAGGTGGCGGGCGACTGTTGGTCGTTCGTCGAGACCGAGGGGGCGACGCTGACCGTGGAGATCGACCGCCGGATCACCGCCGACGGGAGCCGGCTCCAGCAGCTGTTCGAGAACCTCTTTCGGAACGCGATCGAACACGGCGGCGGCGACGTCGCCATCCGCGTCGGCGAGTTGCCCGACGGGTCGGGGTTCTTCGTCGAGGACGACGGTCCGGGGATCCCGGAGGCCGAGCGAGGGCGGGTCCTCGATCACGGCTACTCCACGGCGGAGGACGGAACGGGATTCGGGCTCACGATCGTCACGCAGATCGCGGACGCCCACGGCTGGGACGTGACGGTGGCCGAGAGCGACGACGGCGGAGCGCGGTTCGAGATATCGGGCGTCGAGTGACCGGCACCGCCGTCGATACCCGACACGAAGGCGATCGCCGAGAGTCGGTCACACGTGCTCGCCGGACTCGACGACGGCGACGAACGAGGCCGTGCTGGAGGAGGTTGCGCTGGAGACCCTCCGCGAGTTCGCGGTCGACTGGGACGACCGACGGGGACGCCGATGCCACGGCGCGCCGGCGGCGGTCGCGACAGCGGTCGGCCGACCCGCTACCTGGGAGCGTCAACCACGCGATCACGTGGGCATCGGGACCGCCGGCGTCGACCTGGATCACTTCGGATACACCAACCCTCAAGTGCGGTCGAAACCTCGGTGAACCGGATGAGGAACCGATCCCGTACTGCGGCGTCCCCCGTCACTCCGTACTACGGGGACGGGTTCGAGGACCGACGGGACGAACTCGAGGCGACAGTTGACCGCCTCTCGACGGACGCCGGCGTCCCGCTCGACGCCCTCCGCGTGCTCGACGAGCTCGGCGCCGGCGCGGCCGGGAGGCCCGACGCGCCCGCCGTGGTCTTCGCGACCGAGGCCGATCCGATCCCGGCGGGCGTCGACCGACCGGTCGTCTGGGTGACGCCGAAGCCGGGGGTCGCCGGGGCGGCAATCGACGCGGGCGCCACGGACGCGATCGTCTGGGAACCGGGCGAGGACATCGACCTGCTCGCGGCGAAGCTCGAGCGGCTCTCGACGTCCGGCGAGCCGGCGGAAGACCCCGACGGCGAGCCGCCGGTGGTGCTCGAACGAGATCCGGCGGCTGACGGGACCGCGACGCTCGTCGACGGCGAGCACGACGACGCGCTCTACGAGTACCTCGTCAAGACCGTCGGCGACGCGGTGTACGTCCTCGACGACGAGGGACGGTTCACGTTCGTCAACGACGCGCTGTGCGAGATGACGGGGTACGACCGGGAGGAGCTGCTGGGGTCGTCCGTGCACCGGATCAAGGACGACGAGACGGTCGAGGAGGCGGAGGAGGCCCTCCGGGACCTGCTCAGGGACTACGGCCAGCGCGAGGGCGGCGAGCTGTCGATCGCGAAGCTCGACGTCGAACTCGTCAGAAAGGACGGTCGGCGTGTTCCCTGCACGGACCGGATGACGCTCAGACCCCACGAGGGCGGCTCGTTCTCCGGCACGGTCGGGACCCTCCGCGACGTGAGCCGCCAGCGTCGGCGGGAACGTATCCTGAACAACCTCCTGCGGGCGACCCAGGGGATGGTCGGGGAGGCGACGGCCGCCGGCGTCGCCGAGCGCGTCGTCGACGTCGCGATGAACACGATCGACGCAGAGAGCGCCGTCGTCCGGGAGCACGACCCCGAGACCGACGAGCTCGTGCCGATCGCGGTCCCCGACGCCGTCCGCGAGCGGATGGGGGATCGCCCGCGGTACGGTTCCGACGAGGGTCCCGTCGGGACGGCGTTCACGGAGAACCGCATCGTCAGGGTCGACGACCTCGACCACGTGGACGCAGATCTCGACGAGACGGCCACGTACCTGCCGATCGGCGACACGCGCACCCTGAGCGTCGGTCATCGCAGCGACGGGTCGTTCTCGAGCGAGGGACGGCAGTTCCTCGAGCTGTTGGCGGCGACCGCGGCGTCGGTCTTCGAGCGGGTCGACCGCGACAGGGAGCGCCGCCGGTACCGGGCCGCCGTGGAGGCCGCCGACGACATGCTGTTCACGCTGGACAACGAGGGCGAGTTCACGCTCGTCACCGACTCGCTCGCGGCGATGCTCGGGACGACTCCGGCGGATCTCGTCGGGACGCACGTCGCCGACGTGCTCTCGGGGGGCGCGGTCGCGGACGGATTCCTCGATCCGCCGATCCGCCCCGGGTCGACGGCGACTGAGACCGAACTGGTCTCCCGGGACGGCGAGGCGATCCCCGCCCGGATAGTCGTCTCCTCGATCGACGGCGTCGGTGCCGACGGCGTCGTCGGGACGGTGCAGGACATCCGCGAGCTCCGGACGGCGAAGGCGGAGGCCTCGCGACAGCGCCGCCGGTTCACCGAGCTGTTCGAGACCCTCACCGATCCTCTGGTGGAACTGAGCTTCGAGGGGGACGAGGCGACGATCCGCGCGGTCAACGACCGCTTCGTCGGCCTGACCGACGCCGGCGCCTCGACCCTCCGGGACGCGCCGCTGTCCGCGGCCCGAGCGTCGATCCCCGGGCCGATCGTCGACGCCCTCGTGGAACTCGGCGGCGCCGAGGGGACGGTCGAGCGGGAGGTCGACGTGCAGACGCCCTACGGCCGCCGATCGTATCTGTTGCGGAACGTTCCCTACCGCGACGACGGCGTCGCGCGGGCGTTCGTCGTGCTGACCGACGTCACGGAGGTCAAACAGCAGGAGACCCACCTGCGGGTGCTCCACCGACTGTTGCGCCACAACCTCCGAAACCAGACGAACGTGATCCTCGGTCGAGCGGAGCTGGTCCGGGCGGCGGACGACCTCGAGGACGCGGCGAACCACGCCGGGAAGATCGAGGAGGCGAGCAGCTCGCTCATCGAGACGAGCGAGACGGCCCAGGCGATCCAGCGGACGCTCCACGACAGCGACGGCGAGGTCGGGGGCGAGCCGGTGCCGGCGGCGGCGATCGAGGAACGGCTCGGTCGGCTCGCCGGGTCGATCGCGCCGGGGACGGACGTTCGGATCGACGTCGACGTCGCCGGTCCCGTTCCGTACGACGGCACCGTCCACCGGGCAGTCACGGAGCTGCTCGATAACGCCGTCGAGTTCGGCACGCCGGAGCCGGGGTCGACGGTCGAGATCCGAGTGACGGATCTGGACGCGGAGACGGTCCGGATCACGGTCGCCGACGACGGGCCGGGGATCCCGGACGCGGAGTGGTCGGTCGTCGCCGGCGATCGAGACATAACGCAGCTCCAACACGCGTCCGGGTTGGGGCTGTGGCTGGTGAAGTGGGTCTCCGACATGCACGGCGGCAACCTGCGGCTGGTGTCGGCCGACGAGGGCGGGACGACGATCGCGCTCGATCTGCCGACCGCGTGAGCCGGGGCGATCCGCTCGCGTGCGCTGCCGGCGACTGATCCGCGATCCGCTCGCGTACGCCGGCAGCGACCGGTCCTCGGAACCGACACGAACAATTATGTCAATCCTGACCAATTATCGTGTGGTATGCGAGCAGCAGTCCTGCGCGAACACGGGGAACCGCTCGACGTAACCGAGGTCGACGACCCGGAGCCGGAGCCGACGGGCGTGGTCGTCGAGGTCGAGGCGTGCGGGATCTGTCGGTCGGACTGGCACGGCTGGCAGGGCGACTGGGACTGGCTGGGCATCCAGCCGCAGCCGGGACAGATCCTGGGTCACGAGCCGGCCGGCCACGTAACCGCCGTCGGCGAGGACGTGACGAACTTCGCCGAGGGCGACCACGTCGCAGTCCCGTTCAACCTCGGCGACGGCACCTGTATGCAGTGTCGAACCGGTCACGGGAACACCTGCGAGAACCCGATGCCGCTGGGGTTCGTCGAGCCGGTCCCCGGCGCCTTCGCCGAACTGGTTCACGTCCCGGCGGCCGATCACAACCTCGTCCACCTGCCGGACGGCGTGGGCTCCGTCGACATGGCGGGGCTGGGCTGTCGGTTCATGACGGCCTTCCACGGCTTGGCCCACCGAGCGCCCGTCGAGGCGGGCGACTGGGTCGCCGTCCACGGCTGCGGGGGGGTCGGCCTCTCGGCGGTCCACGTCGCCGACGCCCTCGGCGCGAACGTCGTCGCCGTCGACCTCGACGACAACAAGCTCTCGACGGCCGAGGAGCTCGGCGCCGCCGAGACCGTCAACGCCGGCGACGCCGACGACGTGCCGGGGGCGGTGCAGGCACTCGCGGGCGGCGGCTGTCACGTCTCCGTCGACGCGCTCGGCATCGCCGAGACGTGTCGTAACTCGGTACTCAGCCTCGGCACGCGGGGAACGCACGTCCAGATCGGCCTCACCACCTCCGAGGACGAGGGGATGGTGAGCCTCCCGACGGACGCGATGGTGATGAAGGAGATCGAGTTCGTCGGCTCGCTGGGACTGCCGCCGACGCGGTACGACGAGATCTTCCGGATGGTCGCCCGCGACAAACTCGACCCCAGCGCCGTCATCAGCGAGACGGTGTCGCTGGACGACGTGAACGACAAGCTCTCGGCGATGACCGACTTCGGCACCGAGGGGATCCCGGTGATCGACGAGTTCTGAGGGGGAGAAGCCGGGCAGTCGGTCTCCCCGGCCACAGGTGGTTTACTGTCGGCCCCGTGAAGTCGGACCGATGCACGCCGACGAGATCGATCCGCAGGCCCGGGCGGCGGTCAAGCGACAGGACCGGTTCCCTCTCCCGCATAGCCGGTACGGGCTGAAGCTCCTCCGACTCCTCATGCGACCCGTCACCTGGGTACAGAACCGGAACCCCCCGAGCGTCGGCGCCGTCGTCGACCGATCGATCCCCGGTCCCGCCGGGGACCTCGACGCCCGCCTCTACCTCCCCGACGGCGACGGGCCGTATCCGACGGTCGTGTTCTTTCACGGCGGCGGGTTCGTCCTCGGGAGCATCGAGACGCACGACTGGCTGTGTCGCCACCTCACGAGGGAGAGCGGCTGTGCGGTCTGTTCGGTCGACTACCGCCTCGCTCCCGAACACCCCTTCCCCGCGGCCGTCGAGGACGCGTCCGCCGCCGTCGAGTGGGCCGCCGCGAACCCGGACGCCGTCCGGGGGACCGGAACCGTCGCGGTCGCGGGCGACTCCGCCGGCGGGACCCTCGCGGCCGCCGTCGCCCTCATGGCCGCCGAACGCGACGGGCCCGAGATCGCCCACCAGACGCTTCTGTATCCCAGCGTCGGCGTCGACCCGGACCGGCCCTCGATGCGCGACCACGCGGGGATCGTGCTCGACGAGGCCGACATCGAGTGGTTCGGCGACTGCTACTACGGGAGCGACGTCCACCGGCGCAACCCGTACGCCGACCCGGCGAACGCGGGCGACGTCTCCGGCGTCGCCCCCGCGACCGTCGTCACCGCGGGGTTCGACCCCCTTCGCGACGGCGGCCGGGCGTACGCCGAACAGCTCGTCCGCGACGGCGTCGCCACGCGGTACGTGAACTACGAGGACATGGTTCACGGCTTCATGACGATGCGGGGCGTCGATCGAACCCACGAGGCGATCGCGGCGGTCGCCGACGAGATCGCGGACGCGCTCGCCGACGAGTGAGGCTCCGTACAGCCGACGTGCCGGCGCCGTGCGGTCAGGTCAGCAGGCGCCGCCGCCCGCGCCCGCCGCCGCCGCGCCGGCGCCCGCACAGCTGGCGGCGCTCGCGCTCGCGGCCGCCGCGGCGGCCGTCCCGCCGACCACGACCGCGGCGTCGTCGCTCCGGCTGTAATCGACCGGCTTGCCCCACGCGACGGGGGCGACCTCGTCGTCGATGTCGTCGGCCGCCTCGACGGCGGCGCGGAGGTCCGCGACCGAGTAGCCCGCGTCGGTCGCGAAGCGGTCGACGAGATCCGTGGTGAGCAGCACCCGTCGACACTCCTCAGCCTCGAACAGCTCGTCCCCATCGAACGTGAACTGCACGTCGTAGTGGCGGACGAACACGTCCTCGAACGGCTCGTGGATCGCGGCGGCGGCCTCGCCGACGAGGTCCCACACGAGGTCGCGGTCCGGTTGCTCGACGTGCTCGCCGAGCGAGAACCGTGCGACCGGGACGACGACCGGTTCGCCGTCGGGACCCTCGTTGACGACCGCGACGGCGGTGATCCCGCAGTCCTCGACCGGATAGCCGGCGCGGTCGACGGCGTCCCGAAGCGCCTCATCGGCGGTCTCCTGACGCGATTCGATGTCGACCTGTTCGTCGGGCGTGTCGGCTCCGAGCAGTCGCTCCAGCAGGGAGGGCATCGAACGAGGTATCGGGGGACTGGGACTTCGGTGTTCCGGCCGCGGTCGCCGCCGCCGTCCGGCGCGGCCTTTTCATCGTCGCGTCCGTTCGTCCGTCCGGGATGACCGAACCACGGACGGACGACGACGGCGCCGACGCGGAGGAACCGGAGCGGAACGTCCTCGGCGAACCGCTCCGAGAGTGCAGCGCCGACCCCGAGACCGGCTTTCTTCGTGACGGCCGCTGTCGTCACCTCGCCCGGGACCCGGGACGCCACGAGGTGTGTGCGGTCGTCACCGACGAGTTCCTCCGTTACTCGCGCGACCGCGGCAACGATCTGGTCACGCCGCGGCCGGACCTGGGGTTCCCGGGCCTGTCCGACGGCGACCGGTGGTGTCTCTGTCTGCCGCGTTGGGAGGAGGCGCGAGCTGCCGGCGTCGCGCCGCCGGTCGTGCTCGCGGCGACGAACGAGGCGGTACTGGAGGAGGTCTCACTGGAGACACTCCGCGAGCACGCCGTCGACGACGAGTGATACCACCGGCGGGCGACACTGCCGGTCAGCCGCCGTCGGTCATCGATCCGGCGAAGTACGCCGCGTCGGCGGCGAGTGAGTCCCGCCCGGAATCGGCGACGACCGTGGTAAAATCGTCGCCGTCGCAACGCGCACAGCGCGCCGGCTCGTCGAGGTCGGCGTGGACGAGCCCGCACCGGTCACAGGAGACGTACCGTAGTCCGAGCACGGCCGTCAGGAGGCACCGGCACCACAAAACGCCGCCGGCGATCACGGTCGGTGGTTACAGTCAGCTGTCCCCGAGTCCCGGGAAACGGGTCAGGGGCGTCCCTCCGGGACCCGCGTTCGCGCTCGGACCGCGGTCGTTGAGACCCGCTGTCGATGTCGAAACCCACCGACAAACCGTTACGGAAGTACGAGGAGAAAGTCCCGTGCTTTAGCGCGGGTATGAATCCGACACCTCTCCGCAAACACCGTCCGAACTACCCAAACCGATGGTTTAACTAACTCATCACCCTACTAACAGCCAACCGAGGCGGCCTGCCCGCCCGCTTAATCGGACAGTATCGGGATTCCCTGATTCCACGCAGAAGGCACCCCCTTCTGCCCGGAACACGGGGTGCAGTCACCAAAAGTATCTCCGAATCCCACGCCGGGATAGGAGTACCGGCTGGGTGGCACAGCCAGTAGCTGTCCGTCGGGGTGGCTACAAATCGTAACCATCCCAACCCAGCGGTGCGGTACCGTGGGAATCCTCGCCCTTTCAGCGCGGAGAGGATGTCAATCCTCCCGGATCGCGAAGACGAACTCGGTGCCGCTCCCGAGGGGGTCGTCGGCGGTGACGGTCCGGTCGACCCGGAACTCCGCGTCTTCCAACTGTGCGAGCGTCGCCTCCCGACCGGGCGTCGAGAAGAACATGTCCCCGTCCATCCAACCCCGGCGGACCGTCTCGTAGCGCCCGCCCGGCAGGGTCATCAGGAGGCGGCCGCCGGGGCGAAGCACCCGAGCGAACTCACGATACACCGTCGGCTGGTCCTCCCGCGGGACGTGAAAGACGGCGTGGTAGGCCGTGATCCCGTCGATGCTCGCCGTCCGAATCGGGAGACGGCTCATCTCGCCGTGAACCAGTCGACTCCCGGGAGCGCGCTCGCGTGCGAGGGCCAGCCCCGCCCGAGAGACGTCGAGGCCGACCGCGTCGTCGGGGAGGTTCGCGAGCGTGCGGGCCCCGTCGCCGCAGCCCGCGTCGAGCACCAGCGGCGCCGGCGGGAGGTCAGCGAGCAGGTCGTCGATCAACGCGGCGTCGGAGCCGTCCGGGTCTCGACGCCGGGCGTACGTCGCGGCGACCTCGTCCCACGCGCGCATCACCGCCTCCGAGTCCATCCGCGACATACGTCGAACACGTGCGCGGTCGACAAAGGTTCGATCCCGGCCGCGAGCCTGGGCGCCGCACGGAGGCGGTCCCCGACACCCGCCGGCGACCGAACTGGTTTATTCGGTCGGTCGAAGTCACGAGCGTGAACAGATACGAGGCTGTCCTCTTCGACCTCGACGGGACGCTCTGCCGGCAAACCGGGGACGTGACGGCGGCGTACGAGGCTGCCTTCGAGTCGGTCGGCATCGACCCGTTCGGCGAGCCGGGCGCGCTCTGGCCGCTGCTGGACGGCCCGCCGGACCCCGACGACCACGTGGGGTATCTCGCGACGGGATTCGCCAGGCTGGCGACTATCCACGACCGGCGGGTCGACCCGGTGGCGTTGTCGACGGCGTTCGTCGCCGCCGTCGACCACGGTGCCGTCGAGTTCACGCCCGGCGCGGAGGCGGCCCTCGACGGCGCCCGGGAGACGGCTCGAACCGGACTCGTGACGAACGGACCCCGGAGCAGGCAGTCACCGAAGGTCGAGGCGCTCGGACTCGCCGAGCGTCTCGACACGGTCGTGTACGCCGGGGATCTCCCGCGTCGAAAGCCCCACGTCGAGCCGTTCGACCGCGCGCTCGGGGCGCTCGACGTCGCGCCGGCGGACGCCGTCTACGTCGGGGACTCCCTGAAGTACGACGTCGCCGGTGCCTTCACCGCCGGACTGGACTCCGTCTGGCTCCGGCCCGATCCGGATGCTGACGACGAGGGGTACCGTCCGACGTGGACGCTCGATTCGCTCGACGCGTTCGACACCGTTCTGGAGTACCCGGGTGAGGCGGGTGACTGACCCGAGGGCGGCCGTGCGCCGGGCGTTCCCCGAACGGGACGTCGCGTCGGTCTCGCCGGTTCGGCGCGGGAACCGCAAGGCGACCGCCGTGGTCGAGTTCACGGTCGGCCCGCCGGTCGTCGTGCAGACCGGCGGCGACGTCGACGCGCTCCGGTCGGAGGCGGCCGTGACGATGGCGATCGACGACGCGACGTCGATTCCCGTGCCGACGGTGCTCGCCGGCGGCCTCGCCGGCGACGACGCGTACGTGATCACCGAACTGGTGCGAGGCGAGGACCTCCACGAGCGGTTCGCGGGTCTCGATCCCGGGCGACGGCGCGAGATCGCTCGTTCCTTCGGGCGGTACCTGGGCGAGATCCACGCCGCCGCCACCTTCGGGAGCTTCGGCGATGTGGAGCCAACGGGCGAGGAGTGGGCGGGCGAGGAATGGCCGACGGAGGCGACGGTATCGACGCTCGGGGTTCACGAGCACACGGAGCCGGTCGCGTGGCTCGGGCGCTACGGACGCGCCGCGCTCGACCGACTCCCGCCGGCGTTCGACGCGGTCGCCGCCCGGATCCGGCGACGACTCGACGAGGCCGCGGGCGACGCAGTGCGGAACGCGGCCGGGCGGGTGTCCGAGCCGGTGCTGTTCCCGTGGGACCTCCGACCGGGGAACGCCCTCGTCGGCGAGGGCGGCGTCGCCGCGGTGCTGGACTGGGAGTCGCCGATGGCGGCACCGGCCGCGCTCGCCGTCGCGAAGGTCGAGTACCTCGTCGTCGACTGGTACCTCGACGACCCGAGCGCGGAGCGAGCGGCGTTTCGAGCCGGCTACGAGGCCGTGCGTCGGTACCCCGAGGTCGACCCGCTCGCCCGGGCGCTCGCGATCGCGGACACCGCGGTCGACTCGACCGGCGCGGTGACGAACCCGATGTACCCCGAAGTCGGCCGGGAGGCGGCGATCGGGTTCCATCGACACGCGCTGGCACGGACGCTTTGACCCTCGGCTTCGGACAATCGCTCTGTCCGCCGTTAGTGAGACGGTGTCGATGGATGAGATGAACGACAAGCTCTCGGCGATGACCGACTTCGGCACCGAGGGCATCCCGGCGATCGACGGGTTCTGAGGGGTGAGAAGTCGGGCGGTCAGTTCCCCGGGGGAGTGCGGGGGAATGTCTACCGTGAGAAGGTGCATCAGCGCACGCCGGCGGGCGCGAACGCGCTCGCCGACAAGTGACCGCCCGGTCGACCGGCGCGCCAGCGACACTGACGGACGCGACTCTCGCCGGAACCGACGGAGCGCTCACGCAGAGCACGGGCTCGGTCGTCTCTCCCGGTTCCGAGCCGGGGCCGTCTCACCGATATCGTCGATATCGCCGGAGTCGTAGTACGTGCGGAGTTCGACGATCCGCCGCACAGTTATCTCCTCTTCGACAACCATTAATTTTCAATGTAAAGTACTAAATACCATATCGAGCCAGATGTGGTAATGACCGATCAGACGGGCGATCGGCCGAGCGTGCCGGCGCCCGAACCGCCCGACTCCGCCGATGCCTGGTACGCGCCGGACGTGCGGGCGCAGTACGAATCGTATCCGGGCGTCGTCGCCACCGTCCGCGAGCGGCGCGGCGCCGCGGGCAGCCAGTTCAGCTACGAGACGCGCGAGCCGAGCCTCGGCCCAGCCGGCGAGCGGGCGGTCGAGCGCGTCGCCGACCGCTTCGACGCGGGGCAGCACCGCCGACCGCTCACCCGGGCGGGTGCCCTCGAGCGCGCCGACGCCGGCTTCGAGCCGAAGTACGAACGCGCGCTCGACAGACTCGTCGACGCGACGCCAGCGTTGCGCCGGCGCGTCGACTACCACACGCTTCGGGAGTTCCGACTGCTCGGACGGGTGACGCCGATGGCGCTCGACGATCGGGTCGAGGTCGCCGACGTGAGCGGCGAGGACGGGCGAGTCGTCGTCCACACGAGCGACTTCGCGCCGGCCGTCACCGAGGTGCCCGTGAACGCGTTGTACGTGGGTCGGGTCGCCAGCGAGCGCCTGCGGACCTACGAGGTGAGCTTCCAAGGGTTCGCGGTCGAGGTCGCGGTGTACCGCGATCGACTCCTCGGCGACGACCGGTTCGCGACGAAGTACGCCGTCCGCGAACCGCCGCTGCTCCCCGGCGACGAGGAACTCATCGCCGAGTGCAAGGAGCGCGTCTGGGAGACGACCGCGACCGAGGTCGTCGAGGATCGGGCCGCGTTCGTGCGTGAACGCGCCCGCCGGTTTCTCTCCCGCCGACTCACGGCCCGAGACACTCGCGCGTGGCTCGACGCGACCCGCTTCCGGGTTCGGTCCGCCCTCGCCGAGTACGATCTCGCGGTGCCGCCGGTCGACTCCCGCTACGCCCCGGACCGGCTCGCGGACCTCGTGTACTACGTCCTCCGCGACTACGTCGGACAGGGCGTCCTCACGATACCGCTTCGCGATCCTCACCTGGAGGACGTGGAGGCGAACCGCGTCGGCGAGCGCGTGAAGGTCGTTCCACGGGCCGGGGCGGACGCCGACGGTCGCGTCCCGACGAACCTCGCGTTCGACTCGGAGACGGAGTTCGTCAACGTCGTCACCCAGCTGGCCGCGCTCGACGGGACCGAGCTGAACGCCTCGAACCCCAGCGCCAAGGTGAACGTCGACCTCGACGGCGTCCCGGAGACGATCCGGTGTGCGGTCGCGCTCCCGGTCATCTCGGGCGGCGGCCCGCACCTCTCGGTGCGCAAGCAGTCGAGCGACCCGCACACGCCGGTGGATCTGGTGAACTCCGGAACGCTCCCGACGGAACTCGTCACGCTCCTGTGGATGCTGTACGAGCACCGCGGCGTCGTCCTGTTCTCCGGCCCGACCGGCGCGGGGAAGACGACGTTGATGAACGCCCACACGCCGTTCATCCCGTTCGACGCCCGACCCGTCTCCATCGACGAGGGGAGCCGGGAGGTGTCGCTTCCCCACGAGACGGGCATCTCGCTGACGACGCGCGACCACGAGAACGAGTTCAAGCGCGTCACGATGGCGGACCTGATGACCGAGACGAACTACCTCAACCCCGACGTGGAGGTGATCGCGGAGGTGAACACCCCCGAGTCGTTCGAGACGTTCGGCGAGAGCCTCAACACCGGCCACGGCGTGCTCGGCACCACCCACGCCGACGACGTGGACGCGCTCGTCAACCGGGTCATCGAACAGGGGCTTCCGCCGTACCTCCTCGGCGAGATCGACCTCGTCGTCTTCCCGCACAACGCCGACGGCGACCGCTACGTCAGCGAGGCGATCGAGTTGAGCGACGGCGGCGCGTTCGACGACTGTGCGGGTGCGGGCGGCGTCGTCGAGAAGGACGGGACCACGGTGGGCTGGAACCAAGTCCTCGACCGCGGCCCGGACGGCGACTTCTCGTTCGCGTACGACCACTCGGAGTTGGGCGACGCGACCCGCCGGCTCGATCACCGGGTGTTCCACCGGATCGCCGACCGAACGGACCGGACCGTCGACGCCGTCGAGCGGGAGTTCCACCGGAAGCACCGCTACGTCCGCTATCTCGTCCGCGAGGACGTGACCGACGTCGAGGAGACGTTCGACTTCCTCGCGGACCTGCGCACCGACGAGGCGGCGACCGTCGAGCGCGTTCGGCGGGAGACGACCGCGCGCAACGGGGCAACCGACGGCGCGGACTCCGTTGCCGGGGATACTGCGGCCGGTAGCGGGCGCCACACCGACCGCGAACGGCCGAACGGGCCCGACGGATCGGAGGCCGACCGATCGGACATCGAACACGCGGAGGAGGATCGTCAGTGAGCGATCTCGCCTCCGGAGGCGGCACCTCGTCGGGCGAGTCGGAGTCGTCGTCCCGTGCGCGCGTCGGGATCGACGGCGGCAACGATCTCTCGGTGCTCGACCGGGCGCTGTACACACTGTTCTCACGTCACGCCGACACCCGCCGCCACGCGGCCGACCGGAAGCGCCACCGCGGGGCGGCGATGTCGACGAGCTTCGACGTGTACGTCGCACGAGCGTACGGCCTCTCGTGGGTCGTGTGTGCGCTCGTCACCGGCTGGACGCTCGTGATCGTTTCCGCGGTTTCGTCCCCGATCACGGCTGCTATCACGGCGAAGAGCGAGGCGTACATCGGCGTCGGCGCCGTCCCGCCGCTGTACGTCGCCGCCGCGGTCGCCGGCCTCGCGGGGACCGCCGCGAAGTACGCGACGGTCCGACTGGCCGGCGTTCGGCTCCGGTGGCGGACGAAGGCGCGTCGGACCGGCATCGAGCGGACGCTTCCGGGCGCGGCACGCTTCCTCACCGCGCTGTCGTCGGGGAGCGACGGGCCGCGAGCGATGCTGCGGCGCGTCGCCGACAACGACGCGTACGGCGAAACCGCGGTCTCGATCCGTGCGGCGCTCACGACGGCCACCCTCACGGGGAGCCTGAACGAGGGGATCGGCCGCGTCGCTCGCGACACGCCGTCGCGTGACGCGCTCGCCCCGTTCCTACTGAAGTTCCGCGAGCACGCCGCACAAGGTGAGGACGCGTTGAGCGGGTACCTCACGCTGGAATCGCGGATGCTCGGCCACCGGAGCGAGCAGACCCGCGAGCGCAACGCCGACATGATGGAGCTCGTCGCGGAGTTGTTCGTGGTGTTGCTCGTGCTTCCCGCGCTGTTAGTCATCGTCCTCACGGTGATGAGCGTGCTCACGCCGGGACTGTCCGCGGAGATCGTGACGCCAATCGGGACGGCCACCAGGCGTGCGATCGCGGTGTACGGCGCTGCCGGGGCGGTCCTCGTCGTTGGCGTCGCCGCGGCCGCGTTCGTCACCGAACTCCGGCCGACAGGCCAGCGAGCACACCACGCGCCCCCGAGCGACCTGTCGTCGTTGCTGCGGTCGGTTCCGAGCAACCCCGCAAGCGCCGCGATCGCGCTCACACCGGTCGGAGTCGTCGCGCTCGGCGGCCTGTTCGCGGGCGGCGTCGACCCGGTGAACGCCGCGCTGCTCGGCTACGCGGCCTACGCCGTCCCCGTCGGCGGGGTGGCGCTGCGTCGCGGGCGAATCGACGACGCGAAGGACCGCGAGATCAGCGACTTCGTCCACGCCGTCGCCGGTCGCGTCGCCCTCGGCGATCCGCTGGCCGCGGCGGTCGAACACACGGCCCGGAACGTGGACCTGGGTCGGTTGAACCCGGACGTCGCCGACCTCGCGTTCGCGCTCGGCATCAGTGGCGGACGCGAGGAAGATGTCCAGACTGAGGCGCTCAGGCGCTTCACCGAGCGCGTCGGGACACCGTTGGCGGCGCAGACGATCGGACTCGTCTCCGGCGCGCTCGACGCCGGCAGCGACGCGGACGCGGTGTTCGAGACCCTGCAGACGGAGGTCGGCCGGCTCTACCACGAGAAGCGCGCGCTCCGTGCCAACATGTTCGTGTACGTCGCCGTCGGCTGGACGACCGCGCTGCTCGTCGTCGGGATCGTGGTCGCGGTGAACCTCACCGTGCTCGACGGGTTCTCCGATCTCGCGTCGCTGTCGACCGGCGGCGGCGCGCTGGACCCGACGGCCGTCGACCCCGAGCGCGACCGCCGCCGGTTCTACGTGGTCGCACAGGCGACAGTCCTCTCCTCGGGGCTGTTCGCGGGCGCCGCGGGTCGCGGCGGCTACGCGATGCTCCTGCACTCCGGGGCGCTCGTCGTCGTGTGTTACGCAGTGTTCGCGGTCGCGGGGTTGCTGTGATCGCCGGCAGTCGCCCCGACGGGGGCGACGACCGCCGCGGCGACCGTCGGGCACAGTCGCACGTCATCGGCATCGCGCTGTTGCTCGGCATCACCGCGGTCTCGATGGCCGGCCTCACGGCGACCGTCGGCACCGTCGTGGAGTCGAACACCGCGGGCGTCGATGCCGGCCGGGTCTCGGCGGACCTCGATGCCGCCCTCGCACCCGTGGAGGTGACCGGCCATCACCGGGGCACCGTCTCGTTCAGCGACGGTCGGTTGCACACCGTGAACCGGACGGTCCGGATCTTGAACGAGAGCGGCCAGGTCCGACGACTGGAGGTCGGCGGCGTGGTCTGGGCGAGCCACGGCCACCGCGTGGCGTTCGTCGCCGGCGCGGTCGTGCGGGGGCCCCCGGGTAACGCCGTCATGGACGCCGACCTTCCGCTGGCAACGTCGGCCGGAACGACGGTCGTCGGCGTCGCCGTCCTCGGCGACGCGCGCCTCTCGTATGCGGGGGGCGGGCGCGTTCCCCTGTCGACGCGGGTCAGCCACGACCGCAGCGCCTACGGCGACGGCGAGTGGCGAGTCGCCGTCGAGACCGCCACGCCGCGCCCGTGGCGGGCGTTCTTCGAGGAACGCGGCGCGGTCACGACCGTTCGCGACTTCGACGACGACGGCGTCGACAGCGTCGTCGCGCGGTTCCCGGGCTCGCGTGAGCTCCATCTGGTCGTCCATCGGCTGCACGTGGAGGGGGGACGATGACCGGGGGGCCTGGAGAGGGCGGTCCGGCCCGCCGGCCTCGCGTGGACGGTCCGACCCGGCCGCGTCGCGTCGACGCCGCCGCTCGGAACGGCGATCGTCGCGATCGTGCGGTGACGCCGATCGTCTCGAAAACGCTAGAGATCGGACTCGTCTTGCTGTTCGTCGGCGGGCTGTCGACGGCGCTGTTCGGCGGCGCGGTTCCGGACTACCGCGACGCCGCGGCCGACCGCGTGGGCGACCGGGCGCTCGCCGGCGCCGCGACGGAGATCGAGAACGCCGTTCCGCCCCGCGCAGCGTCGGTTCGCGTCGAGCGCCGCGTCGACCTCCCGGCGACGATCCGCGGATCGAGCTACCGGGTCGTCGCCGGCGACGGGCGTGTCCGACTCGACCACCCGAACCCGTCGGTCGGCGGATCGCTCCGGCTCGCGCTTCCCGGACGCGTCGCGTCCGTGAGCGGAACGTGGCGCAGCGGCGCCGAGACAGTGATCACGGTCGCCGGTGGAGACGGCCGACTCTCGGTCGAGTTGGTGAGCCGATGATCCGACCGGCTCGGCGACGAGTCGACGGATCGCCCGACCGCGGGCAGGCGAACCTCGCGGCGCTGGTCGCCGCGTTGATCGTCCTCTCGGCGACGGTCGGCGTGACGCTCGGCCTCGCCGAAGGAGCGCTCGCGGGCGCCGACCGCCAGCCGACCGATCGGCGCGCGGCGGTCGCCTCGACCGAGCGGCTGATCGCGGCCGACTCGCCGGTGACGCGACGAAAGAACGTCCTGAACGCCAGCGCGCTCGATACGCTCTCGCCCGAACGACTGGTCGCGCTCGCGCCGCCGCTGACGGACGCCGCCTTCGTCGTCCGGGTCGACGGCC
Source organism: Halobaculum rubrum (assembly GCF_019880225.1). Taxonomy (NCBI): domain Archaea; kingdom Methanobacteriati; phylum Methanobacteriota; class Halobacteria; order Halobacteriales; family Haloferacaceae; genus Halobaculum; species Halobaculum rubrum. Next base: position 940,556 of record NZ_CP082284.1, read on the forward strand.
GACCGGTCGTCGAGCGGGGCGACCCGGCCGACGGCGTCTCGTTCCGTCGGATCGTCCTCGTCTCGGCCGTCGAGGAGCGAACGCTGACCGTCGCCGCCGACGGCGCGGTGACGCTTCCCCGGCGGACCGACAGCGTGCGGCTCGACTTCGCCGAGGCGGACGTGGAGACGGTCCGGGCGAACGGCCGGATCGTCCTCCACCGACCGGGCGGACTCCGCGGCGCACGGACAGTGTCCGTCAGCCGGTCGGAGACGCTCACGATCTCGTTCGACGCGAACGCGACCGGGACCGTCGTAGTGACGTCGACCCCGGAGCGAACCCGAAAGGCCACCCTGGAGGTGCGAGTCGATGCCCGATGAATCGCGTTCGGTGTGTGCCGTGTCGGACCGCGCTCAGCTCTCGCTTCCCGTCGTCGAGGTCGCCGTCGGCGTCGCGTTCCTGCTGGCGGTCGCGGCGTCGTTCGGACTGGCGCTGCCCGCACCGGCGACCGCGGAGGCACAACTCGACGCGTACGCCGACGACGCCGGCACCGTGCTCGCCGAGGAACCGCCGCGACATGCCGGCGATACGCGGCTCGGGGAGGTGACTCGATCGCCGGCGGCGTTTGAGCGCGAGCGCGAGGCACTGCGCGATCGAGTGCGGCGGATCCTCGGGGACAACCTCCTGTTTCGCGTGGAAACCCCACACGGCGCGGTCGGCTTCGACCGCCCGAACGGGGTGGCCACCGGCCGCGCGTCGGTCACGACCGCCGGGGGAGAGGTGGTGTTGTGGGTGTGGTACGTATGAACGGTCGCCGGGAGGACTGCGATCGTGCGCAGTTGGTGCTGCTCGCGGCTGCCGTCGCCGCCGCCGCGCTGGTTCCGATGGCGCTGGCGTACCTCACGCTGGGCGCACACCCCGACGTCGCCGCGACCGCCGAGCGCGACACCCCGGGCGAGGACACCCTTCGCGCGCTCGATCGGGCGGCGCAAAACGCTTCGGCCGCGGTCGGCCGGCACCCGTGGAGCGGGCGCGAGCGGGCGGTTGCGACGTTCGACGCGGCGCTCGCGAGCGACGTGCGCGGGATCGAGACCGCCCGGCTGTCGGAGACGGTCGCCGTTGACGTGACACGAAACGAGACCGCCGCGAGGGCGTGGGCGACGGGGAACTGCCCCGACGGCCCGAACCGCGCGTTCGGCGCCTGCGACGTGGTCGACGGCGTCGTCGTGCAGGAACGCGCCGGCGAGGCGACGCTGTTGGCGATCGCGTTCGACGTGCGCGTGACCGAGCAGGCGGGCACGACGAGGCTGACGGTCGTCCTTCGGGTCCGGTAAGGTGCCGCCGTGCGGACGGCGGGGTCGACCGCGTGGCGGGTCCGACCCGTCCGTGACGGAACACCCGACTCCGCGGCAGCGCGGGCGCCGATCGGGTTTTTGCATGCGGCGGAACGCCCCTCGAACGTGAGCGTACTCCTCGCCCTCTCGTACGTCGCCCACGTCGTCGCGGGCGGGCTCTGGACCGGCGGCGTCGCGTACGCGGCGGTGGCGGTTCTCCCGGCTGCACGCCGCGGCGACCTGTCCGCCCCGGGCCTCGGCCGCTCCGTGGACTGGCTGCTACAGACGACGCGGGTGACGGGCGTCGTGTTGCCCGTGACCGGCGGCTACCAGATCTGGCGACTGTATCCCCTCCCCCGGCTGTTCGGGACAACCCGCGGCCACCTCGTCCTCGGGATGGTGGCGCTGTGGGGGGTGATGAACGGCCTCGTCGAACTCGGCGTCTATCGAATGCGCATGGCGGAGGGCTCCCGGATGGGGCTCGGCCGGCACACGATCGAGCGGTTCGGGCTGGACGACGACGCCGACGCGCGAGGGGCTGCCGAGGTCGCCCGTCCGTACGTGCTGGCGGCCGCCGCGCTGGGTGTCCTGCTGCTCGTCGACGCGGCGCTGCTGGCCGGTAGTCCGGGAGGCGTCTAGCGACCGCGAACCGTCCACGGGATCTGGAGGTCCGGTCGATCACGGTTCGACGCCGTACCGTGCTCGAACATCATCGGGCGAACGACCAATCGGCTCCGTCGCGAACCTCCGAGTATGGCCCACGCCGACGCCGACGGCACCGGAACCGACACGGGACCCGCGACCGACACGAACGACCCTCGGGTGCTCGACGTTCGTGATATCGACGCGCCGCCGTTCGAACGTATCACCGGCGCGCTGGCGGATCTCGACCGCGACGAGACGCTGGTGATCGTCAACAGCTTCGATCCCGAGCCGCTGTACGGCGAACTCGACCGCCGCGGGTTCACCCACCGATCCTCGCAGGTGGCCCCGGACGAATGGCGCGTCCGCGTCGAACACGAGTGAGAGCCGGGCGCAGACGAAGGTGTTCGGGGGGAAGGCTACCGGGCTTGCGACCACACGAAAGAGCAGATGCCAACTGAAACGATCGACATCCGTGACATTCCGCCCGCGAAGCGACATCCGACGATCCACAACGCGTTCGCCGACCTCGACGCCGGCGAGTCGCTGGAACTGATCAACGACCACGACCCGCAGCCCCTGTTCTACGAGTTCGACGCCGAGGTCGACGACTTCGACGCCGACGGCTACGAGGTCGAACAGCGCGGCCCCGGGAAGTTCGTCGCCCGGTTGCCGAAAGAATAGCGCCGGCGGAGCCGAGGTCGAAGCGGTCGATCGGGAATCGGGAACCGGTCGGAACCCGACGGTCGGTCAGTCGTCGGCGGGCGCGGCGCTCTCCGTCCCGTCGGGCCCGCCGGCGGCGACGGTCGACTCGTTCGCGGCGACCCACCGGAGCAGCAGGAACGCGAACACGTACTTCGCGAGGATGTCCAGCGCCGAGTACGCCCACGACGTGAGGCCGACCGACTGGACGACGGCGAGCCCCTCGACGCCGAGCGCCCACACGATCGGGTAGCCGAGCCACAGGACGACCGTGAGGACCCTGAGCGTGTCGAATATCTCGTCGGTGCCGGCGGCGGTCGCGGCGTCGGCCCACTCGGTCAGCAGGGCGTACAGCACCACCGCGAAGAACGCACAGCTGATCAGGTAGAACGCCCACCGCAGGGGGTACGACGAGGTGACCAGCGCGGCCGCGAGACCGGTGACGCACATCCCGATGTCGGCGGCGATCACCGTGAACAGGCTTCCCCGGTCCACGTCGGCAAGCAGGCCGAGCGCGAGGAGGATCATCGGCGTCGACAGCGCCCACGTCAGGTAGCGACCCCACTGACTCAACACCTCCTGGCCGCCCAAGGGATGTCCGACCGGCATCGTGATCACGCCGACCGTCAGCCCGGAGACGAGCCCGGTGTAACTGGAGATCGACACCAGCGGGATCATGAGCGTCGCGGCCCAGATCAGCTTCGCCCGGGAGGACTCGACGTTCCGACCCATGTACACGAACAGCAGCGCCGACAGCCCGGCCAGCGCGATGTTCGCCCACAGCGAGGAACTGAGCAACACGTCGCCCTGGATCTGTGAGAACACCTCCGACTGTGTCACTTGGAGCGGCGATACGTGAACGGCTTGACTCCATCCGACTGACATACACCTACCACATGGCTCCGAAGCATATCAATATGACAGGAGAGGAAATCAGTTGTGGCCGATCCGTTCGTCAGCCTTCCGGTCCGTCGACGATCCGGGATCGGCCCAAAGGGAGCGGTCCCGCGAACCCGCGGAAGCGCGCGCCGGCGACCGGACGACGCAGTACCCGTTCGGGGTCGGCGACCGTGTCGGATCGGTACCGCGACGGCGATGCGAGGTCGGGAACGGAATTCACGACGTGTGTGAACGACCGCCGAAACCTTAACCGAGCGGTAAGCGAAACGGGAGGAGACGGAGACCCTGCGGAGAGATCCCGCGGGACGGAACACAACAATGTCCGACACCGACACAGATTCACCACCGACGCAGGGGAAGATGCTCGAGGGCGTGAAGGTTCTCGATCTCTCGACGTTCGTAACCGGCGGGTTCAGCTCGGCGATGCTCGCCAACCTCGGGGCCGAGGTGATCAAGATCGAGCAGCCGGGGTACGGCGACGCGATCCGTCACACGGGACCGCCGTTCATCCAGGGCGAGTCGCCGTACTACTGGACGGTCAACTACGGCAAGCGGAGCCTCGAACTCGACTTGAAGAACGACCGCGCGAAGGAGGCGTTCTACGAGCTGGTCGAGCACGCCGACGTGGTCGTCCAGAACTACCGCCCGGGCACCGCCGAGCGCCTCGACATCGACTACGACACCCTCTCGGAGTACAACGACCGGCTCATCTACCTCGCGATATCGGCGTTCGGACAGACCGGCCCGTGGGCGAAGCGCTCGGGGTACGATCTGCTCATTCAGGGGATGAGCGGGCTGATGAGCGTCACCGGCGAGGAAGGCCGCCAGCCCGTGAAGGTCGGCGTCCCGATGACCGACCTCATCACGGGGATGTGGGCCGGCTTCGGCGCAATGGCGTCGCTGTACCGCCGCGAGCGGACCGGCGAGGGCGAGTACATCGACCTGGGGATGCTGGATGCGACGCTGCCGTGGCTCACCAAGCAGGCGGGGCAGGTGTTCGCCGGCGAGGAGCCGAAACGCATGGGGACCAAAGACCCCGTACTCGCGCCGTACCAGACGTTCGAGACGGCCGACGGCTACCTCAACGTCTGCATCCTCAACGAGAAGCTGTGGCACGAACTGTGCGAGGTGATCGACCGCCCGGATCTCCCGGCTGACGAGCGGTTCGCGCGGAACGCCGACCGTGTGGCCAATCAGGACGCCCTCGAGGCCGAGATCGAGGCGACGCTCACGGAGAGGACGACCGACGAGTGGATCGAGATCGTCGCCGAGGAGGGCGGCGTCCCCGCCGGCCCGGTGTACGGGGTCGAGGAGGCGCTGAACAACCCGCAGGTCGACGCCCGTGGCGCCGTCTCGGAGATCGAACACCCCGAACTGGGCGAGATCCCGGTGATCGAGCACCCGCTGAAGTTCGCGAACGGCGAGAGCGGCTTCGACCGGGCGCCGCCGCTGTTGGGCGAGCACAACCGCGATGTGTTCGCGGAGTTGGGCTACTCGGAGGCGGAACTCGACGAGCTGGAGGCCGCGGGGATCTTCGGCGACGCGGACGACAGCGACGACTGACGTCCCGGATCGGACCCCTCGTCCGACTCGCCCATTGCCGGAAGCTTGCGCCGAGCCACACATCGCGCTGTGTCTCGAACGCCGACGCGCCGGTGCAGGCCCGCCAGATCACGCATTCGGGCCCCGTACGATGAGTGTTGACAACGCGTAACAATACGATCGCGTACGCTACCTCGTTCCGAAACCGACGCGACGCGGACGATCGGTCGATCCGACGGCGCGAACGGATAGATAAAAACACTGCCCGAGCGCGCCGCCGCCGCACGGCCACAGTCGAGTTAACCGTCGGCTTGCGGTACCGTACTTCGCATGACGAAGGCAGCCATCATCGTTCTGGCAGGAACTGACGGACACGAGAACCTCGGTCGTCTCGCGAACGGACTGGAGGCGGCCAAGGAGTTCGCCGAGAACGACGACGACGAACTCGAACTCATCTTCGACGGCGCGGGGACGCAGTGGATCCCGGAGCTCGAGGACGAGGACAGCGACTACCACGAACTGTACCAGACGGTCCGTGACGACACCGCCGTCTGTGACTACTGCGCGGGCGCGTTCGGCGTCGAGGAGGCGGTACAGGACGCCGGCCTCGTCACCGTCGACGACCACGACGGCCACCCGAGCATTCGGAGCCTCGTCGACGACGACTACGAGATCATCACGTTCTGAGGCGGCCGCCGCCGGCCTACCACCCGGCGAACTTGTCGCGGCGGTACAGGTCCAGTTCGCTCACGGTGTCAGTGCCCTCTTGGGAGAGACAAAAGCGGATTCCGTCGGCGATGGCATCCGGGTCGGTCACGTCCCCGGAGTCGAACTGCTCCTCGAAGGGTTCGCCCTGCTCGCTGGCGAACTCGGTGCGAACCTCGGTGGGGTTGATCACGCTGACGGCGACGCCGTCTGGCCCGACGCTCCCCTCGAGACTGTGAGCGAAGCCGCGTACCCACCACTTGCTCGCGGCGTACACCGGGTTGCCGGGGCGGGGGTACTCGCCGGCGAAACTGGCGACGAACACCAGCGTCCCCTCGGACTCGCGGAGGTGCGGAAGCGCCGCCCGAGCGGTGTGGAACGCGCCGTCGACGTTGACGCTCATCATGGTTCGGTAGTCGTCCATCGACATCGTGTCGAGGTCGCCGTCGAGGCCGATCCCCGCGTTGACGACCACGCCGTCAAGCCCGTCGAACGCCTCCGCGGCGCCCTCGATGAACGCCTCGACGCGCTCGCGCTCGGTCACGTCGACGGCGATCGCCTCCACGGCGACGCCGTGCTCGTCGCGCAACTCCGCGGCGAGGTCCGCCAGTCGACCCTCGCGTCTGGCGCCCAACGCCAGGTCGACGCCCGCCGCCGCGAGCGTCCGCGCCGTCGCCGCGCCGATGCCCGAACTCGCGCCCGTGATCGCGACCGCGTCGCCGTCGATGTCTCGCATGGACGGGCGGTCGACCCCGAAGCGCAAAAATCGGTCGGCAGCGCGGCGACAGGAGGCAGCACCCGGCGGAGCGGAACCGGAGATCAGTCGTCCGCGGGAACGCCGGTCGCGACGCCGGCGCCCGCGACTGCCGGCCGACTCTCGGCGACCCGCAGCGAGACGACGGCGGCGGCGCCCAGCGCGAGCACCGACGCCGCCACGAACGCCGTCGGGTACCCCGCGACCGTCGCGACCGCGCCCACGCCCAGCGGGCCGACGACGCCGCCGACCGACCGCGCGGTCGAGGCCAGTCCCATCAGCTCCGACTCGCGGTTCTCGGGCGCCACGTCGGCGACGAACGCGACCGAGCCGGTCCACATCGCCGAGAACGCCACCGCGAGGGTGACGTAGCCGAGGGCGACGACGCCGGCGGCGGCGATACCGCCCGGCGCGAACACCGCCGCGGCGGCAACGAGGCCGAAGACCGCCGAGCCGGCCATCCCGAGCGTGATCATGGGCTTGCGCCCGTGGTCGTCGACGACCCCACCGAGGTAGTACATCAGCGCGGTCTGCGAGACGGGGTTGAACGCCAGCACCGCGCCCATCCACGCCTCCGGGAGCCCGAGCGTCGCCACGATGTACACGGGCATGAGCGCGCCGACGCCGGAGACGGTCGCCTGCCGGGCGGACAATCCGAGGTAGAGCCACCCGAGCCCGTTCGTCGAGAGGTGACCGCGCTCGCCGGCGGCGGGGAGCAGCCGCGAGCGGATCTCCCGCGGGAGCGACTCCGCGTCCGGATCTGGCGCCGTGTCCCCTGGGTCGACGAGGGCGACGGCGACGGTCGCCAGCAGCGAGACGGCGGCGACGACGAGGTACACGTCGCCGGGGACGAGCGCGCCGAGGAGGAGGCCGGAGGTGAACTGCCCGGCCCCCGACCCCGCGGCGGTGAACGCGTTGTACGAGCCGACCGACTTCCCGCGGCCGGCCGGGCCGCCGCGTTCGGAGGCGACCGTCAACATCAGGGGGCCGAAGCCGGCGATGAAGACGGCGTACAGGCCGCGCACGAGCACCTGTATCCACACGGGATCGACAGAGACGGGAAGCGTCGCCGACGCGGCGTTCGCGACCGCGTCGACCGCGAACAGCGGCGTGAGCGCGAGCGTCGCGCCCAGACCGGTGCCGACGAGGATCAGCTTCCGACGACCGGTCACGTCCGCGAACGCGCCCCACACGGGCGCGAACAGGATGATACCCAGCGAGAACGCGGTCGCGAGCAGCGACACCTCGAGCGCCGACCCGGTGCGCCCGACGTGGACCGCCAGCGACGTGCCGAGGAGGGCCCCCGCGGTGACTCGCGTGACCGCCGCGAGTCCGACCAGCGCCGTCCCGCGATCGACGCGGGGGCGGCGCGCGGAGGGGAGGTTCATACGAATCGAAACATTCCAGCCGTCCAAAGCCCTCGCCTCCCGGCGGACATCGCCGGAAAGCGTGCGGTTCGACCCCACGAGTCGCGCGGACCGCTGTCACGAACCGCCGACCGGAGTTAGGATCCTCCATAACCTGCCGAACAGCCCGGATAAACCGTCTCGGGCGAGGAGAAACGGTCATAAACAGTGCCCGAAGACCCAGATACGGACCGCGAACGGTCGTGAACGCTCCGTGAACGAGTGAAGCGCCGCCAACGGTCTGGCGGGTATAGGTGGTCGTGAGTCCATGCATCGGACACGCCCGACCCATGTCCACCACCGACCGAACACCCTCCGTTCCCGTCCCCGACGCCGACGACGTGTCGGCGCCGCAGTTCGCCCGTCGAACGATCACCTCCGCGGCCGCGGGGCTCGACGGCGCCGCACGCGCCGCCGAGGCGATCGCCTTCTGGCTGGCCGCCCTCCTCCCGCTGGCGTACCTCCCGGCGCTCGCCTCCGGCGCCACGTCGACACGGCCCCTCCTCGTCGCCGGCCTGATCCTCGCCCACGTGGCCGCGCTGGCGCTCGGTCGCGGATACGCGACCGGCGCGGCCGACGCGAGCGAACCGACCGGCCGCTGACCGGACGACTGTCGACGCTCGGTCCCCTCGGTCCCTAGTGGTCCCACGCTGCCTCCCGACCGCAGTCAGTTCCGGCTCGCGCGGTCGAGCCGCCGCCGTTCCTCTCGGAGAACCCGCTCCCACACCCCGAACAGCGCCGAATTCAGCCGGTAGCTCGCGTCGATGTCCCTGACCCAGGCGTCGTCCGCGAAGAGCAGCCGCTGGAACCGCCGTACGTCGGGAGAGAGGGACTCGCGACCGCCGGTGTAGTGGGCGGCGGACTCGCGGACCGTGCGGTCGACCAGATCCTGTGGCACCACGATCCCGGCGGCGTCGGCGACGTGCGCGAACCACTCGGTGTGCAACACGGCGTCCGCGAGCACGAACGACCGCTCGAACGCCTCGAACCCGCCGGCGTCGCGCACCGCGGCGACCGCGTCGGCGTCGACCGCGAGATCGGAGGGAGCGGTGTACGCGGGCTCCGGCGACGGGCGGTCGGGGGCGTCGCCGCCGACGGTAGCGACCCCCTCACTGAACGGGGCCGCGATCCGCCGGAGGCGACGCGCCGCCAGCGCGACCGGACCCGCCAGCGCGAGGCGGTACCACCGCGGTGTGTACGCGAGAAACGGCCGGCCGAACGCGGCGTCGCCGAGATACGTCGCGGCGACGACCCGCGCGGGTTCCGGCGGGAGATCCGTCCGTCCCTCGCGCAGCGCCGCGACCGTCTCCGCCGGCTCGGCGAGCGGGTCCGCGCCCGTCGCGTTCGCTCCGGCACGGTCGAAGTCCATTCCGTCGGCGACGCGGTCGGTGTACTCGGCGCCCGCGCGGTACCACTCGGCGAAGTCCGCGACCTCGCGAGCGGCCAGCAGTCGAAGCAGCGTCACTGCCGGACACAGGAGCCCGACGACCGTAGCTCGCTCGATCACTCCGCGAGCTGATCGCCGAGCCCCCACTCGTCGGCGCGGGCTCGCGCCTCCGCTCTGGCCTCCCGGCGGACCGCCTCGACGCGCTCCTCGTCGGCGAGAAACGCCGCCAGCGCGTCGTGGTCGCCGCCGGCGGCGCGGCGTTCGGCCGGCGCGGCCTCGCGGGTCCGCTCGGCGAGGGCGTCGTCGCCCGCGAGTTCCCGCGCGGGCGCCCCGGGCGCGACGCGGAACGGGTCGTTCCCGTCGGCCGTCGGATCGTGGAGCGAGTCCAGCGCGTCGGCGGGGAGCCGGTAGCGCTCCACACGGACGGGCGTCGTCCCCGCCAGCGCCGCCAGCGCCGCGGGACCGTCGACGTCACCGCCGGCGTCGTACGCCAGCACCGGCACTCCGGATTCGAGCGTGATCACGGCCTCGCTTCCGCCGATACCGAGCAACGCGTCCCCGGGTTCGAGCCGGAGGTAGCCGGTGAGGTCGTCGTCGAGCGACGCCGCCAGCGGCGCGGCGAAGTCGGTGGCAACGCGGGCGCCGACGAGGTCGCCGCGGGGGAGGCGCTCGCGGACCGGCGCCGCCGAGGGCGGCGTCGGCTCGCCCGTCATGGCCGCTCGGGGACGACCGCGCTCCGGAAGCGATCGGCCACGTCGCCGGCGGCGTTCGGCTCTGGGTCGATCCCGGCGGCGACCGCGCGGTACGCCTCTGCAGCGTCGCTGTCGGGCGCGTGCGCGAGGAGGGGCTCGCCGGCGTCGCGGGCGGCCCGCGCGGCGTCGCTGTCGGGCACCGACCCGAGCATCGGTCCCTCGAAGTAGCGTTCGGCCTGCGTGCCGACCGAGCCGAGGTCGCCGCGGACCTTGTTGAACAGGACGCCCGCGATCCCCGTCCCGTAGGAGGCGGCGTACTCCTGGACCTTCAGCGCGTCCGAGAGCGCGGGGATCGTGGGCTGGGTGACGACGACCACCCGGTCCGAGAGGACGATCGGGAGGACGGCTGACTTCGACGCGAGCGTTGCCGGCGAGTCGAGGAGGAGCACGTCCGTGTCGGCGGCGAGTTCGGCGACGACTTCCCGGAGGCGGGCCGGGTCCGACCGCTCGAACCCCGCGAGACTGGTGCCGCAGGGGACGACGCGCATCCCGTGACGGTCGTAACAGGCGTCGTGTACGTCGATCGCGGCGCCGTCCGCGTCCCGCGCGTCGGGCGCGAGCAGGTCCTGGAGCGTGACTGGAGCGTCCCCGAGTCCGGCGTGAAACAGGAGGTTCGCCATGCCCGTGTCGGCGTCGACGACGGTCACGTCGTACCGCCGCGCGAGCGCCATGCCGAGCGCGAGCGTCGTGGTGGTCTTGCCGGTGCCACCCTTCCCGCTCGCAACCGCGAACGCCTCGACCATACGTTCGCTGTCTCGGGTTCGTACAAATACGTTCGGATCGATCTCGTCGAAAACTACGACGGGTCAGCGGTCAGCGATCGGCAGTCAGCGGTAGCCGAGCGCGTCGAGGCGACGCCCGATCTCGTCAGGTACGTCCTCGTCGCCGTCGTCGCCATCACCGTGAATATCGCTGGCTTCGCTGCCGTCCGAGAGGAGCGCGAGCCGATCGTCCGCCGCGCGTTCGAGCGATCGCAGCGCCTCGCGCGGAACCGCGTCGCGTCCGACCGGCTCGTGTTCCCCGGGGTCGCGTTTGCGGTCGTACACACTGACCGCGCCGTCCGGCTCGCGGATGTACGTCCACTCCTCGGTTCGGGCCGAGACGAGCGGCGTGCCGTCGCCGAGCCGGCGAGGAATGGGCTGGCTCGTCACCGACTCGCCCCGCAAAGCGATCGAGGTGACCGGTCCCCGCTCGGGCGGCGTCGCCTCCGTCACCGTCGGGAGGAGGCTCTCGCCGGCGAACGCCGCCGGCGGCTCGAGCCCCAGCGCGTCACAGACGGTCGGCGGGACGTCCCGCAGCGGCACCGGCGCCGACTCGCGTCGGGCGGGCGCGCCGGGGTGGTCGACGACGAACGGGACGCGGACGAGCTCGTCGTACAGCTTCGGGTAGTGCGCGAGGTGGCCGTGGTCGAGGAACTCCTCGCCGTGGTCGCCCGCCAGTATCACGGTGGTCTCCTCGCGCAGACCCGCCGACGAGAGCTCCTCGAGGACGCGCTCGACGGACTCGTCCACCTGCCGGGCGGCGGCGTCGTACAGCGCCCGCAGCGTACGGAGCGTCCGCTCGTCGACCTCCTTGCCGAGTCCGGCGCGAAGGTGTCCCAGCAGCGTCTGGAACGACCCGACCTCGCCGTCGGTGACCGCGCGAACGTGTCGCGGCGCGGGGACGTACGGCGTGTGCGTGTCCATGTAGTGGAGCCACAGGAAGAACGGACGATCCTCGTCGGCCGCGGCGTCGTCGACGGCGTCGAGCGCCCGACGCTCGAGCGCGTGGAGGTGGGAGGTGTCGACCGCGTGGCGTCGCTCGTGCCCGCGCAGCTTCGCGGCGGCGCTGCCGAGCGGCCAGCCGAGGTACTGCACCCAGCCGTTGACCGTGGGGTGGGTCGCGAGGAAGCGGCCGACCGGCGTGCGGGCGCCGTCGAGGAACGACTCGAACGCGTCGAACCCGCGGTCGTAGCCGTAGTACTCCGTCAGGAAGCCGTTCCCGGCGTTGACGCCGGCGGTACGCACGCCCGCGGTCGACAGCGCCTCCGCGAGCGTCGGGTCCGCGGCGGGGCCCGGCGTCGACGCGTCGGCGAAGACGGCGCGGGCGCCGAGGAGGTCCGGGAACGAGAACGGCGTCCAGTTGCCGCCCGCGACGGCGGTTTCGAACGACGTTCCGCGACGAGCCAGATCGCGAAGCGTCGGCGTATGAGGTCCGAGCGCGTCGGCACGCAGCGAGTCGACCGTGATCAGGAGGACGCCGCGTGACGCCGGATCGCCTGCAGATGTCACGAAATATCTTAGAGGGAAGCGAGCCTAAGCGTTACCATCCGCTGCGGGACGAGCACGGAGGAGGTCAGCAGCCGGTTCGGCGATCGACCAGATCGCTCGCTCTGCTCGCGATCGCTACCTCGCGCCGTCGAACCGGATCACACGCGTGTCGACTGCCGCACAGCGGGGGCAGTCGTGCCGGTAGACGAGGCGGCGTTCGTGGTACGCGGTCCTCCAGTCGGCACCGTCGTCGACGTACCCACACTCCGGGCAGGTAGGTGTCTCGCGGAGGCGATCGCGGTACGCGTCGAGCGCGGTCGCGCCGGCCGTCGGGCTGCCATGTGGTACCGCACTACACGGACCTGATTGAACGTTCCTACCAGTTGGCAATCAGAAGGTTCGAGCGACCGAGCCGCCGCGTTACGCGACGCCGAACAGCTCGTCGACGGCGTCGCGGGCGGCGTGAACGGCCTCCTCGGCCACCTCGTCCGCGTCCGATTCGGCGTCGGCCGGCGGGTTGACGTACACGTCCACGTCGAGCACGCCGTCCTCGAACGAGACGGTCACGTCGAAGTCGCGGAGTTCGGACTGCCGATACCGCTCGAGCACGACCCCTTCGGCCGCCTCGGAGGCGGTCTCGACGACCTCCTCGTCGGTCGGCTCGGGGCGGTCGTCGCTCACGGCTTACGCGCCGCCGGCGCCGGGGCCGCCGGGGCCCATGCCCGCCGGGCCGCCGCCCGCGCCGCCCTGCAGCATCTGCTGGAGCTCCTCCTGGAGCTCCTCGAACTGCTGTTGGACCTTCTCCTCCTGGGAGTCGAAGCGCTCGGCGCGCATTCCCAGCGTGTCGACCTTCTCCTCGAGGTCGTCGTAGGCGGTCTCGTAGTCGGTCTCGACGAGGATCTCGCCGATCTCGCGGTACATCGTCGAGTCTTCGTCGATGTCGTCCATCGCGTCCAGCGCGGACTGCGCCTCCGTCAGCGAGGTCTGCGTGGACTGCTTCTGCTCGGCGAGCTGCTGGGCCTGCTCTTGCAGGTCCTGGAGTTCCTCGATCTTCTCTTGTGCTTCCGGCGGCAGATTACCCTGCATACACCGACGGTCGGGCTTCGGGGTGAAAAGCCCGGTCATTGGGAGCGCGGCCGAGCGAAGCGAGGCCGCGGGGGACGGCGGCGAGGTCCGGAGGGCCGAGCCGCCCAGAAAAGGGAGCGCGGCCGAGCGAAGCGAGGCCGCGGGGGACGGCGTTCACAAATCGCGGCGCGATTTGTGAGCTCACGAGACCGGAGCGATCGCCTACCGATCCGCCGGCGCCGCCACCGCTTCGGCCGTCTCGACGAGCCGAGTCCAGGTGTTGACGCCCGCCCGGAGCGCGACGAGGTCGCGCGCGCGAACGGTCACCTCGACAGTGTCGCCCGCGCGGTCGACGGCGGCCGTCGACCGGTCGTCGTCGATCCCGCCGACCTCGACGCCGATCGCCTCGTGAACGACCCGAGCGCGTCGCTCGTCGGGGTACGGAAAGCGCAGAACCGCGCGGTGGTCGAACGCGTCGGACACGGGCACGTCGCCCGGGTCAGCTGACGTCGATTTCCTTCACGTCGGGCGCGCGCTCCTTGAGGAGCACGCGGTGGCCGCAGTACGGGCAGCGCACGCCGCCGTACTCGTCGAGCTCGACGTCGCGCTTGCACCGGGAACACTTGTAGCTCATCTATGTAGGGGGTCGCGGGGATTACTCGTCGTCGCTCTCTTCTTCGAGCGCGGCGCGGATGCTGCGGCGGACCGAGCGGCCGCCGGGCGTTTCCGGCCGGTAGGCGCCGCCGGTGAACGTCTCGCCGGTCTCCTCGTTGACCCACACGCCGGTGCCGAGGCGCTTGACCGAGTCGCCGTCGACCGTCGCGTTCTGCATCTCGTCTTCGATCTCCGACACACGCTTGCGTGCGACGCGCCCGTATCGCGCGCCGAAGCGTCCGGCGCTGCCGGTCTTCCGCGCCTTCGTCTGTTCAGCCATATGAACTCGACTTCGCCGTTGGGCGTCAAAAACCCCGCGAATTCCGGCCGTCGTTGTGCGGCGCGTGGGGTCGGCCGCCCGTCGCACCGCCACGAGCGGAACCGAGGAATCCGGGTCGATTCCCCGTCACTGTGTGGCACACATTTATTTCCGTGGCTGGCCGGTACGATCGTAGGAGACCGCCGGAATGCTCATCGCCGAATTCACGCTGTCGACCCCAGTCCTCCGCGACGCGCTCGCGGCCGCCCCCGAGGTGACAGCCGACCTCGAGCGGACGGTCGAGGGAGACACCACGCGCATCGAGTTCTTCGCCCGCGGCGACGACCTGACCCGCTTCGAGGACGCCCTCGGCAACGACGACTCCGTCGAGGACGTTCGCGTGCTCGGCGAGGGACCGGACTTCCGATTCTACCGGGCGACGCTCGCCCCCGAGACGACACAGCGGACCGCCTCCCACGTGTTCGCCGACACCGGCGCCCGTCCGGTGTCCGCGAGCGGCGACCACACCGGGTGGGACTTCCGCGTGCAGTTCCCCGACCGCGAGGCGCTGGCGACGTACCGCGACAGCTGCCGCGAGCGCAACGTCTCGTTCACCCTCCACGCGCTGTACGAGCGCGCCGACCCGCGCGCGGATGCCGACGAGTTCGGCCTCGCCGGCGATCAGGGCACCGTCTGACCCTATCGATCGCCGCCCTCCCCGAACCCCGACTCCTCCAGCACTTCGTTCAGGTCCGCGCGGACGCGCTCGCCCGTCTCGCGGTCGCCGGCGGTCGTGACGACGCGGTTCTCCTGAACGCTCGACCCGTCGCGCAAGAGGAGTCGGACGTTCCCGTGTTCGTCGGCTCGCGTCACCTTCGCGCGCAGACCCGTTCGCGACCCGGAGCCGCCGGCGTCGATGGGGCCCGGGATCACCTTCTTGACGTGCGGGTGCTCGGCGGCCGCGAGGATCGCTTTCATCCCCGTCCGCTTGCCGATAAGTGTCGAGTGCGAGCCGCCGATCTTCGCCTCCGGCGGGGCGTCGATCACCTCCAGCGCCGGTTCCCCGCGACGGGCGAGCACGGCGCCGACGGGGTCGTCGTCGGGGACGCGGTAGAACTCGTAGTGCAGTTGCGCGCGGGCCTCGCGGAGCGGGCCGCGCTCGCCGGCGGCGTACACCGTCTCCGGTCGCTTGCGACGCACCTCGTCGGCGACGCGGCCGGCGAAGTTCCGAAGCTGCACCGACGCGGTGCGCTCGCCGTCGTCGGGGACGGTCGTGATGGTCGTCTCGCCGATGACCAGCGATTCCGGGTCGAAGTCGTCGGGCGGGTGCTCGGGTTCGAAGCCGAGCATCGCGAGCGTCGCGCGGTCGACCCCGAAGTCGATCACGACGCTCTCACAGTTGGCGGTGTCGCACCCGAGACAGTAGTCCCCGGGCTTGCGGAGGGACGAGCCGCACCGCCGACAGTTCATGTGGGGGGAACGGTCGGCGACCGGATAAGCGCGTCCGTTCACCCCGTCGTGGGACCGCTTACGTCGTCGCGATCTCGACGAGGTTGCCGTCGGGGTCGCGGACGTACACCGACGAGATCGGCGCCACCGCGCCGGTTCGCTCGATCGGCCCCTCGACGATCTCGATCCCGCGCTCGCGCAGTTCGGCCTCGACGGTCTCGATCGACGCCTCCGTCAGCAGGCAGAAGTCGCCCGCGCCGACCGTCGGCTCCGCCGCGACCGGCGTCACGTCCCCGTCAGTCGGGTGGAGGTTGATCTTCTGGTCGCCGAACCGGACGGCCTTCCGGTCGTCGTCGAACGTCACGACCTCCGCCCCCAGCGACTCGTAGAAGTCACAGCTCGCGCTCACGTCCGAGACGGTGAGCACGAAGTGGTCGATCGCCGTGGCGTTCATCGTCGGGGCTCCGCTGTGTCGATCTGGCGTGCCATGACCGTCGTTCGCCGGTCCGCGAGAAATAGGTCAGGGTGGAGAGCGCCGAAGCGTCCACACCCTCCACGGTAGTTTAGAGCCGCTCCGGATCGCACCCTCCGCGCCTGCCCTAGAGCTGCTCCGGATCGCACCCTCCGCGCCTGCCCTACAGCCGCTCCGGATCACACTTCATGTACTCCCGAAGCACCGCCGTCGCGTACGAGCCGGACGGCAGCGCGAACTCGAACACCGGGTCCCCCTCCTCCTCGGAGACCGTCAGATCGGTCGGGAGCGCCACCGCCCGGCGGGTACCGCTGGAGGCGAACTCGCCGGGCAGTTCGAAGTCGCCCGGGTCGACATCCAGCTCTCGAAGAACCTCGCGTTCGATCTCGCCCGGCTCGCCGTCCGCGAGCTCCGTCTCGGTTCCCACGAGCGGCGCGGTGACGAACGCCCGGCCGCGCTCGCAGTGGCGCGCGAGGGTGTCGACGCGCCCCTCCGTCGCGCGCTGGAGCCGGTCCATGTCGGGCTTCGGGAACGGCACGTCGCGCTCGACGAACGCGACCACGTCGCCCGCGACGGGCCGGGTGAACGGCAGCCCGCGGCGCAGGCGCTCGCTGAGAATCCGGTTGAACACGTACGACTGCGCGGCGTTGACGAACAGCCGCTGGAGGTTCGACGGGACCGCCTCCAGCGCCTCGCGCCAGTCGGCGCCCTCGTCGAGCCGGTGGAGCATCGAGCGCTCGTATCGCAGGCGACCCGGCATCGCGTCGAGGGCGGCGCTCCAGTCGGGACTGTCCGCGTCGGCTTGGTCCTCAACGACCTCGCGGGCGCGCTGGGAGTCCCCGGGTTCGGTGTCGTAGGGATTCCCGCAGTACGCGAGTACCGCGCCGCGCCAGTCGTCGCGGATCGCCGCGAGGCCGACCTCGTGGGTGATCGGTCGATGGCTCCCGAAGCGCTGGTGCCCGAAGTAGTTGGGAACGGCGACCTCGACCGCGTCGGCATCGTCCGCCGCAGCGACCTCGTCGGTATCCTCGCGATCGACGCCGGCGGCGAACGCCCGCAGGTCCCGGGTGATCGGCGCGGGGTCGCCGCCGGTCTCGCGCACGCGGATCGCGAACTCGTTGCCCGCGAGGTCGCCGAAGGAGAGGTCACGCCCGACGCGGCCGAGAACATCGATCTCGGCGCCCTCGAGGTCCGGGATCGCCTCGGGCTCGGCGTCGCGAACCGTGAACAGCTGGGTCGTGACGGCGTGTTTGTCCTTCGTGCCGGCCCACGAGACGCGCTCGCGGCTGGCCCCCATCGCGTTCGACAGCGCGCTCGCGAAGTCGTTGGTGTCCCAGCGTCGGAGGGTCGCGCGCAGGAGGAGGAATGGATACGACCCCGCGTGCGCGTCGAGCGGTTCGGGGTCCATCCGCTCGCGCTCGCGGACCCGGAAGTCCTCGGGAGCGACGCGGAGGCGACCGCCGATGCCGTCGGCGTCGCTGACGTAGTAATCCACGCCGGTGGCTCGCTCGCGGGGGTGCGCTTCCCGCATCAGTACAGCGAGAGGTCGCCGGTCACCTTGTCGACGATCGACTCCTCGCCCGGGCCGACCGCAAGCGTCGTGACGGTTCCGGGATCGAGTTGGGTGTGCCCGGCGTCGCGAACGACCGCGTTCGGGAGCCCCTCGCGCTCGGCGCGGTCGGCCAGCTCGAAGATCTGCGACTCGCCGGCGGCCTTGAGGACGACCTTCTTTTGCCCCTCGCCCTTCCACGCCTTGCGAGTTTTCGAGCCGGTGTCCTCGTACGCCGACAGCGACGCGTGCGCGACCTGCGCGGCCAGCTTCCCCGTCCCCATCCCCAGATCGGTGCGGACGACGATGGCCTGCTTCATGCTCATACGTCGCGCTGGGCGGGGGGCGCGGAAAGCGCTTCGGGAGCGTGGTCGGAGGGCGGGAACTTCGGCGCTGGAATCGCGGACCGCCAGCGGGCTCCGCTCAACCGACACCGGCCCTGTTGGCGAGGGAAAAGCGGGCGCCTCGAATGCGCCCGGCCCGCACAGGGCACGGGGGTTCAACCGTCCGGGAGCCCTATCCGCGCGTGTGAGCATCAGAAACGACGACGGCGGCGACAACCGACCGATGACGGGCTCGTTCGCCGATCACGGGATCCGCGACGGGCGCGTCCTCCTCGCCGGCGCAGTCCGGAGCCTCGGCACCCCGCCCGAGGAGACCGCGGTCGTCGACGACCTCCTGCTGGCGACGGTCACGGCCGCCTTCCGCGAGTCGTTCGCGGCCGCGACCGGCGAGCGACCCCCCGACGACGTCGAGGCGGCGATCGACGACGCGGTCGCGTGGACGCGTACCGAGTCCGACGGGGAACGGCTGCATCTCCGCGACCGCCTGCTTCCGGAGTTCTACCGCCGGCTCGATCGGTTCCACGACGCGTACCACGGCGACGGCCGACCCGTCGTGACGGCCTGAGACAGGTCGACCGGCGGAGAGGATAAGACGTTTCACGGAGCCGGGAGAGCCGCCGACGATGGCAGATCCCCGCACGCCCCTCCTCCGCCCGGACAGCTACTTCGAACGCCACGACGGCTCCCCGCCGTTCGCCCACGCGGCCGCCGCCGTCGCGGTCGTCACGATCGCCACCGCGGGCGGGCTGGCCGTCTTCCTCGGCGAGTTCGCCGCCGCGCTCGACGTCCCGATCACCGTCGACAACCCGGCGTACCCCGGCGACGTGTTCTGCGAGGACTCCGCCCTCGAGGACACGCCCTCGGGGTGTGGCGAGCCCGAGACCGTCGAGCGCGAGCTCGGCGCGCTCGTCGCCGAGGAGCTCTCGTGGCTCCCGCCGGCGACCGTGGTGCTCGTCCCGCTGTTCTGGCTCGTGCAGGGCGGCGTCCTCCACGCCGCGAGCGCGCTCGCCGACGGCGAGGGCGCGTTCGCCGACACGCTCGCGGTCGCCGGCTGGGGGATGGTGCCGAGCCTGGCGCGGCTTTTCGGCGTCGGTGCGCTGGTGATCTACCGCCTCCGGACGGCCGCCCCCTCGGAATCGCCCGAGGGCGCGATCGACGCCCTCCGGGCGGCCATCGGCGGCGTCGAGGCGATCGGGGTGCTCGCGGCCGTCGCGGTCGCCCTCTGGGCGGGCGTGATCCGGACCTACGGGCTGGCGGACGCTCGTGACCACTCGATCGGGACGGCCGCGACGATCGTCGGCGTCCTCACTGTACTGGGGCTGGTGTTCGAGCTGTTTTGAGCGCCGGCCGGCCCGCGATGAGAGAAGCTTTACGCCGCCGGCGGCCCCGCCTTCGACAATGATACTCTCGGACACCGATATCCTCGCCCGGTTGGGGGAGGGCGACCTCGTGATCGACCCGCTCGACGACGTCGACACGCAGGTCCAGCCCGCGAGCGTCGACCTCCGGCTCGGCTCGCAGTTCCTGGAGTTCCGCCGGACGAACATCCCCTGTATCCATCCGAATGACGTCCGTGAGGTCGACGAGTACGTCGAGGAGACCCACGTCCCCGAGGGGGAGGACTTCATCCTCCACCCCGGCGACTTCGTGCTCGGAACGACCAAGGAGACGGTCGCCATCCCCGACGACATCGTCGCCCACGTCGAGGGGCGCTCCTCGCTGGGCCGGCTCGCGATCGTCGTTCACGCGACTGCCGGGCTCTGTGACCCGGGCTACCGGGGACAGATCACCCTGGAACTGTCGAACCTCGGCAACGCGCCGGTCGCCCTCTCGCCGGGAATGCGCATCTCACAGCTCACGTTCACCGAGCTGCGGACGCCCGCAGACCGCCCCTACGGCGAGGAACGCGGCTCGAAGTACCAGAACCAGTCCGGCCCGCAGGCGTCCCGTATCGGCGACGACCCCGAGTTCGCGGCCGATCCACCCGCCGACGGGGAGGGCGGCCCCCTCGACGGCGCCGGGGAGTCCGAGCGATGAGATTCATCGAGGAGGTCGTCGTCGACGAGTTCCTCCCGACGGTCCGGGCGATGTTGGCGGAGGCGCTGCGCGAGCGCGACCTGACCCAGCGGGAGGTCGCGGACGCGCTCGGCATCAGCCAGTCGGCGGTGTCGAAGTACGCCCACGGCGACGTGGCGACGAACGACCGCGTCGCCGCCGACGAGCGCGTCCGCGAGACCGTCGAGCGCGTCGCCGGGGGGTTGGCGTCGGGCGATCTCAGCCGCGTCGGCGCGCTCGTCGAGCTGGAGGTGCTGATCAGGCGGCTGGAGGCCGGCGATCTCCTCGCGGAGCTGCACGAGGCGTCGATGCCGGAGCTGGCGGGTGCCGACTACGACTTCGCCGTCCACGACCCCGACAGCGGGCTGCGCGACCGCGAGCGGACGCTCTCCTCGCTGCGTCGCGGCGTCCGCACCCTCACCGCGACCTCCGGGTTCGCGGGACTCATCCCGAACGTCGGGTCGAACCTCGCGGAGTGCGTCCCCGACGCCGTCGACATCGACGACGTCGCCGCCGTCCCGGGTCGGATCTTCGACGTGAAGGGGACCGCACGCGTGCCGAGCGATCCCGAGTTCGGCGTCAGCGAGCACGTCGCGGGCGTCCTGCTGTCGGCGCGGGCGGCGGGCGTCGACGCCCGCGCCGCGGTGAACGTCCGGTACGACCCCGACCTGGTGGCGGCGCTAGCGGACGCCGGCGTCGAGGCCGTCGAGTTCGAGCCGAGCGATCACGGGGAGACCGACGCCGGCGCCCCTGACGATCCCGTCCGCGCGGCCGTGGCGGGCCGACTCGGCGACAGGGGGACCGACGACGCGAAGGGCGGCGGCGACGCGGCCGCCGAACTCGGCGACGTGTTCGCCGTCTACCAGACCGGCGGCGTCGGCGTCGAGCCGGTGTTGTACGTCATCGGTCCGGACGCCCCGACCGTCGCCCGGGCGGTTCGGGACCTCGTGTAGCCGTGTCCCCTCGATTCGGTCTCCCGGAGTTCGCGACGCCACGGCTGTCCGCCCCGGAGTTCTACACCCGTCTCGCCCGCGCGTACGACGCCCTCGCCAGGCGCGGACCGTTCGTCGCGACGCTCCGCCGGGCGCTCGCGGACGCGCTCGACCCCGAGCCGGGCGCGACCGTCGTCGAGTTCGGCTGCGGAACGGGCGCGAACCGACCGTACATCGAGGAGCGGATCGGGGGCGGGACGTACGTCGGCGTCGACTTCGCGCCCGGCGTGCTCCGCGTCGCTCGCGAGCGAGACCGGGAACTCGGAGGAACGGGCGACAGCCGCGGAGCGTACGTTCGTGGCGATGCCACCCGGCCCCCGCTGTGCGCCGACGGCGTCGACGCCTGCTGCGGCGCGTTCGTCGTGGGGATGCTCCCGGACCCGGCGAGGACGGTTCGCGAGTGGGGTGACCTCGTCGGCCCGGGCGGGCGGATCGCCCTGTTAGATCTGGCGCGCACGACGCGACCCGGCTGGCGGGCGCTGAACCCGGCGTTCGATCTGTTCGTCCGCGCCGGGTCGCCGCCCGGAACCGCGCGGTCGCTGGCGCGGTCGCCGGCGACCGTGCAGGACGAGCGCGTCGCCGCGGCCCATCGGGCCCTCCGGGAGACCTGCGCGGACGTCGAGTACCGGACGCTCCTGGGCGGGTTCGCGCGGGTGAGCGCCGGAACCGTCGCGTCTCCGAGCGCCGTTGAGTAGCCGGCGCGAGCGCGGGGGTCCGTGTCGCTTCCGGCGCCACACGGCTTTAGCGTGTGGCCGCCCACCGTAGACTACCACCAATGAGCGACGCGACCAACATGCTCGTCGACGGCGAGTGGCGGACCGGCGTCCGGCGGGACACCGGCGACTCCGGCGAGTTCGAGCGAAGCGAGACGAGCTTCCGCGACTGGATCGACGGCTCGGTGCCCGAACCCGGGGCCGACCCCGTCGACAACCCGGAGTTCCCGGCCGAGCCGGATCGGTACCACGTGTACATCTGTCGGGCGTGCCCGTGGGCCCACCGCGTCGCGCTGACGCGCTCGCTGAAGGGGCTGGAGGATGCCATCTCGCTCTCGCTGACGCAGCCCGAGCGCTACGACGACGGGTGGGAGTTCTCCGACGAACAGCCCGACTCCCTCTACGGCGCCGACTACCTCCGCGAGATCTACCAACGCGCGGACGACGAGTACACCGGACGCGTGACGGTGCCGGTACTCTGGGACAAGGAGGCGGAGACCATCGTCAACAACGAGAGCGAAGAGATCATGCGGATGCTCGACACCGCCTTCGACGACCTCGGTAACGGGGTCGACCTGTGGCCGGCGGGCTACCGAGAGGCGGTCGACGACCGGATCGCCGACATCTACCCGCGCATCAACAACGGCGTCTACCGTGCCGGCTTCGCGAGCACGCAGGCGGCGTACGACGAGGCGGTCGGGGAGTTGTTCGAGGCGCTCGACGAGTACGACGACCTGCTGGCCGACCGGCGGTACCTCGTCGGCGATCGGCTCACCGAGGCGGACGTGTCGATGTTCGCCACGCTCGTGCGGTTCGACCACGTGTACCACACTCACTTCCGGTGCAACCGCCGTGGGATCCACGAGTACGAGCACCTCTGGGAGTACACGAAGGACCTCTACCAGACGCCCGGCGTCGCGGAGACGGTGAACATGGACCACATCACCCGCCACTACTACGGCTCACACGAGAGTCTGAATCCCAAGCGGCTGGTCCCGACGGGACCGGACATCGACTTCACCGAGCCGCACGACCGCGACGACCTCCCCGGTGGGCCCCCGACGGAACTGACGATGGACGCGACGACCGAGTAGCTCTAATTATTCCGGCTGATTTTTCGAGGCGTGAACTCAAGTACGAGTCCGCGGGAGGATCGGGTAGCTCCGACGAGGGAGCGGACAACCACACAATGTTCGAATTCATCACGGACGAGGAGGAGCGCGGGCAGGTGGGTATCGGGACGCTCATCGTGTTCATCGCGATGGTGCTGGTGGCGGCGATCGCCGCCGGCGTCCTCATCAACACCGCCGGCTTCCTCCAGAGCAAGTCGCAGGAAACGGGTCAACAGAGCAGCAAGCAGGTCAGCAATCGGCTTCAGGAGGTCGCCACCGTCGGAAACGTCAACAGTGAACAGATCGATATCGTCAACGTGACCGTGACGCAGGCGCCCGGCGCCGGCGAGATCGACGTTCACAACGCAACGGTCACGTGGATCGGCCCCAGCGGAACCTACCAGTTGGTCGCGAACAGCTCCGGAACGTATGATTCGCTGGCAGCCGGTATTCAGGGTGAGGAGTTCGGCTACGAGCCGGTCAAGGACGCCGACGACAGTTCGAACGTCCTGAACGACGCGGACGACCGCCTCAACCTCGTGTTCGACGTTAGCACGTTCGCCAGTAACCTCGACGAGGGCGAGGAGGTCACGATCAAGGTCAACACGATGGCCGGCGCGACCACGGAGATCCGCTTCACGGTGCCCGAGTCGCTCGGGAACAAGGAAGCCGTCGAGCTGTAACCGGGCAGACCGCTTTTGATCTCATTTTTCGTCTGATCCGCGCGCTGTCGCAAGCCGTGGCCGTATACAACCACGGCGTACGAACTGCAGACACGCGTACCTTCAACTCCCCACGCGAGAACCTGGTGGCATGCACGAACCGACCGCCCGCGTCCGCGCGTGTGACCGTTCCCGGATCCGCGTGATGTTCGACCTCGCGCAGGAACTGGAACGCGAGGGCCGCGATCTCGTCCGCCTCGAGGTGGGCGAACCCGACTTCGACACGCCCGAGCACGTCGTCGACGCCGCCGTCGACGCCGCCCGCGGGGGCCACACCCACTACACGAGCAACGCCGGTCTCCCCGAGTTGCGGGCGGCCATCTCCGACACCCTCGCGCGCGAGTACGACGTGGAGCACGCCGCCGACGAGATACTCACGACCACCGGCGGGATGGAGGCGCTCCACCTCGCGTTCCTCGCGACCGTCGACCCCGGCTCGGAGGTCCTTCTCCCCTCGCCGTCGTGGCCGAACTACTGGACACAGGCGAAGCTCGCGGACGCCACGCCCGTCGAGGTGCCGATGCCCGCGCCAGAGTACGATCTGGACGCCGACACCCTCGTCGCGGAGATGACCGAGGACACCTCGCTCGTAGTTTTGTGTTCACCCTCCAACCCAACCGGCAGGGTCGCCGACCCCGACGAGGTCCGGGCGGTCGTCGACGCCGCCGCCGATCACGACGCGTACGTGATCGCCGACGAGGTGTACGCGAAGCTGACCTACGACCGCGACCCGACCGGGATCGCGGCGCTGACGCGCCACCCCGACCACGTGCTCACGGTCGGCTCCTGCTCGAAGACGTACGCGATGACGGGCTGGCGCGTCGGCTGGCTCGCCGGCGACCCGACGGTCGTCGACGAGGCGACGAAGGTCAGGGAGTCAACGACCGCCTGCACCGGAAGCGTCGCCCAGCACGCCGCCATCTCCGCGCTCACCGGGCCACAGGAGCCCGTCGAGGCGATGTACGACGCGTTCCGGGAGCGCCGCGACTACGTGGCCGACCGCCTCGCCGACATGGACGGCGTGACGGCACCCGAGCCGGAGGGCGCCTTCTACGCGTTCGTGAACCCCGACACCGACGAGGCGAGCCTCCCGCTCGCGAAGCGACTGTGCGAGGAGGCCGGCGTCGTGCTCGCGCCCGGCGACGGCTTCGGCGAGGCCGGACAGGGTCAGCTGCGGCTCTCCTTCGCCAATTCGATGGAGCGGCTGGGGGAGGGACTGGACCGGATCGAGGCGGCGCTGTAGGAGGTTCGCGAGGATCGGGTCGTCCCTGCCCTCACAGCACCGCAGGTGTCCCAGATACTGGGAACCGCCGCAACCGAGGTAATCTTGGGTGTTCTATGCACAACCAGAGGTGGACACGATGGCAACGCTGCTCGGCGTACTCGCACAGACCGGTCCGCACGGACCGATGGGATCCGGAGCTGGCGGCGGCATGGCCGGCGGCGGCTGGGCCGGCGGGACGATGGGGGGCGGCCTGTTCCCGTGGCTCGGCCCATGGGGCGGACTGATCGGACTGCTGGTCGTGGTCCTCCTCCTCGGGGCCGTCGTGTACGCCCTCGGCACGCTCGCGACCCGCGAGGGTGGCGACGAAGGCGGCGGCGACGACGCACTCGAGATTCTCGAGCGTCGCTACGCCCGCGGCGAACTCGACGAGGAGGAGTACGAGGTACGACGGCAGTGGCTGCGGGGAGAGTGACGTCACGGCAGTTGTCGGGCGAAGCGGGCAGGAGACGGCCTACCGCATCAGCTCCCCGCCGTTCACGTTCAGCGTCTCGCCGGTGACGAAGCGCGCATCGCGGAGATACGCCACCGCGTCGGCGATGTCGTCGGGTTGGCCGTAGTAGCCCATCGGGATCCGTTCTTTCTCCGCTGTCGCCTCCTCCTCGCTGCGGTCGCTCGTCATGTCCGTCTCGACGTGTCCGGGTGCGACCGCGTTCACCCGGACGTCGGGCGCGAAGTCGCGGGCGTGGCTCTTCGTCACCGACAGCAGCGCACCCTTCGAGCCGGCGTAGTGGACCTCGATTGGCGCGCCGGTGTACGCGAGGATCGAGGAGACGTTCGTCACCGACGGCGTCGGCTCGGCGTCGCTCTCCCGGAGGTGCGGGAGCGCGGCCTTGGTGACGTTGAACACCGAGTTGACGTTCACGTCCATCACCCGGTCGAAGTCCGCCGGGTCGAGGTCCTCGGTGTAGACGTGCTGGTCGATGCCGGCGTTGTTGACGACGTGGTCGAGTCCGCCGAGTTCCTCGACCGCGGTGTCGACGAGGCGCGCGGCGTCGTCGGGGTCGGACACGTCCGCCTGTACGATCTCCGCGTCCCGCCCGTGCTGGCGGACGGCCGCGGCGGTCTCGGCCGCGGCGTCGGCGGAGGTGTGGTAATTGACGACCACGTCGTAGCTGTCGGCGGCGAAGCGTTCGGCGATTGCCGCGCCGATACCCCGCGACGAACCCGTGACGAGTGCGACTGGCATAGCGGGGACGACGGGCAACCGGGACTTGGGTGTTGCCGTCGGCGGTGGCGTCAGTGCGTGTGTCCGAGCATCTCGTTGACCGTCTCGTTGAGGCCGTGAATCTTCTCACGGGCCCCCGACGGGAGCGACGACTGTGGCTCGCTGAGCCCCGCCGCGTCGTGCGGATCCGGCTTTCCGACGACGACGGTCGCGATCATCCCGACTCCCTCGTGGGGCGTGCAGTAGTAGTCGTAGACGCCGGGCGTGTCGAGCGTCACCTCGCGCTCGGCGCCGGACTCCGTCAACAGCCCCGTGTCGAAGGCCGTTCCGCCCTCGGGGATGCGCCGGGGCTTGTCGTTCGCCGGCGCGTACGCCGTCGCCGAGTGGCTGCCGGACTCGTTGTGGAACGTGACGGTGGCGCCCTCCTCGATCCAGACCACGTGCGGGTCGAAGTGGTAGCCGCCGTCGGCCGTGACGAGGTTCACCGTCGCGGACGCCGACGGCTCCTCGGGTACCCCGTGGCCGTGGTCCGAGCTGCCCCCGTCGTCGTGGCTCGACTCGGTCTCCTCGTCGCTGTGGGTGTCCTCTTGGTGCCCGTCGTCGCCGTGGCCGTCGTCATCGTGAGTCTCGGTTCCGGTCGCCGTCGCCGTCGCCGTCGCCGTCGGCGAGTCGGCGCCGCCGGCGCCGCCGCCGGACTCCTCGCTGCTACCGGCCACGCAGCCGGCCGTCCCGGCCATGGCGGCGGCGGTCGCTGCGACGAACGTCCGTCGAGAGAGCGTGTCGTCTGACATCTGGGTCACCTACAGATGGGTAGAGGCACCCGATACACAAACACCCGCCAGCACGTTCGCTGGGCCGGCGACTCACCCCCGTCCTTTTATGTAGAAGGAGCAAACTCCCGCTGTGAGCGAGGACCGGACCGCCGCCGACGTGCTCGACCTGCTCGGGGACGAGTACGCCAGGTCTATCCTCGCGGCCGTGAGCACCGGCGCCAAGTCGGCCGCGGAACTCGGGGAACACTGCGACATGTCCGTCTCGACGGTGTACCGGCGGGCGGAGGCGCTCGTGGAGCGGGACCTCCTCGTCGAGCGGGTGCGCATCGACCCCGACGGCCATCACGAGTCGGTGTTCGAACCGGCCGTCGAGCGCCTGGCGGTGGAGGTACGGGACGGCTCGCTCGACGTCGACGTCGAGCAGCCGAACGAGGACGCGGTGGACCGGTTCACGCGCGTCTGGGAGGACATCAGGGAGAGCTAATGCACGTCGAACTCGTCATCGCGAAGGTCGCCACGGTACTGTTGGGAACCGCCATCTCGATTCAGGCGATGCGCGGGTATCGTCGCCACGGGAGCGAGCCGATGCTGTACCTCGGGGTCGGGTTTCTGATCGTCACGATCGGCTCGGTGCTGGAGGGAGTGTTGTTCGACGTGCTCGGCTGGAGTCTCTTCGCCGCCGGCGCGGTACAGACGTCGTTGGTTGCGCTCGGCATGCTCGTCATCCTCTACTCGCTGTTCGGGGAGGTGTCGATGTCGTGACCGACGGCACGCACCTCGCCCTCAGTGTCGTCCGCGCCGTCGTCTTCCTCCTGGGCGTCGCGGTGACCGCGACCGCGACTCGCGCGTACCACCGGGTCGGCGAGCCGTATCTCCGCGACGCCGCCGTCGCGTTCGGCGTCGTCACCGTCGGCGTTCTCATCGAGGGCGTATTGTTCCAGTTCACGAGCCTCGATCTCACCGCCGTCCACCTCGTCGAGTCCGTCGCCATCGGCGTCGGCTTCCTCGTCCTCCTGCGGTCGCTGCGCGCGTAGTCCCCCTTTGGTGCGGCCGACGATCGTGCGAGCCACGGCCCGGCGCGTGTGACAGAACATTTAACAAACCCGACACCGACACACGCGTGAGTGTCAGGGAGCTGTTCGTTCCGCATCGACCCGAACGGGGCGGTCGAAGCGGGAACCGACGGCGGAGTCGACGCGGCGACCGACGACGCCGACGCTCGGAGCGTCGCTGGCGCGCCGGGCGTCGACGCCAGTGAGCACCCCGGCGTGACCGAGTCGTGGTCGTGCCCGCATGAGGCGCACCCGGACACGGAGCGGTGCGTCTTCCATATGGGCGGGGACGCCCGCGCGAAGCGCGGCGTGAGCGACGCCGACGTCGCCGAGGCGCTTCGGGAGGTGGCGGGGCGTCACGGCGCGGCCGACAAACGACTGCTCGGGGCGCGCCTCGGCGACGTGACGCTGGACAACGAGGTGCTCGACGCGCCGGACACGTCGCCGCTGGACCTACGCGGCGCGCGCGTTACGGGGACGCTCTCGCTGGTCGAGGCGGAGGTGTGCCAGCCGGTCGATCTGCGCGGGGCCAGGCTGTCGAGCGTCGATATGACCGACTCGACCATGCGGGGCGACTGGGACCTGTCCGGCGCCCGCGTCGACGACGAGTTCGTCCTCCGAGAGGCGACGTTCGAGGGCGACGTGGACCTCGTCGGGGCGGCGTTCGACGGCCGCGTCTCGGCCGAAGAGGCCCGATTCGTCGCCGACACGTGTCTGCGCGAGGCGACGTTCGCGGCGGCCGCGCGCTTCGACGGCGCGGAGTTCCGCGGCGACGCGAACCTGCTGGACGACGACGCGTGCTTCGAGCGGGCCACCTTCGAGGCCGAGGCGTGCTTCCGGAAGGCCCAGTTCCGCTACGCCGACTACGTCGACGCGGCGTTCGGCGGCGACGTCGACTTCGACGAGGCGACGTTCACTGGCGACGCGGAGTTCGCGGGCGCGACGTTCGACGCCGGCGCCTCCTTCCGCGGGGCGGAGTTCCACGGGGGGGCGAACGTGCTGGTCGAGGACGTGACGTTCGCCGACGCCGAGTTCGCAGACAGCGTGGCCTTCGAGCGCGCGGAGTTCGCCGACGCGACCTTCGCCGGGACCGACTTCGGCGACGATGCCGACTTCGACCACGCGCGCTTCGAGGGGAACGCGGACTTCGCCGGCGCCGTGTTCGACGCCGACGCGGAGTTCCCGGAGGCGCGGTTCGCTCTCGACGCCGACTTCTCTCGCGTCCGGGTCGCCGGCGCCGTCGAGTTCGCCGGCGCGGAGTTCCGCGGCGGCGACAACGTCCACGCGGACGACCTCAGCTTCGCCGACGCGACGTTCGAGGGGCACGCGGACTTCGGCGACGCCGAGTTCCGGTACGCCGACTTCACCGGCGTCGAGACGGCGTCGATGGACATGGAGGGCGCCCGCTTCGCCCGCGACGCGGCGTTCGACGGCGCCGTCGTCGACGGGGCGTTCACCCTCGACGAGGCCCGCCTCGACGGCGACACCTCCTTCGCCGGCGCGACGTTCGGGGCGGCGGTGTCGATGCGGGGCGCGGAGTTCCGCGGCGACGACAACGTGCAGGACGACGACCTCACGCTCGCGGGTGCGACCGTCGAGGGCCCGCTCGACTGTTTCGCCGCCGTCTTCGGCGAGGCGACGTTCGACGGCCTCGCGGTCGCCGGGGACGCCGAGTTCGACGAGACGGAGTTTACCGAGACGGCGACGATGACGGGCGCAACGTTCGGCGCGGCGGTGCGATTCACGGAGGCACGCTTCCGCGACGACGCCGCCTTCGACGACCTGACCGTCGAGGGATCGGCGTCGTTCCGCGGGGCGGAGTTCCACGGCGGCGACAACGTCCGCGACGACGACGCCACGTTCGCCGGGGCCGACTTCGGCGACGACGCCGACTTCAGGCACGCGCGCTTCGAGCGCACCGAGTTCGACGGCGCCGTCGTCGCCGGCGACGCCTCCTTCGGGGAGGCCGCCTTCGACGACCAGGTCGTGTTCCGCGGCGTCGCCTTCGAGGGGGAGGCACGCTTCGACGAGGCCCGTTTCGACGGCGACGTGTCCTTCGGGACGGCGACGTTCGGAGGGGTCGCGGCCTTCCGCGGGGTGGAGTTCCACGGCGGCGACAACGTCCAGGACGACGACGCCACGTTCGCCGGGGCGACCTTCGGCGACGAGACGACGTTCCGGGCCGCCGAGTTCACCTACGCCAACGTGACCGATGCGACGTTCGAGGGGCCGGCCACGTTCGAGGCGACGCGCTTCGATCGCGACGCCGACTTCGACGGGTCGGCGTTCCGCGACGACGCGACGTTCGCCGAGGCGCGCTTCGAGACGGACGCGAGTTTCGAGGGCGTCGCCTTCGACGGCGACGCCGTCTTCAGCGGCGTCGAGTTCGTCGGCGGCTACCACGAGACGGACGACGCCGCGTTCAACGACGCCGTCTTCGGGGGCGACGCCGCCTTCGACGAGGTGGAGTTCCGCGTCGCCGGGTTCGACGACGCCCGCTTCGAGGAGAGTGTGACCGTCGAGCGGAGCACCTTCGAGGCGGTACACGCCGAGGCCGCGACGTTCGAGGCGAGCCTGAACGCCGAGCGCGCCCGGTTCGGTCCCACGGCGTTCGGCGGCGCCGAGATCGTCGGCGACGCGCTGTTCATCGAGGCCGCGTTCGACGGGGACGCGACGTTCCGGAACGCGACGTTCGGCGCCTCGGCCGTGTTCTCGCGGGCGGTGTTCGACGACCGGGCGGACTTCTCCAGCGTCCGGGTCGCCGACGAGGCGCACTTCGACGAGCTACACTTCCGCCGGGACACCACGTTCGCTGACGCCGAGTTCGGCGCGGAGGCGACCTTCCGGGCCGCCGAGTTCGAGGGCAGCGCCAACATGCACAACGACGACGCCAGCTTCCAGAGCGCCGTGTTCCACGGCCCGGCGAACTTCGACAAGGCGACGTTCCTGTACGCGAACTTCGTCGGGACGACCCTCCACGACCGCGCGCGCTTCAGCGAGACGCGCTTCGAGGAGTCGGTGCGCTTCCGGCCGACCGCCGATCGCGGCGAGGTGCTCGTGGACCTCTCGGGGGCAGTCGTCCGCGGCGGCCGGTTGGGCCAGCCCGAGGGGGGGAGCGTCTTCTACGACCTGACCGGGGCGCTCGTCGCCGCCGTCGACCTCGACGCGACCGACTGCGAACACGCGCTGTTCGACCACTTCCGGTTCTGCAACACCGACTTCGAGGGGTTCGATTTCACCGCGCACAAGGACCACCTCGCGCGGAGCAACTGGGTGATCCACGAGTTCGCCGTCGGCGAGGGGACGCTCGACCCCGAGGAGGCGGCCATCGCCGGCCCCGCAACCCTCGAGAGCACGTACCTGAAGGCGAAGAACTGCGCGGCCGAGTTCGGCGACCGCAAGGCCGCCGCCGAGTTCTTCATCAAGGAGATGTACTACCGCCGCCGGAAGAACTGGCTCATCGCGCGCAACCGCGACGACATCGCGGACGGCGACGTCTCGCCGGTGAACCGTCTGAAGGCGCTGGGCAAGTGGACCGGCAACAACGTCCTCCACCAGACGTGTGGCTACGGGGAACGCCTCTGGCGCTCGGTGTACGTCTCCGTGGTCGTCATCGTCGTGTGGGGCCTGCTGTACTCGACGGTCACGCAGGGGACCCGCGGGTCCAGCGGGCTGACGACACAGGGACTCCGGAGCGTCCGGCAGGCCGTCTCCCCCGAGGGGCTGCTCGTCATCGGCAAGAACATGTACTTCAGCATGGTGACGTTCACGACGCTCGGATACGGCGACATCCAACCGGTGGGCGCGACCGCGCGGACGCTCGCCGGCGTCGAGGCGTTCATCGGCGCCATGCTCGTCGCGCTCGTCGTGTTCGTGCTCGGCCGGCGCGTCGCCTGGTGAGCGGCCGCGGACCTATATCTCCCTGGCCCGTCGGATCCCCCGTGTCGAAGCGATCCGGCCGCGCCGCCCTCGCCCGCGCGCTCCGCCGCCTCGAGCCGCCGCCCCGCGTCGTCGACTGGGCCATCGCGGTCGCCGTCGCCGTCGAGGTCGCCTCCGGCCTCTACTCGTTCACCCGCGGGACGCCGAGCGGCGCGTGGGTGTTCTGGCTCCACTCGACGGTCGGACTGACGCTCGCGGGGCTCGTGGGGTTCAAGCTCTACCGCGTCCGGCGGCGCGTCACGTCGACGGCGGCGTGGGACCGCTTCACCCCGCTGTCGGTACTCCAGGCGGTCGTCACGCTCGCGGCCCTGGGAACGGGCGTCTTCTGGGTGCTCGGGGGCAACGTCCCGGTCCTGGCGTGGACCACCCTCAACCTCCACGTCGGCCTCGGCCTCCTGCTGGTTCCGCTGGTGCTGTGGCACCTCCGCGGACGATTTCACTCCCCGCGCGACGTGGACCTCGACCGCCGTGCCGCACTCCGCACGGGCGCGCTGCTCGTCGCCGGCACCGTCGTGTGGCGAGCGACCGAGACGGCCGACCGCGCCCTCGGCGGGGCGACGCGGCGCTTCACCGGGTCGAAGCCGACGGGCGACCTGTACGACACGGAGACGGAGGGCGGCGGCTTCCCCGTCACCTCGTGGGTCGCCGACGATCCCGACCCGGTCGACCGGGACGACTGGACGCTCTCGGTTCGCGGGCTGGTCGAGGAGGAGCTGGCTCTACCATACGACGAGGTCGCCGGGAACGGTCCCACGCGCGAGGTCGAGGCGACGCTCGACTGTACTTCCGGGTGGTACACCCACCAGACCTGGGGGGGCGTCCGCGTCGGCGATCTCCTCGATTCGGCGGGCGCGAGCGACGACGCGCGCTACGTCCGGTTCACCTCGGTGACCGGCTACCGCTGGTCGCTTCCCATCGAGGAGGCGCACGACGCCCTGCTCGCGACGCACGTCCGCGGCGACCCGCTCTCGCACGGCCACGGCGCCCCCGTCCGACTCGTCGCCCCGGGCCGCCGGGGATTCCAGTGGGTGAAGTGGGTCGAGTCGATGGAGGTGCGGAAACGCGGCGACCCGATGCAGTGGCTCGTGACGCTGATCTCGGGATTCGAGTAGTGCGTCGTCCGGGCGCAATGGAGCCGAGCGACGAGTCGCCTCCCGCCGGATCGTCACCGATGCACGGGTCCGGATCGTCGACCGCCCATCGATGTCAGTCGTCGACGGCCGCGGCGTCAGCATCCGGCGGGCTGACGAGGTGGACGTGTCCCGCGGACTCCAGCGCGTCCGCGACGCCCGCGGGGAAGAACGGGGCGTCCGCGGCCCGGAGGTCGGCGAGTGAGCGCCAGTACGCCTCGTATTCGATCCGGTTCTCCCCGCCGTGGTCGGCTCCGTCGTCGCCCCCGGCACCCTCGTGGCCGTCGACGCCCCGGAAGCGGTCACGGTCGTACAGCGAACCGTCGACGAACGCCGCCTCGCGGACGACGGCGAACTCGTGGTGGGACTCGCCGCCGAACTCGAACAGGTTCTCCACGGTGCAGACGGCCGGTCCCGCATCGATGTCGACGCCCAACTCCTCGCGGAACTCCCGCTTCAGCGCCGCGTCGCTGGACTCGCCCGGCTCGATGCCGCCGCCGATGAAGCGGTGGAAGTGCGTGTCGTCGGTGCCGGAGAGCCGCTGGACGAGGTACGCGCCGGAGTCCGGGTGACGGAGCGCGCCGAGGGCGACGCCGCGGATGTCGGACATGGGATCGTGTCGGTTCCGCGATCGATCCAAATCGGTTCCGGTTTGGGTCGGGACGGTCTCGGTCAATCGTGGTCTGGACCAGTCACTCCAGATCGCCCTCACGGATCGCGCGTTCCGCCTCTTCCAGCACTGCCTCGCGGTCGAACGACTCGACGATCTCGCGGAGCGCCTCGTCGCTCGCGTCCGCGAGGTCCTCGGCGTGGCGAGTTATGTTCGGCACCGCGCGGAGGATGTTGTCGACGATCGGGACCGCGGCGACCTGTGCCGACCGGCTCATCGGATTGAGGTCGATCACGATCTCGGTTTTCCCCATCGCCCCCAGCGCCTCCGCGCGGTCGCCGTCCTCCAGCGGGACGACGACCACGTCGGCGTCGCCGATGCCGTCGGCGTCGACCTTCGCGCGCTCGTGGCTCAAGCCGGGGATCCGACCGTCGGCGGTCAGGCCCATCACGTCGCTCGCGCCGTGCGCGCGGAGGTGGTCGGCGATCGCCCGCATGCGCTCGTCGGTGCGGTTGAACAGGTTTACCTCGATGTCGGCGCCCGTCGCCTCCGCGAGGTCGACGATCTCGCCGGGTACCAGCGCCGCGACGTTGCCGTTGACCGAGAGAACCGGATGCTCGGCCAGCAGAAGGTGTGCCGCGGCGGTACGGGCGGCCGTGTCCGCCGAGGGGAGCGTCTTCTCGCCCAGCAGGTAGTCGAACGCCTCGCCGCGACCCTCGGCGATGAGCCCCTGTTTCGAGGTGATCCCGATGTCGACGCCATGCTCGATGCGATGGCGGGTGAGCAGCGACTCGTAACGCGGGTGGTCCTCTGGGATCTCCGACTCGTGTTCGGGATCCGCGGGGACCTCGGGGTCGCCGGTGGCCTCGTCGGTCGCGTCCGTCTCGGCGTCGGCGTCGACGCCGGCGTCGTCGGTCATACCCCCGACTCGTCGTCGGGGGACGAAAAGCGCGTTCACTCGGCGCGGGCTACCCCTCGGTACGGAGCGTCGCGCCCGTCGGGTGGACCGTACACGCCTCGGCGTCGTAGCCGGCGTCCGAGAGCCCGGTGCCGAGCGCGTACACCGTGCGCCCGAGCATCGCCATCGACGCGAGACCGCCCTCGGCCTCGACGGCCTCGACCGCCTCGGCGACCTCGGGCACCAGCAGGCCGGCTTCGTCGGCGAACTCCCGGCCTGCCGCGAGCAGTTCCAGCTCGTCGGGGCCGCGCATCAGCCGCGTCAGGGCCGCCTCGCCCGCCTCGCGCACGGGATCGAGGGTCCCCCCGAGCACCCGTTCGGTGGAGAGTTCGCCGAAGGAAACGTACTCGACCCGGGGACGCGCGGGCACGCCGTCCAGGCGACCGTAGCCTGGAGCTCCGGGCTCCAGCCGGACCGGAAGGCCGCCGCGGAACTGCCCCACGACGTCGCCGAGGCCGGTGCCGGCGGCGGCCTCGGCGGCGTGAGCGACGCGCACGAGGTCGTTCTCCGAGCGCGACAGCCCGAACGCGTCGTTCGCCGCCAGCGCGGTCGCCAGCGCGGCCGCGCCGCTGACACCGAAGCCCGCGCCGACGGGCACGTCGCTCGACACCTCGACATCGGCGACGACGTTCAACTCCGCGAGCACTCGTCGCACCGGCTCCATCTCTGCGGCGGCGCCGTCGAGTTCGAGACCGGCCGCGGCAGTCGACTCGTCGGCGCTCGCCTCCGCGGCCTCGGTCGGTCGGACGATCACCTCGACGCCCTCCGAAAGCGCGAGACCGGCGCCGCGCGATCCCGCGCGGACCGGGTCGCGGTCGGGGTACGGCGCGAAGAAGGCGGTGATGTGGCCCGGCGCGAACGCGGTCGCCTCGTCCATACACCCGCACACGTCGGCGCGCGAGTAGGGGTTTCGGTTCCGAGCAACCGCCCAGTCGCCCGCGGACGCCGCCCGGCAACCGGGCCCGTCCGAACCCGCGGACTTTTGCGCGTCTGTGTGACTCGTGCACGCATGGACCACGTCGTCGTCGACGATCTCGACAACTCGCTGCAGCCGGCGGCGGTGATGCGCCACCTCACCGACCCGCTCGACTGTTCGGACCTGGCGATCAACTACTACGAACTCGCGCCCGGCGACTCGTTCGCGTTCGCGTACCACAACCACGAGGTCCAAGAGGAGGTGTTCGTCGTGCTCTCCGGGACGGCGACGTGGGCCGTCGGTCCCGAGCCGACGGACGGTGCGTTCGAGGACGCGGGCGATCCCGCCGAACGCCGGGAGGTCGAGGTCGGACCGATGGAGGCGATCCGGATACCGCCGGGACAGTTCCAGCGCGGGTGGAACCGGGCCGAAGAGGGCGGCGAACGGGTGACCGCGCTGGCGCTCGGCGCGCCGCTGGCGTACGGCGAGCAGTTGAAACGCGACGACTGTCCGGACTGCGGCCGGGAGCGGTCGGTCGACATCGAGCGCGCCCCCGACGACGAGGCGCAGTTGGTCACCGTCTGTGCGGACTGCGGCGCGGAGGTGGCGCGGTGGCGACGCGGCGCCGACGGCGAGAACGAGCGGGTTCGATAGCGGACGAGCGGCGAGCGGACTCGACGTCGTGTTCGTGAACCGGCCGTTCGAGGGAACGACCGAACACTCTTGAGTGTATACGCAGTAATAGTTCGTATACATGGGTTCGATCAGCGCACGTGTGCCGGACGACGAGCGCGCCGAGTTGGAGGAGGTCGCCGACCTGCTCTCGCTGGACCGGAGCACGACCATTCGCAAGGCGCTCCGTGAGGGCCTGCGCGAACTCCGGATCGAGGTCGCCGTCGAGCGGTACCAGTCGGGAGAGATGTCCGTCAACGAGGCGGCTCGGGTCGCGGGCGTCAGCCTCGGGGAGTGGCTAGAGATCGCTCACGAGCGGAACCTCACGACGCAGCTGACACCCGAGGAACTCGAGCGCGATGCCGAGACGGCGTTGGATCTGTGACGGAGATCCTCGTCGACGCGACGACGCTCATCGCGCTCGGAAACGTCGATGCGCTCTCGCTCCTCTCGACGTTCGACGGACCGATCCTCGTCCCTCGGCCGGTCGCCGCCGAGGTGACGATCGAACCGGCGAGCACGGCGCTCGAACGGGCTGTCGACTCGGACGTCATCGAGATCTCGACGGCTCGAACGAGGGACGAATCGGACGCGGGATTCAGCGATGCACGGCACCTCCTCGGCGACGACGAAACGAACGGCGACGTCGCGCTGATCGCTGATATCCTCCGACGCGGGTCCGAGCCCGATGTCGCGGTCGTCTCGGACGACCGACGCGTTCGCCGCGTCGCCGAGGGGTTGGGCGCGGCCGTTACGGGAACGATCGGTGTCGTCATCCGCGGCGTCGCGGACGAGTGCCTCGACGAGGAGGCCGCGCTATCCCTGCTCGATCGGCTTGAGGAACGCGGGCTGCATACGACTACCAGCCTCCGGACACGAGCGGAACGACTCATCCGCGACGCCGCGGGCGACCGGGAGTGAGTCGAGACCCCCGCACGCGTCGCGACCGATCCGCCTACGGGCTCAGCCGCTGGCGGTCGCGCGGGAAGAGCACGGCCTCGCGGATGTTGTCGAGGCCGAGCATCGTCATGAGGAGGCGCTCGGCGCCCATCCCCCAGCCGGCGTGGGGCGGCATGCCGTAGCGGAACATCTTCGTGTAGTACTCGAACTCCTCGGGGTCGAGCCCCTGCTGCTCGAAGCCGGCGATGAGCTCGTCGTGGCGGTGCTCGCGCTGGCCGCCCGACACCAGCTCCATGCGCGGGTGCATCATGTCGAAGCCGGTCGACTTCTCGGGGTCGTCGTCGTGGTCCTTGATGTAGAACGGCTTGACCTCCGAGGGCCAGTCGGTGATGAAGTAGTGCTCGCCGACCGCCTGCCCGAGCACGTGCTCGGCCTCCGTCGAGAGGTCGTCGCCCCAGCCGAGGTGCTCGTCGAGTTCGCCGGTGGCGTTGACGCGGTCGAGCGCCTCCTGATAGCTCAGGCGCGGGAAGTCGCCGGAGGGGACCTCGAAGTCGTCGGCGAGGCCGAGTTCCTCGAGTTCGCCCGCGCAGTTCTCCCGGACCGCCTCGTATCCCGCCCTCGTGACCGCCTCGGCGACGTCCATCGCCTCGGTGTGGTCACAGAAGGCGCCCTCGAAGTCGATGGAGTGGGCCTCGTTGAGGTGGCGCGGCGTGTTGTGCTCCTCGGCGCGGAAGATCGGCCCGATCTCGAAGACGCGCTCGAGGTTGGAGCCGGCCAGCAGCTGCTTGAACAGCTGCGGGCTCTGGTTCATGAACGCCTCCTCGCCGAAGTAGGAGATGGGGAACAGTTCCGTGCCCCCCTCGGTGCCGGTGGCGACGATCTTCGGCGTGTTGATCTCGGTGGCGTCGTGGCTCCGGAAGGCGTCGCGGACGGCACGCAGCAGCTCCGCGCGGATCTCGAAGACGGCCTGCACCTCGGCCTTGCGGACGTCGAGCGTGCGGTTGTCCAGCCGGGTCGGAAGCTCGGCGTCGACCTTGCCCGAGGGGTCCAGCGGCAGCTCGGGGTCGGCCGGGGCGACGACCTCGATGTCGGTCGGGACGACCTCGACGCCGGTGGGCGCGCGGGGCTCCTCCTTCACGTCGCCCTCGACCCTGAGGACGGACTCGCGGTGGGCGTCGAGACCGGTCTCGACCATCGCCTCGTCCATCTCGTCTTTCTCCAGTTTGACCTGGATCCGCCCCGACTTGTCGCGGAGGATCAGGAACGCGATACCGCCGAGGTCGCGGGTCTCGTGGACCCAGCCGGCGACGGTAACCGCGTCGCCCGGGGTCGCGTCAGCCGTGTAGGTTCGATCGTGCATACAGTCCAGTTCCGGCGCGAGGCTTTAAACTCGGTCGATCCCCGCTCTCATCCCTCGTGAAGACTTTTCACGGAGGAGCCGACCGCCGGGGGAGCGAACCCCGATTGCGCGCGATGATAGTGAGGAAGGTACGCTTATGCGTCCGGACCCGAATCGACGCCCAGTGACAGACGCGGGCCGCCTCGGGGGGGAGCGCAGCCGTGGCGACAGCGACGCGACTGGCTCGGGACGACCCGCCGGCGGCGCCGGATCGACTGCGAGCGAGGAGGTGGCCGACGCCGCCGACGACACCGGCGGGCCGGCGTGGTTCTCGCGGGCGTTGGCCGCCAGCGGGGCGTTCACCGGCGCGCTCGTCGTCGGGACCGGCGCACTGGTGTTCACCTCGACCGGGCGGAGTCCGGGGTCGATCGTGTTGGGCCTCGTCGGACCGCTGTGTGCGGTGTGGGCGTACGGGGTCGTCCTCGCGTGGGTCGCCCGGACCGACCTCCCGCGCGAGCACCACGCCCGCCTCGCCGGCTGGCTCGTCGTCGGGGTGATCCCGCTGGTCGTGGGCGCGGTGGTGATGCAGGCGTACAGCGCCGCCGTCGGGGCGCTCGACTCGTTCTCGCCGGCGGCCGCCGGCGGCTGGGCCTGCGGGGGCGTCGTGTTCGGCGCCGCCGTCGGCATCGGCGACGTGCGCGTCCGGATGCGGACCGCCGAGGCCGAGGAGGCGACCGCCCGCTACGAGCAGCTCGTCGAGGTCCTCACCGTCCTCAACCGGGTGTTGCGCCACGACGTGCGCAACGACCTCACGGTGATCTCCGGCTACCTCGACCACGCGCGCCGCGAGGGCGACGCCGACATCGCCGAGTACCTCGACGGCATCGAGGCGCGCGCCGAGCGGATCGAACGGCTGAGCGACCACGCCCGCCTCGCGGAGAACGCGGTGCTGGGCGACGACGCCGTCGAGGGGACCACCGACCTCACGCTGGTCGCCGAGCGCGTCGTCGGCACCATCGCCCGCGACTTCCCGGCGGCGTCGGTGTCGGTCCACAGCGAGGTCGACGACGCGCAGGCGCTCGTTCCGGGTCACGACCTGCTGGAGTCGGCGCTCCACAACGTCGTCGAGAACGCCGTCGAACACGCCGACCACGAGGCGCCGACCGTCGACGTGACCGTCCGCGTGCGCCCTGCCGACGCCGTCGACCGCCCACGACCGCGGCTGCCGAGCGGTTCGGCGGCCGACTCCGTGGTCGAGGTCGTCGTCGCCGACGACGGACCGGGGTTCCCCGAACGCGAGCGGGCCGTGCTGGAGGAGGGCGGCGAGGACGCTCTGGAGTCGAGTTCGGGGATGGGGCTGTGGGTGGTTCACTGGATCGTCGACGCCGTCGGCGGGGTCACGGCCGTCGAGGACCGTGCGGGCGGCGGCAGCGTCGTCACGCTCCGATTTCCCCGACTCGACGGGTGAGACGCCGCCCCGGACGGGAACGCGGTCGCCCGCGGGGCCACAACGGAGCGCGACGGGAGAAGCGGGTGATCGCGGCGCGACGGTCGCGGTCGCGCGGGTCCGGCCGGTCCGTTCAGGCGTCGGCGACCTCGGCGTGGGCGTCCTTGACGCCCTCGACGGTCTCGCGGACGGCGTCGGCGCCCTCGTCGTGGAGCAGGTCGCCGACGACGACGGCGTCGGCGACCCGCCCCATCTCGTGGGCGTCGTCGTAGTCGTGGATGCCGCCGCCGTAGAAGAGCGTGGAGTCGTCGAGCGCGTCGTGGGCGGCCTTCACCGTCTCGCGGTCGCCGAGCATGCCCGAGTACTCGACGTAGACGATGTCCTGCCCGAACATCTTCTCGGCGACGCGGGCGTACGCGCCGACCTCGTCGGGCGTGAGGTCGCAGTCGGCGCCGGTGAGCTCCGCGGCGGAGGCGTCGGGGTTGAGCACGATGTACGCCTCGGTGTGGGTGCGGTCCCAGTCGAGGTGGTCGGCGATGCGCACCCACTCCTTGTGCGCGCCGGTGATCCAGAACGGGTCGTCGGCGTTGAACACGGTCGGGATGAGGTAGCCGTCGAGCGCCTCGTCGTCGACGACGACCGCCGGGTTCGACGGCTCCTGGTACAGCGGGACGTTGTGCGCCTTGCACGCCTCGATGACGCGGGTCGCCTTCTCGGAGGTCACGTCCAGCGTGCCGCCGATCTCGATGGCGTCCGTGCCGGTCTCGCAGGCGTCCGCGAACGTCTCGTCGCCGTACAGATCCTTGTCCGGGTCTATCTTCAGGACGTGGTCCCACTCCGCCCAGGGAGCGCTCATGTTGGTGGGGATGGTGTACAGAGTGCTAAAAAGGGCGCGGATGTGGGCGGTTCCGTGGGGACTCGGATCTCACGCGGATATACACATCGCGTACGTCTACGGGCACCCCCAGCCGATCACCGATGTCGGTAATACCCTAGTGGTAACCGTCTCGCGACCGGCGCCATCGTCGCCGGCGCGACCCCGCTGTCGGGGCTTAGCGGGATCACCGAGTAACGGCCGTCGTTCGCGTTTCTGCTGTCAGTTCGCGGTAGTACGCCACCGAGAGCGTCCCGAAGAAGCCGCCGAACAGCGTCCCGAGCACGACGACCAGCGCCGAGGCGCCAACCGCCCCCGGCGACGGCAACGAGACGACGAACGGGTCGACGGGCGCGCCGGACATCGACGGCGCCGCCAGCGCGGACCCGAGGCCGACGACCAGTCCGAACGCGCCCGCGAGCACGCCGACGAGCAGCGAGTACCCGAGCACGCTCACCACGTTGCGGCGGACGACGCCGACGCTGTGTGTGATCGAGTCGATCGCGTCGTGGCCGTCGATCACGATCGCCTGCCCGTAGAACTGGATCAGGAACGCGACGACGAGGTACGCGAGCACCGCCGCGAGTACGACCAGCGCGAGGACCGCCAGCAGCGCGGTGTTCGGCCCGCCGGTGCCCGCCCCGCCGCCGGGGTAGAAGCTGACGGCGCCGACGATACCCGCGATGAACGCGATCGCGCCGAGGGCGATGTTCACGCCGAGGAGGATCAGGTACACCACGAACACCGACACGAAGTGCTTCTTTCCATTGGCGACGAACGTCGACAGCGACGTGTCCCCGTCGAGCGCCTCGTCGGCCATGCCGATGAATCCCGCCTGAACGAACGGAACGAGCACGAGATACAGCGCCGACAGCGCCAGCGAGACGAGACTGGCGAGGATCGGCGCGCTCGACTGCAGCAGCAACTGGGGCACCTGCAGCAGGGTCACCACGAGCACGGGCACGAACAGGACGGGGTTGGACGCCAGCGTCGACGGCGTCCGCCGGAGGGCTGTCTGGAGGGCCACGGCTGAACACTCGTTCAGCCACTGATAAATGTACTGACTGGTTGACCGTGGAGATCCGTCATCGGCGTGCTCCTCAGCGCGTGACCGGAGCGAACGAGCGGGCCGACGACCGAACGGAGCGATTCGAGATGACGGAGGAGTGCGTTCGAGTCACAGTTCGCCGAGCGACCGAGCACCGCGAGGGAGCGCAGCGTGGTTCGAGACGGCTTCGCCGTCTCGTTCATCACGAGAGAGCATCGCTCTCTCGAACGACAAACGGTGGGTGTTCAGTTCGCCTTCGCCTGCCAGTCACGCACCGTGTCCGCCCCGACGCCGTTGACCTCCTCCGCGAGCGCGTCCGGCTCCGTCTCCTTGAGCGAGGCCACGTCGTCGACGCCGGCGTCCTTCAGCTTCTCGGCGGTTTTCTCGCCGATCCCGTCGATCGTCTCCAGCTCCGATCCCCCCTGCTGGGACTCGTACTCCCGGTAGTTGCAGATCGGACAGCCCAGCTCCCACGGCTCGTCGCCCGAGTGGACCACGAGATGCGGGAGGTCGTGCTCCTCGCAGCGCTCGTCGGTCACCTCGATCTCCCCTCTGCGCGGCAGGGGCAGCGAGTAGTCGCAGTCGGGATATCGGGTGCAGCCGACGAGCCGCGACCCCGAGCGCAGGCGCTTGATCGCGAGTTCGCCCCCGTGCTCCGACGAGTCGCTCGACTCGCGGCTCACGTCGTTCGCCGCTCGCCCTTCCGAGGCGCTCGCGTCGATCGCGCCTCGCTCTCGCTCCTCGTCTCCGTCCGCGGCGCTTCGCGCCGCGCTCTCCCCACATTCTGGACAGACGCCGATCACCTCGTCCTCCTGCTCGTCCGCCTCGTCCGCCTGACACTGCGGGCAGCCGTGGACGAACGTCTTGCGCCCGGCGAGCATTTTCACGTGGTTGATGCCGTGGTCGTCGCACACCTCGTCGAGGATGAGCGGCTTCCCCGTCGACGGCAGCGGCAGGGTGTACTCGCAGTCCGGGTAGCCGTCACAGCCCACGAAGTACGAGCCGGCGCGCGACTTCCGGACGAGCAGGGTGTCGCCGCACTCGGGACACGGGCCGAGCTGTTTGTCCGCCTTCAGCGACGTCTGGAGGTGGTCGCCGACCTCCTCGCGCGACTCGGCCAACTCCTCGAACACCCGCGAGAGCATCTCCCGGGACTCGTCGGCGACCTCCTCGAACCCCTTCTCGCCCGCGGCGATGGCCTGCATGTCCGCCTCGAGTTGGGCGGTCATCTCGTCGCTCACGATCCGGTCGGCGAACTCCTCGGAGGCCTCGACGACGGCCTTCGCGAGGCCGGTCGGCCGCGGCGGGTCGCTTTCGATGTAGCCGCGGTCG
Organism: Halobaculum rubrum; assembly: GCF_019880225.1. Taxonomy (NCBI): domain Archaea; kingdom Methanobacteriati; phylum Methanobacteriota; class Halobacteria; order Halobacteriales; family Haloferacaceae; genus Halobaculum; species Halobaculum rubrum. Next base: position 983,734 of record NZ_CP082284.1, read on the forward strand.
TACAGCTTCTGGATCACGTCGTGGCGCGTCGCCTTCGTCCCGATGCCCATGTCCTCCATCGTCTCGATGAGCCGCGACTGGCCGTAGCGGCGGGGCGGCTGGGTCTGCTTGGCCTCCAGCGCGGTGTCCACGACCGCGAGCGCCTCCCCCTCGGACACGTCGGGGACGTAGCTTTCGTTGGTCGAGAAGTACGGGTACACCGCGTGATACCCCTCCTCGGTGAGCCGCTTGCCGTTGGACTTCAGCCGCAGGGGGCCGTCGTCGACGCCGACGGCGTCGTCGCCCGCCTCGATCTCGGTGACGACGCGGAGGTGCTCCCACTCGGCGTCGGGCGCACACGTCGCGAGGAACCGGCGCACGACCAGCTCGTACACCTCCCACTCGTCGTCGGACAGCTCCGAGGGCGCCGGCAGCTCGCCCGTCGGGTGGATCGGCGGGTGGTCGGTGGTCTCCTCGTCGCCCTCGGTCGGCGTGATGTCGTCCAGCTCCAGCACCGACTCGGCGTCGTCGCCGAACCGCCGGCCCATCGAGAGCTCCTCCAGCAGCTCGCGCTCGTCGAGGTCCTCGGGGTAGACGGTGTTGTCCGTCCGCGGGTAGGTCATGAACCCGGCCGTGTACAGGTCCTCGGCCATGCTCATCGCGCGCTGGGCGGAGTAGCCGATCGAGGAGGCCGCGCGGATGAACTGCGTCGTGTTGAACGGCGCGGGCGGCTCGTCGGTCCGCCGGCGGCGACGCACGGAGGAGACCGTCGCCGTCCCCGCATCGCGCAGGCGGTCGTAGACGGCGTCGGCGGTCGCCTCCTCCCAGACGCGCTCGGCCTCGGTGCCGTCGTCGTCCTCGTAGAAGTACTGCGCGTCGAACGAGTCGTCCTCGGTCGTCTCCTCGCCCTCACGCTTCAGCAGGTCCGCGAACAGCTCCCAGTAGTCCTCGGGGTCGAACGCCTCGATCTCCCGCTCGCGGTCGACGATGAGCTTCAGCGTCGGCCCCTGCACCCGGCCGACCGAGATGAAGTCGTCGCCGAGCTGTCGGGCCGACAGCGAGAGGAACCGCGTCAGCGACGCCCCCCAGATGAGGTCGATTATCTGCCGCGCCTCCCCCGCGGCTGCCAGATCGAAGTCGATCTCGTCGCGGTCATCGAACGCCTCGGTCACCTCGCGTTCGGTGATCGACGAGAAGCGAACGCGGTCGACGGGCACGTCCTCGTTGACCTCGCGGATCAGCTCGTACGCCTCCTTGCCGATCAGTTCGCCCTCGCGGTCGTAGTCGGTCGCGATGACGACCCGGTCGGCGTCCCGCGACAGCAGACGCAGCGCGCGGACGATCCCCTCCTTCGTCGGTCGCTTCCGGACGGGCGCGTCGATGAGCTCGACGGGCTCCACGTCCCGCCAGTCGTCGTACTCCGGGGGGAAGTCCACCGCAACGACGTGACCCGACAGCCCGATGCAGCGGGTGCCGCCCCAGCGGTAGACGTTGACGCCGGCGCGCCGCTCGGTGTCGAAGTCCTCGTTCGAGAGGATCTCCGAGAGGCGCCGCGCGGCGTTGTCCTTCTCGGTGACGATCAGTTCCATCAGTTGCCGGGGAGTATGCCGAATCCCCTTGTAACCCTTTCGCGTGTCGCGGTCACACGATCCGGCCGGCGGTCACGCCGACGAGCCGGGAGGGCGGCTACTTCGGCACGTCAGGGCCGTCGGCGACCTCGTGGAGGTGCCAGCGGTCGTACAGGAGATCGACGCCGAACTGATCCCTCGGCCCCGACCCCTCGTCGCCTCCGTTCCCGTCGTCGACGCGGAACTCGACGGGCACCCGCTCGCCAGCCTCGTTGGGTGTGGAGAACACGTAGGGGTCGTCGCCGTCGGCGGCTGTCAACGGCAGCGACTCGGTCCCGAGCGGCCCGGCCAGTTCGAGCCGCAAGCCGCCGCCGTCGCGGGCGACGACCGCGCGCATCACCCCTCGATACGAGGCGTACTCGCCGGTCAGACGATCGAAGCGGCGGCGACGCGCGAAGAACGGCACCGCCTCGGACGGCTCCTCCCCGAGCGCACACGCGAACACGCCCTCGGCGAGCCGGACCAGCGGATATCCGGGTGTGGCGTTCGCGGCCACCGCGACCCCCAGTCCCGCCTCGGGACTGAAGCCGACGTACGCCGTCGAGACGGCGATGGAACCGGAGTGGCCGACGAGTTCCCGGCCGCACGACTCGCGGGTCCGCCAGCCGAACCCGTACGGCCCGCCGGGCGTGTCGACGCGCCCCTCAGTGAGCGCCGCGACCGACTCCGGAGAGACGACATCGCGGCCGTCGAGGGTCCCCTCGTTCAACAGCAGGCGGGCGTACCGCGCGAGCCCCGCGACCGAGGCGAACAGCCCGCCGGCCGGCCGCGACAGCTCGCGGACGGGAACCGACGCCGCCACGAGATCGTCTCGACCCCCGCCGTCGCCCCCGTCACTGGCGGGGCCCGGGCCGACCCCACGGTCCTCGCGCAGGTACATGGTGGCGTGGTCGTCGTCCATCGCGAACGTCGCGTCGTCGAACGTGGCGCGGTCGAGCCCCAGCGGGTCGAGGACGTGTTCGGCGATGTAGCGGTCGTACGGGCGCCCGGTACACGCCTCGATCACGTCGCCGAGGAGGACGTACCCCTCGTTGCTGTAGGCGAACCGCTCGCCCGGGGCGCCGACGCGTTCGTCGCCGCCGGCCGGCGATCCACCCGCTGCGCCGCTCCCCGCCCCGACGGCGCCCTCGACGTGTGCACGGAAGTCCGCCGCCGTCGACAGCGGGAGCGTGTCGGTGTCGCGGCGGAGCCGGCGGCCGATGAGCGCCTCGCTCGTCCCCAGCGACGGGAGGCCGGACGCGTGCGACAGCAGGTGTCGCAGTCGGATCGGGTCGTCGGGGTCGCTTCCCAGATCCACGTCGAGGTGGTCCGACACGGGGTCGTCGAACTCGAGCATTCCCGCCTCGGACAGTTGCGCGAGCGCCAGCGCCGTCACCGACTTGGTGACCGACCCGACGCCGTACAGCGTCTCGGGCGTCGCCGGCCGGTTCCCCGCCAGATCGCGGGCGCCGAAGCCCTCGGCGTAGCGGACGCCGTCGCGGTCGACGACGGCGACGCTGACGCCCGGGAGCCGGTCGCGCCGCATCGTCCGCCGGATCAGGTCGGCCACCGCGGCGCGTGCCTCGTCGTTCATGCTCGTGGATCGGGCCGGCGCGACTTCAATTCGCGTGGCCCACCGCGGCGCCGTCGTGACCCTCACACGCCGTCACGGTTCTCGCGTGCCGGTTCCCGAAGGAGTATCATCCGGGCCGCCCGGCGGGACGGTATGCCCGAGACCGAACACGACCTCGCGACGATGACGTGGGAGGACGCCGGCGACGCCTTCCTGAGCGCCGACGCCGTCGTCGTCCCCACCGGCAGCACCGAACAGCACTCCGTCCACCTCCCGCTGTCGACCGACAGCCTCCGCGCGGAGCACCTCTCGGCGGAACTCGTCGAGGCAGCGCCCGACCACGGCCTCGACCTGCTGCGCGCGCCGACGCTTCCGTACGGCTACAGCGAGCATCACATGCCGTTCCCGGGGACCGTCACCCTCTCGCAGGACACGTACAAGCAGGCGTTGATCGACGTCGGCGCCTCCCTCGCGGAGCACGGCGCCGAGCGCGTGCTGTTTCTGAACTGTCACGGCGGGAACAAGCAGGCGCTGTCGCTGGCGACGGACCGGCTGAACCGCGATCACGACATCGGCGCCCACTTCGTCCACTGGACGGACTTCGGACGCGACGAACTGGAGGAGCACTTCGGCGAAGGGTGGGGCCACGCGGGCGACCACGAGACGAGTTTCATCGAACTCGTCCGCGACGACCTCGTAAAGGCTGATAAGAAGGAGCCGCAGGACGCCGACGACCTCCCGGAGACCCGTTCGTGGACGTACTTCTCGGACGTGACCGAGTTGGGCGGGATGGGCGACCCGACGAACTCCGACCCAGAGTTCATGGAACAGGTGGTGGAGAACACGACCGACCGGATCTTGGAGGCGTTGGCGGAGGACATCGAGAACGGGTGGTGAGGGGCGGACGGATACGGCGTCCCCCTGTCGATCGGACACACGCCCACCGAGGGATTAATCCGCCGACGCCGGACGAGCCGATATGCGCGACGACGCGATCACCGAGGCGGAGCTGTACGACCTCCGCCACCGTGACGACGAGCGCGACGACGTGGAGTTCTACGTCGATCGCGCGCTCGAGGCTGGCGGCCCGGTGCTGGAGATCGCCTGCGGCACCGGTCGGATCCACCTCCCGCTCCTTCGGGCCGGCGTCGACGCCCACGGCGTCGACGTGAGCGCCGAGCGACTCGACCGACTCCGGACGAAGGCCCGCTCGGAGGGGCTCGATCCCTCGGTCCGCGAGGCCGACATGACCGCTCTCGATCCCGACCACGCGTACGACCTCGCGATCTGCCCGTACAACTCGCTCCAGTTCGCGCGGACGCTCCCGGCCCTGCGGGCGACGCTCTCGGGCGTCCACGACGCGCTCGCGCCCGGCGGCCGGTTCGTGTTCGACGTGTTCGTCCCCGACTTCGACGTGATCTGTGAGACGTACGACGAGTGGGAGGAGACGACCGTCGAACGGGCGGGGCGGACGTACACCGTCCGGTCGCGGGCGACCGTGACCGGCCCCGTCGAACAGCTGTTTCGCGTCGAACGGGAGGCGCTGACGCCGGAGGGCGATGTCGTCCTCGCGGACGCCTTCGAGCTCGCGATGCTCCCGAAGCGCCTCGTTCAGGCGGTGGTCGAGGACTCCCCGTTCGCCTCGGTGTCGGTCGCCGGCGGCTTCGACGGCGACCCGATCGCGGAGGGGGACAGGACGCAGGTGTGGACGCTGGAGAAAGAGGCGTAGTCGGAGCGCAGGGGTCGACCCGTGGGCTACGCCGTCGCGTCGCCGGTTCCGCCAACCTCCGTCTCCGCGGGCTCATCACCACGGCGCCCGGTTCGGCGGGCGTTGAGCGCGAGGACCACCGCGCCCGCGCCGACGACCGTGAGCGCGAGCCGGAACAGGCCGCCGCCCGGGACGAACTGCGAGAGGCCGACGAGGAGCACGCCGACAACGAGCGCGATCCACCGCGCGGCGGAGCCCTCGTCGCGGTCGAGCGCCCGCAGCGCCGCCGTCCCGAGGACGTACGCGCCGAACACCAATCCGATCCAGACGAACAGGCCGTAGCCGGCCGCTCCCAAGAGCGCGAGCGGAATGCCGACGATCGTGATCGCGAACAGGACCAGCAGGACGGGCACGAGCACGAGCGCCGCGATGCCGACGCCCCCGCTGCGGGCAGCGCGCTCGATGCCCGTCGCCTCGACCTCGCTCACGAACCGCGGCACGGCCAGCAGCAGGACCGCACCTAACGCGAGGTGCGCGAGCACGGCGTACAGGGCGCTGAGCCACGTGGGGACCGTGAACTGTAGCCCGGTGAACGCCGTGTTGCCGAGATCGACCGCGCGCACCTCTCCGGCGACCTGACCGTCGTTGACGAGCGACTGGACGTCGTGCCGGAGGTCGCCCTCGATCGACGCCGACGAGCCCACGCGGAGCGTCTCGGCGGCGACCGTGACGGTCCCGCCGACGGCGCCGTCGAGCAGAGCCTCCCCGGCGGCGATGTCGAGGTCTCCGCCGACCTCGCCCGACTCGCGAAGCGTGAACGACCCGGTCGCGAGTTCGACCGACCCCTCGACCGTGCCCTCGACTGTCACTGCACCGGCGCTCCCGCTGAGGTCGCCGGTCACGACGCCCGTCTCGGCGATCACGACCGTTCCGCCAACGGCGTTCACGTCGCCGTCGACGGTTCCGCGGACGATCACGGTGCCGCCGACCGCGTCGAGATCGTCGCCGATCGTCTCGCCCTCGGCGACGACGACCGTTCCACCGAACTGCGATTCCGCGGCCGCGACGGGCGCGCTCGCCGTCACGACGACGAGGAGCACGACCACCAACGACCGCATCGCTGCGCTGTTCATAGCAACCCACTGTTTCAAATGTGAACGCATAAACACGTGTGGCGATTGCACAGCACGGCACACGCCGGGCGGGAGGAGGACGCCGACAGGGCAGCGAGTGGTGACGCGGTCAGACGTGCGCGTCGAGGAAGTCAGCGATCGCCTCGAACTCCTCGATCAGGTTCTCGCGGCTCGTCGTGTGGTGTCCCTCGTCCTCGAAAACCAGCGTCTCGACGGGGACGCCCTGCTCGCGGACCGCCTCGGCAACCTGCTTTGCCTCGCCGACCGGGACGCGCGGGTCGTTCGCGCCGTGCTGGACGAACAGCGGACACCGGACCTCCTCGATGTGCGAGAGCGGCGATATCGACTGCAGGAGCTCGTAGTCGTCCTCGAGACTGCCGTACTCGGCCTCGCGGTGGCTCCGGCGCCACTCGCCGGTGTTCTCGAGGAACGTCGTGAAGTCCGCGATGCCGACGAAGTCGACGGCCGCGGCCCACAGGTCGGGGTACTCGGTAATAGCCGCCAGCACCATGAAGCCGCCGTAGGAGCGCCCGTACGCGACGATGCGGTCGTCGTCGATCGCGGCCTGCCCGTGGAGCCATTCGACGCCGGCGGCGACATCCGCCACCGAGTCCATCCGCTTCTCCACGTCGTCGAGGTGCGAGTACGCTTTTCCGTAGCCCGAGGAGCCGCGGACGTTCGGCTCCAACACCGCGTACCCGCGGTTCAGGAAGTACTGCTTCGTCGGATAGAACCACGGTCGGCGCTGGTGCTCGGGGCCGCCGTGGATATCGACGATGGCCGGTACCTGTTCGTCCGGATCCGCCGGGTCCACGCCCGGCGGGAGCGTCCAGTAGGCCGGGATCTCGCGGTCATCGAACGTCTCGTAGTGGACCGTCTCCGGCGCGTGAAACGCCGTGTCCGGGAGGCCGTTGCGGCCGACGGGGGTCCAGTCGGTGACCGAGTCGTCGCCGGCGCCGAGCGCGACCTCCCGGACGCCGTACGGCTCCGTCGGCGACGTGTGCGTGTACGCGAGTCGCTCGGCGTCGGGGCCGAACGTGAGCCCCTGGACGATACCGTCGATCGCGGGCGCCTCGACCGGCCGGAGTTCCGGGTCGTCCGCGTCGCCGGCGAGCGTCCCCGCGTGCAGCGACGAGTAGCCGCCCTCGTTGACCGCGTACGCGAGACGGCCGGCGTCGCGGTCGAACGCGAGCGCATCCACGTCCCACGCCTCGGTTCCCGGCTCCCCCGCCCCCTCGTCGTCCCCGGCGACGGGTGTCACCGCGCCAGATTCGAGCGAAAGGCGGCCGACGTAGGCCGTGTCGCTGTCGCGGTTCGTCACACACAGCAGGCCGCCCTCGCCGTCGAAGTGGACGTGCGAGTACGTCGCCTCGGAGCCGTCCGAGAGCGTCCGCGTGTCCCCGGAGTCGAGGTCGAGCACGAACAGGTCCTCGTCGTAGCTCGAGTGCGCCTTCGTGAGCACCAGCCGGTCGCCGCCGGGGCCGAACGCGGCGACGTTCAGCCAGCCGCCGGGCCCATCGTACACGCGCTCGGGGTCGCCCGCCTGCGTCTCCGGACCCCCGACCTCCTGCACGTACACGTCGAACCGCCCGTCGTCCTCGCGGTTGGCCGCGTAGGCGATCTGGTCGCCGTCGGGCCCCCACGCGCCCCACGCGTGCTTCGACTCGGGATCGTCGGTGAGCGGGCGCTCGACGCCCGTGGCGAGGTCATAGTGGATGAGCTGGTCGCGCTCGTTGCTCCCGCGGTCCATGGCGTACACGAACGACTCGTCGGCGGGCGAGGCCGCGAGCGCGGAGACGCGCTCCTCGTGCGGGGTGAGCCGCGTCGGCCACGCGCCGGCCTCGTCGGCGGTCCACACCTGCGGGGTGCCCGAAGTGTCCGCGAGGAAGAGGAGGCGGCCCTCCGGGGTGAGCGTGGGCGAGTCGACGTGTTCGATCGCGAGGAACCGGGCGACGCCGGAGCCGGCGGCGACTGTGTCAGGCATACGCTCACGGCGTGCGCCTCGCGGCTAAAGCGTTCGGCAGGCGGCGAACGAGACGGGCCGGCGCCGACTACAGGTCGGCCTCGGCGACCCGCTCCAGGAACGCCGCCGTGGTCCGGATCCCGTTCTCGAAGCAGTCCAGGTCGAGGTGCTCGTTCGGCGAGTGGTTCCCCTGATCGGGGTTCGCGTACGGCACCACGAGCACGGGCACGTCCGACAGCGCGTCGACGCGGCGGAAGAACGCCGCCGGGAGCGACCCGCCCAGCACCGGTAACTCGACCGGTTCCGCGTCCCACACGGCCGACAGCGCGTCGATCACGGGCCCCGCAGCCGGCGACCCGACGGGCGTCTTCATCGGCGGGAAGCCGGTGCCCTTGGTGACCTCCACGTCCGGGTGTACGCCGGCGACGTGCTCCTCGATCCGCTCGAAGACCGTGTCGGGGTCCTGTCCGGGGACGAGCCGGGAGTCGAGCTTCGCGGTCGCGGTCCGCGGGATGGCGGTCTTGCTCCCCTCGCCCTGATAGCCGGCGTCGAGACCGTTCACCGTGACTGTCGGCTCCAACAGCAGGCGCTCGTAGTAGTCGCGCTCGGTCGCGAAGTGGGTGAGGTCCAACTCCTCGCGCACCTCGTCGGCGTCGTTCGGGAGGCGCTCGACCAGCTCGCGGTCGGCGTCGGTCAGCTCGATGCCGTCGTGGAAGCCGTCGACGGCGACGCGGTCGCCGCCGCTGGGGTAGCCCCGGTCTGGATCCGTACCCTCGCCGTACTCGGTGAAGGACGCGACGACCTCCGCGAGTTCGGTGGCGGCGTTCGGAACCGGCCCGCCGAAGTTGCCGGAGTGGAGGTCCGCGTTCGCGGTCTCGAGCTCCAACTGGAACGTGAGGATCCCGCGGTTCCCGTAGATGAGCGTCGGTCGCCCCGAGCGGTGCTGTGGGCCGTCGGCGACGTATATGAGATCCGCGTCGCGAACGGCGGCGGCCGCGGGAGCGTCCGAGTCGGCGCCGGGGTCGTCGACGCCGGTTTCTCCATCCAGATACGCCTTCAACCCGAGGCTCCCGCTCTCCTCGCCGCCCTCGACGAGCAGCTTCACCGTCACCTCCGGCACCGCGTCGGCGGCCGCAAGCGCGTCCAGCGCGAACGCGTGGGTCGTGAACTGCCCCTTGTTGTCGCCGGCGCCGCGGCAGTAGACGCTCCCATCGCGAACCGTCGGCTCGAACGGCGACGAGTCCCACTGCCCGGGGTGCTCGGCCGGCTGCACGTCGTAGTGGCCGTAGAACAAGACCGTCGGGGCGTCCGGGTCGGCGGCGACACGCTCGCCGTACACGAGGGGATAGCGATCCGTCTCGATCCGCCGGGCGTCGAGGCCGTGGTCGGCGAGCAGGTCCCGGACGGCGTCCGCGCCGGCGTCCATCCCCTCGCCCGTGGCGCTCACCGTCGGCAGTCGCAGGAGGTCGAACAGCGACTCGCGGTAGTCGTCGAGGCGCTCGGCGATCGCCGGATCGGCGGCGGTCGCGGACGCGGATGCGTCGGACATACCCGCTACTGTGCGACCGGAGCCTTCGCCCTTTGCCCGCCGGCGCGGCGTGCCGGTACCCCGAACCGAGGGTCGTTGCTAACACAGTACCACTTTCAATGCTAAAGTTAATATTCCAGTGGTCTTTATTAATAACCAGAGATGGAACACACGCGACGAGCCGTCCTCGGAGCCGTCGGTGGGGTCGGCGCGGGCACAGTAGCCGGCTGTCTGGGTTCGCGCGCGGACGGCGGTGCGACCGCCGGCGACGACGCGGGAGCGGGCGATGCGGCGGTACAGGCGACGTTCTTCGTTTTCGGCGATCTCGCGAGCGCGGTCGCCGGCGACGCGACGAGCACTGACCTGTTGGTTCCGGTCGGACAGCACGGTCACGGCTGGGAGCCCGGGCCGCGTGTCCGCGAGTCGATCCGGGCCGCCGACCTCCTCGTCCACGGAATGTCGGGGTTCCAGCCGTGGGCCGACGACATCGCCGTCGACCTCGCGGCCGACGACGCCGGCGTCCGGACCGTCGACGCCAGCGCCGACGTGGACCTGCTGGCGCCCGACGAGGAGGGTGACCACGACCACGGCGCCGAGGAGGACCACAACCACGACGAACACGAAACCGAGACCGACCACCACAACGAACACGAAACCGAGACCGACCACCACGACGAGCACGAGGGCGATGAGGATCACGGCCACGGAGCCGGAACGGATCCTCACTTCTGGATGGACCCGCTGCGCGTCCGCACCGCGGTCGGAACCGTCCGGGAGGCGCTCTCGTCGGTCGACCCCGGCGGGGCCGACGCCCACGAGGCGAACGCCGCGGCGTTCCGAGTGGAACTCGACGCGCTCCACGAGCGCATCGACTCGACGATCGCCGAGGCCGACCGCGACGTGCTTCTCGTTGCGGGCCACAACTCCGTCCGCTATCTTGGCGAGCGATACGGCCTCCACGTCGAGACGCTGACGGGATTGGCACCGGACGACCGCCCGACGACGCGCGACATCGAGCGCGCGCAGGCGGTCATCGCCGAGCACGACCTCCGCCACGTCTGTGCGGACCCGATCGAGTCGCAGCGGGCGGCCGACCAGCTCGTCGCCGAGACGGATGCCGAGGCGGTGCTGCCGCTGACAGCGATGCCCGGGCTGACCGACGAGTGGGCCGAACGCGACTGGGGCTACCTCGACGTGATGCGGGAGGTGAACGTCCCGACGCTGGAGCGGGCGCTGCGGCGATGACGGCGGCCGTCGACGTGCGCGAGGCGACGTTCGCCTACGGCGACCGACCGGTGATCGAGGACGTGTCGCTCACGGTCGAGGCCGGCGAGTTCCTCGGCCTCGTGGGCCCGAACGGGTCTGGGAAGACGACCCTCCTCGAACTGCTGATCGGCCTGCGCCGTCCGGACAGCGGCACGGTCTCGCTGTTCGGCGAACCGCCCCACGAGTTCGCCGACGGCGAGCGCGTCGGCTACGTCCCGCAGGACGTGGGCGAGGCCGCCGGCGGGATGCCCGTGACCGTCGAGGAGGTGGTCCGGATGGGCCGGTACCCGCACCGGCTCTTCCGGCGGTTCCGCGACGAGGACCGCCGGGCGGTCGCGGCCGCGCTGGAGCGCGTCGGGATCGCCGACATCGCGGACCGGCGGATCGGCCGCCTCTCGGGCGGCCAACGTCAGCGGGCGTTCATCGCCCGGGCGCTCGCCGCCGAGGCGGACCTCCTCGCGCTCGACGAGCCGACCGTCGGCGTCGACGCCGAGTCGCGGGAGGCGTTCTACGACCTCCTGCACGAACTGAACGACGAGGGAATGACGGTCGTGCTCATCGAGCACGACATCGGGGTCGTCACGACCCACGCCTCCGAGATCGCCTGTCTCAATCGGGAGCTGTTCTTCCACGGCGACCCCGAGACGTTCGTCGAGACGGACGCGCTCGCGGCGGCGTACGGGAACGCACAGCACGTCGTGGCCCACGACCACTGATGACGGCACCGACCATCCCGCTCACGGCCGCCGGAGGAGGCGTCGTCGACCGGGTGCTTGCGGTCCTGCTGGACGACCTGTGGGGCGGCCTCCTCGACGGTCTCGCGGGCGCGGCCGGCGTCGACGTGCTCTCGTTGCCGTTCATGCAGCGGGCGTATCTCGCTGCGGTGTGCGTCGCGATCGTCGGCCCGCTCGTCGGGAGCTTCCTCGTCCACCGCGAGATGGCGATGATCGGCGACACGCTGGCGCACGCGGCCTTCGCGGGCGTCGCCGCCGGCCTGTTCGTCAACGCGGTCCTCGCGGTCGCGGTGCCGCCGCTGGCGACCGCGCTGGTCGTCGCCGCCCTCGCCGCGCTGGTCGTCCAGACGCTCGTCGACTACGCCGGCGCCTACCGCGACACGTCGCTGGCGATCGTGCTCACCGGTTCGTTCGCGGTCGGGAGCGTGCTGATCACCGCCGCCGACGGCGGCATCGCCGTCGGGATCAACGCCTACCTGTTCGGGTCGCTGGCGACCGTCTCGCGCGCGAACGCCGGGGTCCTGCTGGCGATGACGACCCTGGTCGGCCTCGCGGTCGGCGCCGCCTACCGGCCGCTGGTGTACGTCACCTTCGACGAGGTCGGCGCCCGCGCCGCCGGCATCGACGTGACGCGGTACAACCGCCTGCTCGCGGTGCTCACCGCGGTGGTCGTCGTCGGCGCGATGCAGATCATGGGCGTCATCCTCGTCGCCGCGATGCTCGTGATCCCCGTCGCCGCCGCGTCCCCCGTGACCGGCTTCAAGCGGTCGATCGCCGCGAGCGTCGCCGCCGGCCTCCTCGCCACCGTCGCGGGCGTCACGCTGTCGTACTGGTACGACGTCGCCGCCGGCGGGACGATCGTGCTCACCGCGATCGCCGTGTACGGGGTCGTTGTCGTCGGGTCGCGCCTGCGCGGTCGCCTCGCGTCCAGTCGTCGCGAACGGGGCGCGCGGGCCAACGCGGACGCGGTCGGTACCGACGCGGGAACCGGATCCGGGACGGTCACGGCGGACGGCGGCGACGGCGCCGAGTGACTCGGTCGGTGGGATCGCCCCTTTCATGCCGGTTCCGGAACTGGCCAGCGCTATGGACACCCGTTCGCGCGCCCGTCTCGCGCTCGCCCTCCTCCTCGTGACCGCGCCCCTGTGGGGGCCGCCGTTGGACCTCACCGGCACGGACTACGCCTATCGCACCGCCGAGATCGACGTCGACGGCGGCGAGGTCTCGATGACGGAACGAGACTACTGGCGGGGACCGACCGATCGGATCGCCTGTTTCTCGACGCTCGCTGCCATCGATCGCGACCGCGGCTGCTATCTCGAATCGCGCCTCCGCGACGGGAACGTCAGCGTCGACTATCCCGGAATGGGGAGTTACGGCGGTGACCCGCAGGTATTCGGCCCGGACTACGTCGTCTTCGGGACCTCCGGCCCAGTCTACGAACGGACCGTCTCCCACGACGCGGCGAACGGGTCGTTCGTGCTCGGAGTCGACCGGGTCGACCCCGAAGTGGCCCTCGGCGACGTGGCGAGCAATCCCGAGGGTGCACCCCCCGCCGTCCGCGAGGCGCTCGACACGGGTGAGGCTCGCCGCGACGACCCGATCCGGGGACACGATCCCGGACGGATCTATCGCGACGACGGCCGGTTCGTCGTCGTCTACGAGGAGGAGATCCACGACGGATACTCCGAGCAACCCGGCGTCGAGCGCGCGTTGGAGGGGGTCGCGGTCCTGTTCGGCGCGCTCACCCTGTACCAGGTCGGGCGCGACAGCGTCCGGGAGTCGTAACGGCGGGTTCCACCTGAGGGACCGACGGGGGCCGGATTCCGGCCGCGACGACCGTCTCCACAACTGTTAGGCGCCAGCGAACCACCCGGACAGTAGACCCCTCCATGCCGAACACCGACGCGCGCGTCGACATGACCGAGGGAGCGGTGGCGCCCCGGTTGTTCAGCCTCGCGTGGCCGCTCGTGCTCGGCAACCTCCTCCAGACCCTCTACAACCTCGCGGACGTGTTCTGGGTGGGCCGAGTCAGCCCCGAGGCCGTCGCCGCGGTGTCGCTCATGTTCCCGCTCTCGTGGATGTTCGTCTCCACGGCGATGGGCCTCACCGCGGCGACCATCGCGCTCGTCTCCCAGCACGTCGGCGCCGGCGAGGACCGCCGGGCCGACGAGGTGGTCGGCCAGACGACGCTGCTGGCGATCGGCGTCTCCGTCGTGTTGGCCGCCGTCGGACTGCTCGCGCGCCGCCCGCTGTTGAACTGGATCGGCGCCGAGGGCGTCGTGTTCACGGAGGCGCTGGCGTACATCGAGGTGATCTTCCTCACCCTCCCGCTCACGTTCCTCTTCTTCGCCTTTCGTGCCTCCCTGCAGGGCGCCGGCGACACCAAGACCGCGATGTGGCTCGTGGCCGCCTCCGCAGGCGTCAACATCGTCATCGACCCCGTGTTCATCCTCGGGGTCGGACCGATCCCCGCGATGGGGACGCGGGGCGCCGCCGTCGCGACGTTCATCTCCCGCGCGCTCGCCGCCGCGGCCGGGATCTACGTCCTCGTGAGGGGGGACTGGGGGATCCAGCTCCACCTCGGCGACCTCCGGCCAAACCCCGCGGTGCTGCGCAAGCTCGTCGATATCGGGTATCCGGGCACGCTGGACGGCTGGGCCCGCTCGTTTGCCGCGGTGGCGATGGCCGCGCTGGTCGCGCGGTTCGGCCCGGCCGCGACCGCCGCCTACGGCGTCGGCGTCCGCCTGATGTCCGTCTCCTGGAGCGTCGCCGGCGCGGTCGGGCAGGCGACGGCGACGGGCGTCGGGCAGAACCTCGGCGCCGACACGCCCGACCGCGCGAGCCGGGTCGCGTGGACCGCCACCGGCGGCACGATGGCCGTCCTCGCGCTCGCGGGCGCCGTCGTCTGGTTCCTCCCCGCCCTCGCGATCCGCGTGTTCGTCAACGACGCCGCCGTCGTCGAGGAGGGCGTCTCGTTCCTCCGGATCACCGCGCCCGCGTGGGCCGCCTTCGGCGGGCTGATGGTGCTACAGGGGGCGTTCCGCGGCGCCGGCGACACCCGCACCGCGATGGGGCTGTCGCTGCTCTCGCGGTGGGGGCTGCGCATCCCCGCGGCCGTCGTGCTGGCGTACTCGTTCACCGTCGTCGTCCCCGGAGTCGGCCCGGTGTCGGGACTGGGGCTCGGCCCCGACGGCCTCTGGTGGGCGTGGACGTTCGGCGCGGTCGGGTCGCTGATCGTGGGAGCGCTGTGGTTCCTCCGGGGGACGTGGACCGAGGGCGTGGTCGAACGAGACGAGGGGCCGGAACCCGGTCTCGACGCGGCGGGAGGCTCCGACCGCGACGGCGAAACGAGACCCGACCACGACGGCGACGACGGCGATGGCGACCCCGCGACCGACGACTGACCCGAGATCGCCGTCGTCGCGGCCGGTGTATCCAAGCGGGTGGCGCCCGAATCCGAGGACATGGACGGATCGACGACGCGGCCGTACGGCGCGGCGATCGCGATCACCTCCGGCGTGTACTCGCTGGTGTCCGCGACCGTCGGCGGAACGATGACGGGGGCCGGCGGAGCGATGGGATCGGGCGGGATGACCGGATCCGGCGGAATGGCGGGGACGACCGGGATCGGGCTCGCGAGCTGGGTGATGCTCGCGATCGGCGTCGTCGTCGTGGTTCACGGCGCGGTCCTGCTGACGCCGGCGGTCAAGCGGCTCGGGAGCGCGAGCGGCCCCCTGATGATCGCCTACTCGCTCGTGATGCTGCTGCTCCAGGCGCTGGGAGGTGCCGGAATGACCGGCATGGGGATGACCGGCGGAACGGGGACGATGGGCAGCATGGGCTCGACCGCGACCGCCGGGATGGGCTGGGACCTCGGCATGGTCGCGCTCGCGGTGCTCATGCTGTTCAGCGGGATCGTCATGACGACACGCGAGGACGGGGAGCGCGGAATGTACCGCGACGTCGACGACGGCGGAACGTAGGCTGACGGATCGAGAGCGAAACGCGACGCACGGGTCGAGTCGCCGCCTACTCGTCCAGCCGCTCGCGCAGCATCGCGTTCACGTCACCCGGCGCCGCCGAGCCCCCGGTCTTGGCCATCACCTGCCCGACGAGGAAGTTGATCGCGCCGCCCTCGCCGGCGTGGTAGTCGTCGACCGCGTCGGGGTTCTCCTCGATCGCCTCCGCGACAGCCGTCGCGACCTCGTCGTCGCCGGCGGTCCCGAGCCCCTCGCGCTCGATGACCTCGTCGGGGGACAGGCCCTCGTCGAGCATCGCGCGGAGGACGACCTCCTCGGCGTTCTTCGTCGTCACCTCCTCGCCGTCCACGAGCTCGATCAGGCGGGTGAACTCGTCGAGCCGGTCGGTCACGTCCTCGATCGCCATGTCGCGGTAGTTCAGCTCTCCGAGCAGGGTGTCGGCGACCCACGCGGCCGCCAGATCGGGGTCGAACTGGCCGGCGACGTCCTCGTAGAAGTCGGCGACGGCCTTGCGGGAGGTGAGCTTCGAGGCGGCCTCCGTGTCGAGGCCGTACGCCTCGCGGAAGCGCTCGCGGCGGGCGTCCGGCAGCTCCGGGATGGCGATTCGCTCCTTCCAGTCGGACACCTGCAGCGCGGGCAGATCCGCCTCCCGGAAGTAGCGGTAGTCCTTCTCCTCCTCCTTCGAGCGCATCGAGACGGTGTTACCGTGCGTCTCGTTGAAGTGGCGCGTCTCCTGTTCGACGGCCTTGTCGCGCTTGATGAGGTTCTCCTGTCGGTTCCGCTCGTAGCTGAGCGCCTGCTCGGCGCCCTTGTGGCTGGAGATGTTTTTGACCTCCGTGCGGTTGGCGGAGTCGAGCACGTCGTCGTCGATACGACCGTCGTCGCCGACCGCACTCGCCTCGATCATCGAGAGGTTCGCGTCGATGCGGAGGCTGCCGTCGCGGCCGGCGTCGAACACGCCGAGGTACTCGAGGACCTCCTCCAGCTTCTCCAGGAAGGCGCGTACCTCCTTCGGGTCGCGGAAGTCGGGCTCGGTGACGACCTCCATCAGCGGCGTGCCCGCGCGGTTGTAGTCGACCAGCGAGTAGTCCGCGCGGTCGACGGACGTGGTGCGCACGTCGAGATCCGCCGGCCCCTCGCGGACGTGGCGCAGGCTCCCGGGGTCCTCCTCCAGATGGGCGCGGCGGACGCTGACGGTGCGGCGCTCGCCCTCGTGGGAGAACTCCAGCTCGCCGTCGGCACACAGCGGCGCGTCGTACTGGGTGATCTGGAAGTTCTTCGGGAGGTCGGGGTAGTAGTAGTTCTTCCGGTGGAACCGGGTCTCCTCGGGGATGTCGGCGTCGAGCGCCTTCCCCACCTTGACGGCGGCCTCGACGGCCGCTTCGTTGAGCACCGGGAGGGCTCCGGGGAGCCCGAGACAGGTGGGACAGACGCGCGTGTTGGGCTCCTCCTCCTCGACGGGGTCGGTGGAACATCCGCAGAAGATCTTGGTGTCCGTCTCGAGCTGGACGTGGACCTCCAGCCCGATGACGGGCACCAACTCGGCCCGTTCGGCTGCTCGTGCCATCGTTGAACCGAGATTTGCGACGCCGCAGGTAAAGCCTGACGGGACGGTCGCGGGGAGCGTGGCGGCCGCGCTGGCGAGGTGGACCGCGGCGGGCGCGAGCACGACGCGCCGGGGCGTGGCGCGTCCGCGGTCGCCGCGGCGACGGGCCGCAGTCAGTCGCTCCGGTCGGCGCCCCCGCGCATGAGGTTCAGCACCTCGTCGCTCACGTCGGATTGGGCGGCGACGACGTACGACCGACCGGCTTCGAGCACCGTCTCCGAGCCGGCGATGCGCTCGCCGTCGGCGTCGGAGACGACGAGGCTCCCGCGGGGCAGCGTCACGTCGGTCAGCGATCGGCCCGCGACGGGCGCCCCGTCGACGACCTCGATCTCCATGATCTCGAGGGCCCCCGTGACGTCCTCCAGCGAGCGAACCCCGTGCTCGACGGAGTTGACCGCCGCACGGGCGCCGGCACGCTCCGGGAACACCACGGAGTCGACGAAGCGATGGTACTCGTCCCCGATCGCGTGGTCGGTGCGCATCACCGTCCACACCTCCGGCGCGAGTTGCGAGACGGCCAGACACACCGCGAGGTTCGTCCCGGTGTTGCCGGTCAGCGCCGTGACGACGTCGACCCGGTCGAGGCCGGCCTGTTCGAGGATGCTGGGGCGTGTCGCGTCGCCCTCGATGATGGTGGCGACGTACTCGTCGGAGAGTTCGTCCACGAGGTCGGGGTCCTGCTCGATGACGACGATGTCGTGACCCCGATCGTCCAGCAGCTGGGCCACGTATGAACCGACGCGGCCGCCGCCGACGACGAGGACGCGAAGTGGTCCTGCCATACCTCACCCGTCCCGCTCGTCCGTGTTAGGCGCGTCGGCTGCGCCGTCCCTCGTCGCGCTCGCGTCGGCGTCGGCCGACCGCCCGCGGTACCGTTCCAGCGCGTAGTAGACGACGAGGCCGACGGCGATCCAGCCGGCGCTCAACGCGAGCGCGAGGCGGTCGGTACGGAGGAGGTACTCCACGAGCACCCCGGCCAGGATCGTGTTCAACGCGATCCCCAACAGCGGCGGGATCGGGTAGTAGGGGATCTCGTAGGGGCGCGCCATGTCGGGGCGGCGCCGGCGGAGCCGGATAACCGAGACGTTGACGACGATGAACGAGAGGAGGAAGAAGAGACTCGACATGTTGCCCGCGCTCGCAGTGGGAAGCGAGACGGACGCGAGCATCACGACCGCGCTGGCGAGGATGGCGACGAACGGCGTCCCGTAGCGGTGGTGGATGTCGCCGAAGGAGGGCAGCAGTTGCCCCTCCCGGCCCATCGAGAACGCCACGCGCGAGGAGGCGATGACGACGGCGTTCAGCGCCGTGATCGTGGAGAACACCGCGCCGAAGACGATGACTGCGCCGCCGTTGCGGATGACCGGCAGGTCCGTCGGCATGAACGAGGTGGCCGCGCGGGCGATCCCGGCCTCGCCCGCCTGGGCCAACCCCTCGGCACCGAGCGTCCCGACGGCGACGGTGACGACCGCGAGATAGACGAGAACCGTCGCCACGAGGCTGACGAAGATGGCCTTCGGGATGTTCTCGCGGGGGTTCTCGACCTCTTCGGTGACGGTCGTGATGAGGTCGTACCCCTCGAAGGCGATGAATGTCAGCCCCATCGCCGGGAGGATGCTCGCGGCCCCTCCCGCGTCGGGGAACAGCGGGTCGAAGTTCTGGAACGTGAAGCTCGTCTCCCCACCGCCGCCGGCCGACAGCAGCCCGAAGGCGACGAACACGACCAGGATGGACACTTTCACGATCGTGAAGACGGTCTCGACGCTTCCGCTGGCGGCCGTCGACACCGCGTTGACGAGGACGAGCAGGCCGACCGCGGTCATCGCGAGCGCGACCGCTGCGGGGATGTCGACGGGAACGACCGGGACCGCGATCGCGCTGACTGCCTCGGGCGGGGGGACGAACCCGTAGACGTGAAGCAGTTCCAGGAAGTTCGGGGCGAACCCCAGCGCGTACAGGCCGCCGGCGATCATGTACGCGAACCACAACATCCACCCCATCACGAACGACCCCACGTCGTCGAACACCTCCCGAACGAAGGCGTAGCCGCCCCCGGACTTCGGGATAGCCGCCGCGAGCTCGGCGTACGAGAGCCCAGTGAACGCGGTCACGACGCCGTTGAGTGTGAACACGAGCACAGCAGCGGGGCCGGATATCTCGGCAGCGAGACCTGTCAACACGAAGATCCCGGCACCGATCATCGCGCCCATGCCGATCATGGTCGCGTCGAGAAGCCCCAGTTCGGCCGCCGGCTGGCGGGTGCCTTCCCCGGACATGTATGTGCGTGCGAATTCGGAGGTAACGCGCAGCATAAAGTCCGGCGACTGCCGCGCGTCGGCGCGGCCGTCCGGACGCGGTCACCTCACCGCGCGTACAGCTTCGCGCCGAGCAACCCAGTCAGCCGCGAGCGGTCCGTCGGCGACACCGCGACGTAGGGACGCTCGACCGGGCCGAACACGTCGACGACGCGACCCGCCGTCGAAAGCGACTCGTCGACGACCTCGCTGCCGATGCGAGCCGGGTCGGTCCCCTCGGGGACGCGCACGACCGCGAGCCCCTGGGCCGTGCGGACCACCTCGCCGACGCGCTTCATGGGACCACCACGGCGCGGCGTCAGTCCCCGCGGATGACGCCGAGGTAGGCGCCAACCGCCTGTACGAGGTCGTTCTTGGCGGTCTCCTCGGTGCCCGTGACGATCACGCGCCCGCGGGGCTCGTACTCCCGGCTGTACGTCGTGTCCCGTTCGATCTTCGCGTCGTAGCCGACCTGCTGGACGGCCTGCGCGATCTCGTCGACCGTCGGCTCCGACACCGCGAGGTCCTCGGGGACGCGTCGCCCCGCGGCGCGGGTGAGCGCCGCGTCGAAGTACGCGGGGTAGAGGACGTTCTCGACCATACCGGAGGGGCGGCGCCCGCGCGGAAAAAGGGTGCTATCGGCGGACGGCGACCGCGGCCGCGACCGGCACGCTACTCCCGCTCGGCCTCGCGCCGCTCCCGCTCGCCCGTCCGGCGGTCACGCTCGACCCGGTCCTCCGCGTCCTCCAGCGACTCCGTCTCCAGGAGCCGGTCGAGCTTTCGCTCGAACTGCTCGTCGGTGAGTTCGCCGCGGGCGTAGCGGTCGCGGAGGGTCCCGAGGGCGTCACGCGTGTCGGGGTCGGCCGGCGGCTCCTCGGGGCGAGTGGTGGTCTCCCCGTCGACACCGTCGGGTCCCTCGACCCGCTTCGCCTCCTCGTTCCGCCACTCCTCGATGTCGTCCTCGTCGCCGAACAGCATCGCGGTGATCGGCACGACGACGACGTATCCGAACAGCAGCGCCGCGAGCCACCAGTCCTGGCCGGTGAACATGGCGGCGAGCCAGATCCCGGTGACGACGGTGCTCACGACGCCAGTGAGGTTCTCCCGGAGGCGTTCGGCGGGGCTCGCGCTCATGGAAGAGCGGTCCCCGCAGGGGAAAATAAAACTCGTGGAGGGAGTTACCGGCCGCGCCGCGCCAGCAACGCCGAGCCGAGCACGGCTAGCACCGCGATCGCGACGCCGAATCCGGGACCGGAGGTCGCGGTCGCGCCGGCGCTGGTCGTTCGCGCCTCGTCCGTCGTCTCGGTCGCCGTGTCGGTGATCGGCTGACTCTCGGTCGCGGTCGGCGTCTCGGTCTCCATCGCGGCCACGGCTTCCTCGCGCGACTGGAAGTCAGCCTCGGCGGCCGCCTCGGGGTGGAAGCCCTCGGTCAGCGTCCGCACGCCCATGACGACCGAGCGCGGGGCGGGCTGGTTCATCCAGTTGCGGTCAACGGAAACCGTGTTGTTGTTCTGCACCGCGGGCGTGCTCGCGTACGGCTCCTCACCGAGGAGGTACGACGAGTAGCCCGTGACGACGAGGTAGTCGGGCGCCAGCTCGAGGACGACCTCGTCGTTGATCTGCGGGTAGCCGGTGAGGTCGCGCTCGGCCGCGACGTTCGTGCCGCCGGCGGTGTCGATCATCGCGGAGATGAACGTCTCGCTGCCGGCGATGTAGCCGCCGCCGAGCGGGTACAGCACGCGCCTGTCCTCGGCGTCGGCGGTCGCCTCACGGGCGGTTTCGACGTTCGCGGTCATCCACGCGTTCGCCTCGGCGGCGCCCTCACAGTTGCCGGTGAGCCGGCCGGTGAGCGTCGTCTTCTCGCGTACGTCCTCGATCGTCGTCGCCCCGGAGAAGTGGAACACCGTCACCCCCGCGTCGCGCAGCGCCTGGATGGTCCCGGCGGAGGTCGCGTTCGGAGCGAGCACGAGGTCGGGGTTCGTGCCCACGACCTTCTCGACGCTCACGCCGAAGCCGGCCGCCGAGACGTTCGTCCGGGAGTCGGCGCCGTCGAGGTACAGCGCGAACTGGCTCACGCCGACGACCTGCGACTCGCCGCCGATCTCCCACATGGTCTGTGCCGCGCTGGGGTTCAGCGTCGTGACCCGCTCGGGGCGCTCCTCGAGCGTCACATCGGTTCCCGTCGCGTCCGTGACGGTGACCGGGAACTCGCAGGTCGCCCCCGTCTGTGCGCTCGATGCGTCGGCCGCGCCGAGCGCGGGGGACTCCCCGACGCCGCTCTGTCCGCCGTCCGATGCCGTTCCGGCGGCCGTCCCCGCGGCCGCGGCCCCGACCGCCGGGACCGCCGCGGCGACGACCAACAGCGTCGCGATCAACAGCGTCCGTGTCCGTCGTGTCACGTTCCCAGCGTCCGGATAAGACAATAAATATTTATCTAATGCAAGCGGCCTTGAGATCGTGACACGCGTCTGGCGCCGCACCGCCGGCTACTCGACTGCCCTCCTCGGGCTCCTCGTCGGAGTCGTGACGGCGAGCGCCGGCATCGGACCGGTGTCGATCCCCGCCGGAACCGTGGCGGCCGTCGTCGCCAACGCCGTCGCGGTCCCGGTGGGCCTCGAGTGGGCAGCCGACGCCGTCGGGGGCGGCGGGCCGTTGACCGCCGGCCTCCCCCTCCGCGTCGAGTTCGCGCACCCGTTCGCGTTCCCGGTGTCGAGCACACACGAGGCGATCGTCATGCGGGTTCGCCTCCCGCGGATCCTGCTTGCGGCGTTCGTCGGCGTCGGCCTCGCGTCCGCCGGCACGGTGATGCAGGGGTTCTTCCGCAACCCGATGGCGGACCCGGGGATCATCGGCGTCTCCTCGGGCGCGGCCGTCGGCGCCGTCTCGTGGATCGTCGCCCCCGCCGGAGTGCTGGCGCTGCTCGGGCCGCTCCGGCCGCTCCTGACCGACGGTGCCGGGCTCCAGATCGCCGCCTTCTGCGGCGCGCTCCTCGCGGGCTTCGGCGTCTACCTGATCGCCAGTCGCGACGGCCGGACGCCCGTGGCGACGCTGCTGCTCGCGGGCGTCGCAGTACAGACGTTTCTGGGGGCCGTGGTCTCGTATCTCCTGTTGCACTCCGGGGAGTCGATCCGCCGGGTGACGTACTGGCTGATGGGCCACCTCAGCGGCGCGAGTTGGTCGGAGGTGACCGCCGCCGCGGTGGTCGTCCCCGCGCTGACGCTCGTGTTGTTCGCGTACGCCCGGGACCTGAACGTGCTCTTACTCGGCGAGACGGACGCCGTCGCGCTCGGCGTCGACGCCGAGCGGAGCAAGCGCGTCCTGCTGGCCGTCTCCTCGGTGTTGACCGGCGCCGCGGTCGCCGTCTCGGGCGTCATCGGCTTCGTCGGCCTCATCGTCCCCCACGGCGTCCGCCTGCTCGTCGGCCCGGATCACCGAGTGCTCCTGCCGACGAGCGCGCTCGCGGGCGGGAGCTTCCTCGTCGCCGCCGACACCTTCGCGCGCTCGGGCGTCGCGGAGCTGCCGGTCGGGATCGTCACCGCCGCCGTGGGCGCTCCCTTCTTCCTGTACCTGCTGCGGACTCGGGAGGTGTACGACCTGTGAGCGATCGGATCGACGCCGGCGATGTGACGGGAGGAACTGACATCGACGCCGCCGGCGACCCCCCGATGATCGCCGTCCGCGATCTCGTCGTCTCCCGCGGCGGCGAGCGCGTCCTCGACGGCGTCTCGCTGTCGGTCGACCGCGGGGAGCTCGTGGGGCTCGTCGGCCCCAACGGCGCCGGCAAGACCACGCTCGTCGCCGCCGTGAACGGTACGCTCGGGATCGACGGGGGCACCGTCGAACTGGACGGCCGCGACCGCCGGGAACTGTCTCAACGCGAGGTCGCCCGTCGTGTCGCCACGGTCCCACAGAAGACGAACACGGCGTTCGAGTTCCCCGTCGAGGCGATCGTCGAGATGGGGCGAACCGCCTACGTCTCCCGGTTCGGGACGACGACCGAGGCCGACCGCGACGCCGTCGACCGGGCGATGGAGCGCGCCGAAGTCCGGGAATTCGCCGACCGCTCGGTGACGACGCTGTCGGGCGGCGAGCGCCAGCGCGTGCTGTTCGCCCGGGCGCTGGCCGCCGAGACGCCGGGCCTCCTGCTCGACGAACCGACCGCCAGCCTCGACATCAACCATCAGGTCCGGACGCTCGAACTCGTCCGGGAGAGCGTCGACGACGGCAAGGCCGCCCTCGCGGCGATCCACGACCTGAACCTCGCGGCGCGGGTGTGCGACCGGCTCGTGTTGCTCGCGGGCGGATCCGTCCGTGCGAGCGGAACCCCGCGGGAGGTTCTCTCGGACGACGCGCTCGCGGACGCGTTCGGCGTCCGCACGGCCATCAACGACGACCCCGCGGTCGGTTCCCCGATGGTGACGGCGCTGCGGGAAAGCGATCGAGACACGGGAGAGTCGTAGCGACGGGAGTCAATCGGATTTGTCCTAACGCACTCACAATTGTTATACCGGGCGCCGTGTCTCCTACTGGCATGCAGAAGTCATCGGCGACCCCACGCGGACCGGACTCACCCGAGCAGTCGGAGGTCGGTGCGTGAGACTCGTCCTCGTCGCCGGGACGACCGAGACCGCGGCGGAGCCGGGGATCAGCGCAGCCGGGGCCGACCCGGAGCTGATGCGTCACACGCCCGGAGCCGACCTCGACGTGGTCGTTCACGGCGAGCCGACGCTCGCGCCGGTCGTGCCGGTGAGCCCGACGGGCTGTCCCACGCCCGCGGTTGTGACGCGCGCGGCCAGGGAGCTGCTCGGGTTCGACGCGATCGGCGTCGACGCCGGGATCGCCGGCCGGACGGGGGCACCGGCCATCGACGTCGGCGAGGGACCCGGCGCGGACGTGCGGGAGCCGACGGCGGTCCCCGGCGCCGAGGGGACGTACGAGCGGGCGCGCGAACTCGGGGGCGCGCTCCCGGACGACCGGATCGTGATCGGGGAGACGATTCCGGGCGGCACGACCACCGCGCTCGGCGTGTTGACCGCGCTGGGCGAGGAGCCGGCGGTGTCGTCGTCGCTTCCGGAGAACCCCCTCGACCTGAAGCGGCGGGTCGTCGCCGCGGGACTCGACGCCGGCGGGCTCGCGCCCGGCGACGCTGCCGGCGACCCGCTTCGGGCGGTTACGGCCGTCGGCGACCCCGTACTCGCGGCGGTCGCCGGCCTGACGGCGGGCGCCGTGGAGTCGGACACGGAGGTGACGCTCGCCGGCGGGACGCAACTCGCCGCCGCCGCGGCGCTGGTCCGTCACGCGGGCGTCGACGCGCCGCTGACGCTCGCGACCACGTCGTTCGTCGCGGACGACGGCTCCGCCGGGATCGCCGGGCTCGCCGACTCACTGAGCGTCGACCTGACCGTCACGGACCCCGGGTTCGACGGGGTCGAGCATCCCGCGATGGCGGCGTACGTCGCCGGCGAGGCGAAGGAGGGTGTCGGCATGGGCGGGGCGCTCCACCTCGTCGAGGAGTCGGCCGCCTCGATGGCCGACCTCCGCGAGCGGATCGTCGACGTGTACGACCGCCTGCTCGCGGGAGCCGACGCCTCCGAGGGGGCCGTTGAGGGGTCGCCCGATGGGGCGGGGACGGCGCCGGAGGGGGAGCCGTGAGGGGACTCGTCCTCGGCGGCACCGCCTCCGGCGTGGGCAAGACCGTCGCGACGCTGTCGGCCATCCGGGCGCTCGACGCCGCCGGCTACGCTGTCCAGCCGGCGAAGGCGGGCCCGGACTTCATCGACCCGAGCCACCACGAGCGCATCGCCGGCACCCCCTCTCGGACGCTCGACGTCTGGATGCAGGGAGAGGAGGGCCTCCGCCGGAACTACTATCGCGGCGGCTCCGACGGGTGCGACCCGTCTTCGCGGGGGACGTCGTCCCCCGCCCTCTGCGTGGTCGAGGGCGTCATGGGGCTGTACGACGGCGACGGGTCCAGCACGGCCCGGGTCGCCGAGGCGCTCGACCTTCCGGTTGTGCTCGTCGTCGACGCGAGCGCGGGGATGGAAAGCGTCGCCGCGACGTCGCTGGGCTTTCGCGAGTACGCCGCCCACGCCGGCCGCGACATCGACGTGGCGGGCGTGATCGCCCAGCGCGCCCACGGCGGGCGCCACGAGCGGGGGATCCGCGACGCGCTGCCCGAGGGGATCGCCTACCTCGGACGGATCCCCCCGAACCCGGATCTGGCGATCCCCGACCGGCACCTCGGGCTCCACATGGGCGAGGAGTCGCCCCTTCCCGGCGAGGCGCTCGATTCCGCGGCCGACCACCTCGACGCCGAGGCGCTGGCCGACCTCGCGCGCGAGCCGCCGCGACCGATCGGGCGCGACTCGCGACCGCCCGAGCGTGACTCCGGATCCCCGACCGGGAAGCGCGTCGCGGTCGCCGACGACGCCGCCTTCGCGTTCCACTACCCGGCGGCGCTGGAGCGCCTCCGGGAGCGCGCCGAGGTGGAGACGTTCGCGCCGACCCGCGGCGACGCGCTGCCCGAGTGCGACGCCGTCTACCTCCCCGGGGGCTACCCCGAACTCCACGCGCCCGCGCTCGCCGACAGCGACGCGCTCGACGACCTCGCGGACAGAGCGGCGGAGGGCCTCCCCGTGCTCGGGGAGTGCGGCGGACTGATGGCGCTCGCGGAGACGCTGACGACCGCCGACGGCGACACACACGGGATGGCAGGCGTCCTCCCGGCGGACGTGCGGATGCACGACCGGTATCAAGCGCTCGACCACGTCGAGCTTCGCGCCCGCGACGACACGCTCACCGCCCGAGCGGGCGAGACCCGCCGCGGCCACGAGTTCCACTACTCCTCGGCCGAGGTGGCCGACGACGCCCGCTTCGCCTTCGAGGTGGTCCGGGGCGACGGCATCGCCGACGGAATGGACGGCCTGACCGAGCACCGGACGCTCGGCACGTACGCGCACGTCCACCCCGAGAGCGGCGCGTTCGACTCGTTCCTGGAGGCGATCTGAGGTGGGGGCGGGCGGGTCGGGCGGCGCCGTCGAGGACGACGCGGGCGGTCACGGCGGCATCGCCGCCGTCTCGTTCGACCTGTTCGGCACCCTCGTCGACGCCGACACGCCCGACGATCCGGCCGCGGCCGTCGCCGCCGAGCTCCGCGATCGGGGCGTCGCCGTCCCCGACGACTGGGCCGACGCGTACGCCGAGCCACACTTGGAGTACACGGCGGGGGTCGAACGACCGCTCCATCACCACGTCGCGGCCGCGCTGGCGAGCCGCGGCCCCGAGCACGAGGCGCGTCCGTTCGTGGACGACGCCGCGGTGGCCGTCCGCGCGGCGTTCGATCGCCCGGTCGAGACGCGACCCGGCGCCGCCGAGGCGGTCGCGACGCTGTCCGAAACGTACCCCGTCGGCGTCCTGTCGAACTGCAGCGTTCCCGGGCTCGTCGGGCGGACGCTGGAGCGGTCGGTCGTGGACGCCGGGGACCTCGACGCCGTGACCGCCAGCGTCGAGTGCGGGTGGCGAAAGCCCGACGCGCGGGCGTTCGAGGCGGTCGCCGCCGACCTCGGCACACCAGTCGGGCGGCTGCTCCACGTCGGCGACGACCCGGAGACCGACGGCGGGGCGACCGACGCCGGCGCGCGGTTCGTCCCGGTCGGGGAGGTGTCGCTTCCGGAACTGCCGTCGGTCGTCGCGGAGCGATGGGGCTGACCGCCCTCGCTGCCGTCGGGCTGGCGGCGACGCTCGACGCCGCGTTCGCGGAGCCGCCGAGTCGCGTGCATCCGATCGCGCTGTTCGGGCGGGTCGTCGGCGCCGTCGAGCGCGAGTGGACCCGACCGCGGGCCGTCGGGGTCGCCGTCGCGGTCGTCCTGCCGCTGGCGGTCGCGGCGGTCGCGTGGGGGGTCGTCACCGGCGCCGGTGTTCTCGGGGGCAGCGGGGGCGTCACCCCCGTCGCCACTGCGGTGGTCGCGGGACTCGCGCTGTTCTCGCTCACGAGCCTGCGGATGCTCGTCGCCGTCGCGAGCGAGGTGGTCGACGCGGCCGAGCGCGACGCCGACGCCGCCCGCGAGTCGGCGATCGCGCTCGTCGGCCGGGACACGTCGTCGCTGTCGGCCGCGGAGATCCGGAGCGCCGCCGTCGAGAGCGCCGCCGAGAACCTCGCGGACGGACTCGTCGCACCCCTGCTGGCGTTCGCGATCGGCGCGCAGGGCTCGGTCGCCGTCGGCGTCGCGGCCGCCGCCTGGGTGAAGGGCGTGAACACGCTCGACTCGATGCTCGGCTATCCTGACAGGCCGGTCGGCACCGCGAGCGCCCGCCTCGACGACGCGGTTATGTGGGTGCCCGCCCGCGTCTCGGCCGTGTTGCTCGCCGTCGCCGCCGGGTCGCCGCGGTCGCTCGTCGACGCCCGACGCTGGGTGCGCGTCCCCGCCTCGCCCAACTCCGGGTGGCCGATGGCGACCGCCGCGGCCGCCCTCGGCGTCCGACTTGAGAAGTCCGGCGCGTACACGCTGAACTCCGACGCCGCACTCCCCTCGCTCGACGAGGCGCGGCGAGGCGTCCGCGCGGTCGCCGTCGCGGGGGCGCTGGCGTTCCTGCTCGCCGGAGCGGCCGTGGCGGTGGCGAGGGTGGGGCCGTGACTCCGAGCCCCATCGCCGCCGTCGCGGGCGCGCTCGGGTTCCTCTCCCGCGTCCCCGTCGGCCACAGCGACGCGCGCTGGGACGCGTTCCGGCGGACGCCGGCAGCGATCCCGGCCGTCGGCTACCCGATCGGCGCGCTGCTCGCGCTCCCGATCGCGGCGGTCGCGCTGGCGCCCGGCGGGATCGGCGCCGCCGTCCCGACCGAGACGGTCGCGGTGGTGTTCGTCGCGTGGCTGTACGCAGTCACCGGGATCACCCACCTCGACGGCGTCGCGGACCTGGGCGACGCGGCCGTCGTCCACGGCGACGCCGAGCGTCGTCTGGAGGTACTGAAGGACAGTTCCCTCGGCGTCGGCGGGGCGCTCGCGCTCGCGGTGGTCGTCCTCGGGCTCGCGGCCGGGGCCGCGCTGGTCGTCGACCTCGCACGGGTCGCCCCGCTGCCCGCCGTCGGCCTCGTGATCGGCGCCGAGGTCGCCGCGAAGGCGGCGACGGCGGCGCTCGTCTGTGTCGGCGAGGCACCCCACGGGGGGCTCGGCTCCGCGCTGACGGCCGAGTCCGGACCCCGTTCGCTCGTGTGGGTCGGGGCAGTGGCGGCGCCCGTCGCGCTCGTGGGGTGGCCCGCGCTTGCGCCCGGGATCGCCGTCCTCGTCGCCGCCGCCCTCGTCGCCGCCGCGGCGCTGTGGTGGGCGAGCGCTCGGATCGGCGGCGTCAGCGGCGACGTGCTCGGTGCGACGAACGAGATCTCCCGAGTCGTCGGGCTGCACATGGGGGTGATCGCGTGGACGCTCTCGTGATGTGCGGCGGCCGGGGCACCCGCCTCGGAGCGGTCGGCGCCGACACCGAGAAGCCGCTGGTCGAGATCGGCGGCGTTCCGATGGTCGACCGTGTGCTCATGGCGCTCGCCGAAAGTCGGATCGAGGGCGTCCACGCCGTCGTCTCGCCGCACACGCCCGCGACCGCGACACACCTCATCGGACGTGATGACCTGACGGTCATCGAGGCCCCCGGCGACGGCTACGTTTCCGACCTCGGCTACGCGCTGGATCGGGTCGGCCGACCCGTGCTCACCGTCGCGAGCGACCTTCCGCTGCTCACGGCCGGGACGGTCGACCGCGCGGTCGACGCCGCCGGCGGCGACGATGCTTGCGCTTCCGGGTCCGGCGGCGCGGCCGCGTCGCTGACGGTGTACGTCCCCGTCGACCGCAAGCGGGAAGTCGGGGCGAGCGTCGACGAGCGGACGACGACTGTCGACGGCCGCAAGGTCGTGCCCACCGGGCTGAACGTCGTCGGCGACGAGGACGGAGAGCCTGTCGACGAAAGCGCGCTCGTCGTCGCCGACGAGCGCCTCGCGGTGAACGTGAACCGCCCGCGAGACCTGCGCGTCGCCGAGGCGCTCCTGCGTCGTCGACGCGAGAGAACCGAGACAGTGCCCGACCACCACGACCACGGAGACCACCCATGAACTTCGATACCGCACGCGACACGCCCCGAACACCCCACGGCAGCAGCGACGACCCCGACGTGCTCGACTTCAGCGCGAACACCAACCCGCACGTCCCCGACGGCGCCGAGGCGGCCTACCGCGACGCCTTCGAGGCGGCCCGGACGTACCCACGGGAGCCGCCCGCGGAGTATCGCCGGGCGGCCGCCGAGTACGTCGACTGCGACCGGAAGGAGGTGATCCCCACACCCGGGGGGCTGGCGGCGATCCGGCTGACGATCGATCTCGCCGTGGAGCCGGGCGACTCGGTCGCGGTGCCGTCCCCGAGCTTCGGGGAGTACGCCCGCGAGGTGCGCCTGCAGGGCGGCGAGCAGTCGTTCGTTCCGCAAGACGAGATACTGGAGACCGACCCCGCCGAACACGCGCTCGCGATCGTCTGTAACCCGAACAACCCGACCGGGAACGCCTACGGGGACGACGACCTGCGGGCGTTCGCCGCGCGGTGCCGGAAGGCGGGGACGCCGCTGCTGGTCGACGAGGCGTTCCTCGGGTTCACCGACCGCCCGTCGCTGTCGGGGATGGACGGCGTGATCGTCGCTCGCTCGCTGACGAAGCTGTTCGGGCTGCCGGGCATCCGCGCGGGGTTCGCCGTCGCGACCGGCGACTGGGGGGAGATGCTGGCGAACGCCCGTCGCACCTGGAACCTCGGGGCGCCAGCGCTCGCGACCGGCGCCCACTGCATGCGACAGACGGCGTTCGTCGAGCGCGCTCGCGAGCGCGTCGCCGCCGAGCGCGAGCGCATGCGCGCGGCGCTTTCGGAGGCGGGATACGGCGTCCACCCCTCGGACGCGCCGTATCTCCTGCTCGATGTCGGCGACCGCGGGGTCGACGCGGTCGTCGAGGGCGCCGGCGAGGCCGGGATCGCGATCCGCGACGCGACGACGTTCCGCGGGCTCGACTCCCACGTCCGGGTGGCGGTCCGGACGCCCGCCGAGAACGACCGCCTGTTGGAGGTGCTCCGTGGGCTTTGAGACCGCGGTCGCCGACGGCGTCCTCCGCCTGCGCCGCCCCGACACGCGCTGGCTCTCGACCGGCTGGGACGGCGGCTTCGCGGACGCCCCGGCGGCGTACAACGTCTCGGTCCCCGAGGGCTGGGAGCGGACCGACCTCGACGCGTACGCCACCGAAAGGCTCGCTGACGCCGGGTTCGCGGGAACGGGAGGCGACCCCGCGGGTCCGGCGCTCCTGACGGGCGTCGACATGCCCCACGCGCGGGTCGCGCGCTCCGGCTCCGTCGTCGCGGTCGCGACCGCGGGGGTGTCGAACCCCGCGGCGCTGCCGATGGCGGCGGACTCGGAGGACGCCGGCGCTCCCACGCCGGAGACGGACGCCGAACGCGGCAGCGACGGCGTCGGCCGTGGCACCGTGAACGTCCTCGTCGCGACGACCCGGCGGCTCGACGACGGCGCGCTCGCGAACCTCGTCGCGGTCGCCGCGGAGGCGAAGGCCGCGACCCTGCTCGCGACGACGGGCTTCCCGGGCACGACGACCGACGCGGTCGTCGCCGGCAGCGCGCGCGACGGCGAACCCGCGACGTTCTCGGGGAGCGCGACGCCGGTCGGGAGCGCCGCCCGGGTGTGCGTCCGCGACGCCGTTCGCGCGAGCCTCGAGTCACGGTACGCCGCCGGCGACGCGACCGTTCCGGACTCAGTCGCCGACGCCGAGCACGGCGTCGTTACCGACCGCGAGGCGGAGGTGACGCGACCGTGAGCCGCCCCCGGCGGACCGACTGCATCCGAACTGGCCCCGTCCTCGCCGACCCGGGATCGTTTGCCGATCCACACCGTACGAGACACCCATGACAGACACGAACGCCGCCCCCGACGACGAGGAACGTACCGCCGACCGAGACGAAGAACGCGACGGGGATCCTCGCGCCCGGACGCCCGGGAAAGGGGTTACTCCCGCCGCACGCGACATCGACGCGAGTGCGCCCGAGGAGTTCGGGCTGGTGCAGACGTGGTGGGGCGACGGGAAGGGCAAGACGACGGCCGCGTTGGGGATGGCGTTCCGTGCCGCCGGCCACGGCTACCGGGTGCACCTCCTCCAGTTCATGAAAGGCGGCGCCGACAGCGTCGAGGACGTCCGCGGCGAGTACAACGCCATCGCCGCGATCCCGGGGATCACCTACGAGAACTCCGGCCACTACGGCTGGCACGCGATGGCCGACGGCACCGACGAGGACGACCACGCCGCCCGCGCTGCTGCGGGGTTCGAGCGTGCCCGCGAACTGGTCGACGGCTGGGCGGACGCCGACCTGACCGCGCCGCTTCCGCTCGACGGCGACCCGGAGGACGGCGCGCACATGCTCGTCCTCGACGAGGTGGTGTACGCCGTCAACCGCGGGTTGGTCGACCCGGACGACCTGCTCGAACTGGTCGAGTCCAAACCCGACGCCCTCGAACTCGTCCTCACGGGCGGCCACGAGGAGCCCGAGTACCTCGCCGACGCCTCGGACCTGATCACGAACGTTCGCAAGGTGAAACACCCCTTCGACGAGGGCCACCGCGCCCGCAAGGGCACCGAGTACTGATGGCCGGGGGTGAGCGCGGGAGCGCGGAGGACGGCGACGGGGTTCTC
This sequence comes from Halobaculum rubrum, assembly GCF_019880225.1. Classification (NCBI taxonomy): domain Archaea; kingdom Methanobacteriati; phylum Methanobacteriota; class Halobacteria; order Halobacteriales; family Haloferacaceae; genus Halobaculum; species Halobaculum rubrum. The sequence continues at coordinate 1,015,822 of NZ_CP082284.1, forward strand.
GGGGACGCGGCCGGTCGCTGCGACGCCGGCGACGGTGACCGCGACCACGCCGCCACCCTCCTCGTCGCCGGCACGGCGAGCCACGTCGGCAAGAGCACCGTCGTGGCGGGGCTGTGCCGTCGCCTCGCCGACGCCGGCGTGTCGGTCGCGCCGTTCAAGGCGCAGAACATGAGCAACAACGCCCGCGCGGCGCTCACGGCCGACGGCGACTGGGGAGAGATCGGCGTCTCGCAGTTCGTGCAGGCTCGTGCGGCGAGGATCACGCCGACGACGGACACGAACCCCGTCCTGCTCAAGCCCCGCGGCGAGGGCGAGAGCCAGCTCGTGATCGACGGCGAAGCGATCGGCCACTACGGGGCCGGAACCTACTACGACGAGCACTGGGAGATCTCGCGGGGGGCCGCGCGCAATGCGTACGACCGACTCGCGGCCGACCACGACGTGATCGTCGCCGAGGGCGCCGGGTCGATCGCCGAGATCAACCTCCACGACCGCGACCTCGCGAACGTCGAGACCGCCCGGTTCGGGGACGCGTCCATCCTCCTGCTGGGCGACATCGAGCGCGGCGGCGTGTTCGCCAGCCTCTACGGCACGCTCGAACTGCTGCCCGGGGACCTCCGCGGGCGCGTCGCGGCGACGGCGATCACGAAGTTCCGCGGCGACGCCTCCCTCCTCGAACCGGGGATCGAGGAGCTGGAGGCGCGGACGGGCGTGCCCGTCGCGGCGGTGCTCCCGTACGACGACCCCGGGCTTCCCGAGGAGGACAGCGTCGCCCTCCCCGACGAGGACACCCGGGCGGTCGTCGGCGACGACGACGGCGTCGCCGACGCGGCCGCGGTGACGGTCGCGGTGCCGCGCCTCCCGCGAGTGTCGAACTTCTCCGACCTGGACCCGCTCGCGCGCACGCCTGGCGTCCGGGTCGCGTACGTCCCTCTCGACGCCGACCTCGCGGACGCCCACGCGGTTGTGCTCCCGGGCACGAAGAACACCGTCGACGACCTGCTGGCGCTGCGGGATGCGGGCCTCGACGAGCGACTCCGGGCGTTCGACGGCCCGATCGTCGGGGTCTGCGGCGGCTACCAGCTGCTCGGCGAGCGGATCACGAACGCGGCCATGGAGGGAACCGGCGACGCCGACGAGGTCGCCGGGATGGGCCTGCTCCCGGTCGAGACGCGCTTTCGCGAGGACAAGCGCGTCCGGGAGACGACCGTCCCGGCCGACGGCGCCGGCCCGCTCGCGGACGTGACCGGGACGGTGTCGGGCTACGAGATCCACATGGGACGGACGGAGCCCGTGGACGATGACGGCGTCGAGACGCCGCTTGAGCCGGGGAGCGCCGCCGTCGGCGACGTGCTCGGCACGTACCTCCACGACGTGTTCGCGACCGAGACCGTTCGGGAGGCGTTCGTCGACGCCGTCTTCGCCCACGCGGGTCGCGAGCGTCCCGCCGAGCCCACCGCCGCGCGCGACCCGTACGAGGCCGCCGCGGCGCTCGTCGCCGACCTCGACGTGTCGGCCCTGCTCGGCGGCGACGTGCACGCGATCTCGGAGTCGAACGCGGACCGGTAGCCCTTTTCGCGCGGCCGGCCGAGGCCGGGTATGCCCACGCCGTGCGTCCGCGCCCCCGTCCGCGAGGGCGAGGCGACGAGAGCCGCGCTCGCCGAGCGCGACCTGCTCGACGGCGACCGCGAGATCGACGTCGAGGACGGCGATATTTTCGTTCCCGTCGTCGACGCGGCCGCCGCGCGCGACGCCGGCTACGAGGTCGTCGACCGCGAGACCGCCGAGCGCGACGGACCGACGCCGCCCGCGGAGGTCCTCGGGTTCGAGCCCTCCTACGAGCGCCTCGGCGACATCGTGATCCTCGACGAGGACGATCCCGAACGTGCGCGGCGGATCGCCGAGGCGATCGTCGAGTCGGACGTGCCCTGCGAGACGGTCGTGAACCGCGCCTCGAAGGTCGCCGGCGAGTACCGCGTCCGCGAGTGGGACGTGCTCCACGGCGACAGTACCGAGACGGTCCATCGGGAGTACGGTCACGAGTTCGCCCTCGACGTCGCCGAGGTGTACTTCTCGCCGCGGCTCGCCACCGAGCGCCACCGCGTCACCGAGCAGGTCGAGTCGGGCGAGCGCGTGGTCGACATGTTCGCGGGCGTCGGCCCCTTTGCGGTGCCGATGGCCGCGCGCGGTGCCGAGGTGGTCGCCTGCGACGTGAACCCCGCCGCGATCGAGTACCTCCGGGCGAACGCCGAGCGCAACGGCGTCGGCGACCGCGTGACCGCGCTGGAGGGCGACGTGCGCGAGACGACCGCCGACTACGACGGCTGGGCCGGCCGGGTCGTGATGAACCTCCCACACAGCGCCGACGAGTTCCTCGACACCGCGGTGCGGCTCGCGGGCGACGACTGCGTGCTCCACCTCTACGACATCGCCCACGAGGACGACCCCTTCGGCCCCGGCGAGCGCGCGATCCGGGCGGCCGCCGAGCCCGCGGGCTACGAGGTCGAGGTGGTGACGCGTCGGGGGGTGCGGTCGTACGCGCCCCACGAGGAGAACGTCTGTCTGGACGTGCGGATCCGCCGGTCGTAACGGCGTGTCACTCCGAGTCACGGCGACGCACATTCGCAACCCTTATTCCCGTCATGGCAGTACGACTGATCGCACGCGCCGGTGTAGCTCAGCTGGCAGAGCGATTCCTTCGTAAGGAATAGGCCGAGGGTTCAAATCCCTCCACCGGCTCTCCTCATTTTGTTTACAATCCCACTACTTAACCCCGTATAGCGGTTTCGAATGTTCATATCAGAATAATGTTATCGGTTGGGTGGGGTGGTCGGCGTGAGCCCCGCCGACGATGTCCCGGCTCACCCGCTTCTTGAGGGGCTTCTTGGCCGCCCGCAGGACCGCGCAGGCGGCTGTCAAAGACCCGGGGGTCCGCACACCCCCTGGGATGCGCCCTGGCGCGACACCGCCCGCGAAGCCGATAAGACCCGGCTCTACCGCTATACCCTGGATTCGCCGGAAGGAACGCCGCTATCGAAGGTCGTTGCCGACGTCTTCGGTGACGGCCCCGGCGACTACTCCAACACTGACTACCAGTTGGCCCGTCGGTTTTTCGAACGGCACGACTGTTTCCTAATCGCCCGACGTGGCGGGAATCTTTGGGTCGAACCCACCCCAGATGCCTTTCACTTGACCGCTGTAAGCAAACGGCAAGAAACGCAGACGGCGTCGGGATCGGGCTGTCAGACGGGACGCGACGGTGACGGCGGGGGTGGTTCGGGGTCAGCGAAGGACCGCGCCCAGGGTCTGCTGTCGTCGGTGTCGACTATTGGGAGCGACAGCATCCGCGCCGATCTGCTGGGTGAACTAGCGACGGAACTGGAGTCAATTGACGGACGGTACAACATCTTAGAGCGGATTCGGGGGACCGGCTCTGAGTACCTGCTGTGTCCGTACAAGAATCGGTTCAACAGTCAGGACAGGGTGGCCGACCTACGAACGTCCTGGCGTCGTGCATGGCGTCGTGCGGCCCGTCAGTACGACGACGCTGTTTGCCTGACCCTGACGACGGATCCGGGGATGCACGACTCTGTGATGGATGCGACGGCGTCTCTGCTGGAGAACAAGAACCGGCTGGGTGAGTGGTTGGCGTACGATCCGAAGAGTGACGACCGGCCTGATCGACTGGGATACCGTCCGACGAATCTCTATGCTCTGGAGTTTACTGACTCCGGGTTGCCACATCTGCACGTTGTATACTTTGGCGTTCGGTGGCTGACGACACAGGCGGCGCTATCGCGGTATTGGGGCGACCGACAGGGGAAGATTGTTCACGTCCGCCGGCTGGCGAAGCGCGATGATCGGTTCGTGATGTCGTCGACAGTGGACGTCGACAACCGTGACCCGCGGACGGCCAGGGAATACCTGGGGAAGTCCCTGAGGACGCTGGATACGCTGGCCGGGATGCAGCCTGCTGATGTATCTGACACCGTCGATCAACGTCGGAACAGGGACACGGATGACAGAGACGCCGACCTCTGGAAAATGGCGATCTACTGGGCGACAGGCAAACAGTTCTGGGGCGGGTCACCGTCATTAACAGCGGATGAGTGCGATGATGGAGAGGGAATTTCTAGAGGTGACCTCCCGCATATCCCCTGCTATCGGTTCGTCGGGTCTGCACTCTTCGACCAAATCCCTGGACACGTCCGTCAGAACGCTCAGCTCATCGGAGGTAATTCAATTAAGAGATTACCACCACCTCGTTGATCAAATCCAACTCAGTCCTTACCAAATCCATCAGCTGTATAGAATTGTGACCGGTTGGGGGATGAGCCGGGAACAACACTATGTTACAGCGGATTATCTGTCATTTGTGCTCAGTCACTGGAGAGAGATTGATGCTACAAAGTATAGTTACAGAGTCATACAAGTCATCGGATTCGGTGGAAACGCAGCTACGTACCACGTAATAAGGAATCAGTTACTTGATGATCAGGACGGACCGCCAACACATGGAGTCGGAGCAAACTATGCGATGAAGTTAGCGCATGAAGACCTATCCGATGAAAGGTTGGACCGGTTTGAGACAGAAAAAGAGTTTTTGAAAGATGTAGATCATCCACTAATTCTACCCTACTATGAGGAGGGTGAATTCTATGATTCTCCCTTCATGATCATTGAATATCTGCCGAATACGATGGAAGAGATCATTTTGTCTGATAATGCGACTATCTCTGAGAAATTGAATTATGCCACACAGCTGATCTCATCTCTTGTTTATATCCATAATCTGGACGACCCTGTCGTTCATCGTGACATCAAACCTTCGAACATATTCGTGAGGCAAAACACCGCTTTCCTAGGAGACTTTGGATTAATCAAGCGACAAAGCACAGACCCTGATGAAGATAACTTCGAAATGAATAAAGAGAGTGAGGAACGGGCAGTGCCATCTAAACATCCCACCCCGGACTTAATAGAATATGAACAAGGAGGTGAGTTGACAACTGCTTCCGATATATACCAGATGGGGATTGTGCTAACTAAGTTATTTACTGGGAGCAATCAGAACCCTGTACAAAACGTACACAATAGAGAAGAGGGAGACCCGGTGGTTACTGCGGAAATAGACAACGTGCCCGGGACAGTAGTGAGTGATGACATTCAGCGGTTACTAACGGATATGACTATAGAGGATGCTGCTGACCGACCAAATGCTGAGGAGTTACTCTCCGACTGGAAGGAACTCCTCAGAGAAGCAACTTTGGAGGCACGACGTCTGGACGGAAGAGTCCTGTAGCGTCAGTCCGTTGCCAATCCTGTCTATTGAGGACGTTCAGGCAACGCCATTGTACGCTATCTAAGGAATTGGGGCGATTCCGTTCCCCTTTCGGGACCCACATGTGGAGACTGCAGATGTCATCGGTCCTGGAGTAGCCAATCATCGTGTCGCTGGTCAGTATATACCGTCAAGACTCCCATTTTTTTGGGTCATAATCTCCTTTACGCCAGTCTCTGCGGGTTTTTGGTTTCATTGGGACCGGCTTGTGGACTATTGGATCAACCTCTGTGGACTCAAGATGCGTGTTGATTTCTCGCGTCAAGAGCTCTGATACAAAATGGTCAATATCTTCTGCCCTTTCTGCTGATACTGTTTCCATATCATGTACCACCTTGTTCCGCTTTTTCCGATGTCGATCTAATTCTGAATACAAGTCATCATCAATGACTCCCGTGATCTCGGCTAATTCGATTCGATGGCTGATGAACCAATTATGTCCTTGAATCGTTTCACGCCGATCTCGATTCACTTCATACTCATCCCTAAGGGTGCGATTGAGAAGTTCCTCAATGTGTTGTTCGATAATGTTCCAATTCAACAGAAAGGACGCCGTATATTCGTCGTCGATAAAGTGAGTATGTGCCTGTAGATGGAGTGTCACCCGTTCACGCAGGTCTTCGACTTCGAACACGACTTCCGTAGCACGTAATAGATACTCGATTAGTTCGACACTGATCAGACTTCGCTCATGGTCAGCAGGACCTGACTCCCCATGCCACAATTGGTTCCTTCCTGATGGCGTAGACAATTCTGCATGGCTATTGGCAAAACCGCCTGGTCCAGCCTGGCCTGAGATGAACTCTCTTGGTTGTAGTGATCTCCACTGAAAATGATCTCCGTAAATCCCGATCCCAAAAAAGGTATTCAACAACTTTAGGATATGGTCGCCATCGTCATCTAAAACCGCTAGCAGGCCATCTCTGAATGCCAAGAAACCTTTACCAAGAATTTCATCTTGATATACAACCTCGTTTTCTCTGAAGTAGGACCCCCAGACCTTTTCTTCAAATTCTCTTTCTGGAGGTCTATCCACCCAGACTGCAGGGTATATGAATCCTCCACCCGCCGGCTGAGATTCCATCTCTTCATCTTGGTTATCGTGTCCGGAGCTACTGTCGTCATCAGATTCGGGCTCTACCTTAGACTCTTCATCTGATTCTGATTGATCATCATCGGAGGTGAATTCACCGGGTAGGTCAAAATCGACTACGTTACCCACTAGAACATGATATGAACTATTTCCCCAGATTCGCTCCCCTTCCAAGAAACGGATCTGTGATGACGAAAAGTCGTTGAAAATCGATTCCTCAAGTCGACTGACCAACTTCGATATGACGATAGCCAGTGCGTCCTCCCTAATTGGCTGCCGTCCTGGGGGTGTTTTGAGAGCCTGAGGAGGTAGTGCCTGTCGCCATCTTTCTTCCTGACCCACGGTAGCAACTTCTTCGATGAATCGATCTCCTTGATACGGCCCGTTGATCGTGATTTCCTTATCAGACCGATTTCTGTCGTGAGTGACCATAACCGCCTGCCCTTCGATTGGCTCTTGAATCCAGAATACCTCTACCTGTGCTGGCGAATTGAAATCTTGGAGTCCGTGGAACAGTGAACCCTCATTTTCCCGTATCTGGTCGATGGATGATTCCCACCAATCTTCGACATCCTCTGCTGTAGTCTCAGACATTATATCACATGATATTGCAGCAACCTGAACCTTTTTCGGGTTATCAAATACCGCTACCAGCTGTAATCAGGCGCGCCTATGGACTTCCTCTGCGGTCATCCAATTTCTGTTTCAGTTTCCTGTTGAATTGCTTTCCCCGCCGACCGTGGTGCACCCTCTGATGACAGTTGGGACAGAGAGCAATAACAAAGTCTGGATGATCCGGTCCTCCATCTCCTAATCGATGTACGTGGTGGGCTTCCAGATACGGCTCACCATTGCGATTGGTAAACGGAGCCTCTTCCTCACACCCTTGGCAGACCCCGTCAGCCCAGTTGAGGGCATACTCTCTCACTGCTTCAGATGTTTCGTACTCAGTTGTCGTGGACGTTCGATGACTGGGAATGTCTGATGCACTCTCTTTCGCTTCCTCCCAGAGTTCCTCTTCGGTGACTGTCTCAGGTTCTTCATCAGCAGAACCCCCGATCACCTGTTCCAGTCTAAATCTGATTGCGGATCGTTCGTCGCCGTTTTTGTCTGGGAGAGTTTCCCTGTGCCAATCAACACAAGAATACTGACCAAGGTAGACTACGTGGGCGTCTTCAATGAGGGACTTTTCGAACAGATGGAGTTCATCGCCGTTTTCATCGTGGTCCCGGACATCAGAGTTCCACCGGCCGGTATTCGTTGTCCGGTCGAACGTCATATCACCTTCCTGGCCGGCTCCGGTGTAGACGAACTTCCCATCCGGTTTGAATTCGTCCTTGTATCCATACTTCTCCCCCTCTTCCCCCGTGAATATGAAAACGAAGGGGTTGTCTGCGGGCGATGAAATTCCCCCTCGACGTCCACCACCGTATCGGTCGTGGAGTTCGCCACGACGGATAACGTCACCAATGCTGTATGGAAGTCCTGACGTCATGGCGTCGAAGACTCTCTGATGCTAGTTAGGTCTTGGGCGGGCAATGGGGATTCCCCAAACTCAACGCCGGTCCAACTCCTGATCTATCTCATCCAGAATCTCTCTGATACGGTCGTCAAGCTGCTCGACTGAGTAGGGATACGGCTCATAGCCAGCGGTATCAAGCTCCTCCGCCAATCCTTGAATCTGTTCGGAGATGCGATTTCTGGCCTGTCTCTGGCGTTGGCGTTCCTTCGCATTTCCATCGATCATCACAGGCTGACCACACTCCTGGCATCGCCAATCCCACATCGTATCCGATTGGTTCACCGGGATCACCTCTACCTGATTTTCGCAAAACGAACAGACAGTCTCTGGCATGTCTTCAAATCTGTCGGCCTACCATTTGTAGAGTTGTCCCTCCTCAGGCGGGAATTCAGTTAGGTCAATGTCGCTAGGGTACGGGTCAGAAACAATCTCACGGTGATCACGGATGATCCTCATCTCCTCATCCTCTAACGTTTCTGAACCGAAAGTTCCGATGTATGCCCCTTCGGGGTACTGTTCGATATTGTGACCCGACAGAACCCGTCGTATGCGGACTTCTGCGTCAGCCGGAAGTCTGTCGATGTGTCGTGGTAATCCGTAAGCGACCAGATCGTCATCATCGTCACTCCCGGCCCGGATGTGGATACGAAGTCGATTATCCTTCGTGTCTATTCCAATGATCTTCATGGAGGATACTACATACATGCCGAACAATATTCGTTTGGCTAGTAGTCACTGTATTTCCTCAAAATAAGCCTCAACATCCGATGACGTGATCCGCCCCTGGTTGAAGAGCATCTGCATCTCTAATGTAGTGACTTGTTCTCTTGCTTCGAAACGCTCCTCAACCTGTTCCAAGCGCCCCTGAAGAATGTCGGAGCCGAACAAATTCACTCTCTGCTGATCCACGGTTACATCGACAGAGTCGATCTGGGGCATCCGTTGTAGTGAAGCCTGAAATAGATCCTCCACTTCTATGCCCATATCATCGGCACACTGGGAAGCAAAGGCGACCATGCTCATCAGCCCCTCTGCGAATATTTGGCTGTCCCGTAGTTCTTCTTCCCGGTCAGCTGTGGTGAACTCCGATTCGTGGTCGAAGTCCGTTAGTTGCTCCCGGTCACGGGCTTCCAGATGATTGAATACGATATCGAAATCTCCAATACCAGCTTTGATCCGCTCCCGAATCCGACCACGTTTGACCCGTTCGTTGGCCTTCGAAATTTCGCTGGGTTTGTCTCTAAGGTATTCCCGCTGATCAGGCGTGAGTATGGAACTGACCTTTGGACCACTTTCCATAACGCCCTGGCGTTACGCCAATACAATAATTGTTATGGTGGCCGTGGTGACGCATATGGGTTCAAAGAGTGAAACCACGCTCCCCTGCTCAGAATCTGTCCGTGACAGCATCAGGTCGTTCAAGACTGGAGGAGAGTCCTATGACGACGTCCTTCGTCGAATGATCTCCTCATTGGAGGAAGAGTGAAAATGTCGGGAGAGACGTCAGCCACCCTTCGAAAAGGCGACTTCAATGCGCCTGATGACGAACAAGTCGAAATCACGATAGAGGAACCGCTTGAGGCTCGATTGCTCTTGCCCCGCGCAGACATCGAACTTACCCGTCCAGGGGTTTCCTTTGTGACAATTTACGCCGACCTGACTGCTCCGGAAACAGGTGGCGCAGGGGAAGAACAGTGACCACGAAAACTTCCGGGCACTCTGAGACGGCAATACGGCCCTATGTTTGCTGGATACCACAATCTGCAAATTCCGGTTTAAAACAACGCCGTCATGCGGTTCAGAGAGCCACCAGTCCGCTGTATAGTGACGTCACCCCGGGTACAAACAATCTGACCCGTGAATCATTCGACGCCGGCCAACTGACCCCCGCCAAGAGATCGGATGGCCGACGTCGGGACCGCCCCGCCAGATGGCAAGAGGCAATCCATGCAGAACAAGGATTCTAAGCGAAATAAAACCAGCGTGGAGGTAGTACGGAACAAGAATAGTGGTGACGACGGAGTCACTGACGTCGACCAGTTCGTCAGTGAACATTCAGACTTTCTTGGACGGGTGCTGGCCCGTGGTGACAGGGAAGCCAGGGGTCATGCCTTGGCGCTGATAGCGAACGGTGGGACGGTCAGCGACATCGACCGTATCCAGCAGGTGCTGGATGACCTGAAAGAACAGAAAGAGGAATGACGGCGTCGTCAGTCGGTCGACAGCGCGTCAACGAACTGCTGGGCTTCCGCTTCCAGTTCTGGATGCTGTTCAAACAGGTCCATGAGCGACTGGGCCTGATCGATTTCATCCAGCATATCGGGGTTTTCTTTCGCCAGCCGAAGGACCGCCCGGCGGACCTCCTGCTGTTCCTGACGCTTCTGTTGCAGGGATTCAGAGTCATATTCCAGCGCCTGTCCGCAGAAGACGCATTCGTCCCTGTCGTGCGGCGTGTCCTTCCCGCACCGGGGGCATTCGACGGGGGCGTGGCTCTCAGGTTCGTTGGTTTCGACTTCTTTCCCCTGGAGTCGGGCGTACTGGGCGTCGGTCGCCTCTCCGAACTTGGCGATATAGCGGGCTACCGCCTCACTCCCACGGCGTCGACCCTGTCGGTCTTCGATCAGCGAAGCCTTCGCGTCCCGCTGTTTCGCCAACCAATATGCGTTCGATTTCCTGAAGTTGGTCGGCGTCACCTTCTTGGTGACGTCCGCCCGGTCAGCCGCTTCTTTGAACGTCTGAAGGAACCGCTGGTAGGAGTAGCCTTCCGGCTTGCTGAGTTTCGACCACAGGGGCGCGTCGGGGTTATCGGGCGCGGGATGGCCCTGATTCCGGTCATTCAGCCACCGTTGGAGCGGGGGGATGCTGAAGTCCGCGGTCAGCAGTACCGACCGCTGTCCGGTCTTTCCGTCGACGCGAATGTGGATGCCGTGATCGGCGTCGGAGACGTCCCCCACGGTCAGGTCGTAGAGTTCGCCACCTCTGAAGCCACCTTCGTACTGCACGCCGATCAGTGCGGCGTCCCGGGGGTTCGCCGTCTCTTCGATCATGGGTTTGACGTCGTCCTCCAGGTCCAGCATCTCCGCGGGGTCGGGCGACGGGTCGTAACTCCGCGACGTCTTCGAAGACACCCAGGAAACACTAGCAGGTGGGTCGCCGTCGTCGTCGGGGTTGACGCGCCTCCCGAACACTCTGAGCGCGACCCGGTAGTCCCGGTTCGTCTCTTCGTTATCGTAGGTGGTGTGAATCCAGCGAACGATATCTTCCGCGGCGTCCTTATCCTCCAGCGCGTCGGCCAGCCCGCCGACCTCTTCCGCCATGCGGGTGCAGTGACGCAACAGTTTGAGGTGTCGGTACGCGCCGTACTCTTCTTTGAGCAGGTCCAACTGCTTGCTGAAGTCGATCAGGACGTCAGCGTCGGCGTCGGACACGTCCCGGTCGCCGGCTTCGATGCGGGACCGCAACGTCTCTACCTCTTGGCGGGGGTCAGTCGTCATGCCTCTAATAGTATTAATAGTGGGATTGTAAAGGTTAGGTTGAATGCCCTCCACCGGCTCTTCTGCCGAACGAAGTGAAGCTGGAGAGCCTCCAGTGGAGGGATTTGAGGTAGGTCGGAGCGAGCTCCGACCGTGGTCCACAATTCCCTCCACCGCACTTCAACTTCGCTCCGTTCCACGAGGAAGTACGTTCGTCAGCGGCCTTGATACGGAGGGCACCGATCTGTAGTGCCTCCATCGTTCGTCGATGACAGGACGCGGAGCCGTGGTGACACCGGCGAACGACGGTGTCGGTTCAATCCCCGGTGACGGGGCGACGCCGCGCAGGAGCGAAACCGGGAAGCGCCGGGCGGGCGTTCTTCGGGCATGCTCACCTTCATCGGCCTCGGCCTCTGGGACGAGCGCTCCGTCACCGTCGAGGGTCGAGAGGCGCTCCGGTCGGCCGACCGCGTCTTCGCGGAGTTCTACACCAGCCGGCTCGCGGGAACCACCGTCGAGAACCTCGAAGCCCACCACGGGATCGACATCGAGGTCCGCGATCGGGCGGGCGTCGAACAGGACCCGACACCGATCCTCGACGCCGCCGCCGAGGAGGACGTCGCCTTCTGCACCGCCGGCGACGCGATGATCTCGACGACACACGTCGACCTCCGTGTCCGCGCGGCGGAACGCGGCATCGACACTCGGGTGATCCACGGGATCACCGCCCAGTCGGCCGCCTCGTCGCTGACAGGGTTACAGAACTACCGCTTCGGCAAGGCCGTGACCCTGCCGTTCGAGTACGCCCACGGCGCCGACGGAACCCCTCGGAGCGTGATCGACGGGGTCGAGGCGAACCGAGAGCGCGGGCTTCACACGCTTGTGTATCTGGACATCAAGGTCGCGGGGTCGTCTCCGGCCGGGCCAGCCGATGGCGAGCCGGACGAGTTCATGACCGCCGACCACGCCGCCGCCGCGCTGGCGCGCGACTGGGACGAGGACGCCGTCGGGGTGGCAGTCGCGCGAGCCGGGAGCCCCGAGCCGGTCGTCGCCGCCGACACGCTCGCGGCCCTGGGCGAGCGCGACTTCGGCGACCCGCTGCACATGCTCGTGATCCCGGGAGAGTTGCACCACCTGGAGGCGGAGGCACTCGCGGAGTTGGCCGGGTGTCCGCGGGACGCGTTGCCGGCGGTCGAGTGAGGCGTGACCGGGGCGAGTCGGACTACTCCCGTCCGGTCCGGCCGCCGTCGGTCCGAACCGGCTCCCTCGGCAGGTCCAGCGACTCCAGCAGGTCGTACTCCTCGTTGGTGACCATGTACAGCACGTCCTCGATCACGGTGACGAGTTCGGGCAGTTCGCGGACGACGAGGTAGGTGACCCCCACGAGTGCGACGACCGCGAGCACCTGCGAGATGACCCGGTCCGAGAGGAAAAACGACACCATGTACGGGTCCGAGGAGCCGAACAGGAACAGCACCTCGTCGACGAACAGTTGGAGGTACTGGTTGCCGAAGGCGATCCCGATGAACGTGGTTCGAGCGATGTTGAGCAGCCAGATGATCGGGATCGAGACGGCCAGCGCGCGGATCTTTCGACCGAGGGGGGCATGCACCGCGGCGATGAGTCCCGCGAAGATGGCCATGCTCCCCAGCCCGGTGCACGCGAGGACGATCTCGAACAGGAGGCCGTGCCCGTCGGCGGTGACGAACCGGTAGGCGTTCCGATAGCCGAGGATCGGTCCCTCGACCAGCGCGGGCTCGTAGCCGAGCCGCGCCATCGTCCAGCCGGTCTGTCCGGTGACGACGAGGATGAGGGTGCGCTTGAGCGGCTCGATCGACTCGAACGGGAAGTAGACGATCCCCATGGCGGCGACCGCCCGCGAGAGCACGAGCAGGGAGTCGCGGCCGTTCCACAGCAGCCATCCGGCGTACAGGCTCGCGGGGACGGCGAACAGGGAGAGTGCGCCCTCGACGTAGCTCTTCTGGGTGAACGCGAAGTGCGGGAACAGCGCCAGCCAGAAGGCGGCGAACAGCACCCAGCCGGCGGTCGCGAGCGTTCGCTCGGGGGGTGTCTCGAGCGCGTCGAGGCGGCCGCGGAGAGTTGCGAGCGCGCCGGCGTCGCCGCCGCGGTTACGGCGGACGTACTCGACGCCCGCGCCGGCGAGGAACGTCGCGATCACCACCCACCCGAGCAGGTCGGTGTAAATGCTCGCCATTCGTTCGGGGAAGGGTGCTGTCGGGTAAAGCCCTTGTCGTCTCGTGTGTGGCGGGTGTCGAGCCGCGGCTACCGGCGCGGGTCGTTCGGCGTGTCGAGTCGGGTTCGGCTCGCGCGCACTCCCCGATCGAGTCGTTTTGTGCCGAAACGGTACTGTCAGCGTCCGACGAGAAACGCGAGGAGGTCGCCGAGGAACTGTCGCGGCGGCTCCGCGACCGCCGCGACCACAACTACGGAGAGGCCTGACGTGGCGACGTACACCGCCGACGCCGTCACGCTGCTCGTCTATCTCGTCGATGCGCTTCCGGAGGCGGCCGAGCGGGCGTTCGCGGAAGCCGAGACCGGAGAAACTGTCGTACAGTCACCGAGCACGGGACGCGGACGCGACCCTCACGACCGCGGGCACCGTCCGCGACGCCGGCTATCGGACACTCTGGAATTGAGTGCCCACAACGGATGGCCAACGAGTACACTGGCGTCGCGAGCACAGCCTCTACGCGTCGGCGCCGAAACGGGCGCAGTCGTCACCGAGGTCGTCGGTTCGATCGGAGAGCGTCAGTGAGTAGAGACGGAGTATCGCGATACCGGCCTCGCGGTCTCCTCGGACCGATCCCGAGCGAATCACGAACGGCCTGCCCACAGGATCACAGTCACTCGCGCTTCAGCGCCCTCACTCGCGTTCCAGCGTCCGCGCCACCGCGGCGCTGGCGTCGCCGACCGACCGCGCGACCGCCTCGATCCGGACGTAATCGCGCAGCTCCCAGTTCAGCCGCGCGAGCGCGATCTCGTCGTCGGCGTCGACGTGCGCCAACTGCTCGTCGACGTACCCCAACACGGCCGCGAGCCGGTGCGTCTGCAGCCGGTCGAGTCTCGGATGCTCCCCGTCGGCGTGGACCGCAACGACCGCCTCCCGGGCACGGGTACGGATCGTATCGACGTCCTCGACCGATGCGGGGTCGATCGCGTCCCCGGCGTCGATCCGCGCCCGGAGCGTCTCGACGGCCCCGATCGTCGCGAGCGCGTTGTGTGCCCCGACGATCGCCTGCGGGAACGCGCCGGCGTCCCGCGTCTCTGCGATGTCGCCGCGGCGAACGTCGTCGCGGAGGTCGCGCAGCGTCCGCTCGGCGGGTGTCGCCTCCCGGTCGGCCTCCGCAGTGAACACACCTTCATCGAGGCCCGTCGCGGCGCGGCCCTCGTCCACGCTGTCGACGAGCGCGTCGGCCGCCGCCGCGAGCGCGTCCCGACGGTCCCGAACCCCGTCGCGTTCGCGGAGGCGATCGAGGAGGTGGGCCGCGTCCTGTAGTTCCCCGCGGGCGGACGACAACCGCTCGTCGACCTCGGCGACATCGAGCGCCGTCGTCGAGTCACGCTCGCGCACTGACAGCACATGGTTCAGATCTCCGATGCACGCCCGAACGAGCCCCGCGATCGCGGCGTTGACGACGACCGCCTCGATCGCGTCCGCGCCGAGGTACGTCCACCTCCGGCGCAACGAGTCGAGTTCGCCGCGAACGGCCTCCCCGTCTTCCCGTACGTCGGGGATCGTCCGACCGTCGTCGATCGCCGTCCAACCGCCGATCACGAACCCTGTCTCCCGACGCGCACGGCGGAGGCTGCCGGCGCGTTCCCAGGGTGTCGGCTCCTCGCCCGTACCGGCAAGCGCCTCGCGAGCGGTCTCCGACTGCCGGTTGAGCTGGGCGCGGATCGCGCCGTTGGGAATCTGCGCGGCGTCGAACGGCGTCGGAACCGACGCCAGCGCCGACTCCAGTTCGTTCGCGATCTCGTCGAGATACGACGCTTCGATCCCGATCGGGATGCGATCGGGAATCGACGGCGGCGCCTCCTCGAGGACCTCTGAAAGCCGTTGGCCCGTGATCGTCGCCTCGTCGTCGTCGTCGAACGGGAGCCCCGAACAGCCCGCGAGCGACGCCGTGACGGCCGCACCCGCGCCCGCGAGGACCGCGCGCCGCGTCCGCCCGGACGACTCACGCATCGTCGCCCTCCGCGGTCGCGTTCGGTGCCGGAACCGCGTCGGCGGTGATCGGGTGCTCGCGCTCGGGCGGGCGACGCCGCTCGCCACACGAACTCCCGCTCATGCCCGAACTGTAGCTCGTGATCCGCTCGGGATCGAGCGCCTCGGGGACGCGAACGAGCCACGCCGTCGAGTCGCGGGCGTCGTGCTCGCAGGCGACGTCGGCGTCGCGAACCACCCGGCCGAACTGCGTGTCGATGTCGGTCGCCGACCACGACACGTCACACAACTGGAGCTCGTAGCAACTCGGAACGGGAACCCGTTCGAGGAAGACCGTCTCCGAGTCGAACGCCGTCTCCTTGAGGAGCGCCCGGGCGGCCTCGACGCCCTCGACGTCGGCAAATCGGAGGCGGTCGACCTGATCGCGGGACGTGAGGAACGTGGGCGTCCGACGCCGCGGCTCTCCGTTGGTCTCGGTTTGCGTCTCGTCAGGCAGCCACACCAGCGGCCCGTCGATCGTCCCACGGAGGCGCCGGTGCGGAGGCACCGACTCGGGGTCGAACGGTTCGCGTGCAGGCTCGGTCGGCGTCACGCGGTCACCGCTGCTGTCGCTTCCGCTGCAGCCCGCAAGCGCCGCGAGCGCCCCGGCGGCGCCGAGGAGGGTTCGGCGTCGAGTGAGTTTGGAGGGGACCATCGCCCGGAACTGCACGCGAGCGTGCCAAGTGTCTTGTTCTTCGGTAGCCCGCGTGTCCGGTTCGGCGGAAGTCGTTCGTGTCGGCTACCCGGTCGGGTCGGGATCGACGCCAGCGCCGTCGTCGACATCCGCGCCCGCCCCGTCGTCCACGTCCGTGCCGGCTCCGTCGTCGACGCGTGGGTCCGTATCGTCGTCGCGCTCACGGTCGCCCTCGGGGTCGTCGGCCCCGGACAGCGTCGTCCGGGCGTCGTCAGCGCCGAGCAGCCGCGGGAGGGCGGTGTTCGCGAACGTGAGCCCGATCACGAGCACGATCGGCGCGAAGAACAGTCCGTAGAAGCCGAGCACGACCGGCCCGAGCGTGTACGCGAGCATCAGCAGGCCGACGTGGGTCTCGTCGCCGCTCAACAGCGGCCGCAACACCAGATCCGGGACCGTGTCGACGACGACGACCGCGACAACGAGGAACGCGAGGACGTACCCCAGTTCCGCGAACGCCCCGTCGAGCAGCGGCGGGACCGCCATCGCCGCGGTCACCGGGAGATAGACGATCTTCATCCCGACGATCGGAACGAGGCTCGCGATCCCGGTGATCGCGCCCGCGAGGGCGGGGTACGGCACGCGGACGCCCGCGGGAGCGAGCGCGTTGTACGTGCTGAACGTCGCGATCGCGATGAGCGAGATGGCGACCACGTTCAGGAGGTTGCCGAACAGCACCGCCTCGAGTTCGCGGTCGACGGCCTCCAGGTACTCGCGGACGATGGCGTCGTCGTCGAACCGGAGCAGCCAGTCGCTGATGCGGTCGCCGTCGACGAGCAGGTAGTAGGTGACGATGGTGACGACGAGGAGGTTGAGCGCGAACTCCGAGACGACCGTCGTGAGGAAGGCGGCGTTCTCGGTCGCGAACTCGACGAACGGCTCCAGATCGCCCGAGCGATACGCCTCGTAGATCCCCTGAACGGTGAACTCCGGGATGCGCTCGATCGCGGCGAACCACGCGATGTTCGACGCCGCCGCGCTCACCAGCGCGGTGTCGGCGACGAACTGCCGCGCCTCGACGACGAGCAGGACGCCCGCGTAGCTGATGAGCAAGATCAGCGGGATCGCCAGCGACGCGAGCACGACCCCCGCCCGCACTCGCGGCGGGACCCGGAATCGCGCCAGGAACCGGTGATACCGCCGCGTCGAGTAGTAGAGGAACACCGAGACGGTGAACGCCGCGATGAATCGGTACGCGAGCGCCCCGATGACGACCGCGACCGCGACCCCGAACAGCGCGACGACGAGCCGCTTCTCGTTCACGTCATACGGAGGTCAGCAGTTTGACTTAACTGATTCGGAGGCGAGCGCGAAGACCACTACAGCGTCGCCGGGTCGAACCGCTCGACGAGCCCGTCGAAGTCGTCGTCGAAACTCAGTACGCCGTCGAAGCCGTGGCGCCGCACCGCCGCGATCGTCGCCGCGTCCGTGAAGCTGAGCCCCTGGTCGTCGTACCGTTCGAACACGTCGACCGCCTCGTCGAAGGTCGACTCCGAGAGGTGGAGTTGCTCGTACGCCTGCGGGAACGGCTCGACGCCGCGAAGTCGCTCGCCGAGTCGCTTCGCGGCCGAAAACGACCCTCGTCGAAGCGTGAGCGTGATCGCCTCGTCGTACACGTAGTCGCTCACGTACGGCTGTCCGAGTGCACCGTCGTACACCGCATCGAGCGAATCGACCGCGGCCTCGTGGCGCGCGGCGTCGGTATCGTGGTCGGCGTAGATCACGCCGGTGTCCACGAGCACACTCATCCGTAGAGGATCCCGTCGATATCGTCCTCGTCCGTCTCGACGCCCGAAGAGAATCGTCCCTCAGCCATGGCTTCCTTCTCTTCGGCCGACAGCGGGACGGTCGTGTCTCTGAACGAGTCGATCACCGCTTCCCGCGAGGTGTACGCATCGTCGATGATCCGCGAGAGCAGTTCCTGTTGGGTGACGCGTGTTCCGGTTTCGAGCCTGATCTCGGCCTGTAACTCCTCCAACCGGGATTTCGCGTCCTCGTCTACTTTGACCGCGGTCGTCATGATCGATAGTAGCTGTTGCTACCGAGTAAACGTTTCCACAAGGAAACCAGGGGATGCGGATCGGTGCTGATCGCGAACTGACGGCGCCAGAACCCGGACGGACAGGGATGCCCTACCGCTCCAGCAGCTCGATCTCGTGCCCGTCCGGGTCCTTCGTGAACCCGTAGGCGTAGTCGCACGACTCGGGGTCGCGGTAGTCCTCGGTCTCGCGCGTCATCAGGGTCTCCCAGTCGTCCGTCAAGTCGTCCGCGCGGACGCACACGTGCCCCCACGCGTCGCCCAACGTGTAGCTCCGGCCGTCGTAGTTGTACGTGAGCTCGATCGCCATCGCCTCGTCGGCGGCGTCCTCGGGCTTCATGAAGTAGTTCGCGAACGTGTCGGCCTCCCAGCGCCCGGTGTGTTCGTACTCGAACGTGCGCGTCCAGTAGCCGAGCGCCTCGGTGGCGTCCTCGACGCGGATCATGGTGTGATCGATCGACCAGCGGGCGCCGTGGTCGCGCTCGACGATCTCGATCTCGTGGCCGTCGGGGTCCGTCACGAACGCGTATCCGGGGTTCTCCTCGGGCGGGCGATAGTCCTCGACGCCCTCGTCCATCAGCTCGTAGTACGCCTCCTCCACGTCCTCGACGCGAACGGCGATGTGCCCCCACGCGTCGCCCAGCTCGTAGGTGTGGTCGCCGTGGTTGTAGGTGAGCTCCAGCAGCGCGCCCTCGTCGTGCACGTTCTCGGGCCCGAGGTAGTAGTTCGTGAAGTCGCCGCCGTCCATCTCGCCTTTGATCTCGTAGTCGAGATGCTCGGTGTACCAGTCGAGGGATTCCTCCTCGTCCTCGATCCGCATCATCACGTGGTCGAGCGTGTACGCCATACACGAGACACCGGCCGCGCGCTCGAAAAGGATACCGGACGGGGAAGCGACCGTGTCGCACACGGCGGAGCCTCACACAACAAGGGAGTCCGAGCTGTCCGCTCAGAACCGCTTTTTCCGTTTCTCCGGTACGTACCCCGGATCGACCCCGCCCATGACCTCGGCGGCCGAGTCGTGAGCGAACGACGGCTCCTCGGTGAGCGAGAAGGTGTCCGCCCGCGTGCCCGTCTCGTATCGGAGCGCCGCGCCCGCGACCCCGGTCGAGAACGGCGTCAGCGACGCGCCGAACTCGTCGGCCAGCGTCTCGAGGAACTCCCCGCGCGTCGCCGCCACCTCGTCTTCGTACGCCGGCTCGGTCTCGTTGCGCGCGATCGCGGCGAACCGCTCGTCCGTCTCGCCGTGGCGGACGTGCCAGAGGTGGCTCGCGTACCGCCACCGGAGCCGGGCCGTGTCGCGCAACGCGAGCGTGAGCGACTCGTCCAGCGACCGGGCCGCGTCCTCGGGGGGCGCGTAGTCGAGAAACAGCAGGTCGCGGTCGATGCGTTTGAGCGCGCCGGTGTCGAGCAGGTCCAGACACAACACGCCGTCGCCGTCGCGGACGCGCATCGTCGGGTGGTCGCCGTCCGTATTCACGACGCCGGTCCGGGGACCGACCGCGAGCCGGTAGGCGGCCTGCAGCGCGAACAGGTGGAACCACTCGATCCGGCCGCCGGCGGCCGCTTCCCCCGACAGCGGCGGATCGAACGCGTCGGTGTCGACGACACGCGTCGGCGTCGCGTCCGGCCCCGGAGCCAGCGTCGGATCCGAACCGTCGGTGTCGCAGTCGCTCGCGGCGTACTCGCGGGTTCGAAGTCCGCCCGCGAGGACGGGCACGATCTCGATCGCCATCGGCACGACCAACAGCGGCCGGACCGTCTTGTGCGTGACCACGTACACGTCGGGCGTCGTGAACGGGACGAGGTTCTCGCCCAGCTCCGCGAGGCGGCACTTCCCCTCGGGGCCGTCGGCCGTGTCGAACCAGTGGGGCGCCGTGACGGGGCCGTCGAAGTGCGTCCGACGGACGTACTCCCCCATTCGGTCGACGAAGCCGTCGGGGGAGTCGACGCCGACGCGGTACACCTTGTACCACCGCTCGCCGGTCCCCCGGCGAGTCTGCTGAAAACACACGAGCGCGTCGGACTCCATTCGATCCGAGAGAGCCGGGCGGGCGGGCATAACGCTTCGGCGCCGAATGTCACGACTGATTCTCGCACCGGCGCCGGGGGGGAGGAGCGGTTGCGCGACGAGCGATCAGTGTCGTGGGATTTTGTGGCGTCACCTCGTCGGCACCCGGCATGTACTCTCGCCACCACGCGGCGATCTCGGGCGTCGTCGCCGGCGGGCTGGGTCTCGTGTTGCCGCTCGGGACGACGCCCGCCGTCGCGGCGGGCTGGTGGGCGCTGCTCACCGCCGCCGGCGTCGTGATCGACCTCGATCACTTCCTGATGGCGCGGCTCGTCCGGGGGGACTGGGCCAACACGCGCCGAGCACTCGCGAACCCGCGCGTGGCAGTCGTCGACCAGTCCGAGCTGTTCGATCCCGGCGACTTGTGGCCGCTCCACCGCCTGCTCAGCCACGCGATACTCGCCCCGATCGCCGTGTTCGGGGCGTGGCTCCTCGGCGCCGCGCTCGGCGGCGCCGGCCTAGGCGTGACCGCGACCGCGGCCGCGCTGTCGACGGCGACGGTGCTGTACGTGCACGTACTCACGGACCTGATATGGGACGTGTGGCGCCTGGACCGGTACCACGAGGACGTTCGCCGCGTCGCGGCCGACGACGACGCGTCGGGACCGTGAATCGTCCAACCCCCACAAAACACATCCCAGCGGCCCGGGACACTCCCGACATGGTCCCCACACGACGCAGATCCCTCCTCGCCGCCCTCGGAGCGCTCGGGGCGACCGCCGTCGCGGGCTGTCTCGGGGATACGCCGACCGAGTTGTCGGACGGGAACCCCTTGGCGACAGTCGATACCCTCCGACTCTCCGCTGCCGACGGACTGCCGACCGACCGCCCGGTCCGAGTCCACCCGCGCCCGCTCGCGTCGCTTCTCGAACGCGGCGCGACCACGGGCGATCGGGTTCGAGCGACCGGTTCGATCCTCCTGACCGGACGACCCCCCCTCCTCTCGGGCGAGCGGACGGTCAGGCTCACGGGCGAGGGGGTCGACGACGGCGCGTACGTGCTCGACATCGACGGCGGCCTCCTGTACGAGTGGCTCCTCGGCGCGACCGCCGTCGAGGATCCGCCGACGGACGCCGATATCGTGGCCGTCGACGACCTCGACGACGACCGCCGGTCGCTCGTGGTCGAGGCCATCGAGGGTCGTCGTGCGACCGTGGAACCGCAGACGCCGCTGGGGACGTGGGCAAGAACGGAGTTCGTCGACGGCTACGTTCGCCACGAAGGAACTGTGTATCGGGGGCGCGAGCGGCAGCAGACCGACGCCGCGTTCTTCTCGAACGAGGTGTGGTACGTCGCGAGTGTGACGCCGGCCGACGCCGCACCCGACGACGCGCTGACGCTGCACCTCGACCCGCTCCCCCCGGCGGCCCGCAGGGCGGTCGACGACCTGCTCGGGGACTGGGCGTCGACCCGTGACCTCGTCGAGGCGGACGTGTCCGATCTCGGCGACCGATCCCGGCGGGCGCTCGCGGAGACCGACCGGCTCCTCGCCCACGTCGCAGTACTCGAAGTGAGTCTCTCGTGAACCGCGGTGAAAGCCGACCGAGGATCACTCCCGCTCCCACGCCCGGTACCGCCACGCCGCGACCGCCCACAGCACGAGCGTCCCGACCGGGTAGCCCGTCCGCAGCGGCTGAAGCCCGAAGCGGACGGCGACAGAAGCGTTCACCGCGCCCGCAAGCACGAGCAGGCCGGCGGTGACCCGCAGGTCCTCACGGTCAACGAGCCCCAGCGACGCGGACGCGACCGCGAGGAGCCAACACGCCGCGGCGACGACCCACGGAACCAGCAGCGGCGACCCCGACAGCGCGAGATATCCGGGAAGCGTCCGCGCGTACAGGACCGGCGTGAACGAGAGGCCGCCCCACGCGAACCGGAGGAACGGAACGCCGCTGTCCGCGAACGTCTGCACCGACCACGGGACGAGCCCGCACGAGAGGACCGCCACGAGGACGCGCCACGGCGTCGGTCGTGGGAGCCGCGGGGGCGTGTGGGTCACGCTACTTGCGGGCGACGATCCGGAGCACGTCCTCGTCGGCGAGTTCGTGTCCCTGCCCGACCTGCTGGTCGTCGTGTTTGGCGGAGTCGCCGGAGACGCGGGCGAACTTGAACCGGTCGTCGAAGCTTCCCCCGAGCTTCGAGCAGGCGTCGCCGACGGTGTCACCCTCGCGCAACACGAGCGGCTCCTCGTAGTCGATTCCCCGGCCGGGCTTGTCCATGTAGATTCGGATGAGCCCCAGCTTCTCGAAGATCCGCTCCGTCAGGGCGTCGAGCCCTTTCTCCTCCTCGGCGGAGATGAACGTCGCCTCCTCGGGGTCGATGCCGTGCTCCCGGAGGTCCTCGTACACCGTCGGGAGGTAGTCCTCGTCGATGAGGTCGGCCTTGTTCACCGCGACCATCGAGGGGAGGTACTCCCGGTTGTCCATCACGCCGTCGATGAGCTCGTCGATGGTCAGGTCGTGGGGGATCGTCACGTCCGCGTTGACGAAGTTGTGCTCCCGAAGGACGTCTTTCACCGTCCCCTCGTCGAGCGACACGTCGTCGCCCATCGTCACCCGGATGCCGTCCTTGTGCGTCTTGCGCACCGAGATGTTCGGCGGCTCCGTGTCGAGGCGGATCTTGTTCTCGTACAGTTCGTGGGCGAGGCGCTCGTACTGGTCGATCTCGAACACCGACAGGAGGTACACGACGAGGTCCGCGGTGCGCACGACCGACAGCACCTCCTTGCCGCCGCCGCGACCGCCGGCGGCGCCCTCGATGAGGCCGGGCACGTCGAGGATCTGGATGTTCGCGCCCCGGTATTTGAGCATCCCGGGGTTGACGTTGAGCGTGGTGAACTCGTAGGCGGCGGTCTCGCTGTCGGCGTTGGTGAGCGCGTTGATCAGCGTGGACTTACCCACGGAGGGGAAGCCGACGAGCGCGACCGTCGCGTCGCCGGTCTTCTCGACGGCGTACCCGTGGCCGCCGCCGGAGGAGGACTGGTTCTCCAGTTTCTCTTTCTTCTGGGCGAGCTTCGACTTCAGCCGGCCGATGTGGGCCTCGGTGGACTTGTTGTACGGGGTTTCGGCGATCTCCTCGCGGAGTTCCTCGATCTCGTCCTCCAGTCCCATCACTAGCCGGTGGGCCGTCCGCGCGCCTAAACGCTTCCCTTCGGCGGACACCTCCCTTCGGCAGGCGGCCCTCGGCGGACAGCAGCCACCGACGCACCCTCCACGGCTGGGTGCTCCGCCCGCGGACGACGGTGACGGGACGAACGGTTCGAACCGTGCCGGACGGACGCGATCGGAGAAGTCGACCGTCCGTCGCTGTTCCGCCCGCGAGACGGACTTCGGTACCACTATATCACGGCGGACGCGATATGAATTCAAGGACGGCATGCCGGACCCCTCCAGCCTCCGAGACAGCACGCAGATCGTTCTTCCGAAGCGGGAACTGGACGGGATCCGGTCGTCGATCGAGTCGGAGTTCACCGTCACGGTGTTCACGTCGGGCGATCAGTACCGGATCATCGGCAGCCCCGTCGAGATCAAGGCGGTGTCGAAGTTCCTCGCCCGTCACGGCGTCACCATCCCCTGATCGAGACAGCCGGGACGACCGACAGGCTTTGGACGTACAGGCCCGTCGATGTGATATGGACGAGACTCCGGGGTTGAGCGAGGAGTACCGGATGGTCAGCCCGTGGCCGCTGTTCGTCGCGTTGGGGCTCCCGATCGCCGAAATCGGGATCCTGTTCGGTCTGATCCCGCTGGCCGTGGGCGGTCTGCTCCTGTTTTGCGGGTCGATCGCCGGGATCCTCCGCGAGAACGGGTACGTGTCCTCGACTTGGCGCGGGCTCGCCGGGCTGTCGGTGCTCGTCGTCGCCGGGGGACTGGCGCTGTGGTACGCCGACATGACGACCGCCTCCGACCTGCTGATCCGGGCGTACGCGATGATCGGCACCGGCGTGTTGATGCTGCTCGCCGGGGTCGGCGGCGATCTGTTCGCGCGCGACGCCGAACCGGGTGTGTAGACCGATACGAGCCGGCCGCCGCGAGCGCTGGCGCCACGGGCCGACCGGAGTGTCGCCGCGAGCGCCGAAATGGGCAAGGTATTAGGTCGGGACGGTGTACGTTCCGCGCATGGCAGAGATCTTCGACAGGGACACCCTGCTGGATCTGACGGTCAACGTCATCCCGCTGGCCATCCTCCTGTTCTTCGTCGCGGCGTTCGTCCTCGTCGACCCG
Organism: Halobaculum rubrum; assembly: GCF_019880225.1. Taxonomy (NCBI): domain Archaea; kingdom Methanobacteriati; phylum Methanobacteriota; class Halobacteria; order Halobacteriales; family Haloferacaceae; genus Halobaculum; species Halobaculum rubrum. Next base: position 1,040,499 of record NZ_CP082284.1, read on the forward strand.
TTCGGCGGACTGGATTTCTACGGCCGCGTGCTCCAGATGGGGCTGTTGGCGTTCCCCTTCGTCGCGCTGGCCATCCTGACGTACGTCTCCGGGAAGGCGATCGCGGGCGACGAGAAGCGCTCGGCGGTGTTCTTCCAGGGGCAGGCGACGCTCGAGGGCGCACCCGAGAAACACGAAGTCGAGGAGGCGATCGAGGCGGAGGCGACCGGCGAGGCCGACGTCGAGGACCCGTACGACGACGCCGGCGACGACGAAGCTGACGACGCCGACAGCGACGATGCGGCCGACGAACCCGACACCGACGACGACGCCGGCGACGACGAAGCTGACGACGCCGACACTGGCGACGATGAAGCCGAGGGGACCGATGCTGAGGAAGCCGGCGACGACGAAGCGTAGTCGAATCTGACCTCCGACCGAGCCCGGAACCGGGGGCCCTGACCGGAATCGACCCGAATCTTTCTTGTGCATTCGCTGCTGAACCGTGTCCATGGAGACTACCGGCCAACTACTGCTGACGGTGCTCATGGGGGCGTTCCTCCTGGGCGTGGCCGCCTTCCTCGCGCGGGTCGAGGACTGGCGGTCCTACACGCCCCTGGGTACCGGCGGCGGCGCAGTCGGCGAGTCCGGCTACGGGCACTCGGAGAAGCCCGCAGGGCTCATTCGCTGGTTCACGACGGTCGACCACAAGGACATCGGGTTACTGTACGGCGCGTACGCGACGCTCGCGTTCGTCGTCGGCGGACTGATGGTGGTGCTGATGCGGGCGGAGCTCACCACCCCGGCGACGGACGTGCTGGGGTCGGCGACGTTCTACAACTCGCTGCTCACCAGCCACGGCATCACGATGCTGTTCCTGTTCGGGACGCCGATCATCGCGGCGTTCTCGAACTACCTCATCCCGCTGATCATCGGCGCCGACGACATGGCGTTCCCGCGGATCAACGCCATCGCGTTCTGGCTGCTGCCGCCGGCGGCGCTGCTCATCTGGGCCGGCTTCTTCCCGCTTCCGGAGGTCATCCCCGCCCAGACCGCCTGGACGATGTACACGCCGCTGTCGGCGGGCGTCGGCAACGGCAACCAGGCGAACGTCGGAGTTGACCTGATGCTGCTTGGCCTGCACCTCTCGGGCGTCTCGGCGACGATGGGCGCGATCAACTTCATCGCGACCATCTTCACCGAGCGCGCCGAGGAGGTCACCTGGGCGAACCTCGACATCTTCTCGTGGACCGTCCTCACGCAGTCGGGGCTCATCCTGTTCGCGTTCCCCCTGCTCGGGAGCGCGCTGGTGATGCTCCTGCTCGACCGCAACTTCGCGACGACGTTTTTCGCCGTCGACGGCGGTGGCCCCATCCTGTGGCAGCACCTGTTCTGGTTCTTCGGCCACCCCGAGGTGTACATCCTCGTGCTCCCGCCGATGGGGATCGTGAGCTACGTGCTCCCGCGGTTCGCCGGGCGGAAGCTGTTCGGGTTCAAGTTCGTCGTCTACTCCACGCTCGCGATCGGGGTGCTCTCCTTCGGCGTCTGGGCACACCACATGTTCGCGACGGGGATCGACCCGCGGCTGCGCGCCTCGTTCATGGCTGTCTCGTTGGCCATCGCGATACCATCCGCGGTGAAGACGTTCAACTGGATCACGACGATGTGGAACGGGAAGATCCGCCTCACGGCGCCGATGCTGTTCTGTATCGGCTTCGTGAGTAACTTCATCATCGGCGGCGTGACTGGCGTGTTCCTCGCGTCCATCCCCGTCGACCTCGTGCTCCACGACACCTACTACGTCGTCGGCCACTTCCACTACGTCGTGATGGGCGCCATCACCTTCGCCGGGATGGCCGGGATCTACTACTGGTTCCCGCTCATCACCGGTCGCTGGTACCAGCGTCGGCTCGCGAAGGCGCACTTCTGGCTGTGGATGATCGGCACGAACATCACGTTCTTCGCGATGGTGCTGCTCGGCTACGGCGGCATGCCGCGCCGGTACGCGACGTACCTCCCGAAGTTCGCGACGCTGCACCAGATCGCGTCGCTCGGGGCGCTCCTGCTCCTCGTCGGCGGCATCATCTGGGTGTACAACGTCTTCGTCTCGTGGATGGAGGGCACCCGCGTCGAGTCGGGCGACCCGTGGAAGCTCGACGAGACGGACCTCAACACCGCCGAGTGGGACTGGTTCGACGCGAAGCGTGAGACCGCGCTGGCGGCGACCGACGGCGGCGAGGAAGTGACGACCGACGGCGGGCGGGAGATCGAGGGCGACGACGACGCAGCCGAGTAAGCGACGCGTTCGCGCCGGCCGCGACGGCGGGGCTTTTGTTCGCGCGGCCCCGAGCGGGGGTATGAGCGACAAGGACCTCCTCGGATTCGTGCTCGGCGGCATCGCCCTGCTCATGTTCGCGACCGGCCTGATCCTCGTATTACAGTGACGGCGCCCCGAAACGACGCGACCGAGGACGACCGGGCACGAGGCGAACGGTTCGACGGACCGCGGCTGGTGATCGTCCTCTACGTCCTCCTCACGGCCGTCGGCGGCGTCGGCGGCGTACTCGTCGCCACGTTCGTCGACGGCCTCACCGCGCCCGCGCTGTACGCGGTGATCCCCCTGCCGCCGACGGCGCTGGGGTTCGGAGTGTACGGCGCCGTCACGATCGCGACGGTCCTCGGGATCCCGCTCGCGCTCGTGGTGTACGTCTCGCGGCGGATCGACGATCCGAACGCGGTCGACGAGTGAGGAGACTACACTCGAACGGCTGGTGACGACGCCGGAAGGCGGAACGAGACTCGCAGCGTCGCCGGCGGCGAAAGGACTAATCCCTACCCGGGAGTGGTGCGGTGTATGTATCATGCAGTACTCGGTGTCGACGAAGACGAGGAGCACGCACGCGCCACCGCAAAGGAGATCGTAAACCTGCCGGGCGACGGAAGCGAAACCGAGGTCACGATCGTCCACGTCTTTCAGGACAACCCCAGCGGCGCCTCCGCGACGCAGGTCGCGTCCGTCCGCGCGGCGCAGAAGATCCTCGAGAACGCGGGGATCACCGTCGACGTGACCGAGTCCAGCGGCGACCCCGCGGACGCGATCATCGAAGTGAGCGAGGAGGCGGACGCGGACCTGATCGTCGTCGGCGGGCGCAAGCGCTCGCCGGCGGGCAAGGCGCTGTTCGGGTCGGTGACCCAGACGGTCATCCTCAACGGCGGCTGTCCGGTGATGGTGACCGGCGTCATCGACGACGAGTAACGCACCGAGACGGGCACGTCGCGGTCCGCGGACGCCGCGACCGGCCCACACACGTATACTCACACAGCCTGTAGCGACCGCTGTGCGATGCGGGTCAGGCTGATCGCGTTCGTCGCCATCGTCGTGTTCGCCCTCTTGGCCAGCGTCGCGGTCGACCCGTCGACGCCCGGAACGGGATTGGACCCGGCCCCTGAGCGTCTGTATGCGCCCGAAGGGACCGGCGATCACCTCTGGCCGTACACCAGTCGCACGCGGTCGGTCGACGGGCGGACGCTGGGGTGATCCGTCGACCGCGTCAGGCGACCGACCCGCCGACGTCCGGACGGGTCGTTCCGTCGGCCTCGGTGCGGGCGTCGGCGTAGCCGCCGGCCCACAGCCGCGCGGCCACGACCTGCGCGTAGAAGAACACGAACGCCCCGACGACCACGCCGAGGATCGGGATACCGTTCAACACGCCGACGAGCACGCTCGCCGCGAGGAAGACGACGAGCGAGAACACCCACGCGGTCGCGTACGCCCCGCTGAGGACGACCGGCTTGAGGATATCGAGGTCGAACGCCGCGCCGACGCGCCGTTCGTCGGCGAAGGCGACGACCGCGGCCACGGCCACGTAGCCGAAGACGAGCGAGAGAAGGACCGTGAGCAGCCCGCCGATAACGAACCCGGCGATCCCGGTGGCTGTGCCGCCTCTCGTCCCCGTCGCGATAGCGACGAGCGAGCCGCCGACGGTCACCCCACCCACGATCCCGGGGATCAGCATGTACACCGCGCCGACGAGGACCGCCTTCGCGCCGTCGACGACGAGCTCCTCCCAGTCGCCGAACGTCGGCGGCCGGGGATCGCCCTCCAGCGAGTGTCGGATGACGCGAACGACGTAGCCGTACACCGGCAGCAACGGGAGCAGCAGGAATCCGAAGACCGACAGGACCCCGCCGATGAGGATCGTGGTCACCCAGTCGTCGTGTTCGGTCGGGTACGTGATCGCGTCGCTGATCTGTGGCATGATCGGCCGACAGTTCGGCTTGAATGTCCTTAGTAAAGCGCAAAATACGGGAGTACGGAGGCGGTACCGTCCCGAATACGGCGACCGGGTCAGTCGTCGCCGAACGCGTCCGCAACCAGATCGGCGACGGCGGCCGGCGACTGGTACCCGGTCTCGATCCCCGCCCGCCGACCGTCGGCGACGCACACCACCGCGGGCGCCACGTCGACCTCGAACCGTTCGCGAACGGTCGGTACCGCCTCGCCGTCGACGCCCGCGACGGCCACGTCGTCGGGGAGCAGACCGAGGGTCTCCTCGAGCTCGGCTTTCATCGACTCACACGGGTCACACCGGAGGCGCCAGACGAACACGACCGCGCGGTCGTTCGCGTCGAGGAACGACTCGACCTCGTCGTCCTCGAGTTCGCGCATCACCTGCGGGACGGGTGTCGCGGGCGCGATATCGACGACGAGGGACGCCATCGTCGCGCGTTCGAGGGAGTCGGGCACCGGCTCGTCCTCGTCCTCGAAGTGCGCGCGAAGCGAGAGATACGCGACGAACTCCTCGCGGGTGACGCCCTCCTCGTCGATCCTGCGGACCGCCTCCGAGTAGTCGAGGCCGAACGCGTCGGCGACGGCCTCCGTGAACTCCTGTTCGGGCAGGTCGCCGTAGCTTTGCTCGTACAGGTCGATGATGTCGTGAAGCGCCGCGGAGATCCGGAGCGTGCCGTCGTCGTCCTCGCGGATCGCGCCGACCTCGATGAGCCGATCGAGCATGGCTTCGGGGTCGGGCTGGTCGACCGGCGGACCGGGATTGGAGTTGGCGTTCATTCTCAGACACCCAGATACCGCTCGCGGGTTTGCTCGTCGTCGCGCAGTTCATCGGAACTGCCGGCGAACACGATGCTTCCCTGGTCGATGACGTACGCGCGATCCGCGATGTTCATCGCCGCCACGGCGTTCTGTTCGACGAGCAGGATCGTCGTCCCGGCCTCGGCGATCCGCTCGATCGCCGCCGCGACCGTCTCGATGATCTGCGGTGCCAGCCCCTCGTAGGGTTCGTCGAGCATCAACAGGTCAGTGTCCTGCTTCAGCGCACGGGCGATCGCGAGCATCTGCTGTTCGCCGCCCGAGAGCGTTCCGGCCTTCTGTGATTCGCGCTCCTCCAGCCGTGGGAACACCTCGTACACTTCCTCGGTGGACATGCCGGGGTGGTCCATCGAGACGTCGCGCCCGACGATGTTCGACCAGTTGCGCGCCACGTCGGACAGATGGAGGTTCTCTCCGACCGTGAGGTTCGGGAAGACGCGGCGCTCTTCGGGTACCAGCGAGATACCGAGCGAGGAGATGTCCTCGGTCGTTCGGTCGGTGATCTCGTCGCCCTTGAACCGGACGGCGCCGTCGCGAACGTCCGGCGGGCGAGCGCCGGCGATCGACCGCAGCGTCGTCGTCTTGCCCGCGCCGTTGCGCCCCAGCAGCGCACACACCTCGCCCTCCTCGACGTGCAACGAGAGGTCCCGGAGGATGTGACTCTGGCCGTAGTAGGCGTCGACGTCCTCGACGGAGAGGATGTGGCCGCCCTCGGCGGCCGCGGCGGTCGCGCGCGCGGCGTGATCGTCGGCGACCTCGGTGGCCGCAGCGTCGGCGACGGCCTCCGCAGCGTCCTCGGGCGTGTCCTCGGCCGGCCCGGAGGCGTCGGAGCTCACAGCTCCACCCCCCCGAGGTACGCCTCCTGGACCTCCTCGCTTTCCTGTACCTGTTCGGGAGTGCCGTCGGCGATGACCTGCCCACGATTCAACACGAGGATGCGGTCGGCGATTTGGAAGATGATCTCCATGTCGTGTTCGACGATGAGGATGGTGAGGTCGAGTTCGTCCTGGAGCTGCTCCACGAGGTCCACGGTCGCGGCGGTCTCGTCCGGCGACATGCCGGCGGTCGGTTCGTCCATCAGCAACAGGTCCGGCTCGGACGCCAGCGCGATCGCGATCTCCAGGCGACGCTTGTCGCCGTACGGGAGGCTCGCGGCCTCGACGTCGGCGTCCCCGAGCAGTTCGACGGACTCCAGCATGCGGTCCGTGATCTCGTGGACCCCGTCGAACCCCGACAGCCGCTTGAGGAAGTCGAAGCTGAACGAGCCGTGTTCGGCCGCGATCGCCGAGATCTCGACGTTCTCCCGGACGGTCATCTCGGGGAAGATCGACGCCGTCTGGAACGACTTCGAGACGCCCGCCTGCACCGTCTCGTGCGGTTCCAGGTCCGTGATGTCCTCTCCGGAGAACTCCACGCTTCCGGCCGTCGGTTCGAGCGCGCCCGTGATGCAGTTGATGAGCGTCGACTTGCCGGCCCCGTTGGGCCCGATGACCGCGCGGGTCTCGCCGGAGTCGACCTCGAAGCTCACCTCGTCGACCGCGACGAGGCCGCCGAACTGTTTCGTGAGCCCGTCCGTGCGGAGAAGGCTCATTCGTGCTCACCTCCGTCGGCCGCGGCGGATTCCTCGCTGCCCCCGCCGAGGAGGCGCGAGCCCAGATCGGAGAACGCGCCGTAGATGCCCCGCGGGAACACCCACACGATGAACACGAACACGGCGCCGAGCACGAACCGCCACAACGACCCGATCGAGCCGACCACCGGCAGGGTGACGCCGGAGATGACGTTCGCGACGTACTCGAACACGAGCGCGCCGAACACCGGTCCGACGAGGCTGCCGGTGCCGCCGAGAACGGTCATGATGACGAAGTCGCCCGACTGGATCCAGTACAGCCCCGTCGTCGGGTGGATGTACTGCTCGTGGATGACGAACATCGCGCCGCCCACGCCCGCGAACACGGCGGAGATGACGAACGCCATCAGCTTGTAGCGGAACACGTTGAGCCCGACGAACTCGACGCGCTCCTCGTTCTCGCCCAGCGCCTCGAAGATGAGGCCGTACGGCGAGTTGATGATCCGGTTTGCGACCCAGACTGCGATGAGCATCACGACCGCCGCGAACGCGTACATCACCGTGTACGAGTCGAAGACCGGGATCAGTTGGGCGTCCAGCGGGATCGCCCCGACGAACAGTCCGTGTGCCTCGATCCCCGAGAAGCCGTTGTCGCCGTTGGTGAGCCACGCACCCGGGCCGAGCGCGTAGAAGTACAGCGCCTGTCCGAACGTCAGCGTCAGGACGGCGAAGTACACGCCCGAGCGACGGATCGACACGAACCCGATCGGCCACGCGAGCAGCGTCGCCACGATCGTCCCGACGATCACCATGAGGATCGGGCTCGGGACGACCTGGCTGAACAGCGCCGCGGAGTACGCCGCCGAGCCGAAGAAGGCCGCATGGCCGAACGACAGCAGGCCGGTGTACCCCAGCAGGAGGTTGAAGCCGATGACGATGATGCCGTAGATGAGCACCAGCGACGGCAGCCCGGAGTAGCCGCCGATGGAGATGCCGATCACCTCGCCGATCGCACCGAGGACGTCGATCAGCAGGAACGGGAACACGACCAGCGCCGCCGCCATCGCGACGACGACGAAGTCGTCGCGGTCGCGCAGCCCGGCCAGCGCGGAGCCGCCGGAGCCGCCCGCGGTCCCCTCGGTCACGGTGCCGCCGTCGGGCACCACATCGGTTCCACCGTCGGAGCGGTCGCCGCTCATTCGCCCACCTCCCCCGAGCCGAACAGTCCCTCGGGACGGAAGACGAGCATGAGCGCGACGAACAGGTAGAGGACGATCTGCGCCCACTGACTGTACGTCTGTGTCATCGCCGAGATGATGAGCCCCAACACCAGCCCGCCGGCGATGGCCCCGCGAACGGAGCCGGCGCCGCCGACGACGATGGTGAGGAACGCCGGCAACAGCGCCTGGTCGGTTCCGATCTGTGGGCTGAGCGTCTGGATGGACGCGCCGATGAGGCCCGCGAACGCGGCGAGGGCCGCGCCGAGAGCGAACACGAGGCTGTACGAGCGGTTGATCGGGATCCCGAGGATTCGGACCATCTCGGAGTCGTGGGTGCCCGCCTGGACGACGAGCCCGAAGTCCGTCCGCTCGATTGCCAGCCACGTCGCCGCGATGACGACGAACGCGATCACGATGATGAACAGCCGCCACGAGGGAAACAGTCCGACCACCGGGAGGTTCACCGGCTGGGAGACGTTGACCCCGAATATCGTCTGTGGCGCGATCGACTGAAAGGTGTTCCCGCCGATCACGTTCTTGATGGTCTCCTCGACGATCAGCGCGAGCCCGAACGTCACGAGGAGCTGGTCCGTCTCCGGACGATCGTAGAACGGCTCGGCGACGAACCGTTCCATGAGAAGCCCGACGCCGAACCCGACGATCGGGACGACGATCAGCGCGGCGAGAAACCCACCCTCGAACCCGATCGTCGTGATTCCGGAACTGTACAACAGCCCGTTCGTGAGGGCCGTCTCCTGAAACACGATCAGTCCCGTGTACGCGCCGACGAGATAGAGCGCGCCGTGCGCGAGGTTCAGGAACTCCATCGTCCCCAGGATGATCGTGAGGCCGATACCCAACAGCGCGTATATCGCGCCCTGCTGGAGGCCGTTGAGGAGTATCGATGCGATGTCTAGCTGTAAAGGCAACATTATTGATCGTGTACGTTCAGTGTGTCGGTCCGCTTGATAGTAGTTGTCGATGGTGTCATTCGTTGACGGGATCCGCTGGTCGACCGAAGAAAGTACCGATGTGACGGCCGGGGCCGTCGCGTCGGTCGTTACTCGTCGCCGTACTCGCCCAACTCACACTCGGCCGCGGGACCGGCGTCGCACGCGTACCCGAGCTTGTCGCGGGAGGTCTGGTTGACTACCTCAAGCAGCCGGTCTTCCGTCTGCTCTCCGGACGGTAGCCCGCGCGTTACGAGCACGTCTCGCTGGCCCTGATGATCGCACTTGCGCAGGGTCTCCGAGCCGAGCCCGGCGTTGTCGTACTCGTACCCCTCCATGGCGCGGATGACCTCCGGCGGGTAGAACGTTCCGGCCCGTTCGGCGGCCGCGGCGTACTGCATCGTCTGCGTGTACGCGATCCGCGCGGCGTAGCTGGGTGCGCGGTCGTGCTCCGCACGGTACTCCTCGACGAACGCTTGACTGGGGCTGTTGTCCAGCTGCCAGCTCCAGTCGACCGTGCCGAAGATCCCGCCGATGGAGTCCGCCGCAGCCTCGGCCATCAGGCGGTTGTACAGCGGAACGACGATCTCCATGTCCTGGTCGAGGCCGGCCTCGAGCGCCTGCGGGAGGGAGTTCGCCGCGTCCAGCCCGTAGTGGTTGAGCACGAGCACGTCCGTCTCGTCGCGGGGCACGTCCGAGAGGTACGACGAGTAGTCGGAGGTGCCCAGCGGCGTCGCGACCGACTCGAGCTGGCTCCAGTTACCCACCTCGGTGAAGAACTTCTCCATCGACGCCTGCTGGGTCTGCCCCCACGAGTAGTCGGCGTACAGCTGGTAGAAGTTCAGGTCCTCACCGTACTCCTCGGAGAGCACGGGCGCGAGGGCCTGTCCGGTCATGTACGCGTTGAACATCTCCCGGAAGGAGTAACGGACACACTCCGGTCCGGTCGTGTCGTTCGAGTGGGTGACGCAACACTGGAACTGGACCTTCTCCTCTTGACACAGCCCCTGGACGGCGATAGCGACCGCCGACGAGGATCCGCCGGAGATCATGACCGCGTTGTCGCGGTCGATCATCCGCTGGGCGGACTGTCGTGCGGTGTCCGGGTTCGTCGCCGTGTCACCTTCGACGGACGTGACGGTCTTGCCGAGGACGCCGTCCCCGGAGAGGTCCGACCAGGTGTCGGCCCAGCCGCCGCCGTTGTTCAGGTGGTCGACCGCGAGGTTGTAGCCGCGCAGTTCGTCGGCACCCTCCTGGGAGTACGATCCCGACTGCGGAACGTTGAAGCCGAAGACGACCTCGTCGCCCTCGACCGGGTAGTTCCCGAGGGAGGGATACTCCGAATCGCCGCCGCCGCCGCCGCCGGCACAACCGGCCAGTCCTGTCAATCCTGCGGCGCCGGCCGCTCCGGACGCCTTGAGCACGTCACGTCTGCTGAGTGCGGTGGTCTCTCGCGCCATGGCCGGATCGGCGGATGCAACCTTAATGAACGTTCCGCCATATCTCCTTAAATTATGTTAATATTGATAATATGTGTTGCCGAGATTCCCCATGATAATGGTTATCACACGTAGGACGTTTCAGTCGGCCGATCAAAGAGGGAATGAGGGGATCGCTCGACGTGCGGTTCCCGGCCGAGCGCGCCGATCAGGCGAGTTCGTCGGCGACGCCGGCCAGCCCCGTTACCTCGAGCGAGGGGCCGACGCCGATCTCCTCAAACGGGTCGTTCGCTCGGTTCACCCAGGCGGTCCGCATCCCCGCGGTCCCGGCGCCCGCGACGTCCCAGGCGTTGCCGGAAACCAGCCGACAGCGGTCGATCGGCGTGTCGGTCCGAGCGGCCGCGTTCTCGTACACCGCGGGGTTCGGCTTGAACGTCGACACCTCGTCGGCGCTGATCACGTCGTCGAGATGCGGGGCGAGCCCCGCGTTGTCGGCGAGCGTCTCCAGCATCTCGGGGTTGCCGTTCGACAGCACCGTCACCGTGTGGCCGGCCTCCGAGAGCCGGGTCAGCGTCTCGATCGCGTCGGGGTACGGGTCGAGGTGCTCGTAGGCGGCCAGGATCCGCTCGCGGGTCGCCCCGTCGGCGTCGACGCCCCACTGGTCGAGCGCGTACGCGAGCGCGTCGCCCGTCACCTCCCAGAACGGCCGGTACTCCTCCATCAGCGCCGACTGGTAGGAGTACTGGAGCTGCTTCGCCCGCCAGGTCGCGTCCAGTTCCGCCACGAGCGCGTCGGGCGCATCGAGCTCGTCCGCGAGCGTGCTCGTCACGCTACTCGTGTCACACAGCGTTCCGTACATGTCGAAACAGAGCGTCTCGGGCATACCTCACCGATCCGCATCGTGCGTCATAGTACCACGGGAGGCGGCGGTTCGTGACGGTGGCGGCGACCCCGTCCGCGACGGCAGGGTGCCGACCCCGTCCGCGGCCGGTGGTATGCGGAGCGTACCGGGTCGACGGACGGGTAAGCGCCCGGATGATTAAGTGGTATCCGTGTCACTCACCCACATGGACCTCAGAGACGCGACGACCGAGGACGTCGACGACATCCGTGAGACCGCACGCGCGTCGCTGTCGACCTCCTACGGCCACGCGCTCTCGGCGGATCTCATCGCCGACGCGGTCGAGTCGTGGTACGACGCCGAGACGCTCGCCGACTCGCTCACCGACGAGGGCGCGGTGTTCGTCGTCGCCGTCGAGCACGGCGACATCGTCGGATTCGTACAGAGTCAGCTCGTCGAGCGGCGCGAGCCGGTCGGCGAGTTGGACTGGCTCCACGTCCACCCGGACCACCGCGGGAAGGGGGTCGGCGACGACCTGCTCCGCCGGGCGGAGACGGAGCTGCTTGAGTTGGGCGCCGAGCGGCTCGAGGGGCGCGTGCTGGCGGCCAACGAGTCGGGTGGCGAGTTCTACGAGGGCGAGGGGTTCTCCGAGATCGGCGAGCGAACCGTCGAGATCGGCGGCGAGGAGTTCCTCGAGCGCGTGTTCGCTCGCTATCCCAGCGGCGACGGCGAGCAGGTGCTCACGGAGGCGCGCGTCACAGACGACGGCGAGCAGGTGTACGTCGCCTACGACGAGGCCGATCGCGCGTCGATGGCCCCCTTCTACGCGACGTACGGCGATCGCGAGCGAACCGAGCGGGAGGGCTACGTCTGCGGCAACTGCGGCGGGTTCGCGGTGAACGTCGACACCATGGACCGCGTGCAGTGCAGCGAGTGCGGGAACGAGCGAAAGGCGAGCCGCTGGGACGCGGGCTGGTGAGGGCGGACACCGCGGCCGTCCGAGCCGGGGAGCGTCGCGAGTCTCGACCGGCGGGAGTCGACGGGCACACCGGACAGTCTCAGGCGCGATAGTTCGGGGGCGGCAGTTAAGTCACGGCGGCGTCGTCCGGGACACATGGACGGACGCGTGCTCGCCGTCGTCGGCGCGAAGGGGGGCGTCGGCAAGACGACGACGAGCCTCAACCTCGCGGCCGCGCTCGCGGAGGACGGTCGCGCCGTCGCGGTCGTCGAGGCGGATCTCGCGATGGCGAACGCGGTCGACTTCCTCGACATCCGCGTCAACGGCGGACGAACCCTTCACGACGTGCTCGCCGGCGGCGCCGGCGTCACGGACGCTACCTACCCCGCGCCGGGCGGCTTCGATGTGGTCCCCAGCGGCGTCACCCTCGACGGCTTCGTCGAGTCCGACCTCGACCGCTTCCCGTCGGCGATGGACGCGCTGAAGGCCCGCTACGACGCCGTGCTCGTCGACACCGCCGCCGGCGTCAGCAGCGAGACGGTCGTGCCCATGTCGGGCGCGGACGCATCGGTGCTGGTGTCGACGCCGCGGGTGGCCTCCATCCGCGACGCCGACAAGACGATCACCGTCGCCGAGCGCGCGGACGCGCCCGTCGGCGGCGTCGTGCTCACGAAGTCGGGGACGGGGCGCTCGCCCCCGGCCGACCGGATCGCGAGCTTCCTCGACACCGAACTGCTCGGACACGTCCCCCACGACGAGTCGATCCCGGAGGCGCAGGACGCGGGGCAGCCGGCCGTCTCCTACCGCCCGCACAGCGACGCCGCAACCGCGTACCGCGAGGTCGCGGCCGCCCTCCGCAAGCGCCCGGACATGCTCGGGATGACGGTGACGACGAACGCCGGCGGGTTCCGCTTCGGCGACGGCGACGACGGGACGTTCGCCGACGGCGGCGCCGGCGAGGACGCGACCGACGGTTTCACCAACCCGTTCGGATAGTCGGCCACGCCACGGAGGTGCGACCCCGACCGGAACAGCTACCCGGGAGCGCCCCGCTCGCGGCCACGTGGACGAACGGATCCTCGCGGTCGTCGAACGCTGGGCCGGCTGTACCATCGACGACGCGACCCTCCTCGACGGCGGCGAGGTCGGGACGGTCCGCCGCCTCGACCTCGCGGACGGTCGCCGGGTCGTCGTCAAGACCGGCCCGACCGACCCGGACGTCGAGGCGGGGATGCTCCGCCACCTCCGCGAGGCGGGCGGGCCCCGCATGCCCGCGGTCCGTCACGCGGGCGACGGTGTGCTCGTGCTAGAGCACGTCCCGAACGACGGCGATGCGGCCGTCACGCCCGCCGTCGAACGGGACCTCGCCGAGCGGCTCGCGGCCCTCCACGCGACGACGCCCGACGCCGACGCCTTCGGCTTCCCGTTCGACACGCTCACCGGCCCGTACACGCAGCCGAACCCGTGGACCGACTCGTGGCCGACGTTCTTCGGCGAGCATCGACTCGCGCACGCGGCGACACGGGCGCACGAGGAGGGCGTTCTGCCGGCGACGGACCGTGGACGGATCGAATCGCTCGTCGCCGACCTCCCGGCGCTCCTGGGTCACGAGCCGACGCCGTCGCTGATCCACGGCGACGTGTGGCGCGGAAACGTCCTGATCGCCGACGGAGCGCTCGCGACGCTGCTCGACCCCGCCTGCTACTACGCCGATCCGGAGGTCGAGTTGGCCTACGTCGAGTGGACGGGAACCGGCGGCGACGCGTTCCTGGACCGCTACCGCGAGGTCGCCGGGATCGCCGACGGCTACCGGGACCGCGAGCCGACGTACCGACTGTATCCGCTGCTCACGCACCTGCGGTATTTCGGCGACGAGTACCTCGACGACGTGCGGGCGACGCTGTCGGCGCTCGGGTACTGAGTGTCGGCGTCGAAAGCTGGGAGCGATACGGTCGGCGGTCGGTATGATAGTCGATCGATTCGGCGTCGGTCGCCGGAGCGCGGACTATCCCTCTCCGACCATCCGGTCTTCCTCTTCCCACTCCTCCTGCCGGAGCTCGTACTTCTGGACCTTCCCGGTGGAGGTCTTCGGGAGCTGTTTCACGAAGTCGATCCGCGTCGGCGCCTTGTAGTGGGCCATGTTGTCGCGGGCGTACTGGATGAGGTCGTCGGCGGTGACGCCGGGGGTGTCGGGGTCGCCGCTGGTCGGAACGACGTACGCCTTCGGCGTCTCGCCCCAGTCGTCGTGCGGCGAGGGGATGACCGCCACGTCGTCGACCTCGTCGTGGCTGAAGAGGGTGTCCTCGACCTCGATCGACGAGATGTTCTCGCCGCCGGAGATGATGATGTCCTTCTTGCGGTCCTGGATCGATATCATCCCGTTCTCGTCGACGACCGCGAGGTCGCCCATGTGGTAGTACCCCTCGAGGCGGTCGGTGAACGCCTCCTCGGTCGCCTCGGGCTTGTTCCAGTAGCGGTCCATCACCTGGTTTCCACGGACGACGACCTCGCCGATCGTCTCGCCGTCCTCGGCGACGTCGTTGCCGTCGTCGTCGACGACGCGGATCTCCGTGCCGATGTAGCCGAACCCCTGGGTCTTCTTCACCGCGAACCGGTCCTCGGAGTCGTCGTCGAAGAAGCGGCGCGCGTCGCTGGTGGTGATGAGCGGCCCCGTCTCGGTCGCGCCGTACACGTGCTTGATGTACCAGCCGAACTCGTCTTCGGCCGTGCGGATCGTCGCCTCCGGCGGCGCCGCGCCGGCGACGGCGACGCGCACGTCCTGGCCGGCGTCGGGCTCGCCGCCGTGCTCCTCGAGGTGGTCGCCGAGCATCTTGACGACCGTCGGCGCCGCACAGAAGTACGTCACGTCCTCGTTTCGGAGCCTGTCGAACACGTACTGGGCGTCGACGCCACGGGTGCACACGTGGCGTGCGCCCATCCCGGTGATCGCGTAGATGTGTCCCCACCCGTTCACGTGGAACATCGGGAGCGTCCAGAGGTACGTGTCGTCGTCGCCGATCCCCTGGTGGATCGTGACGATGTACGCGTGCAGCGTCTCCGTCCGGTGGGTCCGGCACACGCCCTTCGGGTCCCCGGTGGTGCCGGAGGTGTAGTTGATCGTGATGACCTCGTCCTCGGCCATCTCGGGGCGGTCGTAGTCGGTCGACTCCGCGATCACCTCGTCGAACGACTCCCAGTCGCCCTCGACGGCGTCGACGTCGTTCGTGATGAACGTCTCCGTGGGCACGTCGTCGCGGATCGCCTCGATCTTGTCGGCGTACGCGTGATCGGCGTAGACGGCGTCGACGCCGGCGTCGTTCAGGATGTACTCGAAGTCCGACTCGACGAGGCGATAGTTCAGCGGCGTGTGGACCGCACCCGCCTGAAAGCTCCCGTAGGCGGCCGCAAGGTGATAGTGCGTGTTCGGGTCCAGCACCGCCACGCGGTCGCCCTTCTCGATGCCGCGCGCCTGCAGCGCCGCCGCGAACCCGTCGGCGCGCTCGCCCAGTTCGTCGTACGTGAATCGGTCGCCGTCGACGCCGAGAACCGCCTCGTGGTCCCCGTAGTTGCGGCGAGCGCGGTCGAGGAAGTCGGTTACTAACAGCGGTTTTTCCATAGACAGGGGAAATTCAGGCACGTTCGTGATAATCGTTGCGGGGGCGGTACCACCTGCCAGGAGCGGGTCCCAGGGCGTCCGGCCGTGTCACCCACGCCGCGACGCGGTACCGCTGGTCGCCCGGCAGCCGCGCACACAGTCGCCCCCACCTGTGACGCCGAACTGGAACTGTCCGAGCGACACGTCCCGGTCACCTCCTCGGAGGAGATCGGCGGCGACGAGCGCCACCACCTCTGTGACGAGCGGTGTGGCGTCGTGGCTGGCCGACGAGTAGCGGGAAAACACGAGATCGACGGCGAATCGGCGCGATCCGGCGCGGTCAGTCGCCCTGAACGACCTGCCGGATGTCCTCGACGATCTCGGGGTTGCGAAGCGTCGAGGTGTTGCCGAGTTCCTCGCCGTTGGCGATGTCCTCCAGCAGGCGGCGCATGATCTTCCCGGAGCGCGTCTTCGGGAGCTCGGGGGTGAAGATCACCTGCTCGGGGCGGGCGATCGGGCCGATAGCGTCCTCGACGGCCTCGACGATCTCCGCGCGGAACTCCTCGGACTCCGCTTGCCCGTCCTCGGTGATGACGTACGCGTAGACGGCCTCGCCCTTCACGGGGTGGTCGCCGCCGACGACGGCGGCCTCGGCGACGCCCTCGACGCCGACGATGGCCGACTCGATCTCCATCGTGCCGAGGCGGTGGCCCGAGACGTTGAGCACGTCGTCGACGCGGCCGAGCACGGTGATGTAGCCGTCCTCGTCGATCTTCGCGCCGTCCTCGGGGAAGTAGATCCAGTCGTCGGAGTCCGAGGAGTCGGTGTCGGAGTACTCGGCCCAGTACTCCTCGATGAAGCGTTCGTCGTTCTTGTACAGCGTCCGGAGCATCCCGGGCCACGGCTTGTTCACCGTGAGATAGCCCGCACGACCGGGTTCGACCTCCTCGCCGTTCGTATCGACGATCTGCACGTCGAGTCCCGGCAGCGGCGGCCCCGCGGAGCCGGGCTTCATGTCCTTCACGCCCGGCAGCGTCGTCACCATCATGCCGCCGGTTTCGGTCTGCCACCACGTGTCGACGACGGGGCACTCCTCGTCGCCGATGTGCTTGTAGTACCACTTCCACGCGCGCGGGTTGATCGGCTCGCCGACCGTCCCGAGCAGGCGGAGGCTGGAGAGGTCGTGCTCGTCGGGGTACTCCGGTCCCCACTTCATGAACGCGCGGATCGCGGTGGGCGCGGTGTACAGCTGCGTCGCCCCGTACTCCTCGACGATCTCCCAGAGGCGGTCGCGCTCCGGGTGATCGGGCGTCCCCTCGTACATCATCGTCGTCGTGCCGAGCGCGAGCGGGCCGTAGACGATGTAGCTGTGCCCCGTGATCCAGCCGATATCAGCCGAGCAGAAGTACGTGTCCTCGGGCTTGATGTCGAGCACCGACTGGGAGGTCCACGCGGTCCACGCGAGGTAGCCGCCGGTGGTGTGTTTCACCCCCTTCGGCTGGCCGGTCGTGCCGGAGGTGTACATCAGGAACAGCATGTCCTCGGCGTCGCGGTCGACCGGCTCGACCGTCGCGCCCTCGTGGGCGGCCATCAGCTCGCCCCAGTCGTGCTGGTCGTCCGCGAGATCGTGGCCGAAGTCGTCGCCGTTCGGACCGAGCCGGTCGACGACGACCGTGTCGGTGTCGTGGTCGACGCCCGCGAGCCCCTCGTTGGCCTTGTCGAGATGGTCGAGCGGGTCGCCACGGCGGTAGTAGCCGTCGCAGGTGACCAGATACTCCGAGTCCGCCGAGTTCATCCGGGTCGCCAGCGCGTCCGCCGAGAAGCCGGCGAACACGACCGAGTGGGGCGCGCCGATGCGCGCACACGCCAGCATCGCGATCGGCAGCTCCGGGATCATCGGCATGTACATCGTCACGACGTCGTCCTCGCCGACGCCCAACTCCCGCAGCGCCGCGGCCGCCTCGTTCACCTTCTCGTGGAGGTCGTTGTAGGTGAGCGTGACGTTGTCCTCGTCGACGGGCTCGCCGACCCACTCGATGGCGGCCTCGTCGCCGCGCTCGTCGAGATGGCGGTCGAGACAGTTCGCCGAGGCGTTCAGCGTGCCGTCGGTGAACCACTCGTAGAACGGCGGGTTCGAGTCGTCGAGCACCTGATCGTACTCCTCCTCCCAGTCGAGGAGGTCCGCGGCCCCCTCCCAACACTCCGGCCAGTTCTCCTCGAACTCGTCGTAGATGGCGGCGTCCGAGACGTTCGCCTGTTCGACGAACGAGTCGGACGGCTCGAACACCTCCTGTTCCTCGAGCCGGGCCTCCAGTTCCACGTCATCGTCAGACATAGTCACGCGATAGGTCGGAATCGACCGTGATAAAACTGCCTCACTCCGTCAACATCCACGTGTCGTCGGACGGTTTCGCGGTAAAAAAGCGGGCGACGGTCCGGGAACGAACACGCCGGGCGTCGCCGCGCCCGGGCATCCGATGGGGTATCGGCGGCCGGACGGACAGCGCTCCGGGGTACGACCGGCCGAACCTGACTACGACGCGAGGCCGATCGTCTCGCGGTAGGCGCCGTGGTGCGTCTCGAACACGTCCATGATCTCGCCCATCGTCGCGTACGTCTTCACGGCGTCGACGACGTACGGCATCACGTTCTCGTCGTTCTCGATGGCCGAATCCAGCGCCGCGAGCGCCTCCTCGACGGCGTCGTCGTCGCGCTCCTCCTTCACCTCGGCGAGCCGCTCCAGCTGCCGGTCTTGCACTTCCTCGTCGACGTGGAGCAGGTCCGGCTCGGGGTCGTCCTCGACGGTGTACTTGTTGACGCCGACGACGACCTCCTCGCCGTCGTCCACGCGTTCTTGGTACTCGTAGCTCGCCTCCTGGATCTCGCGGTGGAAGTAGCCCTGTTCGATCCCCTCGAGGACCCCGTCGCGCACGGAGCCGTCGCCCATCTCCTTGAGTTCCTCCAGGTACGCCATCGTCTTCTCCTCGACCTCGTCGGTGAGGCTCTCGACCATGAACGAGCCCGCGAGCGGGTCCGTCGAGTCGGCCGCGCCCGACTCCTCGGCGATGATCTGCTGGGTTCGCAGCGCCACGCGGACCGCCTGTTCGGAGGGCAGCGCCAGCGCCTCGTCGAAGGAGTTCGTGTGCAGACTCTGGGTGCCGCCGAGCACGCCCGCCAGCGCCTGGATCGTCACGCGGACGATGTTGTTGAGCGGCTGCTGGGCCGTCAGCGACTGCCCGGCCGTCTGCGTGTGGAACTTCAGGCGCTTGGAGGCGTCCTCCTCCGCGTCGTACCACTCGTCCATGATCCGGGCGTAGATGCGCCGACCCGCGCGGAACTTGGCGACCTCCTCGAAGATGGAGTTGTGGGAGTTGAAGAAGAACGACAGCTGCTGTGCCACGTCGTCCACGTCCATGCCGCGCTCGACGGCGTCCTCGACGTACGCGAAGCCGTCCGCGAGGGTGAACGCGAGCTCCTGGATCGCCGTCGACCCGGCCTCCCGGATGTGGTATCCCGACACCGAGATGGGGTAGATGCCGGGCGTCTCGTCGATCGCGAACTCGACGGTGTCGGTGACCAGATCCAGCGACGGCTCGGGGGGGATCACCCACTCCTTCTGGGCGATGAACTCCTTGAGCATGTCGTTCTGGAAGGTGCCCCGAAGCTCATCGCGCGGGACGCCCTTCCGGTCGGCGAGCGCGACGTACATCGCGAAGATCACGGGCGCGCTGGGGTTGATCGTGAACGAGGTCGACACCTCGCCGATGTCGATGCCGTCGAAGAGGATCTCCATGTCGCGGAGGGTGTCGACGGCGACGCCCTCCTTGCCGACCTCGCCGTCCGAGAGCGGGTCGTCGGAGTCTTTCCCCATCAGCGACGGCATGTCGAACGCCGTCGAGAGGCCGGTCTGCCCGTTGTCGGTGAGGTAGTGGAAGCGCTCGTTGGTCTCCTCTGCGGTGCCGAAGCCGGCGAACTGGCGCATCGTCCACGTCTGCCCGCGGTACATCGTCGGGTACGGCCCGCGCGTGTACGGCTCCTCGCCGGGGAAGCCGATGTCCTCCTCGAAGTCGATGTCGGCCACGTCGTTCGGACCGTAGAGGTCCTTGACCTCCAAGTTCGAAACCGTCGCGAACCGATCCTTGCGCTCGCCGCGTGCGTCTATAACCGGGTCACGAGTCTCCTCCTCCCACTCCTCGCGGGCTTCACGGATCTCTGCGAGGTCATCATCGTCGTACATGGCTTCAACAACTGCCGGAAGGACCATTAACGATTCGGGTGGCGGGGGTCCCTGCGAGCCACGCGAGTCGAGTTCCCCGGGCGAAACATGCGGCTCGGTGCGCTCCGAGCGAAACACGAAACACGCCGGCGGCCCAATCCCCGACGACAGCCCGTGCAGGAGTTCCAACGAAAACAGCTCCTCGAACGCGTCAACAAGGAGAGCGCGACGATCGGCGCGGACATCCCGGACAGTATCGAGGTCCAGGGCGAGGAGATCGACCTCCGGACGTTCGTCTTCGAGATCAAGCGCCGCGAGACGATCCCCGACGGCGAGCGCGAGCGCGTCGAGCGGGCGAAGCGCAACCTCCGGCGCGAACGCCTCGAACGCCTCGAACGGATCGAGGAGAACCGCGTCGACTTCGAGACCGGCGAGGAGCTCGCGGCGTCGATCATCGGCATCGACCGCGCGCTGGAGGCGCTCGACACCCTCCAGCCGGCCGACGTGAACACGGAGGCAGAGCGCCAGGAGGCGATGGACCGGAAGCGCTGGATGAGCTTCCTCAAGAAGGCGCTCGGGCGGGACGACGCCAGCGGGAGCAAGCGCGGCGGCTACTGACGCGGGGGCCACGCCGGTGTCCGCGGTACCGCCGGATCCGGCCCGTCGTTCTAAGTTCCGGCCGCCCGGACGAACACGCGTATGCGAAACGCCGAGGTCGCCGCGCTACTCGAGGAGTTCGCGGACCTGCTGGAGGCGCAGGACGTCGAGTACAAGCCCACCGCCTACCGCCGCGCCGCCGAGAACGTCCGCGACCACCCGCGCGCGATCGAGGACCTCGCCGACGAGGGGGGCGAGGACGCAGTCGCCGAGATCGACCGCGTCGGCGACGCCATCGCCGCGAAGATCGTGGAGTACCTCGAGACCGGCCAGATGGAGGAGCTCGAGGATCTCCGCGAGGAACTCCCGGTCGACATGGCCGCCCTGACGCGGGTGGAAGGTGTCGGCCCCAAAACCGTCGGCACACTGTACGAGGAACTCGGTATCACGACGCTCGAGGAACTGGAGGCGGCCGCGGAGGCCGGCGAGATCCGCGAGGTCAAGGGGTTCGGCGCGAAGACCGAGGAGAACATCCTCGACAAGATCGCGTTCGCGAAGGAGGCCGGGCGGCGCCAGCGCCTCGGCGACGCGCGCCCGCTCGCGGAGGACGTGATCGGCCACCTCGATCACGAGGCGGTCGTCGAGCGGATCGACGTAGCCGGGTCGATCCGGCGGTGGAAGGACACCATCGGCGACGTGGACGTGCTCGTCGCCAGCGACGACGGCGAGGCGGTCGTCGACCTGTTCGTCGACTGGTCCGACGCCGACGACGTGATCGAGGCGGGCGAACAGAAGGCGAGCGTCCGCGTCGACGGGATCCGGGTCGACCTCCGCGTCGTCGTCCCCGAGGAGTTCGGGTCGGCGCTGCAGTATTTCACCGGCTCGAAGGCGCACAACGTCACCCTCCGCAACCTCGCGATCGACCGCGGGCTGAAGCTCAACGAGTACGGCGTGTTCGAGGTGAGCGACGTTGACGACCCGGATTCGGGCCAGCGCGTCGGCGAACGCCTCGGCGGCGCCGACGAGTCGGAGATGTACGGCGCGCTCGATCTCCCGGTGATCCCCCCCGAGATACGCGAGGACACCGGCGAGATCCAAGCGGCGCTCGACGGCGACCTACCTGACCTGCTCACGGAGGGCGAGGTCCGCGGCGACCTCCACACCCACACCGCGTGGTCCGACGGAGCCAATACGATCGCGGAAATGGTCGAGGCCGCCGCCGATCGCGGCTACGAGTACCACTGCGTCACGGATCACGCGGCGGGACCGGGCGTCTTCGGCGACACCGGACTGACGGACGAAGCGGTCGGAGAGCAGGCCGAGGCGGTCGCGGCGGTCCGCGGAGACGCCGAGATCGACGTACTTCACGGCGTCGAGGCGAACATCGACGCCAATGGTGACGTGACGACGAGCGACGACGTGTTGGCCGACCTCGACATCGTCATCGCCTCCCCACACGCCGCGTTGGATCAGGGCGAGGCGACGGACAGACTGATCCGCGCCGTCGAACACCCACACGTCGACGTTTTGGGCCATCCGACCGGCCGACTGATCAACCAACGCCCGGGCCTGGAGGTCGACTTCGAGCGCCTCGCGGAGGCCGCCGCGGCGGCAGGGACGGCGCTGGAGGTCAACTCGAACCCCGCCCGCCTGGACTGCAACGGCGACGCCGTGCGGGCGGCCGTCGAGGCCGGCGCGCCGATCGCGGTGAACACCGACGCGCACTCGCCGGCCGAGCTCGACAACGTTCGCTACGGCGTTCACACCGCCCGACGGGGATGGGCCGAGACGGCGGACGTGCTGAACGCGCGCGACGCCGAGGGGCTGCGCACGTTTCTGGAGTGACGGACACCCGCACAGAATGGACGACGCGACAGACGACACCGACGACGAGCCCGCAACGATCACCCCGGAGCACGACACGCTACTGCTCGATGTGATGCTCGGGAAGCTCGCGACGTACCTCCGCGTGTGCGGCTACGACGCGGTGGACGCGCTGGACGAGGGGATCGAGCGCGACGACGAGATCCGCGAGCGCGCCGCGACCGACGGACGCCGCCTGATAACGCGTGATCGCGACCTGGCTGCCGCGACCCCCGGCTCGGTCCTCCTCACGAGGCGCGACGTGGTCGCCCAACTCCGTGAACTCCGTGCGGCGGGAGTCGAGCTGACGCCGACGGACCGCCTCACGCGGTGCGGCACGTGCAACGGCCGGCTCGAACCGACCGAGGACGACACAGATCGACCCGAATACGCGCCCGAAACCGGATTCGTGTGGCGCTTTGTCGACTGTGAACAGTACTTCTGGTAAGGGAGCCACTGGGACGACCTGACCGAGACGATCGAACGGCTGTAAGCACGAGGCAACAACAACGGGGAGAGTACCGTTCGCGCCGGTCAGCGCGGGCGCCAGTCGTCGCAGGCGTCCATGTCCTCCATCAGGTCGTCGTGGAGGCCACAGTACGGCTGCATCCCCTGGTCGGTCCGGACGTACTGGAAGTGACTGCAGGAACCGCAGTAGGAGTCGCCCGGCGACTGAGACCGCGCCGTGTCACGCTTCGGGGAGACCGATGACTCGACGGCGGCTTGCTCGGCCGACGGACCGATACGATCGATCCCGGGCGTCGAGTCGGGGTGTTGCCGGTCCGCCAGCGGGGTGATGTCCGACGACGACGCCCCGCCGTCGCTCGTCGGGCTCGCGGCCGCCCCGGCGGCCGATCCGGAGTTGCCGACGCTGTCGTCACCGGAGTCGGCGGCGGCCGACGCCGACTGCGCCGTCCGATCGCGGCGCTCGTCGAGATCGGGACGGTTCGTCTGCGTCTCGATGTTCCCGTCCGGAGTGGTGCCGAGCAGCCCGACGCCGCCGACGCGTCCGGTGGTTCCCGTGTCGCCGCGCAGTTCCTCGGCCGTCGATCTCGGCACCTCGATCACCTCGGTCTCGCCTTCGCGAGTGATCTCCAGGGTCACCGTCCCGCCGGGGTTGTTGCGCGCCTTGAAGTTCGCGACGCCGGTGAACAGACACCAGAACGTGGTGAACGCCCCGAGGAAGTACACGCCCGCCGTCGGGAGCGTGAGGTCGGCGTACTCGCCGACACAGCGCGCGCCCGACCAGTGACACGGGTACGCGTGGGCGAACATCGCCACGCCGAGGACGGCGACGCCCGCGCCGACCACCGCGGCCGCCTGCGTCCGACGGCTCGTCGGCATCACCACCAGCACGCCGAGAAACGTCGCCGGGAGCCCGAGTCCGGCGAGTATCCCGGCAGTCTCGCGCGCCTGGCCCAGGTTCCAGCCGAGCGTCGCCGTCGTCAGGTCCGTCGCCGCGACGACGATGCCGACGACGACGAGGAGCGCACCCAGCGAGAACAGTCCGACACCGAGATACAGCCGCTGGAGGCTGGCGTACTCGCCGACCTGCCCCTCGTACACCTCGGCGAGGCTGCTCATACACCCCTGTTATATCACGATCAGTTAAAAGGATACGTCAGACATCGGCATGACGGGCGGCCCTCTGGTCCTCCGATCCCGCTGCGACCGCCGGCGATCGAGCCGATATCAACCGCGTGGCGCGAGAGACGACCCGCAACGGCGCTCCGAAAGGATTAGGCGGACCCTGGGCGAATCCGGAGACATGGCTGACGACGACGACCCCGAGGAGGAAGAGGCGCCCGCCGTCGAACTCGGCGAGGGTCCGACCGTCGAGGGCGCGCCGCTGGCGCGCGTCGCCTCGCGACTCACGTGGCCCCAAGAGAAATCGAAGGTACTCGACAAGGAAGGAGACGCGACCATCCGCACGCCCGACGGCCCGCGGGAACTCTCGGACGTGCTGAGCGAGGTCGACATCACCTACTTCGACCGCCGCCAGACGTTCGTCGACGCCGTGGAGGACGTGATCGGTCGCGGCTCCGTCCGGACCGCAGAGTAACACCCGCGAAGGGACCGCCTGATTCGCCCTCGGATCGACAGACTGCGGGCGGGCGCGACGCGCGCACTGGCGCCAGTTTTTCCACCGCCGCCGTCGAACCGGAAACCATGAGTCTGCCAATCGATCCGGCGGCGGTCAAGGCCGGCGACATCGGTGAAAAACGCGCGACCCTCGAGATGGACCACGAGGAAGCTATCGAGCACGTCCGCGAGGTGTTCACCGAGAACGGCTTCGGGATCCCCGTCGAGTTCTCCGTCTCGGACATGCTCAACGAGAAGGTCGACGCCGGCCGCGACCCGTACTACGTGCTCGGCGCGTGCAACCCATCGGTGGCCGACCGCGCGCTCGAGGCGACCGACAACAGGCTCGGCGCGCTCATGCCGTGCAACGTCGTCGTCTGGCAGGAGGAACCCGGCGTTCAGACCGTGTACCACGTCTCGATCATGCGGGTCGCGCGGCTGCTCGGGCTCGACGCCGACGGCGACGCGATGGAGGAGATCATCGACGAGACCGGCGAGCTCGTCGAGGCCGCTTACGCCGACCTCGGCTCGTCGTAATCGTCTCCGCCGTCATCGGCGTCGACTGCGTTCTCGGCTACGGTCCGGTCCTCGGATTCGGGGTCGCGATCGTCACGAAGTTCCGCGAGCTCGGCACGAGTCTCTGCGAGCTCGCGTTCGAGTGCGGCGACGCGCTCGTCGTCGGCTCGACCGGCGCCGTCGCCGCCCGAGAGCCTGAGCCCGCCGAGGCCGAGAACGAGTACCAGCACGGCGGTTCCCCCGAACAACAACAGGAGGATCAGGAGGATGATCAACAGCTCGGGACCGCCCGGTACGCCGCCGAACAGCGGGACCATATGTGACAGGTCGCTGTAGAGGATGGTAATACTGTGGTTCCGCTCTGCCGACGCGGATACCCGCTTCCGAAGAGTGAACGGGGCGACCGCAACTACGTCGTGAAGTCGGCGAGGCTCGATTGGAGCCCCGCGACCATCGTTGACTTCCTGCGGAGCCGCGCGAGCGACACCGGGAGCTGCTCGCTCACGCCGCGAACCGCGTCCTCGAACGTCTCGGCTTCCCCGTGTTCACCCTGGAACGCGTTACGGACGCTCTCGCGCACCTGCCAGACGCCGACCGGCCCCCAGTAGTCGTCGGAGACGTGCCGGACGACGAGCACCTTCGCCTGTCGGCCGCGCTCGGAGAGCTGCTCCAGCACGCCGAACCGGGAGGCGTAGTACGCGCCCGCGGTTTCGTCGACGTATCGCGTGCGCCCCTCGCGGTTCTCGTGGGCCGACGAGAGGTACGTGTCGCCCTCGGGATCGGGGTGCCAGATGCTCCCCGGGGACTTGATCTCGACCAGCTCGAACTCCCAGTCGCCCGGCGCGAGGATCACCCAGAAGGCGTTGCCGAGATACTCGTTGCGCCACACCTGCACGGTGTCGACGCTCCGCCGGTCGCGGATCGTTCCCCGGAGGTACTTCCCGATCGTGTCGTCGACGGCAGTGATCGACCACCGCGTCGGCACGAGCCGTCGCTGGTCGCCCCGACCCAGCGCGCCCGCCGAGAGCACGGTGTTGATGTCGTACACGTCGAACCCGCGCCGATACAGGTAGTTCATCGCGCCCTCGGCGCGCCAGTCGTCGTCCTCCAGCGTCTTCTTCACCGGTCGCGGGACGTGGGGGTTCTCGGTCAGGTCCGCGGCGGCGGCACGAGCGCGCGGGCCCGTCGGCGTCGCGACGTCGTCGGGCGAGACGTCGTAGTCGATGTCGGGGCCGTCGTCGAGGAACACCTCCACGTCGACCGGCTGGTCCGCGATGGCGACCTCGCGCTGGACGCCGAGGAAGCCGTCCCACGCGTCGTGGACGGAGCCGACGTCCCGTGCGTCGACACCCTGCGTCGAGTTCAACAGCGAGGTGCGCCGCTCGAAGACGTCCGAGATGGAGACGCCCTCCTCGTACCACGCGCCGCTGGTCTCGTAGGTCGCGGCGTCGTCCTCGTGGCCGACCGGCGAGAGCAGCCCCGTCGAGAGGTTCGGGTAGTTCGACGAGCCGACGAAGATCGACGGCGAGACGGAGCCGAACACGGAGTCGCCGCCGGTGACCTCGTCGAAGCGGTGCTGGAACGACTCGAGGTGGTCCATCAGCTCGTAGGACTTCTCCTGGGCGAGCCGTCGGCGCTCGGCCCGCTCGTTCGCCTCGAACTCGACGTAGTCGTCCAGCTTCACGGTCGGTTCAGCGTAGCCGCTCCGCGGACATGAACGTTCCCCGCGCGGCCCCGTAGCGGCGGACCCAGCACTCGTCAGTGGCGACCGCATCGCTCGAAAAGTGGCTGACAGGCGGTCGGTGGGTCGCCGGCGACGGCCCCGACGGAGGCCGGCTGACGACGCGGCGCGCGACGGGCGACCGCACGCTCACGGCTCGTGCCGTTCCCGTCGAGGGCTCCGGTTCGTCGACCTCGCACCCGCTGACCGTCGCGCGGCGGCGATCAGGTCACGATGGGGCTGGTTCCGGTATCGCAGAAAAACGTTCGTGAGGTCTCGACGAGGGCGGGAAGCGAGGTGGCCGTCGAGCCCACGATCACCTCAGCCGTGGATCCCCATCGCTTCGATCTGTTCCTGATAGCGGTTGCGGATGGTGACCTCGGTGACCTGCGCGACGTCGGCGACTTCGCGCTGGGTCTTCTTCTCGTTGCACAGGAGGGAGGCCGCGTAGATGGCGGCGGCCGCGAAGCCGGTGGGCGATTTCCCCGACAACAGTCCCTGCTCGGCGGTCGTCTCGATGATCTCGTTGGCCTTCGATTTGACCTCCTCGCTGAGGTCGAGTTCCGAGCTGAACCGGGGAACGTACTGCTTGGGGTCGACCGGCTTCATCTCGAGTCCGAGTTCCTGGGAGACGTAGCGGTACGTCCGGCCGATCTCCTTGCGCTCGACGCGCGAGACCTCGGAGATCTCCTCCAACGAGCGGGGGATACCCTCCTTTCGACAGGCGGCGTACAGCGTCGCCGTGGCGACGCCCTCGATGGAGCGGCCGCGGATGAGGTCCTCCTTGAGCGCGCGGCGGTAGATGACGGAGGCGACTTCCCGGACCGAACCGGGGACGCCCAGCGCTGAGGCCATGCGGTCGATCTCCGAGAGCGCGAACTGGAGGTTGCGCTCGCCGGCGTCCTTGGTGCGAATGCGCTCCTGCCACTTCCGCAGCCGGTGCATCTGGGAGCGTTTTTCCGAGGAGAGGCTCCGGCCGTAGGCGTCCTTGTCCTTCCAGTCGATAGTCGTGGTCAGTCCCTTATCGTGCATGGTCTCGGTCACGGGCGCGCCCACCCGCGACTTCGACTGCCGCTCGGAGTGGTTGAACGCCCGCCACTCCGGCCCCCGGTCGACGTGGTCCTCCTCGACGATGAGCCCCGTCGGCTCGTGCATCAACTCGCCGTCGGCCGTGCGAACGAGGTCCTCCTCGTCGAGGTCGTCGACGTCGACTTCGTCGCCGTCCTCGGTTCGCTCGTCCGCGCCGGTCGACTCGGACTCCCCGGCGCGCGCGTCGCCGGTCCACTGCCGTCGCTCGCGTTCGTCTCGCTGACGGGGGCCTGACATCGTACTTATCACGTGTCCCTCGCAGTACAGTTAAGCGTTGGTCCCGATGACAACGCTTTCTCCCCCTCGTCCGCCAACGATCGGTATGCCGGTCATCGACTGCGACCCCG
Organism: Halobaculum rubrum; assembly: GCF_019880225.1. Lineage (NCBI taxonomy): Archaea > Methanobacteriati > Methanobacteriota > Halobacteria > Halobacteriales > Haloferacaceae > Halobaculum > Halobaculum rubrum. Next base: position 1,068,588 of record NZ_CP082284.1, read on the forward strand.
AGGCGGCCCGCCGACGGGTGACGGAGGCGGGCGTCGAGGTTGTCGCGGGCAACACCGACCACGAACGCTGGCGCGCCGAACGTGACGGGGCCGTCGCGGTGGCGTACGACGACAAGGTCGTCGTTCAAGGGGGAGACCCGCAGCGACTCGCCGCGCTCGTCCGCGAGGGGGGCGGCCGGGGGCACGTCTACTTCGACGGCGCCTCCAGAGGAAATCCCGGCCCCGCGGCCGTCGGCTGGGCGATCGTCACGGGCGACGGCATCGTGGCCGAGGGGAGCGAGCGGATCGACGACACCACCAACAACAAAGCGGAGTACGAGGCGCTGGTCCGGGCGCTGGAGGCGGCCGTCGACTACGGACTCGACGACGCCGACGTGCGCGGCGACTCACAGTTGATCGTCAAGCAGGTCCGGGGGGAGTGGAGCGTGAACGATCCCGGCCTCCGCGAGCGGCGCGTTCGGGCGGTGGAGTTGCTGGAGCGGTTCGACCGCTGGAGCATCGAGCACGTCCCGAGAGAGATAAACGAGCGCGCCGACGAGTTGGCGAACGAGGCGTTCGAGGCCTGAAATGGACCACGCAGAGGACACTACCGACGCGACGCGAGCGGCATCGACCGAAGAACACCCGAACGACGTCGGATCCGACGGCGCCGAGGCTGACGATTCCGAACACGCCGAAGTGGACTCGGGCGACGACGAGTGGAACGAGGAGCTCCCTGAGCCGACCGTCGACGCCGCCGAGCGGCTCACCCGCCTGGCCCGCGAGGCCGTCGACGAGGCGGAGGCGGAGGCCTACCGCGAGGACCGCGCCGAGCGGCTCGCCGACCACGGCTTCACCGCCCGCGTTCGCGAGGACGACGACACGCTCGTGTGTTACCCGGACGAGTGGATCGAGGACGGGACGGTGCAGATCGACCGCATCGACAACACCGACCGCGCCGTCGAGGTGTCGCTGTCGGGACCGGGCGATCCGGACGACTGGAGCGAGGTTGAGGAACACAATGCCGCACTCGTCGAGCAGGTCGCCGAGGAACACACCGAGGTTCACGCCGCGAACGCGCGGGCGTTCGCCGACTTCATGGGCAATCACTACGCGCGGCCGATGGACTCGGCCGACGCCGACGAGGTACAGGAGTTCCTCGACGAGTACTTCCCGCGCAACGCGTGGCCGTCGGAAGAACAGCGCGACGCCGTTCGGGCGTCGCTGCGGCACGTCTTCGAGGCCGCGGACGAGCGGACTCCCTTGTGAGCCCGTCCGGGCGGTGACGTTCCGCGAGGGTCGGTTCTGCGAACCGTACGGTTGGTTCGGTGGGTAGTGCGTCTACGCGTCGAGCGCGTCGTCGACGAGGGTACGGACATCGTCCGCGCGCGACTCGTCGGTGACGTACTTGTCGACGACCCAGTTCAGCCGGTCGAGTACGGCCTTGCGGCCCGTCTCGGTCAGCTCGTACTGGTTCGTCCGCTTGTCGAGTTCGCTCTTTTCCACCAGGTCGAGCTCGACGAGGTCGTCGAGGTTCGGGTAGAGTCGACCGTGGTTGACCTCGGCGTCGTAGTAGCTCTCGAGCTCACGCTTGATCGCGAGCCCGTACATCGCCTCCTCCGAGAGGATGACGAGAATGTTCTGCTGGAACGCGGTGAGGTCGCGCGCGACATCGACCACTTCGTGTTTCGATTGTGCCTCTGACATGGTCAGCCGATTGGAGGGTATGGGAGTATTTAATTGTTGCCAACACAACATAGAATTCGGAGTCCAGAACCCTTGAGAAGCGACTATTCAGACGATCCGTGATCTGTCATCCCCCGGATTGCCAGTCGATCGCTGTGTTCGAAAAGACGGGTGACAAACATAAACGCCTTGCCGTCTATATTCGGTTAGTCGGATACAGGCCTTCCCGGGAGACTATCATCGCCACCCTGACCGCAGCGGTCGGACCCGCGTCGCCGTCGATGGGGACCGCCGTCCGGCGGCGCCATCGCGTGCCGAAAGGTCTTTGCTCGCGTTGACGGAACCGTCGGGCGCATGACGAACCTCTGGGAAGATCTCGAGACGGGGCCGAACGCTCCCGAAGAGATCTACGCCGTCGTGGAATGTCTGAAAGGCGAGCGCAACAAGTACGAGTACGACAAGGAGATCCCGGGCGTGATGCTCGACCGCGTTCTCCACTCGAACGTCCACTACCCATCGGACTACGGCTTCATCCCGCAGTCGTACTACGACGACGGGGACCCCTTCGACGTGCTGGTCCTCGTCGAGGATCGGACGTTCCCCGGCTGTGTCATCGAGGCCCGCCCGGTCGCGCTCATGAGGATGGACGACGACGGCGAGCAGGACGACAAGGTCATCGCCGTCCCGAGCGAGGACCCGCGGTACGACCACATCGAGGACTTGGAGGACATCCCGCAACAGCAGCTCGACGAGATCACCGAGTTCTTCGAGACGTACAAGAATCTCGAGGAGGGGAAGGAGGTCGAGACGCTGGGGTGGGAGGACAAACGGACCGCGATGGACGCGATAGCGCACGCCCAGGACCTCTACGACGAGAAGTTCGCGTAACGCGCCGAACCGTCCCGTTTTTCGCTCTCTCACTGCCCCAGGATTAGGCGTGAGCATCGCCCCGTTCCCGCGGATACATTATGCGCATGGGTAATCTTTAGTGGCACAACCGGCAAGGTGTATCCGACCATGGCCGCGAAACAGCCCGCCGTCGGCATCGACCACGTGACCGTCGTCCCGACGAACGCCGACACCGACGACGAGCGGCCGACCGTCGACAGCGACGAGAAGGGAACCGCCGGGCGCGACGGTAACGACAACGGCGACAGTGTCGAGTCCGCCGACGACGACGCGTGATCGAGCACGCCTGAGCGGGAAACGACGTGTCCGAGAACACCTGAGTGGGGCGGGACGGGCGTCGGAGTTCTGACCGCGATCGCCGACTTCCAGGTGTGCGCTCTCGTTCCCGAGAGGGGCAGACATATACCCCGCCCGCGGCTAGGGCGGGTAATGGCGAAGTGCGCGGAGTGCGGCGAGTACGAGAACCTCCCGTACCAGTGCAGACGCTGCGGACAGACCTTCTGTTCGGAACATCGCCTCCCGGAGAACCACGACTGTCCGGGGATGGGCGAGTGGAACGATCCCGGCGGCGTCTTCGACTCCGGCTTCGACGACGGCGTCGAGGGCGACGAATCCGGCGGCGTCGGCGCGCGGGTGAAGTCCAGGATCGAGCGCGAGACGGGGACCGGCGGCATCATGGGCGCGTTCCGCGGGAACATGACGTACGTGTTCCTCGCGCTGATGTGGGTCACGTTCGCCGCCCAGTGGGCGGTGATCCTCACCGGGGGGCCGTGGCAGGACATCTTCGTGCTCAGCGAGAGCGCCCTCCTGCAGGGATACGTCTGGACCGTCGTGACGTCGGTCTTCTCGCACTCCCCGACCGTCTTCTTCCACATCGCGGGCAACTCGATCGCGCTGTACTTCTTCGGCCCGCTGGTCGAGCGCTACCTCGGGTCGAAGCGCTTCACCGCGATGTTCCTGGTGACCGGCGCGGTCGCCGGCCTCTCACAGATCGGCGTGGGCGCGCTGTTGGGCGCGTCGCCCGCCGGCGGCGTCCTCGGCGCCTCGGGCGCGATCATGGCCGTTATGGGCTTCCTCTCGGTCGTGAACCCGAACCTGAAGGTGATGCTGCTCATCCCGCCGATTCCCCTGAAGATCCGGACGATCACGCTGCTGTACGCCGGCTTCTCGCTGTTCGGCGTCGTCTCCAGCGGGAGCGTCCTCGGCGGCGCCGGCGGCATCGCCCACGCCGCCCACCTCTCGGGGCTCGTGCTCGGCGTCCTCTACGCGACCGTCGCCGACGGTCGACGGGGCGTTCCCGACCAGATCGGCAGTGGCGGCGGCGGACTGGGCGGCGGCCGGCGACGGCTCTGACCCGATGCCCGAGCCCGTTCGTCCGGAGTTCCTCCCGGATCCCGAACTCGACCGCGAGGCGATGGAAACGCTCCAGCGCGACATCGCCGAGGCCGCCCGCTTTCGCGACGATCTCCCGTTCGATCCAGCGAGCGTAGCCATCGAGGACACCGCGAGCCCCGACGCTCCGCCGACGGCGACAGTGACGGGGGCGACGCCGACGGAGACGGCGAGCCCGGGCGAACGCCCCTCGGACCCGCCGCTCGTCGCCGGCGTCGATCAGGCGTTCCTCGACGACCGTGCGGTGTCGGCGGTCGTCGTGTCCCGCGGCGGCGAGGTCGTCGAGCGCACGTACGCGGTGACGGACCTCTCGATCCCCTACGTCCCCGGCCTGCTCGCGTTCCGAGAGGGTGGTCCCATCGTCGACGCGCTGGCGACCCTGGAGTCCAACCCGGACCTGTACGTCCTCGACGGCAGCGGTCGGATCCACTTCCGGCAGGCCGGCATCGCGACCCATATCGGCGTGCTGTTCGACGCGCCCGCCGTCGGCGTCGCCAAGAGCCTCCTGTGCGGGAGGCCCGAGGCGGGGGTCGACGGTCGCCCCGCCGGGTGGCGAGCGCCGATCCTCGCCGACGAGCGCGTCGACGCGCCCCCGGACACCACGATCGGGTACGCGTACCAGTCGCGCCAGTACGACTCCTCGCCGGAGATCAACCCGCTGTACGTGAGCCCCGGCCACCGCGTGAGCGCCGAGACCGCGGTCGACCTCGTGGCGGCGCTGTGTGACGGCTACAAGCTGCCCGAGCCGACCAGGCTGGCGGACGCGTACGCCGACGAGGCGAAATCGGACGTCGCCGGCGACTGACGACCGCTCGGGATCGCTCGGTGGCGACAGCGACCGGCAGCGACGGGGAGCGGGCGGAGACGAGACGACGGGAGTTAACTTCGGGGCCCCCGACGGCGTTGACATGACCAGAACCGTACTCATCACGGGGTGTTCCTCCGGCATCGGCCGAGCGAGCGCCGAGGCGTTCCTCGAGGAGGAGTGGACGGTGTACGCGACCGCACGAAATCCGGCCGATATCGAGACGCTCGGCGACCACGAGGACTGCCGGATCGCGACCCTCGACGTGACCGACGAGGCGGACATCGAGCGCGTCGTCGACCGGATGCTCGAGGAGAAGGGGCGCATCGACGCGCTCGTCAACAACGCGGGCTACGGCCAGATGGGTCCCATCGAGGACGTCCCCACCGAAGCCGTCCGCGACCAGTTCGAGGTGAACGTGTACGGTCCCCACCGGCTGATCCGCGAAGTGTTGCCGGCGATGCGTCGCCGCGAGGACGGCGCCATCGTGAACGTCTCCTCGGCGGCCGGCCGGATCGCGTTCCCCGGCGGCGGCGTCTACTGCGGCTCGAAGTACGCCCTGGAGGCGATGAGCGACGCCCTCCGCAACGAGGTTCGCGAGTACGGCATCACCGTCTCGCTGATCGAACCCGGCCCCGTCGAGACCGGCTTCGATGACCGCGTCGAGTCCGAGATCGACGGTCTCGACCGCTCGGGCGCCTACGAGTCGTTCTACGATCTGGTCGAGGACTACGACGCCGTCGGCGGCGGCGGGTTCGCGGCCGTCGCGCCGGAGCGCGTCGCCGAGGACGTGGTCGACGCCGCGAGTTCGACGAAGCCGCCCGCGCGCTACCCGGTCGGCCCGCTCGCGACGGTCGCGGAGATCGGACGGTTCGTCCCGACCCGGATCGCCGACTCGCTGTGGTCGTTCGCGTCGAAGCTGTCGTGAGCCCGTGAGCGACGACGACCCGACCGTCGACGACCGGCTCGACGCGCTTCACGAACACCTCGCCGCGACCGCCGAGCGGCCGGTCGCGCGGGCCGCGAGCGCCCACCTCGGGGAGGCCGAGGCCGTCGCGCGCGACCTCGCGGACCGGCCCGCGGACCCGGACACCGTCCGCGAGCGTGTGGGCCACGTCGTCCGGCTCCTTCGTGAGGCCGGCGACACCGAGGACGAGGCGGCCGACGAACACGTCGCCGCGGCGTTGGAGCTGGCCGAGGACCTGCTGGCAGAGCTGGCCGACAGGGACGACAGATCGACGTAGCCGACCCGCTCAGGCCAGACAGGCGGCGACGACGCGCAGGGCCTCCTCGCCGCGCACCTCATCCGCAAGCAGGGGAACGCGCTTCACGTCGCGGCCGCGGTAGAGATCGGTCGCCTTCGAGAGGCTGTTCTGTTGGACTTCCCACCGACGCTGACAGAACTCACAGTCCTCCAGGTTCGGCGTGACGATCCACGAGGGGTCGACGCCGTCGCCGAACGCCGCGACCTCGCGTGGGTCCTCCATCACGCGATTCACCACGAGCGTGTTCACCGGAATGGAGAACTCGTCGAGCCGAGAGACGAGCCGCTCGGACTCGACGACGCTCATCTCCTCGGGAACCATCACGACGCGGAAGTCCGTCTTCGAAGGGTCCTGTAACGTCTCGCGTAGCCGGGTGATTCGCGCCTTCAGCTCGTCGAGATCCGGCTCCTCGCCCGCGCCGTCGCCCATCCCGAACATGCCCTTCATTCCCTCCATCATCCCGGAGAACTGCTGTTTGAGCTTCATGATACGCCCGACCATCGAGTCGAGCGTCTCGGGCAGTTGCAGCAGGCGGAGCGTGTGCCCCGTCGGCGCGGTGTCGACGACGACGCGGTCGAATCGGGGGTCGTCGAGGTGTTCGAGCAGCTGTCGCATCGCCGCCGCCTCGTCGGCGCCGGGCATCGTCCCGCCGAGCAGTCCGCCCATCGGCGAGTCGGCCATCGCCTCGCCCATCCCGCCGAGGCCCCCAAGGGGATTCTCTCCGGGAGTCGCATCGCCGGACCCGGTCCCGGTGTCGTCGTCCTCGCTGCCGGTCGCCATTCCGGCGCCGAACAGCCCCTCCTCCATCGCGGCGTCGGGGTCGATCTCGGCGGCGTACAGCGGGACGTCCTCGCGGATCCGAGAGGGGTGAGCGGGGATGTCGGTGTCGAGGGTGTCCGACAGCGAGTGCGCCGGGTCGGTCGACACCACGAGCGTCGAGACGCCGTCGTGGGCGCTCGCGAGCGCGGTCGCGGCCGCGCACGTCGTCTTCCCGACGCCGCCCTTCCCGCCGTAGAGGACGTACTTCGGATCGTCCGGGTCGGCGAGCCCCGTCTCGCCGCTCATGTCGATCTCGGCGCCCATCCGTGAGGCGTCCGGCTCGGGCGGCTGACCGTCCTCTCCGTCGTCGTCGATCTCGTCGACGGGCTCCACGTCGATATCGCTCATTGGCTGGACCGAGGAGACGGGAACTTGTCTATCCGTTGGTCGCGACGCACCGGGGTCCACGCGAGGATTGAAGTACGATACCGGAAGCAACACCGCCGGACGTTCCGGGTCGCTGGCGTCGACCCACAGTCCGCGTCGCCCCTCGCGTGCCGTCGGAGCGCCGGGGGCCGAGCAACGAGAGCGCGCGACCGGGTTCGCCGTCCGTCAGGCGAAGTAGTCGGCCAGCCGTCCGGCCGCCTCCTCGGCACGCGGGGTCACGAGCGCGAACCGGAGCCACTCCTCGCGCGCCGAGCCGAAGGTCTCGCCCGGCATCCCCGCGACGCCGGCCTCGTCGATCAGTTGCTTGGCGTTCGCCATGGTCCCGGGGAAGCCGTCGAAGCGGGCGAGCACGTAGAACGCGCCCCCGGGAGTTGTGTATTCGGCCCCGGCGGCGTCGAGCGCGTCGGTGAACGTCGTCACGCGCTCGCGCAGCATCGCGCGGACATCGGCGTAGTAGTCGGCGTCGGTCTCGCGGAGCGCGCGCAGTACCGCCGCCTGCGGCGGGCGGGATGTGGCGACGTTGACGAGCATGTGCCGGGTCTTTGCGGCGTCGACGAGGTGCTCCGGGAGCACCGCGTAGCCGACGCGAAACCCGGTGATAGCCATCGATTTCGAGTAGCCGGTCGTCACGATCACCCGGTCGCTGTCGAGCGTCAGCGCCGATTCGAACTCGCCGGTGAAATCGAAATGGTCGTACACCTCGTCGACGACGAGCGTCGCGTCGACCTCCTCGGCTATCGCCGCGAGCTCGGCCATCGTCTCTCGCGAGTACACGGCGCCGGTCGGATTGTTCGGCGTGTTCACGAGGACGAGACCCGTCTCCTCGCTCGCCGCGTCGCGGAAGCGGTCGGGGTCGATGGACCCGTCGCGCTCGGTCGGCACGAGCGTCGCGTCGGCGTCGAGCAGCTCGGCTTTCCCCGGGTAGTACGGGTACACCGGATCGGCCAAGAGTACCTCCGAGCCGGCGTCGCGATCCAGCGCGGCGGCCATCGCGAGGTAGTTCGCCTCGCCGGTGCCGTTGGTGACGACGATCCGACCGGCGTCGACGTTCCGGCGGGCGGCGATCTCCTCGCGGAGGGCTCGCAGCCCCTCGCTGGGCGGGTACTGGAACTCGTCCGGACTCGCGTCGGCGTACTCGCGCAGCCCGTCGCGCAGCGCGGCGGGCGGCTCCCAGTCGGGGTTGCCCGACACCATGTCCACCACGTCGCGGTCGGCGGACGCGGCGTACTGCATCACGTGGAAGAACTGCGGGCGCTGATAGTGCACGGCTTGTCAGCGGTACTGTGAGCCGTCGCTCCTTCACTCCCGCGGTCTTAAGCCGCAGCCGGGACACCGGACGGTATGTCCGAGTCCGAGGGGGGTGAATCCGGATCCGATCCGCCCGTCGAGGAGCGCGTCGGCGACGCGCTCCGGGCCGCAGGCCAGACCGTCGCGATCGCCGAGTCGTGTACCGGCGGCCTGATCGGATCGTTGTTGACCGACGTTCCGGGCTCCAGCGACTACGTCGACCGCTCGGTCGTCACCTACAGCTACGACGCGAAGCTGGAGGAGCTGGCGGTCCCGCGCGAATATCTCGACGAGGAGGGTGCCGTCTCCGAGTCGGTCGCCCGCGCGATGGCCCGCGGCGTCCGCGACACCGCCGGCACCGACTGGGGGGTCTCCACGACCGGGATCGCCGGTCCCGACGGCGGCAGCGACGAGAAACCGGTGGGAACCGTGTTCATCGGCGTCGCGTACGCCGGCGCGTGGGGGACCGGCGACAGCGACGCCGCCGTCGAGCGCTACGAGTTCGACGGGACGCGAACGGAGATCAAAGCACAGATCGCGCGGCAGGCGCTCGCTGACCTCCTCGCGGCGGTCGGCAGACGCGACTAGGATCGGTTACGGATAGGACGGGGCTCCCCCACGACACCGGCGTGATCGATCCGGAGGAGCCGAAACGGTTTGGTCGCTCGCGGCGGCACGGGTGGACGTGAACAAGAAGGGCCACGTGCTGAACGCGATCCTCCTCGCGATCGGACTGGGATACGTCCTCCAGCCGTCGGGGGACGTAGAGACGTTTCGCACCATCGCCGAGCTGTTCGTCCCAATCGTGCTCGGCGCGCTGTTTCCGGACGTCGACACGGCCTTCGGCAAGCACCGCAAGACGCTGCACAACCTCCTCGTTCTCGGGGTGGTTCTCGCGTACCCGATCTACTTCGGGAACCTCCAGTTCGTCTGGATCGGCGTCGCCACGCACTACCTCCTCGACGTGGTCGGGAGCAAACGCGGCATCGCGCTGTTTTACCCGCTCTCGTCGACGGAGTACGGCCTCCCGGTCGGCGTCACGACGTCCAGCAAGTGGGCGGACACGTTCACGGTCGTCATCACGCTCGGCGAACTCGCGGCGCTGACAGTCGTCCAGTTCTACCTCGTCGACCTCAACACGGGGACGCCGAGAGCGATGGTCGCGACCGCCATCGCCAGTCTGCCGGTGTGATCGCCCCCGGTTCGATCGGAGGATGGCACCAGCCACGACCGGAAGTCAGTAAACAGACACGTCGTCGAAGCGCCCGTTGTAGGCGATGTGTCGTGGGTGGGTCGCCTCCATCCCCGAGAGCAGCAGGCGGTCGAGCTTCCCCCACGAGTTCTCGTAGCCGAGGTGGGCGAACTCCACCAGCCGTCGCAGCCGCGTCGCCGGGTCGCCTCGCCTGACGACCGTACGGGGCCGCCGTTCTTTCAGCGCCGTTACGAGCGCCTCCTCCCCGCGAACGTCGCCCTCGAACTCCGTCCACGCCGTGCCGACAGTGCCGTGGAGGTGTGCGTACGAGGACCCGAACGTCGACAGGTCGAACGCCTCGGCGATCCGACGGCCGCGGTCGTTCTGTCTGCCGAACAGCTTCGCGTTGTACGCCTCGACGGCGTCGATCCGGTCGCGGTAGGCGCCCGCCTCCGCGCGGGTGAGGCTCACGTTCATGAACCCCGGGTGCGGAACGAGCACGGCCGCACCCTGGCGTTCGAACTCCGCCAGCGCCGCCTCGAACGTGATGAAGTCGGGGACCGGGTCGTCCAGTCCGACGGCGAGGAGGTGGCGTCGGTTCCCCCAGTCGCCGGTGAACACTTCCCGCGCCGGCACCACCGTCACGTCCTCGGTCGAGAAGCGCTCGGCGCGCTCGCGGATCTCCGGGAGCCGCGTGAAGTGCGGGGCGTACACGAGCGTGTCGATACCCGACTGTCGCGCCCGCTGGACGACGCGCTCGTCGAGCAGTTTCACGTGAGCGTCGACCCGCGTCGGTCCTGCAGTCACACACGGAGGTACGTCGGGCCGACGTTAGTGATTCCGCTTTTCGGATCAGGTGTGGGCGGGCCCACCGGCAACTGCGGAGGGGGACGGCACCGGGAACGCGCCTCCACGGGAACGCTTATGCGAGCCTGTCGTCTGCATCCGGGTATGTCCCGGTGGGCCTGTGGCCTCGAAGGGTGCGACGCGGCGTTCGACGCGGTCGAGGACGCCGTCGTCCACCAGACGACCGCACACGAGCGACACGAATGTCAGGTGTGTGGCGCCGTCGTTCCCGACGGCTACTTCGCCATCCGTCACGCCTTCGACGAGCACACCCGCGCCGAGTTCGTCCGCGCGTACGACGCGGACTCCGACGACGTCCGCGAGCGCGAGCGGATCAAGGCCGACATCGAGGATATCGCCGATATGGACCTGGTCGTCGAGCGCGTCGACGGCGACGTGTGACGCGGGCGACCCCCGCGAACGCCGGTCGCACTTCCGATCGAGAACAGTCCTGACAGCCAACTCGGGCGCGTTCGTCCGACTATCGCTCGTCGGAGTCGAGCACGCGGATCTGGTCGCCCCGCACCGTCACCGGGATCGGGACGGTCGCCTCGTACAGTTCGACGGTCACCTGATCTTTGCCCTCGTCGATGCGCTGCACCTGCGCCTTCTCGCCTTTGAACGGACCGGCGATCAGCTCGACGATGTCGCCCTCCGCGATGCCCTCCACGTCGGGCGTCGGGGAGAGGAAGTGCTCGACCTCCGACATCGACGATCGGCCGGCCTCGCCGCCGGGGCCCTCGACGAGCCCGCGGGCGTGCGGAACTTCCTCCAGCACGCGCCGGATGACGGCGTCGCCGTCGGCCTCGACCATCACGTAGCTGGTGAGCTGGTCGGGCGCGAGCACGGCGTAGATCCCGGCCATCTCCTTGCTGGCGATCATGTCGGCGACCGTTCGCTCCTGGCTGGCCGTCGTCTTCACTGAGTAGATCGGCACCGTCAGATCCCTCCGGTGAGGACGGACATGACCGCGAAGATGATGAATCCGAGGAACCCGACGAGGAAGATGCCCGCACCGGCGATCTTGGATATCTGGGAGAACTCCTCCCAGGAGGGCGTGCTCGCCAGTTTGAGCACCCTGACGTAGCTTGTCAGGTCGTACTTGACATCCATGGGTACTGGGCGTACTTCGCCGCACCTTCTATATCTGTTGCTCTGACCCCGAAGCGCCCGTCACGGCGACGCACGCGCCGCGGAGGAGAACTGCGTGCGCCGCGTGACGTGCGGGACGCCGAACCGTTGAGGGCTCCGCGACTGGGGTAGCGCCGCCGCGGGACTCCGTCGTCGACGACGAGCGGCCGCGCTAGTCGACGTAGTCGATATCCTCGAGGTTGTCGCCGGCGGCGACCTGCGCGGCCTCGTTGCGGCCGTAGATCTGCGGGGAGTCGACACCGGTGACGACGATCATCGTGCGCATCTGGCCCTCGAGTTCCTCGTCGATCGAGGTGCCCCAGATGATCCGCGCGTCGGGGTCGATCCGGTCGTAGATCTCCTCGACGACACCCTCGGCCTCCTCGATGGACATGTCCGAGCCGCCGGTGACGTTGACGAGCGCGGAGTTGGCGCCGGAGATGTCCACGTCCAGCAGCGGCGAGCGCAGCGCCGACTGAACGGACTCCTGTGCCTTCGTGTCGGAGTCGGACTCGCCCAACCCGATCATCGCGACGCCGCCCTTCTCCATCACGGTGCGGACGTCGGCGAAGTCGAGGTTGACGAGGCCGGGCTTGGTGATCAGCTCGGTGATGCCCTTCACGCTGCGCATCAGCACCTCGTCGGAGATCTTGAACGCCTGACGTACGGGGAGCTTCCCGACGGCGTCGAGCAGGCGGTCGTTCGGTACCACGATCACGGTGTCGGCCACGTCGCGCAGGCGTTCGAGGCCGGCCTCGGCGTTCGTCCGTCGAACCTCGCCCTCGGCGGTGAACGGCGTCGTGACGATGGCGATGGTGAGCGCGCCGATCTCGCGAGCCGCCTTCGCGACGACGGGCGCCGAGCCGGTGCCGGTGCCGCCGCCCAGTCCGGCGGTGACGAACACCATGTCCGAGCCCTCCAGCGACTCCCGGATCTCCGACTGCGACTCGATGGCCGCCTCCTCGCCGACCTGCGGGAGTGAGCCCGCTCCGCGACCCTGGGTCTTCTCTTGGCCCATCAGGATCTTGGTGTCGGCCTGGATGTTGACGAGGTGCTGGACGTCGGTGTTGGCCGCGACGAGATCGGCGCCGTGGATCCCCTCCTCGGCCATCCGGTTCACCGTGTTGCCGCCGGCCCCGCCGCACCCGACGACGGTGATGTTCGTCTGGAGGTCCTTCAGGACGTCCTGAAGCTCCTCGTCGGTCATCTTCCCTGTGCGCGAAGCGTCGTCCCCCGATCCGGACGACTCCGCCCCGGCGTCGCCGCCGGCCTCGCCGGACGCCGGGTCCGCGGAGGCGCCGTTTTCCCCCGCTTCCCCGGCCTCCTCGGCCTCGTTGATCGCGTCCTCAACGATGGAGTCCATAGGTATGGACAGCCGTTGCCGACGGAGAGTTATTATCCTTCCCCCTCGTGTCTTGCACCCGTCAGACGCGTTCTCGGCGGCCGACACGCGCTCGGAACACGGAGACTGCGCCGGCATCGACTCCATCGGCGACGACCGATTCGCCGCCCGTTCGAACGGAGCCGGCCGATCGGTCAGACGGAAAACAGTTCCTCGTGCTCGCGAGCGACCGTCTCCGGGCGGATCGTCTTCCCGTCGACCTCGACCGGGTCGCCCGCCGAGAGCGCGCCGAACTTGGGTCCCTCGGGGACGCCCAGCGTCGCCGCCCGTTCGGGGTCGAACGACTCGATTCGCGCGCGAACGGCGCCCGTCTCGCGGATGACCTCGTCGTACTTCTCGGCCAGCACTGCGGCGAGATCGTCGACGAGTGCGTCGTACGGATCCGGGGAGTCGCCGCCGTCGGCCTCGCCGGCGGTTCCGGAATCGGCGGGAAGCGCGGCCCGGCCGGCGGCGCGCGTGCCGGCCTGCTCGGTCTCGAAGCCGACCGCGTGGCGCTCGACGGCCGCGCGGGCGGCGTCGGCGTCGATCCCCTGCGCCTCCGCGAGCAGGTCGGCCGGCAGGTCGACGACGCGGTAGGCGTCCGCGGGGTCGCCGTCCTCGCCCGTCCCGGCGCCGGCGACGCGGTCGCCGAACCGGAGCCCGTCCTCGACCGCACGGAGGTCGGCCTCCAGCGACGCGACGAGACCGAGCGGGCGATCGTCGACCGCGCGGAGCCACGTCTCGCTCACGACCCGCACGTCGCGGGCCGCGAGCGCCTCCCGAAGCACGGGGTACTCGCCCTCGACGAGCGCGAACTCCGCGTCGCTGGCGCGAACGGCCGCATCGAGCACGTCGGGGTGCTCCTCGGGGTGGCCCAGTTCCTCCAGCTGCCAGTCCGAGGCGATGTGTCCGACGCCCCACGCGGTCTCGCGGACCACCCGCTCGAACCGCGGGGCGTAGTGGCCGCCGCCGAAGCCGACGACGTGGCGCGGGCGGTCGGGGTCGCCGACGGCGACGCTCGCGCGACGAGCGGGGAGGTCGAGGACCGCCCGGGCGACCGCGGCGGCGCCGTCGGGGTCGTCCCACTGCTCGTCGTCGCTGCCGAGCTCCGCGAACACCGCGGGCGTCGCGAGGTCGGTCGGTCCGTGGTGGGTCCCCTCGATGGCGACGTCGTATCCCTCGGGCGCGTGCTCGTCGAAGCCGGCGACGAGCCCGCGCTGGACGCCGGGACAGGCGGGCGCGAACGACCCCGGCTCGCCCCCGTACTCCGCGTCCCCGAAGTTCCCTGTGAAGTGACACGTCAGGAGCGGGCCGGTGTCCCCGGAGTGCCGCGAGACGAACACGAGGAACCCGGGCTCCTCGGAGAAGGCGGGGGTCGGATCGTCGAGGTGGATGTGGAGCCCGTCGAAGGTCCGGAGTTCGAACCCGCAGCCCCCGTCCGCCCCGTCGCCTGCGGCGGCGGCAGGAGCGTCGACGGCGTCGAGCGTGTGGTACGTGCCGCCGCCGTCGCCGTCGGCGCGGGACGGGTCGGTCCGCTCGGTCCACTCCGCCCGCGCGAGCAGTCGCTCGGCGATGTGGGTCGAGGCGCGGTCAGCTCGGGAGACGACGATACCGATCACTGACGGGGAATAGCGGCCCGGCGCTGGAATACGCGTCGGTTCCGGACGAACGGGCGGAACGAACGACGAGGGCGAGGCGAACGGGAAGCCCGGAGGAACGACCGCCGGCGGTCCGTCAGTCGGCCGGTTGTTCCGAGTCGTCGCCGACGGCGTCGCGGACGGTGGCTCCCGTGAGCGATGCGACGGTGCGGATCTCGTCCCGGCGGGTCGCGAGGAGCCCGATCGTGAGCACGAGATAGAGGACCGTGTACGCCTCGAGCAGGAGGATCGAACTGGCCTCGGCGGCCGCCTCCGTCATCGTCCGGATGAAGTAGAACTCGGTCACCACCTGCGAGAGGAACAGCACCAGCAACACCAGCGCCTCGCGTACGGAGATCTGGAAGTTGATCAGGATGGCGAGCGCGAAGAAGCTCTGTGCGGCGGTGATCCAGATCTCCGCCGCCTGCTTCTCGTCGAACATGAGCACGCCGTACTGGCCCGCGGAGATGCTGTACACGACCGCGAGCGTCCCGATGAGCAGCGTCCACTGGTTCAGCTTCGAGGAGATGAGCGCGTTGAACGCCGCCGTCGCGCGCGCCTTGTTGACGAGATACGCGGTGACGATGAGCTCCGGGCTCTCGGAGGCCAGCGGCGCGATCCACTGGATCATGAAGAACTCGGGGATCCCGTACTGGAGACCGAGGGCCTCGAGCCCGTGGGCGAACGGCTCGACGGCGGTGAAGATGAGCAGCCCGGAGTAGCCGAACAGCGCGAGCACCGAGGCCGCACGAACGCCGAACGGCTTCGACTGGAGGTATGCGGGAACGCCGACCTGCTCTTCGACCTCCTCGACGTCGCCGCGGATGATGACGAGGATGTACGCGGCGTACAGCCCGACGAGCACCAGCGTGTCGATGCCGCCGATGCCGCCGCCCAACGGAACGAAGAACGCGAACAGGGTGGCGGCGAACAGGAACGCGATCTCCAGCGAGATGTCGCGGTCGAGCGAGACGTAGTCGCCGAACCTGCTGTCGGTCGTGACGACGTTGGGGTCGCCGCTGCCGGCGTACGCCTGGTAGATGGAGAACAGCGCGATGCCGGACCAGCCGATGCCGATGAGGATCCGGTTCGCGCCGGTCATGTTCGCGACCGCGAGGTTCGCCGCCGCCGCGTCGCCCTGACCCGCCTGCCAGGCGTACAGCGCGTCGACGGCGTACTCCGGGGCGACCGCAAGCACCGCCAGCACGGCGATCGCGAACGCGCGCGGCACGTCCTTCTCGGCGGTCTCGGCGCCCCACGCGAGCAGGAACGACGCCCCGAGCACGGCGACGCCGCTCACGGCGACCGTTCCGAGCGTCGAAAAGCCCGCGGCTCGGCCGGTCAGCCACGAGACGATCCAGGGGAGTGTCAGCGCCAGCCCGCCGAACAGCGCGACGAGCGGACTCCGAAGCCGTGAACTCATTATCGCCACGGAACCGGGGGCTCTCCCTTACTCTTGCGTTTCGCGGTGATCCGTAGAAGTCGAACGACATCGCCCGCTCGTCCCAGCCAGTGTGCCGTTTTCGGTCGATGAGTCACGGCAAGGGCAGAGAGAAGCACACGAGAGACCAGTCGATCGGTGCGATCGCTTGGACCGGTCGAGCCCGTCGTCGGGACCCTTTTCCGGCCGCTCCGGGAGGGACCCGTATGGACGTGTACGGACTCATCGGGAGCCCGGTCGAGCACTCGCTGTCGCCGCCGATGCACGAGGCGGCGTACGACGCGCTCGGGCTGGACGCCCGCTACGTCACCTTCGAACCGGACGCCGACGACGGGGCCGCCGCCGTCGAGGCCGCGGCCACGCTGGGCGTCGCGGGACTGAACGTGACGGTGCCGTTCAAACGGGACGTGCTGTCGGCAGTCGAGCCCGACGATCTGGCGGCCGAGGTCGGCGCGGTCAACACCGTCGACTTCTCGGCCGACCCGCCGCGGGGGTACAACACCGACGTGGCGGGCGTCCGCCGGGCGTTCGACCACTACGGCGTCGAACGCGAGGGCGCCGCCGCCGTCGTCGTCGGCGCCGGCGGAGCGGGACGGGCGGCGGCGTTCGCGCTCGCGGAGGGCGCGGTCTCGCTCCACGTCGCCAACCGCACCGCCTCGCGAGCGGCATCGCTCGCGGCGGAGATCCGTTCGGCGCTTCCCGACGACCCCGACACGTCGACCGCCGTCTCCGCGAGCGGACTCGACTCGCTGGCCGAGCGCGTGCCGGAGGCGGACCTGCTGGTGAACGCGACGACCGTCGGGATGGAGTCCGACGACACGCCCGTTCCCGCGGAGTATCTGCACGACGAACTGGCGGTACTGGACGCCGTGTACGCCCCGCTGGAGACGCGCCTGTTGCGGGAGGCAGCCGACGCCGGGGCGACGACGATCGACGGCGCCTGGATGCTGTTGTATCAGGGCGTCGAGGCGTTCGAGCGCTGGACCGGCGAGGGCGCGCCGGTCGACGCGATGAACGAGGCGCTCCGCGCGGAACTCCGGTGACACCGGGGCGTCACCGCTCCTCCGCGGTGTTTTCCCGAGGATCTGCGCTGGATTTTTAAAAAGCGGCGGCGTGGGTTCGCTCAATGGGACTCCTTCAGCAGATCAAACGACTGCTTGGTATCGGGCGCGATCAGTCGGGCAGTCGTTCGACCGAGACGGCGGTGACGGTGGAGCGCGAACGCGACGAGCCGGACGCGGCGTCGGCGCCGGAAACGACGACCGAGGGCGCCGTCAAGGGCACTGACGAGGACGCCGGGGCCGGCGGCGACGACAGCGAGGCCGACGACGAACCCGTCGCCACGGGGACGGACGCCGCCGCCTCAACCGGGTCGACTGTCGATACGGACCACGAGGACGCCGCCGAGCCCGCGGAAGCCGCCGCGAGCCCCGGAACGGAGTCGGTCGGCGACGGTGAAGACGACGAGGTCGCGGGGACTGACGGCGAGTTGGCGGAGGACGACGACGAACCCGTCGCCACGGAGACGGACGCCGCCGCCTCCACGGATTCGCTGGTCGACGAGGCGGAAGCGGCCGACGACGCCGCCACGAGGGCCGAGCCCGCGGAGGCCGCCGGTCCGGAGTCGGAGGACGTCACGACCGACGTCGACGAGCTTGAGCCGGCGACCGACGAGAGCGAGTCGGCCGCCGACGAAGCGACGGACGACGGCGATGACGCCGACAACGCTGACGACGGCGATGCCGACGTTCCGGTCGACCAGATCAAGGGGATCGGTCCGGCCTACGCCGAACGCCTCGAGGAGATCGGGATCGAAACGGTCGCGGATCTCGCGGCCGCCGACGCCGAGGACGTCGCAGCACAGACCAGCGTCTCCGAGAAGCGCGTCGGGCGCTGGATCGACCGCGCGGTCGACTTCGAGTCGTAGCGAACCGGGCTGTCGGACGAGCGTCCCGGTCGGAACCGAACCCGCTTTTTCGGTGCCGCGACACCACCACCCATGGAGACGGTTACGGACCGCGAGGCGTTCCGTCGCCTCGCGGTCGACGCCCCCGCGGACGCCCGGATCCCCGTGGAGCGCCGGGTCGCGGTCGACGACCCGTTCGACGCCTACCGCCGCGCCCGACGCGGCGATCGATCGGGCGTGTTCTACGAGACCACCGGCGGCCAGCCCGGTTGGGGATACTTCGGCGTCGACCCCGCGGAGACGCTGACGGTCGGTCCCGACGCGGCCGTCCGCGACCCCGATCACCCGGGCCACGGTGACTACGCCGCGCCGTCGCCGACGCTGTCGGCGCTTGAGGGACTGCTCGACTCCGGAACGCTCGTGCGCGGCGACTGCGACGTGCCGTATCCGTGCGGCGCCTTCGGCTGGCTCTCGTACGACGTCGCTCGGGAGCTGGAGTCGTTCCCCCACGACGGCGCGGTCGACGACCGCGGTCTCCCCCGCCTCCAGGCCGCGGTGTACCCGACGCTCGCGTCGTGGGCGGAGCCCCGAACGGACGGAACGACCACCCTTCGGATCACGTCCTGCCCCCGGCTCGATGATCACCCGGGCGCCGACGCGGCCTACGAGGCCGGCCTCGCCGCCGCCGGCGACCTCGCCCGGCGGGCACGGACCGGCGACCCGTCGGTCGCCCCCGCGCCCGCCGCCGGCGCCGACGCCGCGTCCGCGACGTTCGAGAGCGACTGCGGCCGCGAGGCGTACGCCGAGCGCGTTCGCCGCGTCAAGGAGTCGATCCGCGCGGGCGACACCTTCCAGGCGAACGTGAGCCAGCGCCTGGCGGCGCCGGCAGCGGTGCACCCCGTCACGGCCTATGCGGCGCTGCGGGCGCGCAATCCCGCGCCCTACTCGGGGCTGGTGGAGTTCCCCGGCGTCGACCTCGTGAGCGCGAGCCCGGAACTCCTGTTGCGCCGGGTTCCCGGAGCGGATCCGGACGGCGACGGCAATGTGGAAACGGACGACCGGGAGGACGGCGCTCGACTCGAAACGGAGCCCATCGCCGGGACCCGGCCGCGCGGCGGCGACCCGGAGGCCGACGCCGCGCAGGAGGCCGAACTCGCCGGCGACGAGAAAGAGCGCGCCGAGCACGCGATGCTGGTCGACTTAGAGCGAAACGACCTCGGAAAGGTCAGCGAGTACGGCAGCGTCTCGGTGCCGGAGTACCGCCGCGTCGACCGCTACTCGGAGGTGATGCATCTCGTCTCGCTGGTCGAGGGCACCGAGCGCCCCGACCGCTCGCTGGCGGACACGCTCGCGGCGGTGTCCCCCGGCGGCACCATCACCGGCGCGCCGAAGCCGAAGACGATGGCGATCATCGACGCGCTGGAGGGCACCCGGCGCGGGCCGTACACGGGCTCGATGTTCGCCGCCGGCCTCGACGGGCGGCTCGTCGCCAACATCGTCATCCGAACGCTCGTGCGGACGGACGATGAGTACCACCTCCGTGTGGGCGCGGGCGTCGTTCACGACTCCGACCCGAACGCCGAGTACGAGGAGACGCTTGCGAAGGCCCGCGCGCTCGTCAGGTCCGTGGACGACGCCCTCGACGCGGACATGGCGGTCGAGGGGGACGGTACGGGCGGGGAGAAGCGCGACGCGGAGGGGCGCGACACAGCGGAGCGCGACACAGCGGAGCGCGACACGGGGGGAGACGAGTGACCCGCGTCCTCGTCGTCGACAACTACGACTCGTTCGCGTACAACCTCGTCCAGTACGTCGGCGAGTTGGCCGACGAAGTGCTCGTTCGGCGCAACGACCGGATCGAGGCGGACGGGATCGGCGCCCTCGACCCGGACGGCATCGTCGTTTCGCCCGGTCCCGGAACCCCCGAGGATGCGGGCGTCTCCATCCCGGTGTTCGAGGAACTGACGTACCCCACGCTGGGCGTGTGTCTGGGCCACCAAGCCCTGTGCGCCGCCAACGGCGCCGCGGTCACGCTCGCGCCGGAGGTCGTCCACGGGAAACCCTCCGAGGTGCGCCACGACGGCCGCGGCGTGTTCGCCGGCCTGTCCGACCGCGTCGATGTCGGGCGGTATCACTCGCTGTGTGTCGAGCACGACGCGATCCCGCCGGAACTCGTCGAGACCGCCTGGACCGACGACGAGCGCGAGGTCGTGATGGGCGTTCGCCACACGAAACGACCCCACGTCGGCGTGCAGTTCCACCCCGAGAGCGTCCTCACGCCCGGCGGGAAGCACATGATCCGAAACTTCCTGGGGGTCTGTGAACGAGGTGGGTTCGAATGAGCGACGACGAGGACCACGCCGGTACCGACGGGAACCGCGCCAGCGACGACGACGCGACGGCGGCCGTCGGCGACCGCGTCTACCACGTCGACGGCGAGTTGGTTCCCGCGACCGAGGCGTCGGTGTCGGTGACGGATCGCGGCTTCCAGTACGGCGACGCCGCCTTCGAGACGGTCCGCGCGTACGGCGGAACGCTGTGGCGGTGGGACGCTCACGTCGAGCGCCTGTTCGGCAGCCTCGACGCCCTCGGGATGCCGGCGGACGAGCTCGGGCTGTCGGCGCTGGATCTGGAGGCCCGCGTCCGCGACACCCTCCGCGCGAACGACCTCGCGAACGCATACGTCCGCCTGTCGGTGACGCGCGGGGAGACGGCGGGATTCGCGCCGCCCGCGGCCGGCGAGACGGACCCCACGGTCGTCGTCCTCGTGAAGCCGCTCCCACGGGGCGGCAGCCCCGACGCCGGCGGCGAGTCCGTCTGGGACGGGCCGGCGACGCTGCAGACGGTGAAGACCCGCAGAGTGCCCGACCGCGCGGTCCCGAGCGACGCGAAGACGCACAACTACCTCAACAACGTCCTCGCCCGCGTGGAGACGCGCGTGACCGGCGCCGACGAGGCGGTCATGCTCGACGACGACGGCCACGTCGCCGAGTGCGCGACGGCGAATCTGTTCTTCGTCGCCGACGACGCCATCCACACTCCCTCGCTCGACGGACCGATACTCCCCGGCGTCACCCGCGCCGAGGTGCTCGATATCGCCCGCGAGGAAGGGTTCCCCGTCGAGGCGGGCGCCTACACCCCCGACGACGTGCGCGGCGCCGACGAGGCGTTCATCGCCTCCTCGATACGGGAGCTCCGACCCGTCGGGACCTACGACGGCGTCGACGTGGGAGGTGGCCCGGTGACGACGCTCCTGTCGCGGCTGTACGACGAGCGCGTGGAGGCTGTATGCTACGCCGACGACCCGGCGGAGGGAGCCGGCGCCGGCGGCACCGACGGCGACGGCGGGCACGATCCGGAATAGGGACGCATACAAGCGCGCCGCCTTACCTCGCCGTATGGACGAAAACGCGCGTGTCGCCGACGGCGACGAGGTCGTCGAAGGCGAGACGGTGTTGTTCACCCTCCGCGACGACGAGGGCGAACTGGCGGAGGCGTTCTGCACCCGCCTGGCGGACGGAACGGTCGTCGCGTACCGCAACTACTGCCAGCACTGGACCGACGTGCGCCTCGACAAGGCCGACGGCGCGCGCGTCACGAACGGCGAGGTGTGGTGTCAGAAACACGGGGCCACCTTCCAGCTCGACACCGGCTACTGCGACTTCGGCCCCTGTGAGGGCTCGGTGATGGAGGCCGTCGACGTGACCGTCGCCGACGGCGGCGTGTACGTCGACGACGAGGGGTACACCTTCGAGCAGCTCGGCCCCGGCGGCGTCGACGAGGGCGACGGCGGCGACAGCCGGATCGACTTCACCGGGAACTGAGCTGGCGGTCGGGCCGAGCGGACGACTGCTCTCAGGCGTCGGGCGAGGAGAGCGAATCGCCCGTCGCGCCCAGATCCCGGTCGATCGCGTCCCGGACGGCCTCGACGGCCGTCGTCACGTTCGCGTCGGGATCGAGCGTGAGCAGCAGTCCCTCCCGCCCGGTGTACACGCGGACGATCGTGAGGTGCTCCATCCCGGTGGCGACGTACTCGACGCCGCCGCCGACGGGGAACAGTTCGTCGACGAACAGCCCGATCTCCGAGAAGTCGATCCCCGCGTAGCGGTGAATCCGGTCGAAGTGGCCCGCCATCTCCTCGTCGTCGGCGTAGAACGACCGCGTGAACTCGTCGCAATGGACGATATCGTACGTCTCGGCCGTGAACGCGGCGGCGACGTGGAGGTCGGAGTTGTCGTCGATCGCGTCTCGGATGGCCGCCGTCGCGGCATCGACGTCGAACGAGACGACCTCGTCACCCCCTGTCATGGCATCGGATTTCGGCAGATGTGTGAAAATATCGTCGGTCAGTCATCGAACGTATCAGCGAGGTGTTGTGTCGGTGCGGTCGAACGATGTGCCTCGGCGTTACACGAACTTCTCGGCGACGGAAGTGTCGATCCGAAGGAAGTAGCGGGAGGTAGATTTGAACTACCGATCTCCGGGTTATGAGCCCGGCGGAATCTCCTGGCTATCCCATCCCGCTACCGGAGACAAAACGACCGCCGCTTGTAAGGGTTGTGTTTCACATCCCGCCGCCGTGTGGGAGTTTCCCCCACGATACGCGACCGCACCGAGACGCGACCGCTCGCCGGAGCGTCACTCCAGCACGCGCCAGGTGAACACGCTCTCGGCGACGTAGTTGACGACCATTCCGACGCCGATGCCGCCGGCCCGGGATATCACGAACCAGAGATCGATCCCGGCGACCGACACCGGGAGCGCGAGCCCGCGGAACAGCGCCGTGAACACGAGCAGTTGGACGGCGATCCCGCCGGCGCGCACGAGGTTCGACTTCGCGAGCCGGCGAAGCGTCGGAGCGAGCCCGCCGAGCCCCTCCTCGGCGAACGTCACGCGGTCGTTGAGCAGGAACATCACGACCACCGCCACCTCGATCCCGACGAAGGCGGCGAGTTCCGGGAACACGCCGAGCTCGCGCAGCGCCGTCGAGGTCGCGATGTCGAAGGCGAAGCCGACGACGCCGACGGAGACGAACTGCCCGATCCGCGTCCCCGAGGCCAGCGCGGCGAGCGCACCGTCGTCGGTCATCGCGACTCGGTCCCGTCGGTTTCGCGGCCGTCGACGGCGGTCTCCACGCCGGTGCCGCGGTCGGCCGTAGCTCTCGGGGTCGCACTCCCGTCGCTCACGGCGCCGCTGTCGTCGGACCGGTCGATCAGTGCGACGCCGTCCTCGCGGTCGATCAGGCGGTGGAGCCGGTCGTCGCGGATGAGTCGCGCGCGGTGGCGCGCCACCAACAGCCCGCGCCCCATGTCGAGCGTGTCGCCGACGGGCGACACCGTCGACCCGGGCTGGTCCTCCCACGCGATCGGCACCTCCGCGATCCGGTAGTCCAGCGCCGCCGCGACGGCGACGAGTTCGATGTCCCACGCGAACCCCGGCTCGTACAGGTGGTCGCGGACGCGCTCCCACGCCGTCGCCGTGATCGCCTTCGCGCCGCACTGGTAGTCGTACAGCTCCGCGTCCAACAGGCGGCGGGCGATCCACGCGAACCCGTCGCCGAGGAACCGCCGGGCGAACGTCTGGTGGGATCGAACCACGGAATCCGGGTGGCGCCGCGACCCCGCCGCGAGGGCGGCGTCGCCGTCGCACGTGGGGGCGATCACGTCCGCCAGCGACGCCGCCGGAGTGGCACCGTCGGCGTCTGCGAAGGCGTACACGTCCGTCGAGAGCGCCTCGAACCCGGCGGTGACGGCCGCTCCCTTCCCGCGGCGGCGGCGGACGACGCGGCAGTCCACCTCGTCCGGGAGATCGAAGGGCACGGAAGCGTCGGATGCGGCGGCGGAGTCGGCGTCCACGCTGTCGGCGCCGTCCGGGAGGTCGAGTTCGACGCGGAGCTCGGCGGGGTCGATCGTCTCGCGGATCGCACGGAGGTACGTCCGGAGCCGACCGGGGTCCGGATGGTAGGCGGGGACGACGACGCCGACGGTCGGCTGCATGGGGGTGGCTTCCGCGCGGTCGGGTAAAAACGGTGCGAACGTGGTCGGCGCCTACCGCCGAAGGATCGACCCGACCAGCACGAGCAGTCCGAGGAACGCGACCACCGTGAACACGGGGAGCATGGTCGCGTCGGTCCCCTGAGGAAGCGTTCCCCCGGCGACCAGCGTTTGGACGGCGAGGTTGCCCGCGACCGCACCGACGAGCGCGAGTCCGCCGACGATCGGCAGCCGACTGCCGCCGAAGGCCGCCCCGTCGTCGATCGCGTCCGCCTCGGCTCCGTCGGTCCCATCGTCGCCGGGAGTCGTATCCTGACGTGGCACACGCTCACTCGGGGCGGTCGACGCTTAGTGGTTGGTATCGGGGCGGCGAGAGCGGGACGCACGCCGCGGGCGACGGAGCGGGGCGGAGGGAAAGGAACTTACCCCGGCGGCGACCCGTGGGAAGCGATGGAGTACGGTCTCGTCGTCCGCTGGCTCGTGGTCCTCCTCGCGCTCGGCGCCGTCGGCGTCCCGATCGCCGCCCGACTGTTCCCGCGGTCGGCGACGCGGGGCGCGGGGTTCGGGCTGCCCGTCGCCGCGCTGATACTGGGCCTCGCTACCTTCTGGATCGGCCGCGTGGCGTTCGGTCCGGTCGCGCTCATCGCCGGCCTGCTGGTCCTGCTCGGGCTCGCCGCGCTCGCGACGGTCGATCGCGGGGCGCTCCGCGACGGAACCGTCGCGCTCGACGGGGACGCCCTCGATCGGCTGCCCGACCGGGGCGTCGTCGCCGAGACGGCCGCGGTGTTCGCGGTCGCGTTCCTGTTCGTCGTCCTGATCCGCGCGTTCGACCCCGGCGTCGACCCGAGCGCGGGCGAGAAGTTCCTCGATTACGGCATCCTCAAGTCGCTGCTGCGGGCCGGAACGCTCCCGCCGGAGGACATGTGGTTCGCCGGCGAGCCGGTGCGCTACTACTACGGCGGCCACCTGCTCGCGGCGCTGTTCACGACGCTGACGGCGACGCCGGCGCGCTTCGGCTACAACCTCGCGCTCGCGGGCTTTTACGCGATGCTCGTGACGGCCGTCTACGACCTCGCGGGGTCGGTCGCCGCGAGCCGCGGACGCTCGCGCCGAACCGCCGGGGTGCTCGCGGCGTTTTTCGTCGGGATCGCGGGGAACCTGCACACCGCCGGCTGGGTGTTCGTCCGCGCGCTCCCGTCCGGCCTCCGGGGCTCGGTCGCCGGCGCCTTCGGGCTCGACGCGACCGAACTCGTCACGCGGGAGTTCTCCTACTGGACCGCCAGCCGCATCATCCCCCGGACGATCAACGAGTTCCCGCTGTTCGCGTGGCTCAACGGCGACCTCCACGCGCACATGACGATGACGCCGTTCCTCCTGCTCGGGGCGGCACTCGCGTTCGCGCTGTATCGCACGCCCGCTTCGGAGCCGCGCCGCCGGCGACTCCTCCTGTTCGGCGCCGTCCCGCTCGTGGGCGGCTTTCAGGTCGTGCTCGACACGTGGAGCTTCCCGAGCGTGTTCGGGCTCGCGTGGCTGGCGGTGGCGGCCGCGCCGGCGGCGCCGCGGACACTGCTCCCCGCCTCGCTCCGGGGCCGCCTCGACGCGCGGCTCGACGGCGACGACGCCGACGCTCGACTGCCCGCGGAACTCGCCCGTCCCGTCGTCGCGGCCGCGCTCGTCGCGGGCGCCGGACTGCTCGCGGTCGCCGTGGCCGCGCCGTTCCTGCTCGTCGCCGTCGCCGGCGGCGGGAGCGAGCGCGAGCTCGCGGTGTTACCTCTCGAGATGCGCTCGTCGCTGGGTAGGCTGCTCGTCGTCCACGGCGCCTTCCTCGCGACGTTTTTCGTCGGGCTGCTCGGTGCTGTCGGCCGAGAGCGCCCCCTAACGGTGATCGCCGGCGCCGTCGCGCTGACGCTCGCCGGCATGGCCGTCGGGCTGCCGGCGCTCGGGCTCTTCGGCGTCCTACTGGTCGCCGGCTGGGTCGCGCTCCGGACCGACCGCGCGGGCTTCGAGACGGTGTTGATCGTCGGCGGCGCGGGACTGGCGCTCGTGGTCGAACTCGTCTACCTGAACGAGCAGGCCGGCCCCGGGCGGATGAACACCGTGTTCAAGACGTACGCGCAGGTGTGGCCGCTGTGGGCCGCCGCCGCGGGCGTCGTTCTCGCCGGGATCTTGGAGGCCGTGCCCCGCCCGGACGCCTCGATACTGTGGCCGAGCTCGGGCACGCGCGACGTGGCGGCGGCGATGTTCGTCGCCGTCCTGGTCGTGTCGACGGGGATGTACGCCGCCTTCGCCCTCCCGGCGCACGTGGACGAGGGGTATCCCGACGAGCCGACGCTCGACGGCACGCACTTCGTCGGCGCGTTCCATCCCAGCGAGGAGCGCGCGATCGACTGGCTGGACGCCCGCGAGGGCCAGCCCGCGATCCTCTCGGCGCCGGCGACGAGCGTGTACCCCGGCGCGGAGTCCAGGTACGGCCACTCGCCGACGATGTACCGGTGGGACGCGAGCCCCGCCGCGAGCCTCACCGGCCTGCCGACGGTCGCCGGCTGGCACCACGAGGTCGGCTATCGGGGTCCCGAGGCGTACTTCGCGCGGGTCCGCGCGGTCGACGACGCGTACACGTCGCGGGCGGCCGCCGTCGAGGCGTTCCGCGAGCACGACGTGCGCTACGTGTGGGTCGGCCCCGCCGAGCGCGAGCGCTACGACGGCCGCGGCATGATCGACTTCGCGTCCATCGACGGCGTCGAGGTGGTCGAGGCGGCCTCGACGCCGTCGGTGACGGTGTTCGAAGTGACGGAGGCGGAGCTGCCGGCGTCGTCGTCGCTGCGGGACGACGAGAACTGACGGAGAAGATCGGGGCGGGGTTAGCGGACTCTCAAACGTTGAGGTCGCCGCCGGACTTGACGATGTCCAGCGCCTCGCCGTCGATCGTGTCGACCTCCAGCCAGTGGGGGACGTACGTCTTCGTCTCGAAGTCCTCGCGCTCGTCGTCGGTGCCGATGGTGCACCACAGCTGCGGCTCGTCGGGGCCGTGGTAGTCGCCCTGCCGCTGAATGGAGAAGACGCGCATCTCCTCGCCGTCGTACTCGATGATACCGTCCTTGCGCAGGCCGGGATCCCCGTGGACGATGAGCTTCTTCATGCGCCCGGCTTGGCGGGTTCATACACTAAGGGTTTCGATGGCGCGCGTCTTCAGGCGCCGCGGCGGCGTGATGACACCGACGTGGCAGCGACGACGCAGCGTCGACGACTGGACGACAACGGGGCGACGACTACCCGCCGAGATACAGCCGCGACACGTCGGGGTTGTCGAGCAGCGCGTCCGCCTCGTCGGCGTACGCGACGGTCCCCTGATCGAGCACGTAGCCCGAGTCGGAGATGGACAGCCCCTTGCGGGCGTTCTGCTCGACCATCAGGATCGCCGTCCCGAGGTCGTTGACCGCGAGCACGTCGTCGAACACCTCGTCGGCGGTGTTGGGCGCCAGGCCCGCCGACGGCTCGTCGATCAGCAGCACGTCCGGCTCCATCACGAGCGCGCGCGCGAACGCCAGCACCTGCCGCTGACCGCCCGAGAGCGTCCTTGCTTTCGCGTTCCGCTTCTCCGTGAGGATCGGGAACCGGTCGTACAGTTGGTCGATCACCGGTCCGAGGTCGTCGTCGCGGGCGACGCCGCCCATGCGGAGGTTCTCCTCGATCGTGAGGCTCCCGAACACGTTCTCGGTCTGGGGGACGTAGCCGATCCCCTCGCGGACGATCTCCTCGGGAGCCAGCCCGCCGATGTCGTCGCCGCGGTAGCGGACGTGCCCCGACCACGGCGTCAACAGCCCGAACACCGTCTTCAGCACCGTCGACTTGCCGGCGCCGTTCGGCCCGATGAGACACGCGACCTCGCCGGCCGACAGCGACAGCGAGAGGTCGTCGAGCACCTGCACGTCCCCGTAGCCGCTGTCGACGTGCTCCACCGAGAGCACGGTCTCCTCGGTGGCGGTGTCGCCGGCGGCGGCAGCGGTGCCGTCGCCTGCGACGTTTTCGTTGTCGTCTCCGCCGCCGTCCCCGGCGTCGCCGTCGGTCGCGGACGAGGTCGGTCGATCGCTCATTCGCCCGGCCCTCCGAGGTAGGCGTCGATGACGCGGTCGTCGTTACGGACGGCGTCGGGCGTTCCCTCGACGAGGACGCTTCCCTGGTCGAGAACGACGATCGGGTCGGCGAGGTTCATGATGAACTCCATGTCGTGTTCGATGATGCACAGCGTGACGCCCTCCTCGTTGAGGCGGGCGATATGGTCGCGCAGTTTGTTCGCGAGGGTCGGGTTGACGCCCGCGACCGGTTCGTCCAGCAAGAGCAGTTCGGGCTCGGCGAGCATCGCCCGCGCGAGCTCCACCAGCTTCAGCTGCCCGCCCGAGAGGTCGGTCGCGGGCTGGGTCGCGAGGTGGTCGATCTCGAATCGCTCCAGCATGCGCTGGGCGTCCTCGATGTTGCGCGTCTCCGCGGCCTCGACCTCCCCGGGGCTCGTGAACAGCTTCACGAACGACTCGCCGGGCTGGCGCTGCGGCCCGACGAGCATCGCCTCGCGGACGGTCATTCCCTCCAACGTGCGGGGCGTCTGGAACGTCCGGATGAGCCCCTCGTCGGCGACCTCGTGGGGTTCGGCGCCGGTCACGTCGACCCCGTTGACCGTGACGGTGCCCCCGTCGGGCTCGTAGAAGCCCGAGACGAGGTTGAAGATCGTCGACTTGCCGGCGCCGTTCGGGCCGATGAGGCCCGTAACCGTCCCTCGCTCGACGGCGAAGGAGGCGTCGTCGGTGGCGACGAGGCCGCCGAACGTCTTCCGGAGCCCGTCGACGCGCAACACGACGTCCTCCTTGTCGAGGTTCGGACCGTCGGTCAGCGCGGGCGTCCGTTCGCCCTCACTCATCGTCCTCACCTCCGTTTCGGGCCGCGGGATCGTCGGGCTCCGCGTCGGAGTCGGAGCCGGTCTCGGGCGCGCCCGCGGCGGCGTCCTCCGTGACCGTCTCGCGGGGGTCCGTCTCGCCCGGTCCCGCCGAGGCGGCGACCGACGCCGGCCAGATGAGTTCCCGCTGGGGCGGGAGCACGCCCTGGGGGCGGAACCGCATGACGAGGATGATCAGCAGGCCGACCGCGAGCAGCCGCGTCGACGCGAAGTTGTTCACGACCGTCGCGTACGTGCTCGTCACGAGCGGCAGGTCCAGCGGGAACGACGCCGGCAACACCTCCCCGAGGAAGCGGGTCCCCTCGCGGATGGCGATGACGACGAAGCCGCCGAAGATCGCCCCGCGGTTCGAGCCGCTCCCGCCGAGGATCACCGCGATCCACACGTAGAACGTGTTGATCGGCTCCAGGTTCCCCGGGCTGACGAACAGGTTCAGGTGCGCGTAGAACACGCCCGCCAGCGCCATGATCACGCTCCCGAGCACGAACGACTGCATCTTGAACGCGTAGGTGTCCTTCCCCAGTGCCTCCGCGAGGTCCTCGTCCGAGCGGATCGTCCGAAGCACGCGCCCCCACGGCGAGCGATGAACCCGGCGAAGGACGGCGAAGACGACGGCGACCATCGCGAGCACGAGCCCGACGTTCAACAGCGCCTGCCAGAACGGCGCCCCGAGCGTGAACCCGAGCAGCCGCGTGGACCCGAGTCCCGGGACCGCCACTTCGTGGACTTGGACCCCGGGCAACGTCTGCGGGAGCGTTCCCAGCACCGGCCAGCCGTCGAAGAACCCCGGGAGGCCACGAAGGCCGGCGCTCCCGTTGGTCACGCCGCGCTGGTTCAAGAACAGCAGGCGGACGACCTCCGCGAGCCCGAGCGACGCGATAGCGAGGTAGTCGGCGCGCAGGCGCAGCGTCGGGATCCCGATGGCGACGGCGACGACCGCCGCGAGCGCCACCGCGACCAGCAGGCCGAGCACGGTGAGCGGGAGGAGGCCGTAGAGGCGAGCCCCCGAGACCCACACCAGCTCCACGCCGGCGAGGCTGAACTGCCATCCGTCAGCCCCGATCGGGGAGTTGTCGGCGGTGAGCAGCGCCGTGCCGTACGCGCCGATCCCGAAGAACGCCGCGACCGAGAAGTTGATCAGCCCGGTGTACCCCCACTGCACGTTCAGCCCGAACGACAGCAGGACGTACATCCCGACGAGGCCGACGAGATACAGGAAGTACGTCGGCGCGAGCCCGCCGGTGACGAGGCCGAACAGCAGCAGCGCCGCCAGCAGGACGACGAATCCCACGACGCCCTGTTCGGCGCGAGTGAGGTCCGCGAACCGTCCGCGGGCTGCGTCCACGGCGCTCACGTCGCCTCCTCCCCGGCGATGCCGGACGGTCGCACGAGCAGCACGGCGACCATGATGAGGAACACGATGGCGTTCGCGTACTCGATGCCGATGGGGATGCCGAAGCTCTCGGGGACGAACGGGATCTCCTGTCCGAGCCGCGGGAGGATCGGG
This sequence comes from Halobaculum rubrum, assembly GCF_019880225.1. Classification (NCBI taxonomy): domain Archaea; kingdom Methanobacteriati; phylum Methanobacteriota; class Halobacteria; order Halobacteriales; family Haloferacaceae; genus Halobaculum; species Halobaculum rubrum. The sequence goes on from NZ_CP082284.1 coordinate 1,099,099, forward strand.
GTCAGTTGGTTGATCATTCCGATGAGGAAGCCGCCGACCATCGCGCCGTAGACGGAGCCGATCCCGCCGAGGATGACGGCCGCGAACACGACTAGGAGGATATTGAATCCCATCCGGGGCGAGATGTTGTTGTAGAGCCCGAGGAAGACGCCGCCGGCGCCGGCGAGTCCGGCGCCGATGACCCACGTCCAGATCTCGATCCGGTCGGTCCGGATCCCCGAGACGCGTGCCAGCGAGGGGTTGTCAGCCGTCGCGCGCATCTTCCGGCCGAGGTCAGTGTACTGGAGCAGGGCGTGGAGCCCGGCGACCAGCACGGCGGCGCTGCCGACGATCGCCACGTCGTGGAGCGTCATCCGGATCCCGTACGGGAGCAGCGCCTCGATCGGTCGCAACAGCGGGATCTGGAACTCGACGAACCCGGTTCCGAAGCCGAGTTGGATGATCGCGCGATACACGAACGCGACCCCGATAGACGTGATGAGCAGCCCGATCGAGCCGATATCGAGCGGCTCGTAGACGATCTTGTGGGTGAGCACCGCGACCGCCGCGGCGACCGCGACGCCGACGACCAGCGCGAGGAAGAAGCCGAGCGGCAGTCCGAGCACCTCCGCGCCGAGCGTGCCCACGAAGCCGAACGTCACCAGCGCGGTGTAGGCGCCGACGGTCATCGTGTCGCCGTGGGCGAAGTTGGCGAAGTTCGCGATCGAGTACACCAACGAGAGCCCGATGCTGGACAACACGATGATGCTGCTGAACACGAGCCCGTTCGCCAGATATTCGAGAACCGACATCGAGGGTTAGCCCTCGATCGTGCCCGAGGAGACGTACTCGTGGTTCTCCACGGTGAGGATCTGCAGGAACCCGACCGGGTCGCCGTTCTCGTCGAAGTCGATCGGGCCGGAAACGCCCTGGTAATCGATGTCGGAGGGGGAGCCGTCCTCGCCGAGCACCTCCATCGCCTCCGCGAAGGTGAACACCTCCTCGCCCTCCGGACGCGTCACGTCGCGGACGGTCTCCTGCAGGGCCGCGCCGGTGAACTCGTCGGCGGTCGCGACCGACAGCGCCGCCGTGACCACGCAGTCGTAGGCGAACGCCGACCACGAGGACGGGGTCTCGCCGTACTCCGACTCGAACTCCGAGGCGAACGTCTGGTAGTTGTCCTGGTCGACGGCCGCGGAGGGAACGACGACTTTCATGCCGTCGAGGCTCCCCTCGGGCGTGTTGCCGAGCACGTCCGACCCCTGGACGGAGTCGGCGCCGTAGAACTGGGCCTCGTAGCCGTTGGAGTACGCCTCCTGTGCCATCGAGGTGAACTCCGGCTGGTAGGTGATGAACAGCCACGCGTCCGCGCCGGAGTTGGCCATCCCGGACACCGTCGAGGAGTACGACGACTGCCCCTGATCGTGAGGCTCGTCGTAGACGATGTCGCCGCCCCACTCCTCCCGGAACGCCTCGGCCAGGCCCTGCCCGTAGTCGTTGTTGACCCACGCGAGCGCGACGGAGTCGTAGCCGTCCTCTCCGATGATGCGCGCCAGCGCCGTCGACTGGGTGCTCCCCGTCGGCGACATCCGCAGAAGCCCCGGGAAGTCCGTCAAGTCCGGGCTGGTGGAGTTCTGGCTCAACTGCACCACGTCGGTCCCCTGGATCACCGACTCGTAGATGGCCAGCGAGACGCCCGAGCCGACCGCGCCGATGACGAACGGCACGCCGTCCTGGTTGACGAGCTTCTGTGCGGCCGAGACGCCGGCCTGCGACTGGCTCTCGGAGTCCTCGACGGTGATCTCCAGATCGCGACCGCCGATGCCGACCTCGTTCACGTCCGCGAGCGCGAGCTCCTTCCCGCGCTGGTTGCGCTGGCCGAACGCCGACAGCGACCCGGTGAGCGAGTTGACCATTCCGATCGAATACGATCCGGTCTCCCCGCCGCCTCCGTTCCCGCCGTCGTCGGCGGTCGTCTCCTCGTCGCCGCCGCCACCGTCGCCCGATTGCTCGGTGTCGGTCGCCGCGTCGTCGGTCGTGCTACAGCCGGCGAGTCCCGCCAGCCCTGCGAGGCCCGCAGCCCCTGACGCCTTCAGTACGTCCCGCCGGTTCGGTCCGATGTCATCCGATACCATGACTAACGATATCCCCCTCCAGAACCGTATGCCTATATCCCACCCCGACCATGGTCGGAGCCGTGACGACGACGCCGGCGGTCGCGCCGAACTGATACCGTCAGCGAGGTTGTGTTCACGTGTATCGACGCGGATTATTTGGTCGGGGTTCGATTGATGGGGAAACCGGTCGGACGGGAAGCCGTGATACCGCCTATCGCGAACAACTTCGTCGCCGGGGAGACGCCCGAGGCGGCCCTGTCGCACGTCGAGGACCTGAACGGGCAGGGGATCGGGGCCATCCTGAACCTCCTCGGCGAGCACTACCACGAGCGAGACGCCGCCGACGCGGACGCCGACGCGTACGTCGCACTGGTCGAGACGATCGCCGAGCGCGACCTCGACGCCTGCGTCTCGGTGAAGCCCTCGCAGATCGGGCTCGGCGTCTCGTCGGCCGCGTTCGAGGAGAACCTCGCGCGCATCGTCGACAGCGCGTCGGGTTCCGACGCGGACCGGACGACCGGGCGGGGCCCGGGAGCCGACGACGACTGCTTCGTCTGGATCGACATGGAGGACCACGACACCACCGACGTGACGCTCGACGCCTTCGAGCGCCACGCCGTCGAGACGGACGGAAACGTGGGCGTCTGCGTGCAGGCGAACCTGCAACGGACGCCGGATGACCTCGAACGGCTGGCGTCGCTCCCGGGGACGGTTCGACTCGTGAAGGGCGCCTACGACGAGCCGGGGGAGATCGCCCACCGGAAGAAGGCGCGGGTCGACGAGGCGTACCGGAACTGTCTGGCGTTCATGTTCCGCGAGTTCGACGATGGCGTCGCGGTCGGGAGTCACGACCCGGCGATGATCGACCACGCTCGCGACCTCCACGCCGAATACGGGACGCCCTACGAGGTGCAGATGCTGATGGGCGTCCGCGAGGAGGCACAGGTCGACCTCGCCGCCGAGGGGATCGAGGTGAACCAGTACGTCCCGTACGGCAGCAAGTGGTTCCAGTACTTCACGCGGCGGGTGCGCGAGCGCAAGGAGAACGCGCTGTTCGCGCTGCGGGCGGTCCTCGGGTAGTCAGGGGTCCAGCAGCTTCGACTCGGCCTTTCGCAGATGTTCGAGCAGCGTCGTCTTCGAGCGGTCCACGCGGTCGGCCAGCTCCCGCGTCGAGCAGCCGCGGGGCCACTCGTAGTAGCCGGCCGCGCGGGCCGCCTCGAACACTTCCCGCTGGGTCGGCGTGAGCGTGTCGAGGCGCTGTTCGCGCTCCGTGCGGTCGGCCGCGCCGTCGGCGGCCGTGATCGAGACGACGGACACCTCCGCGCCGGCGTCCTCCCGGACGTCGTCGAGGGCCGCCTCGATGCCCGACCGATCGCCGGTGAAACAGAGCTGCCACTCCTCGCGACCGTTCTCGATCCGGACCGGCGCGCTGTGGACGAAGCCGTGGCGCAGCAGCGTCGGACAGACCATGTCGTTCGGGTCGTACTCGAGGAAGAACTCCCGGACGACGTTGCCCGGGGCGTCGCGGGCGCGACCGAACCGCTCCTGGAGTTCGAGCACCTCCCCCGCGTACTCCGACGCCCGGATCTCCTCAAGGAGCGCCTGCACCTCCCGGTTCGTGTCGCCGAAGGCCGTGAACAGTCCGTTGACCGACTCGGGTGCCGTCTTCGGGGTGTCGTAGATGGCGTGGGCCAATACGCCGCCTCCGGCCCGTTCGGTCGCCTCGATAGCCCAGCAGTTCGGGTGCCAGAGGTCGAGCGTGAGTCGGGTCCCGGCGTTCATCTCCTGGTGCATCATGGCACTGGTATCACGCGAGCAAATATATGCTACCGGTTACCAACCCCGACCCGACCATGGTCGGTTCGGGAGTTACCACCGCCGGCAGCGCAGTCGGATCCATGCCGGCAGCCTACCAGCACTACATCGACGGCGAGTGGACCGACGGGACGGGCGAGGAGACGTTCGTCTCGGAGAACCCCGCGAACGGCGAGGAGCTCGGCGAGTTCCGCCGCGGCACCGAGGCTGACGTCGACCGCGCCGTCGCCGCCGCCGACGACGCGTTCGAGGAGTGGAAGGAACTCTCCCACATCGACCGCGCGGAGTACCTCTGGGACATCTACCACGAACTCAAGGATCGCCACGACGAACTCGGCGAGATCGTCACCATGGAGTGCGGCAAGGAGATCTCCGAGGGGAAGGCGGACGTAACCGAGGCGTGGCACATGGTCGAGTGGGCCGCCGGCGACGCCCGCCACCCGAAAGGCGACGTGGTTCCCTCCGAGATCCCCAGCAAGGACGCCTACATGCGGCGCAAGCCGCGCGGCGTCGTGGGCTGCATCACTCCCTGGAACTTCCCCGTCGCCATCCCGTTTTGGCACATGGCCGTCGCGCTCGTCGAGGGCAACACAGTCGTGTTCAAGCCCGCCGAGCAGACGCCCTGGTGTGCGCAGATCCTCGCGGAGATGTTCGAGGACGCGGGCGTCCCCGACGGCGTGTTCAACCTCGTCCAAGGGTTCGGCGACGCCGGCAACGCCATCGTCGAGGACGACCGCGTCGACACGGTCCTGTTCACCGGGAGCGCCGAGGTCGGCCACAAGATCGCGAGCAAGGTCGGGGGCGAACCCGGGAAGCTCGCGGCCTGCGAGATGGGCGGGAAAAACGGGATCGTGGTCACCGAGAACGCCGATCTCGACACGGCGGTTCACTCGGCGACGATGTCGAGCTTCAAGACGACGGGTCAGCGCTGCGTCTCCTCCGAGCGCCTGATCGTCCACGAGGACGTGTACGACGAGTTCAAGGAGCGGTTCGTCGAGAACGCCCGGAACGTCGCGGTCGGCGACCCGCTCGACGAGAGCACGTTCATGGGGCCGCTCATCGAGCCAGAGCACAAGGAGAAAGTCTCCGAGTACAACCAACTCGCGAAAGACGAGGGCGTGAACGTCCTGGTTGACCGCGAGGAGTTAGAGGACTCCGAGATCCCCGAGGGCCACGATGATGGCCACTGGGTCGGGCCGTTCGTGTACGAGGCCGACGCGAAGGAGGACCTCCGCTGCACTCACGAGGAGGTCTTCGGCCCGCACGTGGCGCTGTTGAAGTACAGCGGGGACATCGAGGAGGCGGTGGAGATCCACAACGACACGGACTACGGGCTCGCCGGAGCGATCATCTCGGAGGACTACCGGCAGATCAACTACTTCCGAGACAACGCGGAGATCGGGCTGGCGTACGGCAACCTGCCGTGCATCGGCGCGGAGGTCCACCTCCCGTTCGGCGGCGTGAAGAAGTCGGGCAACGGCTACCCCTCGGCGCGTGAGGTCATCGAGGCGGTGACCGAGCGCACCGCGTGGACGCTCAACAACTCCAAGGAGATCGAGATGGCGCAGGGCCTCTCGGCCGACATCAAGACCAGAGACGACTGAGGCGACCCGCCCACCGCGACGCCTTCGGGGGGCTTATTCGGCCCGCCTTCGCACGCCAGCGTATGCCAACTATCGCCGAGAAGCGCGTGTTCACGAAGCGCGACGACGTGGTTCGGGCGCTCGTGGCGAGTTCGATGGGCGTCGTCGGGGTCTCCCTCTCGGGCGACATCGTGGGCGAGTTCGGGATCGAACACCGCTGTGACGCCCGCGACGTGGCCGCCCGCGGCGACGCCGTCGCGGTGGCGACCGACGAGGACGTGCTCGTCGGCGACTTCGAGCCGACGGGCCACGGCCCCGCCGTCGCCGTGGGCGTCGCGGACGAAGGTGTCATCGCGGCGGCGCCCGACGGCGCCGTTTCGGTGCTCGCCAGCGACGCGGACGCCGACGGTTCGAACGCCGACAACGCGGACGCCGACGACGACGTGTGGACCGCCGTCGGCTCGGTCGACGACCCACGCCGGCTGGACGGTCGGCTCGTCGCCGCCGCCGACGGCGTCCACCGCCTGGCCGACGGGAGCCTGGAGTACGCCGGGCTGGACGACGCGAGGGACGTGAGCGACCGGGGCGTTCCGCTGGCGGTGACCGACGAGGCGCTGTACACCCTCGGCAACGGCTGGATGCGCGACCTCGACCCGGCCGACGACGAGACCACGGATCCGGGCGTCCAGGCCGGGCCCGGGTTCCGCTGCGTCGCCGCGGACGGAGGCGGGGAGCGCGCAGTCGCCGCGACGGGTGCGGCGCTGTACGAGCGCGCCGACGCGACGGCGACCGACTGGGTCCGGCACGACGAGTCGGGCGTGGTCGACGCCGCGTTTGCGGGTCGCCACCTCGTCGCGGTCACCGGCGGCGGCGAGGCCCGGGTGTACGCCGACGGAGGGTGGCGCGGACGGACGCTCGGGCTGCCCGAGGTTCGGGCGGTCGCAGTCCCGGGCGACCACTGATCGGTCGGCAGCGACGCCGCGATCACGGGTCCCGGACCCGCGTCCCGTACGGGTGTCGCCGCCGCTTCCGTCGGCTGTGACGCCGCCGCACGCGTCGGCCGAGTAGGAACGCGTTTGTATCCGGACGCGGGAACGACGTGTATGATCGTACCCGGGTCCGCATCGCAGGCGCTCGCGGCCGCGCTCGCCGACCACGCCGAGCGGCCGCTCGCCACGCCGGAGTACCGCTGGTTCCCGGACGGCGAGGCGTGCGCCTCCGTGCCCGACTTCGCCGGCGAGGAGGCCGTCGTCGTGGCCGCGACCGACTCCAACGACGCGCTCGTCGAACTGCTCCAGTTACAGGACGCCGTCCGCGAGGCCGGCGCCGAGACCGTCACGACCGTCCTGCCGTACATGGGCTACGCCCGCCAGGACCGCGCGTTCGAGGAGGGACAGCCCGTCTCCGCGCGGGCGGTCGCCCGCGCTGTCTCGACCGGAACCGACCGCGTCCTCCTCGTGACGCCCCACGAGGCCGGCGTGGCCGACTACTTCGACGTGCCCGTCGAGGTGCTCGAGGCCGCGCCGTTGCTGGCGGAGCCGCTCCCCGCGGACCTGTCGGAACCGCTGTTTCTCGGCCCCGACGCCTCCGCGGAGGAGTTGGCCGTCGCCGTCCGCGACGCCTACGGCGGCGGCGAGACGGACTTCTTCGAGAAGGCGCGCGACTACGACACCGGCGAGGTGACCGTCACGCCCGGCGACGCCGACGTGGCCGGCCGCGACGTGGTCGTCGTCGACGACATCATCGCGACCGGGTCGACGATGAGCGAGGCGGTCGCCGCCCTGCACGAGCGCGACTGCGACGACGTGTACACCGCCTGCGTCCACGGGATGCTCGCGAGCAACGCCCGCACGAAGCTCGCCGCCGCCGGCGTCACGCGCGTCGTCGCCAGCGACACGCTCGAGCGTGCCGAAAGCGACGTGTCGGTGGCGCCGCTGGTGGCCGACGCGCTGTAGTCGCGGACGGGACGGACGGGCCCCCTCGGAACGGGCGTCGCCATCGGGACCCGAACGCGCGATTTCCAGACTGGTCCTCGGTCGGCGTGCCGAATCCGGATGTCGATCGGATAGCGATCGTATATTTTGTGTATCGCATTCGATATTCAACCAGTATATTTATTGTACGTGCAGAGAGGTTTGACACGAAGATGAGTAACGAAACACCCGGAGCGGACGAGCAGTTCTGCAGCAGTTGCGGTTCAGTGATCAAGAAGGAAGCGGAGATCTGCACCGAGTGCGGCGTCCGTCAGTCGACCCCGTCGAGCGGTGGTTCGAAGGACAAGACCAGCGCGGCGCTCCTCGCGATCTTCCTCGGCTGGATCGGGGGGCACCACTTCTACCTCGGCAACACCACCCGGGGGATCATCTACCTCCTGTTCTCGTGGACGGCGATCCCCGCGCTCCTCGGCATCATCGAGGGGATCATCTACCTCACGAAGTCCGAGGACGAGTTCCAGCGCCAGTACAGCAACTGAGGTCTCACCCCGACATTTTCCGATGTACACCACACCAGTAAGCCCCGAGACCGGCAACAGCCGATCGCCATGAGCAAACGGAAGGCCGCCGACGAGGTGTTCTGTCGCTCCTGCGGCGAGGCGATCAAGCGGGCGTCGGAGCTGTGCCCCAACTGCGGGGTCCGCAACGACAAGTACAGCCCGACCGGGGGCGGCTCCGCGGACGGTTCTCGCGACCTCACGCAATACGAGACGTCGGTGTCGGACACGTGGTGGTACGGGGTCGCCGCGGGAACGGGGATCTGGCTGCTGCTCGTGATCGCGTCCGCCGCGACCAGCGACCTGGGCGCAGCGGGCGGGTTCCTCGTCCTGATCGGGTGGGTCGGCCTCCCGCTGTCGGTGTACTTCGACACCCGATACGTCCGGGCGAACTCCGAGTGGGATCCGAACGTCGCGGTCTGGGTGGTCCTGACGGCGGTGTGGTTCCTCAACGTCCCCGCCGGCGCGGCCTACCTCTACCGGCGCCACCAGGTGCTCGGCGTTCCCTGACCGCGCCCGGACCGAAACCTCCAATCGCGCAGCTCACCGATCCGGCCCCGTGACGGGCTCGGAGGACTCGCTTCGCCACCCCGACCCCGAGGACCGGCTTGTCCTCGACCCGGGCTGTTCGCGCTGTCCCGCGCTGGTGGAATCACGGACCCGCATCTCGTGGGGCACCGGTCCCCGGGACGCGAGCGTGCTCGTCGTGGGCGAGGCGCCCGGCGCGGGCGACGCCGACGCCGAAACCTGGAGGGGCGGCAACCACACCGGCTGCGCGTACACCTCCCGTCATTCCGGTCGCCGGATCCGTCGCCTCATTCGGGACCTCGGCTACGGCGACGACTGCTTCCTCACGAACGCGGCGAAGTGCCATCCCGAGAGCGACCGCGATCCGACCGACGAGGAACTGGCGAACTGCCGCGGCCACCTCGAGACCGAGCTGGACGTCGTCGATCCGGAGGTCGTCGTCACGACCGGAAAGCACGCGACCGCGACGCTGCTCGCGTTCGAGGGGATCGAGCTGGACGGGTTTCTCGACGCGGTGTGCGAGCCGATCGAGTGCCCGACGCTCGGCGTGACGTGTCTGCCGATCCTTCACCCGAGCTATCGGGAGGTGTGGCTGTCGCGGCTGGGACTGAGTCCCGAGGAGTACAGGGAGCGGATCGCGGCGGAGTTGCCGTGAGCTGGGGCCGGCAGCTCCCCTCGCCGCCCGCAGTTTCAAGCGCCCGGACGACGGACGGTCACGTACATGAGCGACGACTGCATCTTCTGCTCGATCGTCGCGGGCGACATCCCCGCCCGCGTGGTCGCCGAGACCGACGACGCGCTCGCGTTCCTCGACGCGAACCCGATGGCCCGCGGCCACACCCTCGTGATCCCCAAAGGCCATCACCAGCGCATCGCGGACCTCTCGCGAGCGGAGTCGCGCGCCGTCTTCGACCTCGTACACGAGCTCGCCCCCGCGGTCGAGGACGCGGTCGACGCCGACGCCCACACGATCGGCGTCAACGACGGCCCGGACGCCGGTCAGGAGGTCCCCCACGCGCACGTGCACATCATCCCACGCTTCGAGGGCGACGGGGGCGGGCCGATCCACGTCGCCGCCGGGGACCGGCCGGACCTGGGGGACGACGAGTTGGACGAGATCGCCGACGCGATCGCCGAGTAGTCCGGCTTGTTCCGCGGCCGAACACACGCAATTATTTATCGGATGCGGGCACAGCAGTCACATGGCCAGCATTCGATCGCTCGCGTTCGTCGGCGCCGTCGGCGGCGCCGGCACGACCCGAACGGCCGTCGAGTGCGCCGCCGCGCTCGCTCGCGACGGCCGCGAAGTCGTCGTTCTCGACGCCGCCTACGCCACCCAAGGGCTCGGCGAGTTCGTCCCGGGGCGCATCGATCCGGACATAACCGCGCTGTGTCTCGACCCGCAACGGCCGCTCGCCGACGGGCTGTACGACCTCGATGCGGCAGTCGACGGCCGAGTCGCGCTCGCGCCGGCGCAGGCACCCTTCGAACGCGTCGCCCGCGCGACCGGCGACGACGCGGCGCAGGCGCTCGCCGACAGAGTGGCGGAGGCCGTCGCCGGCTTCGATCACGTCCTCCTCGACGTGCCGCCGGTCGCCGCCAACCCGGCGATCGCCGCGGTCCACGCCGTCGACCGCGTCGCGATCGTCGCGCCCGACACGGAACACGGCGCCGACGGTCGACGGCGACAGCACGACGTGCTTCGGGACATCGACGCGCCCGACGGTGACCCCGCCAGCGTCGGGGTCGCCGTCTCCGGGCCCGACGAACGCGACGACGGGACCGGAAACGGGGGCGACGAGCCCGGGACCGACGCGACGATTCCGCACGGGCCCGGCGAGTTCACCGCCGCGCCCGCGTGTCTCGGGACGGACGCGTTCGCCGCCGGAGTCGTCGCCGCAACGGAGACGCTGTTCGAGACGCAGGTGAGTGTCGAGTTCGAGGACGGCGGGGTGATCGGCCGTCTCAGCGCCGGCGTCGACCGCGTCCGCGGCGGCGAGTGACACGTACCGAGCGTCGGCCGAGGACCGGCACCCGCGCCGCTGTGAAGGCCGAGAACCATCCACAGGAGAGATCGACGGTTGCGGAGGTCCTTGACATCGGTCAGTGAGTTCCGTTTCGAACGGCACGCCCACCGAAGTCAGCGCAGGTCCGAGACGGAACTCATCGACCGATGCCGCGAACGTGTGCCCCGACCGGAGTCAGCGCAGGTCCGCGGCATCGGTCATCGTCTCCCCGAGTTCGTCCCGTTTCTCCACGCTCGCGTTGCCGCCGTCGGCGAGCGCGCCGCGGGCGACGTCGGCCAGTTCCGGAACCGGCTCGTGTGACTCGACGTAGCTCGCGAGCGCGAACGCCGCCTCGTCGCCGCCGGTCAGTTCGAGCGCGTCCACACGCGAGATGTCGCCGGAGAGCCAGTCGCGGACCACGCGACGGGCCGTCGGCGCGAGCGGAGAGACGCCCTGTACGCCACAGCGGTGAAGCACCTTCGCGGCGGTCATCGCGGAGACGCCGGCCTCGCGGGCGCTCGCACCCACGCGCTCGCCTCGGGCGTAGTGCTCGAGCACGACCGCGGCCGCCTCGGGCGTACACGCCAGCGCGTCGGCGTGTGGGGCGAGCCGGGACACGAGGTCGCCGCCGGTGTCGTCCACCGAGGCGACGCCGCGTGGCTCCTGCCGGGCCGTCACCTCGATACCGGCGGCGATGTCGGAGAGCGCCATAGTCACTCTCGATCGGCATGCGGTATAAATTCGTCTGCCAGGATTGCTACGATAACGCTCGATCTCCCTGCAACGTACCGGTTATCGGTACGTTCGAGCGCGCTCGAACGGTCGGCGGGCTGCCGATCTCCCCACACATAAGTATGGGTTCGCGACCGACGTTCGAGTATGGCAACGAGCACGACGGTGTGCCCGGAATGCGACGGTCGAGTGCAAGCCGACGGCGACGAGGCGGTGTGCAGCGAGTGCGGACTCGTCGTCTCGGCGGACCGTATCGATCGCGGTCCCGAGTGGCGGAGCTTCGCGGACGACGACCACGATCCCAGACGGACGGGAGCGCCGTTGACGCGCTCGCGTCACGACCGCGGGCTCTCGACCGAGATCGGTCACACGCGAGTGAAGGGCCGCAAGCGTCGCCAGTGGGCGCGGATGCGCAGACAACACACGCGAGCGCAGATCTCCTCGAAGCGGGACCGCAACAAGGTGTACGGCTTCACCGAGATCCGGCGGATCGTCTCGTGTGCTGGACTTCCTGATTCGCTTCGCGATCAGGCGTGTTCGCTGTTCACGTCGGCGCAGGACGCCGACCTGCTTCGGGGGCGGTCGCTGGAGGGGTTCGCCGCCGCGTCGGTGTACGTCGCCTGCCGGGTCGCCGGCGTCTCGCGCACCCGCGGCGAGCTGGTCGCCGACGCCAAAGCCGACGCCGACGAGCTCCGCGCAGCCTTCGACGCGATGAACCGTGAGCTCGGCCTCCCGGTGGGTCCCATCGATCCGGTCGAGTACCTCCCGCGGTTCGCCACGGAGCTGGGACTCGACACCGACGTCGAGCGCGCCGCCCGCGAGTATCTGAGCCTCGCCCGCGACGAGGGACTCACGAACGGCCGGAACCCCTCCGGCGTCGCCGCGGCGTGTCTGTACGCCGCCGCGCGCGACGCCGGCGCCGACTGTACGCAGGCGGCCGCAGCCGACGTCGCCGACGTGACGCCCGTCACGCTCCGCTCGTCGTACGTCGAGCTTCGCGAGGAGTAGCCGGTCGGCGCCGGGGCGGGTGAACGGGTCGCCGTTCTCGGCTACCCGACCGCGCAGCGCCGGACGGCCCCGGCGAGTTCCTCGACCGCTCGGGCCGCGGCCGACCCCGGAGCCGTCCTCCCCACCGGTTCCCGGGCGACGATCGACTGTCCGAGCCGCGGGTCGGCCGGCACCGCCGTCGTCGGCGCGCCGAGCGCGCGCTCGACCGCCTCCGCCGGCGGGTCGTCGACGACGCGGTTGAGCGCGACGGCCGCGAGCCCGCAGTCGAGCTCCCGGGCCAGCTCGCGGGCCGCGACCGCGTTCGCCAGCGCCCACCGCGTCGGCGACGCGACGAGGAGACACGCGTCGGCGACGGCCAGCGGCGCGCCAGCGTCGACGCGGAGTCCGGCGGGCGAATCGACGACGACGTGTTCGTACCCGTCGACCGCGACCGCGTCCGGGAGCCGGCGCACGTCCGCCAGCCGCGCGCCCGCGAGAGTCCGACCGCACGGGAGCACGTCCACGGGCCCCGGCCGAACGGCCTCCGCGGGCGTCGCCCGACCGGCGAGCACGTCGTGGAGGTCCGGGCCGCGCTCGCGCCCGCCCGGCAGGTCCGCCATCGCGAGGTCCGCGTCGACGACGAGCGCGTCGAGCGCGTCCGCGACGTTGTACGCCAGCGTCGACTTGCCGACCCCGCCCTTTCCGCCGGCGACCGCGACGATCACGCGAGTCGCTCCATGGCGTCCGTGGGCACGTCGACGACCTCCGCCCGCGCGACGAGCGACTCGGCTCGCTCCGCGATCCGCGCCAACGTCCGGGCGTCGGTCGCGACCAGTTCCTGTAACCCGGCGGGACCGATGCCGGCATCGAGCACCGCCGTCACGTCCGACACCGATCCGTTCTCGAGGGTCTCCGCGTGCGAGATCCGACCGTCGGCCGCCTCGAGGTAGCGCGCCACTCCCGGCGGGAGCGTCGCCGGGTCCGGATCCGACCCGTCGGAAGTCGACCGTGGAGAGGTCGATCCACCCGAGTTCGCGCCACCGGACGCCGGTCCGTCCGAACCCGCTCCATCGGCCGACGGTCCGTCGACGGCGGCTCCACTGGATTCCGGCGGGCCGCCAGCCTGACCGCCGACCGGACCGAGCGCGTCCGGCGGCGGCCTGTGATCCGCCAACTCGGCGAGCGCGTCGTTCAGCGGGTCCGCCTCATCGGTCGAGGGATCGGAAACGGCGACGAGTTCGACCGGATCCTCCGTCCCCGAAGCGTCTGGTCCTTCCCGTGAGAGCGCCTCATCGCCGGACGTGGCGCCGTCCGCGAGTCGACAGGCGTAGCCGAGCGCGAGCTCGTCGTGCGCGTCGACGACGCCCGCGTACCCGTCGGCCGACCAGCCCGGTTCGGGCACGCCGTGTCGCCGCGGCGGGAGTACCGAGCCCTGGAGACGGTTCTCGACGGCGACACGTCGGTCGACCGGCTCCGTGTTCCGGACGTGGACGGCGACGAGCGCGATGCCCGATTCAGTCGTCACGCTGGAGTCCAGCGATATCGGCATGCCCGGAGTGGTCCCGTCATCGGCGATAAACGTCCGCTCGGGCGAGTCGACGGACGGAACTCGTGCGGTCGCCGGGGAGGGGTTCCGCGGTCGGTCAGTCGGGGCGGACGAACACGACCGGCGCACGGAGCCACTCGCGCGCCGCCGCCGGGGTCGAGAACCGGTCGACGCCGACGACGACAGGATCGCTCCGGCGGGCGACGCGCACCGCGGCCGCGTGCGCGACGACGGCGTCGCCATCGAAGTCCGCCGGACCGTCGCCCGGTCGAGCAGTGAGAGACGCTTCGGCGACGGAGTCGCCGCCGAGGACGCACGCGGCCTCCGAGCGGAACGCCTCGACCGCGTCCGCGAAGGCTGGATACATCTCACGAGCGAGATCACGCCGGACCGTACGGCGGCGGTTATCGAGCGCGTCACGCAGACGGAGGCGGTGCTCGCGTGCGTCGCGAGCCGCCCGCGAGCGCTCGGCGGCGTCGGCGAGCGCCTGTTGGGCCGCGACTCGGTCGGTCTCCGCCTCGGTCAGCGCCCGCGTCGCCGCGTCGAACTCCGCCTGCAGCGCGTCGACCGTCGATTCCCCGGCGTCCGCGTCGGCGTCAGTGTCCGCGTCGGCGTCCGTCCGCTCGCGAGCCTGGGCGAGCCGGCCACGGAGCGTCGCCGCCCGCTCGCGCAGCCGCTCCACGTCGGCGCCGGCCGCCGCCGCGCGACGGCGCGCTGCCGCCAGCGCGTCGCTCGTGTCGCCCGCGGCGTCGACGTCCGCGACGACGGCCTCGAGTTCGCTCCGGAGCCGACGGCACTCGTCGTCCAGTCGATGCGCCCGTCCACGCTCGCGAGCCGCGGCTGCGAGGGCACGCCACAGCGACGGGGGGCGTTCCGTCACCGTCGCCAGCGGGTCGTCCGGGTCGAGATCGAGCGCGACACACGCGCCGTCGACGGTTCCCTCGGCGGCGGCACGCCCGAGTTCGGTCGATCCCGCCGGGGCGAACCGGTCTTCGAGCCGCTCGGTCACAGCTCGGCGTCGCGCATCGCCGCCGGGTCCGGGTGATCGGCCCCGACGGCGAACTTCGCGTACGGCGTGCTCGGCGCGTCGCGGTCCTCGTAGGCGACGGCGGCCTCGCGCACCGCCGGTCGAACGGCCGCGAACTCGTTGAACGGCTCGGTGTGTTCGACCTGCACATCGGCGCCGTGTTTCGCACGGAGGCGACACGCGAGAAAGGCACCCAACTCCGTCTCCGCGAACAGCGCCGCTCGACCGAACCGCCGGATGACGGTGTCACAGTGGCTGCGACAGACGTTGCGGAGCGTCGTCCGCGCCCCGCGGGAGTACGTCACGACGAGGATCATACGGTCACAGGTTCGAGATGAAATATAAACGTTCGGAGTCGCGTATCGAAGTCGAGACCGCCGCGCCCTACAACGGTTCGACCAGCACGTCTTCCGGGTCGACGTCGTCGTCGACGGCGGCGAGCGAGGCGATCCGTTCGCGGGCCTCGAGTGGGTCGGCGGCGACGACGACACGCCCCTCGCCGGGACCGTCGACGGCGTGGTACGCGCGGCGGTTCTCCACCTCGAACTCCGTTGCGTACGTCCGCAGGACGGTCGCGACGCGGCGCTCGGTGTCGGCGAGGTCGGCCTCGCCGTCCTCGAACGCGCGGATGGCGTCCTCCACGTTCCGGAGGGCTGAGATGCGGTCCATCGGTGTTACGTCGTCCGGACGTACCCCGGCTTCGGCTCGTAGATCTCGCCTTTCGTTCGGAACTTCTCGATCTGCTTTTCGGCCTTGTCCGCGTCCATTCCGGCCTCCTCCGCGCGTTCGAGGATCGTGTCCACCGGTGCGCCGGGCTCGTCGTCGTACTCTTCGACGATCGTCTCGATCAGCTCCTTGACGCTCTTGATCCGGTCGCGCTGGCTCTTGCTGGTTCCGGTTTCGACGACATCGGCGTCGAACTGCCCCGTCTCCGGGTCGACGCCGATGTCCTGCAGACACGAGCGGACGATCTCGATGATGCGCGTGGCGTCCTCCTCCTCGACGGTGTCCGAGAGGCGCACGCGGGCGCTCGCCTCCGAGAGCCGCACGAGCGCCTCCAGCTTCCGGGCGGTGACGGGGACGGGCGCGTCCTCGTCGGCGCCCTTCGCCCGAAGGTCGACGTAGAACTCGCGGATCGCCGCCCGCGCCTCGTCGCTCATCGTCGGGTAGCAGTTGCGCTTGGCGTACGCGATGTACTTCCGGAGGAGCTCGGCGTCGATGACGGGCGCGACCTCCTGAGTCACCTCGTCGACCTGCTCCTGGGTGAAGTTCGAGGTCGCCATCTCCGTGCGCTGGGTGTTCAACTCGCCCGCGTAGTTCGTCGTCAGGATGTGGTCGGCCAGCTTGGCGTCGTGCTCGGGGTCGGGGCTGTCGGTGACGGTGAAGATGAGGTCGAACCGGGAGACGAGTGCGGGCTCGAGGTCGATCTGCTCGCCGATCGGCTCGTACTGGTCGAAGCGGCCGTACTTGGGGTTCGCAGCGCCGAGGAGGGAGCACCGAGACTTGAGCGTCGCATTGATTCCGGCCTTGGAAATCGAGATGGAGTTGTGGAGCGCCACCCCCGAACTGACGAACGTGTTCGTCGGCTCGACCGTGACATCGTACACCCACTCCGTCTCGTACTCACCCGCGTTCGCGACGGATTCGACGTCCGTTACGCGGTAGTACCGGAGGTCGCACCGGTCGGCGAGCGTCTCCGTCCGCCGTTCGGCCTCGTGCATTGCCTCGTGAACCGCCGTCGCCGCCCGTTCAGCCAGGCTCTCACGAGTCTCGGAGTCGTATCCGCCCTTCTCGGCGTAGTGGATTCGGCTCGTCGGTACGCCGTCCAACCGTTCCGCGAGTTGCCGCCCCGACCAACCGACCGCCGACCGGATCGCACCGAGTTCGCCCGCATGGTCGATCGTTTCGCGGACGGTTCCGATCCGTTCGTGAAGCGTCTCGATCTCCTCGGAGACGGTTTCGACGCGAACCCCGTACCCTTCATCGAGGTTCTCTCGGAACCGCCCTGTCTTTCCGAGTCCGGTAAGCGTTCGTAGTTCTCGGATCTCCCGAGCAGCGCTCGTCGGCAGTACGTCGTGATGACGCGGTGTCCGTTCGCTCCGGTCGACGAACTCCTCCGCCTGTTCGTGACGGTCGTCCGCCGGGTCGACGACCGCGTCGACGAATCGCTCGGTCGAGTCACCCATCACGTACGTCTTCCACGAGTTCTCCGCGGCGTCGTGACGGATCCGGGAGGCGATCCCGAGCTTCGCGAGCGCGTCGGCGTAGTCGCGAGCCAATCGCTCTGAGGCCGTCGAAAAGGACATCGCCTCGCTCTCGACGCCGCCGTCGCCGGCGAACGCTCCGACGAGGAACCGTCGGATCTGATCCTCGGAGCCGCCGAGGACCCGGGCGGGAATCCGTTTTTCGCGAGCAGTGTGCATGAGTTCGGGGAAGTTCTCCTCGAACCACCGGTAGAGTTTGGTCGACACCCATCGCTGAGTTACTGTTCCCGCAGCGTTCGTCGTGTCAGTACTCTCGAACCCGAATACGCAGGACATCAGTTCGGCCATCCGCGCGAGAAGTCGTTCGTCCTGGTTCGAGAACCCGATCTCGTGTGTCGACCCCGCGTACGAATGCCCCTCCGCGGTGAGGAAGCCGAGGATCTCGGCGAGGTCCCCACTCAGATTCTCCGGGAGCGTAACGTCGCGTTCCGTCCCGACGTGAGGCTCGTCGGCGAGGTCGACTGGCTTGGCGGAGTTCGGGAGTTTTCGGGGTGCCGGAACGAACGCTCCCTCGTCGATGTCGTTCGCGTCGACCGTTCCGATCGAACCGTCGTCGTCGACGAACATCGGGTGATCCGGAGTTACGAGTACGTCGCGGCCGTTCGAGAACGTTACACGGACGAACTCCTCGGGTGCCTCGTGTCTGCTCACTCGATCGATCGGGAGTTTCGTCGTCTCGTTCGTCTCGAAGTCGACGGAGTGAACGCGAGCGTCCTCGATCGGAAGGATCTCACAGTCGACACCCTCTACCACGTCGTCCGAGCGTGCAGCCATTCGATCGTCCACGAACTCGCCGATCCGAACGCGTCGGCCATCCGCGAGGAACACCTCCGATCTCGGGTGATATGACTGCTGTTCGAGCGCTTCGTGCATTGCCGACCGGTCGTTCGAATCCATCTTATCCAGCTCGTCGACGGCGGCGATCCCCTTGTCGGCGAGCACGAGCGCACCGGCCTCCAACGTCCACTGCTGGCCGTCGCCGAAATCGTCGCGAACAGCTGCAGCAGTAAGCCCTGCAGCCGAGCTGCCCTTCCCGGATGTGTAGACCGACCGCGGAGCGATGTTCTGAATGTATGAGAGCATCTGGGAGTTGTGGGAGACCACCCCGTTCGAGACGTAGCTGTGCGTTCCTTCGACTTCGAGGTCGTAGACCCACTCCTCGTTGGGTTCGACGCGTTCGATGGACTCGATCCGTTCCCACGTTCGCTTGAACGACGTAGATCGGGGCGCCGACTCCGACGTGCGAATAGCGGCCGTTCCGCCGTCGGGTAGCGGCTCTGACACGGCAGCGATCGCTGTCGATTCGGAGAGTTGGTCGGCACGAACCGCATGGTGGCTCTCACCTGCTTGGACGAACAGCGGATGCGACGGCGTCATCTCCAACTCTCGCCCGCTGTTCGTGCGGACCCGGAGCATCTCATCGGGTGCCTCACGCTTCCACACCTTCGTCGCCCGCCGCGACTCGATATCGCCGTTCGGTCCGAGCGACGGCACCGAGAAGTCGGCGTGGTCCCACACCCCGTCGTCAACTGGCTTCGAGTCGTCGAGATTCGACTCGACCAACTCCCGGATCGGCACGTCACGGCCGTCTGCGAGCGAGACCCGCGTGTCCCCGTCGAGACACTTCCCCGTACCCGGATCCCCTATCAGAAGCATATGTAAGTCGCCCCGGATCCGCGACCCGTCCGGGAGGTGCTTCGTCACCCCCGAGAACAGTTGAAGGATCATCGAGAGCTTCTCCTGCTCGTAGCCGTAGATGGAGGGCGCGACCGAGGCGACCATCTCGTCGTAGATGTTCTCGTGCGTCGAGAGCTCGAGGATCTCCTGTTTGTCCTCGTCGGTGATGTCCATGTCCTCGAACTCCTCGTCCTCGATGACGACGGAGACGCCCTCCATGTACGGGTCGAACACCGTCGTCTTCTCCTGCCCGCTCGTCACCTGCTCCATCTCCAGGCGGCCGACGACGGTGACGTGGTCGCCGGGCGTCACCTTCCCACAGATGTCGTCCTCCAGGTTCACGTCGATGCTCTGGGGCGTCTCCCCCCCGCGCAGGCCTTCCGGCGACTCCTGCACCCGGAGCTGCTGGGAGTCGATGAACTTCGACTCGTTGTTGTTCACGCGGAACGGCCCCTGCCGCTCACAGCCCTGGCACTCGTGGGGCTCCTGGAACCCGGAGTCGTTCTGCGGGATGTACGTCATCGTCCCGCAGCGCTGGCACTCGAAGGCGGCCTCGACGATCTTCGGGCGCACGTCCGTCGCCTTGCGGACGATCCCCATCACGGCGACCATCGAGCCGATGTGGTCGTCGCTGACGCGGATACCGCGGATGTCGAGGGTGTTCTCGCGGGGGAGGTTCCGGAGGCGCACGTGCGCCTGTCCCAGCGAGATGTCGACCGGGAGGTCGTACGTGCGCAGCGCCTCTTCGGCGACCTGCTGCATCTCGCCGGGGCGGTTGAGGTAGCGTTCCGCGAGGTCGGGGTCGAACGTGTACAGGTCGTCGTACTCGACGTACAGCGACCGCTGCTCCTTCGGGTAGTTCTGGGCGAGGCGCGCGATGTCGTCCGCGCAGTAGGTCCGGTAGAAACTGAGGAAGGCGTCGACGTCCTGGCTCTCGGAGACCTGACTCATTGCACGGAGGTAGCCACCTCATCGGGTAAGAACTGTCGCCTCTCGGTGGAAGTGGATCCGGCGTCGGGAGACATCGACTCGGCCGTGGAGACCCTCGAGAACGGAAGTGGGACCGCCCGGATTTGAACCGGGGTCACGGGCACCCAAGGCCCGAAGTATACCAGGCTAACCCACGGTCCCCTACCGTCCAGTCCCCGCCCGCCGAACTAAACCGTTCCGTTCGCGTCGCTCCCGCGACCGGCTCACAATCCCAACCCGAACACGACCGGGATCCCGAGGGTCGTCACGACCGCGAAGATCGCCTGCAGCGGCGCCCCGACTCGCACGTAGTCGGTGAACCGGTAGCCGCCCGGACCGTACACGAACAGGTTCGTCTGGTAGCCGACGGGGGTCATGAACGCCGTCGACGCCGCGAACGTGACGGCCATCGCGAACGCGAGCGGGTTCGCGCCGAGCGTCGCGGCCACCTGTAGGGCGACGGGGATCATGAGCACGACGCTCGCGTTGTTCGAGATGACGTTCGTGAGCAGCGCCGTCACGACGTAGAACGCCCCGAGCAGCGCCAGCGGGGAGAGCACGTCCGCGCTCGCGACGATGGCGTTCGCGATCAACCCCGCGGCGCCGGAGGTCTGCATCGCGATGCCCAGCGGGATGACGCCCGCGAGCAGGAAGATCACGTCCCACTCGACGGCCTCGTACACCTCCCCGGGCTTCAGACAGCCCGTGACGACCATCGCGAGCGCCCCCGCGAGCGCGGAGACGACGATCGGGACCGCGTCGACCGCGGCGAGCCCGATCGCGAGCGCGACGATCCCGACCGCGACGGGCGTCTTCGACTCGCGGTAGTCGTGGCGCTCGATCGTCTGCGCGACGATGAGGTTCCGGTTCGCGTCCAGTCGCTCGACGGACGCCTCGCTCGCCTGCACGAGCAGGGTGTCGCCCACCCGTAGCGGGACGTGATCCATGCGCTGGCGGAACAGCTCCCCCCCGCGGCGGAGCGCAAGCACCGTCGCGTCGTAGCGCTGGCGGAAGCTCGCGGAGGCGAGCGACTCGCCGACCAGCGACGACCCGGGAGCGACGACGACCTCCACGAGGTTCTGCGCCTCCTCGGCGGTCTCCAGTTCCGCCTCGTCGACGACATCGGGAACGAGGTCGAGGCCCTCCACGTCGAGCAGCTCGACGAGGGTGGCCCGGTCGGTCCGGACGGCGAACAGGTCGCCCGCCTGGATCTCCTTTTGGCCGAGCGGTTCGAGGAACGTCCGGTTGTCGCGGACGAGTTGAACCAGGTCGATGTCGAACTCCGTCTCCGAGAGCGCCGCCTCGACGCGCTGGCCCACCAGCGGCGAGTCCTCGCGCACGACGACCTCCGTCAGGTACTCCGCCATCCGGAACTCCTCGGTGAGGTCCCCCCGTGGGGGGATCCGGGCCGGCGTGAGCCACCGCCCGATCGTGAGCAGGTACAGCGAGCCGACGATCAAAAGCACCGCGCCCAGCGGGAGGAACTCGAACATCCGGAACGGGCGGGCCACCGCGGCCGGTGCGAGCGTCGCGTACAGATCCGACGCGAGGATGTTGGTCGACGTGCCGATGAGGGTGAGCGTCCCGCCGAACATCGACGCGTAGCTCAGCGGGAGCAGCAGCTTCGACGGCGAGGTCTTCCCGCGCTCGGCCAGGTCGATCACCATCGGGAGCAGGATGGCGACCGCGGCGGTGTTGTTGATCAGCCCGGAGACCGGGCCGACGACGCCGATCGTCGCGCCCAGTTGCTTGGTCTCGTCGCCTTTGGTGATCCGGGCGATGAACGAGCCGAGCCGCTGGACGATCCCGGTCATGCGGATCCCCTCCGAGAGAATGAACATCGCGAGCACCGTCAGCGTCGCCGGGTTCGCGAACCCAGATAGCCCCTGCTCGACGGACACCAGCGCGAACGATTCCGCGAGCACGCCGACGTCCGCGAGCGCGGTCGTGACCGGTCCCGAGAGCAACAGCGCGACGAGAACGCCGATCGCGGTGATGTCGACCGGCACCGGCTCGGTGACGAACAACACGAGCGCCGCGAGGATCACCGCGAAGACGAACAGGATCTCGGGCGCGAACACGCCGAGTGCGACGCCCGGGGCGAGCAAAAAGGGTGAGGGAACGGACCGACGTAGCGACGGACCGCATCCGCGAACGGTCCGCGTTCGTACGGCCCGACAATCGGACACGGAGTTATGCGGATCGGGCGCCAACGCTAGACGAATGGCAGACGACAAACGCGGACGTGACAAGCAGGCGCACGACGCCGAGAAGCGCCGGCAGGAGCGAGCCATCGCCACGTATCTGGAGCGGTACGACGAGGAAGCGCCGGCGGTCGACCCGGACGTCCTGGCCGATATCGAACGGGCAGTCGAGACGCTGGAGTTCCCCGCGACCGGAGCCGAGATCGTCGCCGTGATCGGTGAACACGAGATCCCGACGGACACCGAGATGTACACTGCCGATTCGCTCCTCCCGGACGCCAACGAGGAGCTGTTCGACTCCCCTGCAGCCGTCCGTGTCCGGATACAGCGACCGACGGTCGCCGCGGCGATGAAGCGGATCGTCGAGGCCGCCGGATCGATCCGGGAGGTGAAACTCACCGGGTCACAGCGCGACGCCTACGAACGAACGCTACAGGAACTCGTGGATATCGACCCGGTCGACGAAAACGAGGGGATTCCGGTCGTCGCCGAGTGGGTCATCGAGCGGATCCACGACGACGACGCTCCTCCCGGCTCCCGGTCTGTCCGGCGAAAGGCGGCCGAATACTGTCGGGCGAACGGCTACGAGGTCCGAAACGACGAGTGGCTCGGCGTCTGACGGACGGATCGCGTCCCGGACGACCGAACCGGGAGTCGGGTCCGCGGCCGCAGATCAGTCGCGACCGAGATACTCGTCGAGCCGTTTCTCGATGAGTTCCGTGACGCGCTCGGCGTACGTCCACAGCGCCGTGTTGATCCGTTCTTCGGTCTCGTCGTCGAGGTCGTCGAGGCCGCGGAGAACCGAGTCGCTCGTCACCTGCGGGTGGTACACACAGACGACCCTGAGCGCGTCGGTCGACCCACGGCCGTCGGCCGAGTGGACGCCGTACTGATCGGTTCCCCAGACGCCGTCACCGCCGTGGCGCTCCAAGCGCGAGTCGATCGCATCGAGCAGCCGGAGTTCCTCTTCCGAGAGGATCGGATCGTCGCCCTCGAACAGTTCGGCGTACGCCTCGGCACGGGCGCGGGCCGTCCATCCGTCGAGCTGGGATCGAACCTCGAGAACGAGCTGTCGGCGGTCGGAAGCGTCGGCCATACCGAGACGACGACAGCGACGGCAATCAACCTTGGTACACGCTTCGGCACGTCCGGAACGTGATCGGCCGCGTCCGCTCCGCGGATCGAACGGCCGGGTCGCTCCGCGGCTCGTGCCCGGCTACAGCTCTTGCTCCGCGAGTTCCATGTCCGCGACGATCTCGTAGGGGTGGTGATCCTTCCGGATCCCGTCGAGGATGCGGAACGCGTCGTCGGGGGCGAGGAAGTGCTCGGTGACCGCCCGACCCAGCGGCGTCGGCGACAGGCCGTCGATGAACTCCCACTCCAGTAGCTTGCCGATCGCGTGGGTGGTGGGGACCTCGCCGATCATCCGGTCGTTCAGCTTCTTGGCGCGCTTGCCCGCGACGACGACGTTCGCGAGCGTCTCTTCGGCGGCGGAGGTCGTGTCGTACACCGTCGTCACGTCCTCCATCTCACCCTTCAGGAGCTTGAACGCCGTCTCGTCTTCGGTGCCCTCCATCGAGGAGTGGTAGCTCGCGTCGGGTTCGACGAGCACGTACACCGTCCCCTCGTCGTGGTAGTCGGGGCGCCCCGCACGGCCGAGCATCTGCTCGAACTCCTGCACGGAGAGCCACTCGATCCCCATCGCGAGCGTGTCGAAGATCACCTGCGAGGCGGGGAAGTCGACGCCGGCCGCGAGCGCGGCCGTAGTGACAACTGCTGCCAGCTCCTGGTCCCCGAATTTGCGCTCGACGGTCTTGCGGCGCTTGTAGTCGAGGCCGGCGTGATACGGCGCGGAGTCGTACTCCAGCTTCCGGGAGATCTCGTGACAGCGTCTGCGGGAGTTGGTGAAGATGATCGTCTGCCCCCGGTACCCCTTCGAGGACTTCGTGTCGAACTCGCGTCTGACGAGCTTCTTTTCTATCTCCAGCTTCTCGCGCTCGTCGGCGAAGGTGACGTGGCGCTCGATGGGGATCGGGCGCTCCTCGAACTCGATGAGCGTCGCGCGGAGGCGCTCGGCGAGGAACTCGGGGTTGCCGACGGTCGCCGAGAGGTACACCCACTGCGCCGAGGAGTTCCGGGTCTCGGAGTAGTGTTTGAGCCGCGAGATCATCCCGTCGAGGCGGTGGCCGCGGCCCTCCTCTTTCAGGGTGTGGACCTCGTCGATGACGACGGTGCCGATGTCGCCCATGTCCTTGCCGGTGCGCAGCGCGTGGTCGATCCCCTCGTAAGTGCCGACGATCACGTCCGCGTTCGGATCGAACCGGGTGCCGTCGTCGTTGATCCGGGAGGCGCCCACGCGGATGGTCACGTCGAGCACGTCGCCGTAGCGCTCCTCGAAGTCCTCGTGTTTCTGGTTCGCGAGCGCGACCAGCGGGACGAGAAACAGCAGCTTCCCCTTCCCGTTGAGCGCGTTGTCGACGCCGGCGAGTTCGCCCACGAGCGTCTTCCCGGTCGCCGTCGCGCTCACGACGAGCTGGTCGTCCCCGTCGAACAGCCCGTTCTCGACCGAGAGGCTCTGCACCGGCAACAGTTCGTCGAACCGGCCCTCGACGCGCTCCTGGAGCGCGGGGTGGAGGTTCAGCGAGCTCGTGGGGACGGGGTCGATCTCGTCGGTCGTCGCCGAGATGGTGTCGAACTTCGTGAGGTCGGGGTCGAGGTTCCCTTGCAGGAGGTTCGTGATGCGCTCCAGGTCCTGCACCTCGAACAGGAGGTCCTCGAGGCGCTCCTGTGCGTTGCCGGTGAACTGTCCCTTGTAGGAGAGCTCGCGTTCGAGTTCCCGTTTCGCGCAGTCGGGACAGATGAAGTCGCGGTCCGCCTTCACCGCGGTGTCGGCAGTGACCGGCGAGTAGCGCCCGGCGTTGGCGCAGTAGCGGCAGGTGCGCACCTGCTTGGCGTCGAGCTGGTAGGCGTCGAGCATCTCGACGAGCCGGTCGCGGGCGCCCGCCCCCGTCTGCTCGGAGATGCGGATGCGGCGCGCGTTGCGCGCCAGATCGACGAACTGGTCGGGCTGGCGCGGCTCCTCGCCGCCCTTTCGCTTGACGCGGAAGCGACGCGGGCGCGGACCGGCGTCGGCCTCCTTGAGTTCGAGGACGCCCTGGAGGACGCGCGAGCCGTCGCGCTCGACGACGACGGTGAACTCGTCGGCGTCGCTGCGCTCGTGGAGGAACAGGGTCTCGACCTGCGGGAGTTGCTCGGACACGGTGATCTGGTTGTGGGTGATAGGCGGATGCGGTATTTCAGGGATTCGGCTTCCGTGTGTGAGTTGGTACCGTGATCACTGTCGGGGGAGTTGTCGAGCCGTCGTCGTCCCGTCGAGAAGCCGGACGACCGCGAAAGCGGCCTACTCCTCGTCGATGACGCGGATCGTGTCGTCGCCGTGGGGGACCACACAGATGAACGCGGCCGGTTCGTCGCCGTCGTTGCGGTACCAGTGCCGGACACCCGCGGGGATGAGCAGCGCGTCGCCCTCCGCCACCGTGTACTCCTCGCCGTCGAGCCCCACGGTGTACTCGCCCGCGAGGACGTACTGCTCGTGTTCGACCTCGTTGGTGTGGTTCGGGACGTGCGCGTCGGGCGCGAGCTCGAACCGCCGCATCGCGAAGTGCGGCGCGTCGTCGGACTCGTCGATGAGCACACCCTTCGACATCCCCTCGCCCGCGTCGACCTCACTCGTCGCGAGCTCGTCGCCGCGCTTCACCACGGCCTCGGTTGTCGATCCGTCCGTCGTCGGTTCGTCCGTCGTCGTCGCATCGGGTTCGCTCATGGCCGCCGGTTTCGCGCGACGGGGGATAAATCTCGGCGGCCGGGTTTATACGCCGTGGGAAACTACTCAGAGGTATGCGAGGAATCCGTGTCGGGCGGGTCGCCGGTATCCCGATCCAGCTGAACTGGACGTTTCTCCTGATCCTCCCGCTGTTCGCGTATCTCATCGGGAGCCAGGTCGGGGAGTTCGCCGGGATCGTCGGCGACACGTTCGGCGTCGCGATCGCTGCGGACGCGCTCACCGGTGGGACCCTCCCGTGGGTGCTCGGTACCGCCGCGGCGCTGGGGCTGTTCGTCTCCGTCCTGCTTCACGAGTTCGGGCACTCGCTGACCGCGATGCACTACGGCTACGAGATCGAGTCGATCACGCTGTGGCTGTTCGGCGGCGTGGCCTCCTTCGAGGAGATGCCTGAAGACTGGAAACAGGAGTTCGCCGTCGCGATCATGGGCCCGGTGGTTTCGGTCGCGCTCGGGGTCGTCACCTACGTCGTTCTCGTGAGCGTCAGCCTCCCGCCGACGGTCGCGTTCGTCGTCGGCTATCTCGCGCTGATGAATCTCGTGCTCGCGGCGTTCAACATGCTGCCCGGCTTCCCGATGGACGGGGGACGGGTGCTCCGGGCGCTGCTTGCGCGGAACCGCCCCCACGCCCGAGCGACCCAGATCGCCGCCGAGGTCGGGAAGGTGTTCGCGTTCCTGCTCGGCCTGTTCGGCCTGTTCGGCGGCAACTGGCTCACCGTCGGGCTCGCGTTCTTCATCTACATCGCCGCCTCCAGCGAGGCCCAACAGACGACGATGCGCGCCGCCTTCGAAGGGGTCATCGTCGACGACATCATGACGCCGCGCGAGGAACTGAACGTCGTCCACCCGAACGACAGCGTCGCGACCCTGATGGAGCGGATGTTTCGCGAGCGCCACACGGGCTACCCCGTCGTGAAGAGCGGCTCCCTCGTGGGGATGGTGACGCTGGCGGACGCACAGGGCGTCCGCGAGGTCGAGCGCGACGCCTACACGGTGCAAGACGTGATGGAGACGGACATCCCCAGCGTCACGTCCGACGCGGACGCGGTGACGGCGCTGGAGACGATGCAGCGGCGCGGCGTCGGCCGCCTCGTCGTCGTCGACGCCGACGGCGAACTCGTGGGACTCATCTCGCGGACCGACCTCATGACCGCGTTCAACGTCATTCAACAGGGTGGCCGGGAGTCGCTCGGTATCGGCGCCGAGACGGGCGTCCTCCCGGACATCGGCGGTCGGAGCGTCTGACCGCGGCCGTCGCTACAGTGTCGGCGGCGAGACAGGATCGGCCCCCGGGTGCGAGAACCGAACCACGGTCGTTCCGCTCACTTCGTTCGCGTCACTCCTGCTTCAGTTCTCTTCGCGGCGGACCGTCGGCTGCGCGCGTTCGTTCGCGGCGAGAAGTCCAGGTGCGAGAATTGAACCCGCGTCTCAGCCTCCACAAGGCTGAAGGATAGTCCACTACCCCAACCCGGACACGCACCCGTAGGTAGCCCGGTGCGATTCAAATACGTTACGACTCGACCGGGCAGTCCGAAGAGGATCGGCGACGGCAGGACGACAGCGGGACGACGGTGGGGGGTGGATCACTCGACGCGCACAGAACGGCCGAACTATCGACTCCCGCTGGTTCCATCCGGCTTTATTACCCGCCGGGGAAGACTCCGCACGATGGTCGCTTCCGCGTATCGATGGGACGTGTCCTCGGCGGGCGTGACGTTCCTCGGCGCGGCTCTGATTGTCGCGACCGCGTATCATCACATCGTCCACGAGCCGTCAACCGTTGGTCAAGTGATCGCCCCGACGGCCGCGTTCCTGCTCGACGGAGGCCTCGCGGTCGGCGTCGCCGCCGCGGGTATCGCGATGGCGCGGTCGGATCGGGGCCCCGAACACAACCGGACCGTCGCCGCGTTCGGCGCCGGAACCGGACTCGCCTTCGTCGCGGCGGTGGCGCTCACGATCGGGATCCGGGCGGCCGAGGGGCGGACGGTCCCGGAGCCGGAGTTCGTCTTGTTCACCGCCGTCGGCGCTGGATTCCTCACTGGCGCTCTCGCCGGGGAGTACCGAGCGCGCAGCCGCTCCTACGCCCGGTCGGCCGCCCGAAAGCGCGATTCGCTGGCGTTCGTCAACGGGATGCTCAGACACGACGTCCGCAACGACGCCGCGGTCATCGCCGGCTACGCCGAGGACCTCGACGGCGGGGAGGTGGCGACCGGCGACCGGACCGCGGCGACGGTCGTCCGCGACCGTGCACAGCGAGTCGTCGAGCGGACCAAGCTGGCCCGAGCGGTCGCCGAGACCGTCTCCGGGGAGGCCGATCCCGACGCGATCCCGCTCGCGCCGCTCGTCGACGAGGCGGTCGCGTCGGCCCGGGCCGCGTACCCGTCCGCGACGGTCACGAACGAGGTGCCGGAAGGGCTCGCCGTGCCCGTGAACGAGGCGTTCCGGCTCGTCCTCGATAACCTGATCGAGAACGCGATCGAACACCACAACGGCGACGCGACCGTCCGGATCGACGCCGCTCGGAACGACGATCGCGTCCGGATCCGCGTGCTGGACGACGGACCTGGGATCGACCCGGAGACGCGGTCCGGGCTGTTCGACCACGCGGCGGGAACTGCGAAGGGGCTCCACATCGTGAACACCGTCGTCGACGGGCTCGGCGGCGATGTACGCGTCGAAGACCGGGAGCCGGAAGGAACGGCGTTCGTGATCACGTTTCCGGCGGCGCCCGACGAACGGCAGGACGGATCGGAGACCCAAGAGTCCCCAGAGCCGTACGTTTCCGGCGGCCGTCAGGAAGACTGACCGTCGCGCTTTTCTCGTCCGATCGAGTATAGGAGATCGTCGTGGCCATCACGGACAAGATCTACCTGAAGAACCACCGGCAGATCGCCTCACAGCTCGACGCGAACGTTCCGAAAGGCGCGTTCTCGGGGGCGACGCTGGATCTGGTGTTCTCGGGCGACGGGCTCGCCGAACTCGATGAGACCACCCGCGACCGGGTGCTGGAGTTCGCCGAGGACTTCCTCGACTGCGCCTGCGACGACGCGCCGTACTGTGGCCACCCCGAGCGGAAGTTCGTTCGGTACCTGCTGGAGTTGCGCGCGCAGGGACTCGGCCCCGACGCCATCGTCGACGTGATGGGCGACGATTACATGCTGTACGCCTACCCCGGCGACGTGCTCTCGTTTCTCGACTCGGCAGTGCGCACCCTGGAGGCGACGGAGTCGCTCGCGGCCGTCGAGGGTGACGGGGAAGCAAGAGACCGGGCGCGGCAGGCACGGAACGAACTGGCGCGGTAACCTGAGTTCCGGGATAGTAACTGCCTACCAGCCGGATCGGGGGACTGCACCGGCTTAATTCACCTCAATTCAGATTTATAACACTTCCATGTTTACTCGTTGGCGGTCCGTCCTCGGTACTATGTCCGACAGCGATGCCAGCGAGGACGAGCGCGACGACGTGCCGGTGGGGACCGCTCGGGCGCCGAGCAGCCGCATCATCGACCGGGTCGCCGCGGCGGAAGGAACGGAACCCGCGGATCTCCATGCGCGCCTGTACGATGTCGTCGACCCGGAGGCACTCGATCGGGTTGTCGAGCGGAGTTCGCCGGGTCTGACGGTCGCGTTCCGATTCAACGGCTACCGCGTGCGTGTCGGCGGCGACGGCGCGGTCACCGTGTCGGCTCCGGTACGCAAGTAGGGTCTGTTGACGGGATCGATCGTTCAAAAGCGGATGCTCGGCGGGAAACCGACCGTGGGAACGGGACGCCCGACCGATGGGGATCTGTGATCTACCCGAGCTGGTACGGCTCGTCGTCGTCGCGGTCGCCGTCGAGTTCCTCGAGGAACACGACCTCCTCGCCGTCGTCGGCCTCCTCGAGCCGGTCCTGCAGGTACGTGACGAACGCCTTGTACTCGTCCAGCTGCTCGCGGAGGTGCTCGGCCTCCAGCTCCAGGCGCTCGTGCTCGCGCACGAAGCTCTTGGGCACCTCGACGGTCGGCGGGAACGACTCGCCGTCGGCGTCCGTCTCCTCCACTCGGTTCTCGGGGACGACCTCCACCTGTCCGTCGTGGGCGACGAGAGTGTCCACGTAGTCGCGAAACACCGCCGACAGCGAGAGGTCGCGCTCGTCGGCGATCTCGCGCAGCGCCTCGAAGGCATCCTCGTTGACACGGAACGAGACCGTCTTGTTCTTGCTCCCCATTGCCGGATGCTCGTTCGCGTCGCCACTTAACCGTTCGTCAGACACTCGCACGGGGGTCTCGGTATCGAGCGCGAAAAAACGGAACGCCGGCTACCGAGTTACGCGGGCGCCTCGCCCTCGAGTTCGTCGGCGTCGTCGAGCGACTGCAGCGCCGCGACGGCGGCGTCGCGGTACTCCTCGACGGGCAGGTCGTACTGCTCGCGGGCCATCCGCGCGTACTCGTTGCCCTCGTCGTCGAACGCCTCGATGCGGTCGAGCGTCCGCGCGGCCGTCTCGGCGACCCAGCGATCGCGGGTCGCGGCGTCGACGGTCGTGATCGACTCGGGGCGCACGGAGACGTTCACGTTGCCGTCGTCCGTCTCGTAGGTCCGTGGCTTGCCGACGACGGCGACGTACGCGGGCGGCTCCAGTTCCCGGAGGGCGCTGGCGGCCTCGGGCTGGTACTGCCCGGCGTAGGTGAAGAACGTCCCCGTCGGGTCGACGATGCGCCCGCGCCAGTACTCGCTGTCCTCGCCGACGTCCTCCTTCTCGGTGAGGGTGCCGACGACGAACACGCGGTTGGCACGCTCGCCCGTCGGGAGCAGCAGGTACAGGGGGGCCCGCTCGTCGTCGGACTCCTTGAACGTGTAGCTGGCGTCGTTGTACTCGGCCGCGAACACGCGGCGTGCGACCTCTCGGGATGGAACGGACTGGCTCATTACAGGGACCTCGCGCGGATCAGCAGCGATTCGGCGTCGACGGCCTCGTCGCCGTCGGCGGCGCCGGACAGTTCCTCGAACTCGTCGGCGAGCACGTACCGGCCCAGCGTCGGGCCGCGCACGCGGTAGTACCGGCCGACGATCCGGTCGGCCATCTCCTCGCCCACGACGGTCGTGTCGAGCGCGTCCTGGGCCATCTCCTTGGCCTCCTCCAGATCGATACCGGTCAACTCGGCGGTCGCCTCCTCGTTGAAGATGACCTCCTGGACGGCGTCGCCGTCGTCCAGCACCGCCTTGATGCGGAGGTCGAACTCGCCGTCGGCCTGGCCGTGCTCGCTGCAGCGGCCGTTCTGGAGCACGCGCGTGCAGTCGTCCTCGGGACAGCGCTTGATGAGGCCCGAGCCCGACTGGATGTCCACCAGCGCACCCTCGACCTCGTCGCTGTCGTCGCCGACCTCGATCTCCTCGTCGAGTTCGGTGATCGTGGTCGTCCGGTTGAGCTTCACCGAGTAGTTGCCCTGATACTCGTCGGTGACGACGTTCGAGAGCGCGTAGCTTTTGCCCTCCTCGAGTTCCTCCAGTTCGCTCGTGGAGAAGGAGACGAACTTGATCGTGCCCGACTCGTCGCCGAGCAGACCCACCTGCGCGATGGAGTCGTGGTTGGGGTCCCACAGGTCGGCCACCGTCACGCGAAGGTCGACCCACTGCTCGTCCTCGTCGATGTCGCCGACGAGCGCCTGTTCTGCGCCGCCGGAGCCGATCTCGTCACGCTCCAGCCCCGCCTCGTCGAGGTAGGAGTTGACGACGCTCCGGCGCGCCTCGTCGACGGGGACGCTGTACTCGTTCACCAGCGAGGCGAGGCGCTCCTCGATCTCCTCGGTGGTGAGGTCCAAGTGGTCTGAAAACTGCTCGTGTATCTCTTCCGCGTGGGTTTGCAGGTCTGCCATGGTTCTCTCGCCTCCGGTTGTTGTTTCGGTGGGAGGCGTACGACGGTTGGTTCGGGATCCTATTTAGTATTCCGTGACCGGGGTGAAAGTGGAGACACGGGACGGCGTGGGAGCCGTCGCCGCGACCGTTCGCGCGCGGGCAACGGACTGATAGTCGGGGCGCGCCCACACGTGGACATGGGACTGGGCGACAGGCTCCGGCGTGTGCTCGAACAGCAGGCTCGCAAGGCCGGCCGCGAGTACGCGCGCAGCAAGCGCGCCTACCGCGAGGGCCGCGAGTGGGGCGAGAACCACGCCGGCGACTTCGACCTCCCGACGGACGGGGAGGACCGCGCCCGTATCGTCTGTCGCCGCCACGCCGAGAAGCGCCGCGTCGCCGTGAACGCCGACGGGGAGCCGGCGTGTTTCGAGTCGGGGCACCCGGACTGTGAGGGGTGCGCCGAGGACGTGCGGGAGGGGCGTGTACAGACCTGGTAACGTTTTCCCCGCCGCGGGCGAGGGGGTCGACATGGATCGACCCGTCGTCGCCGTGATCCTCGCCGGCGGCACCGGCTCGCGGCTGTACCCCGCCTCCAGGAGCGACCGCCCGAAGCAGTTCCTCGCGCTGGGCGACCCCGACGACGACCGGAGCCTCCTCGCCAGAACCGCCGCCCGCACGGGCTTCGCGGACGCGACGCTGGTCGCCACCCGGCCCGAGTTCGCCGACGAAGTCCCCGAACACGCCCCGGACGCCGAGGTCGTGGTCGAGCCGGCGGGCAAGGACACCGGCCCCGCGATACTGTACGCGACCCACCGCGCACGCGAGGCCGTCGACGGCGACCCGGTCGTTGTCGTCCTCCCCGCGGACCACCACGTCCCCGACGGCGACGCCTTCGAGACGACGATGGCGCGGGGGGCGCACGTCGCCGCCGACACCGACCGACTGGTCGCCTTCGGCGTCGAGCCGACCCGGCCCGCCACCGGATACGGCTACATCGAACCCGGCGACGAGCGAACCGGCGACGAGCGAACCGGCGACGGCTCCGCGGTCGACTACCGCGAGCTCGCCGCCTTCCACGAGAAGCCGGACGCCGACAGCGTCGCGAGGTACGTCGACGCCGGCTACTACTGGAACGCCGGGATCTTCGCGTGGACGCCCGCGGCGCTGTTCCGGGAGGCGCGCGACACGCCGCTTGGCCCGCTTGCGGACGCGCTCGACGGCGACGATCCGGATCCGGAAGCCGGCTTCGCGGCCGTCGACCCGGTCAGTATCGACTACGCGGTGATGGAGCACGCCGAGCGCGCGGCGGTCGTGCCCGCGGCGTTCGCGTGGGACGACCTCGGGGCGTGGGACGCGCTCGACCGCGTGCTCGACGCGGACGCCGACGGCAACGTCGTCGCCGGCGGCGCCGAGACGCTGGCCGTCGACGCCGCGGACAACGTCGTCGCCGCGGACGGGAAGCACGTCTCGCTGGTCGGCGTGGAGGGGCTGTGCGTCGTCGCCTACGACGACCGAGTGCTCGTCGTCCCGAAGGAACAGGCACAGCGTGTCCGCGACGCGGTCGACCGGCTGAAGGAGAGCGGGCAGTTCTGAGCGCGGAAGCGGGGTTTGCCGAGGTCTCAGGACCGAAGGCGCCCGCCGTCGACGGGCAGGGCCGCGCCGTTGACGAACGACGCGCGCTCCGAGGAGAGGAACGCGACCACGTCGCCCAGCTCGCGCGGGTCGCCGATGCGGTCCAGCGGGATGTCGCTGGCCCAGTCGGCGACGCCCGCCTCGTAGCTGTCGTACTCGCCGCGGTCGAGCGCGTCCTCGACGAGCTCCTCGATGCGGGCCGTCTCGTGTGCGCCCGGGAGCACCGCGTTCGCGCGCACGTCGGGCGCCCACTCCCGCGAGACGGTCTTGACGAGACCGATCACCGTCCGGCGGACGGCGTTCGAGAGGACGAGGCCGTCGATGGCCTCCCGAACCGACGTCGAGGTGATGCAGGTGACCGTTCCCGCGTCGCTGTCCGTGAGGTACGGGCGCGCCTCCCGGAGCGTCCAGACGGCGCTCATGACGAGCGTGTCGAAGGCGCCGCGCCACTGCTCGTCGGTCATCTCGTCGAAGGTGCCCGGCGGGACGCCGCCCGCGCTCGTGACGACGTGGTCGAGGCCGCCGAACTCGTCGACGGTCGCCGCCACGAGCGCGGCCACGTCGTCGCCGTCGGTGATATCGGCCTCGACCGCGAGCACCTCGCCCGGTTCCTCCGCCAGCGCCGCCTCGGCCTCCTCGAGGCGCTCGGGCGTTCGACCGCAGATCACCACGTTCGCGCTTTCGGCCGCCAGCGACGCCGCAGAGGCGAAGCCGAGGCCGCTCGAACTAGCCGTCACCAGCGCCGTGTTCCCGTCGAGTCTGAGGTCCATACCCGCGATTTCGACCGTTGCATCAAAAAGCCGCCAGAGTCGGCAGGGCGTGCGGTTACTCGGTGCGCGGCTGCTCCGAGCGTCGGACCCGGACGGTTCCACCGCCGGTGATACCGACGAGGATCGGGTCGACGACCTCCCGACCCTGGACCGCGTCGCCCGCGTCGTCGCTCACGAGTTTCATCAGGTCCGGCGCGGTGTGGTTGACCTTCACCTCCGCCTCGTCGCAGGCGTCGTACACCCGGTCGGGCACGTCGTAGAGGTCGGTTCCCGCGGCGATCTCGATCCGGACGGGCGCCGACAACGCCTCCGCGAACGCGACCGTCTCGCGCGCCTTCTCGACGTTGTCGCGGGCCGACGACTCGACGCTCGACACGTTCGCTCGCGACGTTCCCAGCAGATCGGCGATGTCGGCCTGCCTGACGTCGCGCTCGCGCAGCGCGAGGACCTCCGCCTGCCGGCGGGTGAGGACGCTGTGCTCGGCGTCGAAGCCGGCGCGGTCGAGCAGTTCGGCGACGTCGACCGCGTCGACGCTCCCCTCGGTAGTCATGGGTATCGATCGAACCCCGGCACACAAAAAGGATAGTACGGACTGTCCAGCCGCGACCGTCCGGGGCGAGTCGGCGCTACGATCCCCAGAAGTTGTCGCGCGATCCGAGCCGTTCGCCTCGCTTCGCTTCGGTCTCCTCGTCGATCTCCGCGTTCTCGTGTTCACCCTCGTCTCCCTCCTCACCCTCCTCGGGCACGTCGGGAAGCCGCTCGATGACGCGTTTCGCCTTCGCGTGGTTGTGCTTCACTCGATCGATGCGGACGACCGCCCGTGCGGGCGGGAGCAGGCCGTCGACCATGACGATGTAGCCGTCGTCGGTGCGCCCGACGCCCGCGCCGCTCTCGTGGATGTCGTCGACCTCGACGACGACCTCCTCGCCGGGTTTGACCGGCTGCTGTTTCAGATCCGAGATCGGCATGTCGTAATCGTTGCACCACTCGGCGCCGCCGCGGTCGCCGTAGTGCTGACAGCCCATGCCCTGGATCCGCTCGGAGAACCGGGGGCAGTCATCCGCAAGTGGACAGTCCGCCATGCGGAGATGTACCTCCGGCATCGTCTAAACGCTTCCGTCTGAACGAGTCGCCGTGCGCGGCGGCCGACGAGAGGACCGCGATCCGGCCGAAGAAGGGCGACGAGGGGCTTTTGCTCGCCCCGCCCGTACCGCGACCGTGAACCGCCGCGCTCCTGAGCTCGCGCTTGTGACCGGGCTGCTCCTCGCCGCACCCGTCGGCGCGTTCGCACTGTGGGCGACGGGCGACCTGTCCCGGTCGCTGCTCACCGGCGTCGGTCTCCTGTACCCGTTCGCGGTGTACGCGATCTATCACGACGACGATCCGACGAGCGTGCTGCCGCCGCGGGCCGTGGCGGTCGCCGGCACGGTGGCCGGTGCCGTGCTCGTCGTCGACGCGGCAGCGACCGCCGGGGTCACCGACGCGACGCTGCGCGGCACCTTCCTCGGGCTGCTCGTCGCCGCGCCCGCGTGGACGTACGCCGTCACGTACACCCCGGTCCGTACGCTCCCTGACGGCCGAGTGCTCATGCTCGCCGGCGCCGTCGGCGGTGCAGCGCTGCTGCTGGTCGGATTCTCCGTCGAGACGCCGTTCGGTGCGGCGGCGGCGCTGGTGCTGTGGATCACGGGCGCGATCGCCGCCCGAGCCGCCGGGTTCGCCGCGACGCCGACCGCCCGGCTCGGCGCCGTCGCCGCCGGCGTCGTCCTCGGCGTCGCCGTCCTGTTCGCCGCGCTGTTCGCCGGGTCGGTGTCCTCCGCGGCGGTCCTTTCGGCGGTGACGCTGGCGCTTGCTCCGGCGGTGTACTACGGGCTCACGGTCGAAACGGCGTCGTTCGAGTGACCAACGGTTCGGCGGGCAGCGCATCGGGGACACTGGCCGCGTAGTCGGGTATAACCGTTGGGCGGGCACCCTGTGCCCCGGTTCGATCAGAGGAACTCGGCGACCTCGGAGTACCACATGTCGTGGCGGTCGACGCGGTCGACGCGCTCGGCGATGTCGACGGCGAGCGCGTGCCAGCAGCGCTCGCTCGGGTCGGAGCTGTCGAGGTTGTAGGTGGCGTCCCGGCAGTCACAGCCGCCGTCCTCGACGATGTGCTCGTCCCGATAGCCGACGACGACGGTGAAATCCCGGTACCGTTTCACCCGACCCTCCGCGACGGCCTCGATCGCCCGGCGACCGCGGTCGCCGTGGAGGGTGATGATCTCGGCGACGACGGGGGGCCGAAGCTCGCCGGCGGCCGCCAGCGCCGCGCGCCAGTCGTCGGCCGCGAGGTCAGCGAGCGCGCCCGGATCGAGGTCGACCGCGTCCGCCGCGGTCGGTTCCTCGTCGGCGACGGGTTCCGCATCGGTGGCGGCGGAGTCCCCGCCGTTCGCGGCGGATCCATCGTCGGTGGCGGCGGCCTCGGATGTCGCGTCCGGATCGGCGTCGCCGTCGCCTCTTGTCACGTCGCGTCGGTTCGCGTGGCCGCGGCAAAACGCTTCGGTCCCGTCAGGAGGCGGGCGGAGTCGCCGGCCGCTCGGGGGCGCGCCGATTCCACGCCAGTTAACCCCGCGGACGGCGCACGTCCGGCAACGATGGAGGTCACGGAGGGCGGCGTCACCGTCGAGATCGAGGGCGCGCGCGACGGCGCGAGCGAGGGGCGCGCCGACGAGGTGTTCTACAACCCGGAGATGGAGCTGAACCGCGACATCACCGTCGCCGTGTTGCGAGCCTACGCGGACCGCGAGTCGCGCGCGGAGACGTACCTCGATGCGATGGCCGCCTCGGGCGTCCGCGCCACCCGCGCGGCCGCCGAGGGGTGGGACGCGACCGCCGCCGACGTGGACGACGACGCCGTCGCGCTCGCGGGGCGAAACCTCGCGCAGTACGGCGGCGAGGCGGTTCAGCGCGACGCGAACGCGCTGCTGCACGAGGGGGTCTACGACGTTGTCGACGTCGACCCGTACGGCTCGCCGATGCCGTTCGCCGACGCCGCCGTCGCCGGCACGCGGAACCTCCTGTGTGTCACCGCGACCGACACCGCGCCGTTGTGTGGCGCCCACTTCGAGTCTGGCGTCCGCCGCTACGACACGCTCCCCCGAAACACCGAGTATCACCCCGAGATGGGGCTTCGCGTGCTGATCGGCGCGCTCGTCCGCCGGGCCGCCAGCCGGGACAAGGCCGCCGTGCCGATCTGCTCGCACGTCTCCCGGCACTACGCGCGAACGTACCTCGAACTGGAGGCCAACGCCACCGAGGCGACGGCGACCCTCGACTCGCTGGGGTTCGTCCACCACTGCGAGGACTGCCTCGAACGCGACCACGAGTTCGGTCGCCTCCCCGAGGTACCCGAGTCGTGTCCGTACTGCGGGTCGAACCGGGTCCTCACCGCCGGACCGATCTGGCTGGGACCGGTTGCCGACGCCGGGTTCACCGAGCGGGTCGCCGCCGAGGTAACGGACGACATGGGCGAGGCGAAACGCGCGCGGAAGCTGCTCCCGACGGTCGCCGGGGAGTTGGAGACGCCGACGCACTACGACCAGCACCGCCTGTGCAAGCAGTGGGGCCGTCCGGCCGTCGGCATGGACGAGTTCGTCGACGCCCTTCGGGAGGCCGGCTTCGACGCCTCTCATGCCCACTACTCCGGGACGGCGTTCAAAAGCGCCGCCACGGTCGCCGAGATGCGCGAGGCGACCGCCGATCTCGCGTGAGCTGGTCGGGCGATCGCTCCGGTCGCGGTCGCCGCCCTCTTAGCCCTCGACCGACAACGCGGTCGGTGTGTCGAACGACGCTCGTGCCCCCGAGTCGTCCAGCGACAGGGGGTCTCGATCCGACGCCGCCGGTCCGATAGCGGTCGCGGGCGCCGTCGTCCGTGCTCTCCGCGCCGCGGACGCCACGTTCATGGCGGGGAGCCTCGCGTACTACAGCGGCGTCGCGACCCTTCCGGTCACGGTGCTGATCGTCGCGTTCCTGACCCGGGCCGGGGAAGGGGTCGTCGCCGCCGGAGCCGTCACCGCGGGAGGGGAACTGCTGACGCCCCGGGGGCGAGCGTTCCTCCGGGCCTCGCTGGCCGACGTGTCGGAGCGACGCGGGATCGTCGTCATCGCCGGGACGTTGGCGGCCTTCTCGGTCGTGCAGCTGTTTCGGGGGTTCGATCGCGCGTTCGCCGCCGTTTACCGGGTCGAGAAGCGGGGCATGCGGTCGCGCGTCCACGACACGGCGTTCGCGCTCGGCGTCGGCGGGCTGGGCGTCCTCGCGGTGCTGCTCGCGGCGGGAGCCCTGTCGCTGTACACCAACGAGTCGCTCGTGCGCGGGAGCGTCCCCGTCGCGGTGTTGCTGCTGTCGACCGTGGCGCTGTTCCCGCTGTTCTACTCGCTCCCGGCGACGCCGGTGTCGCGCACGGAGGTGGTCCCGGGGACGCTCGTCGCCGCGGTCGGGTGGACGGTCACCGGCGCCGTGCTCGGCGCGTACGCCGCCCTCGGCAGTGGTGTCGGGATCTACGGCGTCCTCGGGGGGCTCGTCGTGCTCGTCGCGTGGTTCTACGCGGCGAACCTGCTCGTGCTCGTCGGAGCGGCGACGAACGCGGTGCTGGCCGGACACGTCTGATCCGGCCGGCGTGTCGTGTGCGACCCATCGAGTGGAACGGGAACGCATCGACTGTCCGCCGATCGTCTCACCTCGCCCACGCAGTTCACACCGTGTCAACACGAACCGTGCGCTTTTCTCGCGGTCGCGTGAACACCGTGACGTGCAGGCCGAATCCGAACCGGCGGGAGCGACGGGAGTGTTCCGGCGGGCAGTGTCGTTCGCCCGCGAGATCGTCGCCCGGACGAGCGAGGAGAACGTCACCTTCCTGGCGGCGGGCGTGGCGTACTACGCGTTCGTCTCGCTGTTGCCGGCGGCGGTCCTGGCGTTGGTAATCGCGGTGACCGTCGGAGGACAGCAGCTCGCGGCCGCGGTCGTCGACGCGAGCGCGAACGTCCTCACCGCCAGCGGGCAGGAACTGCTCGTCACCGCGCTCATCGACGGCCCCGGACAAGGGTCGGCGACGCTCATCAGCCTCCCGCTGACGCTGTGGGGGGCGTTGAAGGTGTTTCGCGGCCTCGACATCGCCTTCTCGCAGGTGTACGGGATCGAGGGCGCCGTCGGGCTCGCGGACCAACTTCGCGACTCGCTGGTGGTCGCCGCGAGCGTCGGCGGGAGCCTCGGTGCGATGATCCTGCTCGGGGCGGTCGTCGCCGTCGTCGACGTGGTCGCCGTGGCCGTCGTCGCGAACGCTCTCGCACTGCCGGCACTCCTCTCGGCCGCGTTTCTCCCGATGTACTACGTGTTCCCCGACACGGACGTGACCCTCCGCGACGTGCTCCCCGGCGCCGTCTTCGCGGGCGTCGGCTGGACCGTGCTCAGGGTGGCGTTTCAGGCATACGTCGAGTTCGCCGGGGGGAGCAGTGGCGGCGAGGGAACCGTATACGGCGTGCTCGGCGCCGTGCTGCTGTTCGTGACGTTCCTCTACTTCGGCGCGACGCTGGTGCTCGTCGGGGCCGTCGTCAACGTCGTATCCAGTGACAGCGGCCGGGAGAGTTGGGGCGGTGACGGGGACGACCCGACCGCCGCGACGGAAGAGACCGGCAGGATAAAGGGACAGACACGCGTGCGGAGTGACGAATGAGCGGCGAGACCGCGAGCGCCGAGGCGGACGTCGACGGCGAGGAGGACGACGGCCGTCCGGCGCCGGACATCGGGGAGTTGGACGAGCGCGTCGCCGAGCTCCGCGCGGACCTCGACGCGATCGACGACCGAACCGTAGAGAAGCCGACGCTGGAGGCCGATCTGAAGCGATACGTCCGCCGACGGATGCGCCGCGGCCACGCCCGCGGGTGGGGACCGTACCTCGTGTTGCTGTACGGCACCGTGATGACGCTGGGCGCGTTCTACTTCCTCGAAGGGTGGGTCGCGATCACCGCGATGCTCGTGTTGTTCCTCTCGACGCTCGGGCTGTACACGCTGTTCGTCCTCGTCGGCGTCGGACTCAACCTCGTGTCGGTTCCCGGCCGCGCGATCGACGCCGTCCGGGACCGCCGGTAAGGGGGCGGATGTTCCGCACTATCACCGCCGCCGCGGCCGCGCTGCCCGACTGGCTCGTCGTGATCGCCGCCCTCCTCACCCAGCTGGGTGACGCGTGGTTCCTCTATCTCGGCCTCGCGCTCCTGTACTGGCTTGCCGACGATCGACTGGCCGCCAATCCCCGCCGCGTCGGCGCGACCGTCGTCGCCGTCGGCCTCGGCGCGCTCGCGGTGACCGTCGGCCTCAAGAGCCTGTTCGCGTTCCCGCGGCCGCCCGGCGCCGGCGAGGCGACCGTCCCGTTGTGGCTCCCCGAGCTGCTTCACGGTGTATACGTCAACACCGCCACCGGCGACGGGTTCGGCTTCCCCTCCGGGCACGCGATCGGCGCGACGATGGTGTACGGCGCGCTCGCGACGTTTCTCGACGTGGGAACGCGGCGGAGCCGTCGCCGCGTCGCCGCGGTCCTGATCGGCGTCGTCGCACTCACGCGGGTCG
Organism: Halobaculum rubrum; assembly: GCF_019880225.1. NCBI lineage: Archaea > Methanobacteriati > Methanobacteriota > Halobacteria > Halobacteriales > Haloferacaceae > Halobaculum > Halobaculum rubrum. Next base: position 1,139,695 of record NZ_CP082284.1, read on the forward strand.
CGCTCGGCGTGCACTACCTCGCCGACGTCGCCGTCGGCGTCGCGGTCGGACTCGCGGGGCTGTGGCTGTTCCACCGAGTCGCCCGGAAGGGGTTCCGTCCGAACCCCGACCGGGCGTTCTTCCTGTCGGCCGTACTCGGCGTCGCGGCGCTGATCCTCGCCACGGCCGGCGGCCACGACGGCGAGATGGTAGAGGCGGGGATCGTCGTCGGCGGCGGGCTCGGCGGGTACGCCGTCTGGCGGGTTCGTGGGACGGACTCGACGACCGTCGGTGTCGTCGGTACGGTCGTGGGACTCGCGGTCATCGGGGCGGTGTTCGGCTCGGCGTACGCCGTCGCCTCGATCGGGCTCCCGTACGTGTTCGGGGTCGTCCCCGACACCACCCCGTTCCGTCTGCTGGCGACCGTTCCCCTGTCGTTCGCGGGCGTCGCGCTCGTCGTTGGCTGGCCGACGATCCTGGGCCGGGTTCGAGCGTCACGAGCCGACAACGACGACGCGGAGCCCGTCGAGGATCTCATCAGCGAGGCCGAATCCGACGCCGACGGGGGCGGAGCGAATCGATCCGAGTGAGCGGCCGCACGCGTCGATCGGCGAAACGAAACGAAAAAAAAAAAAAACGAGCGGCCGATGACCGACCGGCGACGCCTCAGAACGTCTCGAGGTAGCGATCGAGCTCCCACTGGGAGACGTCGATGCGGAACTCGTCGTACTCGGCCGACTTGGCCTCGATGAACTTCTCGGTGATGTGCTCGCCGAGCGCGTCCTGCACGACCTCGTCGTCCTTGAGCTCGGCGACGGCCTCGCCGAGGTTCGACGGGAGCGTGGTGATGCCGTACTCCTCGCGCTTCTGCTCGTCGAACTCGTAGATGTTCTCGCGGACGGGCTCGTCGCACTCCAGTTCGTCCTCGATGCCGTCGAGGCCGGCGTGGATGAGTGCCGCGAACGCGAGGTACGGGTTACACGAGGGGTCGGGGAACCGCGCCTCGATGCGCGAGGCGGCCGGCACGCGCGCGGCCGGCTTGCGGATGAGCGCCGAGCGGTTGCGGTCGGACCACGCGACGTAGACGGGCGCCTCGTAGCCGGGGACGAGCCGCTTGTAGCTGTTCACCGTCGGGTTCGTCACGGCCGCGATCGCGGGCGCGTGCTCGAGGATGCCCGCGGTGAACTGCTTGGCCGTCTCCGAGAGGTCGAACTCGTCGTCGCCGTCGTGGAAGGCGTTCTCGCCGTCCTCGGTGAACAGCGAGATGTGGGTGTGCATCCCCGAGCCGTTGATCCGCGGGATCGGCTTGGGCATGAACGTCGCGTGGAGGTCGTGCTGGGCGGCGATTGCGCGCACGACGGTGCGGAAGGTGCCGACGTTGTCGGCGGTGGTGAGGGCGTCGTCGTACTCGAAGTTGATCTCGTGTTGGCCCTCGGCGACCTCGTGGTGGGACGCCTCGATCTCGAAGCCCATGTCCTCGAGGCCGTAGATGATGTCCCGGCGCACGTCCTGTGCGAGGTCCTTGGGCGCGAGGTCGAAGTAGCCGCCGGCGTCGTTGGTCTTCGTCGTCGCGCGCCCGTCCTCGTCCTCCTCGAACAGGAAGAACTCCGGCTCGGGGGCGGCGTTGACCTCGTATCCCATGTCCGCGGCGCGCTCCAGCGCGCTCTTCAGGACGCGACGGGGGTCGCCCTCGAACGGCTCGCCCGTCGAGGTGTTGATCACGTCGCAGATGAGGCGGGCGGCGCCGCCGCCGTTGTCGCCCTCGCGGGTTCTCCACGGGAGCACCGCGAACGTCTCGGGGTCGGGCTTGAGGCGCATGTCCGACTCCTGGATCCGTACGAAGCCGTCGATCGAGGAGCCGTCGAAGTAGATACCCTCGGTGAACGCCTTCTCGGCCTGCGTCGCCGGGACCGAGACGTTCTTGACCGTCCCCAGGATGTCCGTGAACTGGAGGCGGAGGAAGTCGATGCCCTTCTCGTCGATCTCGTCGATGACGTCCTGCTCGACGGCGCTGAGCCCGCCGTCCGGTTTGGTGTTTCCGTCCGTCATGTTGTGACGTTTGTCTTCATACACTCCCTGTATATAGGAGTTGACGGTCAGTGCAATTACCCCTTCAGCTCTCTCGCAGTGGACATCCGTCAAATTCTAAAGGGAGGCACCCGTGGACGAGTGTAATGACGTACGAAAACCTCGATGCCAAGCTCGTCAACTCGCTGTTAGGGAACGGTCGCGCCAGCCTCCGCTCGTTGGGCGAGGATCTCGACGTGTCGGTGACGACCGTCTCGAATCACCTCCGCGACCTCGAGGACGAGGGCGTGATCGAGGGGTACACGCCCCGGGTGAACTACGACCGGCTCGGCTACGACGTGACGGCGATCGTCCAGCTGAAAGTCGAAGGGAGTGCGTTGCCGGAGATCGTCGACCGCCTGCGCGAGCAAAAGCAGATGGTAACCGTCTACGAGGTCACCGGCGACTACGACGTCATCGCGGTCGGCAAGTTCCACGACACCGACGAGATGAACGAGGGGATCAAGGGACTGCTCGCCGATCAGGACATTCGCGAGACGAACACGTCGGTCGTGCTCAACACGGTCGTGGAGAACGCGCAGTTCGACCTCGACGTCGAGGAGTGAACTGTCGCTCGCGGCGGGCCGCGAGCGGTGAGAACGGTCGATCCAGCGAACGCCGAGTTCAGACCATGAGCTCGGTCACGTCTTCCATGTCCGTCTGACAGAACGGACAGCGGTACCGGGTCGAGAAGCCGCCGGACTGGGCCGTCGTCTTCGCTTCGAGTTCGTGCATTCCGATCTGACGGCCACAGTCGGGACAGTTCACCTTGGGCACGTCCGAGTGACACGGTCACACACGCATAAATCCCGGCACCGGCGTACAGAGAGAAATCTATTAGTACACGCACTTCCGTGAACGTTGGCGGTTCCGTGGGGTCGCGGTGACGCGAACGGCGACGCCGGATCCGAACGTGCTGTGTCTCACACCGGCGTACTGACGGCTCCCCAGCGGTCCCCATGAGTTCGACTGGAGCGCCGGGTCGATTCGGGGATCGTCCTCGCGCTCTTCGTGGGCTCGCGTACTCGCCCTCGCGCTTTTCGTGGGCTCGTGCGCTCGCCGTTCGCCATCGCGGTCTCACGCTGTTCGACCGCGAACGCTCCCCGCTCGGTTCGAGGGCTCGTTCGCGCTCCGCGCTCACTCGCCCTCGCCGTCCTCGAACGAGAACGTCCCGTCCCGCTGGACGACCTCGCCGTCCAACTCGATCACGGAGTCCTCGCTCATGTCGACGATCATGTCGACGTGCTCGGCGGACTCGTTGACCTCGTTACCCTCGCCGACCGTCTCGGGGTACGCCGAGCCGACGGCCATGTGAACGGTGTCACCCATCTTCTCGTCGAACAGCATGTTGTACGTGAACCGGTCGATGGCGCGGTTCATCCCGATCCCGAGTTCGCCGAGGTAGCGGGCGTTCTCGTCCGTGTTGAACACGCCCTCAAGGACGTCCTCGTTGCGCTCGGCGGAGAACTCCTCGACGCGGCCGTCCTCGAAGGTGAGGCGGACGTCCTCGATCTCGCGACCCTGGCGGTACAGCGGCAGGTCGAAGTACACCTCGCCGTTCACGCTGTCTTTGACCGGCGCGGTGAACACCTCGCCGCCGGGGAGGTTCGCCTTCCCGTCGTCGTTGAGCGCGGTGTTGCCCGCGACCGACATCGTGAGGTCGGTCTCCTCGCCGGATCTGATGCGGACCTCATCCGCGTCGTCGATCAGTTCGACCATCTGCTGCTGGAACTCCGCCTGCGCCTCCCAGTCGAGGCTGACCGCGTCGTACACGAAGTTCTCGTACTCCTCGCTGCTCATGCCCGCCAGTTGGGCGTGCCCGCTCGTCGGGAACTGGGTGAGACACCACGTCTTCGAGAGCCGCTCCCGCTGGACCGGCCGACGCGCGCGGTTGTAGTCGGCGGTCGTCTCCGGGTCGATGTCCGCCTTCTCGGAGACGTTACCGCCGCTGCGGGCGATGACGAACGCGTCGGCCGCCTCGTAGAGGGCCAGCTCGTGGTCGGGCAGCTCGAAGTCGTCCTCGCGGGCGCGGAGGTACGCGCGGGCGGCGCGCTGGGAGTTGTTCAGGTAGACCGGGTTCGCGCCGATGTCGCCGGCGTACTCGTGGAGGGCGACCGCCAGGTCCTCGGCCTCGGCGGGGAGCTGGATGACGAGGTCGTCGCCCGCCTCGAGCTCGATGGAGTGGTCGACGATGGTCTCGGCGTGTTCGCGGATTCGCGGGTCCATGTCACGCGCTTGCCGTCCGGCGGAGTAGGGGTTTCGGTCACGGCCCGCGAACGGGTTCAGGACCGAACCGAGTGTGCCGGCTACGGCCCGCCGTACCCCTGCTCGGTCGCCCACTCCCGAAGCTCGGCGTACACCGCCTCGCGGTCGTCGCGGTCGCCCGACGCCAGCACGCGGTAGCGCTCGGCCTCGCGGTCCTCGACGACGGCGAACGACCTCGTCTCGGTGGTGATCAACAGCGCCGGCACAACCTCAGTCCCGGAGCGTTGTGCGATCACCTCGTGGTGCGCCTCGACGATCCGCTCGGAGTCGGCGAGGCCCCGCACCGCCGCGGCGCCCATCGGGTACGGGAGCGCGTCGATCAGCGACATCGGGTGCGGGGGCTCACGCCTCCAGCTTCTGCCGGAGGATGTCCGCCGCGCCGTCGAGCGCGTCGTCGAGCGCGTCCACGTCGGGACCGCCGCCCTGCGCGAAGTCGGCCGGGCCGCCGCCGCCGCCGCCGACGCGGCCCGCGAGCTCGCCGACGACCTCGCCGGCGTTGACGCCGACGCCGTCGGGGACGCCGACGACGAACGTCGCCGCGCCGCCGTCGCCGGATCCGAGGACGGCGATCCGGCCGTCTTCCACGTGGGCGTTGGCCGTCGCCCGAAGCTCGTCGCTGTCGGCGTCCGTTCGCTGGACGACCGCGACCGCGTCGCCGACCTCGACCTCCTCGCCGCCCGCGGCGGCGCGAAGCTCCGCCAGTTCCTCCGTCAGGCGGTCGATCGTCTTGCCGCGCTCCTTCCACTCGGTGAAGAAGCGCTCCGCAGTCTCGGGCACCTCCTGTGGGTCGATCGAGAGCACGTCCGCGGCGTCGTACAGCGCGTCCTCGGTGCGGTGGGTCGCATCGAGGGCGGCTTCGCCGGCGGCGAACACGAGGCGCTCGACGCCGTCCTGGACGGGTTCGGTCTTCAGCAGCTTGATCGCGCCGATATCGCCCGTGCGGGCGACGTGGGTGCCGCCGCACGCCTGCACGTCGTCGCCGACGCGGATCAGCCGGATCTGCTCGCCCGGCGGGATCCCGCCCTGGTAGAGGTCGAAGCCGTGCTCGGACTCGGCCTCGTGACGGTCGGGCCACTCCTGTTTCACCGGGAGGTTCCGTCGCACGATGTCGTTGGCGACCCGCTCCATCGCCTTGACCTGCTCGCGAGTCACGCGGTCGTAGTGTGTCACGTCGAGCCGCGAGGAGTCGAGTCCCTTCTGGGCGCCCGCCTGGCGGACGTGCTCGCCGAGCACCTGCCGGGCGGCGTAGCCGACGATGTGGGTCGCGGTGTGGTGGCGCATCAGCCGCCGGCGACGCTCGCCGTCGACCTGTCCGGTCACGAACTCGCCTTTCCCGGGATCGTCGTCGGTGCGGTGGAGCACCACGTCGCCGCGGATCTGGACGTCCTCGACCTCGACGGTGGCGTCGTCCGTCGAGAGCGTCCCGCGGTCGGCGGGCTGGCCGCCGCCCTCGGGGTAGAACATCGTCTGGTCGAGCACCACGTCGTAGCCGTCCTCGCGCTCGAACACGTCCAGCACGACCGCCTCGAACTCCGTGCGTTCCTGGTCGTCGTAGTAGAGCCGCTCCGTCGCCGGGAGGTCGTCGATCCGATCGTCGGTGTCGGTCTCGCGATCGAACGCCTGCGCGGAGTCGTGCCGGGAGGCGACGAGCCCGTAGAAGTCGTCGGGCACCTCGACGGTCGCGCCGCGGTCGGCGGCGATCTCCTCGACCATGTCCGGCTGGATCCCGTGAGAGTCGTACAGCTCGATCAGCTCCTCGACCGGGATCGGCTCGCCGGCGCCGGCGTACTCGTCGGCCAGCGCCTCGACCTTGCGACCGCCGCGCTCGAGCGTCTCGCGGTACTTCTCGACCTCGGTGCGCACCATGTCGCGGATCGTGTCGCGGTTCTCGTAGCCGAGGCGCTCGGCCTGCATGTCGACCAGCTCGTCGAGCGGAGCGTCGACGCCCACCTCGTCGACGAGGCGCTTCGTCCGGCGAAGTACCATGCGCGCGAGGTAGCCCGTCCCGACGTTCGAGGGGACGATCTCGTCGCCGAACATGTACGCGAGCGTCCGGCAGTGGTCGGCGATCGCGTAGATGTCCTCCAGCGGCTCCAGCAGCGCAGTCAGCTCGGCGGTGTCGACGCCGAGCTTGTCCGCGATGTTGTCGCGGGCGGCCTCGACGTCCTCCGCCTCGTCGATGTCGAGGTGTCCCGCCAGCGTGGAGGCGCGGCGGACCAGCTCCTCCTCCTCGTCCGTGAGGTCGATCCCGGCGTTGTCCTTCAGGAACTCGATCGTGTCCGGGTAGATGGCCTCGTAGACGGTCGGCGTGCCCTGGCTCATCCAGGTCCACCGCTCGAGCCCGTACCCCGTGTCCACGATGTACGTGTCCATCTCGGAGTAGGTGTTGCCGTCCTTCAGCTCGTAGTCGCCCTCGGGGTCCTGCTCCAGCGACATGAAGACGAGCGTCGCCAGCTCGGCGCCCTTGTAGATGACCTCGATGGCGGGACCGGCGTTGCCGCCGCCGACCCACGGGTCCTCGATGTAGGTGATCTCCGAGAGGTCCGCGCCCATCTCCTCGAACAGCCCGTCACACAGCCGGACTGTCTCGTCTTTCCAGTACACCTCCCCGGAGTAGGCGTACTCGTCGCCGACCTCCTCTCTCGCGTTGAACGCGTGGTGGGCCATCATCTCGAAGGCCATCGTGTGGCGGCCGGTCTTGCCCACGTTGTCGATGTCCTGCATCCGGATACACGGCTGACTGACCGTGAGCGGGTTCGCCGGCGGCGGCGTCTCCCCGGAGGTGACCAGCGGCTGGAAGTCGTAGATCGACGCCTGCGTGAGCAGCACGTCGTCGCGCCAGCGGTTCGCCGCCACGGGGTACGGCTCGATCCGTTCGTGGTCGTGCTCCTCGAAGTACGAGAGGAACGCCTCGCGCATCTCCTCGAGGGTGTACGCCTCGTCGAAGCCGGGGTCGCCGATGAAGGAGTAGTCCTCGCAGGGGGGCTCGCCGCACAGCTCCCGCTCGTCGTCGCGGGTCCAGAAGTGGTCCCCGCAGGAGGAGCACTCCCGTCGGGAGAACCCCTCCTCCTCGAAGTAGTCGAGGCGGTACTCCGCGGTAAGGTCGCTCATTACCACGTTGTGCCCCGTCGCCGCGCAAAAGGGTTCCGGGCCGCGTTCGCCGGCGGTCGGTCCCCCGGTACGCTTAAATGAAGAACCGACAACATCGAGTACCCATGGCGGATTCTGTCGCGGGCCCGTCGGTCGCTGTCCTCGTCTTGGCGACGGCCGACGCGACGGTCCCCGACGGATTGGTCGAGACCCTCGCGGCCGCCACCGACGGCGAGGTCGAAGCCGTCGATCCCGCCGCGCTCGCCGGACGGCTCGGCGGGGAGCGCCGTCCGAACGCGGTCGTGTTGGTCGGCGACCCGTCGCTTTCGGCGGACGCGGTGGACGCGCTGTCGACGACGACCGCGCTGGTCGTCGCGTACGCGGAGCGCGAGCCGGATCCGGACACGTCGTACGTCGACGGCTACGTCACGCGAGCGGCCGACGCCGACCGGGTCGTCGAAGAGATCGACCGTGCGCGCGCCGGCAAGACCCGCCGACAGCTCCGAGCGGCGCGGCGACGAACGACCGAACTGCACGCCGGAACCGCCGAGATCGCGGCCGCCGAGACCGTCTCGGAGCTGTTCGACCGGACGATCGCGGTGGCACGGCGCGTGCTCGAGTTCGACCACTGCGCGATCGCCGTCCACGACGACGGCGAGATGGTGGTCCGGGCACGGTCACGGGACGTCGACTGGCTTCGGACGCGGGTCAACGCGGACGAGTCGGTCAGCGGACGGGCGTTCCGGCGCGGCGAGACCGTGCACGTCGACGACATCTCGACGTGGGACATCTCCGACGCCGACGCGACCGGGTCGGGGATCTCCGTCCCGTTCGGCAGCGACGCCGTCTTCCAGGCGATCTCGACGACGCCGTACGCGTTCGACGAGATCGACCGCGAGCTTGCGGAGCTGTTGGCGACGCACGTCGGGCAGGCGTACGGGCGCCTGCGTGCCCAGGCAGACCTGACGCGACGCGAACGGGTGATGACCGAGCTCCACGAGGCGGCCCCGCGACTCGTCGACGCCGACAGCGAGCGCGAGCTGTACGACCTGGTCGTCGAGATCGCCCGTCGGGTGCTCGCGTTCGATCGCTCCTGCGTGTACACGGCCGACAGCGAACGGTTCACGATGCGGGCGACGACCGACACCGACCTCCCGGCGGAGTTCCCGCGCGGGTTCGGCGCGATAGAGGAGAGCCACACCGAGAACCGCTCGTTGGTCATCGGCGACGTCACCGATCACGAGTTCGCTGAGTCGCACGACGGCGTGGCACGCGCGCTCATCTCGGTCCCGTTCGCCGGCGACGCCGTCTTTCAGGCGGTCACCGACAGCGTCGACGCCTTCGACGACGGCGACCTGGAGTTCGCGGAGCTGCTCACGTCGTACGCGACGGCGACGCGCGAGCGGATCCGCTCGGAGGCGGCGCTCCGTGATGCACGTCGCGTGACCGAGCAGCTCCACGAGGCGACCGCGGATCTCGCGGCCGCGGACGACGAGCAGACCCTGATCGAGCACGCGATCCGCGCCTCCGAGGAGGTCCTCTCGTTCGACAAGTCGACGATCACACTCAGGGAGGGTGGCAAGCTCGTCCCCAAAGCCGACTCCACGGGGAGCCCGCCCGACAGCTCCCGGCCGATGGACCTGGACGAGGGGGTCGCCGGTCGGACGTTTCAGACCGGGGAGTCGCTGCTCGTGGACGACGTCGCGGACAACGACGACGCGTCTCCGGCGCGATCGGAGTACCGCTCCGGGCTGTCGGTCCCGATCGGCGATCTCGGCGTCTTCCAGGCCGTCGCCACCGTCCCCGGCTCGTTCACCCGCGACGACCTCAACCAGGCGGAGCTGCTGATGGCACACGTGGCGGTGTCGCTGCAGCGCGTTCGCGCGCAGGCCGACCTCCGCGCGGAGCACGACCGGCTGTCGGCGCTGTTCGAGAACGTCCCCGACGCGGCGCTGTCGTTCGAGCTGGTCGACGGAGCCCCCGTCGTCCGCGATATCAACTCGGCGTTCGTCGACACGTTCGGCTACGGCGAGGAGGTGATCGGCGAATCGCTCGACGAGTACATCGTTCCCGATGACCCCGATTCGGAAACGCAGGCCGCCGAGTTCAACGATCGGCTCCACCGCGGCGAGAACCTGCGAACCGAGTGTCGCCGCGAGACGGCGGACGGCATGCGCGATTTCCTGATGTACGTCGTTCCGCTGGAGTTGGGCACCGAGAACGTGGGAGGCTACGCCATCTACTCGGACATTACCGAGCGGAAGGAGCGCGAGCGGGCGCTTCGCCGACAGAACGAGCGGCTCGACGAGTTCGCGAGCGTCGTCTCACACGACCTGCGTAACCCGCTGTCCGTCGCCGAAGGGTACCTGGAGCTCGCCCGAGAGACGGGCGACCTCGAGCACCTCGCCACCGTTTCCGACGCCGTCGAGCGCATGCGCACGCTGGTCGACGACCTGCTCAGGCTCGCCCGCGATGGACGCGTCGTCGGCGACACAGAGCCGGTTGACGTGTCGGTCGCCGCCCGCACGGCGTGGGGGAGCGTCGACACCGGCGACGCGACGCTCGCGGTCGATGACGGCCTCACCGTTCAGGCCGACGAGGACCGTCTGCGCGAGCTGTTCGAGAACCTGTTCCGCAACAGCATCGAGCACGGCGGCGACGCCCCGGCCGTCCGCGTGGAGGCGACGCCGGCGGGGTTCGCCGTCGCCGACGACGGGCCGGGGATCCCGGCCGACGGCCGCGAGGAGATATTCGAGGTCGGCGTCTCCACCGTCGATGAGGGCACCGGCTTCGGCCTGGCGATCGTCCGTCGCATCGCGGAGGCCCACGGCTGGTCGGTGACGGCGACGAACGGCGAGAACGACGGGGCGCGATTCGAGTTCGTCACCGACGCCGGGTAGTCGTCGGCCGGGTCCGTGATCCGCGGTCCCCGACGCGACGGGTGCCGAGCGTTCAGCGACGCGACGGGGAGCGCGCACTCAGTTCAGGGCGAGAAAGCGGTAGTTCAACACCGCGGCGAAGCAGACCCACGCGAGATACGGCACCAGGAGCGCCGCCGCGCGGCGGTCGACGCGCGCGAACGCGGCGACCGTGCCCGCAAGCAGGACCGCGAGGACGACGATGATCGCCAGCGCCGCCGCGATCCGTTGAAACGCGAAGAACGTCGGCGTCCACGCGACGTTGAACGCGAACTGGAGGACGAACGCGCCGAGCGCGAGCCGGCGCGCAGCCGAGGGCTCCGCACGAACGAGGAGCCACACCGCGACGGCCGACAGCGTGAACAGCGCCGTCCACACGACGCCGAACAGCCACGACGGCGGGTAGATCGCGGGCTTGGTCAACGCCGCGAACCACGCGGAGTCCGGCCCGCCGAGGACGGCGGGGACCGCGCCGGCGACGTTGACCGCGAGGATCAGCGCGGCGAGTCCGACGAGCCCGTCGAGGCGGTCGTCGAGAGCGGATATCGGACCGCCGGGACCCCGAGGACCGCTGGATCCGCGGGTCGTCGTTGTGTCGGTCATGGACGGACGTACATCGTCCGACGCCATAAAAGGGAAGCCGGCGGGTCAGTGGTCGTCGGGATCGAAATCGCGGAGAACACGATCGAGACGGGAGCCGACTCAGGCCTCGGCGACGGCCGACTCGATCCGGTCGAGTCCCTCCGCCACGTCGTCCTCGTCCACGTCGAGGTGCGTGCACAGCCGGCAGGTGTACTCGCCGAAGGCGTGGAACTTCACGTCGGCGTCCTTGCAGGCGGCGGACAGCTCCTCGCCGGTCAGCCCGGCGGCCTCGCTGTCGACCATCACGATGTTGGTGTCCGGGTCGGGCGCCGACAGGCCCTCGATCTCGTTCAGTCCCTCGGCGAGCCGGGCGGCGTTGGCGTGATCCTCGGCGAGCCGGGCGACGTTCTCCAGCGCGAGCAGGCCGGGCGCGGCGATCAGCCCCGCCTGCCGCATGGCGCCGCCGAACAGCTTCCGGGTTCGGCGGGCGCGCTGGATGAACTCCTCGCTACCCGCGATCACCGACCCGACGGGCGCGCCCAGCCCCTTCGAGAGACAGAACATCACCGAGTCCACGCGCTCGGTCATCTCCGCGGGGTCGGTGTCGAGCGCGACGCAGGCGTTGAGGAAGCGCGCGCCGTCGAGATGGACCGGAACGTCCAGATCGTGGGCCGCCGCCGCCGCCTCGTCGATGTGCGCCTTCGGGACGGCGACGCCGCCGCGGGAGTTGTGGGTGTTCTCCAGGCACAGCAGCCCCGTGCCGGGACGGTGGAGGTCCTCCTCGACGTACCCCTCTCGCACCTGCTCGGGCGTCGGAACGCAGCGGTCGCCGCAGTCGAGGATCCGCGGTTGCACCTGCGAGAGCTGCGGGATACCGCCCAGTTCCCACTTGTAGACGTGTGCCTGCTCGTCGCACAGCAGCTCCTGCCCGCGGTCGGTGTGGGTGCGGATGGCGATCTGGTTGCCCATCGTGCCGGAGGGGACGTACAGCGCGTCCTCGAAACCGGCGAGATCGGCCGCGCGGGCCTCCAGCTCGTTGACCGTCGGGTCGTCGGCGTACACGTCGTCGCCGACGGCGGCGTCGCGGGCGGCGTCGCGCATCTCGTCGCTGGGGCGGGTCACCGTGTCAGACCGGAAGTCGATCATGTGCGTCGGGTCGCTCTCGTCGCGGAAATACGGTCCGGTCACGGAGCGGACGCGGCACCGCGGCATCGCTCGGGACGGCCGCCACTTTGGACGGCCGGCGGCCGGAACCGACCACGGTCACGACCGACCAGCGCACGGCCGCGACCGATCATCGGGATTGACACCCCGCGGCGACGAACGCCCGAGCGTGCCTGACGCAGCGAACGGAAACGTGAACCTGTACTACGAGATCGACGGCGAGGGCGGCGACCGCGACGTCGACGCCGTCGCGTTCTGCGGCGAGATCGGCTACGGGCCGTGGCAGTGGGGGTGGCAGCACGCGGCCGTCGCCGGGCCGTACCGGGCGGTCGTTCCCGCGACCCGCGGCACCGGCGGCTCCGACGCGCCGCCGGGGCCGTACACGGTCGGACAGCTCGCCGCGGACCTGGACGCCGTGCTCGCCGACGCAGGGGTCCGCGCGGCCCACGTCGTCGGCGTCGGCCTCGGCGGAATGGTCGCGCTGCACGCGGCGCTGCACTCCCGGCGCGTGCGGAAGATCGTACTCGTCGGCACGTCCGCGTACGGCGACGGTGTGAACCCCGGCTCGCTGTGGGCCGACCCCGCCGACCCAGAAGCGGTGGAGTCGTCGCTGCGGGCGGCCGTGACCGGCGAGTTCCTCGAGTACCAGCCGTCGGTCGTCTCGCGGATCGTCGAGTGGCGCGCCGCCGAGGACGCCGACCGCGACGCCTGGGAGGCCGCGCGGGCGGCCGTTCGTGAGTTCGACATCGCCGATCGGCTGTACGAGGTGTCGAACGAGACGCTCGTGCTCCACGGGAGCGAGGACGCGGTGTGTCCGCCGGCGAAGGGGCGGGAACTCGCCGAGGGGCTGCCGCGCGGCGAGTTCGTGGAGGTCGACGGCGCGGGCCATCTCGCCAACGTGGAGGCGAGCCGGGAAGTGAACGACCGGATCCTTGCGTTCTTCGAGGGCGAGGACTGACGCGTCCCCACCGGCCACAGCACCACCCGCCTCGTCCGCGCCCCCCGCGTCGGCGACGCCGGCGGGACTCGGCGGTGGCACAAACCCTTTGCCCGCGAGCGACACAGCAACGCCAATGACACGCCTCCGGCTCGCGCTGCTCAACGCGGCCCACGACGGCGCGAACACCGCCCGGAACTTCCGGCGGGAGCTCGACGCCGACCTCGTCGAGTTCGACGCCAACGCACAGCAACTGCCCGATCACTTCGAGTTTGACGGGGTGGTGATAACCGGCTCGCGCTCCTCAGTCTACTGGGACGAGGAGTGGATCCCGCCGCTGGTCGAGTGGACCGCCGAAGCGGCCGAGCACGGCCTGCCGATCCTCGGCGTCTGCTACGGCCACCAGGTGCTCGCGGAGGCGCTCGGCGGCCGCGTCGGCGGCATGGACGACTTCGATATCGGGTACAACGAGATCATCCACCGCGGCGACGACGAGCTGTTCGCCGGCATCGACCGCGAGTTCACCGTCTTCACCACCCACGGGGACGCCGTCGTCGAGCTCCCGCCCGGCGCGGAGCTGCTCGCGGAAAACGAGTTCGGCGTCCACGCGTTCCGCAAGGGCGACTGCTGGGGGGTGCAGTTCCACCCCGAGTACGACGTCGAGACCGCCGAAACCGTGACCGAGGGAAAACGCGAGCGCATCGGCGACGAGCGGGTCGACGATGTGCTCTCGGAGATCACCCCGGAGCGCTACGACGCCGCCTGCGAGGCGAAGACGCTGTTCGACAACTTCACCGCGCACTGCCGCCGCGTCCGCGACGCGGAGTCGAGCACGGAAATCGAAGCTTGACATCCTCCCCGCCCTGAAGGGCGAGGCTTTCTCCTCGCACTTCCGTAAGCCCGGTCGACCCTCCGCTCTCCCTGTCGAAACCCCTATGGCCCGCAGCGTCGCATCGGGGGGCATGGCAGTTGTCGACACGCTGATCGAGGCCGTCGCCGCGAACCCCGCGTTGACGATCATCCTCGTGGTGCTGCTCGCGCTGGTGTTCGGCGCGTACCTGTTCATCCGCCGGATCGTCGTCAACGTCGCCGAAGGGTACGATCAGGGACGGCAGTGACCGCGTCCGCGTCGCCCCGGGCTCCGAGCGCCCGACACCGGACCCAACAACGACTTACCCGCGGGGCCTGACGCCCGGGTATGGTCGCAGCCGGCACCCTCGCTACGCTCCTCATCGCCGCCCTCGCATCGCTGTTCATGGCGTGGGCCATCGGCGCCGGATCCTCCGGGTCGACGCCGTTCGCCCCCGCCGTCGGCGCCAACGCCATCTCGGTGATGCGCGCCGGGCTGATCGTCGGGGTGCTCGGCTTCCTCGGCGCCGTGCTCCAGGGCGCAAACGTCACCGAGGCGGTCGGAAACGACCTCGTCGTGGGGGTGTCGATCACCGCCACCGCCGCCATCGTCGGCCTGATCACCGCCGCCGTGCTCGTCGCGATCGGCGTGTTCGCCGGCTATCCGATCGCCACTGCGTTCACCGTCACCGGCGCCGTCGTCGGCGTCGGCCTCGCGCTCGGGGGCGACCCCGCGTGGGGGAAGTACCGCGAGATCGTGGCGCTGTGGGTCGCGACCCCGTTCGTCGGCGGCGGCATCGCCTACGCCACGGCGCGACTCCTGCGCGCGGACCGCGTTCCCGAGCGGATCGCCGTACCGACGCTTGCCGGCCTCGTCGCCGCCCTCGTCGCCAACATCGGCTTCACCGTCCTCGGCCCGCCGGGCGTGCAGCGCTCGCTCGCGGGCGCCGTCGCCGACGCGCTCCCGGCCGTCGGCGTCGCGGGCGTCGACCTCGGCTGGGTCGCCGTCACGGTGGCGTTCGCGATCCTCGTCGCGCTCGCGCTGTTTCGCGACATGACGCTCGACGAGGCCCGCGGACAGCGACGCTTCCTGCTCGTGTTGGGGGGGCTGGTCGCCTTCTCCGCCGGCGGCTCGCAGGTCGGCCTCGCGATCGGCCCGCTCGTCCCGCTCATCGGCGGCGAGGGCACGGCCGTGCAGGTCCCCCTGATCGCCGTGCTCGTCGGCGGCGGGCTCGGCCTGCTCGTGGGGTCGTGGACGGGTGCCCCGCGGATGATCAAGGCGCTCGCGCAGGACTACTCCTCGCTGGGGCCGCGGCGCTCGATCGCCGCGCTCATTCCCAGCTTCGCCATCGCCCAGACCGCCGTCGCGTTCGGCATCCCCGTCTCGTTCAACGAGATCATCGTCTCCGCGATCATCGGGTCGGGGTACGCCGCCGGCGGCGCCGGCGTGAGCACGCGGAAGATGGCGTACACCGTGCTGGCGTGGATCGGATCGCTCGCGCTCGCGCTCGGGATCGGCTACGGCGCGTTCACCGCGGTCGACGCGGTGCTGTAGGAGAAGTCGCAGCGCTATCCGGAGACGAGCCGAGAGCGACGGCGCGCCGGCGCGTCAGCCCGAGTACGCGAGGACGCCGCCGGCGGCGAGGCCGCACGCGACGCCTTGGAGTGCGGCACTCGATAGGTCGCCGTCGAAGAACGGCAGTTCGATACCGACCCAGATCGCTGCCGAGAGCGCCGTGGTGAGTCCGACGAACCCAACCCCTCGCTTCGACGGGATCGAGTGCACGGTCAGTTCTCGATCTCGGGCTCGTCGCTCTCCTCGTCGTCCGTCGCGAAGTACTCCTCGGTGACGGTGACGCGGGCCCGCATGATCCGGGTGTTGTCGACCTCCTCGATGCGGATCTTCACGCCCTCGTAGTCGATCTCCTCACCCTCCTCGACGAGCCGACCGGCGCGGTTGAACACGAAGCCCGCGAGCGTCTCGAACTCCTGTCCCTCCGGCAGGTCGATCTCGAGCACCTCGTTCACCTCGTCGATGTTCACCTCGCCGCGCACGAGGACGGTGTCGTCGTCGACGAACTCGAACGGCTCCTCCTCGTCGCCCTCGAGGATCTCGCCGACGATCTCCTCGACCATGTCCTCCAGGGTGAGGATGCCCTCGGTGGTACCGAACTCGTCGATGACGACGACCATCTGCATCCGGGAGTCCTGCATCTCCTCGAGCAGCTCGTCGGCGTTCTTCGACTCGGGGACGTGCAGCGTCGGCTGCACGACGCTCGCGAGGTCGTTCTCCCCCTCGCCGTAGTAGCGCGCGCGGACCAAGTCGCGAATGTTCACGACGCCGATGATGTTGTCGAGGTTACCCTCGTACACCGGGACGCGTTCGTGGTCTGCCTGCACGCACGTCTCGATCGCCTCGTCGATTGAGGCGTCCTTCGGCACCGCGTTCACGTCGAGCCGGGGCGTCATCACTTCCTTCGCGATCGTCTGGTTGAACCGGAAGATGCGGTCGAGCATCTCCCGCTCCTCCTCCTCGATGACGCCCTCGCGCTCCCCGGTCTGGATCATGTTCTGGATCTCGTCGCGGGTGACGTACGACGTCTCGATGGCCGACCGGCCGCCGGTGACCTTGTTGACGAGCCGGGTGAGGTAATCGAACGTGACGACGAGCGGGAGGAGGAGGTACTCCGAGAGCTGGAGCGGCCGAGCGATCCGGAGCGCCCACGACTCGGTGTTCTCGACGGCGTAGCTCTTCGGGGCGGATTCACCGAACAGCAGCACCAGCGTGGTGATCCCGAAGGTGGAGATGAGGACGGCCGCGCCGGCGCTCTCGACGTAGATCCCGACGAGCGCCGTCGCCAGCGACGACATCGCGATGTTGACGAGGTTGTTCCCGACGAGGATCGTCACCAGCAACCGGTGCGGATCGGACTTCAGCTCCGCGACGGCGTCGGCACCGCGGCGACCCTCCTCGACGAGCAGGTCGATCCGGTGGGCCGCCAGCGAGAACATCGCGATCTCCGAGGAGGAGAAGAACGCCGAGAGCGCGATGAGAGCGGCGATGGCGACGACGCCACCGATCGAAACGGTCGCGTCGTTGATCGGCACCACGTTCGTGAGCCCGGCGAACTGCGCGGGCGCGACTACTGGAGCGTGTACCGGCGACAAACCCATGCGATACGATGGCTTGACGGTCCCCCGAATTAAGCGTTGTCCTCGGGTGGCGCGGCGCCGTCGTCCGCTCTCGGGGAGCCCGTCCGCGCGACGAGCGTGACGACGCACCGCGAGACCTCGCGGCGGCACGACGCGGCGAGTGCCGCGGGCGAAGACGTTACCAGACTCGCCGTCGTAGCCGTGGTCATGACAACGTCCGACATTACGCTGTACCGGCTCCAGGCGTGTCCGTACTGCGAGCGCGTCGTTCGAACGCTCGATCGCTACGGGCTGGAGTACGAGTCACGGTTCGTCGAGCCGATGCACTCGGACCGAAACGCGGTCGCGCGACTCACCGGCAAGCGGTCGGTGCCGGCGATCCGCGACGAGAACACCGGCGTGACGATGTCCGAGTCCGGCAACATCGTCGAGTACCTCGACAACACCTACGGCGACGGCGCGGCGGGGGGTTCCTGAATGGTCGACTTCGACGTCGTCGAACTCCCGGAGGCCGACCACGTCGCCGTCGGCGAGGAGGCGCCCGACTTCACCCGGCCGCTCGTCGGCGACGAGTACTGGAGCGACACCGCGCTGTCGGCCCTCGACGGCCCGGTGGCGCTCGTGTTCTTCCCGATGGACGGCGCGTTCCCCGCGACGTACGTCTGGAACGAGATCCGGGACCGCGAGTGGGGCCACGGCGACACCGACGACGTGACCGTGGTCGGCGTCTCCATCTCGACCCCGTACGAGCACAAGACGTTCATCGAGGAACGCGGGATGGACTACGAGTTGTTCTCCGACCCCTCGGCGGAGGTCGGCGAGCAGTATGGTGTCGTCCACGACCTCGACGGGATGACGGGGATCCGCGAGCACCGTCCCGCGGTGTTCCTCCTCGACGAGGACCACACGGTCGAGTACGCGTGGGTCGCCGCCGAATGGCCGGAGTTCCCGGACTACGACGAGATCGAATCGCACGTCGAACGCCTGTAAGCCGCCCCATGAACGCCGACGGATCGAATCATGGACCGGATCACGGGGCGGACCACGAGCCGAATCCCGGGGTGACGGACGCCGACATCGAGGACGCCGCCGAGGCGCTCCGTGGGGGCGGGGCCGTCGTCTACCCGACGGAGACCGTGTACGGGCTCGGCGCCGACGCGACTGATCCGGCCGCCGTCGAGCGCGTGTTCGCGCTGAAGGACCGCCCGCGGGACAAGCCGCTGTCGGTCGCGTTCGGGAGCGTCGAGGCGGCGCTGTCGCTGGCGCCCGCGAGCGACCGGGCCGCCCGCTTCGCGCGGGCGTTCCTTCCCGGCCCCGTGACCGTCGTCGTCGACCGCGGCGACGTCCTGGCCGCCGAGCTCACCGACGGCGGGCCGCGCGTCGGGATCCGCGTGCCGGATCACGAGGTCGCACGAGCGCTCGCGGACGCCGCCGGCCCGATCACCGCGACGAGCGCGAACCGCTCGGGCGCCGGGAGCGTCCGCCGGGTCGCCGATCTCGACCCCCGAATCCGCGACGGCTGCGCGGCCGTGCTCGACGGCGGCGAGACGCTCGGCGGCGAGAGCACCGTCGTCGACCCCGATCGCGGCGTCATCCACCGCGCGGGACCGCTGGCCGACGAGATCCGCGAGTGGCTGGCGAGCCAGCCCTGAGCCGAACGGCTCGCCATCCCGGAGCTACAGCCCGACCAGGCTCCGCAGACTCCGGGTTCTCACCCCGCAGTTCGTCCGGTGACGGCACTCCCGACACTTCGGGCTCCCGGAGAGCCGGGCCGGCGGGCCGTCCATCTCTCGAACCGATCTGAGCACCCGTCGGTAGGTCCCGGAGCGTCGCACGGACAGCGACATGTCCCTGACGACGCCGTGGGTCGGGTACTCGACGAGCGCTCGTCGGATCCGTCGCCCCTCCTGCCAGGAGAGCGCGTGCATCGCCGCGACCGCCTTCACCGACTGTGGCTCCCAGACGCCCTGCTCGGGCGGTTCCCCCGGCGAGACGATCACCGGAACCGGCGGATCCCCGATCGGGTTCCCGTCGTCGTCGCGCGGCGCGTCCGCGCCGATAGCGCCGATCACCTTGTGCGCGACGCCGCGGGCGTCCTTCCCGTCGAGGAGGACGCGGGTGTCGGTCGGACTCGACAGCGACTCCCAGTCCGCTCGGTCGGCCAGCCGAGCGAGCGCCGCGCGGTACTCCCCGGGCGGGCGATCGATCGGCTCGGCCGCCAGCGCCGCGTCGTCCAGATCCCGCAGCTCGGAATACCGGAAGGCGAGGTCGATCCGGGCGGTCGTCTCCGACGGTGGCCCGCGGTCGTCCTCGCGCCGGTCGTAGTACAGTTGGCGCGGGCAGTACGTCGCCGTCGCGAGATCCGTGAACGTCGCCTTCTCCCGGGGCACGGGGGTGGTGGTTCCGGGTTCGTATTTGAACGTTCGGCGAGGGGCAGTTCGCGTAGCGGTTGCCGCGATACCATCGAGTGCAAAACAGGTGCAGTGGCGGTCGCGGCTGCGGTGCGGTCAGTGGGTGCGGCGCGGTAGCGGGGTCGCTAGAGGTTGTACCGCGAGCGAGCCGGCCGAAGGCCGGCGAGCGAGCGGCCTTTTGATCATGAACGGGTTTCGGCCGCCGGGTTTCCTCGCGAGCGGCGGAGCCGCTCGCTGCGGGGAACCCGGCGGTGAAAAGCGGTTCAGAAGGAAACGTTCGTCTCGATGTCCTCGGCGGCCTCCCGGAGCCCGTCCTCGCGGGCGTCCCCGGTGTGGCCCCCCTTGAGGTCCTGCTCCGCGAGCAGGTCGGCGAACTCGTCGCGGAAGCGGTCGTTCGCCCGCGTCGAGCGAGCGTCCGCGGCGGCGACCGCCGAGTAGCGGGCGACGAGTTCCTCGTCGGCGTCCAGCGCGGCCGCGCGCTCCGCGAGCGGGACCTCGTCGACGACCAGCGAGCGGAGACGCGAGAAATCGAACGGCGCCTCGCGGTCCGACTCGCGTACGAGGTGGAGGTCCATCCGGGCGTCGAACACGGCCTCCTCGGAGACGCCAAGATCGTCGGCGATCGCGGCGTCGTCGCCGTCGTCGAAGTACAGCCGGACGAGCCGAACGAGGTCGTCGTCGGACCAGTCGGAGTCGAACTCGTAGCGCTCGCGCATCCGCGCGACGAGGTCCGAGAGCCGCTCGGCGGCGTCGCCCTCGTCCGCGAGCGAGCCGTGCCCCTCTTCCTGACGCTCGGTGACGGTGTCGCCGCCCGTCGTGTCGAGGAAGATGTCGCGGAGTTCCTCCGTCTTTTCGTCCATAGAATGAAACGATGACAGCCGTCGGACAAAAGGGTGTTGCCGGCGACGACGACCGTCGTCGCGGACCGTCACGCACGAAAGTGTGGGAAGATTTAATCGGGGCCGGCGACGCGCTATCGACATGCAATCCGACGTGACGCGCGAGACCTTCTGGACGATCGGTCCCGTCGGGAAGGCCGCGTTCTACTACCTCGCTGCGGTCGCGATCGCGGTGTTCCTCTACGGGACGTACGCGCGGTTCGCGCGCTACGCCGCCGGGGAGGACGACTGGTTCGACCGCCTCGACGACCTGCCCGGGCGTGTCCTGCGGGCCGCGCGGATCGTGGCGTCGAACCGGAACCAGTTCGACCGCGACCTGTACGCGGGCGTCATGCACGCGTTCATCCTGTGGGGGTTTCTCACGCTGCTCATCGGGACGACCATCCTCGGCATCGACCTCGACTTCTGGCGCCCCGTCACCGGCGAGTCGTTCTTCGTCGGCGACTTCTACCTCTCGTACTCGTTCGTGATGGACGCGATGGGGCTGCTGTTCGTCGTCGGCGTCGGGATGGCCATCTACCGGCGCTACACCGAGCGCGAGGGTCGTCTGTGGGGCAAACACACCTCGCTGGAGGACGACGCGTTCGTCTGGACGCTGCTGGCGCTGGGCGTCGGCGGCTACGTGCTGGAGGCGTTCCGCATCATCGGCTCCGCCGAGTTCGCCGCATACGAGCAGGTGTCGTTCGTCGGCTTCTTCCTCGCCGGCGTGTTCGCCGAGGCGGGCGTCACCGTTGGAATGGCCGAGACGCTGTACACCGTCACGTGGTGGAGTCACGCGCTGCTGGCGTTCGCGTTCATCGCGCTCATCCCGTACGCCAAGCCGTTCCACATGATCTCCTCGTTCGCGAACGTCGTCACCCGCGACGAGAAGGCGGGCGTGCGCCTGCCGGGCGTACCCGAGGACGCCGGCCCCGACGAGATCGGCTACGGCTCCATCGAGGACTTCTCGTGGCGCCACATCCTCGACCACGACGCCTGCACGAAGTGTGGCCGGTGCTCGTCTGTCTGTCCAGCGAAGGCTTCCGGCCGGAACCTCGACCCGCGGGACGTGATCCTCGATCTCAAGAGCTACCGCGAGTCCCTCGACGCCGGCGAAACGGAGCCGGTGGAGATCGTCGCGGACGGCGGCGACTCCGTCATCGCCGCCGAGTCCATGGAGTCGTGCATGTCCTGTATGGCCTGCATGGATGCCTGTCCCGTCGACATCGAACACGTCTCGGAGTTCACGCAGATGAACCGCCGGCTCACCGAGACGGGGCAGATGGACGAGATGGTGCAGGACGCGATGATGAACGTGTTCCAGAACGGCAACACGTTCGGCGACCCCGCCCGCAAGCGGCCGGACTGGACCGACGACCTCGACTTCGAGGTGCCCGACGCCCGCGAGGAGGACGTGGAGTTCCTCTGGTACGTCGGCGAGTACCCCAGCTACGACGAGCGCAACCGGCGCGTCGCCCGGTCGCTGGCGACGCTGTTCGAGCGCGCGAACGTCTCCTACGGCATCCTCTACGAGGACGAACAGCACGACGGCAACGACGTGCGCCGCGTCGGCGAGGAGGGGCTCTTCGAGATGCTCGTCGAGGACAACGTCGAGGCGTTCGAGTCGGCGACCTTCGAGAAGGTCGTCACCACCGACCCCCACTCGATGAACACCTTCCGCAACGAGTACCCCGAGGTCAGCGAGTTCGACGACCCCGTCTTCCACTACACGGAGGTCGTCGAGAACCTCGTCGAACAGGGCCGCCTCGGGCTCGACGGCACGGAACTGGACTACACCGCGACGTACCACGACCCGTGTCACCTCGGCCGAATGAACGACGTGTACGAGGCGCCGCGGGACCTGATCCGCGCCACGGGCGTGGATCTCTACGAGATGCCGCGCAATCGCGCGGACTCGTTCTGCTGCGGGGGCGGCGGTGGCGGCCTCTGGATGGACCACGAGGAGGAGTCCAAGCCCAGCGAGGAGCGTCTGCGCGAGGCGCTGGAGGACACCGACGCCGGCGACGCCGTCGAGAAGTTCGTCGTCGCCTGTCCGATGTGCGGGACGATGTACGAGGACGGCCGCAAGACGGGGAACTTCGAGGACGACATCGAGGTCGTCGACATCGCGGAGCTGCTGTGTGAGGCGCTAGCGGCGAAGGAGGGCGTCGGTGTCGACGCACCCACGGACGCTGACGCCGACGCGTCGCCGACTGCGGCCGACTGAGCGGTCGAATCGGCGGCTTCCAGACTCGGCGGGGCCGGAAACCCGGCCGCGGTTACGACCGCGAGGCGTCCACGTCGATCGCGTCGACCGGGCAGATATCGACACAGAGCATGCAGTCGATACACTGGTCCTCGCGGGTCGGCTCGACCTTCGTCTCGCTTTCCGGGTGGTCGGGCGTGTCGACCCAGTCGAACACGTCGACCGGGCAGTTCTCCAGGCAGGCGCCGTCGGCGATACAGATGTCGTAGTCGACGGCGACGTGGGCGCCGTGGATCCCCAGCTTCTCCGGCGGGTCGACCGGCCCCCACACGTCGAGGCCGTTCTCCTCGCCGACGTGCTCGCGGTTGTCGTCGAAGTTCGGATCGATTCCCATTGGCGACCCTTACCGCGACACGTACAAAAACGCCGGCATCCGGGGGCTGCGGGAGCAGCGGCGGGGGAAGTCGCTGCGGGCGATACGATTACCGTCGACGCAGGAGACCTCGGAGGCATGAACCGCGTTAACGCCGACGGCCTCGACTGGGAGGAGACCGACCGCGGCGAGTCGGTCGGCTCGCGACGCAAGAAGCTGGCCGCGGCAGCCGGCGGCGAGGATCTGGGCTGTAGCCTCTACGAACTCCCGGCGGGCAAGCGCGCGTGGCCGTATCACCATCACGCGGGCAACGCGGAGCCGCTGTACGTCCTCGCGGGCGAGGGAACCTTGCGCCACGCCGACGGGACGAGTCCGCTGCGCGCGGGCGACTACGTCACGCTTCCGGCGGGCGAGGACGGTGCCCACCGCGTCGTCAACGACTCCGCGGGCGCGCTCCGGTACCTGATGGTCTCGACGATGCGCGACCCGGAGGTGCTCGTGTACCCCGACTCCGACAAGGTGGGCGCGATGGCGGGCGCGGCGCCGGGGGAGAACGGGGAGCGCGACGTGGACGCGTACTTCCGCCGCGGCGACGCCGTCGACTACTGGGACGGCGAGGAAGAATAGCGGGACGGACGGGGACGACCGCCCGAAGCGACATATCCGCCGAGCCCGTACATCGGGTATGGCAGTCCCCCGCCTCGTGTACGACGACGACTGCGGCTTCTGCACGTTCGCCGTCTCGCACGCGCTGGAGCTGGGCGAGTTCGAGGCCGTCGGCTTCTCCGAACTGCCCGAGGACGACGAGTTGCGCGCGCGTCTGCCCGACGACTACGAGGAGTGCGTGCACCTCGTCACCGACGCCGCGGTGTACTCCTGCGGCGAGGCGCTCGAACAGGTCACAAGGCGCACCGGCGCGGCCGGCTGGTGGCTCACCGCGGCCGCGAAGGGGCTGCCGAAGTATCCGGAGGCCCGCGAGACGCTCTATCACTGGGCCGCCGATCGACGCGCGCTGTGGGGGACGTTCGCGCGGCGCGACTCGCTGTCGAACGGGGACGGCCCGACGTAGCGCATCACGTATCCGGAGCCCCGGGAACGCCAGTCCGCCGCAGGGCCGCCCGCCCGGGCGCCAGATCTCGCGGGGGTGCGGATCTGAGGTACACCTCGAGGGCCCGCCGGACGACCCCGATCTCGTCGGGAGCGAAGCGCTCGCGTCCGTCCTCGAGCGCCGTCAACGCGTCGAGTTCCGGGTACCCCTCCGCGGTGTCGCCCGCCTCGACCGCCGTCCGGACCCGGTCGAGGAGCGCGGCGTGGACCACCCACGCCTCCTCGCGGGAGAACGCAAGCGTCCGCCACCCGCCCTCGACTGGTTCGGCCATCTCGGTTGGCGCGTCAGGGTCTACCTACTTAGCTATGATCATGGTTGTCACGCCGTTACCGCGGCGGGTACGGGTTCGATTCCGCTCGACGGCGTCGCGGCACCGCAGCTCGGAACGGCGCGATCGGACGGCGTGAGCGGGAAGCCGACGAGTACCCGCGCGTGAGCGCGGTCTCCCGGGTCGCACGCGACGGTAGGGCGTCGTTCGTTCGAGGCGGCTTCGCCGCCTCGCTACGAGAAGGCTGACAGGCCGGTCAGATCCTCCCCGAGGATGAGCGAGTGGATGTCGTGGGTTCCCTCGTAGGTGTACACCGTCTCCAGGTTGCTCATGTGCCGCATCGGCGAGTAGTCCGTCGTGATCCCGTTGCCGCCGAGCATCTCGCGGGCCACGCGCGCCTGATCGCGGGCCATTCGGACGTTGTTGCGCTTGGCCATCGACACCTGCTGGGGCCGGAGGTCGCCGCGCTCCTTCAGGTCCGCGAGCCGGTAGGCGAGCAGCTGCGCGAGGGTTATCTGCGTCGCCATCTCCGCGAGCTTCTCCTGTTGGATCTGGAAGCGGGCGATGGGCCCGCCGAACTGCTCGCGGCCGGTCTGATACTCGCGGGCCGTCTCGAAGCAGTCGCGGGCGGCGCCGACGGCGCCCCAGGCGATGCCGAACCGGGCCTGCGTGAGACACGACAGCGGCCCCTTCATCCCCTCGACGTCCGGCAGGACGTTCGCCTCGGGGACGCGCACGTCGTCGAGGACGATGCCGCCGGTGACGGAGGCGCGCATCGAGAGCTTCTCGTCGATCTTCGGGGTCTCGACGCCGTCGCGGTCGGTCTCGACAAGGAAGCCGCGCACGGGCGAACCCTCCTCGGAGGTGAGCTTCGCCCACACGACCGCCACGTCGGCGATGGGAGAGTTGGTGATCCACGTCTTCTCGCCGTTCAGGACGAACCCGTCGGCGTCGCGCTCGGCACGCGTCTCCATTCCCGAGGGGTTCGAGCCGTGCTCCGGCTCGGTCAGGCCGAAGCAACCGACGGCCTCCCCCTGCCCGAGGGCCGGGAGCCACTCCTCCTTCTGGGCGTCGCTCCCGAACGCGTGGATGGGGTACATCACGAGCGCACCCTGCACGCTGGCCATCGAGCGTAGGCCGGAGTCGCACGCCTCCAGCTCCTGCATGAGCAGTCCGTACGCGCGCTCGGAGACGTTCGGGGAGCCGTACCCCTCCAGGTTCGGCGCGTAGAATCCCAGCTCCCCCATCTCCGGGATGAGCTCCGTGGGGAAGGTCCCGGCCTCGTAGTGGTCGGCGATGTCCGGGGCGACCTCCTCGGCGACGAACTCCCGGGCCGTGTCCCGGATCAGCTTCTCCTCCGCCGAGAGGTCCGCCTCCAGACCGACGTAATCGAGCATACGAGGACTCGGTGACACGTCGACAAAGGGGTGTCGGGATCTTCCGGATCGACGATGAGTGATGTGATCGGACCGACCCGGACGAAAGCGGAGCGGGAGACGAGCGAACGCCGTCAGGTCGGCACCGATAGCTACGACGCCGGTTTGTCCCTCCACGAGGCACTTGCCGGTCGCGTTCGAAGCCCGAGCCATGCCTCGATCGTCAGGTCGTTCCGCGTTCACCTACGCGGCGTGTCTGCTGTGCGTGCTCTGGACGGTTGCCGGGGTGGCGGGCGCGACGACAGCGTCGGCGACGCCGATAGCGCCGGCCACGACGGACGATCCCGGCCCGGGCGACGACGTTCGGATCGACGGGACGGTCACCGGCGTCGACGGGGAACCGGCCGCCGACGCGGCGGTGATCGTCGGCGAGTCCGGAACCCTGCGTGAGCTGTCGACCGACGGTCTCCGTGCGCTCGCGGCCGCCGATCCGCCGAACGTGACCGTGGTCCGGGTCGGCGACGACGGCGGGTTCGCGGCAACCGTCGACTGGGATCGCGCCGACGCCGCCGTCGCGGTGAGCGACCGGGGGGTCAGCGAGCTTCGGATCCTCGGCCACGAGAACGCGACGCTCGCGCTTCGTCTGCACGAGCGGCGGCCGCAGACCGTCTTCGCCCACCTCGGCTCGATCGGTCAGGGAGAGCGACGCGGGGACCTGTATCTCAGTCTCGTCAACAACGACGGGACGGCGGTCCGAACGCTCTCCGTCCGCGTCACGTCGCTGCCCGAAGGGTGGTCGATCGCGGCCGTGCGTGGCGACGGTCGGTTCCACCCGACGAACCGGACGATCGAGTGGTCGTCGGTGGCGCCCGGCGAGGAGATCGACACGACGGTTGTCGTCGCGACCCCGCCGACCCCCTCACCGGGAGCGTACGCGGTGGGGCTGCGGGCCGCCAGCGCGACCCACCCGGTCGCGATCGAGAACGAGACCGTCGAGGTGCGCCCGGCGGAGACGCCGGGGCCGACGACCGCGCCGCTGCGGACCGGCGGCACGGACACGACGGGCGCGGCCGGGCGCGGTTCGGCGACGGGGGACGAGTCATCGACGGAGACGGCCAGGGCGTCCGGCCGGTCCGGAACGGCCGACGCCACCGGGACGAACGCGACCGGAGACGGCCTCGGGATCGCGACGGCAGTTGTCGGGGCGGCGGCCGCCGTGCTGCTCGGCGTCGCGCTCGGTCGCGGCCGCCGGAGGTGACGCGTCGTTCGGGGGCGTGAGGGCCGTTAGTTCGTGAGGACGGTCAGCGCTCCGACGACGGCGAGCGCACGGAAAGCTTACCAACTCCACCGTGAAAGAGGAACGACGAATGGCCGACATGCCCTCCTCCATCCCGGGGATCGGCGGGCCGTGGTCCCGCGGCGACGACGACGGCGACCGCGACCCGCGGGTGATCGGCGTCGACGGCGACGACGCCGACGACGTCCTCGCGGCCCTCTCCTCGGACACCGCCCGCGCGATCCTCTCCGCCCTCCACGACAGCCCCGGCCCCGCCAGCGACGTGGCCGACCGCGTCGACACGTCGCTGCAGAACACCCAGTACCACCTGAAACGCCTGCGCGAGGCGGGCGTCGTCGAGGTGGTCGACACCGCCTACTCACAGAAGGGCCGCGAGATGGACGTGTACGCCCCCGCCGACGGGCCGCTCGTGCTCGTCGCCGGTCCCGAGTCCGAGGCATCTGGCGTCCGCGCGACGCTCAGCCGCCTGCTCGGCGGGGTCGGCGCCGTCGGCCTCGGCGCCGTCGTCGTCGAGACCGTCCTCGACGGCCCGTTCGCGCCCGCGGTCGGGTTCGGCTCGGCCGGCGGCGCGGACGGCGCCGGCGGGGGCTCCGAGGACGGCACCGACGTGAGCGTCGAGTCGACGAACGCGACGGCCACGGAGGCTGCTGCCGACGACGCGGCGACGCCGACGCCCACCGAGTCCGCGGACGACGGCGGAATAGGTGTCCAAGAGGTGACCGAAACCGCCGCGGAGACGGGGACGCCCGCGCCGACGGCGTCGCCGGCGCCCGAGTCGACCGCGACCGAACTGGCGCGCGAGACGACGTACGCCGTCGCCGGTGACGCCGGACCGACGCTGATCGACCAGCTCGCCGCCTCGCCCGGGTTCCTGTTCCTGTGCGGGGGGCTGCTCGCGCTCGCTGTCGTCGCGGTCGTCGCCCGCCGTCGCGGCGGCGCGTGAGTCGTCGCATCCGTCCGTGCGCCTGTTCGCCTGTCCTCCGTTCGTCCGTTCAGTCGTCCGGCCGCTCGTCCGTCCGCGCCGCCGGCGCGGTGACTAAAAACGGCGTTTGACCATAGAGAAAGTACTTGACACGAGCCACAGTATGAACTGGTACCGGTTCCCGGTGGCGCGCCGGCCCTCCGTTCGCGGTTCCCCGTCGGCCCTCCAACCGCCGCGCCCGAGTCGCCACCAGCCACCGTCTCCCCGACACCCCCGACCGGGCGCGCGGGCGGCCGGCGGCCCGGGAACCCGGTCCCCGTTGACGCGATCCGCACCGTCGTAGACGCGATCCGAACGAGCGAGACGGGTGCGGCACACGCTTCTCGACCGTCACAACGGACGGTTCGACTATCTCGGAACAGGGCTCGGACGTCCCGACCCGAGCGATCTCACGGCGACCGTACCGGGACGGAGAACCGCTCGAACGCCTCGCCGTCGGGGGTCACGAGTTCTCCCGAGAGCGCCTCGTCGGTCCGCGTCACCTCGGCGTGTGCCGGGCGATTTCCCCTCGGCTGCGCGTAGCTTCCCGGGTTGAGCAGCGGTATCTCCCCGGAGTCGTCGAACTCGGGACGGTGGCTGTGGCCGAAGACGACCAGATCAGCGTCGCGCTCGCGGCCGAACATGACGAGGCCGGTCGCGCCGCTTCGCGACCGGTGCCGAACCGCGACGGTCGCGCCCTCGTAGCCGACGACGCGGTCACGGGGCAGTCGCTCGCGCAGCGCGTCGTCGTCGTTGTTGCCGGTGACGCCGTACACAGTCGACGCCTCGCGCCGGAGGTCGTCGAGCACCGCCTCGCGGTAGAAGTCGCCGGCGTGGATCACGGCGTCGGCCTCCCGGACCGCGTCGAGGGTCCGTCCCCGGAGGCGGTGGCCGTCGGTGGCGTGCGTGTCGGAGAGGATCACGAGCATACAGACGGGTCGGGGCGACCGGTACTAACGGTTCGGGAGCCCGCCGTACTCCCTGGGGTTGATTACGGTCGGCGGAGACGTGCCGACAATGGCTGGAGGAAGCAGATCGGTCGTCATCGCCGCGCTGATCGCCAACGGCGCCATCGCGGTGCTGAAGTTCTTCGGCTTCCTGCTCACCGGGTCGCCGTCGATGCTCTCGGAGACGTACCACTCGATCTCCGACACGGGGAACCAGGTGTTCCTCCTCATCGGCATCCGCTCCTCGAGCAGGAAGGCGAGCCGGGCGCACCCGTTCGGCTACGGCAAGGCGCAGTTCTTCTACGCGTTTCTCGTCTCCGTGCTCCTCTTTGGCATCGCCGGCTGGGAGTCGCTGAAACACGGATACGAGGCGATCATGCACCCCGCCCACGGCGGCGAGCGGGCGGACGTGATCCTCGCCGGGGTCAACTTCACCGAGCTGATTCCGGTCGACCCGTTCTGGATCAACGTCGCCGTCCTCCTCGGTGCAATCCTGTTCGAGGTCTACGCGTTCGAGAAAGCGCGGGCGGAGTTGAACAGACAGATCGACGCATACGGCTGGTCCGGGCTCCGCGAGGCGTTCTCGAAGACCAGCGACGTGACAACGCTCACCGCGTTCACCGAGGACGCCATCGCGCTCGCCGGCGCCGTCATCGCGCTCGTCGGAATCTCGCTCGCGCGGTTCCTGGAGATGCCGGTCTTCGACGCGATCGCCTCGGTCCTCATCGGCGCGCTCCTGATGTTCTTCGCGGTCGCGCTGGCGTGGGAGAACAAGCGGCTCATCCTCGGGGAGTCGCTGCCGGCGGACGTGGAGGCCGAGCTCCGGGAGGCGATCTCGGAGCACGACGGCGTCGTCCACATCGACGGGTTCCGGACGGTGTTCGTCGGCCCGGGCGAGGTGCTCGTCACCGCCGACGTGAGCTTCGACGGCGACGCGGCCGCCCGCGGCGTCGACGAGGACATCACACAGATCGAGGCGACGCTCCGCGATATCGACGACCGCGTCCGGATCATCTACATCGAGCCGGAGGTGTGAGGTCGCCGCCCGCGAGCGAACGCGAATACGACACGAACACGAAACCCCCGCTTCCCCGTCTACTGCCTACTCGTTCGCCAGCGCCAACGACGCCAACAGCGCCTCTAACTGCACCTGCTCGTTGGCGCCCTCGGTGATGCGGAAGTCGGTCTCCCCGATGTGTTCCATCAACCGCACCGCCTCCCGGTCCGAGAGGCCGAACTCCCACACCGACCGGTGGAGCTGGTCGATGATGTCGCCGCCGGCCATCCCGGTCTCGGTGAGCAGCGTGTCCAGCGTCGCCCGCGACTTCGAGAAGTCGCCCGCGAGCGCGTCCTCGACCATCGCCTCGATCTCCTCCGGACGGGCGGTCGCGGTGATCTCGTAGACGGCCTGCTCGTCGACGATCTCCCCCGTGGTCGCGGCCGCCTGCAGGGAGTTGATCGCGCGACGCATATCGCCGTTGGCGGCGTACACCAGCGCGTCGAGCCCGGCGTCGGTGATCTCGATGTCCTGGTCGGCGGCGATGTCGCGAACCTGCGCCTCGACGGCCTCGTCGGAGAGCGGCGAGAAGCGGAACACCGCACACCGCGACTGGATCGGATCGATGATCTTCGAGGAGTAGTTACACGAGAGGATGAACCGCGTGTTGTCGGAGAACTGCTCCATCGTGCGCCGCAACGCTGACTGGGCGTCGTCAGTGAGCGAGTCGGCCTCGTCGAGGAAGATGATCCGGTAGTCGTGGCCGCCGAACGACGAGCGCGCGAAGTTCTTGATTCTGTCCCTGACCACGTCGATGCCGCGCTGGTCGGAGGCGTTGAGTTCGAGGAAGTTCGTCCGCCAGTCGTCGCCGTAGATCGTCTTGGCGATGGCGACGGCTGAAGTAGTTTTCCCGACGCCGGCCGGGCCTGCAAATAAGAGGTGCGGCAGGTCGTCCTGCTCGATGTAGCTTCGGAGCCGGGAGACGATCTGCTCGTGTCCGTACACGTCCTCCAGCGTCTGCGGGCGGTACTTCTCGATCCAGACCTCCCGCCCGGGGGAGGACTCGGCCTCGCCGTCGTCGGCCTCGCTCATGGACGGTCGTCGGCGGCCCGGGGGGATAAACGCCCCGAGATATCGGCCCGGCGGTCCCCGACCGGGGGCTCGCGGCCGACGGTCCGACCGACGCGACGGCAACGCTGAAAGCCGCGCGGCGGCGACTGCGAGCATGGACGTGACCTGCGAGGTCGTCGGCGAGGGCACCGAGACCCTCTCGCTCGCCGACGACGCGACCTACGCCGACGTGTGCCGGGCGGCCGACTACTCCCCCCACGAGGTGACGGTGCTCGTGGACGGGAACCCGGTTCCGGAGGACGCCCCCGTCGAGTCGAGCGAGGTCAAGGTGCTCAGGCTGATCAAGGGCGGATGACCGGCGGCGACGGCGGCGGCGACGAGCCGAACCGAGATGCGGACGCCGGCACCACCCCCGACGCCGACACCGTCCCCGATACCGACGTGTCGATCCGGGCCGCCCGCGACGACGAGACGGGCGCCATCAGGCATCTCCTCGACGCGGCGATGTTGACCGTTCCGGCGAACCTCCCCGAGCGCGTCGCCGGCGGCGACGCACTGGTCGCAGTGCCGGGGGAGATCGGAACCGAATCGGCCGACGTGGTCGGCGCGCTCGTCCTCGACGGCACCCGCGTCGAGGCGGTCGCGGTGCGCAAGCGCCGGCGGGCCGACGGCGTCGGCACCGCGCTCGTCGCGGCGGCGGCCCGGCGAACCGACGGGCCGCTGACGGCGACGTTCCGACCGCAGGTTCGGCCGTTCTACGAGGCGCTCGGGTTCGAGGTGGCGGAACGCGACGAGCGACTGTTCGGGACGCTCGCGGCCGACGCGGACGCGACGCGGTGACCGCCGCGGTCAGGTTGGAGTAGACGATCAGATCACGTCAGACAGCGGCGCGACCGCGAACGGCGTCATCATCTCCTCGGGGGTCAGCCCGCCGTGCCAGCCGACGTAGCCGAGTTTCCCCGGCTCGTCGCCGCGCCAGACGGCCTTCCGACGGTGGACGAACACCACGTCGCCGCACCGGCGGCGGAAGCGGTCAGAGACCCCCCGGTCGCCGAACAGGTCCCGGTCGAGGGCCTCCTCCCGGGTGAACGCCCGTCCCTCGAAGGTCCGATCGAGGTATTCGATCACCTCCTCGGTCGTCCCCGGCCGCAGGTGGAGGTGGACGTTGCGCGCGCCGCCGACCGGCGGGAGCGGATCGCCATCCGCCGCGCGGTCGTCGCCCCCGGCGTCGTCGCCGGGGTCGTTCCCACCCTCGGGCTCCTCCGCGAACGGGTACCCGTCGGGGGCGCCCGTCTCGTAGCGGCGCATACGCTCGGTGATGAAGTCGTGCTCCCAGATGTCGATGTTGGTCTCGGGGTCGGTGTCGACGTGACCGTGGTCCGCGGTGAGCACGAACAGCGTCGAGTCGGCGACCTCGTCTGGAACGTCGGCCAACGCCGCCGAGACGGCGTCGGAGACCGATTGCAGCGTCTCCCGGTAGTGGTCGGACTCGGTGCCACTCTCGTGGGCCGCGCCGTCCACGTTCGAGAGGTACGCGTAGCAGTAGGTGCCGGGGTCGGACTCGGCCAACGCCTCTGTCAGCAGCGACCGGAAGCCGTCGAGGTCCTCGTACCCGCGGGAGTCGGCGCCGGCGAGGGCGTGTGCGGAGTAGGCCCCCGTCGCCGCCTTCGTCGGCTGGACGGTGACCGAATCGACGCCCGCCGCCGCCATCGTCTCGTATATCGACCCGCCGGCGAAGAGGTCGCCGGCGTCGACGCCGTACGCCTCGTCGGCCGGCTCGCCGGACTTCGACGCGAACGGCAGCGTCTGGACCACGCGGTCGACCTCGGGAAGGTACATATCCCAGCCGATCACGCCGTGTTCGGCGGGCGTGCGGCCGGTGTGGACGGTCGTGATCGCCGCCGCGGTCTCCGAGGGATAGACGGAGGTGAGCGGCGTCACCTCCGCGGTTTCTGCGAGGTCGTCGACCCAGTCTGGCGCGCGTCCGGCGGCGATCTCGCGGCGCCACTGTTCGTAGCCGAAGCCGTCGACGAGCACGTGACAGACGCGGTCGTAGTCGGCGTCGTCGCCGGGAGCGGTGCCGGCGAGCCCGGGCACGTCGGCGACGACGCCGTCCGGGAGCG
Organism: Halobaculum rubrum; assembly: GCF_019880225.1. Classification (NCBI taxonomy): domain Archaea; kingdom Methanobacteriati; phylum Methanobacteriota; class Halobacteria; order Halobacteriales; family Haloferacaceae; genus Halobaculum; species Halobaculum rubrum. The sequence continues at coordinate 1,172,715 of NZ_CP082284.1, forward strand.
GGTCGCCCGGGAGGTCGACGCCGAGCACCCCGCCGAGGGTGGCGGGGACGCCGGCGAAGCAGTACCGGCCGTAATCCGGGAAAAAGTAGCCGTCGCGCTCGCGGTCCGCACGCAGGCGGGCGGCCGCCTCGTCGTCGAACATGGCAACCGAAGCGGCGGCCGCGCACTCAAGTCTGTGGGTCCCGGTCGGGAGCCGGGATGGGCGCGGGACAGGGAGATCGGCACGGGACGCGGGAACGAGGAACCGAAACGGGACGCAAGAGGGCGGGAGCGAGCCTCAGACCAGCGGCTCGACCAGTTCGCGGCCGTCCGCGAGGATGGCCGCCGTGTCCGCCTCGGAGCCGGATTCGGCGTACACGCGCATCTTCGGCTCGGTGCCGGAGGGGCGCACGAGCAGCCACGAGCCGTCCGCCAGCAGGAGCTTGAAGCCGTCGACCGTCACCACGTCGGCCACCGCCTCCCCGGCGACCTCGTCGGGGATGTGATCGGCGAGGTCGTCGATGACGCGCGCCTTCTCGCTGTCGGGGCAGTCGACGCTCACCTTGTCGGCGACGATGCGACCGTGTTCGTCCTCGAGGCGCTCGACGCGGTCGTCGTACGACGCCTCGCTGGCGGCGACCGCCGCAAGCAGCGCCAGCAGGACGCCGTCCTTCTCGCGAACGTGCCCGCGCACCGAGAAGCCGCCCGACTCCTCGCCGCCCATCAGCGCGTCGTGTTCGCCCATCGCCTGCGCGACCCACTTGAACCCGACCGCGGTCTCGTACACCGCCTCGCCGTGCGCCTCGGCGATGCGGTCGATGAGGAACGTCGTCGAGACGGTGCGGATCGCGGCTCCGGAGTCGTCTTCGAGGAGGTGGTCGTACGTCGCCGCGAAGAAGAGGTTCTCGTCGAGGTGGCCGCGCTCTGGCGTGACGACCGCCAGACGGTCGGCGTCGCCGTCGTTGGCGATCCCCAGATCCGCGTCGCCCTCCCGGACGTGCGCGACGAGTTCCTCCAGGTTCTCCGCGGAGGGCTCCGGCGACCCGCCGCCGAACTCCGGATCGCGCTCACAGCGGATGCGCTCGACCGCCGCGCCCGCGGACTCGAGGAGCGCGTCGGTGACGCCGCGGCCGCTGCCGTGCATCGCGTCGTAGGCGACCGTCAGCCCCGAGAGGTCGAGCGTCCCCCCCTCGCCGGCGACGAGGTCGCGGGCGTGCTCGGCGTGGGGCGTCACGAGGTCGACGCGGTCGATCTCCCCCCCGTCACCGGTTCCGGCGGCGTCGAGGGCGGGCTCGCGGAGGTTCGCCTCGATGCGCTCGGTGACCTCGGGGAGCGCGGGCGCGCCGTCGTCGGGGATGAACTTCACGCCGTTGTACTCCGGCGGGTTGTGCGAGGCCGTCACCATCAGCGCGCCCGCGGCGTCGCGCTCGACGATGGCGTGCGCGACCAACGGCGTCGGGCAGTCGCGCTCGGGGAGAAGCACGTCGAAGCCGTTGCCCGCGAGCACCTCTGCGAGCGACTCGGCGAACCCCTCGGAGGTCGGCCGGGCGTCGTAGCCGACGAGCACGGGGCGCTCGGAGCGGTCCGCCGCGGTCTCGGCGAGCGTGTCGGCGACCGCCTGGCCGACGATCCGGACGCGTCGGTCGGTGAACGTGTCGAGGGTGGCGCGCCACCCGTCGGTTCCGAAGGAGATCTCGTCCATGCGGGAGGCGTCGGCGCCGGACGGCAAAAACCCGGGTGCCCGGCGGCGCTCCTCGGAGAGCCGCCGGGCACCGAACCGCCGCAGCGACCCCACCGAACCCCCGTCGCGACCCGACGGGCTTTTGCACGCGCTCGGAAAGCCACGCACATGTCGCAGACGCCCACCGTCGTCGCCGTGAACGGCTCGCGGCGCGACGGGAGCTACGGCCGGGCGACGCTGGGGTACGCCCTCGACGCGGCCGCCGAGTACGGCGCCGAGCCGGACTTCATCGACCTCGGCGACCCCGACCTCGACGTCCCGCTGTATCATCCGGACGTGGACGCCGCCGACGCCGGCGACGTGCCCGAGCTGCTCGCGCGGATGCGCCGCGCCGACGGCGTGCTGCTGTGCTCGCCGGTGTACCACGACTCGTACTCCTCGGCGTTCCGCTCGTTCCACGACTGGTGCAGCTTCGACGAGTACGAGGACACCGTCGTCGGCCTCTTCGCGGTCGCCGGCGGCGGCTCCTACGGCGGCACGCTCGAACACATGCGCGCGACGATCCGCGGCGTCCACGGCTGGGTCGCACCCCTCCAGGTCGGGATCCGAAACGCGCGCAACCGCTTCGAGCCGTGGGACGACGGGGAGCGCCCGCCGGCGGGGGCTGCGGGGGCGGAGACGCGATACGAGTTCGTCGACGACGACCTGCGCGAGCGCACCGAGACGCTGGGCCGCCGGATCGCCCACTACGCCGGCCACACGGACGAGTTCCTCGACGTTCCCGAGTAGCGGCTCGACAGAGCGGCCGGCGAGTCGGGAAGTCGGCCGAGTCCCCCGCCGACTGCCGGGGTTACTCGACCAGCGACTCTTTCGCCCGGCGCGAGAGCTGTTTCACCGCGTACTCCCGGCTCATCGCCCCCGACTTCGAGTCGAACGCCTCGACATGGACCAACTCGACGGGCGTTCGCCCGCGGGTGTACTTCGCGCCGTCCCCGGCGTCGTGCTCGGCGACGCGGCGGACCACGTCGGTCGTGTAGCCGGTGTACAGCGACCCGTCGGCACACTCGAGGACGTACACGTAGTGGTCGGCCGGCGGGACGGCGACGCCGTGGATGCGGTCGGGCCCCTCGATGCGCTCGGGACCGTCGCCGACGCCGGCGCCGTCGACGGTCGGATCGCGATCGCTCACGGCGCGAGGTTCGAGACGCGGGTGAAAAACTGACGCGGTGCTGCACGGAGCCGTCAGTCCCGGGTCCAGCGGGGGAACGGGAGACGGATGGGTGGTGGCCGTCGCGGCGCGGCGAGGTGGTCGCGGCGCGGTTCAGTCGTCTGCGCGGGTCCGCTCTCGTGCCGCTTCGGCGATGCCCGCGTTCGCGGAGCAGGACGGGCACGCGTTCAGGTTCCCGCGTTCGTCGCCGAACACGCGGGCGAAGCGGTCGGATACGTGCGACCCGCAGTGGTCGCAGCGTGGCATGTGGTCGTCCGGCATCCGCCGCTGCCGGTACCAGTCGTAGGGGAGCATGACACATATACCCTTTCACGGCGAACACCGCGGGTAGCGGCGGGTAGCGGCGCCGAATCGGCCGGTCAGCGATCCGGATCGTCGGGGGATCCGTCGACGCCGAGCGCGATCAGTCCGGCCTGTGTCCCGGCGACGAAGCCGGCGTCGACGTTCACCACCGACAGCACGGTACACGACTGGAGCAGTCCCAACAGTGCCGCGACGCCGTCGCCGCCGACGCCGTACCCCGTCGACGTGGGCAACCCGATCACGGGCGCACCGACCAGTCCCGCGACGAGCGTCGGGAGCGTCGCCTCCCGCCCGGCGGCGACGACGAGCACGTCGGCCGACCGGAGCGTCTCGATCTCGTCGAGGACGCGCGTGAGGTTCGCGACGCCCACGTCCTCGATCGTCTCGATGCGAGGGCCGGCCTCGCCGGCGACGACGGCCGCCTCCCGCGCCGCGTGCGCGTCGGCGGTGCCGCCGGAGACGACGACCACGTCGGCGTCGACGCCGGACTGCTCGTAGTCCGCCGCGTGGATCACGACGGTTCGCGCGCGGGCGTCGCGTTCGACCGTCGCGTCGGGATGCTCCCGGTCCATGTAGGCGCGCACCTGCTCGGCCGTGTCGTCGTCCGCGCGCGTGACGAGCGCGCGCCCCGTCGAGTCGACGGCGGCGTCGGCCATCGACGCCACCTCGGCGGGCGTCTTCCCCTCCGCGAGTATTCCCTCGGGGATCCCGCGGCGATGCTCGCGGGCGGCGTCGAAGCGCCCGGCCTCCGTGGTCGCGTAGCCGCGCAGCGCCGCCTCCGCCTGTGCGGGCGTGAGGTCGCCGGCGGCGACCGCCTCAAGCGTTTCGCGCATGCCCGCACCTGCGCGACGGAACGACTCGAACCCTCCGACCGGAGATAGTATATAAACTGGGAGTCGGAAACCCCCGTGAACGGCCGCGAGGGGCCCCGCTTCGCGGGTTAACTTGGGAAACCTTATAAGGAGGCGTCGGGAAAACCCGGTTGCATGGCAGACCTCATCGTCAAGGCAGCCGTCAAGGAGTACCTCGAGGAGAAGAACGTCGCGTCCGATTTCTACGACGCACTCGACGGGGAAGTCGAGGAGCTGCTCGAGGACGCCGCCCGCCGCGCCGAAGAGAACGACCGGAAGACGGTCCAGCCGCGCGACCTGTAAACTCGGATAGTATTCCTCCACTTCTTTCAGCGACCGCGTAGCCGCGGCGCCGTCGCGATCGGCGGCTCGCCGGGGGCGGTCCGACCGTCAGGGCCACGTGTAGATCACGGCGACCGCCGAGTCACGGCGACCGCCGGGTCGCGCCGCCCTCGTCGTCGCCGACGAACACTGCGTCGGCCATCCCGACGAACAGGCCGTGTTCGACGACGCCCGGGGTCTCCGACAGCGTCCGCGCCAGCGACGCCGGCTCCTCGACGGCGCCGAAGTCACAGTCGAGCACGAGGTTTCCGTTGTCGGTGATCACGGGGCCGTCCTTGCGTTCGGCGGCCCGGGGTTCCGGGTCGCCGCCGGCGTCACGGACCGCCCGCTCGACGCGGGCGAGCGCGTCCGGCAGTACCTCGACGGGGACCGGATGTTCGAGCGGCTCGGCGAGCTTCGAGTCGTCGGCGACGACGAGAAAGCGGTCGGCGGCCGACGCGACCACCTTCTCGCGGGCGTGGGCGGCGCCCCCACCCTTCACGAGCGCGTTGGTACCGAGAGCGGCCTGATCGGCGCCGTCGATCGCGAGGTCGACGCGGGCCACGTCCGACAGCGACAGCAGCGGAATGTCGACTTCCTTGGCGAGCGCACGCGACTGGTAGGACGTGGCGACGCCCTCGATGTCGAGCCCCTCGGCCACCCGGTTCCCGAGGTCGCGGATCGCGTGCGCCGCCGTCGAGCCGGTGCCGAGGCCGACCACGTCGCCCTCGTCCACCTCGGCGGCGGCCGCCTCGCCGGCCGCCCGCTTCGCCGCCTCCGTCCCCGCGGTGTTCTTCATGTCCGGGTCCTCCGCCGGGGCGCGCAAAACGCTTGCCCGTCGGGAACGAGCCCGGGGCGTGCAGCCGACACGCCGCGAACGCGCGGCCGGGACGAAGACGTTACGGGCGCCGACGACGAGGACGGGGTATGCGAATCGAGTACGACCGCGATACGTGTGTCGGGATGTTCCAGTGTGTGGCCGAGTGGGACGCCTTCGAGAAGGACATGAACGCCGGGAAGGCGACGCTCGTCGACGCCGAGGAGACCGACGAGGACGTGTTCTCGCTGGAGGTTCCCGACGGCGAGGAGCTGGACGCGAAGTTCGCCGCCCGAACCTGCCCCGTCGACGCGATCCGGCTGTACGACGACGACGGCGAACAGGTGATCTGACGGGACCGCGGCCGCGAACCCTCGACCCCGGGGCAACGCATGAGGGGAGGCCGGTGCGCTCACCCGAGTGCGCGCTCTCACGAGTGATTCGCGCGGGCCCGACCTTATGATGCTTCGATCCGTCCATCGGATATGATTCGGGAGCGCCGGAAGGACGCCAGCGCGGGTGGACACCGGTGACGCTTACCTACCTCGGCGTGCACGCCGTGTTCCTGCTTCCGGTGCTCGCGCTGTTGCTGTGGCGGCGGCCGACGCTGCCGGTCGAACGTCGTCGGACCGCGCGTATCGGCCTGCTGCTCATGGGGACCGTCGCGTTCGCGTACACGACGCCGTGGGACAACATCCTCATCGAGCGCGGGGCGTGGGCGTACGGGGAGGGTCGCGTCCTCGCACGGGTCTGGGCGGCACCGGTCGGCGAGTACCTCTTTTTCGCGCTTCAGACCACGCTGGTCGGCCTGTGGCTCTACCGCGTCGGGTTCGACCCGACGCCCGTCGAAGGCGATACGGCGCGCGTGCCACGAGCGCTCGGCGCGCTCGCGTTGCTCGGTCTCGCCGGCGTCGGCGGCTGGCTCGTGCTCGCGGGCCCGACGCGGTTCCTCTATCTGGGCGCGATCTTCGCGTGGGCGTGCCCGGTGCTGGCGCTCCAGTGGGGCGTCGGCGGCGCGTTCCTCCTTCGCCGTCTCCGCCCGGTCGCCGTCGCCGTCGGCGTCCCGACGCTGTACCTGTGGGTCGTCGACCGCCTCGCGATCGCCGACGGCGTGTGGACCGTCGCCGCCGAGACCTCGACGGGTGTCCACCTCATCGGGCTCCCGATCGAGGAGGCCGTGTTCTTCCTCGTCGCCAGCGCGCTCGTCGTCAACGGGCTCGTGCTGTTCGAGTGGGCGCTGTTACGCTTCCGCCCGCAGTCCGCGGGAAGCACGAAACGCGATCGCCTTCGGACCCTCGACGACGGCAACGGTCCAGCTCCCGGAGCCGCCCTCGGTGCCGACGACGGCGCCGACGACACCACAACTGACCACGATCCGACCCCGATAGCCGACTGATGGGGGTGTCGGATCGCTCTCGGTCGGGAACGGCCCTCGGCGGCGCTCTACACCGCTGGGGCGTCCGCGCGCCGTGGATCGCGCTGGCGCTCGCGGTCCCGTTCGGGCTGCTCGCGCCGTCGCTTCCGCCCACGGTCCGCTACGCGCCGTTTCTCGCGTCCGTGCTGCTGTTCGGGTTCCCGCACGGCGCCGTCGACCACCTCGTTCCCGCGCGTCTCGCGGGGATCGACCTCGGGCGGTCCGTGGGTGCCGTCGTCGCGGTCTACGCGGTGCTCGGCGTCGGCTACGGACTCTGGTGGCTGCTCGCCCCCGCCTCGGCGTTCGTCGCGTTCATCGCGATCACGTGGGTTCACTGGGGGCAGGGCGACGTGTACGCGCTCCTCGCGCTCGCGGACGCCGAACATCTCCCGACCCGAGCCGAACGCGCGCTGTCGCTCGTCGTCCGCGGCGGCCTGCCGATGCTCGTCCCGCTGGTCGGCCATCCGGAGGCGTACCGTCGGGTCGCGGCCGCGCTGGTCGGGCTGTTCGCCGGCGACGCGGCCGCCCTCGACGCGGCGTTCACCCCGACCGCTCGCGCCGGCGTCGCCGCCGCGTTCGGGATCGTCACGCTGCTCGCGCTCGCGGCGGGCGCGCGACGGGTGCGCCGCGACGACGCCGCCCGGCGACCGTGGCTCGTCGACGCCGGCGAAACCGTGGGCCTGTGGGCGTACTTCCTGCTCGTGCCGCCGATCCTCGGCATCGGGCTGTACTTCTGTTTCTGGCACGCGCTTCGCCACGTCGCCCGGCTGGAACTGCTCGACCCGGACGCGCGCGCGGCGCTCGCGGAGGGCGATCTGTCCGGGACGCTCCGTCGGTTCGCGCGCGACGCCGCGCCCGCGACCGTCGGCGGCCTCCTCGTCGTCGCCGGCGTGTGGGCGCTCGCACCCCGCCCCTCGGCCGGGCCGGAGGGCCTGCTCGCGGTGTATCTCGTCGCCATCGCGGTGTTGACGCTGCCGCACGTCGCCGTCGTCACGTGGATGGACGCGCGGCAGGGCGTCTGGTGAGCCGCGAGGGGGTCCCCCGACCGTCCCCCTAAGAAGCGACCGTCCACGCCCGAGCGAGTGAGAACGCGAGAAACAATTATCAGGGACTCCCGTGTTGAGTCGACCGATGCCTGTATCCGAGCGCTGTCACATCACGGAGTGGGCCGCGCTCCTCGAGGAATCCGTGCCCGAGACGGCGTGCGACGAGCGTCGACTCGAGTTCCGGCCGCGTGGGGAGCGCTGAACTGTCCGGTTGAGTCGGGACACGGTTGGTTTCACTTCCGCCGCGGTTCGCGAAGGTTTACCTCGCGTGAGGCGCAAGTGTGAGCGATGGCCGAGGCCGCCGCGAAGACCGAGTACGTCGATCATCCCCTGCTCGTCGAGGGGTTCATCGAGGACCGCCGCTACCAGACGGAGCTGGCGGCGACTGCCCGCGAGGGCCACACGCTCGTGTGCCTCCCGACCGGCCTCGGAAAGACGACCGTTTCGCTGCTCGTCACCGCCCACCGGCTGTACGAGACCGGGGGCAAGGCGCTGTTCCTGGCGCCGACGAAGCCGCTGGTGCAACAGCACGCCGACTTCTACCGCGAGGCGCTGGACATCGCCGACGAAGAGATCGTCGTGTTCACCGGGGAGGTCCGGCCCGACGACCGCGCCGAGCTGTGGGAGGGCGCGAGCGTCGTCATCGCCACGCCGCAGGTCGTCGAGAACGACCTCGTCGGCAACCGCATCTCGCTTTCGGACGTGACCCACCTGACGTTCGACGAGTGCCACCGCGCGAGCGGCGACTACGCGTACGTCTACATCGCCGAGCGCTACCACGCCGACGCCGAGAAGCCGCTCGTCACCGGGATGTCCGCCTCGCCCGGCGGCGACCGCGAGGAGATCACGGCGGTGTGTGAGAACCTCGGCATCGACCAGGTCGAGGTGATGACCGAGGACGACGCCGACGTGGGCGAGTACACCCACGACACCGACGTGCAGTGGGAGCGCATCGACCTCCCGGAGCCGATCGTCGAGATCCGCGACGCGCTCAACGAGGTGATCACCGACAGGCTGGAGAGCCTGAAGGAGTTGGGCGTCACGAACACCACCCAGCCGGACGTCTCCCAGAAGGACCTCAACAGGATGCGCGGGGAGCTCCAGCGCATGATGGACGGCGGCGACTCCGACGCCTACACCGGGATGTCGGTGCACGCGGAGGTCATGAAGCTCCGGCGGGCGGTCGAACTCGTCGAGACACAGAGCGTCGAGGCGCTGCGCCGCTACTTCGAGCGCCAGCGCAACGCCGCGCGCTCGTCGGGCGCCTCGAAGGCGAGCCAGCGGATGGTCTCCGAGCCCAAGGTCAGAGAGGCGATGCGCAAGGCAGAGAGCTTCGACGACCTCCACCCGAAGTTCCGGCGCACGCGGGTGCTGCTCGCGCAGACGCTCGGCATCGGCGGCGGCGAGCGCGTCATCGTGTTCACGGAGTCCAGGGACACCGCCGAGGCGCTGACGGAGTTCCTCTCGGCCTCCTTCGACACCCGACGATTCGTCGGGCAGGGCGACAAGGAGGGCTCCGACGGGATGACCCAGAAGCAACAACAGGAGACGCTCGACGCCTTCCGCGCCGGCGAGTTCGAGGTGCTCGTCTCCACCAGCGTCGCCGAGGAGGGGCTGGACGTGCCGGAGGTCGATCTGGTTCTCTTCTTCGAGCCGGTGCCGACCGCGATCCGCTCCATCCAGCGGAAGGGCCGGACCGGCCGGCAGGCGGAGGGCGAGGTGGTCGTCCTCCTCGCCAACGACACGCGCGACGAAGCCTTCTTCTGGATCTCGCGGCGGCGCGAGCAGGAGATGGAGGACGAGCTTCGGAAGCTGAAGGGCGTCGCCGACGAGTTGAGCGACGAACTCGACGACGGACAGTCCGGGCTCGAGGAGTTCGACGGCGAGGCCGAGCGAAGCGAGGCCTCGAAAGGACGAGCGGGGAGTGAAACGACCCGCGAGACGGGCGAGGCCGATCGAAGCGCCGGCGGCGGAGGCGGCGCCGACGGCGACGAAGACGGCGATCCCGACTCCGCGACCGACTCGACGTCCGCGGCCGCCGCCACGAACGGCCAGCCCGGGTTGACCGACTTCGAGCCCGACGACGACTCGTCGGAGGCTGACGCCGACGGCGACACGACCGAGCGCGACGACGAGGCGACGGCGGACGACCCAGGCGAGGACGAGGACGAATCCGACGCCGACGACGGCGTCGTCGCCGCCGCAGGCACCGACGCCGACGGCACCGAGATCGTCATCGACCAGCGCGAGCTCGAGTCGACCATCGCGCGCGACCTCTCCACCCGCGAGGGGATCACCACCCGGCTGGAGACGCTGGCGGTCGGCGACTACGTGCTCTCCGACCGCGTCGCCGTCGAGCGCAAGTCGGTCGCGGACTTCCTCGACACGCTCGTCGGCGGCGACCGCTCGATGTTCGAGCAGATCCGCGACACTGCGCGGGCGTACGCCCGGCCCGTCGTGATCATCGAGGGCGAGGACCTGTACGGCGAGCGCAACGTCCACCCGAACGCGGTCCGTGGCGCGTTGTCGTCGCTGGCGATCGACTTCGACGCGAGCGTCCTCCGGACCGAGGACGAGGCCGACACCGCCGACCTGCTGGAGGTGATCGCCCGACGCGAGCAGGAAGAGAACGACCGCGAGGTGTCCGCACACGGCGAGAAGGGCGCGAAGACGCTCGCCGAGCAACAGGAGTACGTCGTCTCGTCGATCGCCGACATCGGCCCGGTCACCTCGCGGGCGCTGCTGGAGCACTTCGACACCGTCGAGGCGGTGATGTGCGCCCGCGAGGAGGACCTGCTGGAGGTGTCCGGCGTCGGGCAGGTGACCGCCGAGCGCATCCGCGAGGTCGTCGGCAGCGACTATCCCAAATGAACTGAGCCGTCCCGGAGTTCGGTCGCCGTCAGCGACGCAGCGCCGCCAGCGCCTCGGCCGCCTCGCGGGCGGCTTCGAGATGCGTGGTCGCCGTCCGTGGGTCAGTCGCGTCGCGAGCGGCCTCGGCGTGCTGCCGGAGTGCCGTCGCCAGCGCGTCGCCGGCGGCGGCGACCGCGTCGTCCCCGGTGCCGGTGGCGGCAGACGTCGTGGCAGCCGCTCGGTCGACCGCTCGGGTCGCCTCCGCTGACCCTGCCTTCCCTGTCGATCCCGTCGCTTCCGTCTGCCGCGTCGTGTCCGCGGTCGAGCGTGGCTCCGCGCTCGGGTCATCCCGAGCAGCAGATGTGTCGGCGACGGTCGTGTCCGCGGTCGCATCGGCGGGGGCCGACTCGTCCGTCGGAGCGGTCGGCGTCGACCGATCGGTCCCGGCGGTTGCGGCGTCGGTTGCGTCGGCCCCGACGGTTGTGGCACCGACTTCGGCATCGGAATCGTCCGGCGCCGAGGGCTCCCCCTCACGCGACGCGGCGGCACCCTCGCCGGAGCCGCCGTCGCCGCCGGCACACTCCGGACAGAACTCCTGTCCGTTCTGTCGGAAGATGGGCGACCCGCAGGCGTCGCAGTGGGAGTTCGTCATCGTCGCGCCCTTGAGCAGGAGTTCGCTCATCCGGCGGGTGGACTCGCGCTTTCGCTCGTCGCGGGCGAACTTCTCGCGAAGCTTCTCGCGTTCGGCCTCCTTGTCGAAGCCGGAGTCGTCCTCGGCGGTGTCGCTCATGTCCGAGGGGTGGGCACGAGCGGCGAAAAAGTCAGCGGCGGCGGTCGACGCGGCGGCGACACCCACGTCGCGAGCGGGCGTCGGTTCGTCCGCACCGCGGCACCCGTAGGTTCAAAGCCGATGAGGCGAAAGACCGGGTGTGTCGACGACGGACGGCTACCTGCGCTTCTTCCCGTACGACGAGCCGTATCCGAACCAGGAGGAGGCGATGGACCGGATCTCCAACTCGCTGGAGCGCGGGCAGGACGTGCTGTTCGAGGGCGCGCCCGGGACCGGAAAGACGCTCTCGGCGCTGGTGCCCGCGCTGCAGCACGCCCGCGATCACGACCGCACCGTCGTCATCACGACGAACGTCCACCAACAGATGCGACAGTTCGTCGAGGACGCCCGCGCGATCAACGAGACGGAGCCTATCCGCGCGACGGTGTTCAAGGGAAAGTCGTCGATGTGTCACATCGACGTGGACTACCAAGAGTGCCAGACGCTCCGAGACACCACGCGCTCGCTCGTCGAGGACCGGTCCGACAGAGAGCAGTTGGAGCAGCGGCTGGACGACCTCACCGACGAGATGCGCGAGGGCGCGGAGGGCACCGACGAGAGCGGCAGTGCCGGAAGCGCCGCCGAGGCCAGACAGGCCGTCCAAGAGGAGTTGGAGCGACTCGACGACGAGATCGACGACGAGGCCGCGAACACCTGCGACTACTACCTCCAGAACCTCACCGGCGACACGGGCGAGTTCTTCTCGTGGCTGTTCGACGACGTTCGAACCCCCGACGAGGTGTACGAGTACGCCGGCAGCCGCGGCTTCTGTGGCTACGAGCTGCTGAAGGAGGGGATGGAGGAGGTCGAGCTGGTCGTCTGCAACTACCACCACCTGCTCGATCCCCAGATCAGAGAGCAGTTCTTCCGCTGGCTCGACCGCGACCCGCAGGACGTGATCACCGTCTTCGACGAGGCGCACAACGTCGAGGACGCCGCCCGCGATCACGCCTCGAAGGCGCTCACCGAGAACACGTTGGAGTCGGCACTCACCGAGTTGGAGGAGAGCGACGACTCCCGCGCCGAGCCCGCCGAGAACGTTCTCCGAGCGTTCATCGAGGCGCTGCGCGACACCTACGAGGACACCCTCGGCTTCGGCGCGCGCGAGGGGGTCGGCGAGAGCTGGGAGGACGTGAGCATCGCGAACGACGACCGCCGCGACGACCTCACGCTCGCGTTCCTGGAGCGCTACGAGGGGAGCGGGATCCGGGCTGAGTGCGACCTCGCGCTCCAGCTCGGCAAGCGCCTGGACGAGGAGTACGAGGAGGCGTACCGCGAGGGCGAGACCACCACCCGACGCGAGTGTCAGACCCTCCAGGCCGCCGCGTTCGTGTCGGCGTGGATGGACGGCGGCGGCGAGTTGGGCCAGCATCCGGTCGTCTCGGTGCGCCGCGACGCGGGCACCGACGAGGTGTACGGCCGCGCGGAGCTGTACACCTGCATCCCGCGGGAGGTGACCGCGGAGCTGTTCGACGAGGTGTACGCGAGCGTCCTCATGTCCGCGACCCTCCGACCGTTCGACGTGACCGAGGACGTGCTCGGCCTCTCGAACCCGGCGACGCTCGCGTACGGGCTGGCGTACCCCGAGGAGAACCGCCGGACCTTCTCGGTGGCGACGCCCGCGCTGTTCGCCTCCGAGCGCGACGACCCCGCCACCCAGGAGACGATCGCGGCGACCCTGTCGGATGTCGTACGGTTCACGCCCGGCAACAGCCTGCTCTTCTTCCCGTCGTACGCCGAGGCCGAGCGCTACCACGAGCTCCTCTCGGGCGACCCGAACCTCGGCACGCTCCTGCTCGACGGCTCCGAGCCCGATACCGAGCAACTGCGTCGGCGGCTCGTCGACGGCGATAGCTCGACCCTGTTCACGTCGCTGTGGGGCACCCTCGCGGAGGGCGTGAGCTTCGACGGCGACGACGCCCGGACGGTCGCGGTCGTCGGCGTGCCGTACCCGCACCTCTCCGAGCGGATGGAGGCGGTGCAGGACGCCTACGACCGCGCGTTCGCCGAGCGCTCGCGCGACGCCGGCTGGGAGTACGCCGTCGAGATCCCGACGGTCCGCAAGACGCGACAGGCGCTCGGGCGGGTCATCCGCTCGCCGGACGACTTCGGCGTGCGCGCGCTGCTGGACAAGCGCTACACGTCCGCCGACATGGGGAAGTACTCCGTTCGCGACGCCTTCCCGCCGGAGGAGCGCGAGGAGCTGATCGACATCGGTTCCGAGAAGCTGAAGTTCGCGATGCTGAACTTCTTTACCGACCACGCGGCGTACGACGGGTCGCCGCCGGAGCCGTAGCGGATCGGGAGAACGGGAACGGCGTGCGGATGACTACTCCAACAGTTCCACCAGCAGCCCCTTCTGTGCGTGCATCCGGTTTTCCGCCTGCTCCCACACGAGCGAGCGCTCCGACTCCAGCACCGCGTCGGTCACCTCCTCGCCGCGGTGGGCGGGCAGACAGTGCATGAACGCCGCGTCGGTGCCGTCGAGGAGCGCATCGTTCACCTGGTACCCCTCGAAATCGGGGAGTTTCACCTCGCGGCGGTCCTCCTCGCCCATACTCACCCACACGTCGGTGTACACCACGTCCGCGTCGGCGACCGCCTCCTCGGCGGTATCGGCGACAGTCGGCTCGGTTCCCAGTTCCGCACACCGCTCGTACACGTCGTCACCGAGGCCGTAGCCGTCGGGCGTGGCGACCGTGAGATCCAGGCCCGCGAGCGCGGCGCCGACGGCGAACGAGCGCCCGACGTTGTTGCCGTCGCCGACCCACGCCGCCTGCACTTCCGAGAGGTCGCCGACCGACTCGCGGATCGTGAGCAGGTCCGCCAGCGTCTGGCAGGGGTGGGCGTCGTCGGTGAGCCCGTTGATCACCGGGACCTCCGCGTACTCCGCGAGTATCTCGGCGTTCTCGTGAGCGAACGTCCGCACCATGATGGCGTCGGCGTAGCCGCCGAGCGCGCGGGCGGTGTCCTTCAGGGGCTCGCCGTGACCCAGTTGGATCGCGTCGGGCCCGAGGAACATCGCGTGGCCGCCGAGTTGGGTCATCCCCGTCTCGAAGCTCGCGCGCGTCCTGGTCGAGGGCTTCTCGAACAGCATCGCCAGCGTCGTCCGCGGGAGCTGCGTGAGGTCCTTGCCCGCCTTCAGGTCGGAGGCGCGAGCGAGGACGCCCGCGAGTTGGTCGGTCGTCAGGTCGTCGATGTCGAGGAAGTCGCTCGGGAACTCGTCGGGTTCGTCGATCGCTGTCGATGTCGTGTGGGTGCTCATCGTGATCGTGGGTCGTGGAGTAGTGTCGTGTGTGGCGAGTGGTGTCGTGTGAGGGTACGTGAGAACGGGGGCGGGCGACGGTCGGAGCCGCCGGGTCCGCCGTGGGTCAGTCGTCCGTTCGACCTCGCAGTCGTTGTGAGGCGTCCGTCAGCACCTCGATCGCGCGGTCGAACTCCTCCAGCGGGAGGCGTTCGTCGGGCGCGTGGTCCAGCGAGGAGTCGCCGGGGCCGTACGTCGCCATCGGCACGTCCCACGCGCCGGCGAAGACGTTCACGTCGGCGGTGCCGGTCTTGCGGAGCAGGCGTGGGTCGCCGCCCGCGCGACGGATCCCGCCGCGGAGCGCCGTCGCCACGGGGTCTCGGGGGTCGCCCATCACGGGGGGGATCGGCTCGTTCCAGTGGACCGTCCCGACGTCGAGTTCGGCGTCGGCGCGCTCGCGGACGTCCTCCGGGTCGAGCGACGGCGGCACGCGGAACTGCACGTCCATCGTCGCCTCCATCGAGAGGCCGTCCTCGGAGAGGCCGCCCTCGACCGCGACGGGCTTGGTCGTCACCTGCTCGAAGACGGCCCCGTAGTCGTAGTAGTCGAACGCGCCCTCGACGCGCTGCCACCAGTGCATCGCGTGCTGGACCGCGTTGGAATCCGGGCGGGAGGTGTGTCCCGACTCGCTGGTCGCGACGTACGTGCCCGAGATGAGTCCGCGGTAGCCGAGCGTCACGGCGTCCCAGCCGGACGGCTCGCCGTTGATGACGGCCTCGGGCGCGTCGCGGCTTTCGACGAGGTGACGGGCGCCGCGGGAGTCGGTCTCCTCGCCGGTCACGCCGACGAACGAGACGCCGGCTTCGACGGCCGCGACGGCCATCGCCGCCAGCGACCCCGTGGCGTCGACGCTGCCGCGGCCCCACAGCACGGGGCCGTCGGCGCCCAACTCCTCGTCGCCGTCGGCGATCTCGACCGGGATGTCGCCCGGGACGGTGTCGACGTGGGAGGTCAAGAGGAGCGAGTCGTCGCCGGGCGCGCGAACGTTCCCGACCTCGTCGGTGTACGTCTCGCGGCCGTGGTCCTCGAGGAACTCCACGAGCACCGCCGCGGCGTCGGCCTCCTCGCCGGAGACGGACGGCGTCGACACCAGATCGTACAGCAGTCGGCGGCCCTCCGTGTCGAGCGCCTCCGTCAGGTCCAGCGGATTCGACACCGCCATCACGCGATCTCCCCCATGCTCACAGCACCTCCGCCAGCGCGTCGACGACCTCGCGGGCGTGCCCCTCGTTGATCACGAGCGGCGGGAGCAGGCGAAGCACCGAGCGCCCCGCCGGCAGCGCGAGGATCTGGTGGTTCAGCGCCAACTCGCGCAGGTAGCGGTTCGCCCCGCGCTTCACCTCGATGCCGATCATCAGCCCCTCCCCGCGCACCTCGCGCACGGGGAGGTCGTGCTCCTCGATCGCCGCTTCGAGTTGGGTGGTGAGGTAGTCGCCGACCGTCGCCGCGTGGCCGGGCACGTCGTTGGCGACCAGCTCCTCCAGGGTCGCGTTGGCCGCGGCGGCGACGACCGGGTTGCCCGAGAACGTCGACCCGTGGCTGGCGGCGCCGTCGGCGATCCAGTCGGCACACAACGTCGCGCCCAGCGGGAGACCGGAGGCGACGCCCTTCGCCGTCGTGAGGATGTCCGGCTCGACGCCCGCGCCCTCGCAGGCCCACAGGTCTCCCGTGCGGCCCATCCCGGTCTGGATCTCGTCGAACACCAGCGCCGCGCCGGCGTCCTCGGTCAGGTCGCGTGCGGACTGGAGGTACTCGGGGTCGGCGGGGTTGATCCCGCCCTCGCCCTGCACGGGTTCGAGGAACACCGCGGCCGTCTCGTCGTCGACGGCCTCGGCGAGCGCCTCGCTGTCGCCGTAGTCGACGAACTCGACGCCGCCGGCGACGGGCTCGAAGGGCGCGCGGTACTTCTTCTTCCACGTCATCGCCAGCGCGCCCAGCGTCCGACCGTGGAAGCCGCGCTTCGTCGCCACGATCTTCTCGCGGCCGGTGGCCGAGCGCGCGAACTTCATCGCCGCCTCGTTCGCCTCCGTCCCGGAGTTACAGGGCCACACCTTCGAGATGTCGCCGGGGGCGACCGCGCCGAGGCGCTCGTACAGCTCCGTGCGGGCGGCGTTGGGATACGACGCCTGCACGTACAGCAACTCGGCCGCCTGCTCTTGCACCGCATCGACGACGGCGGGCGGGCAGTGACCCAGCGGCGTACACGCGTAGCTGGCGCCGAAGTCGAGATACTCGGTTCCGTCGGCGGCGGTGAGGTGGACTCCCTCCCCGGACTCCAACTGGATGGGTTTCTCGGAGAAGACGAACCCCTCGCCGGCGTCGCTCAGGTCCTCGAACGCGGTCATCCGTCCACCTCCGCGTCGGCGGCGGCGTCGGCGTGGCGATCTTCGTCGACGACGGCAGAGCGCTCGATGCGCGTCCCCGCCCCGTCGAGCGCGGCGACGACGGGGTCGCGGACGTTCGCGTCGGCGACTGTCACCGCGCTGGCGCCGGATTCGAGGGCCTCGGTCGCCGCCATCACCTTCCGGGTCATGAACCCCTCGGCCGCGTCCGTGAGCGCGTCGTACTCCTCGCTCGTGACGACCGACTCGATCAGGGTGTCGGGGTCATCCGGGTCCGCATACACGCCGGAGACGTCCGTGAGGACGACCAACTCCGCGCCGAGCGCACCAGCGACCGCCGCGGCCGCGCGGTCGGCGTCGGTGTTCACCGGGGTCCCCTCGCTCTCGGACTCCGTGCCGAACATCGGCGGGGAGACGACCGGCGTGTAGCCGTCCGCGAGCAGCGTATCGAGCAGGCCGTCGTTCACCTGCTTGGGGGTGCCCGAGTGGTCGCCGCGTCTGATCTTCTTCTTGCCGTCCTCGACGACGCGCACCGCAGACTTGCGCGGCCCGGTCAGGAGGCCGCCGTCGACACCCGACAGCCCCACGGCGTCGACGCCGGCGTTCTTCATGGCCGTCACGAGGTCCGTGTTCACTCCCCCTGCCATCGCCATCGTGAACGCCTCCATCGTTTCGGCGTCGGTGAAGCGGCCGGTGACGCCCGAGGGCGTCTCGACGTACTCCGACTCGATGCCGAGCCGATCCAGCAGGTCGTCGACGGCGGTCGAGCCGCCGTGGACGACGACCACGCTGCGCCCGTTAGCGACGAGGTGGGCCACGTCGCCGACGGCGCCCGCGGGGTCGACCGCGCGCGCGCCGCCCAGCTTCACGACGACCGGCGGAACGTCGCCGGAGCCGTCGGTCAGCGGCGTCGATCCGAAGCCGGTCACGGCGATCCCACGGGGTGGAGCCCCTGGAACTCCAGACCGGCCGTCTCCTCGAGCCCGAGCGCGACGTTGGCGGCGTGGACCGCCTGCCCCGCCGCGCCCTTCATCACGTTGTCGATGGCCGAGAACGCGACCACGCGGCCGTTCTCGGGGTCGAGTTCGAAGCCGACCTCGGCGTGGTTCGTCCCGGCCACGGCCTTCGGCTCGGGGTAGCGGTACACGCCGCCGCCGCCCGCGACGAGGCGGACGAACGGCTCGTCGTCGTACGCCTCGCGGTAGGCGCCCCACAGATCGCCCGTGGTGACGCGCTCGCTCGGGAAGGCGTGACACGTCGCCGCCGCCCCGCGGGTCATGTCGACCGCGTGGACGGTGAACGACAGCGAGAGGCCCAGCTCCTGCTTGATCTCCGCCTCGTGGCGGTGCCCCGTCGGCGCGTACGGGCGCACGACGCCCGAGCGCTCGGGGTGGCTGGAGGCGGCGCCGCCGCCGGCGCCCCCCTCCGAGGAGCCGACCTTCAGGTCGGCGACCACCTGATCGTCGGGCGTGATGACGCCCGAATCGACCAGCGGCTTCAGCGCCAGCATCGTCGCCGTCGCGTTGCAGCCGCCGGAGGCGATGAGGTCCGCGCCCTCGAGTTTCTCGCGCCCCAGCTCGGGGAGCGCGTAGGCGGCGTCCGCGAGGTGCTCGGGCGCGACGTGGCCGTCGTACCACTCGTCGTAGTCCGCCTCCTCGCTGAGCCGGAAGTCCGCCGAGAGGTCGACCACGGTGCCCGCGGCGTCACGGAAGGCGTCGATATGCTCCATCGAGACGCCGTGGGGCGTCGACGCGAACAGCACGTCCACCGAGTCCAGGTCATCGGGCGAGGAGAACCGCACGTCGACGCCGCGGAGGTTCGGGTGGACGTAGCCGAGCGTCTTGTTCTCGTACTCACGGCTGGTCGCCTGCACGAGTTCGAAGTTCGGATGCCCGGTCAGCAGGCGGCACAGCTCGCCGCCCGCGAAGCCGGAGGCGCCGACGACGGCGGCGGTGAGTGTCGCGTTCTCGCCCGCACTCATGCCGTCATCACGGCTTCGTTCGCCGCCTCCGCCTTCAGTTCGAGCCAGTCGACGACCGCCGCGGGCACGTCGACCTCGCTGGCCTCGTTCAGCGCCTTGAACTCGACGGTGTGGTTCACCTCGTGAACGGTGTACCTCGACTCGCCGTCTCGCGGGTCGCTCCGCTCCCCGCTCGATTCCGAGGCGCTACGCGCCTCGCCCGTCTCCATCAGGTCGACGCCGAGCAGGCCGCCGCCGACGGCGTCGCTCGCCTTCCGCACCAGCTCCGTCGCCTCGTCGTCGAGATCGAAGGTGTCAGTCTCGCCGCCCTTCGCGGCGTTGGTGAGCCAGTGCTCGGAGGTACGCGTCATCGCGGCGACGGGCTCGCCGTCACACGCCAGCACGCGGATGTCGCGGCCGGGCTTGTCGACGTACTCCTGCACGTAGAACACCTTGTGCTCGTAGTGGCCGAGCGTCGCCTTGTGTTCGAGGATCGCCTCGGCGGCGTTCTCGGTGTCGAGCTTGGCCATCAGCCTGCCCCACGAGCCGACGACCGGCTTGATCACGCACGGGTAGCCGAACTCCTCGATGGCCTCCATCGCGGCCTCCGTCGTGAACGCGACCTCGGTCGCCGGCGTCGGCACGCCCGCGCTCTCCAGCGCGAGGCTGTTCTTCACCTTGTCGGCGCAGACCGCCGCGGTCTCCGGACTGTTGATCACGGGGACGCCGTACGCCGAGAGGAGCCGCGTGGCGTACAGCGAGCGCGAGGTGGCGAGACAGCGGTCGATCACCAGATCGCAGTCGGCTATCTCGGCGGTCGTCTCGTTCAGGCCGAACCGCTGCTTGCGCACGTCGATCTTGGCGACCTCGTGGCCGCGGTCGCGAAGCTCCGACAGGAGGAGCTTCTCGTCTTTTCGGATCCGGGAGTAGAGCAGGCCGAGCTTCATCTCACTCCCCCCAGTCCTCTTCGAGCTCCGGGGCTCGATCGAGGACCGGCGGGGAGACGTCGACGACCTCCAGCTCGGCGCCGCATGTTTCACAGTCGACGATCTCTCCGACCTCCAGGTCGTCGTGCAGGGCCACCGTTCCCCCGCACTCGACGCATTCGGATTCGGTCATGGCGTACTCATCTCTATCGGGGAAGACACCTTTAATCCGTCGATTTTGTCAGCGAAAAATACTGTCGGAGTCGCCGCTATCGAGCGGGAGCGGGCGATTCGGCGCGGATCTCGAATCCGATGTTCGAAATCTGAGTAGTGTTGGCCCCGAGGGGGGCCGGCGGGGCCACCGCCGCCGGCGGTCGCGGGGCGGCGGCCGGGACCGGTCGAGGTCGGGTCCCCGGTCGCGGTCGGCCGCCCCGCGGTCGTCGCGGAACTCGGAGCGGTCGTGGATGTCGCGGAAGCCGGCCGCCCGCCGGAGCCGTCGCTCGCGGTCGGGCGAGCGGTCGTCTCGCGGCTTCGCCGCTCGACTGTCCGAGGCGCTCCGCGCCTCGCATTCGTCGGGTCGTCGGGCGTCCGGTCATGAGTGGACTCCAGGTCGGTCGGTGATCAGGTGTACGATTCGACCGCATCGGTCAAGTCCGTTTCGGCGGCCGCGAGCGCGTCGCGGCGGGCGTCGACGGCGGCCTCGTGGTCGTCGTACGTCTCGGTCATGCGCGCGAGGGAGGCGGCCACGGCGTCGGGCGCCGGGCCGCCCCGCGACGCGCGGGAGGCGACGCTCCCGACGGGGTCGAGCGCGGCCTCGAGGTCCTCGCGGCTCACGTGCTCGTAGAGGGACTCCCCAAGGACCTCCTGTGCGGCCGCGTCAAGATTTGCAGCGAGCGTCTCCGGGTCCGCGTCGTCGGGCACGGTCGCGGCCGCCTCGGCGACGACCTCGTGGGCCGTCCGGAACGGGATCCCCGCCGAGGCCAGCGCGTCCGCGACGCCCGTAGCCGTCGAGAAGCCCGCGCCCGCGTCGGCCGCGCACGCCGACTCGTCCCAGTCGCCGGTCGCGACCGCGCCGGCGACGACCTCGGTCGCCTCGGTCGCGTCGTCGACGGCGTCCCACGCGTGCGGCGTCGCGCGCTGAAGGTCGCGGTTGTACGCCCGCGGCAGCCCCTTCAGCGTCGTGAGCAGCCCGGTCAGGTCGCCGGATACGTCGCCCGCGACCGCGCGGACCAACTCCAGCGTGTCCGGGTTCACCTTCTGGGGCATGATCGACGAGGTGGACGCGTAGTCGTCCGAGGGGAGGAAGTAGCCGTCCGTGGCGTGCTCGATGAGGTCGGTCGAGAGCCCCGACAGCGTCGCCGTCAGGGTCGCCAGCGCGGCGGTCCCCTCCACGAGGAAGTCCCGCGCGGACGCGGCGTCGGTGGCGTTCTCGACGACGCCGTCGAACCCGAGCAGGTCGGCCGTCCGCTCGCGGTCGATGTCGAAGGTGGTGCCGCCGAACGCCGCGCCGCCCAGCGGCGACTCGTTCGTCCGGTCGAACGCCGCGAGCAGCCGGGCGGTGTCGCGCTCGACCGCGCCCGCGTACGACGACAGGAAGTGTCCGACGGTGACGGGCTGGGCGTACTGCCGGTGGGTGAACCCCGGCATGACGGTGTCGGCGTGCTCGGCGGCCGCGTCCAGCAGCGCCTCGCGCAGGACGAGCGTCGCCTCGGCGGCGTCGAGCAGATCCTCGCGGTAGCGGCGGCGGATGCAGGCGGCGACCTCGTCGTTGCGCGAGCGCGCGGTGTGCATCTTCCCGCCGACCGGTCCGACCTCGGCGACGACCGCCGACTCGATCGCCTCGTGCACGTCCTCGCCGTCGGGGAGCGCGCCGTGGCCCGCGTCCTCGACGGCCGCGAGCCCGGAGAGGATCTCGGCGGCCTCGTCGTCGCCGACGATCCCCTGTTCGGCGAGCATCACCGTGTGCGCGCGGTCGACGGCGAGGTCGGCCGCGAAGATGCGCTCGTCGGCCGCGAGGCTCGACATGAAGCCGCGGGCCGGGCCCCCGGCGAAGCGGTCGCGCCGGACGACCGTCTCGGTGTCCGCGTCAGTATCGTCCGCGTCGTCGCCGCCGGCGCTCCCGTGGTCAGTCATCTATTCGTCTGCCTCGCCGCTCCCGTCGGCTGCCAGCGTCTCCCCGCCCTCGCCGGTCTTCACGTTCTCGAGGACCTCGTTCGCGAGGCGCTCCTGGAAGCCGTGGTACTTCGCGACGCCCGTCGCGTCGGCCTGCTCGATGCCGTCGACCGTCTCCGTGTTGAACGAGGCGGCCGACTCGGAGTAGACGCCGTACTCGGAGTCGCGTGCGACGGGGCGGCACTGGCCGCCCTGCAGCTTGACGGTGACCGTGCCGGTGACCTTCTCCTGGCCGGCGTCGAGGTAGCCCTCCAGGGAGTTCACGAGCGGGGAGTTCACGAGGCCCTTGTACCCCTGCTGGGCCCACTGGTCGTCGATCTGTTGCTTGAAGTCGCGCTCGGACTTCGTGAACACGAGTTGTTCGAGCGCCTCGTGGGCCGTCAGGAGGACGGTCGCCGCGGGGTGCTCGTAGTTCTCGCGCACCTTCAGGCCGAGCATGCGGTCCTCCATCATGTCCGTGCGGCCGACGCCGTACGCGCCCGCGATCTCGTTCAGCTCCTCGATGAGCTCGACGGAGTCGACCGCCTCCCCGTTCTCGGCCGACAGCCGAGAGCCAGTCGAGGTCTCCTCGACGATGTTCAGCGTCACCGGGTAGCCCATCTCGAAGCCGATCTCCACCAGCTCCTCGCCCTCCGCGTCGCCGGGCGTCGTCGTCCAGTCGTAGATGTCCTCCGGCGGGACGTACGTCGGGTCCTCGAGGTCGTCGCCCTCGACCGAGCGCGACCAGAGGTTCGTGTCGATCGACCACGCGCCCTCGTTGCCGCCCTCGACGGGGAGGTCCTTCTCGTCGGCGTACTCGATCTCCCACTCGCGGGTGAGGCCGAGCTCGCGCACGGGCGCGATGACCTCCTTGTCGGAGCCGCGCCACACCGTCTCGAAGCGCAGTTGGTCGTTCCCCTTGCCCGTGCAGCCGTGGGCGAGGGCGTCGCAGTCGTGTTCCTCGGCGACGCCGAGGATGGCTTCCGCGATCACCGGACGCGCGAGCGCCGTCCCGAGCGGGTAGCCCTGATACGTCGCGTTCGCGCGCACGGAGTCGAAACACAGCTCCGCGAACTCGGTCTTCGCGTCGACGACGTAGTGCTCCAGATCGAGCGCCTCGGCGGTCTCCTCGGCCTCGTCGAACTCCTCGGCGGGCTGGCCCACGTCGACGGTGACGCCGACGACCTCGTCGTAGCCGTACTCCTCCTCGAGGAGCGGGACGCAGACGGTCGTGTCGAGTCCACCGCTGAATGCGAGCGCAACGCGTTTCGTCATATCTCACGCTCGCACGCCGACGCCCATAAATTCGACGTTTGTAAACTTTGAAAATTAATCGCGGACTGCACGCTACCCGGAGAAAGGCGAGCGGATCGAGTCGATGAGAAGTGGTGTTGATGGGCCTAGCGGCCCGGTCGTCGCGGCGCGGGGACTCGGCTCCGAGCCGCGGCACCGCGGACGCGTCGCTCGAATGAGGCGCGAACGTGAGCGACGGCGTCCGCTGTCATACGCGAAGCTACACCCTCGATCGGTAAAAACGGTACCGGTCCGGCGAAGGTTGCGACGGTGCCGAACAGGGAGCGACTGTGCACCGGTGCCGTATCCCGCCGTATCGGCGAAGCGAACCCGTTTTCCCCGGCGGCGACGGAGTTTCGGGCATGACAACCGGGACGCTGCGGCTCGCAACCCGCGGCTCCGACCTCGCGCTCCGACAGGCGGCCGGCGTCCGAGACGAGCTCTCGACGCGCCGCCGCGACGTGGAGCTGGTCGAGGTCGAGACGCGCGGCGACCGACTCGACGAGGATCTCATCACCGAACTCGGCCGCACCGGCGCGTTCGTTCGCGCGCTCGACGAGGAGGTGCTGTCGGGCGAGGTCGACGCCGCGGTCCACTCGTTGAAGGACATGCCCACCGACATGCCCGACGGCCTCGTCGTTGCCGCCGTCGGCGAGCGCGCCCCCGCCGGCGACGCGCTCGTCACTCGCGAGGGCGGCGACCTCGCTGACCTCCCGCGCGGCTCGGTCGTCGGCACCTCCTCGCTGCGGCGGAAGGCGCAGGTGCTCGCCGAGCGCCCCGACCTGGAGGTGCGCCCCCTCCGCGGCAACGTCGACACGCGGCTCCAGAAGCTGATCGCGCCCGCGCTTCAGGCCGAGCACGAGCGCCGCGTCGAGGCCGAGGCCGACCACAAGGGGGATCCCGGCGCACGCGAGGAGGATAGCGAGGCGCGGAGCGCCTCGGACAGTCGAGCGACGGAGTCGTCCGAGACGGCGAAGCCGTCTCGTGATGACGGAAGCCGCGACGCGGCTTCCGAACCATCGCGAGACCGCGAGTACGAACGCACCGTCGAGGAGTGGTTCGACGACCGCACCGAGTTCCAGCGCGCCGCGTTGGAACACGAGGTCGACCACGAGTACGACGCCATCGTGCTGGCGGAGGCCGGCCTGCGTCGCTCGGATCTGTTCTACCGCGACGAGTACGAGGTCGAGCGCCTCGACCGCGCGGACCACGTCCCCGCGCCCGGCCAGGGCGCCGTCGCCGTCACCGCGAGCGACCCCGACGTGATCGACGCGATCCGGTCGGCGATGGACCACGAGCCGACCCGCGTCGCCACCAGCGTCGAGCGCACGATCCTCGCCGAGTTGGGCGGCGGCTGTATCGCCCCGATCGGCGTCAACGCGCTCGTCCAGGGCGAGCACGTCAGCGCCCGCGTTCGGGTGCTGTCGGCCGACGGCGACACCGAGGTGAAGGCGAACCGCGACCTCCCGCTGCGTACCTACCGCGAGGGCGCCGCCGAGTTCGCCGGGTCGCTGCGCGATCAGGGCGCCGCCGAACTCATCGAGGCCGCGAAGCGCGCCGCGGACACGGAGACCGCGAAACGCGTCGAGGAGGGTGACGAGTAGATGAGCGACGAGCGCGACGCGACCCGCGACCGCGACGGCATCGACCGCGACGGCGGCTTCGTCTCGCTGGTCGGCTCGGGCCCCGGCGACCCCGAACTGCTCACGGTGAAGGCACGCCGCCGACTCGATGAGGCGGACGTGGTGCTGCACGACAAGCTCCCCGGCCCCGAGATCCTCGGATCCATCTCCGAGGACAAACGCGAGGACGTGGGCAAGCGCGCCGGCGGCGAGCGCACCAGTCAGGAGTACACGAACGACCGGCTCGTCGAACTCGCGGAGGCCGGTGAGCACGTGGTCCGCCTGAAAGGCGGCGACCCGTTCGTCTTCGGACGCGGCGGCGAGGAGGCCGAACACCTCGCCGCCAACGGCGTCCCGTTCGAGGTCGTCCCGGGCGTCACCTCCCCCATCGCCGCGCCGGGCGTCGCGGGCGTCCCCGTGACCCACCGGGACCACGCCTCCTCCGTCTCGTTCGTCACGGGCCACGAGGACCCGACAAAGGACGAATCCGTGGTGGACTGGGCGGCGCTCGCGGCCACCGGCGGCACCATCGTCGTCCTGATGGGCGTCGGGAAGCTGCCGCTGTACACCGCCGAACTGCTCGACGCCGGGATGGACCCCGCTACGCCCGTGGCGCTCGTCGAGCGCGGCACCTGGCCCGACATGCGCGTCGCGACCGGCACGCTCGCCGACATCGTCGACGTGCGTGACGAGGCGGGGATCGAGCCGCCCGCGATCACCGTGATCGGTGAAGTCGCCGGCGCTCGCGAGCGAGTGGTCGAGTTCCTGCGCGGACGCGGCGACGCGGCCGCGACCGTCGACACAGCGACCACAGCCCGCACGGAGGAGGACGAATGAGCGACGACGACCGCCCCCGCGTCGCGGTGTTCCGGCCCGACGACGAGCGCCTGACAGAGGCGGTCGAGACGCTCGACGCGCTCGGCGTCGACGCCCTCGCGGACCCGATGCTGGAGATCCGCCCGACCGGCGCGGTGCCGGAGGGCGCCGGCTGGATCGTGTTCACCTCGAAGACGGGTGTCGAGTTGGCCGACGAGGCCGGCTGGTCCCCCGCCGACGCCGGCGGCGACGAGCGAGACGGAGCAGCCACCGAGGAGCGTGACGGCCCCGCGATCGCGTGTATCGGCCCGTCGACCGCCGACGCGGTCCGCGAGGCCGGCTGGCCGGTGGACCTGATCCCCAACGAGTACTCCTCGACGGGCCTCGTCGCCGCGTTCGACGCGCTGGGCGTCGACGGCGTCCGTATCGAGGTCGCCCGGTCGGACCACGGGAGCCAGGTGCTGCTCGACGGCCTCCGCGACGCCGGCGCGACCGTCCACGAGACGGTGCTGTACGAACTCGTCCGACCGGAGGGAAGCGGCGACTCGGCCGAGGCGGCCGCCCGGGGCGACCTCGCGGGCGCGTGCTTCACCTCCTCGCTCACGGTCGAGCACTTCCTCGACGCCGCCGACGAGCGGGGCGTCCGCGACGGGGCGCTCGCGGGGCTTGACGACGCCGTCGTCGGCTGTATCGGCCACCCGACCCGCGAGACGGCCGAGTCACACGGCGTCGCCGTCGACGTGGTGCCCGCGGAGGCGTCGTTCGAGGCGCTCGCGGAGTCTGTCGTCGCCGAGTTGGACGGCTGATCGCGCCTCCGCGCAGCGAGTTCTCTTTCTCGCACTCGTTCACGTCGCCACCGTCCCGAACGGGAAGCGCGCGCGAGCGAACTCGCCCGAAACGCCGGATATCCGTGTTAATATACCAAATTCAGTATACTATGTACGTCTACGTCGCTCGCAACACTTGCCCAGCGTGCGGCGATGTTACAACCTTATATGACCTATATTCACTCCAATATTCGACGCGTATCCGAATATCCACAGTATAATTCCGTATTGTCAACTCCAGGGTTTATGTGGTTCCAAATCGGGTCTTCTCGCGTGGAGATGTACCAGAACGACACGGAATACGCTGAAGGGCTGAACGAATGCGGAACTATTGAGGTGGCACTGTGAGTCCCCTGCAGGTCGACCCGGCGGTCCTGGCGGAGGGGATAAACCTGATGTGGGTGCTGGTGGTCACCTTCCTCATCTTCTTCATGCACGCCGGCTTCGCGATGCTGGAGGCCGGGCAGGTGCGCTCGAAGAACGTCGCCAACCAGCTGACGAAGAACCTCCTGACGTGGAGCGTCGGCGTGACGGCGTTCTTCCTCGTCGGCGCGGGGGTCTCCTCGCTCGTCGGCGGGCTCACCGGCGGCGGCGGCTACTCGATGGCCGAGGCGTTCGGCGTGTTGACGACCGGGAACTCCGCCGACTGGGTCGGCTGGCTCTTCGGCGCCGTCTTCGCGATGACGGCGGCGACCATCGTCTCCGGCGCCGTCGCCGGGCGCATGAAGCTGCGCGCGTACGTGAGCTACACGATCCTGCTCGCGGCGGTCATCTACCCGGTCGTCACGGGGCTGACGTGGGCGGGCGGCTTCCTCGCGTCGCTCGGCTTCGCTGACTTCGCGGGCGGCATGATCGTTCACGGGATGGGCGGCATCGCGGGCCTGACGGCCGCCTACATGGTCGGTCCGCGTCTCGGCCGCTACAACGAGGACGGGTCGTCCAACGTCATCCCCGGCCACTCGCTGACGTTCGCGGTGCTGGGCACGCTCGTGCTCGCGTTCGGCTGGTACGGGTTCAACGTCGGCACCGCCGCTTCCGTGTTCGCCGTCGAGAACGGCGAACTCACGCTCGGGGCGTTCTCGTACGTGGGTCGCGTCGCGCTGACGACGACGCTCGGCATGGCCGCCGGCGCCATCGGCGCGGGCGCGCTGTCACTGTACAAGACCGGGAAGGTCGACACGCTGTACGTCGCGAACGGACTGTTGGCGGGGCTCGTCGGCGTCACCTCGAACACGGACGCGATCATCTGGCCCGGCGCGCTGGTCATCGGTCTGCTCGCCGGCGCCCAGCTCCCCATCGTCTTCGAGTTCGTCGAGAAGCGCCTGAAGATCGACGACGTGTGCGCGGTGTTCCCGGTTCACGGCTCCGCCGGCGTGCTCGGCGCGGTGCTGTTGCCGTTCTTCGCCGTCGACGGCTTCACCGTCGGCGCGCTCGTGTCGCAGGTCGTCGGCGTCGGCGTCATCGCCATCTGGACCGTCGCCGCCACCGCCGTGGTGTTCGGCGTCATCAAGCTCCTCGGTGAGATCCGCGTCGACCGCGACCACGAGATCGAGGGGCTCGACGCCTCCGAGCACGGCGTCGACACCTACCCCGAGTTCGGGAGTCCGGACACGGCCGTGACCGACGGCGGCACCGTCGACGGGAACGGCATCGTCCGCGCCGACGGCGGCGAGGCCAACGACGGCGGCATCAAGCTGGTGACCGCCTTCATCCGCCCGGACAAGCTCTCGGACGTCAAGACCGGGCTCGCGGAGGTCGGCGCGCCCTCGCTGACGGTGACGAACGTCTCCGGCCGCGGCAGCCAGCCCGCCAAGAAGGGCCAGTGGCGCGGCGAGGAGTACACGGTCGACCTCCACCAGAAGGTGAAGATCGAGTGTGTCGTCGCCGACATCCCCGCGGGCGACGTCGCGGAGGCGATCAGCGACGCCGCGACCACGGGCGAGAAGGGCGACGGCAAGGTGTTCGTCCTGCCCGTCGAGAACGCCTACCAGATCCGGACCGGGGAGGTGGGGCGCAGCGCGGTATAGCTCCCCCGACCGGATCGCCGGTTCGGCGGTCCGGCGCTTACGGATCCGACTCGCACCGCTCGCCCACCGACCTCGGTCCGCACCCCGCACGCGGCGCGGACGCGGCCGCCGGGGGCACGCGACGGAGGACCCCACTGGTACTGGTGCTCACCTCCTCGCGCCCGCCACCGTGCCACGTTCCGTGTCACCGCCCCCGCGGCCGCCGCAGCCGCCTGCCGGGTGACGCGTCCGGCTACGCCCGCGACGGTCCGCCAGCCCGTCGCGGGTCGTCACCCGATTCTGCCGGATACACGACGCCGATAGCGGCGGCGCCCGCCGCGACCCAGTAACTACTTTCGGGGTCACACTCGAAGGGCGGCGTATGAACCACGACCGCTCGCGGGAGCTGTACGACCGCGCCCTCTCAGTGCTGGCCGGTGGCGTCAACTCCTCGGTCCGCGCGACGCGACCGTACCCGTTCGTGATCGAGCGCGGCGACGGCGCGCACGTGATCGACGCCGACGGAAACCGCTACCTCGACTACGTGATGGGGTACGGCCCCCTCCTGTACGGCCACGACGCCCCCGAGCAGGTGCAGTCGGCGATCCAGCGCCACGCAAGCCAGGGGCCGATGTACGGCGGGCCGACGGAGATCGAGGTCGACCACGCGGAGTTCGTCGCGCGCCACGTCCCCGGCGTCGAGATGCTTCGGTTCGTCAACTCCGGCACCGAGGCCACGGTGTCGGCCGTGCGCCTCGCCCGCGGGTACACCGGCCGCGACAAGATCGTCGTCATGCAGGGCGGCTACCACGGCGCCCAGGAGTCGACGCTCGTCGAGGCCGGCGACGACCCGTCACACACCCAGCCCTCCTCGCCGGGGATCCCCGACGAGTTCGCCGAGCACACCATCGCCGTCCCGTTCAACGACGAGGCGGCGATCCGCGAGGTCTTCGAGGAGCGCGGCGACGAGATCGCGGCGGTGTTGACCGAGCCGATCCTCGCGAACTACGGCATCGTCATGCCCGTCGACGGCTACCACGAGACGCTTCGGGACCTCTGTGACGACCACGGCTCCCTGTTGATCTTCGACGAGGTGATCACCGGCTTCCGCGTCGGCGGCCTCCAGTGTGCGCAAGGGAAGTTCGGCGTCACGCCCGACCTCACCACCTTCGGGAAGATCATCGGCGGCGGCTTCCCGGTCGGCGCGATCGGCGGGCCCGCGGAGGTGATCGAGCACTTCACCCCCAGCGGGGAGGTGTTCCAGTCGGGAACCTTCTCGGGACACCCGGTCACGATGGCCGCCGGCCACGAGTACCTCCGCTACGCCGCCGAGAACGACGTGTACGACCACGTGAACGCCCTCGGGGATCGGCTTCGATCCGGGATCCAAGACATCTGCGAGGACCAGGCGCCCGAGTACACCGTCGTCGGCACCGACTCGATGTTCAAGACGGTGTTCACCCGGGAGGCGCCCGAGACGTTCGAGAACCACTGCGGCGGCGGGTGTCGCCAGCGCGAGTCGTGCCCCCGCTTCGAGACCTGCCCGAAGACCGGCGCCGACACCGCCGCGGCCGCCACCGAGCGCTGGGAGCGCGTGTTCTGGCAGGAGATGAAAGAGCGGGGGATCTGGCTCACGGCCAACCAGTTCGAGTCGCAGTTCGTCTCCTACGCCCACACCGAGGCGGACATCGAGGAGACGTTGGAAGCGTACAAGGAGGCGTTGTAGGCCGGCGTTCGTCGCGAACCCCTCCCCGACGACGGCTATCCCCGAATCCGGCGGAGGAGTCGCGAGACGAGCCCGCCGCCGTGCCGCTCGGGCACGTCGTCCCACAGCGCGAACGCGGCGACGACGTCCGCTTCGCGGCTGGCGACCCCCTCCTCGCGGTCGGGCGCGACGACGCCGAGGTTGATCTCGTAGTGGCCGTAGTAGCCGAGCTTCAGCAGCTGGCGCTCGCGGAAGCCGACGACGAACTCCCGGACGTCGTCGGGGATCTCCGGGGCGACGATGACGAATGAGAAGTCGGTCCCGAAGTGCTCCTCGTCGGCGTCGACCAGATCGTCGGCGAGGGCGTGACCCAGTTCGACGAGCCGCTCCAGGTCCCGGACGGTCACCGAGTCGACCCGGCGGGCGAACAGGTGCTCGTCGCTGTGGTGGTTCGCATAGTCGAGCGACGGGTGGAAGAACTCCTTCTGTGAACGGATCTGCATCGACGCGTACAGATCGAACGGCTCGCCCCGGGCGCGGTAGTCGCGTTCGAGGTCGTAGTTGAACATGAGCCGGTCGCTGACGCGGTCGAGGTACCTGTCGTCCCACGTGGGTACGTCCTCGTAGGCGTCGCCGTCGAGGATCCGCCCCTGCTCGTCGGTGCGGGGCTCCTCGCCGGGGGCGGAGTCGGCGGCGCGCTCCGGGTCGGTCCCGCTTCCGTCGGCTCGAACGGCGTGTTCACGGGTCGATCTCCCGGCTCGCGGGTCGCATCGCTTGCGGGTCGCGTTGCTCGCGGGTCGCCTCGCGATCTCGCTCCGCTCGACCGCGCACCGCTCCCCGCTCGACGGTCCGGGGCGCTCGCTTCGCTGGCGCCCCGCACTCCTCGCTCGCTTCGAGGACTCCCTTCGGTCGTCCTCGCTCATCTCACGCCTCCGGCTCGTACGGATGGACGTCGTCGACGGCGGGGGCGCCGATCGCCAGCGCGGCCACGCGCCCGTCGGCGTCGGCGGGGTTGTGGGCGCGCTGGGGGCTGTCGGGTTCGACCGCGAACAGCGATCCCTCGGGCACCTCGAACGTCCCCTCGGGCGTCTCGACGTGGAGCGTGCCCTCGATCACGTAGAACAGCTCCTCCTGATCGTCGTGGTAGTGGTACGCGAGCGGGAGATCCTCGCCCGGTTCGGCGCGGAACAGGTTAGCGGCCATCTGCTCGAAGCCCACGGCGTCGCTCACGCGACGGAGCTCGCAGGGCCGGTCCGGCACTTCCGACAGATCGTCGGGGTTCACGGCGTGATATCCCATACCTCGCGGGATGACGACGGGGCTCAAAAGCCCGTCGTCCGCGTGTGCGGCGGGCCCGGAGACGAGGGTTTAATATCGTCGTCCGCCACACTGTGAACGATACCCATGGGATTCGGAGAGCAAGAGACGTGCGGCCGGTGTTCGATGACGACGATCGTCGACGCGGCCGAGGACGGCGAGGGCGACGCCGACCGCGACCCCTTCGGCGACGAGCGGATCGAGGTCGACGACGACGAGCTTCGGCGGACGTCCCCGAGCGCGTGGCTCAGCGGCGTCGTCTCGGCGCTCGACGAGATGGGAACGCGGCTCACGTACGGCCGACGGTGATCCGGGCCGACGGCGACGTGAGCTGACGGACGCGCGACGACAGAGGGACCCTTATACCGCTCCGGAACATACGCGGCTGCTACTCGCATGGAAGAGAGCATCTCCGGCTTCAAGATGCGCGGAGAGTGGGGGGACGCCGTCGAGCACGGCGAACGCATCACCCGCGCGCTGCAGGACGCCGGTGCGTCCGAGGAGTACTCCGAGGCGTTCGCCGCATGGGACGAGTGGCGACCCAAGGCCCACGAGCGCCTCGGCGAGGACGTGAACGAGAAGACCGCCGATCAGGCGAGCGTCGCCGAAGGGAAAGGCGAGCAGGAAGGCAAAAGTCCGGAGGAGGACCTTCAGACCGCCGGCGAGAAGCTCTCCGAGTCGTATGACCGCGTCGAGGACGGCGACAACGGCGGCGCGCTCGACTCGTGGAAAGACTCCATCGACCACGTCGCGCGCGCGGCCGACTCGGCCGGGCGCAAGGCCGTTCGGAGGCTCGAGAACACGGTCTACCAGCGCGTGATGACCCAGATCGCGCCGTACTACTTCGACAACGAGCTCGTCTCCGCGAACATCCAGAAGTCCACGCGCGGCGAGGGCGGCCCGGAGTTCGTCTTCGAGGTGAACGTCAACGACGACGAGTTGAAGTCCGCGGTGTCCGATCGGCTCTCGTCGTACGAGGACGACATCGACCGCTGGCACGTCGACACCCCGAAGGTCGTCGAGGCATCCGAGGCGGCGGAGGGCGCGGAGCCCCCCGTCGAGACGGTCGAAGACGGAACCGACGGGGAGTCGAATCCCACAACGAACTGAGGGCGCTCTGTCGCCCGTGTCGGTCATTGTGGGATTCGAAGACCCCCACAACTAACTGAGGACGCTCACTCGCCCGACTCCGTGACGGCGCTCACTCGGCCGGCGCTTTCAGTTCCACGCGGTAGCCGAACGGGTCGCGGACGTACACCGCGGGCGCCTCGCCGGTCGCGCCGAGCGGACTCGCGAGTTCCTGTTCCACCTCGACTCCCGCGTCGGCGAGCCGGTCGGTCACCGCCTCGATCGCCTCGTCGACGACGAGCGCGACGTGATCGTAGTTCGTCGCCCTCGGGGCGTCGAACGCGTCGGTCGGCCACAGGTGGATCACGTGCTCGGGAGCGAGCCGCACGTCGAAGAACGGCTTGTCGCCGGCCTCGAAGCGGTCGACGCCCTCCAGTTCGAACCCGAGCGCGTCGGCGTAGAACGCGCGGGCGTCTGCCAGTCCGTCGGCTGGGATGCGGAGATTGACGTGATCGATGGTGCGGACGTTCACACGGGAGGTACGCGGGCGGGAGACAAGAACCATTACGGCCCACCTCCCATGCCCGGGCATGACACCGCTCGAGGTCGACGCCGGCGAACTCACCGCCGAGGAGATCATCGACGCGATCCGGGAGGGGCGGCGCGTCGTCGTCACGGCGGACCTGTTCGGGAGCGAGCAGACGCTCACTCTCCGGCACGACGGCGAGACGTTCTACTGCGACACGCCGACGCGCCTGCACAAACACGACGACGAGGCGGGGATGCTCACGTGCATCGAGAAGATGGGGTACGCGAAGGGGGACGACGCCTGAGGCGGACGGGAGCGCGAGACGACGGCCGCCCCGCCGTGCTGTCGCCGCGGTGTCGCCGGGGTGTTTCTGGGGTGTCGTCGCGACCGCCGGGGTTTATTCGCGCCGCGGCCGTCGGTCGAGTCGACATGAGCGACGCGCCGGACTTGGAGGATCTCATCGAGACGAACGACCCCAGTTTCGGGCACGTGATGGCGTGCGTCTTCGGTATCCAGGAACACGAGAGCCGGACGTACCTCCGCCTGCTCGACAATCCCGGGAGCACCGTCGAGGAACTGGCTGGCGTGCTGGAGCGCGACCGCTCGAACGTGAACCGCTCGCTCACGACGCTGCTGGAGAAGGGACTGGCGGAGCGCGAGCGGCGGCTGCTCGACCCCGGAGGCTACGTGTACCAGTACACCGCGACGCCGCTGCCCGAGGCGAAGGAGCTGCTTCACGGGGCGCTCGACCAGTGGGCCGAGACGGTCCACGAGGTCATCGAGACGTTCGACGAGCAGCGCGACGCGGGCGACGAGTAAGCGACGGCCGTCGACCGTACGGCACACCGGTTCGCGTTTCCGAGGGCTCGCTGTGTCCGCTGTGCTCACGCTCACGTCGTTCACCGTTCGCAACGAAACCCGAACGGGGTGGGTGCCCCGCTCGACCTCGTTTTTGCGCGGAGCGGTCCTGTGCCGCTCCGCCGTCCGTCGAGGCCTCCCCCGGTCGGCCTCGCCGGCACTACCCGCCACGAACGGCCGACTTTTAGTCCGCGAGGTCGACATCTATCCATGAGCCTCTCTCTGGATGCGCCGACACAGGACGCCCCGTCCGTCGCCGACGACGGCGTCTGGCTGGAGTGCATCGCCTGCGGCGGACAGTTCGCCCCGTTCGACGACGTCCGCTTCACCTGCGACGACTGCGACGGCCTGCTGGAGGTCCGCTACGCCGACCCGCCGACGTGGGACGACTTCTCCGGCGAGGGCGTCTGGCGGTACTCTGCCGGACTGCCGTTCGATGAGGGCGTCTCGCTTCCGGAGGGCCACACGCCGCTGCACGAGGTGCCCCGCCTGCGCGAGGACCTGGGCGTGAACCGCCTCCGCGTGAAACACGAGGGGATGAACCCGACGGGCTCGTTCAAGGACCGCGGGATGACCGTCGGCGTCCGCGTCGCCGAGGAGCTGGGCGTCGGCCGACTGGCGTGCGCCTCGACCGGCAAC
Source organism: Halobaculum rubrum (assembly GCF_019880225.1). Classification (NCBI taxonomy): domain Archaea; kingdom Methanobacteriati; phylum Methanobacteriota; class Halobacteria; order Halobacteriales; family Haloferacaceae; genus Halobaculum; species Halobaculum rubrum. The sequence continues at coordinate 1,207,397 of NZ_CP082284.1, forward strand.
ACCTCCGCGGCGCTGGCGGCCTACGGCGCCCGAGCGGGCCTGGAGACGCTGGTGTTGCTCCCGGCGGGAAAGGTCGCCGCCGGCAAGGTCGCGCAAGCGAGCCTCCACGGCGCGCGGATCCTCGAAGTCGACGGCAACTTCGACGCCTGCCTCGACATCGTGCAGGACCTCGCGAACGAGGGCGAGGTGTACCTCCTCAACTCCCTGAACCCCTTCCGGCTGGAGGGACAGAAGACGATCGGCTTCGAGATCCTCGAGGAGTTCCGCGACGACTACGGCCGCTTCCCCGACCGGATCGTCCTCCCCGTCGGCAACGCGGGCAACACTTCGGCGCTGTTCAAGGCGTTCCGCGAACTCGTCGCCGCCGGCGCGATGGACGCCGACGAGGTGCCGAAGCTGACGGGCGTGCAGGCCGCCGGCGCCGCGCCGATGGTCGAGGCCATCGAGAACGGCGCCGACGAGGTCCGCCGCTGGGAGTCCGTGGAGACGATCGCGACGGCCATCCGCATCGGAAACCCGGTGAACGCCCCGAAGGCGCTGCCGGGGATCCGCGGGACCGGCGGCACCGCGGTCGCCGTCGACGACGAGGCGATCACCGGGGCCCAGCGCGACCTCGCCCACGAGGGCGTGGGCGTCGAGCCCGCCTCCGCCGCTTCGGTCGCCGGCCTGCGGAAGCTCCGCGAGCGGGGCGTCGTCGACGCCGACGAGGACGTCGTCTGTCTCACGACCGGCCACCTGCTGAAGGACCCCGACGCCGCCTACGAGGCCGGCGGCGACCCCGAGCCCGTGGCGAACTCCACGGACGCGGTGCTGGAGCACATCGGCGCGAAGTGAGGGAGGACGGTGCGGCGAAGGGGAGTCGGAACGAGCGCGAGCGCGGAGCGAGGGCGCGACGCCGACGAACGGCGCCCGTCACCGGTCCGTCCGACGAAGCTTTTTCCGGGTTCGTGAGGTACTGTGTAACATGGGGGATGAGCGTGCGGACCGCGGCAGCGGCGGCGTCAGCGAGGACGCCAGTGACGGCGAGCGCCCGCGTTCGATGGTCGTAACGGACCTGCGACGGGAGAACCGGCGGCTCCGCGAGCGCGTGGCCCAGCAGCAACGCGAGCGCGAGCGGATCGTCGACCACTACGAGACGCTGCTCGACGCCGCGCGGGCCGACGACGGCGGTGAGGAGGACGACACACAGGGGTCCGTCGTCGCGCGGCTGTTCGACAGGCTACGGAGAACGTAGTCGGGAGACGGCAGAGCGGGCAGCGTCGGCGACGGCGCGGCCGCCGTCTCAGCGACCGTTCTCCGCGTCGTCGAGGACGATCCGGTCCACGGAGATGATTCGGTCGTCGTCGAGGAGTCGGTCGACGGCGTCGTCGGGAAGGCGCTCGTCGAGGTTGTACACGGTGAGCGCCTCGCCGCCGATCGTCTCGCGGCCGTTGAACATCCCGGCGATGTTGACGCCGGCCTCGCCCAGCACGGTTCCGATGAGGCCGATGACGCCCGGCTCGTCGCGGTTGCGCGCGACGAGCATCTGGCCGTACGGGCGCGCGTCGACGCGGTAGCCGTCGATGCGGACGATTCGGGGGTCGTCGCCCGCGAAGAGGGTACCGCAGACGGACAGCTCCGTGTCGCCGTCCTTCACGGTCACCGTGACGAGGCTCTGGAAGTCCTCGGCCTGTCGGGTCTTGCTCTCGGTCACCTCGATGCCGCGGTCCTCGGCGAGCTGCGGGGCGTTGACCGCGTTCACCTCGTACTCCAGCGGCGAGAACACGCCCTTCAGCGCGCTGGCGGTGACGAGGTCGACCTTCTCGCCGGCGATGTCGCCCTCGTAGTGGACCTCGACGCTCGAGATGCGCTCGCCCAACAGCTGGGCGGCGATCCGCCCGGCAGTGTCGGCCACGTCGAGGTACGGCTCGATGCGCGGGAACGCCGACTCGTCCACCGAGGGGGCGTTGAGCGCGTTGATAACCGGTTCGTCCGCGAACGCCGCCAGCACCTGCTTGGCGGTGTCGACGGCGACGTTCTCCTGGGCGGCCTCCGTGCTCGCGCCGAGATGGGGCGTGACGATCACGTCGTCCACGTCGAGCAGCGGCGAGTCCTCGGGCAGCGGCTCCTCGGCGAACACGTCCAGCGCGGCGCCGGGGACGGGCCCGTCCTCGACGGCCTCGGCGAGGGCGTCCTCGTCGACGATGCCGCCGCGCGCGCAGTTGATCAGGTAGGCGTCGCCCATCGCCGCCAGCTCCTCGGCGCCGATCATCCCCTCCGTCTCGGGCAGCAGCGGCGTGTGGATGGTGACGAAGTCCGAACGGGCGAGGCAGTCGGTCAGCTCGTCGACGAGTTCGGCGCCGAACTGCGCGGCGCGTTCCTCGTTGATGTACGGGTCGTAGACGACCAGATCCATGCCCAGCGAGTCGAGGCGCTTGGCGACCTCCTGACCGACGCGGCCCAGCCCGACGACGCCGAGCGTCTTGTTGTTCACCTCGCGCCCGAGGTAGTCGCCCTTGGCCCACTCGCCGTCCTTGAGCCGGCCGTGCGCCTGCGGAATGGAGCGGGCAGCCGCGAAGGTCATCGCGACAGTGTGCTCGGCGGCCGCGCGGACGTTCCCGTCCGGGGCGTTCGCGACGACGACGCCGTGGTCGGTCGCCGCCTCGATGTCGATGTTGTCGACACCGATGCCGGCGCGCCCGACGATGACGAGCTCGGGTGCCGCCTCGAACACCTCGGCGGTCACCTCGGTGCCCGAGCGGACGATCAGGGCGTTCGCGTCCGCGACGGCGTCGAGGAGGTCCTGCCCCTCGAGTTCGTAGCCCGTGACGACCTCGTGGCCGGCGTCTCGGAGCGATTCGATCCCCGCGTCAGCGATGGGATCCGTGACGAGTACCTTCATGCGCGACCGGAGTTTCGGGGCGAGGTAAAGGCTTTCCACCTCGGCGGAACTCGCCCGGCAGTGTGATCCAAGAGTGTGGATACACTACCCCCTTATTTCGAGTGGAGAGACCACATGTGTGCGGCATTCGGCCGGAGGACACGTCGCCGCGGGGCGACGCGAACCACAGGAGTTGAAGCCGCGGCCCGCCAACGGCCGTCCATGACTCGACTCGTGGCGTTCGACTTCGACGGGACGCTCTCGGACTCGGAGATGACGGTGCTGCTGGGCGAGCAGTGCGGCGTGGCAGAGGAGATGGCCGACATCACCGAGCGCGCGATGAACGACGAACTCAGCTACGCGGAGAGCCTGCGCAAGCGCGCGGCGCTGCTGGAACACCTCGAAGAGGAGGACGCCGAGGCGGCCTACGGCGAGGTCGAACTCCGCGAGGGCGCCGCGGACGTGATCGAGCGCCTTCGCGACCGCGGCCACTACGTCGCCATCTTCACCGGCGGCTTCGAGCGCGGCGTCGCCGCCGCGCTGGAGAAAGCCGGCGCGGAGGTCGACGAGATCGTCGCCAACCGCCTGCCGATCGAGGGCGGCCGCCTCACCGGCGAGGTCGAGGGGCCGCTGATCGAGGGAACGAAGGACGAACAGTTGGAGCGCGTCGCCGACGAACAGGGCGTGCCGATGGGTCGGACCGTCGCCGTCGGCGACGGCGCCAACGACCTCCCGATGCTGGAGGTTGCGGGGCTGGCGGTCGGCTACGAGCCCAAGCCCGCGGTCGAGCCGTCCTGCAACGTGGTCGTCGAGTCGATGTTCGAGCTCGCGGACCTGTTCGAGGACGAGGGGGTCCTCGTCCCCGACGTACGAAACGAGCGGTGAGGTGAGCACCCCGCCGGCGGTCGTCCCATTTTAGCCATCGCCCCGCCAACCGCCGCCAATGAGCCAGCCAGCCGAGGTCGACGACGACGACCTCCGCTACGCCGACCCGGACAACCCCTATCTGACAGAGCCGGACACCGAGTTCGCGCCGGTCGAGGACCTCGACGCCGACGCGGCGGCGGCCGAGGCCGACCTGTTGCGCGCGGCGATCCGGGAGCACGACCACCGCTACTACGCCCGAAACGATCCGCTGATCGCCGACCGAGCGTACGACGCGCTGTTCGCGCGGCTGGAGAAACTGGAGGAGACGTTCGACCTCGACACCGCCGACACTCCCACGCGCCGCGTCGGCGGCGGCACGCTGGACGAACTCGGGGAGGTGGAGCACGCCGCACCGATGCTGTCGATCGATCAGTCGGGTGACGCCGAGGACGTGCGCGAGTTCGACGAGCGCGTGCGCCGCACGCTGGACGACGACGCCGATGTGACCTACTCCTGCGAGCCGAAGTTCGACGGCCTCTCCGTCGAGGTGGTGTACGAGGACGGGCGCTACGTGCAGGCGGCGACGCGGGGCGACGGCCGCGTCGGCGACGACGTGACCGAGCAGGTGCGGGCGATCCGCTCGGTCCCGGAGCGGCTCGCGGGCGATCCCCCCGAGACGCTGGCCGTGCGCGGCGAAGTGTTCATCCCCCGCGACGCCTTCCAGGAGCACAACCGCGAGCGCGTCGAGGCGGGGAAAGAGCCGTTCGCGAACCCCCGCAACGCCGCCGCGGGCACGCTCCGACAGCTCGACATCGACGCCGTCGCCGAGCGACCGCTCGACTGTTTCTTCTACGACGTGCTCGGGTGGGAGTCGGACGGCGACGTCGATCCGAACGTCCCGACCCAGCCCGACACGCACCTCGGAGAACTGGACGCGCTGCGCTCGTTCGGCCTGCACGTGAACGACCGCGCCGAACTCGCGGCCGACATCGAGGCGGCGATCGACTACCGCGACCGCCTGGCCGAGGCGCGCGAGGACCTGAACTACGAGATCGACGGCGTCGTGATCAAGGTGAACGGTCGCGCCGCCCGCGAGGAGTTGGGGACCAAGTCCCGGAGCTATCGCTGGGCGTTCGCCTACAAGTTCCCCGCCCGCCACGAGGTGACGACGGTGGAGGACATCGTCGTGCAGGTCGGCCGGACCGGTCGCCTGACGCCCGTGGCGCTGCTCGACCCGGTCGACGTGGGCGGGGTGACGGTGTCGCGCGCCACGCTGCACAACCCCGACGAGATCGCGTCGCTGGGGGTGAGCGTCGGCGACGAGGTGCGCGTGAAGCGCGCCGGCGACGTGATCCCGCAGGTCGCCGAGGTCGTCGAGTCCCGCAGCGACGCGGCCTACGAGTTCCCCGACGAGTGCCCCGTCTGCGGGACCGCGGTGGAGCGCGACGGGCCGCTCGCGTTCTGTCCGAACGGGCTGGCGTGTCCGGCACAGGCCGAGCGTGCGGTCGTCCACTACGCGAGCCGCGGGGGGCTCGACATCGAGGGGCTCGGCGAGGAGTCGGTCGAACAGCTTCGGGAGGCGGGGCTCGTCGAGACGCTCCCCGACCTCTATCGCCTTCCCGACCGCCGCGAGGAACTGATCGAGTTGGAGGGGTGGGGCGAGACGAGCGCGGACAACCTGATCCGCGAGGTCGAGGCGAGCACCGAGCCGGAGCTCGCGGAGTTCCTCGCGGCGCTGGGCATCCACGAGGTCGGCGCCGCGACGGCCCGAAACCTCGCGCGCCACTTCGGCACCTTCGAGACCGTCCGGAACGCGAGCGAGGCGGAGTTGCAGGAAGTGGACGACATCGGCGAGACGGTCGCCCGAACCGTCCGCGACTTCTTCGAGACCGAGCAGAACGCCCGCGTCATCGACGACCTCCTCCGGTTCGTCGACCCACAGTCCGACGACACCGAGACGGGCGACGCCCTCGACGGGCTGACGGTCGTGTTCACCGGGTCGCTGTCGACCGCCCGCAGCGAGGCGCAGGATCTCGTGGAGGCGCACGGCGCGAACGCCACCGGCTCCGTCTCCGGGAACACGGACTACCTCGTCGTCGGCGAGAGTCCCGGGACGAGCAAGCGCGAGGACGCCGAGGCGAACGACGTGGCGGAACTGGACGAGGCGGCCTTTTCGGACCTCCTCGCCGAGCACGGGATCGAGTGGCCGCCCGAGAGCGAGAACTGATCAGCCGCGGTGGCGCGTGCCGGCTGCGCTCCGTCGCAGCCGCAAGCGCGCGAGGGATGAGCGAGACCGGGAGCGGAGCGACCGGGCGAGCGAATCGGCTGGGGAGGTCGTGGCTGCGGCGCGGCGCCCTGGGGTGGGACTGGAAGGGGCCGGCGGCTACGCGAACCCCGGTACCGCAAGCACCGGAACCGAGTGAGCGAAGCGAGCGAGGTGACGAGCACAGCGCGTGCCGCGGGAGCGTAGCCGCCGGGGCTTTCGAGTACCCCCGCGGCAGTCAACTGCGTCCCGACCGACGACCCGAAACCGCCGAACGCGCCGACTACAGATCTGCGCCCTCGAACCGCCACAACCCAAGCAGCGGCGGCACCAGCAGCCACGCGCCGAGCATCGCGAACGCCGCGATCTCCATTTGCGTCGCGTACCGCCCGGCCGCCTCGGTGCCGGCCTGCCCGGCCGCGAACAGGACGCCGTTGACGAACTCGCCGGAGACGATCTTGAACGAGCCGGTGGGGTTGACCAGTCGGAGGAACTCAAGCAGCGACGACCCCGAGATCGGGAGCCAGTCGGGGCCGCCCGTTCCCAGGTACAGCTGCAGCGGGAACTGGATGGCGCCCCACAGCGGGACGAACAGGAAGTACAGCCCGACGGCGCCGCCGATGGCGAGCCGGTTCGACGCCACCGCCGCCGAGAAGCCGACGGCGATGGCGACGAACGCCGCCGACAGCAGCAGCGTCAGCAGGATGTAGCCGACGAACGTGAACGGCCGCAGCGACAGCGGCCCGATCGCGGCCACCAGCCCCGGCAGGAGGAACCCGACCGAGACGGGCACCGCGATGGCGCCCGCGCGGCCCGCGACCTTTCCGAACACCACGTCCCCCCGCGAGTGCGGCAGCGCGAGCAGCAGCTTCAGCGACCCCGACTCGCGCTCGCCGACGACCGCGTTGTACGAGACGACCAGCGCGATGAGCGGGATGAGCGTCGTGACCAGCGCGTCCCGGATGAACACCGACCCGAGAAGCGCGCTCGTCGAGAGCGTCTGACCCTCGCCCGGGCGGACGAGGTAGACGACCACCGACACGAGCAGGACGAAGAACGCCGTCAGCCCCAGCAGCCAGCGCGAGCGCACCGCGTCCTGGAAGTCCTTGCGCGCGACGGCCTCCAAGCTCACGCGAACCACCCCCAGTGAGTGTGAGCACGGGAGTCGCAGCCCGCGAAGCGAGCGGTGCGAGGTCGAACGGGATGAGACCTCAGTGGCGAACGGGGAGCGAGCGCGGTCGAACGGAGTGAGACCGCGACAGCGAGCGGCGACCGAAGCGAGCCGTGAGCGGAGCGACCCGTGAGCGACGCGAGCGAGCAGGACCGTCTCCCGAAGCTCATTCGGCCACCTCCGTACCCGTGGCGTCGCCGCCGGTTCCGGCGCCCGAACCGTCGTCCGTCGCGTACGTGAGGAACAGGTCCTCCAGGCTCGCCTCCTCCGTCGAGAAGTCCTTCACCGTGACGCCGGCGTCCTCCAGCGCGCCGATCACACCCGTCTTCGCGTCGCTTTCACACGAGACGGTGACGGTGCCGCCGTCGGTCGCCGCCGAGGAGACGCCAGAGAGCGCGCGAACGCCCTCCAAGTCCTCCTCGGCGGCTGTGTCGACGGTGACGACGAGTTGCTCCTCGCCGCCGACGGCCTCGCGTAGGCCCTCGATGGAGTCCTCGGCGACCAGTTCTCCCTCGCGCATGATGCCGACGCGGTCGCAGACCGGTTCCACCTGACCGAGCACGTGGCTGGAGAAGAACACCGTCGCCCCCCGATCAGCCTCCTCGCGGACGATCTCGCGCATCTCCTTGGCGCCGGCGGGGTCCAGTCCCGAGGAGGGCTCGTCGAGGATGAGGATGTCGGGCTCGCCGACAAGCGCCATCCCGAGGACGAGCCGCTGGCGCATCCCCTTGGAGTAGCCGCCGGCGCGGCGGTCGGCGGCATCGGCGATCCCGACACGCTCCAGTACGGCGTCGACGTCGCCGTCGAGCTCCTTCGAGCGCATGGCGAACTCGACGTGCTGGCGGCCGGTGAGCCGCTCGTACACGTCGTACCCCTCGGGGAGGACGCCAGTGTGGCGGCGCACCGCAACCGACTCCGCCTGCGCGTCCCGCGAGAGCACCCGAACGCTGCCGCTCGTGGGGCGGACGAAATCGAGCAGTATGTTGATCGTCGTCGACTTGCCCGCCCCGTTGGGACCGAGGAAGCCGAACACTTCGCCCTCCTCGACGGTGAGGTCGAGGTCGCGGACGGCCGTTACGTCGCCGTACCGCTTCGTGACGCCGTCCAACTCGATGGCGGCCATATACCGCCCGATTCCGGCGGTCTCCGTTTTATGCTTTGGGAGTCGGTCCGTCACCCGGCAGACGTTGCCGTAACTGTCGTGCATATCCGTTTGAGTGAATATTCCCGTAGTACATGACCGACGACGCCGACGCGCCGACGGGCGAGTGGGGCGCGCGGACGCGGGCGCTCCACACCGGCTGGACCGGCGATCCGGCGACCGGCGCTCGGGCGCCGCCCATCTACCAGACGACATCCTACTCGTTCCCCGACGCCGACACCGCGGCCGACCTGTACGCCCTCGAGCGCGAGGGCGACGTGTACTCCCGTATTTCCAACCCCACGACGCGGGTGTTGGAGAAGCGGCTCGCGGACCTGGAGGGCGGCGTCGACGCCGTCGCCACCGCCTCGGGAATGGCCGCCATCGACACGGCGACCAGTCTGCTCGCGCGCGCCGGCGACAACGTCGTCGCCAGCGCCGACATGTACGGCGGCACGAGCACCTATCTCGCACATATGGCTTCCCGGCGCGGCGTCGACCTTCGGACCGTCGACACCGCCGACTACGCGGCCTACGAGGAGGCCGTCGACGATGACACCGCGTTCGTCCACGTCGAGACGGTGGCGAACCCGTCGCTCGTGACGCCCGACTTCGAACGGGTCGCCGAGATCGCCCACGAGCACGCGGTCCCGCTGGTCGTCGACAACACCTTCGGAACCCCCGTGCTGTGCAACCCCATCGACCACGGCGCCGACGTGGTGTGGAACTCCACCACCAAGTGGATCCACGGAGCGGGAACCACCGTCGGCGGCGTCCTCGTCGACGGCGGCACCTTCCCGTGGGACCACCCGGACGCCGATTATCCCGAACTGTCGGGAGAGAACGCCGCCTTCGGCGTCGACTTCTCGGAACACTTCGGCGAGCGTGCGTTCACGCAGGTCGCGCGCCACCGCGGCGTCCGCACGCTCGGCAATCCCCAGTCTCCCTTCGACGCCTGGCAGACACTTCAGGGCCTCTCGACGCTCCCCGTCCGCATGGAGAAACACTGCGAGAACGCCCGGATCGTCGCCGAGCACCTCCGCGACCACCCCGAGGTCGCGTGGGTTACCTACCCCGGGTTCGCGGATCACCCGACTCACGAGACCGCCGCCGAGTATCTCGACGACTTCGGCGGCATGGTCGTGTTCGGGCTCGCGGACGGCTTCGCCGCCGGGAAACGCCTGTGTGAGGAGGTGGAACTCATCTCGTTTCTCGCGAACATCGGCGACGCCCGCTCGCTGCTCATTCACCCGGCGAGCACGACCCACGCACAGCTCACCGAGGCGGAACAGGCGGCTGCGGGCGTGAGCCCGGACCTGCTGCGCCTGTCGGTCGGGATCGAGGACCCCGCGGACATCGTGACCGACCTCGACCGCGCCATCGCGGAGGCGACGCGATGACCGCCGTCGAGTCGGTCGGCGAGTTCCGGTTCGAGTGCGGTGAGTCGGTCGACGACCTCGAACTCGCGTACGAGACGTACGGGGAGTTCGACGGGGGCACGGCGGGAACCGCCGCGAGCGAGCGGACGGAGTCCGCGAGCAACGCGGTCCTCGTCTGCCACGCGCTCACCGGGAGCCAGCACGTCTCGAACGCACCCCGCAGCGAGGACCACGACGCCGGCGCGGTGGACGGGAGCGACGCGGGCGACGACGGCGACACGGGCGTCCAGACGGCCGGCCAGGCCCGCGCGTGGTGGGACGACGTGGTCGGACCGGGGAAGGCCATCGACACGACCGAGTACTACGTCGTCTGCGTGAACGTCCCCGGCTCCTGTTACGGCTCCTCCGGCCCGCCGTCCGAGGGGCCGGACGGCGAGCCGTGGGGTACCGACTTCCCGCCCGTCACCGTCGGTGACTGGACGCGCGCACAGCGGCGGCTGCTCGACCGTCTCGGCGTCGGCCGCCTACACGCCGTCGTCGGCGGCAGCGTCGGCGGCATGAACGCGCTCGACTGGGCGAAGCGCTTCCCGGACGACGTGCGCCGCGTGGCCGCCGTCGCGACGGCCGCGCGCCTCGACACGCAATGCCTCTCGCTCGACGCCATCGCCCGCCGCGCGATCACTACCGACCCGAACTGGAACGGCGGCGACTACTACGGCGCCGACCGGCCGAACCCCGACGACGGCCTCGCACAAGCCCGTCGGATCGGCCACGTGATGTACCTCTCGAAGGCATCGATGGGCCGGAAGTTCGGCCGCCGCGCGGCGGGCCGGGGCGCCTTCGGCGACGCTCCGGCGGACCCGACGGATCGGTTCTTCCCGTATCGCGAGGTCGAGTCGTACCTCGATTACAACGCCGACTCGTTCACCGGCCGGTTCGACGCCAACAGCTACCTCTATCTCACGCGGGCGATGGACGAGTACGACCTCGGGGCGGACTACGGCTCCGACGCGGAGGCGCTGGCTGCGTACGAGGGAGAGTTGCTCGCGCTGTCGTTCACGGGGGACTGGCACTTCACCGTCGAACAGTCGCGTGCGCTCGCGGACGCCGCCCGCGACGTGGACGTGCCGACGGCACACCACGTCGTCGAGTCGGACCACGGCCACGACGCGTTTCTCGTCGAACCCGAGTCGGTCGGACCGCCGCTGCGCGATTTCCTCGCCGACGGCGTCGGCGGACGCGCCCTCCGCGACGAGGGGGACGACCGCGACGATCGCGGTGGCTCGGGCGGCCACTCCGGCGATCCCGACCGCGCGCCGGTCCACGCGAGCCTGTTCCCGGGGTAGTCCTGCGGCTCGAACGGGGCGGTGGCGTCACGAACGCCGGCGAATTTCCGTGGCGACGGCAGTGCTTAGCCGTCGGCCTCGGTACGAGCGAACGAGATGTCCGACGAAGACACCGACGACTACGGCTTCTGGACGCGCAGCGTCCACGAGGGCGCGGACCCCGACCCGACGACGGGCGCGCGGGCGCCGCCGATCCACCAGACGACCTCCTACGTGTTCGACGACGCCGACCACGCGGCGCGGCTGTTCGCGCTGGAGGAGGAGGGGTACATCTACAGCCGGCTGCTCAATCCGACGGTGGCACGGCTGGGCGAGCGGCTCGCGTCGCTGGAGGGGGGCGTGGGCGCCGTGCCGACGAGCTCCGGGATGGCGTCGTTCGATCTCGCGACGTTCCTGCTCGCGTCCGCCGGCGACAACATCGTCTCGTCGTCGTCGCTGTACGGCGGGACGTACACCTACCTCACGCACACGGTGGAGCGCCGGGGAGTCGAAACCAGGTTCGTCGATACCCTCGACTACGACACCTACGCGGAGGCGATCGACGGCGACACGGCGTTCGTCCACCTGGAGACGATCGGCAATCCGGCGCTCGTCACGCCCGATATCGAGCGGATCGCCGACATCGCCCACGAGCACGGCGTGCCGCTGTTCGTCGACAACACGTTCGCCACGCCGTATCTCTGCCGGCCGATCGAGCACGGCGCCGACCTCGTGTGGGAGTCGACGACGAAGTGGATCCACGGCTCCGGATCGACCGTGGGCGGCGTGCTCGTCGACGGCGGCTCGTTCCCGTGGGGCGAGCACGCCGAGCGCTTCCCGGAGCTGGGCGCCGACAACCCCGCATACCACGGCGTCAACTTCGCCGAGCGCTTCGGAGAGACCGCGCTCACGTACGGTGCCATCGCTCGCGGCCTGCGCGACCTGGGGAGCGCGCAGTCGCCGTTCGACGCCTGGGCGACGATGCAGAAGCTTGAGTCGCTGCCGATGCGGATGGAGCGCCACTGCGCGAACGCCCAGCACGTTGCCGAGCACCTCGCCGACCACCCGGCCGTCGAGTGGGTGACGTACCCTGGGCTCCCGGACCACGAGACCCACGCGGAGGCGTCGGAGTATCTCGACGGCGGCTACGGCGGCATGATCGCCTTCGGGCTGGCCGACGGCTACGAGGCAGCGCGCGGAACCGTGGAGAACACGGAACTCGCGTCGCTGCTGGCGAACGTCGGCGACGCCAAGACGCTCGTCATCCACCCCGCGAGCACCACTCACCAGCAGCTCACCGAGGAGGAGCAACTGGCCGCGGGCGTCACCAGTGACATGGTTCGGCTCTCGGTCGGCGTGGAGGATCCCGCGGACATCGTGACCGACCTCGACCGTGCCATCGCCGAGGCGACGCGATAGCTGCTGCTCCGAAGGGGCTGACAGGCGGCCTGTGTGACTGATCGAAATCGCCCGGGGATCGATCGATTCACGTCCGCACGCCGACGGTCGGACCGCGCACCCGCCTCGCCGTCGGCGACAGGTCTCAGCGTCGCATCGTCGGTGCTGGTCCCGGCATCGGATTTGAACCCTCGCCCGCCGGGCGGGGCGTCGGTCGGGCGCGCGCGGCCGTCTCCCCTCCCGCGGCGGCAACGTTTTACTGCCGGTCGGTCGACGAATCGGGTATGGACTACCGGGAAGTCGAGGTCGCCGGCGAGTACATGGCGAGTCTGGACAACGGCGCCGACTGGCGCGAGGAGATCGAGTCGCTCGCCGACGAGGTGGATGCGGACGCCGCGTGGTTCAACGCCATGGGCGCCGTCCAGGACGCCGAGGTGTGGTTCTACGACCAGGACGACCAGGAGTATCAGTCGGTGACGTTCGACGAGCCGCTTGAGGTCGCCGCCTGTGTCGGCAACATCGCGCTGCTGGAGGGCGACCGCTTCGCGCACACCCACGCGGTGCTGTCGCGCCGCAGCGGGCAGGCGCTGGCGGGCCACCTGAACGCGGGGACCGTGTTCGCGGGCGAGGTGTATCTCCGCGCGTTCGAGGAGCCGCTGGAACGCGAGCACGACGCGGTGACGGACCTGGACCTCTGGCTGTAGGGGGTGCGGCCGGGACCCCGCCGGCGACGACGAACCGCTTATCACCCTCCCCCGCACAGGAAGGTGACGTGCACAGACGACCCCGACACGCGAGCCGAGGCGACGCGTTCGTCGCCGGCGTGACGCCGGCTCCGGGGCCGTCACCGACGACGCGACCGCGGTACTGGACGACGGGAGAGGCGACCGATGAGGCGAGCGGGCGGGCGACTGCCGACGGGGCGAGCGGGAAAGCGACGGAGGAGACGACATGAGACCGGACGACGAGCGCTACTTCACACGGATCGAGGACAGGCTGGACGAGGCGTTCGAGCGCGCCGAGGCCGCGAAGGCGCAGGGGAAGGATCCCGAGACGGAGATCGAGATCCCCGTCGCCCGCGACATGGCCGACCGCGTCGAGAACATCCTCGGCATCCCCGGCGTCGCCGAGCGCGTCCGCGAACTGGAGGAGGAGTTCTCCCGCGAGGAGGCCGCCCTCGAACTCGTCACCGACTTCGTGGAGGGCACCGTCGGCGACTTCGACTCGCGGGCGGGCAAGATCGAGGGCGCCGTACGGACCGCCGTCGCCCTGCTCACCGAGGGGGTCGTCGCCGCGCCCATCGAGGGGATCGACCGCGTCGAGATCCTCGAGAACGACGACGGCACCGAGTTCATCAACGTCTACTACGCCGGCCCGATCCGCTCGGCCGGCGGGACCGCGCAGGCGCTGTCGGTGCTCGTGGGCGACTACGCCCGCGCGCTGTTGGGCATCGAGGAGTACCGCGCCCGCGACGACGAGGTCGAACGCTACGCCGAGGAGATCGGCCTCTACGACAAGGAGACCGGCCTTCAGTACACGCCGAAGGACAAGGAGACGAAGTTCATCGCCGATCACATGCCGATCATGCTGGACGGGGAGGCCACCGGCGACGAGGAGGTCTCCGGGTTCCGCGACCTCGAACGGGTGGACACCAACAACGCCCGCGGCGGGATGTGTCTCGTCCTCGCGGAGGGGATCGCGCTCAAGGCCCCCAAGATCCAGCGCTACACCCGCCAACTCGACGAAGTCGACTGGCCGTGGCTCCAGGACCTCATCGACGGCACGTACTACGACGCGAGCGATGACGCGGCCGACGACGACACCGACGGGGCCGGCAACGACACCGAGGACCGTGAGGAGGCCGCCAGCGACGGTGAGGACGGGAACGAGGGCGACGCCGACGGGGCCGTCGAGGACGACGGACCGGACGGCCCGCTCCGCCCCGACCCCTCCAAGAAGTTCCTTCGGGACCTGATCGCCGGGCGACCCGTCTTCGGCCACCCCTCCGAGTCGGGCGGATTCCGGCTTCGGTACGGCCGCGCGCGCAACCACGGCTTCGCGACTGCCGGCGTCCACCCGGCAACGATGCATATCGTCGACGACTTCCTCGCGACGGGGACCCAGATCAAGACCGAGCGCCCCGGGAAGGCCGGGGGCGTGGTACCCGTCGACTCCATCGACGGGCCGACGGTCAGGCTGGCGAACGGCGACGTGCGCCGCATCGACGACCCGGCGGAGGCCAAGGAGGTCAGAAACGGCGTCGAGGAGGTGCTCGATCTGGGCGAGTACCTCGTCAACTTCGGCGAGTTCATCGAGAACAACCACCCGCTCGCGCCAGCCTCCTACGTTCGCGAGTGGTGGGAACAGGACCTCGCCGAGGCGGGAGCGGATCTCCAGGCGCTGGAGGACGACCTCACCACGGACCTCGACAACCCCGACGCCGAGCAGGCGCTCGCGTGGGTCGACGAGTACGACGCCCCGCTGCACCCCGCCTACACGTACTGCTGGCACGACATCTCCGTCGCGGAGTACGACGCGGTCGCCGACGCGGTCGCCGCCGGCGAGGTCACCGGCGACCTGCTCGTCGTCGAGCACACCGACACGGTGCGCCCCGCGCTGGAGACGCTGCTCGTCGAGCACACCCAGACCGAGGACGCCCTCCGTATCCCCGACTTCCGTCCGCTGCTCCGGCAACTCGGGGTCACGGACGGCCTCCGGCGCGAGTGGACGCCGGAGGATCTCTCCGATGAGGCGCGCGAGTGGGACGGCGGCGACAACGCCATCCGAGCGGTCAACGAGGTGACCGACTTCGAGGTCCGCGAGCGCGCGCCGACCCGGATCGGCAACCGGATGGGGCGCCCGGAGAAGTCCGAGAGCCGCGACCTCTCGCCGGCGGTCCACACGCTGTTTCCGATCACGGAGCTCGGCGGCAACCAGCGCTCCATCGGCGAGGCGGCCCGGAACCGGACGGACAAGGGGAAGGGCGTCTACGACGTGCTGGTCGGCGAGCGGGAGTGCCCCGACTGCGGCGAGCACACGTTCAAACCCGAGTGTCCCGGCTGCGGCGCACACACCGAGCCCTACTACGAGTGCGACGAGTGCGGGACGCTGTGCGAGCCGGACGAGTCCGGCCGCGTCGAGTGCCCCCGCTGCGAACGCGAGGTGGAGAGCCCCGACTGGCACGAGATCGACCTCAACGACGAGTACTGGTCGGCGCTGGAGCGGACCGACGAACGCGAGGCGAGCTTCGAGATCCTGAAGGGCGTCAAGGGGCTGTCCTCCGCGGATAAGACACCCGAGCCCATCGAGAAGGGGATCTTCCGGGCGAAACACGGCGTCACGTCGTTCAAGGACGGGACGGTTCGCTACGACATGACCGACCTCCCGGTCACGTCGGTCCGGCCGGAGGAACTGGACGTGACGGCCGACCACTTCCGGGAGCTGGGCTACGAGACCGACATCGACGGCGAGCCGCTCGTCCACGACGACCAGCTTATCGAGCTGAAGGTGCAGGACATCGTGCTCTCGGACGGCGCCGCCGAGCACATGATGAAGACGGCCGACTTCGTCGACGAACTCCTCACCGACTTCTACGGGCTGGAGCCGTTCTACGAGGTGAACGAGCGCGACGACCTCGTGGGCGAGTTGGTGTTCGGGATGGCGCCCCACACGAGCGCGGCCGTGGTCGGTCGGGTCGTGGGGTTCACGAGCGCGGCCGTCGGCTACGCGCACCCGTATTTTCACGCGGCCAAGCGTCGGAACTGCTTCCACCCGGAGACGAAGCTCTGGTACCGCGATGAGGCCGACGAGTGGCACCACGGCCGGATCGACGAGTTCGTCGAGGCGCGGCTGGATGATCTCGAGGAAGACGATTTCGGGACGCTCGTGTCTGAACTCGACGGCGACGTGTTTGTCCCGTCGGTGACGGAGGACGGCGAGGAGTTACTGAAGCCGGTCGAAGCGGTGTCGAAGCACGTCGCGCCCGACCACATGGTCCGTGTGGAAACGCGAAGCGGACGGGAGATCACGGTGACGCCGGATCACGAGATGCACGTGTTCGACGGTGAAGAGATCCGGTCGAAGGCAGCGAGGGATCTAAGTGAGGACGATCACGTCGTCAAGCCGGCACACCTCGACAGCGTCAGAGCAAGTGGTACCGAGACGTTCGATCTTCTCGGGGAGTTCATCGATTCCGAGGCGGTCGGTAACGACCGGTTGATGATAAAGGGGCTGGAAAAGGACGAACTCTATGACCTGTTCACGGACCGGTTGGCAGATGAGTGGGACGGCCGGTTCTACCCGTTGAAGAGTACCGCCGAATACCTCGGGCTCTCGAAGAAGGGGCTAAGCAACTATCTCTACCGGAGAAGCCTTCCTGCGGAACTCCTGCTGGAGTTATTTGACTCGGTCGAGGAGATGCTTGATTTCGTTCCGTTCGAGGCGAAGCTCGGCGTGAAGCGAGATTCGGCAGAGGTCGACAGACACGTCGAAGTGAGCGAGCGGGTCGCGACGCTCCTCGGATACTACGCCGCCGAGGGATTCGCGCGGGAGCAGGAGACGCCCAAAGGCACGATCCATCAGACGACGATCTGTGGAACCGAAGCGCAGGCGCGTGACTTCTACGTCGATGTTCTTCGCGAGGAGTTCGGCGTCAACCCGTACTGCGAGAATGAGGCGAAGATTACGGCCTCGGGCAGGTTACTCCGTGCGTTCTTCGACAGTATCCTCGACGCGGGAGTTCGTGCCGAGACTAAACGCGTCCCGCAGTGCGTGTTCGACGCCGACGAACGGATCGTTGAAGCATACCTCAGCGGCTACTTCAGCGGCGATGGAACTGCCGAGTGCAACGCGGCCGTCGTGTCCGCAACCACGGTGAGTCCGGAACTGAAAGAGGACCTAATCGCGCTACTCTCGCGGCTCGGCATCGTCGGTCGTGTCGACATCGAGGATCCGGTGCCGCTTCACACGAAGTTCCCCGACTACTATGCGGTCGACGACCCCTCACGGTCGGCCCGGAGTTACGTTCTCCGTGTCAGTTCCGAAGACGCCGTTACCTTCTCCGATCGTGTCGGATTCCACCTCGACCGGAAACACGACCGACTGCGTGAACAGATAGAAAACAGAGCGACGACACCACGGCGCGCGTTCGACGGTGGCGGAGAGGACGCGCTCGTTGAGTCCGTTGCAACGGTGGAATACGTCGATTCGAACACCGACTACACCTACTGCCTCACCGTCGAGGACACCCACTCGCTCGTTGCCAACGACCTATCACAGAAGCAATGCGATGGTGACGAGGACTGCGTCATGCTCCTCATGGACGGCCTGCTCAACTTCAGCAAGGCGTTCCTCCCGGACCAGCGCGGCGGCCAGATGGACGCGCCGCTGGTCATGTCCTCGCGGATCGACCCCTCGGAGATCGACGACGAGGCGCACAACATGGACATCGTGCGACAGTATCCGCGGGAGTTCTACGAGGCGACCCTCGACATGGCGGACCCGGGCGAGGTCGAGGACCTGATCCGGATCGGCGAGGACACCCTCGGCACCGACGACGAGTACCGCGGCTTCGACCACACCCACGACACGACCGACATCGCGCTCGGGCCGGATCTGTCGGCGTACAAGACGCTCGGGTCGATGATGGATAAGATGGACGCCCAACTCGCGCTCGCACGCAAGCTCCGCGCCGTCGACGAGACCGACGTGGCCGAGCGCGTCATCGAGTACCACTTCCTGCCGGACCTGATCGGGAACCTCCGAGCGTTCTCCCGACAGGAGACCAGATGTCTGGACTGCGGGGAGAAGTACCGCCGGATGCCGCTCACCGGCGACTGCCGCGAGTGCGGCGGCGACATGACGCTCACCGTCCACCGCGGCTCCGTGAACAAGTACATGGACGTGGCGCTGCGGGTCGCCGAGGAGTTCGGCTGCCGCGAGTACACCATTCAGCGGCTGGAGATCCTCGAACGCTCGCTGGAGTCTGTGTTCGAGAACGACAAGAACAAGCAGGGGAGCATTGCCGATTTCATGTGATCTGTCGGGCCGAGCGCTCCGATCCATCGTCGAGTCGTCCGGTGTTCTGCCGACGGTCGTCCGGCCCGAGAAGAGTTGGCGCCGCTCGAAACCGCCCCGCGGTTCCCGTCGCGCCGAACCCGTGAGATAGCTTAACACGATTCGGAGCGTACCGTGGCGTATGCCGGCAGAACAGAGCGGGAAAGGCGTATACAGCTGACGGATATCTCGGCCGGACAGCCGGTGTACGACGGGGGCGACAACCAGCTGGGGTCGGTTCGGGGCGTCGACGACGCCGGCTTCTACGTCCTCGCGGGCGAGGGCGCCGGCGCGGTGACGCTGGACGAGGCGCGCGATATCTTCGGCAAGGCGTACGTGATGTGGCGCTGCTGGGAGTGCGGCGAGATGGACCAGATCGACGGCGACCCTCCGGCGAACTGCCCGAGTTGCGACGCCTCGCGCGAGGAGTTGTATTACTGGGCCGAGGACTGGCTCCGGCGGCGGGCAGACCGACGGCCGACCGACCGAACCGCTCTTTTCGTCGCGTGACCAGCCGCAGACATGGACATCGTCGTGTTCGGCGCCGGCGCGCTGGGGAGTCTCGTCGGCGGACTGCTCGCGCGCGAGCACCACGTCACGCTCGTCGCCCGCGACCCGCACGCCCGCCGCGTCGCCGGGCAGGGCCTGCGCGTCGTCGGCGAACTCGATTCACACACCCGGCCGCGAGCGACGACCGATCCGACGCCCGCGGACCTGACCTGCGACCTCGCGCTCGTCACGGTGAAGGCGTACGATGCAGAGGCGGCCGGAAGCGCGCTCGCCGGCGGCGACCCCGAGGTGGTCTGCTCGCTGTCGAACGGCCTCTCCGAGGAGACGCTCGCCGAGGCCCTCGGCGACCGCGTCCTCGCCGGCTCGGCCACCTACGGCGCCGAGCTCGTCGGCCCGGGCGAGGTGCGCTGCACCGGAATCGGGCGGATCCACGTGGGCGAGTTCGCGGACGACCGGCTCGACGGCGACGGGGGCGACGCCGCGAGCCCTCGAGCCGAGCGCGTCGCCGCCGCGTTCCGCGGGGCCGACCTCGACTGCACGGCCGACCCGGGGATGCCGCGGCGACGCTGGGAGAAGCTCGCCGTCAACGCCGGCATCAACGCCGTGACCGCGCTCGCGCGCGTGTCCAACGGGGCGCTCGCGGACGGACCGGGCCGTTCGGTCGCTCACCGTGCCGCCCGTGAGACCGCGCGCGTCGCCCGTTCCGGGGGCGTCGACCTCGCCGACGACGAGGCGGTCGCCGCCGTCGACACCGTCGTCGCGGAGACCGGGGCCAACCGCTCGTCGATGTACCGGGACGTCGAGTCGGGGAGTCGGACCGAGGTCGACGCGATCAACGGCGCCGTCGTGGACCACGGCGCGGCCGCGGGGATCGACACGCCGACGAACCGAACGATGGCCGACCTCCTCCGGGCGTGGGAACGGGAGCGGGTCGAGGAGTGAACGGCTGTCGGCCGAACCACAGGATAGGCTCTGAATCCCGACTACTGTTGGCGATTATCTGATGCCGAATTTGTCAAAAAGCACAGTACGGACCCTGAACCGGCGCTTATTCTACGTAGCCCAGATCGCGAAGCCGCTCGGTCGCCTCCTCGTCCATCTCCGCCAGCGAGTCGTCCGTCACCTCGGCGTCGTCGGCATCCGTCCACGCGCCGCCGGCGGCCGCCTCGAACTTCCCCAGTCTGGCCTCGGCCTCGGCAACCCGATCATCCTCGCCGTCGGCGAGGTCGCTGTTCTCCTCGGGGTCCTCGTCGAGCCGGAACGCCTCGTCCGGAATCCGGTCGATGCGGACGTACTTCGCGTCCGTGGCGCGGGACGCGCGCATCCGTGAGTAAAACCGAGAGTCCTCGGGCAACTCGATCCCCGCGCTCGACGCCTTCTCCTCCAGTTGCTTCAGTTCGACCACGGGTCGAGAGTACTCGACGAAGCCGAACTCTCCCCCGGGTGACGCGCGCTGTCCCGGGTCGCGGTCGGCCTCGTCGACGCCGGCGAACTCCCGGTAGTCGGCCGACAGCAGCGAGCGCGTGCGGTCGAGCGCGACCGCCTCCTCGCCAGTGGCGGCCGGAGCGCCGCCCTCGACGTCCAGCGTGTCGAGCACCGTGTGGTAGGTGTCGAGGAGCTCGACCGTGTCCGCGCGGCGGTCCGCCTCCAGGTCCGGGTGCTTGATCACGAGCGGGACGTTGATCAGCTGGTCGTACAGGCAGAACTCGTGGCCGTACAGGTCGTGTTCGCCGTGGAGTTCGCCGTGGTCCGCACAGACGACGACCGCGGTGTCGTCCCACCGGTCGGTCTCCTTCAGCCAGTCGAACAATCGCGTGAGCTGGTCGTCGATGTGGGCGATCTCCGCGTCGTACAGGCCCCGGATGGCCGCCCACTCCTCGTCGTCGATGTCGCGGGCGCCGGCGTTGTACTCCTTGGAGTTCTGGCACACCTTCGTCGAGTCGACGCCCGGGGCGTGCTCGTCGACGTACTCCTGGGGCGGGTGATACGGGAGATGCGCGTCCATCAGGTTGATGAACGCGAACCAGTCGTCGCCGGCGGCCTCGCTGTCGTCGATGAACGACCTCGTGCGGTCGATCACCGCGGGCGTCTTCGAGTCGGCGCCCTCGCCGCTCGCGAGGTACTCGTGGGCGACGTTGCCCAGCGAGACGAGCTTGTCGGCGACCGTCCGGAGCGCTTCGTTGTCGTTCATCGTCTTCCAGGCCTTCGCGAGCGGCCCCGACAGGAGATCGCCGGGCATCACCTCGAAGAAGTTGTCCTGGTCGTCGAAGCCGTCGGTGAGGTGGGTGTACGGCGTGATCCAGGCGTTCGAGGAGTAGCAGGCCGTCCGGTACCCCTCGGCCGAGAGGGTCTCGGCGAGCGTCGTCGCCCCCTCCAGATAGGGGTTCTCCTGGTCGGCGCCGTGGCGGTACGGGTACATTCCGGTGAACAGCGACGCGTGTACCGGGAGCGTCCACGGCGCGGGCGCGACGGCGTTCTCGAACACCGTTGCCTCCTCGGCGAACGCGTCCAGCCCCGGCGTCGTCCCCCCGTCGTAGCCATACGGCCCGAGCCGGTCTTTCCGGACCGTGTCGAGCACGACGAACAGCACGTTCTCGGGCGAATCGTCGCTCATGTCTCCCGAGTTCCGCTCGCGAGTAATCCCTCTTCTGGTCTGCACGGCGCCGAGACGGCACCGGGATCCGGTCGGAGTTAGATTCGATATCGCGATATATGATTCATGATCGGCGAGCACAGTCGGCGTGCGACACGACGAGGGCGGCCGAGAGACGGGTGCACGGCTCCGGAATCACGGGTTGTCGGTCGAGACGCCCTGCGAGAAACAAGCGAGTCGCTACGGGAGTCGAAGACGAAAGAGAGAGAGAAACCGAGACGGGTCGCCCGATCAGAACGGCGCCTGCGGCCCTTCGTCGTCCTCGCCGTCCGAGGACTCGCCGGGGAACGAGGGAGACGTGCCGTCGTCGGCGTGACCCATGCCGCCGAGGTCGCCGTCGGCGCCCGACCCCATGCCCGTGTCGGCGACGACCTGCTTGATCTCGGGGATCTCCTTGGTCATCCGGGACTTGATCGCCTGGATCGTCATCGGCGAGATGCCACAGCCCGAGCAGGCGCCGCCCAGCGAGATGTGGACCTCTCCTGTCTCGCGGTCGAGATGCTGGATGGCCGCGCTGCCGCCGTGCATCTGGATCTGCGGGAAGTTGCGGCGCAGGAAGTTCGTCACGCGCTCGCGCAGTTCGTCCTCGCCGCCGTCGTCCTGAGAGTCGGCGCTCATTACCGTTTGCTTGGCGGCACGAGGGTTTCAACCTTGTGCTCGGCGGGGTCTCGCGGTCGTGCGATCACCGATCCTCGGGCCGCTCGAGGTCGAAGACGCGGTACAGCTCCGATTCGATCTCCGCGACGTACCGATCGAGCGTCTCGGTCAGCTTCTCGTCGTCGACGACGATGGCGGTCAGTCGCTCGGTCGGGTTCTCGGGGAGCTCGACGGTGAACGCCCCGCTGTCCGCGTCGTAGAACGGCTCGGACTCGTTGAGGATCTGCTGGTCGATGGCGTGGATCAGCTCCGAGTCGAACCGGTCGTTCATCGTCTCGAAGGCGTTCTTGTACGCCCGCTGGAGCTCCGAGAAGTAGTTCGCGTACTTGTCCTCGAACAGCTCGGGGTCGAACTCGGCCATTGTCGGACGATCCACGGGGTCCGGTGTAAGGGCGACGGTCGACCTCGATAAATTGAATACCGCGATACTGAATACTGCTATCGACCCGGCCGCCGCGGGTAGAGGTGTGTCCGACGTAGTTCCCAGCGTGTTCAGGTGCCGGGACTGCCGCAGGGTGGGGGCGCTGGGAGTCAAGTGTCGTAACGAAACGGATGCGCTCGGAACCGCTGAAGTCAGCGTCGGAACGAATCCGTCGCCAGCCGGAAGGAAGTCGGCGTCAGAACGTCGTCCACGCGGTCGCCGTCTGCGTCCGGTTTCGGACGCGGAGCTCGCGGGCGCCGTTCTCCTCGCGGGTGTTGATCACGGTGTCGAAGGGCTCGTACATCGTGTGCAGCGTCTGCTCGTCGTGCATCGTCGAGTTGATCACCGCGATGGTCGTCCACCCCTCGTTTTCGGTCTGTCGGGTGAGCACACGGACGAACTGGTAGACGTCCTGCGGATCGAGGTACATCAACAGCTCGGACAGCGAGTTGATGCCGACACCCACGGATCCCTCCGTCTCGCGGAACACCTCGTACAGGTCGGTGAACTTCATCCCGATGTCCGTGATGTTCTTCGGGGAGGACGCGTACCTGACGAGGTCGTCCTCGACGAGCTCGCCGCCCTGCTGCTTGGAGACGCAGTCGACGACGCCGACCGATTCGGGTGCGACCCCGGCGACTTCCGCGTAGTCCGCGCGAGCTTGTTCGACGGGATCCCCGGTGGTGATGAGGACGCCGCGGTCGCCGGCTTCCGCCATCAGGCGGAGCATGAGCGCGTACTTGCCGGTCATGGGTGGACCGGCGATAAGGAGACTCTCACCTCCCCCGCCGTCATCGAGCGACAGCGGGGCGTCCTCCAACATACGCGTCAGCATGCGTCGGACAGCTAAAACTTTTGTCCAAACCGATGGAAACGGCAGTTCGGATCGGAAGAAGCTCACAGCGTTCCTCCGTCACGGCCGATCGGAGCGCGGCGTTCGTCGCTCGCGCCCGGCGGCGCCGTTGCGGTTGAACCAGTCAACGCGGTCGGTAGGATGTACGGCAACCGATCCGGACCGTGGTGTGCCCGTCGGTTTGGACCGGGGCGGGTCCGTCGATCCGTCCGACGCCGAGTCACGACTCATCATCCGGATATCCGGAGTTCGGTTCCGACCCGAGAAACCCGGGAAAGCCGAGCGCGCCGAGGTCTTCCCCACCCTCGAGCAGTCCCGCGCGTTCGAGCGCCGACGGCGACTCCGTGGCGGTGGTCGGCCGGTCGACCGGCGATCCGTTCGCGGAGCTGCCGGGGTCGGACGGCTCGCCGGACGGGCCGTCACCCTCGATCAGTTGCTTCCAGACGGCGTCGCCGTCGGTCGCCTCGCTGTCGTCGTGAATCACTTCCGCCTCGTGTTTTCCCTCCCGGTACGCGAGGTCGATGATGCTCCGGTCGTAGGACGTATCGAGCGCGTCGCGGAGCCGGTCGAACTCCTCGCGGTTCTCGTAGCCGAACGCGGCCGCGACGCCGAGCGCGTACGCCCGACGGATGGCCTCGGTTCCGGAGATGTCCTCCCAGTCGGTTCCCAGTCGTGTCTCGTACATCAGTTGGTGACTGTCCGGCCGTCGCCGACGACGAGGCCGTCGCCGGTGAATCGAAGATCCTGGATGTCGGTGTCGACGTCGGCGCCGCGCATCTTCACCACCTGAACGCCGCGGCGCATCCCGTCGTCCTCCATGTAGTTGTGGAAGAACACCACGCCGTGCGCGAGGAAGTGCTCGTCGGCGTACGCCGTGGGGTCCGTCATCTCGGAGATGAGATACGTCGTCGCGTCCGTTCGCTTGAGCGCCGAGAGGAACCGCATGGTCGTGTCGTCGTCGTCGTCGAGCAGATACCGCAGCAGCATCGTCGAGTCGATGACGACCCGGTCGATGTCACGCGACTCGACGAACGAACTGATCCGGTTGGTGACGCTGTTGACGTCACGGCGGTCCCCGGGCATGCCGAAGAAGCGCTTCCCCTCCGAGGAGAACGCATCGAGGAACGTCACCGACCCGGAATCGAGCGCCCCCTCGAAGCCGAAGTCGTAGGCGGCCATGTCCCGTTCGAGGTCGTCCTGACTCTCGTGCATGCTGATGAACAGGCAGCGCTCGCCCGCGGCGGCGCCCTCGGCGATGAACTGTGCTGAAAACGTCGTCTTCCCGCTTCCGGGCGGTCCGCAGACGACGTAGAGCCGCTCGGCTGGGAGTCCCCCGCCGACGAGGTCGTCGAATCCCGCAACGCCGCTCGAAACGCGCATACCACACCACGGATCGGGGGATCGGATAAGGACTACCCCCCGATACTCAACAGTGATACTTCTGTGGGAGCGTGCTCACTCCGTGTGCGGTTCGACCCAGACGACGAAGCGGTCGTCGCCCTTCACGATACCGCGGACGGAGTCGTCGCCCGCGGTCGTCGCCTCGTCGACCTGATCGGCGGTCACGTCGCGAACCTGGAACACCTCGTCGACGACCCAGCCGACGGTGCCGCCGTCGTCGACCTCCTCGGGATCGAACACGATGATCCGCTCGCGGGCACCCGTGCCGGTGACGCCGAGCAGCGTCTTCGGGTCGATTATCGTGGTCGTCTTGCCGCGCAGGTCCATCACGCCCTCGACGTGTCGCGGCGAGTTCGGGATGGCCGTGAGATCGCCCGCGTCGACGATCTCGTCGATGTAGGCGATGTCGAGACAGTACGTCTCGTCGCCGAGTCCGAACTCCAGCACCTGCGTCGTCTCCTCGGCGGAGACGGCGTCGTCGTCGGCCGTGCGCTGACTGCTTGCCATACAAGCGATCCTCGAATCCGCGCGCTTAACGGTAGCGCACGAGGTATCAGCGGTGAGATTCGGGACGATGACTTCAATAACGGCGTATCGGTAGGCGAGAGCATGATTCGAGACGCCGCACGACCGGCTGGGGGTGCGCCGTGAGCGCGCGGGCGCCGCGGACAGTTGTGGTGGACGATTCGCGGTTCATGCGGGGACTCATCGCGGACATCCTGGAGTCCGACGGAGTCGAGGTCGTCGGCGAGGCCGCTGACGGGCGCGAAGCGCTGTCGGTCGTCGCCGACACCGACCCCGACGTGGTGACGATGGACGTCGAGATGCCCGAGATGAACGGGATCGAGGCGGTCGAACGGTTGATGGCCGAGAACCCGACGCCGACGCTGATGCTGTCGGCGTACACCGCCGAGGGCGCCGAGGAGACGTTCGCCGCGCTGGACGCGGGCGCGGTCGACTTCTTCGCCAAGCCCGGCGGGGAAGTGTCGATGGGCGTCTCCCGGCTGGAGGAGCAGCTCGTCGACACCGTTCGATCGGTCGCCGGCGCGGACGTCTCGCGGGCGGGGCGACGGAACGAGGCCGCGACGGCCGCCGAGGGCGGGGCGACGCCGGCGTCGCCGGACGCGTCGTCCGCGGACGGTTCCGCCGGGGCGACAGTCGAGCCGAACACGACCCTGATCGTCGGCTCGTCGACCGGGGGGCCGGACGCCGTCGAGCGGGTCGTCTCGGCGCTGCCCGGCGACGCCGACCTCCGCGGGGTCGTCGTCCAGCACATGCCCGAGGCGTTCACCGGGCGGTTCGCGAACCGGCTCGACGACGCCTGCGAACTCTCGGTCCGGGAGGCCGAGGACGGCATGCGGCTCGGCCGGGGCGAGCTGGCGGTCGCCAAGGGCGGGCACCACCTGGAGATCACGAACGCCCGGAACGGCCGGCTTCGCCTGTCAGTTATCGACGAGGAGCGCGGCGAGGGCGTGCGCCCGTCGGTGAACGTGACGATGCGGTCGGCCGCCGAGGCGGTGGACGACCCGCTGATCGGCGTGATCCTCACCGGGATGGGCAGCGACGGGAGCGACGGCGTCCAGGCGCTCTCGCGGGCCGGCGCCCGCGTGCTCGCGCAGGACGAAGACTCCTGTGTGGTGTACGGGATGCCCAAGCGCGCGGCCGCCACCGGGGTGGTCGACTCGATGCTGCCGCTGGACGACATCGCCGCGGGAATCACGGGTGAGAACGCGTGAGCGACGACGATTCACGTCGAGCGCACACGGCCCACCGGAGGTGGTCCGCGTGAGCGAGGCACACGTCCGTGCGTTCGTCCGCGAGTCCGAGGAGGGGATCACGGAGCTGAACAACTCCCTGCTCGCGCTGGAGTCGGACCCGGACGACTCGGAGGCGATGGACGCCATCTTCCGGACCGCCCACACCCTGAAGGGGAACGCCGCGGCCATGGGCTTCGGCGACTTCTCCGGACTCGCGCACGCGATGGAGGACCTCCTCGACGAGGTCCGCGGCGGCGACATGGCGGTGTCCGGGGCCCTGATGGACCGCCTGTTCGAGGCGGTCGACCTGCTCGACGCGATGCTCGGCGAGATCGACGAGTCGGGCGACACGAGCATCGACCCGACCGGCGTGGAGGACGACCTTCGAGTGCTGGCCGAGGAGGGCGCTGACGCGCTCGACGCCGAGAACGGGGACGGCGCGTCCGAGGCCAGCGACGACGTGACGGAGTCCGACGCCGGCGATTCCGACGACAACACGGCTGCCGACCCCGGCGGCGCCGATGGTGGAGCCGACGACGGCGGCGACGACGCGGTCGCCGTGGATCCCGAGTTCGATCACGACCTGTCCCCCGGCGACGACGAAGGGATCTACCGCGCCCGCGTCGATCTCGGCGGGGCGGACATGCCCGGCATCGACGCGATGTTCGTGTTGGAGGCCGTCGAGGACGGCTTCGGGGGGCTGTCGTGCGACCCCGACCGCGAGGCGATCGAGGAGGGCGAGTTCGACGACACCTTCGACCTGTACGTCGTCGCCGACGCGGGCGCGACCCTCGAGGCCGGCGTCGACGCGGTGAGCCAGGTCGAGTCGGTCGACGTGGACGCCGTCGACCCGGCTCCCGGTGACGATGCGACCGCCGACGCGAGCGACGATGCGACCGTCGACACGGGCGACGATGCGGGCGACGACGCGAGCGACGACGCCGGCGACACCGACCCGGAGGCGACCGACGGCGAGGCATCGGAGGCGTCGGCCGCCGCGGATGCCGGGGACGGCGATGACGGCGACGACGACGGGGACTCCTCGTCCGACTCCGGATCCGGCGGGGGCGGCGGCTCGAACACGTCGTCGTCGGACAACATCTCGTCGGTCCGGGTCGACGTGGAGCAGCTGGACGACCTGTACGGGCTGGTCGAGCAGCTGGTGACGAGCCGGATCAAGCTCCGTCGCGAGATGGAGGAGGCCGACATCGACTCCGACAACCTCGACGAGTTGGACAAGATCTCGACGAACCTCCAGGACACGGTGATGGACATGCGGCTCATCCCGCTGTCGGCGGTCGTCGACACGTTCCCCCGGCTCGTGCGGGACCTGGCGCGCGACCAGTCGAAGGACGTGAACTTCGACATCGACGGCCGCGACATCGAACTGGACCGCACCATCCTCACGGAGATCCGCGACCCGCTGGTCCACATCCTCCGCAACGCCGTCGACCACGGCATCGAGTCCCCCGAGGAGCGTGAGGCCGCCGGGAAGGACCCGACCGGCACCATCGAGCTGCGGGCCGACCGCGAGCGCGACCACGTCACCATCGTCGTCGAGGACGACGGCGGCGGCATCGAGGCCGACGCGCTGCGCGAGAAGGCCGTCGAGGAGGGCGTGAAATCCCGCGGAGAGGTCGAGGCGATGTCCGACGCGGAGGCGCGCGAACTCGTCTTCCACCCGGGCTTCTCCACCAACGACGAGGTAACCGACGTGTCCGGCCGCGGCGTCGGGATGGACGTGGTCCGGACGACGGTGAAGGACCTCGACGGAAGCGTCAGCCTCGACTCGACGCCCGGCGAGGGGACGCGCTTCGAGATCAAACTGCCCGTCACGGTCGCCATCGTCCGCGTGATGTTCATCGAGGTCGACGGCGTCGAGTACGGCGTTCCGATCAAGAACATCGCGGAGGTGAGCCGGGCCGACGGCATCGACGTGGCCCACGGCGACGAGATCGT
Source organism: Halobaculum rubrum (assembly GCF_019880225.1). NCBI lineage: Archaea > Methanobacteriati > Methanobacteriota > Halobacteria > Halobacteriales > Haloferacaceae > Halobaculum > Halobaculum rubrum. The sequence continues at coordinate 1,236,066 of NZ_CP082284.1, forward strand.
CCGCCACGACGGCGAGATATACCCGGTCCTCAGGCTCGGCGAGGTGCTCGATACGGCCGGCGCGGCCGGCGCGGCCGGGGGGGCCGACGACGCCCTCGCCGACGGCGGGAACGACGACGCCGACTCCCGGAACCACGACGCCGGCGACGGGGACGGCATGCTCCTTCGGATCCACGACGAGAAGCGTCCGGTCGCGCTCCACTGCGACAACGTGCTCCACCAGGAGGAGGTCGTCGTGAAGCCGCTTGAGGGGATTCTCTCGGGGATCCCCGGGCTGTCGGGGACGGCCGTCCTCGGCGACGGCGACGTGGTGAGCATCCTCGACGTGGAGACACTCGGGGGGCGGCGATGAGCCGCGCGCGCGGCGACGACGGCGACCTGCAGGGCGTCATCGACTTCGTGGAGGACCGCGTTCCGTTCGAGCCCGGCTACTACAACGAGGCGTACCTCGGGCGGCGGATCGCCGCGCGGATGCAGCGACGCGACGCCGACGACCACGCCGAGTACCGCGCGATCCTCGAGGACGACGACGAGGAGCGCGAGGCGCTGCTGGACGCGCTCACGATCAACGTCACAGGGTTCTTCCGCGACCCCGACATGTGGGCGGACCTGCGCCCGGTGTTGCGTGACCTCTCCGAGGAGAACGGGCGTGCCGGCGTCGACGTCTGGAGCGCGCCCTGTGCGGACGGCCGCGAGCCGTACTCGCTGTCGATGCTCGCCGACGACGACGACGAGGTGGACGAGCGCCGTCTCCGGATCACCGCCGTCGACATCAGCGAGGAGGCGCTCGACGCCGCTCGCGCGGGCGTGTACGAGACGACGCGGACGACGGACATCGGGGAGGAGCTGTCGCCGCTGTCGGACCCGGAGACGTACGTCGAACGGGAGGAGAGCGTCTTCAGGGTTCGTGAGTCGGTCCGGTCGCGGGTCACCTTCGAGCCGTACGACCTCATCCGCGACGGGCCGAAGGCGGACATGGATCTGGTGTTCTGCCGGAACCTCCTGATCTACATCGACAGCGAGTACAAGGGTCGACTGTTCGAGACCCTGCGCGACTCGATCCGGCCGGGCGGCTACCTCGTGCTCGGGAAGACCGAGACGGTGCCCCCCGACATGCGCGAGGAGTTCGAGCCGGTCGCGAAACGCAGTCGCATCTACCAGTACACGGGATAATGTCGCTGTACACGCTCGCCCGCGACGGGGACATGGAGCAGCTCGCCGACACCGCCAAGAACAGCGACAGCGCCGCGGTGCGCCGGCGGGCCGCCGAGATGCTCGGCGACGTGGGCGACCCCGAGGACGACCGGACCGTCGACGTGCTCATCCACCTCGCTCGAAACGACGAGGAGGACGCCGTCCGCGCGGCGGCGGTCGACGGCCTCGACGAACTGGGCGGCAACGGGCTCGAACGGCTCATCGCCAAGGAGACGGGCGTCGACCCGGACGCCGCCGACTGGGCGGCCGTCCGCGCGTTCGCGAAGGTACTCGGCGGCGCGAGTATCCCGGAGTACCGGATGGCCGCCGCGAACGCGCTGGGGCGAATGGGCGACGAGGACGCCGTCGGGCCGCTGGCGAAGCGGCTCGACGACCCCGACGCGAGAGTTCGCGAGCGGGCCTGTCTCGCGCTCGGACGCATCGGCGACCCGCGTGCGGTCGGACAGCTGAAGCAGCGGCTGGACGACGACCACCCCGCGGTGAAGTCGGCCGCCGCCGACGCGCTCGGCTCCATCGCCAGCGGCGAGGCGCTCGCGGCGCTGTTGGACCTGCTGGACGAGGAGAACGTCAGCCTCCGGCGGCTCGCGGCATCGGCGCTCGGCAACGCGAGCTCGGCGGAGCCGGTGCCGAAGCTGGCGGGGGCGCTCGCGGACGAGCACGACACGGTGCGCCGTGCGGCGGTGTTCTCGATCATCGAACTGCTCGCGAACGCGCCGACGAAACAGAGCCACGCCGTGCGCGACGCGGTCGTCTCCGAACTCAAGGACGCCGACGACGAGACGGTGACGGGTCCGCTCGTGGAGATCCTGGAGGACGCGACGCAGGCGCGCCAGCGACGCAACGCCGTCTGGTTTCTCGGACGGGTGACGAGCGCGGAGCCGCCCGAGGACGTGCTCGACGCGCTCGTCGACGCCCTCGACGACGAGGACAAGATGACCGCGCAGTTCGCGGCGACGAGCATCACCAACCTGGAGGGGCTCGCGGTGGAGTCGACGCTCATCGACCTTGTGAACGACGACGACGCGTCGGTCGACGCGCGGGCGAAGGCGGCGTACGCCCTCGGCGACGTGGGCGGCGACCGCGCGAAGGAGACGCTCGACATGATAACCGACGGCGACGTGGACAAGCAGATCCGCAAGCGCGCGTTCGCGTCGCTGTCGAAGCTCGGAGGTGTTAGACAGTGAGCGACAGCAGGCAGCAGAACGGCGGTGGTGGACAGCAGAGCGGCGGCGAGGAGTACAAGGTCGCGGACACCCGCGGCAAGTTCGCGCAGGCGATGAAGGCCGGGCGAAAGCTCAACGACGTCGGGTGGACCAACGGCCGGATCGTCCTCTCGAACAAGCGGATCGTCCTCGTCGGCAACGGCGGCAAGCGAACGATCGCGCTGTCGTCGGTCGAGGGGATCGGCGGCCGGTACGACGCCAACCAGGAGATACAGCGCGTCTCCAACTACGTCAGCCTCCGGATCGGCGACGACGTGTTCCTCGTCGCCGCCGAGGAGCACGAGGAGTTTCGGACGGACCTGTATCGCGCATTCCTCGACCGCAAGGTGATCAAGGCGCGCCATCCCGCGATCAAAGGCGGCGTCGTGCAGGACACCGAGTGGGAGCAGGCACGCCTGAAGGTGGAGGCCGACGGGATCTCGGTCGCCCAGCAAAGCGGCGCGTTCGTCCGGCTCGAACTCGACGACATCGGGACGCTGGAGGAGACAGAGCGGACCGTGATGGACGAGAAGGCGCCGGTCATCGAGGCCGAACACACCGACGACGGGGGGACGAGCGTCCAGACGTACCTCTCGGGCAAACCGTGGCTGGTCGCGGTCGTCAAGTCGTACCTCGAGCAGGGCCACGACCGCAACCGCGGCGCCGTCGAGCTGTCCGAGTCCGAACGCGAGGTGCTGATGGCGCTGTACTCGGGCGTCTCCTCGTTCGAGGTGCCGAACTTCCTCGGGATGGAGGTCGACCGGGTCGAGGAGATCTTCGATCGACTCATCGAGGCGGAGGTACTGGAGGAGGTTCGCACCCGCCGCGAGGTCGCCCTGGAGCCCCGCGGACGCAACATCGCCAGCGAGGCGATGAACGAGCAGTGAGGGAGCGCGCCCGTTCGTATATCGACATCGGTCGTCCGGCCGAGATCGCTCGTCGGCCTCCCCGGCGCGGACCTGCCCGCCCGATCGCCGTCAGCTTGCGGCTCGCGGCTCTCGCCGAGCGGGTCCAGCGTCCATCGGGAGAAGAACGCGAGCGGTCTGACCTGTTGTACGGCGGCTCGACGGATCGGCTACCGGTCTGACCGCCCCGGGTGAACCGCTCAGTGGAATCACAACAGCTACGCGTCCGTGATCCAAAAGCGATCGTATGGTTTCGGTGCTCTTACTGATCGCACTCCTGGCGGCTGTCTTTGTCGGATTTAACATCGGAGGGTCATCGACGGGCGTCGCGTGGGGGCCGCCCGTGGGGGCACGCATCGTCAGCAAAACCGCAGCGGCCGCCCTGATGACGTTTTTCGTCTTTCTCGGTGGCTGGACGGTCGGACGCAACGTCATCGATACGCTCGGTGGCGACCTCGTCCCACGGACAGTGTTCTCTGCCGAGGTGAGCATCGTCATCTTGGGGTTTATCGGACTCGGAATGCTGCTCGCTAACCTCTACGGCGTTCCCGTTTCGACCTCGATGACGGCGGTCGGAGCGATCGCCGGTCTCGGACTCGCAACCGGGCGGCTCGATTTCGCCGTGCTCGGTTCGATTATGGTGTGGTGGCTCATTGCGCCGGTCGTCGGGTTCTGGTTCGGCGCGGTCATCGGTCGGTACTTCTACCCCTACCTCGATCAGAAGTTCGCCCTCGAACAGTCCAGCGGCCCGCTGTTCACGCTCGACCGGTCGGGGATCGTACCGACACCGGAACTGGGACCCGGAACCACCGCTCGTGAAGCAGTCAGTACGGGACTGGTACTCGCCATCGCCTGTTACATGTCGTTCAGCGCCGGTGCGAGCAACGTTGCGAACGCGGTCGCGCCACTCGTCGGTGGCGGATTGATCGGCGTCGATACCGCCGTTGTGCTCGGGACTGTCGCGATCGGTCTCGGTGCGTTCACCATCGCACGACGGACGATGGAGTCCGTCGGAAACGATCTCACTCAGCTGCCGTTACTGGCAGCCGCGATCGTGATGACCGTTGCCGCGAGCATTACGACAGTGGCGTCGGCTCTCGGTATCCCGATGAGTCTCGCACTCTCGACAGTCATGTGCATCGTCGGTCTCGGATGGGGACGGGCAACCCGTCCGACAGCAGTGACCGGTCTCGTGAAAGGGAACGTCAAAGGCGAGATCTCGGCGGGTGCGGTCGCCGCCGAGACCGGTGACGAAGTCCCTCCGGTCGGCCAAGAAGACCCCGAGAACCTGCGGGACGTCCAGCGGTTGTTCGACCCCTCCTCCGTCGTCCGGTTCGTCGCGTTCTGGATTATCGGCCCCTCTCTCGCGACCGCACTCTCCTATGCGACGTTCGCGCTCCTCCCGATCGCAGGACCCGTCTGACACCCGAGAGGACAGGTGGGTTGTGAACCGTTGTATCCCAACGCTCGGGAAGCCTCGCCCTTCAGCGCGGGTGTGTGTCAACCGCACACGTCCGTCAGGTGTTCACGCTCTCGATCCGTTGGCCGACGATGACCCGGCCCTTGGCGGTGAGTTTCGTCCCCTCGTCGGTGTCGACGAGCAGCTCCTCGTCGATGAGACCGTTGAGGAGCATGGTGAGCCGCTGGGGCTCGATGTCGACAACCTTCGACAGCGAGACGCTCGGTCCGGCCGAGTAGGCGGCCACGAGCACTTCCGTCTCCTCCTCGCCCAACTCGACGTCCTCCAGCTCCTCCTTCACGTCGGCGTAGCGCAGGCGGATGTACCGCCCGAGAATGTTCGTGAGCCGCCCGGAGCTCATGCCGACCTGCGAGGTGACGGCGGTGCCGCCCTCGATGTGCCGGAAGGAGATGACGGGGTGTGTGCCGTTGCCGAGGTCGCGTTGGCTGCGCTCGACCGAGACGACGCCGCGCAGGTCGACCGTGAACGGCTCGGGACAGCCCTCGAACGAGAGCGCGCCCTGGGTCACGTCGAGGCGGGCCGTGTGCGTCTCCGTCTCGACGACGCGCCCGCCGACCTTCGCCGGATGCCGAACCAGCGCCTTCGTCCCGTTGAGCAGCACCTTGAACAGCACCGTCGCGAAGCGGTCGATGTTGGTGTCGTTCCCCTCGATCGCCGCGACGCCGCGGGTATCGTCCGTGCGGTAGGCGACGGTGACGGTGTCGTTGAAGTAGCCGGCCATCTCCGGCGGCACCTGTCCCACCTTCACGTCGAACACCGACGACAGCGGGATCGTCTCCTTGTAGCCGTCGGCCGCGAGCACGAGCCGTCGCCGACTCAGGATGATCCGACCCGTCGGCGGGTCGCCCTCGATCCCGGGCGCGAAGAACCGACCGACGAAGTCGGCGACGACCGTCTCGCTCATAGCTTTCGACAGTGAGGCGGTCGACTTGACGGTTTCGCACCCGTGGTCAGCGGTGAAAACCGGGACGGTCCGGCGACACGCGCGGTCCGGACGGCGATCGGGGCGCCGTCCGTGACAGCGCCGGATCAACCGTCCGTCACGCCGACCAGCCGCTCGATCCGGTCGGCCTCGCTCATCGCGAGCGTGCCCGCGAACGACATCACGAGCACGTAGCCGACTGCGAACGCCGGGATCAGTCGGGCGATCGTCGGGTCCGGCGAGGTCGCCGCCAGCGCGGCGATGATGAGCGAGAACTCCCCGCGCGGCACCAGCGCGAGCCCGGTCCGCAGCGAGCGCCGCGGCGAGAGGCCGTACAGCCGGCCGGCGATCCCGCCGCTGACGACCTTCGCCGGCCCCGACAGTGCCGCCGCCACCAGCACGAACGCGGCGACGCCCGCGACGGCGACGGGGTCGGTGTTGAGCCCGACCCACGCGAAGAACACGACCGCGAACGCGTCCCGCAGCGGCGCGATCCGGTCGGCGACGCGGTCGTGCAGCGGGGTGGCGCCGACACCGACGCCGACGAAGAAGCCCGCGACCGCCTCGCTGGCGCCGACCGACAGCGCCAGCCCGGAGATCACGAGCGCGACCGCGAGCGTCCGGACGACGAGGTCCTCGTCGCTCGTGCCCAGGTAGGGGGCGAGCCACGGCGCGAGGAACTGGGCGGCGAGCGCCAGCGCGATCAGGAAGCCCAGCGCGACGGCGATCCGCGGGAGCGCGTCGACGGGCGAACCGCCGGCGACGAGCGCGACCGCCAGCGCGAGGTAGACCGCGATGACGAGGTCCTCGGCGACAAGGACGCCGAGCACCGGCTCGGCCTCGGGGTCGGCGATCCACCCGAGGTCGACCAGCGACTTGGTGATCACCGCCGACGAGGAGATGTACACGATCCCCCCGACGAGGAACGCCCCGAGCGGGCCGAGCCCGAACAGGAGGCCGAGGACGACGCCGACGGGGAAGTTCACGAACAGGTCGACGGCGGCGGCCGTCGAGAGCTTCTTCCGGGCGGCGATCAGCCGGTCGATGCTGAACTCCAGTCCGAGGAAGAACAGGAGAAGGACGACCCCGACCTCCGCGAGCGTGAGTACCTCCGCGGGCGCGATCGACGGGAGCCCGACGGCGCCGGCGACGTGCGGGCCGACGAGCACCCCGCCGAGGACGTACAGCGGGACCGTCGGGATCCCGACACGCCGGCCGGCCGCGGCGACGAGCGTCGCGGCCGCGATCAGGACACCGAGCGCGAGCAGACCGTGAAGCTCACCGGCGGCGGTCGAGCCCGCCGCCATCAGTTCCCGCCGTCGCCGGATCCGTCGACCACGTCGCCGTCGACCCCGTTCCCGCCGCCGGAGTCGATGAACGTGGCTTGGAAGGAATCGACCTCCGAGCGCGAGCCGATGACGACGACGGTGTCGCCGGCGCGCACGCCCGCCCCGGGGTCGGGATTCGGCGTCACCTCGTCGCCGTGTTCGACCGCGATGATCGACGCGCCCGTGCGCCGGCGGACGTCGGCCGCCTCGATCGTCTCGCCCGCGAGTTCGGAGTTCTCGGGCACCTCGTACCACTCGATGAGCGCGTCGTCACCGAGGACCGTGTCGATGTTCTCGGTGGCGACCGGCTGGAAGTACGCCCCCTCCAGCACGGTCCCGACGGTGCGCGCGAGCCCGTCCGAGAGTTCGAACAGCTTCTCGGCGTCGCTGGCCTCGTCGACCCGTCGGAACACCTCGCGTTTACCGGTGTTGTGCGTGACGACGACGAGTCGCTCGTCGCCGTCCAACTCGATCTCGTGTTTCTTCCCGACTCCCGGGAGGTCGGACTCGTAGACCGTCATGCGTGGGTGAGTCGTGCGGGCGGTCGGCGCATAAACACGGCGACGGGGGGACGCGACGCACGGATAGCAGAGGGGTCCGCCCCGGCCCCCGGCGTCCAGAGTCGCCGGTGACGAACGACTTACCAGCCGCCCCGACGCAGGCCATCGCATGACTCACTTCCCGGAGTTCGAGGTGATCCCCGCCGTCGACATGCAGGAGGGCGAGGTCGTCCAGTTGGTGCAGGGCGAGCGCGGCACCGCCACCCGCTACGGCGACCCCGTCGAGGCGGCCCGACGCTGGATCGACGAGGGCGCCCGGACGCTCCACCTGGTCGACCTCGACGGCGCCTTCGAGGGCGAGCGCGTCAACGCCGCCGCCGTCGACGCCGTCCTCGACGCGGTGGACGTGCCCGTCCAGCTCGGCGGCGGGATCCGCACCGCCGACGGCGCGCTCGATCTCCTCGGTCGCGGCGTCGACCGCGTCATCCTCGGCACCGCCGCCGTCGAGAACCCCGACATCGTCGCGGATATCTCCGAGAAGCACCCCGGGAGCGTGATGGTGAGCCTCGACGCGAAGGACGGGGAGGTCGTCGTCTCCGGGTGGACGGAAGGAACTGGCCTCGATCCGGCGGAGGCCGCCGGCCGCTACGAGGACCTCGGCGCGGGCGCGATCCTGTTCACCGACGTGGACGTTGAGGGACAGCTGGAGGGCATCAACCGCGAGAGCGTCGAGCGCGTCGTCGACGCCGTCGACATCCCGGTCGTCGCCTCCGGCGGCGTGACGACGCTCGACGACGTTCGCGCGCTGCGCGAGGCCGGCGCCGCGGCCGTCGTCGTCGGCACCGCGCTGTACGAGGGTCGGTTCACCCTCGCGGAGGCGCAGTCGACCTGAGACGACGGCTCAGTCCCCGAGTCGTCGCGACGCGTACGCGACCGCCAGCACCGTCGCGGCCGCCATCAGAACCAGCCCGACCACGAGCCCCGCGTCCGTCGCCGACGACAGCGAGACGGAGCCCCCGGCGAACACGATCGCTGCCGGGAGTGCTTCGTCCATGTATGTTGTTGTCGTTTCACATGGATCGACTTGAATCCCCGTCGAACAGCCGTCAGACGACCGCCAGACGGATGCCGGGTGAGCAGCAGGCCGACGCCGGGCGAGCAGTAGCCGGGCAGCAGGCGGGCGGTGGACGACTGCGAGACGGCACGGCAGTGACAGCGGAGCCGAGGGCGCACGTCCGGCACGGCGACCGACGAAGCCGGAACCGTCTTGGCCGGCGCCGCCGAGGCCTCGGGCATGAGCGACCGCACGGCGGCCGTCAGTCGGGAGACGGCCGAGACGGAGATCGACCTCACGCTCGCGATCGACGGCGACGGCGACGGCGAGATCGACACCGGCGTCGGCTTCTTCGACCACATGCTGACCGCCTTCGCGAAGCACGGACTGTTCGATCTGACCGTCCGCTGCGACGGCGACACCCACATCGACGACCACCACACCGTCGAGGACGTGGGGATCGCCCTCGGCGAGGCGTTCGCGGAGGCGCTGGGCGACAAGCGGGGCATCCGCCGCTACGCGGACCGGCGCGTGCCGCTCGACGAGGCGGTCGCGGGCGTCGTCGTCGACGTGAGCGGCCGGCCGTACGTCGAGTTCTCCGGCGAGTTCTCGCAGGCGGCGGTGGGCGAGTTGACCAGCGACATGGCACGGCACTTCGCGTACTCGCTGGCGATGAACGCCGGGGTGACGCTGCACGCCGAGATCGAGACCGGCGTCAACGCCCACCACGAGGTCGAGGCGCTGTTCAAGGCGCTCGCGCGAGCGCTGGACGACGCGACCCGCCTCGACGACCGCCGCAGCGACACGCCAAGCACCAAAGGTGATCTCTGAGCCGGACGGACAGCGGACTCGCCGAGTCCGCTATGCCTTCAGCAACTGGCCGTTCTCCTCGACGAGGACCCCCCGCTCGATCGCGTAGTCGAAGATCTCCCGTACGTCCTCGTCCTCGAGGTCGTAGGCGCCGGCCGCGAACTGGGCCACCTCGGCCCGGTCGACGGGGAACTCGCGGTTGTTGAGGAATCGCATCACTTTCCGGAAGTCGGCCGGTTCCTCCCGGGACGGCTCCGTCGCGCCCGGATCGTCGGTCGGGTCGGTGTCGACCGCCGCAGCGTCCCCCATGGCGTCTTTCGTGGCGTCTTCCGCGGCGCCTTTCGTGGCGTCTTTCGTAGTGCTCTCGCCGTTCGGCGTCCCCGGCTTCGAGTTCGACTTCTCGGGGGCCGTCACGCTCCCCGCGATGTCGAGCGCGATCCCCGAGTCGTCGGCGTCGTCGTCGCCGTCACTGTCCGCGCCCGCCGCGGACGACGAGTGGTCGGCCGCGTCCGCGGCGAACGAGTGGTCGTCGCCCGCACCGTCGGCGCCGAGGCGATCGAGGAGGGGAGCCAACACGTCGTCGAGCGTCTCCCGACAGGAGCCACAGAGGACGACGCGCACCTGTTCGTCGGGGGATGGGTCGAGATCCGCCGGGAGGACCTCGTAGGCGCCGGCTGCCGTCCCCCCGCAGAAGTCGCAGTCGAGTTCGCGCATGTGCGGAGCGTGGGTGGGGGCCGACAAGGGCGTTGTGGGCGCGGTCGAACGAAGTGAGACCGCGAAAGCGAACGGCGAGCAGCGCGAGCCATGAGCAGGGCGAGGCTGACCGAAGGGAAGCCTCGAAAGCGAACGGCGAGCAGCGCGAGCCATGAGCAGGGCGAGGCTGACCGAAGGGAAGCCTCGAAAGCGAACGGCGAGCAGCGCGAACCGTGAGCAGGGCGTGGCCGAGCGAAGCGAGGCCACGATGACGAGCGGGGAGTGAAACGACGTTCGATCGCCCAACACCGAACAGTTATGCCCGTCGCTGGGCGATGATGGACAACGATGTTCGACGAGATCCTGGGGAAGTTCGAGGGGTCGCCGGGGCAGCAGGCGGTGGTCAGGCTCCTGCTCGCGCGGGGGTTCTCCGTCAACGAGGAGGGCCGCGTCGTCTCCGGCGGGATCGAGATCCCCGACACCGGGATCGCCCGCGAGGCGGGCGTCGACCGCCGGGTCGTCGACGCGACGACGACTGCGATCCGCGAGGACGGGGAGCTACGCCGGATCTTCGCCAACATCACCTCGGTGCCGAGCCTAATGGACCTGGCGCCGGTGCTCGGGCTCACCGTGCTCACCGTCGAGGTCGGCGATCCGGACGCCGCCGGCATCGTCGCCGAGATCACGGGGCTGCTCGCCGACGCCGGCCTCTCGCTGCGACAGGTGCTCTCCGACGACCCCGAGTTCGCGGACGAGCCGAAGCTGTATCTCATCACCGACGAGGAGCTTCCGGGCGACCTCCTCGTGTCGATCCGCGAGCTGGAGTACGTCCGAAGCGTCGAGTTCTGAGGAACCGACGGCGCTTTCACTGCGACCCGCCGAGGTCGGTGCATGGACGACCGAACCGCGAGCCTCCTGCGCGTGCTCGGCGTACAGGCGGCGCTCGTCTCGGCGGCGATCCATCTGGTCGAGGGGCTCCCGCGGCTGTTCGTCTACCTCCCGATACTGTCGTTCCGGGACCCACGACCGTACCTGTTCGTCCCCTCGGCGCTGCTGCTCGTCGTGCTCGCGACCCTCGTGGTCCGCGGGTCACACAACCGGCGCCTCTACTCGCTGAGCGCCGGCGTGTTGCTCACCTACTCCGCCGGGTACGCCTGGTGGCACCTCACCGATCACGGCGGCCTCCTCCCGAGTCACGACGTGAGCGACCCGGTCGGCGAGATCGCCGCGCACCTCGCGAGCGATCCGATCGCGCTGGTTTCGGTCGTCGCGCAGGCCGTCGGCGCGGCAGTGTTCCTGACGCTGTTCGTCGCCGACCCGCGAGCGGCCGGAACCGCCGACGGGAGTCCGGACGTCGATGCCGTCGCCGGGGACGACCGCGCCGGCGACGAGTAACCCTTTCACCCGGCGTCGGTAAGAGTCGCCATGGAGACCCCCAACACGTACCGCACCGCCGCCGGCCGCGCGTCCGCGGAGTTCACGGTGCAGGGGTCACGGTTCATCGGCCACCTCGCGCCCGCGGACACCGTCGACGCGGCGGAGGCGTTCGTCGACGAGGTGCGCGCTGAGTTCGACGACGCCACCCACAACGTCCCCGCGTACCGCGTCCCCGCGGGCGACGGCGGCCCGTCCACGGCGCCCGGTGAGGTGATGCTCCGTGAGTACGCGAACGACGACGGCGAGCCGACCGGCTCCGCGGGCAAGCCGGCGCTGAACGTGCTCGAACAGCAGGAGATCCGCAACGTCGTCGCGGTCGTCACGCGCTACTACGGCGGGACGAACCTCGGCGTCGGCGGGCTCGCACGGGCCTACTCCCGCGCGGTGAAGGAGGGGCTGGACGCCGCCGGCGTCGTCGAGGAAGCGCCCCACGAGCGGGTCGCCGCCACCGTCGCGTACGACGACTCCGGCACCGTCCGCGGCATCCTCGAGTCGGCGGGCGTCGAGTTCGACGCCGACTACGACGCCGAAGTCGCCTTCGAGGCGCGCGTGCCCGTCGCCGATGCGCCGGAACTGCGGGATCGACTCCGCTCGGCGACGAGCGGCCGCGTCGACATCGAGTAGCCGAACACCCCACAGCGCACGCTCGGAAGCCGCCGTCCGTTCCGGGTTCCGAACGTACTTTGCGCGCGGCTCCGAGGCCGCGGTATGGACCATGTTCAGGCGAGCGACGTCCACGACATCGCCAAGCCGAGCGACCCACGGGTCGCGCCGGACGGCGAACACGTCGCGTTCGTTCGGAGCGTCCCCGACGACGACGAGTCCTACGAGTCGACGGTGTACGTTGCGCCGACCGACGGCGACGACGATCCCCGACGGCTGACGCTGGAGGAGGGAACCGACGCGGAGCCCCGGTTCTCGCCGTCCGGAGACAGACTCGCGTTCACCTCGACGCGTGGAAAGGACGACGACACCCAGCAGCTGTGGCTGCTCCCGCTCGGGAGCCCCGGCGGCGAGGCCGAGCGGGTGACGGACGTGGTCGGCGGCGTCAGTTCACTCGCGTGGAGTCCCGACGGGACTCGGATCGCGTTCCTCCAGTCCGTCACCGAGGAGGACCGCGAGGAGGAACGGGACATGACGGTTCCCGAGGAGTACGAGCCGGAAGAGCCGGACCCGCGGGTCGTCGATCGGACCGTCTACCGCACCGGCACGGAGTACTTCGACGGGAGGCGGCCGCAGGTGTACGTGCTCGACGTGGAGTCGGGCGACCTCACGCGCGTCACCGACGGCGACCACGATCACGCGGGGCCGACCTGGGGTGACGACGAGACGCTGTACTTCACGGCACAGAAGGCCGGCGAGGACCCGGACGACAACTACCAGATCGACATCGTCGCCTGCGACATCGAGTCGGGCGAGACCGAGGACGTCCACCGGACGACGGGGTGGGGCGCGTCGCTCGCGGCCACGGAGGACCACCGGATCGCCTACACCTACACCGAGGCCGAGCAGGCAAGCATCCAGCCGACCGAACTCCACGTGTACGACCGCGCGGCCGACGAGACGTACGACCTCACCGCAGAGCTCGACCGCGGGCTGGGCTACGAGGCGGCCCCGCAGTGGGGCCCCGACGAGGAGCGCGTGTTCTTCACGACGCCCGACGAGGGTGCGACGAGCCTCTGGTCGGCCCCCGGCGACGCGAGCGAGTCGCCCGAACGCGAGTACCGCGGGGGTTCGGTCAACGGCGCACACGTCGCCGACGGCGTGACCGCGATCACGAAAAGCGAGTGGGATCATCCCGGCGATCTGTTCGTGCTCGATGGATCCGAGGAGCGCAGACTGAGCCGTCTGAACGACGGGTACCTCGACTCAGTCGCCGTCTCGGAGCCGGAACCGATCGCGTTCGAGTCCGAGCAGGGGCCCGTGGAAGGGTGGGTGCTGACGCCGCCGGGGTTCAGTGAGGACGAGACGTATCCGCTCGCGGTGGAGGTCCACGGCGGTCCACACGCGATGTGGACGACGAGCGGAACGATGTGGCACGAGTTCCAGACGCTCGCGGCGCGCGGCTACGTCGTCTTCTGGTCGAACCCGCGCGGGTCGAGCGGCTTCGGGGAGGAGTTCATGCAGGCCATCGAGCGCGACTGGGGCGACGTGACCCTCACCGACGTGATGGCCGGCGTCGAGGAAGTCGCGGACAGGGAGTACATCGACGAGACGAACGCCTTCCTCACCGGCGGCTCCTTCGGCGGCTACATGACCTCGTGGGCCGTCGGACAGACCGACTACTTCCGCGCGGCCGTCTCCCAGCGCGGTGTGTACGACTTCGCCGGGTTCTACGGCTCCACCGACGGGGCGTACAAGCTGGTCGAGGGAGACTACGACACGACGCCGTGGGAGGAACCCGAGTATCTCTGGGAGCACTCGCCCGTCGCGTACGCGAACGAGGTCGACACGCCGACGCTGCTGATCCACTCGGATCGAGACTACCGAACGCCGGACAACACGGCGGAACTGTACCACCGCATCCTGCGCAAGGGTGGCGTCGACACGCGGCTGGTCCGATACCCGCGCGAGGGCCACGAACTGTCGCGCTCGGGCGAGCCGGCGCATATCGTCGACCGGATCGAGCGCATCGTCCGGTGGTTCGACGGCTACTCCGAGCATCACGACGCCGAGCGCGCGCTCGACCGTCCCGAGGGCGACGGACTGAGTGCGGGCGCGGACGACGAGAGCGACGACAGCGGGGAGTGAACGACCGACGCGTCGAGCGCGGTGGCTACCGGCCCGCACAACTGCCGTCCGCTTTTGCGGCCGGTCGTTGTAGCCATCGGTGATGACCGATGCTGTCGATTGCGCGTACTGCGGCTGCGACGTGACCGTCCACGACCCGGTGTACGTCCGCGAGAATGGCTCGGAAGGAGCGGTTCCGTACTGCAACTACGGCTGTCTGTCGGCGCACATCGAGGAGGAGGGACTCGCGGTCGGAACGACCTGTTCGATCGATGGGTGACGACCCGCCTCAGTCGACGATGATGTCGTTGTCCTCGTCGATCGTCACGTCCGGCTCGGACTGCAGCTGTTGCTCGTAGCGGTCGATCCAGTCGGCGAAGCAGCCCGGGCACAGGCGCTGCTCGTCGACCGTCGAGCGGTCGACCGAGAGCCGGATCGTCCGGGCGAGCGCGTCCTCCACCGACGACCCGCACGCGTCACAGGAATCGGCCATATCTTCGGCTGTGCGAGCCAGCGATTTAGTCGTTGCCTCGATGTGTCGAGGAAGCGACGGCTGCGGAGGGGCTGACAGGCGGCGCGATCGCATCGTGACGGGAGTGCCGCGCACCCGCGAACCCGCCACGGCCGGGGTCAGGTCACGACACGACTGGTCCCGCCATCGGATATGAACCCTCGCCTCGCCCGCTAGCTCCACAGTTCGGGCGCCGACACGTCCTCCTCGCGCGCGGTTCGCCACTCGTGCTCCGGACTCCAGCCGAACAGTTCGGCCGCCCTCGCCGTCGACAGCGCCGACTGCTCTCCATCGAGTTCGCACGCGTCGGGGAGTCCCCCGAAGTGGTCCTCGACCGCCTCGGCGGTCGACCGGCCGAGGTAGTTGTCTGCGGCGGCGGCGTGGACCGCCTCGTGGCCCCTGGGCGGGTCAGCGACCGCGCGAGCGACGAGGGAAGCGACGTCCCGCACGTCGACGTAGGACCAGCAGTTGCCCGCGCCGTCGGCGAGCGCGTCGAAATCCCGGCAGGCGTACTCACCCGGATACTGGATCCACGACGGACGGATCGACGTGACCGGGACGCCGTCGCGGCGGTGGACCATGTCCGCGATCTCCTCGGCGACGACTTTCCCGGTTCCGTACGGGTCCTCGGGCCGCATCGGGTGGTCCTCGGTGATCGGGAGCTCCTCCGGAAGGGGCGTCTCCTCGGCGAACGCGAGGCCGTAGGCGCTCTCGCTGGACGCCTGCACGACGGTCGCGCCCGCGCGGCCGGCGGCGACGAGGACGTTGTACGCGCCGGCGACGTTGTCCTGAAAGACGCGACTCCCCGTGTAGCGCGTCGGCGACGGATGTGAGCCCCAGTGGACGACCGCGTCGGGGTCGACCTCGCCGACGAGGTCGAGCGTCTCGCCGGCGTCGGTGAGGTCGACGGCGCGGAAGTCGACGTTCTCGCGTGGAGTCACCTCGTAGCCGGGGTGGTCGAGATCGACGCAGACGACCTCGTGGTCGTCGGCGAGCCGGTCGACTATCCAGCGGCCCGAGCGTCCGAGACCGCCGGTGACGACGACTGTGGAGCCCATACGCTCGCAATCGGGAGCCGGCGTGAAAAACGAGGGCGATCAGGCGGACGCGACCGCGCGTCGGAGTCGGGGCGGTCGCAGTTACGCGATCTCGTCGTACTGGTCCGCGAGCTTTTCGGCCGCCTCGTCCATGAGGTCGACCTCGTAGTCGTCCAGCTCCCACTCGACGACTGCCTCGACGCCGTCGGATCCGAGCTTCACCGGGACGCCGAAGGCGGTGTCCTCGTGGCCGAACTCGCCCTCCAGCGCGACCGAGCCGGGGAGCACCTCGCCGGTGTCGCGGACGACCGCCTCGACCATGTGGGCGACGCCGGTCGCCGGACCCCACTCTGTCGCGCCCTTGCGCGAGATGACGTCCATCGCCGACTCCTGCAGGTCGCCGAGGATCTCCTCCTTCTCGTCGGCGGTGAACTCGGGGTCGGCCCCGTCGACGCGGACCTTCGAGAACACGGGCACCTGTGCGTCGCCGTGCTCGCCGAGGATCGTCGCCTCGACGTTCGTCACGGGCGCGTCGAAGCGCTCGGAGAGGACGTACCGGAAGCGCGCGGAGTCGAGGCGACCGCCGAAGCCGATCACCTTCTCCCGGGCGCGCTCGCCGCTCTCGTACAGGTGGCGGTTGAGCAGGTCCACGGGGTTCGACGTGGTGATCGACACGAAGTCGTCGTTGTACTCGCGCAGGGACTCGCCGATGTCCTCCATGATGGGCGCGTTGTCGCCCGCCAGATCGATCCGGGTCTGGCCCTCCTTTCGCGGGATGCCCGCGGTGATGACGACGACGTCGGACCCCTCGGTGGCCTCGTAGCCGCCCTGCCGGATCCGCGTGTTGGAGTCGTACGCGACTCCGTGGTTGGTGTCGGCCGCCTGGCCGATCGTCGTCTCTTCCATGTCCGGGATGTCGACGAACACGAGTTCGTCCGCGATGTCCCGGAGCGCGATGTTGTACCCCGCTGCGGCGCCCACGGTTCCCGCCGCGCCGATCACGCTGACTTTCGTCATATCACGTACACAGCCGGCCGAGTCGCCGGTAAACGTTTCGAAACCGACGATCTCGGCGGCGAACGACGTAGATCGATTCGACGATCGACGATATCTCGACGCCACGATCCCGGGATCCACGCGACACTCGGACACGAGACGCGCGAGCCAACGGGATTATGAGCGCCCGCACAGCTACCTTCGACAACGATGGCCATCGAGGACCGAGGGGACGCACACCTCATCACGCACGCGCTGGCGAAGGACACGCTGTCGCGGCTGCGCGACGTGGAGACGGAACAGGTCGCGTTCCGCAAGGGGCTGGTGAAGCTGGGCCGTATCTGCGGCTACGAGATCATCGACGGCGCGATGGAGACGGAGTTCGTCTCGATCGAGACGCCGATGGCCGAGACGACCGGCGAGCGCGTGAAGGGGCTCGACAACGTCGTGATCATCAACGTCCTCCGGGCCGCGACGCCGTTCGTCGAGGGACTGCTGAAGGCGTTCCCGCGGGCCAAACAGGGCGTCATCTCCGCCGGTCGCAACGAGGAGGCCGGCATGGGCCCGGACGGTACCTTCCCCATCGAGATCGACTACACGAAGCTGCCCGACATCACCGAGGAGGACACCGTCATCGTCGCCGACCCGATGCTCGCGACGGGGTCGACCATGTGCGCCGTCCTCGATCACGTGCTCGGGGACAACCCCGAGCCGGAGGACCTGTTCGTCCTCTCGGCGGTCTCCGCGCCCGACGGGCTCACCCGCGTTGCCGAGGCGGCGCCCCAAGCGGATCTCCTCACCGTCGCCATCGACGAGGAACTCAACGACGAGGGGTTCATCGTCCCCGGCCTCGGCGACGCCGGCGACCGCGCGTTCCGGACGCAGTAGCGTCGGCTCCGGGGTCGGCGACGCCGTAGCTCGGTCCGGCCGAACCTTCTTGTGCGAAACCGGGACCATCCCGTCGCGTGACGTAGCGGCAGCCGGCGAGGACCTGGGCGGGTGTGCGGTCCCCCTTCGCCGACCGCAGGACGATCGGACCGCCTGTCAGCCACAACGGAACGACCAGCCGCGCTTACAGCCGCTCCTGCAGCGCACGCACCGTCCGCTCGCCGACGCCGGGCACGTCGAGCAGATCGGACTCGCCGGCCGCGCGGACGTTCTCGACGGAGCCGAAGCGGCGGAGGAGTCGACGCCGCGTCTCGGGTCCGATGCCGGGGACGTCGTCGAGGACCGTCGAGACGTCGTCCCGGAGCGTCTGGTGATACTGAACGGCGAAGCGGTGGGCCTCGTCGCGCACGCGCTGAAGGAGGTGAAGATGAGGGGCGTCGTCGTCCCAGCGGTGCACCCTGTCGGGGGTGATCACCAACTCCTCCTCCTTGGCGAGTGCCACGACCGGAATCTCCCAGCCGACCGCCGCGAGCGCGTCGCGGGCGGCGCCGAGTTGCCCGTCGCCGCCGTCGACGAGCAGCAGATCCGGGTCCGGGCGGTCGTCGCGCCCCTCGGCGCCGCGGCGGGCACGCCACGTCACCAACTCGTGCATGTTCGCGTAGTCGTCGTTGCGGTCGGTGAGCTTCTTCCGGCGGTAGTCTTCGGTCTGGGCGCTCCCGCCGATGAAGCACACGTTCGAGCCGACGACCTGCTTCCCCTGCGCGTGGCTCACGTCGAACCCCTCGATGCGCTCGGGGCGATCGATCCCGAGCGCGTCGGCCAGCGCCGACAGTTCGTCGCGGCGCGCCGGGCCGCTGCGGGCGTTCTTCAGCGCGAGGTCGACGAGCGTCGCCTCTCGACCCGCGCCGGGGACGCGGACGGCGACGCCCTCGGTCTCGAGCCACGCGAGGACGTCCTCGTCGGCGGGACGCTCCGAGAGCAGGACCGCGTCGGGAAACTCTCGCTCCGCGTAGTACTGCACGAGGAACGCCGACAACACTTCGGCGACCCGATCCTCGGCCTCCGGGGTGGCCAGCGAGTGGCGGGACCGGTCAACGAGTTGACCGCGATCGCTGTGCAGACGGGCGACGACTGCGGACTCGCCCTCGACGGCCGCGCCGAGCACGTCGACCACGCGCTCGTCGGAGCGGCCGGCGACGGCCTCCTCGCCCCCGCCGTGGAACGCCTCGACGACGTCGAGGCGATCGCGGATATTCGCCGCGCGTTCGAACTCCTGCGCCTGTGCGGCCGCCTCCATCTCGCGGCGCAGTGGGTCGGCGAGCGCGCCGGTCTCTCCCTCGAAAAACCGGACCGCGGATTCGACGTCCTCGCGGTAGGACGTCCCGTCGATCTCGCCGGTACACGGCGCGGAGCACAGCCCCATCTCGTAGTCGAGACACGGCCGATCGCGGCCCTCGTACTTGTGATCCGAGCAGCCGCGCAGCCCGTACGTCTCACGGATCGCCTTGATCACGGTGTCGATGCGGCCCTTGTCGGTGAACGGGCCGAAGACGGTGGCCGCCTCGTCGGGGTCACGCGTCGCCTCGATCCGTGGGATCGCATGAGCCGTGAGTTGGACCAGCGGGTACGACTTGTCGTCTTTGAGGCGGACGTTGAAGCGAGGGGTGAGCCGCTTGATCAGGTTCGCCTCCAGCAGCAACGCCTGCGTTTCCGTGTCGGTGACCGCGAAATCGAGCGCGTCCGCGCGATCGACCATCCGTCGGACCCGAGCGGACCGCGGGTCGGCGTACGACGGTACCCGGTCGCGAAGGTCGACCGCCTTTCCCACGTAGAGGACGGTGTCGCCGTCGAGGAACTGATAGATCCCCGGCTCACGCGGGAGATCTGCCGCACGCTCGCGGACACCGCTGGCGTCCATCGCGGAGACGTGAGGGCTCCGCGCGTTTGAGGCTGACGCGTCGGCGGCGAGCGACGCCGGCGTCGAGGATCTCTCCCGACGGAGTACGGCTCGGACCGTAGCGGGGACAACTAAAGTATCAGTTCTGAATTCCGGACGACAACCATTAAACCGAGTTCGAAGAGCCTAATCGTATGTCACTACTCGTCCGCTTCCGGGAGTGGATCGCGGGGACGAATCAGGAGGAGCCGGTGGCCGACGGCGGTGTCACGGTTCAAGCCGACGCCGAACCGGTCCCGTCGCCGGAAGAAGACGACGACGAACTGAACATCGACGACGACCTGTTGCTCGACGGGATGGGGACACCCGTCTTCATGCTCGATGCGGACGGAGAGATCACCGCCTGGAATTCGGCGATCGAGGACCTGACGGGCGCGAGCGCCGAGGAAGCCGTCGGCCACGAACACGCAAGCGAGATGTTCTACCCCGACGGTCGCCGGGCGCAGACGCTCGCCGACAAGGTACTCGAACACCCCAAATCGGTTCACGAGGAGTTTGGCGTCGACCTCGAGGACGAGTCGATGTACCTGTACGCCGACACCAGCGTGATGACCGATCAACACGGCGTCGACCGCGACATCTACTTCACGGCGATGCCGCTGTACGAGGACGGCGAGCTGGTCGCCGTCGTCGAGACGGTTCGCGATCGAACGGACCAGATCCAGCGGCAGAAGGCGGTCGAGGGGCTCGTCGACGAACTCGGCGCGACGATGGGATCACTGACCGAGGGGAACCTCGGCGCGCGGGCGTCGTTCGAGGACGAGAACGACTGCCTCGACGACCGGCTGCTCGACGTTATCGGCGAGTTCAACGAGATGGCGGACGCCTTCCAGAAGACCGCCGCAGGCGTCGACGAAGGGACCGTCCGGCTGGAAGACTCCGTCGAGGAGGCCGTCGACGCCGCCGAGGAGATCGCCGAGAACGTCGGCGAGCAGAACGAACTGCTCTCGGAGGGGGTCTCGGAGATGCAGACGTTCTCCGCGTCGATGGAGGAGGTCGCCGCGACCGCCGAGGAGGTCGACACGGCCGCCGAACAGGCACGCGACGCCGCGACCGGGGGCCTCGACGCCAGCGAGGACGCCCGCGAGGCGACCGAAGAGGTGACCGAGATCGGCGATGAGCTGGTTACCTCCGTCACGGATCTCGGCGACCGGATGGACGACATCGAGACCGTCGTCGGGGTCATCTCCGACGTGGCCGAGCAGACGAACCTGCTGGCGCTCAACGCCAACATCGAGGCCGCCCGCGCGGGCAAGGACGGCGACGGGTTCGCGGTCGTCGCGGAGGAAGTGAAGACGCTCGCCGACGAGACCCGCCAGCACACCGAAGAGATCACCAGCAACATCGAGGAGCTACAGAGTCAGACCGACTCGACGGTCGTCGCCGCCGAGCAGAGCCACCAACAGATCGACCACGCGGCCGACCAGATAGACGACGTGTTGGAGGCGTTCGAGGACATCGCGTCGTCGATCGACCAGGCGGCGGACGGCATCGCCGAGGTGTCGCGCGCGACCGACGACCAGGCGGCCACCGTCGAGGAACTCACCGCGACCATCGAGGAGGTCCGCGAGCGGTCGAACGAGACCGAACACGCGGCCGACCGCATCGTCGCCGCGACCGACGACCAGAGCGAGGCGATCGCGGAGCTGTCCCGGCGCGTCGCCGAGCTCCGGGGAGAAAACGCCGAGAGCGCCGACTTCCGTGCCGACGGCGGACGCTCGACCGACAACACCAGCGGGTCGATCCGGCCCGGAAACACGGAGTCCGAGTTCCGGACTGACGGCGGCGTCACCATCGACGCGCCCGCGAACGAGCGCGCAGACGAACCCGACGGGGCCGAGGCCGACGAGTCCGGAACCGACGACTACGGCGGCTTCGAGTTCGGAAACTGAGCGACGCCGTCTCGAGGCCGCAACGCGACGGCAGTTCGACGGCTGTCAACCGCACGATCGACGGTCACGATCCCCGTAGCCTTTCTCGTCCGCGGCCGAACCGGGGCGCATGCGCCTCTGGCTCGTCTCCCGCGAGTACGACACCCGACAGACGGTGACGCTTACCTACGCGAGCGTCGACGGCCGACGCTCGTACACCCGGCAAGCGTCGATCGAGTTGCTCCAGCGGAAGCCGATCACCGCCGCGATCGACCGCGACGAGGCCGATACCGAGCCCGTCGCCGACGCCGAGCGGCGCGACCGCTACGCCGCGGAGGCCGAGCGAATGGCCGCGGATCACGACCCGGACGACGATATCTGACGGCGCCGTCGCTGGTGTAACTGGAGTGTCGTTGCGACAAAACCGACCGATACACAGCGTAGGGGCCACGATCTCCCGACGTCAACACCAGTTCTCGAGCACCGGGGCGTCCGCCTCGCCGACGGAGAGCCACGCGTCGTCGCATTCGAGGTCCGCGATGACGAACTCCGCGGAGCTCTCGTCGACCGACGCCATCACCTCACCGGGCTCTTGCCCCGTGTGTCTCGTTGCCATATGCATATCTCTCACATACGCACTGATAAACTCGTCGGATTGATAGCAATTCACAGGGTCACCACGCAGTGCCCGACGTCGCGGTGATGCCGTGCCGACGGCGAACTGACGCCGCAGTGACCCCGCATCGGCGCCGTGTGCGACACCGACTGCGACGACTGCTGAGCCGGCGGGCGAGTGGGCACCACACCTTCGTATGATACAAGAGGCGTCGGGGCGCACTGCGGGGTATGAACGTAGCAGACGCGATGACGCCGCGGGCAGACCTCATCACGGTGTCGCTCCCCGGCAGTCGCGACGACGTCCTAACGTACCTCCAAGAGTACCGCTTCTCGTCGGTTCCGGTCGTGAAAGGCGAGGGCGACGAGGAGGTGTATCGCGGTCTCGTCTCCCGGGACGACCTCATCGACAAGCCCGACGAGGATCAGCTCGCGCTGTTGATGCGCGAGACCCCGACGGTCACCCCGGAGACGAACCTCCGCGACGCCGCCCAGGTGATGCTCGGCGGCAGTCGCCGGGTGCCCGTCGTCGAGGAGGACAACGGCGACACGCTGACCGGCATCGTCACCGTCACGGACATCGTCGCCGCGATCGCTCGCGGCAAGGTCGACACCGACGCCACCTGCGGCGACATCGCCGGTACCGACGTGAACACCGTGTACACCGGCACGCCGCTGACGGTGGCCGAGCGCCAACTGTTCTTCGCGAACGTCCCGTACGCGATCGTGCTGGGCGACGACAGTGACATGACCGGCATGCTCACCGAGGTCGACGTGCTCGACGTCGCCCGCGTCGTCGAGGGCGAGGACGACACCGGCGACTCCATCGCCGACCAGGACGACGACTGGAAGTGGGAGGGCATCAAGGCTATCGGCGCCGCGTACGTGCCCACGCGGAACGTCGAGATCCCCGCCGAGCCGGTCTCGGGGTTCATGACCGAGGACGTGATCACCGTCTCGCGCCGGCGGAGCGTCACCGAGGCCGCCCAGGAGATGATCACGGAGGACATCGAGCAGATCCCGCTGCAGGCGGGCGGCGAACTCGTCGGTATCGTCCGGGACGTACACCTGCTGGAGGCGCTGTAGGATGGTCACACAGGAGGACGTGATCGAACTGGCGAAGCGTCGAGGCTTCTTCTTCGGCGCCAACGGCGCCTACGGCGGCGTCGCCGGCTTCTACACGTACGGCCCGAACGGCGCGGCGGTGAAGGACAACCTCGAGTCCGCCTGGCGCGACCGCTTCACCGTCCGCCAGGGCAACATGGAGATCGAGGCGCCGACGATCGTGCCGGAGGCCGTCTTCGAGGCGTCGGGCCACCTCGACGGCTTCGACGACATGCTCGTGGAGTGTCCCGAGTGCGGCGAGTCCAGCCGCGCCGACCACCTCATCGAGGACAACACGAGCATCGAGGAGGCCGAATCGCTGCCGATCTCGGAAGTCGAGATGATCGTCCGGGATCACGATCTGCGGTGCCCCTCGTGTGACGCGCCGCTGGGCGGCGAACCCGTCGAGGAGTTCAACCTCATGTTCGAGACGAGCATCGGCCCCGGCTCGGGCCAACCCGGCTACATGCGCCCGGAGACGGCGCAGGGCATCTTCGTGGAGTTCCCGCGGCTGAAGGAGTACGCCCGCAACCGCCTCCCGTTCGGCGTCACCCAGATCGGCCCCGCCTACCGCAACGAGATCAGCCCACGGAAGGGTATCATCCGCGTGCGCGAGTTCACGCAGGCCGAACTGGAGACGTTCATCG
Organism: Halobaculum rubrum; assembly: GCF_019880225.1. NCBI lineage: Archaea > Methanobacteriati > Methanobacteriota > Halobacteria > Halobacteriales > Haloferacaceae > Halobaculum > Halobaculum rubrum. Next base: position 1,259,968 of record NZ_CP082284.1, read on the forward strand.
ACCCCGAGGAGGACAAGCCGCCCCTGCACGAGGTCGAGGACGTGGAAGTGACGTTGTATCCGGCAGACGAACAGGAGGCGAGCGAGGCGCAGAGCGTCTCGGAAGCGAGCGGCGAAGCCGCGAGCACGGACGGCGAGGCGTACACCACGACCGTCGGCGAGGCCGTCGACGAGGGCGTCATCGGTTCCGAGTGGGTCGGCTACTACCTCGGCGTCGCGCAGGAGTGGTACGAGCGCGTCGGCGTCGACATGGACCGCTTCCGCTTCCGCCAGCACCTCCCCGGCGAACTCGCCCACTACGCCGCGGACTGCTGGGACGCCGAATCGGAAGTCGGCGGCGACTGGATCGAGATCACCGGCTTCGCGTACCGCTCGGATTACGACCTCACAAAGCACGCCGAGCATTCCGGCGAGTCGTTCACCGTGTTCAAGCAGTACGACGAGCCCAAGACGGTGGAGCGCGCGGCCGTCGACCCCGACATGGCGACGCTCGGCCCCGAGTTCGGCGGCGACGCCGGCGCGGTCGCGGACGCCCTGCAGACCCTGGCCGAGCGCGACCCCGACGCCTTCGACGCCGACGCGGTCGAAGTCGAGGTCGACGGAGCGACCCACACGGTCGACACGGACGTGGCGAACTTCTCGGTCGAGGAGGTGACCGAGAACGGCGAGCACATCACCCCGCACGTCGTCGAGCCGTCGTTCGGTATCGACCGCATCGTCTACACGGTGATCGAGCACGCCTACCGGGCCGACGAGGTCGACGGCGAGGAGCGCGCCTACCTGGCATTGGATCCGGAGATGGCCGCGACCGACGCCGCCGTCTTCCCGCTCGTCTCCAACGACGATCAGTTACTCGACCTGGCAGACGACGTGACCGACGACCTCCGCGCGGCGGGCCTCTCCGTCGAGTACGACGACTCGGGCTCGATCGGCCGGCGCTACCGCCGGCAGGACGAGGTCGGCACGCCGTTCTGTGTCACCGTCGACCGCGACGGTCTCGAGGGCGACGGCCCCGACACCGTCACCGTCCGCGAGCGCGACTCCGCGCGACAGGTCCGCGTGGCCGTGAGCGAGGTCGCCGACGAGATCGCGCGCCTCCTCGACCCCGAAGAAGATCGGGCGTTCGACGCGCTCGCGGAGTCGCACGACGAGATCGAGACGGACGTCGAGACGGCCTGAGACGCCGATGGGGGAGCTGAAGCGGCGGGCGGTTCACGTCTCCGGGACCGGGTTTCCGGTGATCTACCTGCTCGGGCTCGTCACCTGGCGACAGCTCCAGGCGCTGCTCGTGGCCGCCACGGTCGGCGTGTTCGTGCTGGAGTTCCTCCGGCTCGTCGTCGAGATCGATTACGGCCCGCTCAACCGCGTGTACGACGAACTGACGCGGGAGTACGAGGCCGACAACGTCGCCGGCTACGCGCTGTTCATGGTCGGGGCGACCCTGGCGGCGCTGGCGTTCGCGCCCCCGTACGGGCCCGATGTCGTCGCGTTCGAGCCGCCGCTGGCGGTGTCGGCGGTCCTCATGCTCTCGGTGGGCGACCCGATATCGGGATACCTCGGGAGCAACGACGCGACGACCGCCAAGGAGGTGGGCGTGCTCGCGGTCATGTTTCTCGTGTGCTTCGCGCTGGCGGTTCCCGTGACCGTCCCCCACGCGGGGACGGTCGTCGGCGTCGCCGCCGCGGCCGCGGGCGCGCTCGGCGCGACCGTCGCAGACGGCCTGAAGCCGGTGATCCGCGGCTACGTGGTCGACGACAACCTCACGATCCCGCCCGCGGCGGGGGCGGCGATGACCGCGGTGTTCCTCCTCGTCGCGTAGGTGCGTTCGGCGGCGTTGCCGCCCTCCTCACCCGCTCCGGTCGCACGACCATCCGCTACCGTAACACGATCAGGTACGTCAGCAGGAACACGATGAGCCCGAAGCCGGCGACGGTTCGGAGGGTGAACGACGCGAGATCGAGGTACGAGAATCCCCACACCACCACCGACGCGAACGCGGCCGAGAGGACGAGATTCATCGCGAACAGCACGCGCGGGTCGCCGTCGGATGCCATGCGATGGGGTGTGGGGACCACCTACTTGGCTCCCGCGGTCGTAGACGATCGCGTGCCGCTCCGAAACCGCGCGGGCGACCCGGTCGACCCGGTGCCGTTCCTCGTCGTCGCCAGCCTCGCGTTCCTGCTGGTGTTCTCGACGGGGCCGATCTACCTGCAGGCGCTGTTCGGCGTCGGCCTCGCGACGGCACTTGCCGGGTCGACGGGCGTCTTCCTCGTCGTGACCGCCGCCGCGTACCACCGGTTCGTCCGGACCGACAGGCCGGAGCTCCGCGGGGAGGTCCCCGTCGAGGGACGGTATCGACGGCTGTGGTACGGCGCCGTCGCGCTCGCGCTCCTCCTCGCGCTGCTGTCGCTCCCGTTCATGGAGCTTTGAACGCCCGCGATGTCGCGGTCGCCCGCCGCCGATCCCCGCGGACTTTTGTCGGACGGCCGCACAGGCCGGGTATGCGCGAGGTCGATGCCGAGCGATTCGTCGGCGCCACGCCCGCGACGCTCCGGCGACTGCTCTCGCCGGCCGCGCTCGTCGAGTACGAGGGGAGCTTCACGGCGCGAGGGACCGCCGAAGCGGGCGACGCCACGGTCGTCACCGTCGCCGGCGGCGGCCTGGAGTTCGACCTCCGGGTGACCGAGACGGACGACGGCTGGCACTACGAGCAGGTCGGCGACCGGGGGCCGTTCGACGCGATGGAGACCGAGGTGACGGTCGAGCCGGCGAACGAGGGGAGTCGGGTTCGGGCGGTCTCGCGCGTCTCGCTGGGACTGCCGCTCCCCCTCGTCGACCGGATCGCCGGCTGGAAGCGCCGCGGGGAGCTCCGTCGGCTGCTCGACGCCGTCGCCGACGACGCCTGAGGCGGTCGATCGGCGCGAACTCGGTCGGCTCGGGACGGTCGTGTGTCACGGCCGGGAAGCCGCGCCGGGGTTTATGAGCGAGTCAACGAGTACCACACGTATGGGACTGCTCGGCACGCTCACGGAGACGCTGAAAGCCTCGACGGAGTCGCCCAACCGCGGCGGCGATCAGACGGCGGAGTCGGAGGGCGCGTACTGGTGTCACGACTGCGACGAGCGCCTGATCGATCTCGACGTCGAGGGCGAGGATCCTCCGTCGTGCCCGGAGTGTGGCGACGGGATGGAGTTCGAACGCTCGCCCGGATCGACCGGCTGCGCCTGCTGACGGCTACGACAGCGAGACGACCGCGTCGTCGCCGTCATCGTCGTCGGACGCGGTCGGAACCCACGATCCGGCGTCCCCGTCGATCCCTCCCACGATCTCGTCGTCCGTGATCAGACAGGCGTCCAGTCCCGCACGGACCGCCGACTCGTCGAGGGCGACGCCGATGACGACCAGCTCGGTGTGCCGGTCGCCCCACTCGTCGTCCCAGTCGGCGTCGCCCCGGCGGTTCGCACGATACAGCTCCCGGTCGGCCTCGTCCATCGCGGCCACCCACGGGCCGACCGCCTCCGCCCGAACCGAGGGGCCGGCCTGACTGTAGTTCAGTCGCTGGTCGCTGCCGGCGACGTGGAGCGTTCCCTTCGAGCGGACGACCGACTCGGGGAGGTCCGAGAGGAACTCGGCGAGTCGGTCGGGGTGGAACGGTCGGCGCTCCCGGTAGACGAAGGAGGTGACGCCGTACACCTCGTCCGGGTGGGCGTGATCGTGGCCCCCGTGGCCGTGCTCGTGAGCGCCGCGATCCCCGTGGTCATCGCCGTGAGCGCGGTCGTGCCTCTCCTCTCGGTGCTCGTACAGGTCCACGTCGAGAATCCGGTCCAGCGGCGCCGCCGAGTGCTCGGTGGGGACGACCTCGGCGCCGGGGCGAAGCGCGCGCACCAGCTCCTCGGCCTCCGTGATCTCGGCCTCGTCACACAGGTCCGCCTTGTTGAGGAGGACCACGTCGGCGCCCTCGACCTGTTCGACGAGGAGATCCGAGAGCGGGCGACGCCCCGCGTCGTCGTCATCGGCGGCGCCGTCGGCCTCGTGGGCGGCGCCGCCGCGTCGCTCGGGCGTCCCCTCGCCGGCGAACGCGTCGAGGAACTGCGGGGTGTCGAGCACCGTGACGACCGCGTCCATCCGGTAGCGCGCGGCCGCCGGGCCGTTGATGAACTGCCGCGCGACCGGGCCGGGCTCGCTGATCCCCGAGGGCTCGACGACGAGGTGGTCGAACTCCTTGCCGTCGGCGAGCTGCACGACCGCGCGCTCCAGATCGTCGCGCAGCTCACAGCAGATACAGCCGTTCGACAGTTCGGCGACGCCGACCGCCGGGAGGTCGTCCGAGGAGAGCAGGTCGTAGTCGACGTTCACCGCGCCCACGTCGTTGACGAGCACGGCGATGTCCCTGTCGCCCGCGTTCGACAGCAGGTGGTTCACGAGCGTCGTCTTCCCCGCGCCGAGGCTCCCCGAGAGGACGGTTACGGGGACGGCGTCGGGATCGCTCTGGCCTGGGCCGCCGCCGAGTCCGCGTCCGGGCGTCATGAGTCGTCCTAACGCCGGGGTGTGTGGTACTTGTGCTCGTTGGTCCCGGCGACGGCGCGAGTCGCCGGCGACCGGACGCGCCGACAACCCCGACACGGCGTCCCGCGCCGCCGACGCGACCGCGACAGCCTTATCCACGATACCGTCACACACACGACCAATGACCGACGACACGGCCGTCGGGGGCGACGGCGACGACGACGAGGTGACGCTGTCCGACCGGATCGACCGATTCCTCGCGGTGGTGCGCGAGTGGGGTGCCGGCCTCTATCACGGACTGATCTCCCACCCCGCGTTCGAGAAGGTCGAGCAGGAGGCCGAGGACCTGGAGGACTCGTTCATGTTGGCGTGTTTCCCCGACGCGTTCGGCATCCCCTCGCCCGTCTCCTACTACACCGCCGAGCTGCTCCCGTACCTCGAATCGGAGTTCGAGGCGTGGGAGCGGCGGATGTGGAACCGCGGGTCGATGCTCGAACGCAAGGGCCAGCAGTACCACTTCTGATGGCGACCCACACGCGGCCGACGGAGAAGTTCGTGTTCTTCGGCGGCAAGGGCGGCGTCGGGAAGACGACCATGTCCGCGGCGTACGCCGTCAAGTGTGCCGACGCGGGCCTCGACACGCTCGTCGTGTCGACGGACCCCGCACACTCGACGTCGGACGTGTTCGACCAGCGATTCGGCGACGACCCCGAGGCGGTCGACGGACGGGAGGGACTGTGGGCGATGGAGATCGACCCCGACGAGGAGGTCGAACACCACCTCATGGAGACGAAGCGGGCGCTGGGCGATCAGGTGAGCGCCGCGATGGTCAACGAGATCGACCGCCAGATCGAGATGGCTCACCAGACGCCCGGCGCGTACGAGGCGGCGCTGTTCGACCGCTTCGTCGACGTGATGCAGTCGAGCGAGGCGTTCGACCGCGTCGTCTTCGACACCTCCCCCACCGGGGGAACGCTGCGCCTGCTCGGGCTCCCCGACTTCCTGGAGGGGTGGATCGACCGCCTGCTCCGCAAGCGAGAGAAGTCCATCGACCTGTTCGAGAAGGCCGCCATCGGGAGGAACGAGCCCCGACGCGTGGCGGAGGGGGACCCAATCCTCGCGCGCCTCCAAGAGCGCAAGGAGTTCTTCGAGTACGCCGGCCGGATGCTGCGGGAGCACGCCGCGTTCTTCCTCGTCGTCAACCCCGACGAACTGTCGGTCCGCGAGACCCGTCGGGCCGCCGACGGCCTCGCCGACCGCGGTCTCTCCGTCCGGGGACTGGCGGTGAACCGCCTCACGCCCGAACCCGACGACGACGAGAACGGCCGCGGGGCCCGCTACCTCCGCGACCGTGTCGCCACCGAGCGCGCGCACCTCCGGACGCTCCGCGAGGAGTTCGACCAGCCCGTCGTCGCCGAGATCGAGACCCGCGTCGAGGAGGTTCGGGGGGACTTCCTCTCGGAGGTGGCCGCGGAGTTGGACATCGACACCGCGGTCGCCGCCGACCCACCGAGCCGCTCCTAGCCGATACCGGTCGTCACCGACGGGCGCAGCGCGCGCGAGCGTCCGCCGGTGACGACGGAGCGGCCACAAAGTACTCAAGTGACATTGATCAGCAAATATTGCCCGTTGATCCGAGAAATCAACCCGTCTGTCACCGCAAGGACCTGTGCTTCCGGTCTCTCCTCCGCGGGATCCGGCGTCGAAGCTTAATGTTTTTATAGAAAGTACACACACGCCTGCGACGAGGTAACACACATGGTGGCTGTAATGTGGCTGGTGCTCGCGGTACTCGTGCTGTTCAGCGCGGGGTACCTCGGCTACTCCCGATACCTGGCGAGGTTCGTGGAGCTGGACGGGGACCGCGAGACGCCGGCGCACAAATACGAGGACGGACAGGAGTACGTGCCGTCGAAGAAACCCGTACTCCTCGGGCATCACTATTCGAGCATCGCGGGCGGGGCGCCCATCGTCGGCCCCATCACGGCCGGCGTGGTGTGGGGCTGGGTGCCGGCGCTGCTGTGGATCGCCATCGGCAACCCGCTGATGGGGTCGGTCCACGACTTCGTCTCGCTGTCGTCGTCGCTTCGCCACGAGGGGAAGTCGATCGGCTACATCATCGGCGAGTACGTCGGCGACCGCGGCAAGAACATGCTGCTGTGGTTCGCGTTCCTCACGATCATCCTGGTGGTGGCGGTGTTCGCGCTCGTCGTCGCGCTGGTGTTCGACGCGTTCCCGAGCGCGGCGACCGCGTCGTTCCTGTACATCGCGCTCGCGCTGGTGTTCGGGGTCTACCTGTACCAGCTCGACGGACCGTTCATCCCGGGGACCGTCGGCTTCGTCGCCGGCGTGTTCGCCAGCGTCTGGGTCGGTATCCAGTACCCGATCGCGCTGACCGCGGGCGCGTTCGTCGGCGAGGGGGAGACCGTCGCGACCGCGACGAACGCCGCGGGCAACAGCTTCATCGTCCTGTTCGGCGAGGGGCTCGGCTTCCTGCCGACGGTCATCAACGCGAACATCTCGGCGTGGATCCCGGTAGTGCTGGTGTACGCGTTCATCGCGTCCGTGCTCCCCGTCTGGATGCTGCTCCAGCCGCGCGACTACCTGTCGTCGTTCCTGCTGTACTCGGGGGTCGGCGGCGCGCTGCTGGCGATCATCGTCGGGACCGTGCTCGGCACGGCGAACCAGGCGCTCGTCATCGACTCGAGCATCCCGGCGTTCCGCGGGTTCATGGGCGGCTCCTACGGCCTCCCGCTGTTCCCGCTGCTGTTCGTGACGATCGCCTGCGGCACCATCTCCGGGTTCCACTCGCTGGTGTCGTCGGGGACGACCGCGAAACAGCTCGACAAGGAAACCGACGCGCGTGCCATCGGCTACGGCGGCATGCTCGGCGAGGGGCTGCTCGCGACGGTCGCGCTCGCGACGGTGTCGATCGCCGGCATCACCGTCAGCGGCGGCGGCATCGGGCAGGCGCTCCCGAACTTCGCCACCGGCGGCGGCATCATCCTCACGTCGTTCGGCATCCCGGCGGCGTACGGCGCCCCGTTCATGGCGCTCGTGCTGGTGAGCTTCCTGCTCACGTCGACGGACACCGCCGTCCGGCTGGGTCGGTACATGATGGACGAGATCGTCGGCACGCCGGAGACGAGCGTCGAGGAGACCGCCTCGAACCGCTACGTCTCCGCGAGCATCCAGGTGTTCGGCGGCTACGTGCTCGTCGCCTCGGGGACGTGGTCGAGCCTCTGGCCGCTGTTCGGCGGCGCCAACCAGCTGCTCGCGGCGCTGGCGCTGCTCACCGCGACGGTGTGGCTCGCCAACTGGGACGAATCCAAGCAGCTCATCTCGACGGGCGTCCCGATGGCGATCATGACCGGGGTGACGGTGACCGCGCTGCTGTATCTGGCGCTGTACCAGAACTTCTACCAGAAGTTCGTCCAGGGCAACTGGGGGCTCGCGGAGGGCGAGACCCTCACGTTCGCCATGCAGGCGTCCGTCGCCGTCCAGATCGTCATCGCGCTGGTGTTGGTGTACCTCGCGCTCGCGCTCGCGAAGATGGGGTACGAGAACATCCAGGAGGCGCGCGAGACGCCCGACGGCGCGGTCGCCACGGACGGCGGCCGGGAGTCCCACGGCGACTCCTGAGCGTCCCGGAGCTCGGTTCCGGGGCGCGGCCACGCCGACACGGCCGACCGACGCGCACGAATCGTTCGACGACCGACTCCCCGTTTCCCGTTTTTCCACCGGCCAGCGGCGGCGTCGCGGGCTGCACGGTCGGACCCCGAGCGTCGACGCAGTGTCCGACCGCCGCGGGCGGGTCCGCGGGTCGGTCGACCTCGTCGGCCCCGGCGGACCACGCGACGACGGCCGCACCTCGTCGCCGTCGTGTCCGACCGTCGCGGTCGCGAGCCGGTAGTCGGTTCCGTCGGTCGTCGGTTCACACGCCGGGGGGCGGTCTCGGTTCCGGGGAGCGTGACCGTCGGGGCGGCCGCCTCAGATCGTGAGGATAGAGCTGACGAGATATTTGGTGAAGATGGCCACGCCCGATCCGAGCCACGTCATGAGCACGAAGTGGAGGTACGCGTTCGCCTTGTTGCCGCCGTCGATGGTTCGGATCATCACCGACGAGAGCACGGCGTTGAACAGGATGACGAGCAGGAGCAGGAACTCGATGAGCGCGATGTCGTACACCCCCGCGTAGATGATCTTGCCGACGCCGCCGGCGTTGGTGATGTCGAACTGCTGGGAGAGGTCGGCGAGGATGTTCACGACCTGGAGTCCGATGAAGAACGCGAACGCGGAGGCGGACGTGATCCCGTACAACAGCCCGATCATCGTCATCGTCGCCTGCCGGCGCTGCTCGCGCAGTTGCATGACCGTGTTCATGTTTTGGGAGATGAGCTCCCCCAGCAGCTTCGGCCGACCGCCCATCGAGCGGCCCTCGAGGTACATGTCGGAGAACTTCTGGATGAGGTACGATCGCGTGTCGGTCGCGAAGGTGTACCACGCCTGTTCGGAGCTGATCCGGATGTTGAGCCGGCGGTACAGGCGGACGATCGCGGGCGTGAGCGCGCCGAAGTCCTTCTCGTGGAGCGTCGCGAGCACGTCGCCGGTCGTCGACTGCTTGGCCGACTCGGCGGCGCCGAGCGCACGGATGAACGAGGGGAACTCCCCGTCCCGCTCCTCGATGTTTCGCTCCTCGAACCGGAGCATCACCCCGGTGATCGCCATCGGCGTGATCGGGACGCAGATGTACAGCGCGAGCGGGATGTCCTCGAGGAAAAAGAGGAGACCGCGCAGGCCCGGGCCGACGTTGAACAGTCCCGCGCCGACGTAGGCGATGAGCGCGATCGTGCCGAAGACGCCGACCGCGAAGCTGGCCCACAGCCGGAAGTCCGAGGGCGCCCCCTCCTCGGAGTGGAACCAGACGGGGTCGTGCGGAGCCATCGCCCGGATGACGACGTAGAAGCCGAGCTGCACCAGCATGAACAGGACGATGACCGCCGAGACGGTGAGCGTCGGGTTGTCGCCGGTGAGGATGGGGAGCACGATGGCGAACACCAGCGCGAACGTCATCGAGAGGATCATCGACATGTAGAGGTCCTTCATGACCTCCAGGTTCGCCAGCGCGCCCTCGTACACCGTGATGTAGTTCTGAATGACCGCGTCCTGCTCGGACAACAGGAACTCGTCGAGCGTCTGGCCGGCGCCGATGGTGTAGCCGAGCCGGTCGAAGAAGTCGGAGAACACGTCCGAGGGGACCTCCTTCGCCCGGCGACGCAGCGCGTCGTCGAGCGACTGGTTCCACGTGTCGACGAGGTGGACGACCCGCCCGAGCTCGTCGGCGGCGGCGCCGTACTCCTCCTCGCTCGCGAGCGTCCGGAACACCTCCATCCGGTCGATGTTCGTCGTCGACAGCACCGTCATGTGCGTCATCACGAGGTGGAGCTGGTTCTCGATGGCCACCTGTCGCCCGTTGAGGTACAGCTTCGGGTAGAACACCGCCGCGACGAACACTAAGATCCCGAGCGCCGGGATCGGAAGGCGAACCGTCACCGGCAGCGGCAGCAGGAACGCGCCGACGATCGTGAGCAGGAAGAACGCCGCTGAGGGAGCCAGAATGTAGCCGAGGTACTTCCGCTTGGACATGTCCAGCGCGTCGTACGACGCCACCAGATCGGCGGCAAGCTCCGACGCTGAGTCGGGGAAGAAGTCGGACGCGGACGCGCTGTTCGTGCTCATGTGCGGCGCTCAGGTCGTGCGGTGCATATCGAAGGGAAGCCCGTCGACGCCGTCGCGCTGGAAGGAGGTGATCGCCTCGTTCACCTCGTGGTAGCCGAGGATGCCCTCCTGGATCATCCGCTCGATGAGCTCCGCGCGGAAGCTCAGGTCGTCGTAGATGTCGCGGGTGTCGGCGTAGCCCAGCAGCGTCGCGATCTGCTCTTCGAGCACGTAGGAGTTGTTGCGTCCGCGGAAGACGATCTCGTCTTCCACGGGGTCCCAGTCGAACACCTGGCGGGTGACGACGCCGTCCATCTCCTTGGAGTACCCCTCGATCTCCTGCACGGAGGTGACCCGGCGGAGCACGTCGTCGCCCTGCTTGACGCGGTTCTGGAACAGCGCCACGTCGGCCACGTCCATGAACGTCTCCGGGACGTTGATCGGCTCGGACGTGAACCGCTGGATCATCGAGACGATGTCGGAGGCGTGGAACGTCAGCATGACCGGGTGGCCCGTCTGGGCCGCCTGGAACGCCATTCGACCCTCCGCGCCGCGGACCTCCCCCACGATGATGTAGTCGGGACGCGAGCGGAGCGCGGCCGCGACGAGGTCGAACATGTCCACGTCGTTCGAGTCGCCGCCGTCGCCCTCCCTCGTGAGGAGCTGCTGCCAGGTGCTGTGGGGCGGGACGACCTCGGCGGTGTCCTCCGCGGTGTAGATCTTCGAGTCGCGGGGGATGTAGCTGAGGATGGCGTTGAGCGTCGTCGTCTTCCCGGACGCGGTCTCACCGACGACGAAGACGGTCTGCTCGTTCTCCAGACACAGCCAGAGGTACGCCGCGAGCTCGGGGCTGAGCGTTCCCCACTTCGTGATCTGGTTGATCGAGAGGGGCGTCTCCTCGCCCTGACGGATGGTGAGCGAGGAGCCCTTGATCGACACGTCGTCGGAGTAGATGATGTTGATACGCGACCCGTCCGGCAGCGTCGAGTCGATGATGGGGTTGGAGTCGGAGACGGGGTCGCCCATCCGCTCGCCCATGTTGCGCAGCCAGTTGTCGAACTCCGTGGGCGTGCCGAAGTCGACGGTCGTCTCCATCATGCCGAAGACCCCGTGGTCGACGTGGCACTCCTTCGGGCCGATGACGTGGATGTCCTCGTTCTCGGGGTCGCGCATGACCGGCTCCAGCGGGCCGAAGCCGACGATGTCGCGGTTGAGCCGGTAGCGGATGTTGTCGTACGTCTGTTTGGACACCTCGACGCGCCCGAAGTTCTTGATCGACGAGAGCACGTTGCGCCGTCCCTGTTCCTCGGTGACGGCGGTGACGTCCTCCAGCAGCTCCTCGATGAGGTCGTCGTACCCCGACTCGCCCTCCGGCGCCGGCTTGTGGCCGCTCTGGCGCAGGAGCTTCGATTTCACCGTGTCGAGCACCTCCTCTTCGGCGCCCGACAGCGTCGGCTCGACGGTGTAGTACTTCGTGTCCTGCCCGAAGTCGCCGTACACGTGACAGAAGATGGGGCCGCCGACCGGGTACAGCACGTTCGGGCGGCGGGTCTCGTGGTCGCCCTCGATCTCGTCGACGAACATCGGGAACTCCCCGGTGATCTGCTTGAACTTCTGGAGGTGCTCACGCAGGTGCGGCCGCTTCATCGCCAGCTGTTTCAGCTCGCTCGAGGGGTTCGCCTGTCCTTGATCTGTCATTGGGGACACCTCCGTTCCGGCGACGACCGGCGATCGTCGTCGGACGTGACGGCACCGCGCCCCCGACTCCCGACGAGGGTGCTGCTCATTACGACGATACACCCGCGAACGAGTCTTAAACCCTCCCCGCGAGCTATCACTGACGATAACACGCCGTGGCGTATGCGAACGCGCGGGAACGCGTCCACCGTGGTCGACGGTCGGTCAGACGAGGGGTCCTGACCGACAGCAGGTCGGCCAGCAGTCACCCGGGCGACGCTCCCTCAGGCGACGCTGCGCGACTCGATGACGATACCGGTGCCGGACCGAACGGAGAACCCGATCGAGTCGCCGACCTGGCTCCCCATCCCGGCGAAGCGCTTCACGGCGATGTTGCGTCGCACGTCGGACCCGACCTCGACCATCTGAAGCTCCAGGAAGACGTCGGCGATGGATCGGAACGGACCGATCGCGTCGTCGCCGACCGCCGAGGGGTCGACGGTGAGCACGATGACCTTGCCGTTGGAGATCATGTCGCGGAAGAACGAGATGATCTCGAGGGCGGCCTGCCGCTCGTCGTTGTTGCGGACGAGCGCCTCGAAGGTGGGGTCGTTGCGGAGGATCGAGTCGAACGTGTCGATGATGATCACGTCGGAGTTCCACATCGTCTCCGCCTGCATGAGGAGTTTGAGCAGCTCCTTCCGGTCGGCGTCGGTGTCGGAGAAGTTCCCGCCCGAATCGAAGTCGGCCGCGAGAAACAGGAGGTCCTCGTTGAGCAGCGGCTTCGTCACGTCGTACCGCAGCGAGTACATCTGGTCGATGAACCCGGAAACGGTCAGCTCCGTCGACAACAGCGTGACGGACGCCCCCTCGTCGACGAGGCCGTAGGCGAACCGTTGAGACAGCGCGGACTTTCCGGCGCCGTAATCGCCCTCCATGAGAACGATGGAGCCGCGCGGGATCCCCCCGCCGAGTTCCTTGTTCAGTTGGTCGCGCTCGGGCATCCCGATCGACAGCAGCGAGTTCTGTTGTGCTCGTGACATTGTAAGCGGTGGATACTGTGGTACGGATCAGGTTCTGAAGCGGAACACTTCCTCGTCGCCGCTGACGACCAGCTTCAGCCGGTGGTCGCCGGCGGGCAGGTCCGGCGCGGAGAACTCGAGGCGAACGACGTCACCCCGGTGCCAGGTGTCGCCCCCGCCGACGACGGAGACGTTCACTCCGGTCTGATACTCGCCGTCGAAGAGGACGTCGACCGTCCCCGGCTCCGCTGGGAGATCCGATGCACCCGTGTTACGGACGTGGATCGTGACGTTCTCGTTGCCCGAGCGGTTGTACACCTGCGCGCCGGCGTCGGAGACGATCTCGGCGTCGGCGCGGATCTCGCCGGCCACGTCCAGCGACTTCGCCGAGATGGCGTCGCTGACGCGGTCGACCTCGCTCGTCAGGGTGCCGGCGACCGACGCCGCGACGACGATGGCCGCGATGAACAGGATGAGTTCGGCGGCGCTCCCCCCCGCCATCTCAGTTCACCTCGACCACGTCGCTCGCGTCGCGGACCCCGTGGTCGACGACGACCTGCGTGCGGTTCGGCGCGCTCGCGAGGTCGACCTCGAAGCGCGCGGTCTCGCCCGGCAGCCACACGTCGGTGTCGACGTTGCCCTCGACGGCGACGGTCGTGTCCGCGGGCGCCGGGATCTCGTTGTCGACGAGCAGCGTCGCGTCGCCGACGTCGAGGCTCGTAGTGCCGTCGTTAGTGGCGTTCACGACGAGCGTCTCGGAGGTCGTGTTGTACGTCGCGTTCGTCACGGAGACGTCCGTGTTCGCCTGTGCGAGCGCGCGGTCGGCGGCGTCCTGGCGCGCGTCGCTCACCTGCTCGAAGCCGTTGGCCGCGGCGGGGTAGACGATGCCGACCGCGAGGAACACGCCGAGGAAGACGACGCCGGCGGAGGCGCTAACGCTGAAGCCCATTCATCCCCCCCGAGAGCTGCGGCCACCGGTCGATGACGACCGACTCGGCCGTGGCGTCGGTCAGCTGCATGATGTACTTGAGCGAGCGCGTGTGGTGGTCCAGATCGAGGTGGTCGGTCCCGGGACGGTCCATGAGGTTGCGATCGATGTCGCCGAAGCCCGAGAGGAACCCCTTGAGCTGGTCGGCGACCTCCTCGTCGATCCAGTCGACGCGCTCGTAGTAGTTGACCGCGCGCACCGCGTCGGTGGTGGTCGATTCCTCGACGAGGAACTCCAGCCACTCCATCACCATCAGATCGCCCACGTAATCGCCCGGGAGGCTCGTGAGGTACGGCTTGTCCGGTTCGTCGGAGAGGTCGTCCTCCTCGACGAACTCGAAGCCGCCGTCGTCGTCGACGCCGGCGCCCCGTCGACTCGGATCCGTCGGCCCCGCCGTCGACTGGGGCGTCGGATCGGGGTCGGGTTCTGGTTCGGGATCGGGGTCGGGTTCCGGCTCCGCCCCGCCGCCCATGCCGAGGTCGCCGGACTCGTCGTGGCCGTTGGACTCCGGCTCGGCGTCGAGCGCGTCGAGCGGGTCCTCGGCCTCGTCGGCCGCGGCTTCGGCCTCGGCCTCTGCGGCGTCCTCGTCCCAGTCGGCGTCGCCCGACTCGTACTCGTCTTTCAGTTCACTGAAACTCTTTCCGCCGCCGTTGTCGGTCCCCATAGTGTCTGAATCGGTGTCATCCGCGTCGTCGTCCCCGAAGCCGTCGAGGTCGTCGTCGAAGCTGTCCGCCTCGTCCATCCCGTCGAGGTCGTCGTCGAGGCCGTCCGCCTCGTCCATCCCGTCGAGGTCGTCGTCGAGGCCGTCCGCCTCGTCCATCCCGTCGAGGTCACCCAGTCCGTCGTCGGCTGAGTCCTCATCGAGGTCGTCCATCCCGTCGCCGGCGAGGTCCTCGTCGAAGAACCCCTCGGCGTCGGCGCTCGCGAGGTCCTCGTCGAGGTCCTCCTCGCTCTCCTCCTCGCCGCCGGTGTCGTCGAACAGTCCGAACCCACCTTCGCCGCCGAAGTCGCCGCCGCCACCGCCCTGCACGTCGTCGACGAAGGGGTTGATCCCCCGCGTGACCATCTCGTAGATGTCGAGCAGGCTGCGGACGTCCTCCCCCATGTCCTCGACTTTCCCGGAGATCTCCTCGTTCTCCGAGCGAACCGTGTTGACCGTCGAGGAGAGGCTCGCGACCTCGTTCTCGAGATCGTCGACGCGCTTCTCCAGCTCCGCGACCCCGTCGTCGCCGCCGCCGCCCTCGTCCCCGCCGAAGGGGTCGTCGTCGTCCCAGTCGTCCATGCCGCCGAGGTCGCCGAGGTCGTCGTCGTCGCCGCCGCCGCCGCCGTCGCCGCCGAAGGCGCCGTCGTCGCCGCCGAGCAGATCGTCGCCGTCGTCGTCGACGTCCCCGGGCCCGTCGTCGCCGTCGCGGAAGCGATCGAGCAGACTGGCTCCCAGGAGCCCCAACGAGACGAGGAGTGTCGCGTCGGCCCCCGGGATCCCGCCGACTCCTGCTCCCGATAGCGCGGTGAGGAGACCCATTACGCCAGAACACCCCCGAGCGAAACTTAAACCCATCCCGCAGATTATCGCACCCGATAACAGCGGTTCGGTGACTCCCTCGGCCGAGATCGGGGAGACCGCGCCCGGAGAACGTGACCGCGTGCCGATCGAACGTCGACCGCGAACTCTCTACAGTACGATCGTCTCGCCGCCGGCGTACGAGACGTGGAGCGCACCGGTGGCGGTGTCGAACCGAAGCGACCGTCCGCGGTCGCCGCCGGTGTCGGTTCCGTCGACGACGATACCGCGCTCGCTGAGCGCCGCCTCCGCTGCGGCGACGTTGCGGTTGCCGACCGAGCCGTCCGTTCCGTTGGCGTTGAACTCGATCATCTCGGCGGCGCCGGCGATCTTCGCGCGGACCCCGTCCGGGTCGGCCCCGGCGTCCGCCATCGCGTCGACCGTCGCGTCGATACCGTCGACCACGAACTTCTCGGGGGCCCCCGGGCGGCCGTCGGCGACGGGGAGCATCGCGTGTAAGAGTGCGCCGACGCCCGCGCTCGGATCGGAGAGCGCGACGCCGAGACACGAGCCGAGCCCGCTGGTGACGAGCACCGCACCGTCGTCGGCGACGACCGCATCGGAGAGTCCGACCTTCAGTCGCGGCGCGGACTCCTCGGACGCCGGCGCCGCCGACGGCGCGCCGGCGCTCGACGAGTTGGTCGGGCTCACGGTCGCCTCACCGGGGGAGCCCGCCGTCGGTCGCCGCCGGTTCGATACGGTCCAGCGCCGCCGCCAGCTCGCGTTGGTCGGGGAGGGCGTAGATGTCACACCGCACGTTGCCGTCCGGGGTTCGGACCGTCGAGTCGATGATGAACGCGTGGTCCTGCGTCCGCCCGAGCCGACCGACCAGCGGACTCATCACCGCCGAGCCCATGTCGTGGACGAACTGCGGCGGGGTGTGCTCGATGCTCGTGCCGAGCACGTTCGCCCAGCCGTCGATGAACCCCGAGGTCATAATGTTCCCCAGCTCCCGGAGCGCTCCCTTCTCCATGTCGCCGATCCCCGGCTCGGTCTCCGTGGGTATCATGCCGTCGGCGACCTCCTCGGCCGACGCCTCGTCGAAGAGAATGGCGAGGTAGCCGCTCGGGTCGCCGTGAAGTTCGAACACCGTGCCGGCGACAGTCTCCGTGCCCAACTCGGCGGGCACGTCCTGCACCGGGACGAATCGGAGTCGCGAGACGTCCACGTCGGTCTCGGTCCCGGTCATCATGGTGATGTTGTCGGCGGCGGAGGCGGCGCCCTGCTCGGTCATCCGGTTGAACGTGGGCAGCTTGTTCACCGGGACCGCGTCGCCCGCCTCGCCGACGGGGCCGTCGTGGCCGAGCATGTCGGTGAAGCCGGCGTACTCGGGCAACATGTAGATCGCGAACTCGAGGTCCTCGTCCATCGAAGAGATCTGGGACTCGAACATGAACACGCCCTGTCTGTCGGCGTCGAACGCGCCGTCCGGGAGGATGTCGATCCCCGACGCGCGGACGTACGCCGGCGGCGTCATGTCGATGCCGACGCCGAGGTGGTCGGCCCAGCCGTCGATGAACCCCGAGGTCATGATGTTGCCCGCCTCGGTGACGCCGCTTCTGACGAACTCGCCGTCGCCGCCGCCGGGCATGAGTCGCTCGACGAGACTCTCGGCCGCCTCCAGCTCGAACGCCAACACGGTCTGGCCGCTGATCCCGCCCTGTAGCCCGATCTCGACGCCCACGAACTCCCGGCCGGCGAACGACTCCCGCAGGTCGCCGGCGGCCATCAGCGTCACGTCGGTCACGTCGACGTACACGTTCGCGCCGGCGAGCTGTCCGAGCGCGTCCGCGGCCCGATCCGCTCCCTGACGCGCGAGATCGGAGAACTCCCCCAGCGACTGGATGTCGACGTACATTCCTACGCGGGGACGACGTCGTTGATCGCTTCGAGCACGTTCGGCTTCTGGAACGGTTTCGTGATGTACCCCTCGGCGCCCGCCTTGATCGCGGCCTTCATCTTCTCCTCCTGCCCGACGCTGGTGCACATGATGACGCTCGCGTCGGGGTGTTCCTCCGTGATCTCGGTAGTCGCCTCGATCCCGTTTCGGATCGGCATGACGATGTCCATCATCACGATGTCGGGAGCGTGTTCGCCGTAGAGGTCGACCGCCTCCACGCCGTTCTCGGCCTCGCCGACGATCTCGAACTCGCCCTCGAGGATCTCCCGCAGGAGGTTCCGCATGAACTCCGAGTCGTCCGCGATCAGCACGCTGGTCGGCATATAGCCGATCTCGCCCCGCCGGAACGCATAAACGCATCCCCGCGGCTATCACCCGTGAAAACCGGACGGTGTCGAGGCGGCTCCCGGCGCGCCGCCGCCCGGGCGACTCACTTCAGCCGAAGTCCGCCGGCCTCGTCGAGTGCTGCGAGCACGTCCTCGACGGAGTCGTCACGGGAGACCCCGAGCCCGGCGAGCGCGGACCGAACGGCGTTGGGCGACAGTCGCGGGGCGGTGTCCATCCCCGCCAGAAGGATGCCGAGCGCGTCCGCCGTCTCGGTGTCCCCGCCGACGGCGTCCGCGAACCAGGTCACGAGCGTCTCGAAGGTCTCTCCGACGTCGTCGGAGGCCATCCGGTGGCGTGCCGTGCGCCCGTCGATCGACAGCGTCGCGTCGAAGCCGTAGGCGAACTCGGTATCCGCGAGCGAGGCGGCGAGCCACTCGCCGACCGCGCCGGCGTCGAGTTCCGACGGCGAGGCGGCAGCCTCCCCTCGCGGGGCGCCCCGGCGAGCGTGTGAGGCGGGCCGTTCGGACGCGGTCGCCTCGCCACCGCCGCCGGGGCCGTCGTCGCCTTCCGGATCCCCCGGAAGCCCGTCGTCGGTGCCCGCGGCCGGCGACCGCGATGCCCGGGTCTGCTCGGCGTCGGCGTCGCTGGCGCCGTCTGCGTTCGGCGTCGTCCGCTCGGCCGACGGCGGCGAGGACGACGAGGTTGAGCGCGTCGACGACGCGTTCGCCTCCGTAGCGGCGGCTCCGGGCCCTTCCGCCGGCGAAAGTCCCTCTCGGACGGATTCGGCCGTCGAGGCGACGTCCGGATCTCCCGGATCGTCCGCGGCGTCCGTCGTCGCAGCCGCGCCCGCGTCGTCCGACGCGTGCTCCGGCTCCGCACCGTCTGAGCGGTCCGCCGCCGGCGGCTGCTGCGGCTGACGGCGACCGGGCGAGACGACGTACCGGTCGTCGCCCAGTTCACGGACGTACTCGCTTTTCGAGATATCGAGGTCGTCCGGGTCGACGCCGGGGTTCCCGCGCGGCGCGTCGTCGCTCATGGTTCGGTGTTCAGTGGCGTGTGCTAAAAAGTGTAGTCGCGGGCGAGTCGGTCGGCTTACAGCTCGCCGCCCTGCCGCTGCCCGAGCGACTCGGGCAGCGTGAATCCGATCGTCGTCGCGCCGGCTCGGGTGTTGATCTTGATCGTGACCTCGTCAGCTTCCGAGAGCAGGCTGGGGTCCTCGCCCCCCTTGGAGAGATCGAAGTTGATGTCGAACCGGTCGTCAGAGTCGTTGAGCACCGTCGACGAGCGATCCGCGTTCTTCACTCGACTGCTGTCCGGGTTCCTGTGACTTGCGCTGGAGGAAGCCGGCGGTGTTGATGAGGACCCCGGCGGCGAGCGCCGCCACCAGCACCATCGCGATGAACACGATGATGGTCCCAAGCCAGTCGTCGGCCGGGTGGTGGCGCCGACAACTCGGAAATGGAGAGTACCCCCGAGACGTCGCATCCCAGAACGGATAGCTGAGGTGTGGGTATCGATGACGATACTACGGAGCCAGGGACACAGAATTCGGCGGAAGGAGCCGGATAGAAGGCGGTACGCTTATTGCACGCACAATCAGTATTGAGAGTTATGTCCGCGGACGACGAGGATATCATCGAGGTGCTGGGGAACAAGTACAATCCGGAGATCCTCGACGCGGCGGGCGAACCGAAGTCGGCACAGGAGCTCTCCGACCAGTTGGGCGTGCCGATCGCCACCTGTTATCGCCGGATCAACGAACTGGAGAACACAGAACTGTTGGAGTTACACGATCGTCCACTCTCGGACGAACACCGTCGAATCAAGGTGTACCGGCGGTGCGTCGACGGCGTGAGCGTGACCTTCCGCGACGGGCTGACCGTCGAGTTGGAGGAGCGCTCCGAGGTGAAGAACAAGCTCGACGACGTGTGGCGGACGATGACCGACGGGTGATCGGACCCCGAACGACCGCTACGACCGCGGGACTCGACCGCGCCGCCGTTCAGAACCCGGAGTCGGGACTGTCGCGGCCCATCATCGAGAAGCCGCCCGCCCGCTCGTACACCTTGATCCCGCCCTCGTCGATCTCCATCGGGAAGATGTCGGTGTCGATGTCCTGCTTGCGCATCTTCGCCACCCAGACGTAGCGGTTGACGCCGGAGTCCGTCGGCGTCTGGATGAAGTAGATGTTCCCGTCGGTGAGGAAGTTCTCCAGGCCGATCTCGGTCTGGGGGAACACCGCACCCTGCTCGTTGATGAGCAGCGAGGTGAGCCCGTTCTGCTTCAGGATGTCCGAGAACTTCAGGAGGTACGTTCGCTTTTCTTTCTCGTTGTCGAAGAACAGCGAGAACATCGTCAGCGAGTCGAGCACCAGCCGATCGTAGGCGGTGTTCGCGAAGTCCTCCATCAGCGTCTCCAGCGCCGACGAGAAGTCGCCCTCACGGAGCATGTGCTGTTTGTCGTACACCTTGATCGAGCCGTCGTCGACGAGTTCCCCCCAGCGGTCGAAGCCGATCGACTCGGCCGCCTGCCGGATGTCCTCCTCGTTCTCCTCGAAGGAGATGTAGATCCCGTGCTCGTCGTGGTCTATGACGCCGTCATAGAGGTACTGGATCCCGAACAGTGACTTCCCCGTTCCGGGGTTACCGCTCACGAGCACCGTCGCGTCCTTGACGAGACCGCCGTTGAGGATGGAGTCGAGACCGTCGATTCCGGTCGGGACAGTGGCTACCATATTGGTATCCGCCGTCCTCATAAATGAAAACGGTTCCGCCGTGGACCGGTACCGTGAACCCGATCGATGCAGCGGGACCGCGGAACGGGTCAACTGTTCAATTCATCATATGTCCTCGGTAATAGCTTTCTACGGGCGAATCAGTGTGCGATAGCTTTAAGAACGAACACCTCCGGTTGACGAACATGATTGAGGGCGGGGTCGAGCACGCCGGGGGTCGATTGCGGTGACACGGCGCGTGCTCATCGTCGAGGACGAACCCGAGGTCGCCGACTTGTACCGCGGGTACCTCTCGGGGACCTACGACGTCACGGTCGCGAACACGGGCGCGGAGGCGCTCGATCTCGTCGACGACGCGACCGACGCTGTTCTCCTCGATCGGCGGCTTCCGGACACCACCGGGGCGGACGTGCTTGCGGCGATCCGCGAGCGCGACCTCGACTGTCGAGTCGCGATGGTGACCGCCGTCGAGCCGGACGTCGACATCGTCGAGATGGGCTTCGACCTGTACCTCGTGAAACCCGCGACCCGCGACGACATCCAGTCGGCCGTCGAGCGATTGGGGACGCGCGCACAGTACGACGACACGCTCCAACGGACCGCCTCGCTGGTCACGAAACGGGCGGTGCTCGAGGCCGAGCGGACCCCGGCCGAGCTCCGATCCTCGCCGGAGTACGAGGATCTACTCGACGACATCGACTCGCTGCAGTCGGAGATGGACGACCTCGCGGCCGCGTTCTCGCCGGACGACTACCGGATGCTGTTCCGCGATCTCGGCTCGTCGTCCCCGTCCGAGTCGGCCTGATCGCTGAGTCGTTCTCCGATACACGGACGAACGCACGCTCACTCGGCGTCCAGTTGTTCCCCGACGAGCTCGTCGACCGTCGCGAGGAACGCCTCGCGCTCGTCGGCGGGGATCGTCGCGCCCGCGGCGACGTCGTGCCCGCCGCCGTCGCCGCCGACGGCGCGGCTCGCCTCCCGCATCACCGCCGAGAGATCGAGCCCCTCGCCGACGAGGAAGCCGCTTCCCCGCGCGGAGACCTTCGTCTCGTCGTCCCCCTTGTCCGCGAACGCGACGATCGGCTTGCGCGCGGAGACGCCGTCGGCGCCGACGGCCATCCCGGCCACGATGCCGACGATGGTCTCGCGGATCCTGGTGCCGGCGTCGAACCACTGAACGTGCTCCTCGCGCTCGACGCCCTCGTTCGTGACCCACTGGAGCCCCTCCGAGAGGTTCCGGCGGTGGTTCCGAAGCAGGGTCCGGGCGCGGTCGAGCGCCTCCCCGCGGTCGCCGAGACACACCGCGAGCCCCACGTCGGCGCGCTCGTAGCGCGCGGTCGCGTTGAGCAGCGTCGAGAACTCGCTCACGTCGCGGAGTTCGGTGCCGGGCTCCTCGTCGGCGAGCACGTAGGTCGTCCCGACGAGCGAGTCCACGCGCTCGCTGGGGACGCCCGAGGCGACGGCGCGGCGGATGAGCGCGCTGGCGACCGTCCGGCGCTCGCCCGGATCGAGGTCGACCCACCGACGCCACTCGCCGTCCGCGTCCTTCATCGGCACGTCGAGGTCGGAGAGGAACTCGATCGCGCCGGCCTGGTCGTTCGAGATGCCCGGGATTCGGGCCTCGCTGGCGTACTCCAGGAGCTTCGGCAGTGGGCGGGTCTGGCGGCCGTACAGCGCCAGGTCGGTCACTTCCTCCAGCGTGCCGGCGGCGACCGCGTCGGCGACGAGCCCCTCGTTGGCTCCCGAGAGCCCGCCGTCGCCGTCCTGCATGTCGCCGACCGCGCCGACGACCGCGAGGGCCGCGAGATCCCGGTTGTCCGTCCCGGTCGCGTCGCCCAGTGCGTGCGCGAGGAGGTACGAAGCGCCCGCACCTGATAACTCGCTGGCGCCGTCGAGCCCCTCGAGGAGTGGGTTCAGATGGAACTCCGTCTCCGCGTCCGCCGGCTGGTGGTGGTCCGCGATCACGGGGACGAAGTCGCCGGCCTCCTCGTGGGAAGCGATCACGTCGAGTTGGCCGCTGCCGAAGTCGGTGAAGCAGACCACGTCGTAGTCGGTCGCGGCGATCGAGGCGACCGCGTCGGCGTCGAGCTGTTTGAAGAAGGCCGTCTCGAAGTCGAAGCCCGCGCGCTCGAACGCCGCCGTCGCGACCGCGGCGCTGGTGAGGCCGTCGGCGTCGATGTGCGAACACAGGAGGAACTCGCCGGCCTCGCGAAGCCGGCCGGCGCAGGCCTCGGCGCGCTCGCGGAGTTCGGGGACGGGGAAGCCGTCGCTCTCGTCCGGTTCCGACCGCGTTTCGTCGGCGTCCGCGCTGGCCATTACTGTGGGAGGGTGGGGCGTTCTGCGGCATAAACGCTCGTACTCCGTGACCGCGCACGTCGAGAACGAGGTGATCGGGGCCGGAAGGGCGGCGCTACTTCACGAACTGTAGCAGGTCGTCCCGCTTCGCCTCGCTGAAGTGCCCCCGCAGCGCCTCCTTCAGCGGCTCGATAGAGCCCTTCTTCGCGGTGATCGGCGCGATCGTTCCGCCCTCGCCGGACCACTGCTGCCACGGCGGGTACAGCCCCAGCCGCTCGCACAGCTCGTTCAGTCGCTCGTCGCGGTCGTCCACCTTGTCCATCTTGTTCACCGCGACGACCGGCGCCACGTCCACGTCCTGCAGGAACTGGAACAGCTCCACGTCGTGGGGGATCTCGCCCGCGTCGCTGTGGCGGTCGATGATGTCGATGACGGCCTTCCCGTCGACGACGAGCACGCCCGCGACGATGGAGTCCGCGTTGTCCTCGACGTAGCGAATCACGTCGGTTTTGATCGCCTCGCGTTTGTCCTCCTCGACGCCGGACATGAACCCGAAGCCGGGGAGGTCCGTGAACATGAACGACTGGGGCGCCCAGTCGAAGTGGTTGGGCTGTCTGGTGACGCCGGGTTTCTTGCCCGTGGACACGTCGTGGCCGGTCAGCTCGCGCATCAGCGTCGACTTGCCGACGTTCGAGCGCCCGACGAGCACCACCTCGGCGTCCCGGTCCGGTCGCCCCTCGAAGGTCATAGCGTCGAGTTGGACGAGAGGCCGGTTAAGCGGCGCGGGTCGACGGGCCGGGAGCCGGCGGACCGAGCGGCCGTGACCCAATCGAGTCGCCGCCCGCGACCGGCGAGCGACGCGCCCAAGTTCCCGGCTTCCGAGCCACGGACATGGACAAACAACCCCTCCGCGAGCGGATCTGGGACGACCTGGAGGAGTCGGGGGAAGCCCGCTTCCCGTTCCCGCCGCACGGCCGGATCCCGAACTTCGCGGGGGCCGACGAGGCGTGCGATCGCCTGACCGACACCCCGGAATGGGAGTCGGCGGAGACGATCAAGGCGAACCCCGACGCCCCCCAGCTTCCGGTCCGTCGCGCCGCTCTCCGGGCGGGCAAGACCGTGTACATGGCCGTCCCCCGGCTTCGGGAAGAGCAGCCGTTTCTCCGGCTGGCGCCCGAGGAGGTCCCCGATATCGACGAGGCGACCACCGTCTCCGGTTCCTCGAACCACGGCGTCCCGGTCGGCCCCGACGAGGTTCCCCACGTCGACCTGATCGTCTCCGGGAGCGTCGCCGTCACGGAGACCGGCGGTCGAGTCGGGAAAGGCGAGGGGTTCGCGGACCTGGAGTTCGCCGTGCTGTCGGAGTTGGGCGCCGTCGACGACGAGACCGCGGTGGCGACGACAGTCCACGAACGCCAGGTCGTGAGCGACGAGGTGAGTCTCGACGCCCACGACGTGCCGCTGGACCTGATCTGTACCCCCGAGAGAACGAGACGGACCGCGACGGCGCGCGGTGGGGAGTCGCCAACGCGCCCCGACGGCGTCGACTGGGACGCGCTCCCCGCCGAGAAGTTGGAGTCGATCCCGGTGTTGCGGCGGCTACGGCGGGAGTGAGCCACGCCGGGATCCGATCGGTCGGGGAACGGCGAGCCCGTCGATTATAACTGTCCCCTCGCCGAGATTCGCCCGTGCGACTCGTTCAGGTGATGGTGCCGGCGGGCAAGCGCGAGACGGTCCTCTCGGTTCTCGACGAGGAGGGGATCGACTACGTGCTCTCCGACGAGACGAGCGGGCGAGAGTACACCGCGATCGTCTCGTTTCCGCTGCCGACCGAGGCCGTCGAACCCATCCTCGCGGAGCTTCGGGAGGCCGGACTCGAACGCGACGCCTACACGGTCGTTCTCACCGCCGAAACGGTCGTTTCGAAGCGGTTCGAGGAACTGGAGGATCGGTACGACGAGGACGAGGAGGGGAACGGCGACCGGATCGCCCGCGAGGAACTGGAGGCGCGGGCGACGGAGATGACGCCCCAATTCGGTGCGTTCGTGACGATGATCGTCATCAGCGCCGTCGTCGCCACCGCGGGACTGCTGCTCGACTCGGCGGCGGTCGTCGTCGGGTCGATGGTGATCGCGCCGCTGATCGGTCCGGCGATGGCCGCCAGCGTCGGTACCGTGCTCGACGACCAGGAACTGTTCGTGCGCGGCGTGAAGCTGCAGGTGCTCGGGGCGGTGCTCGCCGTGGCGAGCGCGGCGGGGTTCGCGGCGCTGCTCAGGTACGGACGAGTGGTCCCGTTCGGCGTCGAGGAGGTGTTCTCGATCGCGGAGGTGCGCGAGCGACTCGCGCCCGACGTGCTCTCGCTGCCGATCGCGCTCGGGTCGGGCGTCGCCGGCGCGCTGTCGCTCGCCTCGGGCGTCTCCTCCGCGCTCGTCGGTGTCATGATCGCCGCGGCGCTGGTGCCGCCGACCGCCGTCGTCGGCATCGGGATCGCGTGGGGTCAACCCGGAACCGTCGCCGGGGCGGCGCTGTTGGTCGTCGTCAACTTCGTTGCGATCAACTTCGCCGCGCTGGCGACGCTGTGGTACAAGGGCTACCGCCCGGACTCGTTTTGGCGCCTCGACGATGCGCGCGCGACGACCATCCGGCGTGTCGCCGTGCTCGGCGTCGCCATCCTGCTGTCGACGGCCGTGCTGGCGGGCGTGACGGTCGCCTCCTACCAGAGCGCGCAGTTCGAGACCGCCGCCCAGGAGGAAGCCGACACCCTGCTCGACGGCGATGCCCGCGTGCTCGACGTCGAGGTGACGTACGGCGGCTTCCCCTTCCGGCAGCCGACCGCGGTAACGGTGACGGTCGGCCACCCGCCGGGAACGACGCCACCACGGATCGGCGACGCGCTCGCGACACGCCTGGCGAACGACGTGGAGGCGCCGTTCGGGATCGGCGAGCCCGCGACGGTCGACGTGTCAGTTCGGTATGTTCTCGTCGAGGAGTCGCGCGTCACAGAGAACGCAGCGTGACACAAACGCGCATTTGTGTGTAAGATAGCTTAACGGTCGATGCGAGCGTCCGGTCTGGTGTGAGCCGAACCAGAGCCCTCCCCACAGTGTTCGTCGCGGCCATGCTCGTGCTCGCGGGCTGCGCCGGGGCGACCGGACCGAGCGCCACCGACGCGGCCGCAGCCGCGACGGGCGCGAACGCGACGGACGTGAACAGCATCACCGCCGACGGCACGGCGACCGTGAGCGCCTCGCCCGACCGCGCCGAGATAACCGTCGCCGTCGAGTCGACCGCCGACAACGCCAGCGCGGCCCGCTCGCAGGTCGCCGCCGACGTCGAGCGGCTCCGCGCGGCCCTGACCGACGCCGGCTACGAGGTGCGAACGGTCGACTTCCGGCTGTCGCCGGAGTACGACCACCGGAGCGACGAGCGCGAACTGGTCGGCTACCGCGCGTACCACGCGCTCGCGTTCGAGACGAGCCCCGACGACGCCGGCGCCGCCGTCGACCTCGCCGTCGACAACGGCGCGACCGCCGTGCGGGACGTCCGCTTCACGCTGAGCGACGAGCGCCGCGCCGAGCTCCGCGAGGAGGCGCTCGCGGCCGCCGTGGGCGACGCCCGCGCGACCGCGGAGACGGCCGCCGGCGCCGCCGACCGGTCGGTCGGGACAGAGCTGTCGATGCGGGTCGGCTCGGCGGGCGTCTCGCCGTACGACTCGCGGGTCGTCTACGAGACCGCCGACGCCGGCGCGTCAACGTCGTTCGATCCCGGGCCGGTGACCGTGTCGGCCTCGGTGACGGTGACTTACGAGCTGGAGTAACGCGACGGGAATCGAGATCCCGGACGGTCGTGCCCGCCGGGGCGGAACCGCCAAGTAATCGTCTCGACGACATGGATCCGTGAGCGACTCCGAACGCCTCGTCACCGGGACGATGTTGGGACTGTTCCTCGCGTTCGGCGTGGACACGATCCTGATCGTCGCCGTGCTGTGGTACGTCGGCTCGATCCCCGGCTCGACGGCCGGCCGGATCTCGGTCGCGGTCCTGTCGGTGTTCCTGCTGTGGGTCGCTGTCCGATGGAATCGTCTGCGCCGCACAGGTGGGACCGACGCCACCGAGAGCGCCGGGACCGACACCGAGGACGACCCCGTCGAGCACCTGAAACGTCGCTACGCCGAGGGCGAGGTGTCCGACGACGAGTTCGAGCGCCGGATCGACCGACTGCTCGGCGCCGACAGCCGACTCGACGCGGAGGCGACCGGGACGGCGACCCGTGAGCGCGAGCCGGAGTGACGGGAGTCGTGTGGCCTGTGACGAGGGCCGTGTGGCTTCGGTGTCGCCGCGCGGCTCAGTTCTCGCCGCGGGAGGGCAGGTCCGGCTCGAAGCCGACCGCCTCGACGGCCATGTCGAGGACGGCGTCGACGTTCTCGCCTTCCGTGACGCTCATGTACGCGTCCGCCTCCACGTCCCTCGACCGGTCGCTCTTGTTGCAGACGACGAGCACCGGCGCGTCGAACCGCTCTTCGACCTCCGCGAGCAGTTCCAGCTGCGACTCCAGGGGGTAGCCGCAGTCGCCGGAGGCGTCGACGACGAAGAGGACCGCGTCCGCGAGGTGGGTGAGCGCGGAGACGGCCTGTCGCTCGATCCCGTTGCGGTCCTCCTCGGGCCGGTCGAGCAGGCCGGGCGTGTCGATGATCTGATAGCGGATGCGGTCGCGCTCGAAGTGGCCGATCTGGACCGCCTTCGTCGTGAACGGGTAGGAGGCGATCTCGTTGGAGGCGCGGGTGACGTGGTTGACGAACGAGGACTTGCCGACGTTGGGGTAGCCGGCGACGACGATCGCGGGCTCGTCGGGGCGGATGTCCGGCAGCGTCTTGAGCGCGTCGCGGGCCTCCCCGACGGTGAGGAGGTCGTCCTCGATCTCCTCGACGATGTCGGCCATCCGGGCGAACGCCTGCTTGCGGTGCTTGCGGGCGGTCTCGACGCCCGACTTGCGCATCTTCGCCTGATACTCCGAGCGGAGCTCGTCGATCCGGCGGGAGGCCCAGTTGACCTCCGAGAGCGCCTGCCGGAGTTCGTCGACGTTCACGACGGCGTCGGCGAGTTCGTAGTAGAACGGCCCGACCTCGAACTCGAAGTCGGGCCAGGAGGTGGAGACGTTGGCGAGGTTGTCCGAGAGGATGTTCGCGGCGGTGATCAGCATCGACTCCTGGGCGTCCCAGCCGTCCTTGGCGCGGCCGGTCCGGGACGCGCGGGAGAACGCCTTGTCGAGGAGTTCCTCCGCGCGGGGGGTGGTGGGGAGGTCTTCGAATGTCATACTCAGTTGTCGGAAGTTGACGACGACGGCGTATAAGCCCGTTCGTTCGGGGTTCGCGCGCTCTCGGATGTGTTCGGCGGTGTCGCAGTGACGGTCGGCCCGGACGACGTGGCGGTGTGACAGCCGAACGCGACGCGGGATCGCACGCGTGCTCGGCGGCGACCGCGGGCACGCGACGGTTCCACTCGAAACGGCGCCCGCGCGACGTGGGTGAAACGGAGGGACACACCCGCGAATTCGCCATCGTCGGAACAGCACCTTTATCAGGCGCACGAAGCGAAGTTCCAACGAGATTACTCTCGGAGGCCCATGGTGACGGAGCAAACACAACCGGAGGTGAACATCGGACTCGTCGGTCACGTCGACCACGGAAAGACGACGCTAGTGCAAGCGTTGTCGGGCGACTGGACCGACCAGCACAGCGAGGAGATGAAGCGCGGGATCTCCATCCGTCTGGGGTACGCCGACGCGACGCTGCGTCGGTGCCCCGACTGTGCCGAGCCCGAGTGTTACACCGTCGAGGAGACGTGCCCGGAGCACGACGTCGACACCGAGATCCTGCGGACGGTCTCGTTCGTCGACGCCCCGGGCCACGAGACGCTGATGGCGACGATGCTCTCCGGAGCCTCGATCATGGACGGCGCGGTGCTCGTCGTGAGCGCCACCGAGGACGTCCCGCAGGCGCAGACTGAGGAGCACCTGATGGCGCTGGACATCATCGGCATCGAGAACATCGTCATCGCCCAGAACAAGATCGACCTCGTCGACGACGAGCGCGCCCGCGAGAACTACGAGCAGATCCGGGAGTTCGTCGAGGGCACCGTCGCCGAGGACGCGCCGATCGTGCCCGTCAGCGCCCAACAGGAGGTCAACGTCGACCTCGTCATCTCGGCGCTGGAGGAGCGGATTCCGACGCCCGAGCGCGACGAGACGCTCCCGGCGAGGATGTACACCGCCCGCTCGTTCGACATCAACCGCCCCGGAACGACGGCGGAGGACCTGCTGGGCGGCGTCATCGGCGGGTCGCTCGCACAGGGCACGCTCTCGGAGGGCGACGAGATCGAGCTCCGCCCGGGCCGCGAGATCGAGGAGGGCGGCTCCTCGGAGTACCACTCGATCGAGACCTCCGTGCGCTCGCTGCAGGCGGGCGGCCGGTCCCAAGAGGAAGTCGGACCGGGCGGCCTGCTCGGCGTCGGCACGGGGCTGGATCCCAGCCTGACGAAGGGCGACGCGCTCGCGGGTCAGGTCGCCGGCGAGCCCGGGACGCTCCCGCCGACGCGCGAGGGCTTCGAGATGGAGGTCGAACTGCTCGACCGCGTCGTCGGCGAGGGCGATGTCGAGGAGATCTCCACCGGTGAGCCGCTGATGCTCACCGTCGGCACCGCGACCACGGTCGGCGCGGTGACGAGCGCCCGGACGGGCGAGTGCGAGGTCAACCTCAAGCGTCCCGTCTGCGCCGAGGAGGGCGCGAAGATCGCGATCAACCGCCGGATGGGCGCCCGCTGGCGCCTCATCGGGGTCGGAACCCTCACGGAGTAACGGAGCCGGTGACGATGGTCGTCCTCGACACGAACGCGCTCATGATGCCGGTCGAGTGCGACGTTCGCGTGTTCGAGGACCTCGACCGACTGGTCGACGACCCCGACCTCGTCACCCCGGAGGCGGTCGTCGCCGAGCTGGAGAAGCTCGCGACGGGCGCCGGCGAGGAGGCCGCCGCCGCGTCGGTCGGCCGCGACCTCGCCGAGCGGTGTCGAGTCGCCGAAACGACGGAGCAGTACGCCGACGACGCGGTCGTCGAACTCGCGGCGGGCGGCGCCGGTTCCGGCGCCGACGCCGACACGGGCTTCGACGGCTACGTCGTCACGAACGACCGCCCCCTGCGCGAGCGCCTCCTCGCTCGGGGCGTACGCGTAATCGGTTTAAGGGGCGCGAACACACTCGCGATAACAGAACCATAGCATGTACAAACGGGTACGACTCAAGGACACGGTCGAGGTCCCGCCGGAGCATCTGGCGGACGTGAGCCGCGGCCGCGTCCGCAAGCTCTTGCAGGACAAGTTGGAGGGACGCATGGACGAGGACGTGGGCAGCGTTGTCAGCGTCATCGAGGTCCAGGACATCGGCGACGGCGCCGTCCTCCCGAACAGACCGGGCGTCTACTATCAGGCGGAGTTCGACGCCGTGACCTTCGATCCGGACATGCAGGAGGTCGTCGACGGGAACGTCGTGGAGGTCGTCGAGTTCGGCGCCTTCGTCGGCATCGGCCCCGTCGACGGCCTGCTGCACGTCTCGCAGATCTCCGACGAGTACCTCGCGTACGACGGCGAGAACCAGCAGCTCGCCTCGACGGAGTCCGACCGGACGCTCGGCGTCGACGACCCAGTCAGGGTGCGCGTCGTGACGAAGTCGATCGACGAGCGCAACCCGCGCGACTCGAAGATCGGCCTCACCGCCAAACAGCCCGGGCTCGGCAAACACGAGTGGCTGGAGGCGGACGTTCGACGCCGCGCCGAGGGGGCGCCCGCGGAGGGTAACTGATGGCGGAGGACCGACTCGCCTGCCGCGAGTGCCACTACGTCAACGGGCCGGACGCCCAGACGTGCGAGAACTGCGGCTCCTCCTCGTTGACGGAGGACTGGGCGGGCTACGTGATCATCCCCCATCCCGAGGAGTCGGAGATCGCTCCCGAGATGAACGTGAGCGAGCCGGGCAGCTACGCGCTGAAGGTCCGGTAACGGACGAGCGCGAGGACGAACGCCATGCTCACGCTCCCCGACGACCTCCGCGGCGCGTTCAAAGACCCCATGGGCCCCGTCTACACCGACGCCGAGCAGCTGCTGGCGGACGCCGGCGACCCGATCGTCGCCGTCGGCGACGTCGTCACCTACCACCTCCGCGTCGCCGGCCGCGACCCGGACGTCGCCGTGATCGACGGGAAGACGAAGCGCGAGGCCGTCGGCGAGGAGATCGCTACGGTCCTCGACGGGGAGAACCGCCGGATCGAAGTCGACAACGAGCCGGCAACGCTCTCGACGGCGATGCTCGACGCGCTGGTCGAGGCGCTCGCGGGCGACGACCCGGTCGTGATCCACG
The DNA here is from genome assembly GCF_019880225.1 of Halobaculum rubrum. NCBI lineage: Archaea > Methanobacteriati > Methanobacteriota > Halobacteria > Halobacteriales > Haloferacaceae > Halobaculum > Halobaculum rubrum. The sequence goes on from NZ_CP082284.1 coordinate 1,291,101, forward strand.
TGACCGGCGAGGAGGACCTCGCGACCGTCCCCGCGATCGTCGCGGCCCCCGAGGGCGCGAGCGTCGTCTACGGTCAGCCCGACGAGGGGATGGTGCTCGTGGACGTGACTCCGGAGTCGAAGCGGGAGGCCCGAGATCTCCTCGGAAAGCTCGACGGCGACACCGCGGCGGCGCGTTCGGCGCTGGGCGTCGACGGGTAGTCGACCGGCCGCGCCGACGACCTGCTCGCGGCCGCTGAATCGGGGTACAGGCCCTTCGAAATCCTTTTCCGCCTCTCGGGCGCACTCACTGACAACTGAACCATGGACATCGACATCATCTCCGAGACGGAGAACCCCATGCTCCACCGGACGGACGTCCGGTTCGAGGTGCAGCACGACGAAGCAACCCCCGCGCGGCTGCAGGTCCGGGACTCGCTGGCCGCCAAGCTCGACAAGGGCTCCGACGAGGTCGTCATCCAGGACTTGGACACGAAGTTCGGCATGCGCAAGACCGTCGGCTACGCGAAGGTGTACGAGACGGCCGAGCACGCTACCGACGTGGAGCAGGACTACGTTCTCGAGCGGAACGCCATCGCCGGCGACGAGGACGCCGAGGCAGAGGAAGCCTAACGCCGGATGCGCGTCCTCGGCGTCGAGGGCACGGCCTGGTGCGCCAGCGCCGCGGTGTTCGACGCCGAGACCGACTCCGTGTTCATCGAGTCCGATCCCTACGAACCCGACAGCGGCGGCATCCACCCGCGCGAGGCCGCCGAGCACATGGGCGACGCGATCCCGCGAGTGATCGAAACCGCCCTCGACCACGCCCGCGAGGAGTACGACGACCGCACTGGCGACGAGCCGTCCGTCGACGCCGTCGCGTTCTCCCGTGGCCCGGGACTCGGTCCGTGCCTGCGAATCGTCGCCACCGCGGCCCGAGCGCTGGCGCGGACACTCGACGTGCCGCTGGTGGGCGTCAACCACATGGTCGCACACTTGGAGATCGGCCGCCACCGCGCCGGCTTCGACTCGCCCGTCTGTCTGAACGCCTCGGGCGCGAACGCCCACCTGCTGGGCTTTCACGACGGTCGCTACCGCGTGCTCGGCGAGACGATGGACACCGGCGTCGGCAACGCCCTCGACAAGTTCACGCGCCACGTCGGCTGGAGCCACCCTGGCGGCCCGAAGATCGAGGAACACGCCAACGAGGGCGAGTTCGTCGAGCTCCCCTACGTCGTGAAGGGGATGGACTTCTCCTTTTCGGGGATCATGTCGGCGGCGAAGGCCGCCCACGACGACGGCGTCCCCGTCGAGGACGTCTGCTTCTCGCTGCAGGAGCACGTCTTCGCCATGCTGACCGAGGTGGCCGAGCGGGCGCTGTCGCTGACGGGCACCGACGAACTGGTGCTCGGCGGCGGCGTCGGGCAGAACGCGCGCTTTCGGGAGATGCTCGCGTCGATGTGCGCCGAGCGCGGCGCCGACTTCCACGCGCCCGATCCGCGCTTCCTTCGGGACAACGCCGGGATGATCGCGGTGCTGGGCGCGAAGATGGCCGCCGTCGGCGACACCGTCGCGGTGGCCGAGTCCGCCATCGACCCCGACTTCCGCCCGGATCAGGTGCCGGTGACGTGGCGCGACGACGCAGAGTCGGTCGCGCGCGTGCCGAGCGCGGGGGGCGACGGGGAGGACGACCGCGACGCCGCCGACATGCGCGGCGCGGAGGCGACCGTCGAAGTCCGCGGCGACGAGGTCGTGAAGCGGCGGCTCCCGAAGGGGTACCGCCATCCCGAGCTGGACGCGACGCTGCGACGCGACCGGACCGTCGCGGAGGCACGCCTGCTCGCGGCCGCACGCGGGACGGGCGTGCCGACGCCCCTCGTGCACGACGTGGACGTCGCCGAGGCGACGCTCGTGATGCAGTTCGTCGGCGAGCGCGACCTGGCGGCGGCACTCACCGCCGACCGCGCCCGGACGGTCGGCGAGCACCTCGCGCGGCTCCACGACGCCGGGATCGTCCACGGCGACCCGACGACGCGCAACGTCAGGGTCGGGCGGACGGGCGGACCTGAGGACGGACGGCTCTTCTGCATCGACTTCGGCCTCGGCTTCAGCTCCGATCACGTGGAAGACTACGCGATGGACCTGCACGTGTTCGAGCAGTCGATCGAGGGGACCGCGACCGAGCCCGGCCGGCTCGTCGCGGCGGTCGAGGACGGCTATCGGGCGGTCGGCGACCCGGCCGTGCTGGAACGACTCCGCGGCGTCGAGGGACGCGGTCGCTACCAGTAGCGTCGCCGATGATCAACGCATCGGGACGACTGGGTCGTCATCCCGGATGAACCTTCGGCGCCGAACTGTCGGGCGCGAGCCAAAACGATTTATCCGACGGCGTCGTTGTCCGAGTCATGGCAGACAAACCCCAGACCGGGGAGCTCTTCGGGATCCCGTACAACTTCGAGCGTCCGAGCGTCGGTCGCCTGCTCTCGTCGTACTGGAAGCCCGGCAAGGGCATGCTGGTGGAGAAACCGTTCGGAATCGGCTACACGCTCAACCTCGCGAACTGGCGCTCGTGGCTCGTCCTCCTCGTCGCGGGCGCGCTGCTGTACCAGGAGCGCGCGAGCGGCGACGACGAGGACGACGCCGACGAGGAAGCTGAGCCGGTCGAGGTCGTCGTCGACGACGACTGAGCGTCGAGGGCGACGCTTACTCCGTCCACTTCTCCGACTCCGCGCGATTCCGCCAGGCGCGCTGCTGTGCGCGCTCGGCGACGTGGTCGACGCCGTCGGCGACGTCCTCGCGGACGGTCGTCTCGAACCCGTCCAGTTCGTCGAGGAGGTTCCGCCGATAGGCGGTGACGAGCTCGTACGTCCAGCGGTCCTCGACGACGCCCGCGGGGAGCAGTCGGTCGCGGATCTCGTCGGCGTACTCGTCGTGGCCGGCCGCCCGGAGGAGGTCTTCCGCCTCCGCGAAGCGGTCCATGGCGTGTCCGGTTCGGTGATGGCACCCGAGCAGATCGGCGTACGCGCGGTACGCGTGTTCGATCCCGAGCTGTATCGAGTGCAGCGCGGCTCGCTCGTCGGCCGTCAGGTCGGGGGCAGGTGAAGCCGGTTCGTCGACGGACATATCATGCGGTACGTCATCGTCCACCAAGGGCTTTGTGCGCCCGAACGGTTAGGGGGACCGACGCCGAGGGAGGTCGCATGAACGGGTCGTTCCTCGCGTCGGCGGCGCTGACGGTGTCGTCGCTCGCAGGCTACGTCCTCGGAACCGTCGCGCCGTACCCCGGTCGTGAGGCGAGCATCGCTGGGGTGCTCGTGGGCGTAACGCTTGCGACGGTGACCCACGGTCGCAGCGGCGGCGGAGCGACCGGCCCCGTGATCGATGCGGAAGCGACCGATCCCGATGACGGGGCGCGCGGCGGGGGTGGATCGCGGTGATCCGCGCGATGTCGTACACGGACGGGGAAGCCGCGACGTTCGAGGAGGTGACGGCGGCCGCGGAGGCGCCGGGGACGACCTGGGTGTGGGTGAACGCGGCGGACGGGGACGAGGCCCCGGACGGGGACGGGGCCGCACCCCGGGAGAGAAACGCAGACGTGGGGCGCGTCCCGCAGCCGACGGGCGACCTCGCGGCGGTGACAGAGCGGTTCGACATCCATCCGCTGCACGTCGAGGACGTGCTCGGCGACGCCCGCCCGAAGTCGGAGCTGCTGGACGAGTACGCGTTCCTGCTCGTGAAGAGCGCGCGGTTTCGCGTCGGCGAGACGACGTTTCTCGAGGAGCTCCGGACGCGTCCGGTGGGCGTGTTCGTCGGCGACGACTGGCTGGTGACGGTGACGACCGCCGGCGACGACGCCGTCGAGGCGGTGTGGAACCGTCTCGCCGGGGCGGACAGACGAGCACTCGCGCGCGGGGCGGACTTCGCGGGCTACCTCGTCGTCGACCGGATCGTGGACGGCTACTTCCGCCTGCTGGACGAACTGGAGGACGACATCGAGACCGTCGAGGAGCGCGTCGTCGAGGCGCCCGACCCGAACACCCTCGCGGCGATCAACGAACTCCGGCGGGAGCTGCTGTCGGTTCGGCGGGTCGTGTGGCCGACACGCGACGCGGTGAACGCGCTCTCGCGCGGCGACGCCGACCAGATCGCCGAGGGGACCGAGAAGTACTACCGGGACGTGTACGACCACCTTGTGCAGGTGGTGGAGCTGACCGAGACGTATCGCGATCTCACCGCCGGCGCGCGCGACATCTATCTCAACACGCTGTCGCAGTCGACGAACGAGGTGATGCGCCGGCTCACTGTCGTCGCGACGATCGTTCTCCCCTTGACCTTCGTCGCCGGCGTGTTCGGAATGAACTTCGAGTCGATGCCGGAGCTCGGCTGGCCGTACGCGTACCACGCGACGATGCTCGGAATGGCCGGCATCGCCCTGGTACTCGTCGCGTACTTCCGGCGCGAGGGGTGGCTGTAATACGAGCGGGGTCGACGGCGCGACCGGTCCGGCGGCAGAGCCGAATCGAGCCGCCGGCCGCCGCGTGATGCTCACCCGTCGACGATCCGTCGCACCGATCCCCCGGCGTCGCCGACGGTACAGACGTACAACTCTCCATCTGGCCCCTCCCCGAACGAGAGCAGCCCGCTGTCGAGCCCGTCGGTGGGGACCGCGCGGGTGGGCCAGCGGCCCGACTCGCGCGGCTCGGCCAGGAACAGGTCGCCGCCCGGGCGGTAGTCGCCGAACACGTACGTCCCCGCGAGGTCGGCGACGGCGTCGCCGCGGTAGACGTAGCCGCCGATGACCGAGATGCCCGACAGCGCCGCGTCCCCGTGCGGGTACTCCAACACCGGGTCGATCAGCGGGTCGCCGTCGGGCGTCTCCGTCGGCGCCTCCGCGGCGTCGAACGGGTGGAACCCCTCGCGGACGTTCCAGCCGTAGTTGCCGCCGGCCGCGACGCGGTTCACCTCCTCCCACTCGTTTTGGCCCACGTCGGCGACGAGGAAGTCGCCCGTCTCGCGATCGAAACTGAAGCGCCACGGATTGCGGAATCCCCACGCGTACTGCTCCGGGAGCCCCTCCCTGCCGACGAGCGGGTTGTCCTGGGGGACGCCGTAGGGATCGCCGTCGCCGCCGACGGCCACGTCGTCGCCGCCGAGCGGGTCGATGCGGAGGACACTGCCGAGGAGGTTCTCCGTCACGTCCTGCCCGTTGCCGCCCGGGACGCCGTCGTACCAGTCCTCGACGTGGCCGGTCCCCCGGTCGCCGCCGCCGCCCCCGTCGCCGACGCCGACGTACAGCAGTCCGTCCTGGCCGAACGCGACCGACCCGGCGTTGTGGTTGGCCTGCGGCTCCGCGATCTCGAGGAGGACGCGCTCGCTGTCGGGGTCGGCGGCGTCGGGCGTCGCCCGGACCTCCGAGAGAACGAACGTGTGGCTGTAGTCGCCCGGCATGTCGTCGCGCAGGGGGGCGCTGTAGCGGACGTACACTCGATCCTCGTCGGGGAACTCGGGATGAAACGCGACCCCGAGCAGTCCCATCTCGCCGCCCGCCCGGGCCAGTCGGTCGGCCACGTCGAGGAACGCCGCCCGGTCGCCGTCGGAGCCGTCGTCGCCCTCGCTCGCGACGACGGTTACTGTGCCGCCCTGATCGACGACGTACAGGCGGCCGTCGAGGCCGGCCGGCGCCGCCAGCCCCAGGGGCGCGGCGAAGCCCGAGGCGACCGGCTCGGTCGCGAGCGAATCCGGCGCGGTCGTGTCCGCTCCTGTCGTCCGGGTTCCGGTCGTGCCGGCCCCGGTCGTCTCCTGTCGACCCGCCGACCCGGAGGTTTCGGACGTACAGCCCGCGACGGCAGTCGTCGCGAGCGCGCCCGAGGCCCCGAGACGGCGGAGGAGCGTCCGGCGGTCGGTCGAAGCGTCCCGATCGGAACGGTCCATGCCGATCGTGACGGTCCGCGTCGGGGTATACTCGTTGACGGTTCGAGTCCGCGGGAACCCGGGATCGCTACCTGAAGCGCCACGTCGCCGCGACGCCCGCCAGCCACGCGACGGCGAAGAAGGCGGCCAGCAGCCGGACCGTCTCGATCGCGGCGCCGCCGGCCGCGACCGCGGCGACGAACACCACCGCATCGACACCCAGCCCCGCGCCGACGATCCGACGGAACCAGCGCGTCGGGCGCTTGACGCGGTCGAACAGGGTCGTATTGAGCCATACGCCGCCGATCGCGCCCGGCGCAACGAGCATGAACACCGGGGACAGCGCGCGCGACCCGACGACGCCGAGCGCAACCGACAGCGCGAGGACGGCGACCGACAGCGCCGACGTGGTCAACGCGCCGGAGACCGCGGCGTGCCCCTGGCGGGAGAGCCGCCGGTCGCGACGGTCGAGAACGGACTCGGGGTCGATCCCGTCCGGATCGCGAGCCACACGTGTTCACACGGTGCGTGCGCCAATGGATATTACGCCCGTCGCGGATGGAACATCGCGCCCGTCACGGGGAGGATATCGCGCCCGCCGGACGTCACACCGTCACGCGCTCGCCAACCGACGGGGCCGCGGCGTCGTAGCCGTCCGCCCGCAACTCCTCGGCGAACGTCGGACAGCGGTCGCCGTGGTTGACGAGGACCGTCGCGCCGCGGTAGTCGTCGAGGAACGACCGGAGGCCGTCGCGGTCGGCGTGGGCGGAGAAGTCGAACAGTTCGACGCGGGCGGCGACGGGAACGACGCCGCCGTCGAGTTCGCAGCGGCCGTGTTCGAGCAGCTGTCGCCCGTTCGTTCCCTCGACCTGGTAGCCGGTGAGACACACCCGGTTCGTCGGGTCCGAACGGAGCATCGGGAGGTAGCGCATCACCGGCCCGCCCGAGAGCATCCCGGAGGTGGTGACGATGGCCTCGTTGTCGGCGGCGATGCGTTCTCGTTGCCCGTCGTGTCCAGTCACGTACCGCGCACCGGACTTCGCCCGCCGGAGCGCCTCCGGATCGCGGACGTACTCGGGGTATCGCCGGACGATGTCGGTGACGCGCTGGCCCATCCCGTCGAGGTACGGCCGGATCTCGGTGTCCTCCAACACCGTCAGTACCTCCTGCGTCCGGCCGATCGCGAACGCGGGGATCAGCGCGGTCCCACCCTCGTAGCGAGTGGTTCGGACCGTCTCGACGAACCGCTCCTCGACGCGGGCGCGGTCCTCGTGGGTCACGTCCGAGTAGGTGCTCTCGCAGATCACGGCGTCCGCATCGGGGCGGGCCGTCGACCCCGACAGCAGGCGGGTATCGTCGGTGTGGAAGTCGCCGGTGTACAGCAGCCGGGTGTCGCCGTCGGTAACGAAGACGTGCGCGCTGCCGGGGATGTGGCCGGCGTTGTGGAACGTGATCTCGTACTCGGTGCCGCCGGCGGCGACGGTGAACGGCTCGCCGTAGCCGTGTCGCTGCTCCACCTCGCCGAGGCGCTGGACGTGGCTCTCGGTGAAGGTGCACTCGTAGCCGCGCAGCTTCAGCGTGTCGCGCGCGAGCACCCGGGCCAACTCGGCCGTCGGCGGCGTCCAGTGGATCGAGGGCCGCCGATCGCCGCGCAGCAGCGCGGGGACCTGCCCGACGTGGTCGAGGTGGCCGTGGCTGACGACGACCGCGTCCGGCTCCGGCCGACCGACCGGGTACTGCGGCGGCTCCCCGGTCAGCATCCCGTAGTCGAGGAGGAGCGCGTCGTCGACGAGGATCGCCGAGCGGCCCACCTCGCGGGCGCCGCCGAGGAACTGAATCTCCATCGAGAGGACGGAGTCGCTCCGGGCGGTTGGCTTCGTCGGTTCGGGGCGGTCGCTGGGAACCGACTCCGACGACGCCCTCAGACCACTTGCACCGCGACCAGCGCCGCGGCCCCCAGCGCCAACACGCACAGCACGCCCACCGAGAGCGTCGACAGTTGCTTCATGTTCATATCGGGAGGCGGCCGAGCCCGCGCATAACCGTTCGGTCCCGCGTATCAGCGCTGAAACGCGAGCGCCGGCGTACCGTCCGTACTCGCGGCTCGGCTACACCTCGCGGCTTCGCTTCAGTCGTCGGCGCTCGCGGCGCCCCGGTCCGTGTCCGCCTCACCGAGCCCCGGAACGACGCCGTCCTCGCGCCAGCCGCGCGTCTCGTAGTACTCGTCCAGCGCCGACTCGAACCCCTCGATGTCGTACGGGAGCGCGTCGTCAGCGCGGTCGAAGCCGCGGCGGTTGTTGAACGCCCGCTCCAGTTCGACCACCCGCGCGCCCACCTCGAGGAGCTCGTCGTAGTCGGCATCAAGCAGGGAGCCGAGCCGCTCCTCGGTCATGAAGTCACGACTGAACTTGCAGGCGACCGCCGAGTCGAGGACGGCGTTGTGGTTCTCCGCGGCGGCGACCATCGGCGCCTTCCCCTCCAGTCCGCGCTTGTCGACCGCCTGCTCCTTGTCGACGAGCGGGTACTCCTTCGGGTAGAAGCTGGCGTACATGTGATCTGCGCCGCGGTTCGAGGTGGCAAACGAGAGGCCCTGCCCGTTCAGCGTCCGACCGTCGTGGGCGGCGAACTCCAGTCCCTTCACCGACCAGTCCTCGACGCCCAGCTCGGGAGCGGCGCGGTGGACGCCCTCCGCGAGCAGGTCGCCGACCTCGCCCTCGCGGTAGGCGGCCTTCCGAAGCAGTTCACGGGCGCGTTCGGGATTCGCGAGGTCGTCATCGCTCTTGAGGTAGGCGGCCATCGTATCGCCCGCGGAGATGGTGTCGACGCCGAGGCGGTCACACAGCTCGTTCGCCTTCATCACCTCGACCACGTCGTCGACGAGCTGGTTCGACCCCCACGCCATCACCGTCTCGAACTCCGGCCCCTCCGTCTCGACGCCCGCGTCCTCGTCGCGAGTGGGAAGCTTGCAGGCGAACGCGCACTGCGAGCAGGTGCCCTTCTTGTGCTTCTTCGACTCGACCGCGTCGCCGCCGATCCCCTCGACGCCGTCGAACGACAGCGCCGAGAAGTAGTCGGTCGGCAGCGCCTCCACCTCGTTGGCGTACTCGGTGACGCTGGTGGTTCCCTGCCGCTTCATGACGTGGTCCGACGTGGCCGCATCGCGATGGATCTCCGTCTGGACCGGGTCGATCTCCACGTCCGCCTCGCTGTCGCCGTCGAAGGTGAGCACCTTCACGTTCTTGCTCCCCAGCACGGCGCCCATCCCGGTCCGGCCGAACGCGCGCGTCTCGCTGGTCATCACGCACGCGTAGCGGACCAGGTTCTCGCCGCCGGGACCGATACACGCGAGATGTTCGGCCTCCAGATCGTGGGTCTCCTCGGCCCACTCGGTCACCGCGGGCACCTCCGCGCCCGCGAGGTCGGGGACCGCCTCGAACTCGACGCCGTCGTCGCGGACGTGGACCGCCAGGGGAACGTCGCTGGCGCCGCGGAGCTCGACGGCGGCGTAGCCCGTCCCGGTGAAGTTGCGCGAGAGGAAGCCGCCGGCGTTCGAGGAGGCGAGGCCGTCGGTCAACGGCGAGACGCTCGTCATGTCCATCCGGCCGGTGAAGCTCATCCGCGAATGCTGGAGCGGACCGGTCGCGAGGTAGACGCGGTTCTCCGGGCCCAGCGGGTCGACGTCGAACGGGACGCGGTCGAACGCCAGTTTCGTCCCGACGCCGCGGCCGCCGACGAACTCGCTCAGTACGCCGTCGATGGTCTCCTCGGTCGTCTCGCGGGCGTCGAGGTCGACCGACAGCAGCGGACCGGTCGCGTGGATCATACACATGGGTTTCCCGCCGAGGGTGGTAAATCCCGCTGTCGGTCGGCGTGTCACAAACGATCGTGTGTCGCAGTTCGTGTCGGGAGGGCGGGGCGAGAGCGCCACGCGGCGGTTCGGAACCACTATCCCGACGGCCGTCGGACCCACGAACCGAATGAAGGTCTTCGGATCGAGCGGCACCCGCGGGGTCGTCGGCGAGGAGTTCACCCCGGAGTTCGTCTCCCGCGTGGCCGCGGCCGCGGCGGCGACGTGGGACGCCGAGCGCGTCGCCCTGGGTCGCGACACCCGCACCTCCGGGCGGACGTTCGCAGACGCCGCCGCCGCCGGCGTCACCGCCGCCGGCGTCGACGTGGAGCGACTCGGCGTGGTCCCGACCCCGAGCCTGGTGCGCTACTGCGAGGTCGAATCGATACCCGGCGTGATGATCACCGCGTCGCACAACCCACCGGAGTTCAACGGCGTCAAGCTCGTCGGCGACGACGGGATCGAGCTCCCGGTGAACCGACTCGAGGCCGTCGAGGAGCGTCTGCTCGCCGAGGAGCCGACGACGGTGTCGTGGGACCGGATGGGCGACTCCCGCCGCATCCCCGACGCAAACGACGACTACGTCGCGGAGATGCTCGACACGATCGACCGCGACGCCGTCGCCGACGCCGACCTCACGGTCGCGCTCGACCCCGGCCACGGCGCCGGCGCGCTCACCTCCCCCGAGTTCTTCCGCGAGCTCGGCTGCGACGTCGTCACCGTGAACGCCCAGCCGGACGGCCACTTCCCCGGCCGCAACCCGGAGCCGGTGCGGGAGAACCTCGACGACCTCGGGCGCCTCGTGCGCGCGGCCGACGCGGACGTGGGGGTCGCCCACGACGGCGACGCCGACCGCGCCATCTTCTTCGACGAGGCCGGCGAGTACGTCGAGGGCGACGCCTCGCTGGCGGCACTCGCCGCCCACGACCTCGGCGAGGGCGACACGACCGTCGCCGCGGTGAACGTCTCCCAGCGCCTCGTGGACGTGTGCGAGGCCGCCGGCGCGAACCTCGAACTCACCCCCATCGGCTCGACGAACATCATCACCCGGATCAAGGAGCTGTGGCGCGAGAACGAGTCCGTCCCCATCGCCGGCGAGGGCAACGGCGGGGTCTTCTTCCCCGACTACCGACTGGTGCGCGACGGGGCGTTCATCGCCGCGAAGTTCCTCGAACTGCTCGCCGAGCGCGACGCCGCCGTCAGCGAGATCGTCGCGCCGTACGCCGACTACACGAACGTCCGCGAGAACCTCACGTACGACACCGACGCCGAGCTGGACGCGATGCTCGCGGCCGCCGCGGCCTACGCCGACGCCGCCGACGCGGAGCCCGACACGAAGGACGGCTATCGGCTCGACTACGGCGACGCGTGGGTGCTCGTGCGTCCATCCGGCACGGAGCCCAAGGTGCGCGTGTACGCCGAGTCCGCCGACGCCGACCGTGCGGCCGCGCTGGTGCGGGACGTGCGCGAGGCGCTGGAGGAAGCGAAGGCCGACGCCGCGGCGTAGCCGGCCGACCGTCTCCCGCCGACCGCCCGCGCTCCGATCGCGAGCGCCCGACCGCCCGCTCTCCCACTGCTCCCCGACCGTGTCCCCCGAATCCTTTCCTCCCGCCGACCCCGACTCCCGCACATGGACATCGAGGTGCGTCCCGTCGCCTCCCCGACCGAGTTCCGTGCGGCGCTGGTCGTCAACCGCGCCGCTTGGCGCGACGCGTACGCCGACATCCTCCCGGATGAGCGGCTGGACGCGATGACGGTCCCCGACGGCGTCGAGCTCCGGGAGCGGTACGACCGTGCGACCGCCGACGGCCGGGCGTTCCTCGTCGCCGTCGACCGAGAGCCGGGCGCGGTCGTCGGCTTCGCCGACGCGGTGTGGAACGACGAACGGACGGCGTTCTGCGAGCGCGACGACGCCGAGCTACGGGCGATCTACGTCGCCCCCGACACGCAGGGAGCGGGCGTCGGCTCGGCGCTGCTGGCGGCCGCGGTCGAGCGCGTCCCCGACGCGTGCTCGCGGCTGGCCCTGGAGACGTTCACCGAGAACCACGCGGCCCGGGACTTCTACGAGGCGCGCGGGTTCGAGCGGATCGGTGCCTCGGCGTTCGAGGTGGGCGGGGAGTCGTACCCGACGGCGGTGTACGTGCGGCCGCTGTAGCCGGTCGCCGTGATCCCTTGCGGTTACGAGTCCGCGGCCACGAGCGCGTCCGTCAGCAGTTCGCGTCGCTCGCGTGCCTCGGCCAGCTCGGCGGCCGCCTCGCCCGAGGCGACGCGCTCGACCTCCGCGTCCGACAGCTCCGCCTCGGCCTCGGCGGCGCGGCGGAGCCGCTCGTAGTCGGGGTGGTCCGCGGCCTCCCGCAGCCGGCGGGCGCGGGCGACGGTCCCCTCGGGCGCGAACTTGGCGACGACGGAGACGAGCTCCTCGCGCTGGAACCGGAGCGTCTCGGCCGACGGCGGCGGCCAGTCGACCGTGAGCGGCGCCGCGGACAGCCGTTGGAGGTACGTCCGGTGCGGCCGAACCCGCGCCGTGAACGTCCCCGAGTCCTCGACGTAGTGGTCGAGCTTGGAGGCGGAGTAGTCGGCGTACTCGAGTAGGTCCGGAAGCGCCGCCCCGTCGGCGGGCGACGAGTCGAGGAACGAGCGCAGCTCCGGCGGCGGCGCGGCGTAGTCGACGAACGGCGTCTCCGCCGCGTCCGCGACGAACGCCAGCAGCTCGCGGGCGGACGCCTCCCGGCGGACGTCGTCGAACGCGTCGCGAACGGCGTCGTTGTAGGCGGCGATCGGCTCACGAAGTTCCTCGGTGGGAGCGGTCAGGTCCGCCTCCCCGAGCTCGACGAGCCGTTCCAGCGCCGCGATCCGGTCGTCCAGCGCGTCGAGGCGCCGTGTGACGTCCCGTTCGGCGTCGTGGACCGCGGCCTCGGCCGCCTCGCGCTCGGCCAGCCGGTCGGCGAGGTCGCGGGCGGGCGAAAGCGCCTCGCGGGCGCGCTCGAAGTCGGACTCCGAGAGCCGGCGGCCGTCGACGGCCTCGTTCGCGCGTTCGAACGCGTCGCGTCCGGGGATATCCTCGTCGAGGTCTTCGACGACGGCCGCGAACTCCCCCTGAAATTCGACGTACGCCTGGAAGTCGCCCGTCCCGGTCGCAGAGTCGACGTAGCGGTCCAGCAGGCGGTCCGCGCGCCGAACGGCGTCGCGGACGGTCGACAGCGTCGACTCGCCGTGTTCCTCGACGGCGGCGGTCGCGTTCTCCAGTCGCCCGCGAGCCTCACGGAGCGTCGCCGCGAGCGCGGCCGCGTCGCGCTCGGCGTCCGGGAGCGGGTCCGGCGTCGCGTTCGGCCCGGCGGTCGCGTTCGCCTCGGGGGCCGCGTCGGCGTCGCGTACCATCCGTTACTCGTACACCGCGTCGGGGTCGAACACGCGCTCGCCGACGTGCTCGCCGTCGAGCGTGCGGTGGAAACACGAGCGGTGCCCGGTGTGGCACGCGCCGCCGGTCTGGTCGACGAGATACAGGAGCGTGTCGGCGTCACAGTCGACGCGGACCTCGCGGATCTCCTGAGTGTGCCCGCTCGTCGCGCCCTTCTCCCACAGCTCGTCGCGGGAGCGCGAGTAGTAGTGCGCGCGGCCGGTCTCTCGCGTGCGAGCGAGCGCCTCCCGGTTCACGTACGCGAGCATCAAGACCTCGCCGGAGTCGGCGTCCTGCGCGACGGCGGGGACGAGCCCGTCGTCGCCGAAGTCGACCGCGATCCGGTCGTCGGGTTCGGCGTCGGGCGTGGAATCCCTCATCGGTCCGAACGTCGGGGCTGCGGCGAATAGGTCTTGTGCGTGGCGGGCGCGACCTCAGCCGCGTGGTCGAGTCGGGGCGGGGGGATTCCTGGGAGGTCAGACCAGCCCGAGCGTCCCGAGCGCGACCGTCAGCACGTCCCCGTACGTCAACGCGAGCACGAGCCCGCCGAACAGCGGTACGAGGAACGGGAGCCCTGGAGACACCCACAGCGCGTCCTCCGCGGCGACGCGCTCCAGCCCCTCGCGGAGCGTCTCGGGCGTCGTGCCGTAGGCGGTGCCCTCGATGTCGTCGAGGAACCGCTCGGCGGCCCACGGGTCGTCGACGGCGGACGCCTCGGCGTCGGCCGCCGGCCCGTCGCGTCCCGGCGCCGCAGCGGCGTCCCGGTCGCCGGCGGCGTCATCGGCCGTCGAGCTCGACTCGGGGAACTCGAATCCGCGGTCGTCGACGCCCCCGTCCGTCCGCGGACCGTCGTGGACCGCGCCGTCGGTCGGCGGGTGCGTCTCGCCGACGGAGGCCGGGTCGCGGTGCGCGTCGGGGTCCGCACGGACGGCCGCGAGCGTGGCGCCGCGCCACCGGAGGTACATCCGAAGCGCGTCGAGGTCGAGGCCCCGCTGCGGGCGGAGCCCATCGGCGCGGATGAGTTGGCCGTGTACGTCCGGGAGGTCCTCGACCGCGGTCCAGCGGCCGACGAACATCGCAGAGGAGATCCGGCCGGCGGCGACGTTCGACGCGAACAGCAGGGCGATGTAGCCGGCGCCGAACAGCACCGCGTTCGTCAGCGCCGACATCGCCGTGACGCCCAGCGCCGAGGGATGGACCGGGAAGCCAACGGTGTGAAGCCACGTCACGTCCGGCAGGATCGACAGCGGGACGACGTACCCGGGGGTGGTCGGGAACGCGACCGCGAGCACGACGAGCGCCTTCATGTCGGCGCCGCCGAAGGCGGCCATCCGGTAGGCGAGCAGCGAGAAGGGGACCAGAAAGAGGATCGAGAACCCGACCCGAACGAGGAACAGCCGGCCGGCGTAGCCGTCGAACGGGTACGCGCCGGCCGCCTCCACGGCGAGCGCGAGCGCGCCGATCGCGAGCAGCGGCAGCCAGAGGGAACTCGCGACCCGGCGGGTCCGGATATCGCGGTAGGCGGCCCACGCCAACCCCGGGAGGAGGAGAAGTCGGAGGAGGTCGGCCGCGGTGGCGACGCCGAGCACGTTCATAGTCCGTCGCGCGGCCCCGGAAGGTTAGTCGTTACCGTCTACGTCTCGGTTGTGAGAAGCGTCGTCGTGGGCGTATCATCGGGGAACGCGCCGCTGTGGAGAAGGAAAATAAACCGAGAACTCGACCGGCAGACCGCGCTCAGATGACGCGGTTCTGGAGGTAGTCGAGGTGCTTCGCGTTGTAGACGATCCGGACCTCGTCGGTCTCGGGCGACCCGATGCAGGTCAGGCGGACGTTCTTCTCCTCGACCTCCTCGTCGGAGAGGATCTGCTGCATGTCCATGTTGATCTCGCCCTCCCGCACGATGGCCGCGCAGTTCGCACACGCGCCGGCGCGACACGAGAAGGGCCAGTCGAAGCCCTGCGCCTCGGCGGCCTCGAGGATGTATTCGCCCTGGTTGACCTCGAGTTCGCCGTAGTCCTCCTCGTCCAACCCGGCGTCGGCCGCGTTGTCGAAGAGGTCGTCGTCGTCCATCTCCCAGCCGTTGTCGTCAAGTACTTCGTAGTTAAGGTATTCGACCGTGGGCATCTCGTTTCGCGTTTCGCCGGCCGTCCCATTAGTTGTTGCTATCTCGCAGGGCACAACCGCGGCAGACGGGCTTTAGGCCGGCCAAAATGACTGTTCTCCGGATCCGAGAGCGCCTCGCCGACACGATCGAGCGAGCCGCGCCACGTCGACGGGACGGCACGACCCGCCACAGATCCGGGCCACGGGAAAACGGCTCACGGGAAGCCGAGTCGCGGAGCGGCGGATACGGGGGAAGGACCGCGACCAACACGTACGAGCACATCCTTCGACCGACCCCGCCGAGCCGCGACAGCGTTTAAGCCGTGGGTCCGGTATGCGGGGTATGGAATGGAAGACAGACTGGGGCCTGCGGGGCCGGATGGTCCTGACCGGGTTCCTGCTGTTCGCCCTCTACATCGTGTTCGTCGCGGTGTTGTCCCAGTACGTGGGGCTGTTCGCGATAGTCGCGATCATGGGGCTGTTCTCGCTCGGACAGTTCTTCTTCAGCGACAAGCTCGCGCTGTACTCGATGGGCGCCAAGGAGGTGTCAGAACAGGAGTATCCGGAACTGCACCGGAAGATCACCCGCCTCTCCCAACAGGCGGATCTCCCGAAGCCGACGGTCGCGGTCGCGGACACCCGCGTCCCGAACGCCTTCGCCGCCGGCCGCTCACAGAAGAACTCGACCGTCTGCGTGACGACCGGACTGCTTCGCACGCTCGACGACGAGGAGCTGGAGGGAGTGCTCGCCCACGAACTGGCGCACGTCAAGAACCGCGACGTCATGGTGATGACCATCGCGTCGTTCCTCTCGACGCTGGCGTTCATCGTCGTACGGTGGGGCTGGCTGTTCGGCGGCGGCGGGGGCAACCGCGGCGGCGGCAACCAGGCGCCGGTCATCGTCGCCATCCTCGTCTCACTGGTCGTGTGGGTGATCTCGTTCATGCTCATCCGCCTGCTGTCGCGCTATCGCGAGTTCGCCGCCGACCGCGGCGGCGCGGCCATCTCGGGCAACCCCGGCGCGCTCGCGTCGGCGCTCGTCACCATCGACAGCGGGATGGAGAAGGTGCCGAAGGAGGACCTCCGCGACACCGCTGAGATGAACGCCTTCTTCGTCATCCCGATCAGGTCCGGGTTCATCGGGAAGCTGTTCTCGACGCACCCGAGCACCGAGAAACGCGTCGAGCGGCTCCGCGACCTGGAACGGGAGCTCGAGACCGCCTGAACCGAGTAGCGGCGCGCTCGGGGCGAAGGGCGGAGCGGGGTGGAACGGAACGGTCCGCTTCACCTCGCCCAGTCTCGCATCGTTCCGTCCGTGTGAAGCCTGAAACACGATTCCGCGGAACAGACCGTATGCGCGACCCACGTACGACATCTCCGGGATCGATCTCGCCGACGACACCGACACCGTGGTCCAGAGCCTCGTGCGCAACAAGTACCGGGCGGAGGACTGGTCGGGGAACGTCGTGTTGCGCGGGAAACAGAAGATGCTGAAGCTGAAGGAACAGTTCCCGTTCGTCGACGCCGACACGGAGGCGGCGCTCGCGAGGATCGACTCCCGCGGTGCCCTGACGACGATCGCACGGAACGTGCTCTCGTTCGGCCACTGGATCCCGCACCGCTACGAGATCACCGACGCGAACGGCGCCCACGTCGGCACGATCGCCGGGACGCTCTCGCTGGCGGACACCTACGAGATCACCATCGACGACGACGACGCCGTGCCGAAGGAGGCGGTCGTCGCCGCCGCGATGGTGATCGACGCGATCCAAGGGAACTCACGGTGCCGGCGGCGTGGCGGTGTCGACTCGAGAGCGCCCGCCCGCGCGAGCGACGGCTTGAACACGCCGCCCCACGGAGTACCGACAGCGCCAATGGGGATTCTCGACACACTCAGATCCGTGCTCGGCTCGCGCGCGGAGGCCGACGCCGTCAGCGACGCCGACCCCGAGGACCTGTTCGGCATGAGCACCGCCTACGTCACGATGGAGGCGGACCTCGGCTTCCGGTCGGTCGACGAGGCGGCGCTGTGCTTCTCGTCGGTCGATTCGACCGACTTCGCCGACACCGTCGACGCCGTGGAGTCGATCCTCGACGCCGGCGCCGAGGAGACGGGGACGACGTTCCGCCGCCGCGAGGACGACCACGGCTACCACTGGGTGATCCTTGGCGACGACGACCCCGAGGACCTCGTCACCTCCGTCCACTTCGCGGCCGACGAGTTCGTCGACCGGGGGTACGGCTCGCGACTGCTGGCGGCGGTGTTCGGCTTCGCCGACGAGCGCGACCCCGACCGCCACGCCTACTGGATCTACTCGTTCCGCCGCGGCGCGTACTACCCGTTCGCCCCGACGGGAACCAGCAGTCGGAGCAACAAAACCGAATTCAAACTGGAGTCGGTGCTGGACGGAGAGCTCGGCATCGAATCCGACAAGGAGTACTGGTACCCCCTGTGGCCGGACAGCCCGAACGGCCACCCCTGGAGCTAGCCTCCCGCGGCCACGCGGCAGATACGTCCACGGCGACCTCGACTCCCCGATCACCGTCCCATCCCTTCTGAATCCTCGCACACCGTCCGTGATCGACACGACGACGTACCGGAGTTTCACTTCCACTTTGGTGTTAACGAGGGTTTATGGGGGGAGCCGAGCAAGGAGGAGGTACGATGGCAGAAGACGACCTCCAGGAACTCCCCGGCGTCGGCCCCGCGACCGCAGACAAACTCGTCGACGCGGGCTTCGACAGCTACCAGAGCATCGCGGTCGCGAGCCCCGCGGAACTGGGCAACACGGCCGACATCGGCGACTCGACGGCGAACGACATCATCCAGGGCGCCCGCGAGGCGGCTGACATCGGCGGCTTCGAGTCCGGCGCACAGGTGCTCGAACGACGCGAGGAGATCGGCAAGCTCTCGTGGCAGATCGACGAGGTCGACGACCTCCTGGGCGGCGGGATGGAGACGCAGTCGATCACCGAGGTGTACGGCGAGTTCGGCGCCGGCAAGTCGCAGGTGACCCACCAGATGGCCGTGAACGTCCAGCTCTCCAACGACGACGGCGGACTGGACGGGTCGGCTATCTTCGTCGACTCCGAGGACACGTTCCGCCCCGAGCGGATCGACGACATGGTCCGCGGGCTGGACGACGAGATCCTCGAGCGCGAGTTCGAGCGCCGCGAGATCGAGGGATCGCCCGACGACGACGACGACATGCGCACGCTGGTCGAGGACTTCCTCGACCACATCCACGTCGCGAAGGCGTTCAACTCCAACCACCAGATCCTGCTGGCCGAGAAGGCGAAAGAACTCGCCAGCGAGGCCGAGGACACCGACTGGCCCGTGCGGATGCTCACCGTCGACTCGCTGACTGCCCACTTCCGCGCCGAGTACGTCGGTCGGGGCGAGCTCGCCGAGCGCCAGCAGAAGCTCAACAAGCACCTGCACGACCTGATGCGCATCGGCGACCTCTACAACTGCGTCGTGCTCGTGACGAACCAGGTCGCCTCCAACCCCGACTCGTACTTCGGTGACCCGACCCAGCCGATCGGCGGCAACATCCTGGGTCACACCTCGACGTTCCGGATCTACCTCCGCAAGTCGAAGGGCGACAAGCGGATCGTGCGACTCGTCGACGCGCCGAACCTGGCGGACGGCGAGGCCGTGATGCGCGTGCAGGACGGCGGCCTCAAGCCCGAATAGGCTGCCCCCCTCCGTACAGGTGGTATCACCGCTCGACCGATGCCGTGAGAGTTTTTAACACGATACCCGCCCTCCATACGAGTATGAGCACCGAAACGGCGTCTGAGGGGCTGGCCCTCCACACGGAGACGATGACTGGACTGCACTGGCTCGGGATCGCGCTCGCGGCGATCACCGGCGTCATCCACCTGTGGCTCGCGTACGCGTTCAGTTCGGAGACCGGGATGGCCGTCGCGTTCCTGATCGCGGGAGTCGGCTTCCTCGGCGGTGTGGCAGCGGTGCTGTTCGACTACCGTCGCCACCTGTTCTACGTGCTCGGGATCCCGTTCACCGCCGGGCAGATCCCGCTGTGGTACGTCGCGAACGCCCCCGACTTCGGGGCGACCGGGATCGCGGACAAGGTCGTGCAGGTCGTCCTCGTCGTCGTTCTCGTCGTCCTCTACAGACGCGAGTCGTAGGCCGTGATGGCGTTCACGCACGCCCTTTCGGGCGCAGTGCTTGCAGCTCCCGTCCTCGCGGTCGCGCCCGAGTTGGCCGCTCCGGCCGCAGTCGCGGGGATCGTCGGCGGACTCCTCCCGGATCTCGACCTGTTCGTCGGACGCCATCGGCGGACGCTCCACTTCCCCGTGTTGGGGTGGGCACTGGCGCTCCCGGCGATCGGCATCGCCGCGGTCGCTCCGACGGCTGCGACCGTCGCGGCGGCCGTGGGGACCGCGTCGTTCGCCGTCCACGCTGGAACCGACGCCCTCGGCGCAGGCGATGAGATCCGGCCGTGGGAACGGACCTCCGCGGAGGCCGTCTACGATCATCTCCACGGTCGGTGGATCCGTCCGCGCTTCTGGATCCGCTACGACGGCGCCCCCGAGGACGCCGTCGCTACCGCGGTGCTCGCGGCCCCGATCGTCGCGTTCTACCCCGCGCCGTTGCCGGCGGTCGCAGCCGTCTGCGTCTTCCTCGGGATCGTGTACGCGATCGTCCGACGCCGGCTTCCCCCGGTCGTCGAGGAGTTGGTCGGGTGAGGGTGGCTCGCCGCGCTCGACACGTTTAGTGTGCCGGGGTCGCTGTGATCGCTCATCAGATCGACGGACGCGACGCGGAGCGCGCTCGTCCCGACGCGACGGGGCGTTCCCGACCGCGGTCGTCCCGCCGCCCCAAACACATGACATACCGAACGACCGTCACGCGGCAGTTCGTCGCACAGCACTATCTCACCGTCCCCGACCCCGGTCCCGAGGGCGATCTTCACTCGCACGTCTTCTCCGTCGAGGCGGCCTTCGCGGGACCCTCGCTAAACGAGTACGACTACCTGGTCGACATCGACGACGTGCGCGCGGCGCTGGACGAGGCGGAGGAACGCTATCGCGACGCGACGCTGAACGACCTTCCGGAGTTCGAGGGGTACAACCCCAGCGTCGAACGGTTCGCGCGCGTCCTCCACGACCGGATCGCCCCGGCCGCCGCGGGCGGGTCCGCCGAGACGCTCCGCGTGACCGTCTGGGAGGACGACGAGGCCGCCGCCGGCTACGAGGGACCGATCGCCGGTACAGGCGTGGACGACGTCGTCGCCGATGGCTGAGCCGCCGCCCGGGTCGTCAACAGCCGTCGACAGCGACGACGACCCTGCCGGCGACGGCCTCGCCGTCGCCCTCGTCGTCCCCGGCGACCCGGCCACGACCTCGGGGGGGTTCCGCTACGATCGCCGCCTCGTCGCCGGCCTCCGCGCGACCGGCGCGACGGTTCGCGTGTTCTCGGTGCCGTGGCGACGCTATCCGCTCGCCGTCCTCGACGCACCCGGGCTCGCGACCGGGGTACCCGACCGACTGAGAGACGCCGACGTGGTCGTCGTGGACGAACTCGCCCATGCCAGCACGTGGGGGCTCGTCCGCCGGCTCCGCCGCGGCGGCACGCCCGTCGTCGCGCTGGTGCATCACCTCCGGCGCGCCGAAGGGGACCGGCTCGCGCCGGTCGCGGCGCGGCTGGAACGGCTCTTTCTCGCTGGGAGTTCGGCCGCCGTCTGCGTGAGCGACCCGACCGAACGCGACGTGAGGTCCCTCGTCGACGGCATCCGAACCCACGTCGCGCCCCCGCCGGCCGACCAGTTCGACCCCGCGGTGGTGCCAGCCGACGTGGACCGCCGCGCCCGCGAGGACCCGTTCCGAATCGTCTCGCTCGGATCGCTCGTCCCCCGGAAGGGACATCCGACGCTGCTGCGGGCGGTCGCCGGCGCCGACGCCGACTGGCGACTCGCCGTCGTCGGTCCCGAACCGGACCCGGGCCACGCCCGCGAGGTGCGCGCGATCGCGGCCGACCTCGGCGTCGCCGACTGCGTGTCGTTCCGCGGGAAGTTGTCGACGGCCGACCTCGCTGCCGTCCTCCGGGAGTCGCACGTCCTCGCGGTTCCCTCCGAGCACGAGGGGTTCGGGATGGCGTATCTGGAGGGGATGGGCTTCGGCCTCCCGGCGATCGCCTCCGCGGCGGGCGGTGCGTCCTCGATCGTCACGGAGGGCGAGAACGGCTTCCTCGTCGACCCCGGCGACGTGGGAGGCGTCCGGGAGGCGCTCTCGGCGCTCACGGGCGACCGCGACCGACTGGCGCGGATGGGAACCGCGGCGCTCCGGCGCTTCGACGCCCACCCCGACTGGGCCGACACCGTCGCGGGCGTCCGGGACTTCCTCGCGGAGGTGGCCGATGGAGGGTGACGACGTGACGTATCTGGAGGCGGCGCGGACGGTCGACGGCCGCGCCCACAGCGACGCGGCGACCGACGCGTTCCGGGCGGCGCTGGAGCGACCGGCGCCCGGGGCGGACGAGGGGCAGGGGTCGGCGGATGGGGTCCGCGTGTTTGAGGCCGGCGCCGGCACCTGCGGAATGGTTCGCCGTCTGCTCGCCGACGGCGCGCTGCCGGCGGGCGAGTGGCTCGCCGTCGACGCCGACGAGCGGGTGCTGTCAGCCGGACGAGATCGGCTGCACGAGGCGGCACGCGAGGCGGGGTACGGAGTCGAAACCGAGGGGTCTGGACTGCTGCTCGATCTCCCCGACTTCGACGCGACGCTCCGCGTCCACTTCGCGGTCGGTGACGCTCGCGAGGTCGCCGACGACCGCGCCGGCGACTTCGACGGCGTGGTCGCGCGGTCGTTCGCGGACCTGCTGGCTCCCGACGACGTGCTCGCGCTCCTCCGGACAGCTGCCCCGGATGGCTGGTATCACCTGCCGCTCACCTTCGACGGCGAGACCCGGTTCGCGCCCGAGCACCCGGCCGACGACGCCGTGATCGACGCCTTCCACGGGACGATGCGCAACCGCGGGCGGGCGGCGACGCTGCTCGCCGGTCGGTTCCGGGAGGTCGGGACGCCACCGGCGGTCGACGCGCGCGCCGACTGGGTGATCGAGGGAACCTCTGACGGAGCGGGAACCCATGGGGGCGCCGCCTATCCGGCCGACGAGGGGACGTTCCTGCGGATCGTCCTCGAAACCGTCGTCGCCTCCGTGCGCGAGTCGGAAGCCGTGTCGGCGGCGACGCTGTCGGCGTGGACGGAGACGAGAACCGCGCAGTTGGAACGGGGAGCACTCGGCTACGTCGCGGTGAACCGCGACCTGTTCGGGCCGGTTCCCTGAGTCGTCCGCGGGACGAACTGGCTGGGAGTCCGCGAGTCGGCGTCAGTCCTCGGTCTTGGTGATGTCGAGGTCGTCGATCTCGCCCTCGTGGAGCTTCGCGCCGTCCTGCGCGACCTGCCGGGCGAGCACGGCGCACTTGATCCGCATCGGGGAGATGTCGACGCCGAGCATCTCCGTGATGTCGTCGGTGTCCATCGCCTCCAACTCGTCGAGGGTCATCCCCTGCAGGCGCTGGGACAGCATCGACGCCGACGCCTGCGAGATGGCGCAGCCGTCGCCCGAGAAGGCCATGTAGTCGATGGTCTCGTCGTCCTCCTCCAGGCGCACGTCGACGGTGATCGTGTCGCCGCAGGAGGGGTTCTCGCCCGTGTGGGAGAACGTGGCGTCGTCGAGTTCGCCGTGGTTTCGCGGGTTCTTGTAGTGGTCGAGTATCTGCTGTCGATACATGTCGGAGCCGCCGCCAATGCCCATTGTTGTCTGTGGTTGGCGAGTGAGTCCGTTAAGCGTTCCGGGGACGGGGGTCCACGAGCGTCACGAAGAGTGGTCCGGGGGCGGCCACAGGGGAGTGATCGGGGGTGGGAATCGGGAGCGTAGCCCGGGCCGGTCGCGACGGAAACGATGGGCAGGCGGGAGCTACGCGAACAGCTGTCGCGCGTCGTCGACCGCCTCGACCAGTTTGTCGATCTCCTCGCGGGTGTTGTAGATATAGAAGCTCGCGCGGGCGCTGGCTGCGACCCCGAGCTTGTCGTGCAGCGGCTGGGTGCAGTGGTCGCCGGCGCGGACGGCGACGGCGTGGTCGTTGAGGATGCTGGAGAGGTCGTGGGCGTGGACGCCGTCGAGGTTGAACGCCACGAGCCCCGCGCGGTCGTCGCCCGGCGGCCCGTAGATGTCCACGTCGTCCTGTTCGGTGAGCCGATCGTAGGCGTACTCCGCGAGCAGCTGCTCGTGGGCGTGGACGTTCTCCATCCCGATGTCCTCAAGGTAGTCGATCGCCGCGTGGAGAGCGATCCCCTGCGCGATGACGGGCGTGCCGGCCTCGAACTTCCACGGGAGGTCCTCCCACTCGCTGTCCTCGAAGGTGACCTTGCGGATCATCTCGCCGCCGTAGAGGTACGGCTCCATCTCCTCCAGCAGGTGCTCCTTCCCGTACAGCACGCCGATCCCGGTGGGGCCGCACATCTTGTGCCCCGAGAACGCGAAGAAGTCCGCGTCGATAGCGTCCACGTCGACGGGCATGTGCGGCACCGACTGCGCGCCGTCGACGAAGATCAGTCCGTCGTGGTCGTGGACGAGGTCCGCGAGTTCGGCGACGGGGTTCACCGTGCCGAGCGTGTTCGAGACGTGGACGACGTTCGCCATCGCGGTGTCGTCGTCCACGAGTTCGCGGGCGTGGTCCATGTCGAGGCGGCCGTCCTCGTCGACGCGGATGAACCGCACGTCGGCGCCGGTGCGCTTCCCGATCTGCTGCCACGTGACCAGCGAGGCGTGGTGCTCCATCTCGGTGAGGACGACGTTGTCCTCGGGCCCGAGTTCGTTGAGTCCCCACGCGTAGGCGACGAGGTTCTCCGCCTCGGTGGTGTTCTTCGTGAAGACGACCTCCTCGCGCCCCTCCGCGCCGATGAACTCGGCCACACGGTCGTGCGCGTTCTCGTAGGCGACCGACGCCTCCTGGCTCAGGTGGTGGATGCCGCGGTGGACGTTGGAGTTGTACGAGCGGTAGTAGTCGGCGATGGCGTCGACGACCGGGTCGGGCGTGTGACTCGTCGCCGCGTTGTCGAGGTAGACGAGCGGCTTCGTGTCCCCCTCGTCCTCGCCGGGGACCGTCACGTCGCCGCCGACCTTCCGCTGGAGGATGGGGAAGTCCGCGCGGACGGCCTCGATATCGAGCGGATACGGTTCCTGCTCAGGCGCTTCCATTACCCGATATGAGGGGTCGGAGGGGTAACATCCCTTCGGTCGTTCGGGGGGTTCGTACCCGAAACCGGCTACGAGTCGCCGCCAGTCCTGAAGACCGGTGGCGGGTCAGAGCCAGAGCAGTTGCGCGTGTAACGTGTCGTCGACCTCCAGCACGCGGTCGGCGTCGATGACGCCGGCGTCGACGGCGACGCCGACGCAGTCGGCGCCCACGAGGTTCGCGGTGTCGGCGTCGTACAGCCCCTCGACGACCGCGTCGGCGTCGGCGGGTTCGGCCTCGTCGCCGCCGTAGAACGCCTCGGTCACCTCCAATCTCACCTCGCCGTCCTCGAACGTCTCGCCGAGCACGTCCGCGTCGCAGACCGCGACGAGCGTTCCCTCGGGCGTCTCGCGGCGCGAAAGCAGGAACGCCGCTTCCACGTCGCCGTTGGCGTGGCCGCCGGGGCCCGCGTCGTCGCCCCCGGCGTCGTCGCTCATCTACAGGCCCCCGAGATCGAGGTCGTCGCCGCCGTCGCGGCCGCCGAGACCGCCCGGTCCGCCGCCGTCGCCGGAACCGTTCATCCCGCCGCCCATCGCG
Source organism: Halobaculum rubrum (assembly GCF_019880225.1). Classification (NCBI taxonomy): domain Archaea; kingdom Methanobacteriati; phylum Methanobacteriota; class Halobacteria; order Halobacteriales; family Haloferacaceae; genus Halobaculum; species Halobaculum rubrum. The sequence goes on from NZ_CP082284.1 coordinate 1,316,139, forward strand.
CCGGTCGCTCCCGCGCCGCCCTCGGCGTGCTCCTCGACCATCCGCTGTTCGGCCTCCTCGCGGATCTCCTCGGCGCGCTCGGCGGCCTGCTCGGCCTCGTCCTCGCGGCCGAGCTCGTCGAGCGCGCGCGCCTTCTCCTCGAGCACCTCGGCGTTGCGCATCCCCAGGCGGATCGCGTTGTCGAAGGCCGTGACGGCGTCCTCGAGCAGGCCGCGCTCGACGAGGAAGAACCCGCGGTTGTACCACGCCTGCGGGAAGCGTGGGTCGATCTCGACGGCGTTCTCGGCGTGTTCGAGCGCCTGTTCGCCCTGACCGTTCTCGTGGAGCGCGTACGCGAGGTTCGTCTCGGCGCTGGCGGCGTGTTCGGAGTCGTCGTCGATGCGCAGCGCCTCGCGGTAGGAGCCGATGGCCTCGTCCCACTCCTCCAGTTGCGCGTGGGCGACGCCCTTGTTCACCCACGCCTCCTGCTCGTCGAGGGAGTCGTCCTCGGCGAACTGGGCGGCGCGCTCGAACGTCTCGGTCGCCTCCTCGAAGCGATTGATCCCCATGTAGGAGAGCGCGACTTCCATCAGGCTCTCCACGTCGACGCGATCCTTCGGGATGTTGCGCTCGTCGAGCAGGTCGGTGAGGACGCGCGTGTCGACCGGGTCGACCTGGGAGGGGTCCGCCTGCAGCTCCTCCGGGTCGAGAGTGAACTCCTCGTAGTCCTCGTCGAGGCCCTGCCCCTCTGAGAACTCGTGTGGCTTGCGTTCGGACTCGTCGTCGCTCATTGCTACGAGTTGGACCGTGTGGACGGATGTATGTTGCGCGTGCGGTTTTTGGTCCCCGACGACGACGCCCCCGTATGCCGCGACTGTTCGTCTCGGTCGACCTCCCGGACCGGCTCGCGGACGCGTTCGCCGCCGTGCAGGAGCCCCTTCGCGACGTCGAGAGCCTCCGGTTCACCGACCCCGAGCAGGCGCACTGCACACTGACGTTCCTCGGCGACACCGACGAGGCACGCGTCGGCGACGTGGCCGGGGTGCTGGAGGCCGCTGTCGCGGACGCCGACGCGAGCGCCTTCGAGCTCGAAGTGGGCGGCGTGGGCGTCTTCCCGTCGACCGACTATATCAGCGTGATCTGGGTCGGCGTGCGTGACGGACACGGCGCCACGGAGCTGACCCGGATCGCCGAGGCGGTCGAGCGCGAGACGGTCGCGCTCGGGTTCGACGAGGCCGACCACGAGTTCACGCCGCATTTCACCCTCGCACGGATGGACGACGCCCGCGGGAAGGGGCGGGTGCTGGAGTATCTGAACGAGGACCCGACGGTGGGACGGTTCGAGGTCGACGAGATCCGCCTCACAGAGTCGACGCTGACGACCGACGGCCCCGAGTACGAGACGCGGGCGCGGGTGCCGCTGTAGCGCCGCCGTCTCTCGGTTCCCTCGACGTTGGGTATCAGCTTCGATACGTCCGGCCAGTGGGTTATATGACGGGGACCCGAGCGGCCACGCATGAACGTCTCTACGCTGCTACCGAAGCCGCTTCGACAGGGGATGTTGACCGAGGTCATGGCGGGGTACGTGGTGTTGGCTACGCTCGGCGGCGGGCTCTCCGGAGGCGTCGCCGCCGTGCTCGGCTACCCGACGCTGCCCGTCCTCGTCGGCTGGGCCGCGACCACCGCGCTGTTCGTCGGCGGAGGGTTCGTCATCTCGTCGGACCTCATCGGCGTCTCCAACGAGCTGACCGCCAGCGCCCGCTCGCTCGCGGCGGGAGACTTCTCCACGACGTTCGATCAGGACCGCGACGACGAGCTCGGCGACCTCAACGACGCGCTGTCGGACCTGAAGTCGTCGCTGCGCGAGCAGCTCGACGAGGCGGAGGCGGCCCGTGAGGAGGCGACAGAGGCGCGCGAGCGCGCCGAGGGCGTCGTCCGAGAGATGCGCACGGCGGTCGACGAGTACGAGCGGGCGTTCGCCGCCGCCGGCGACGGCGATCTGACGGTCCGGCTCGGCGCCGACACCGAGGAGGAGGCGCTGGCGGACCTCGAGGCGGCCGCGAACGGGATGCTCGACGGGCTGGAGTCGACAGTTGGCGCGGTGGATGCGGAGGCGCGCGCCGTCGACGCCGACAGCGGAGCGCTCGCCGACGACGTGACAGCCGCGGCGGACGCCATCGAGGAGGCGAGCGGCGCCGCCGACGACATCGCGACCGTTGCCGACGACCAGCGCGAGCGACTCGTCTCGGTCACGGACGACCTGAGCGACCTCTCGGCGACCGTCGAGGAGGTAGCGAGCCAGGCCGACGAGGTCGCACGCGAGGTCGACGACGCCGCGGAGCTGGGGGAGTCCGGACGAGCGGCTGCCAGTGACGCCGCCGAGGAGATGTCGGCCATCTCCGACGAGGTGGCGAGGGCCAACGAGGCGGTCGTCACCCTGGAGTCACGGATGGACGAGATCACCGAGATGGTCGAACTGATCGAGGAGGTCGCCGAGGAGACGAACCTCCTGGCGCTCAACGCAAACATCGAGGCGGCCCGCGCCGGGGAGGAGGGCGACGGCTTCGCGGTCGTCGCCAATGAGGTGAAGACGCTCGCCGAGGAGGCCGGCGACGCCACCGACGAGATCGCCGCCACCATCGACGAGGTGACCGACGCGACCGACGAGACGTCCGACCGGATGGGACGGATGAGCGATCGGATGGAGTCGGGCGCCTCGACCGTCGAGTCGGCCGTCGAGCGGATGGACGACCTCGCGCGCGCCGTCGAGGCCGCCGCCGACTCCGTCGACGCCATCTCGCGGGCGACCGACGATCAGGCCGCGACCGCCGAGTCCGTCGTCGCCGCCGCCGAGGAGGCGTTGGAGGCCGGAGAGTCGGTGACCGATGCGGCCGAGCGCGCCGAGACCGCCAGCGGGCGCGGGCGCGACGCCGTCGCCGGCGCCGCCGACCGCGCGGAGGAACTGCGCCGGGAGGCCGAACGGCTCGGAGCGCGTGTCGAGGCGTTCGAGACCGACCAGGCCGAGGGAGCCGCCGCGGTCGACACCCGGGTTGGCGGCGGGAGGTCCGGCGGTGCGACCGCCGCCACCGACGGCGGCAGCGAGCACCCGATGGCGGGCGACGGTGACGACGAGAGCGAGTTCCGCTTCGGCGACACGCGATAGCGTCCGCGCGTCGGTCGGAGGAAACGGACGGCCTCGCGGGGGAGCGAGCGCGACGGCGCAGCCGAGCCGCTCGGGGGACGAGCCCCGGTTCGGGTCGGTGTCGCGTCCGGGGAGACGGCCGGCAGGCGTCTCAGTTCAGGTCCCGTGCTGCCACGAGCCCATGTACTCGCGCTGTTCGTCGCTGAGGTCGTCGAACTCGACGCCCTCGGCCGCGAGCTTCACCTCGGCGACCTCGCGGTCGAGTTCGTCGGGCACCTCGTGGACGCCGGCGCCGTACGCCTCGCCGTTCTCGACGAGTTCGCGCACGCAGACTGCCTGCACGCCGAACGACTGGTCCATGACCTCGACCGGGTGCCCCAGCGCGATGGGCGCCGCGAGGTTGACGAGGCGGCCCTCCGCGAGGACGTTGAGCCGGCGGCCGTCGGCCATCTCGTAGGCCTCGACGCCGTCGCGGGCCTCGTAGCGGTCGACCGCGAGGTCGTCGAGCTGGTCGAGGTTGATCTCCACGTCGAAGTGGCCCGCGTTCGCGAGGAGGACGCCGTCCTGCATGGCCTCGAAGTGCTCCTCGGTGATCACGTCGCGGTTGCCGGTGGTCGTGATGAACACGTCGCCCTGCTCGGCGGCCTCCGCCATCGGCATCACGTCGTAGCCCTCCATGTGCGCCTCCAGCGCCTTCCGGGAGTCGACCTCGCAGACGATGACGTTCGCGTTCTGGCCGGCGGCCTTCTTCGCGACGCCCTTGCCGCAGTAGCCGAAGCCGCCGACGACGACGTCCTTGCCGGCAAACGAGAGGTTCGTCGTCATGGCGATGGTCGCGAGAGAGGACTCGCCGGTGCCGTGGACGTTGTCGAACAGCCGCTTCATCGGCGTGTCGTTCACCGCGAAAACGGGGTAGTGGAGCTCGCCGTCCTCGTCCATCGCGCGCAGGCGGTGGACGCCCGTCGTGGTCTCCTCGGCGCCGCCGACGATGGAGTCGATGAGCTCGGGGTAGTCCTCGTGGATGGCCGCGACCATGTCCATCCCGTCGTCGACCGTGATCGTCGGCTCGTGAGCGATCACCGACTCGATGGCGGCGTAGTAGTCCTCGTCGCCGACCTCCCGGACCGCGTAGGAGGTGATGTTCTCGTGGGCGTCCAGCGCCGCGCTCACGTCGTCGTGCGTCGAGAGCGGGTTACAGCCCGTGATGGCGACCTCGGCGCCGCCCTCGGCGAGCAGTTCGACGAGGTTCGCGGTCTTCGCCTCCACGTGCATCGCCATGCCGATGGTCTGGCCCGCGAACGGCTGCTCGTCGGCGAACTCCTCGCGGAGGTGGTTCAGGATGGGCATGTGCTGGAGCGCCCAGTCCATCTTGCGGCGGCCCTCCTCGCGGGCCGAGTCGGGGTCGTCGAGGTGATCGGTGACGGGCGGATACGACTGCGTACTCATGTGGTCAGGATGGGTCGGGGGCGGTATAATCCCGCCGAACTCCGATCACGCCGCCTCACTCGTCCCGAGCCACGAACGGGGCGAACGACCCGACGAGACAGCCCCAGACCACGTGGCCGAGCAGCGACGGCAGCGTGAGATTCGGGAGCTCCGTCGGGATCCCGACGCTGTTGAGCCACAGCCCCATGACGACGCCCGCGGCGACGAGCCAGAGGGCGAAGCCGTACGCGATCCCGAGGGGAACCGACCGACGCAACGATCCGAGGGCGCCCGACACGGGGGACGCCGAGAGCCCGGCGACGAAGATCGTCGCGAAGACCGCGCTGTGAAACAGGTGTGCCACCCAGCCGCCGATCGAGGCGTCGGCCCCGTACAGCGCGCCGATGACGGCGAGCGACCCGGTCGCCGCCTCCAGAACGGCCCCCATCGCGACCCCGGCGACGAGTCCGGCCACCAGCGACCGCCGCAGCGTCTCCGGCTTCACGCCCGGGTCGTTCCCGGGCGGGGCGTGTTCGCCGGTCCGGAGCAGGCGGACCGCCACTCGGGTCCGGCCGCCGTCGCGGACGACTTCCACTCCCCCGCCGTACTGTGCGGCGAGGAGGTGGAGGATCGGCGCCCCGTAGTCGACGTCGTTGTGCTCGTACTCGGGGACGCCGTCGACCAGCACGTCGGTCTCGCGGTCGGAGAGCCACGAGCCGGGCGCCTCGACGGCGACCGTGACGGTCGTCGCGTCGACCGCGACCTCGACGGCCGCCGCGCCGTCGCCGTCCGATGCCGGGGGCAGCGAGAACAGCTCCGCCAGCAGGGTCGTGAGGTTCGAGTCCGCGCGCACCGAGACCGACCCGATATCGTCGCCCCGAACCGCCATCGGGCCCTCGACCGTCCCGCGTGCAGAGGCGACCGCCTCGTCGAGCGGAACCGGCGCGAGCGAGGCGTTCGTCTCCCGCGTGGACCGGATCAGGAACTCGAGCCCCTCGATCGTCCGTTCGATGCGGTCGATCCCCGACCGGATCGCCGCGTGGCTGCGGTCGTCGTCCGGAGCCAGGCCGTCGGCGAGCAGGTCGGCGTGCCCCCGGACGGCGGTGATCGAGTTGCGCACCTCGTGACGGAGCTTCCGGTCGAGCAGGACCACCTGGTCGGCTTGGCGCTCGAGTTCGTCCCGGTACCGGTCGGCGGTCGCCGAGCGGGCGCCGATCACCACGCCGGCCGCCCCGCCGGTGAGCACCATCGTCGCGACGACCCCGCCGAGGCGCGCGCCCATCGGACCGCCCGTCGCCCCCGTCACCGCGACGAGCGAGGTCGCGGCGAGGAAGACGCAGCCGACGGCAAACCATCCGGCGACGGTACGGACGTACCGCCTGCCGTACGTCGATATCGCGAGGTTGAACCCGTACAACACCACCCCGAACCCGAACACGAGCGGGACCGTCCGCGTGGCCGTCATCCGGAGCGTCGGCGCGGCGGTCGTGTAGATCAGGTCCGCGACGAGGAACCGCGTCAGGACGAAGGCGACGACGGCGATGAGGAGACCGCTCGGTTTGATGACGCGCTCGTTTCCTGCAGAGGGGACCGCCACGACGACCTCCTCTTCGAACAGCATGATAAGCGCCCGTCGGTCGGGCGAATATCGCGCACAGCCGATAGCCGCGATCGTTCCGGCGCCCCCTATTGCGGATCACAAGAGAGACCGGTCGACGGGGTCCAGATCGGGGTCGCAGGTCCGTGTTACTCTCCAGCGCGCGCGACGAGCGCCTCGGCGTGGTCCTGCGCTCGCTCGCGCACGTCCGCCTCGTCGAAGGCGAGCACGTCGCGGTCGCGCATCAGCACCTCGCCGTCACACACCGTGTGGCGCACGTCGCTCCCGCGGGCGGCGTACGCGAGATGCGAGACGAGGTCGTGTTCGGGCGTCAGGTGGACGGCCTCGAGGTCGACGACGGCGAGATCGGCGTTCGCGCCCGCCTCGATCCGGCCGGAGTCGAAGCCGAGCGCGTCGGCGCCGCCCTCGGTCGCCATCCGGACGGCGGTCTCGGCGTCGACCGCAGCGGCGTCGTCGGCCGCGAGTTTGCCGAGCATGGCGGCGTCGCGGATCTCGTCGAAGAGGTCGAGGTCGTTGTTCGAGGCGGCGCCGTCGGTGCCGAGCGCGACGGTCACGCCCGCGTCGAGCAGCTCCTGTACCGGCGCCATCCCGGACGCGAGCTTCATGTTCGAGGCCGGGCAGTGGGCGACGGCGGTGCCGCGCTCGGCGAGCGTCTCGATCTCCGAGGCGTCGGTGTGGACGCCGTGGGCGACCCACGTGTCCTCGGCGAGCAGGCCGAGGTCGTCGGCGTACTCGGTCGGTCGGACGCCCGCCTCGGCGTCGATCTCGTCGAGGTAGGTCTCGGTCTCGTTCAGGTGGAAGTGCAGCGGGACGCCGGCCTCGCGGACTCTCGGGACGAACTCCTCGAAGTACTCGGTGCCGACGGTGTGGGGCGCGTGCGGCATCACCGCCGTCCGGACCCGGCCGTCGGCGGCGCCGTCGTACTCCTCGGCGACCGCGATCGACTCGGCGAAGTCGTCGCGTGCGGCCTCCTCGTCCTTGCCGACGGTGACGACGCCGTGGCCGACGCGGGCGCGGAGGCCGGCCTCGCGGACCGCCTCGACGACCTCGCCGACGTGGAAGTACATGTCCGCGAAGGCGGTGGTTCCGCTCCGGATCAGCTCGACGGCCGCGAGTCGGGTGCCGACGGCCACGTCCTCGGGCGTCAGCTCCGCCTCAGCGGGCCAGATGTCCTCCTGAAGCCAGTCCTCGAGGGCTTTGTCGTCGGCGTAGCCGCGGAGGAGCGTCATCGTCGCGTGGCCGTGGGCGTTCACGAGCCCCGGCATCACGAGCGAGTCGGTCGCATCGAGCGTTCCGTCCGCGTCGCCGGCGAGGTCGGGCCCGACCTCGAGGATCTCGCCCGCGTCGGCGTCGATCAGGACGTCGGCGCGGATCACGTCGAACTCGGGCGTGAGCACGCGCCCGTCGGTGACGGCGAGTGTGTCGGTCATGTCTGTGGGTCGCGGCGGTCGGCTACTGAAAGCGTCGGGATCGTCGCGCGACCATGTGGCGGGATCGATGCGAAGGGACGCGGTGGGGGGCAGGCACGTTCACGCGAGAACCACGACCAGCGCGACCGAGATGACCACCAGCGTGAACCACCCTACCCTACTCGATCGCGGCTGACGCCGTTCGCTGCTTGAGGGCAGGGCTTCCTGAATACGAGGTTCGTATCGCCATCAGTACAGCGCGTGGAGAGCGTAGCTACCGTGGCATCTAGCGACAGCTACGATTGCACTCCACTTCCCTCGACGAACGGGGAGTGGCCCCCTGCGATGCCGAGTGATCCTCGGCGTGATGAATGCGAACACGGTTGGAGGTCTTCCGCCAATTTCCAGCCCGTTCTCATAGTTGATTTCTCGTAGGAGAGATATATACGTCAGGTGAGATTCGGTTGTCTTGTTCGGTAGAAACCAATGTTCGAGTTCATTACGGACGAGGAAGAGCGCGGGCAGGTGGGTATCGGGACGCTCATCGTGTTCATCGCGATGGTACTCGTGGCGGCGATCGCCGCGGGCGTTCTCATCAACACCGCCGGCTTCCTCCAGAGCAAGTCGCAGGAAACGGGTCAACAGAGCAGCAAGCAGGTCAGCGACCGGGTTCAGGAAGTCGCCACCGTCGGCAACGTTGACAGCAATGGGGAAATCGACATCGTCAACGTGACCGTGACGCAGGCACCCGGTGCCGGCGAGATCGACATCCAGAACGCGACCGTCACCTGGATCGGCCCGACTGGAACCTACCAGTTGGTCTCAACAACAGATAATTACGACAACCAGAAGCCCGCCAATCAAGAGTTCTCCTACTCCAGCGTTAAAGACGCCGATGACTCGGGCAGCGTCCTCAACGACGCGGATGACCGACTAAAACTCGTGTTCGACATCAGTACGTACGCGGGCACCGATAATAACCTCGGCGAGGGTGAGGAAGTGACGATCAAGGTCAACACGATGGCCGGCGCGACCACGGAGATCCGGTTCACCGTGCCCGAGTCGCTCGGGAACAAGGAAGCCGTCGAGCTGTAAGTCGGCGCCCCCTTTCTCTCGGTTCGCTCGCTCTCGAGTAGTAACACCTCCCCAGCGGCGACAGCGAGAGGCTGACCCTGAAATCGAGCCCCACACACGCGTGAACGAGCCGTTCAGCTGGCCAGGACATCCGATTCTGGGATCGCTGAGACGCGACTCGTGGCCGTCTCAGGCCAGGACCGCTCGGAAGTCGGCCGTAGCTCTGTGTTGCCAGCCGCCTCGTTTCGTCTCGAACACCAGGACCGACGACGATCGGACGCCTGAACAGCACCGTGTGACCGGCACGTCGCCGATCGAAACGGGAGCGAGTTGGTCGAGGGACAGGCCGAATTGCCTCTCGATCGATACGAGCTCGCCCGGGGGTTAGACGCCCAACGCTTCTTACCGAGATGATCCGTTCTCACGCTGGCCGTCGGGGCGAACTACCGGCGATCCCGTTCGGCCACAGATCGGTGCTCACGCGAGGAACACGACCAGCGCGAGCGAGATGAACACCACCTTCAGCGCCGTGTTCACCGCGATCACCTTCGATCCGAACTCCGGCCCCCAAACGCCGTACTGGAACGGGATCGAGCGCTTGAACGTCGAGAACGCGAACGAGACGATCCCGCCGATCAGCAGTCCGGCGACCGCCTGTTCGGGCGTCAGCGTCGAGCCGATGAGCGGGGCGAACGCCGCCGCCCCCGCGGTCGTGTCGAACACGAACACGACGATCGCGGGCACCACCGCCGCTGGCAGGCCGACGACCTCGGCGAACGGTCCGGCGACGTCGCTCGACAGCGCCTGGAGGTCCACGCGAGCCACGAGCACCGTGACGAGCACGTACACGACCGCGAGCCGCGGCACGATCCGGCGGAGCGTCGACCACGTCGACTCGGCGGCCGCCGCCAGTTCGTCGCGGAGCTCCCCGTCACCGTCAGAGTCCTCCGGGCCGTCGGCGCCGTCCGGGTCCGGGGCGCCGCCGGGATCCGCGGAGGTCGCCCCGCCGTCGGTCGCCTCCCGGACCGTCTCGGCGTCCGGACGAGCCCGCGCCTCGCCGCGAAGCAATAGCGCGCCCGCGAGCACCCCGGTGAACGTGATCCCGAGCGCGATGGCCCCACGGGTGCCGACGTACAGCACGCCGGTCTCGCGGCCGAGGATGGGGATGACGACGGGAACGTAGAACGTGAACAGGTGCTGGACGAAGCCGAAGAACGTGTTGATGACGACGGCGACCATCGTCGCGCGGTCGGACAGGCGACCGGACTCGCGGAAGTCCGCGAGCATGCCGTAGCCCGCGGTCGTCGACGCCGCGGTCGTGACGATGGCGGTGCCGGCCTCGTCCGGGAGGTTCGCCGGGCCGGTGAGGTATCGCGAGAACCCCGCGATCCGTTCGACGAGCCCGAACTCGACGGCGACGTTCGCGAGGAACACCCCGACGGCGATGAGCACCGCGATGCGCGCGACCCGCGCTACCGCGTCGACGACGAGCGGGAAGAGGTTCACGAGAACCGAAACGGGGTCCGCGGAGATCTGGAGGGAGTCCGCACGGAGTGCGGCGCCGACGGCGTCCATGGACGCACTCCGGGCGCGGCCGGTAAGCCGGTTTCGCCGCGTCGGTTCCCCCTTCCCCGTTGCTCCCGGAGCGTTCCACCGAAACGGGCGGCGGATTTATCCTATCGGCCGGGAAACCTGACTCGAATGCGCGGCCGAGGGCAGACGAGGACGACGATTCGTCATCGGGTGAGCGAGCCGGCGCTGACGGGACTCGGCGCCGGCGCCGTCGTCGTCCCCGCCCCGCTGTTCGCCGCGGCCGTCGCCGTCGACGGGTGGACCGCCGGGCTCGTCGGGCTCGCGGCGACGATCGGCGTCGCGCTACACGTGGCGTTTGCGGCCGCCGACGCCGACGACGGCGGCCTCTCGACAGCCGACGACCCGGTGCGACGGGCGGGACTGGCCGGCGGCGGGGCGTTCCTCGCCGGCGCGCTCCCGTCGCTGGTAGTGCTCGCGGGGGTCGCGTTGGGGTTCCTGCTCGCGATCGCCGTCGTCGCCGCCGAGTTGGCGGTCGTCGCGGGGTTGCGCGTTCGGTTCGTCGGCGGCGACGTGCTGGAAACGGCGGTTCGCGTCGTCCTCGGCGGCGCACTCGCGGTCGCCCTCGGCGCCGGCGTCGGCTCGTTGGCAGGGATATGACTCCGAGTACGCGAGGACTGTGGTCCTGGGCACACGGGGACTGCGATCCCGGGACGGGAGGAGTGGCAGAGCCACGCGTCCGGATAGACAGGGTTTTCCCTTCCGGCGATGGATATGCCGGATACCATGACTAAGAAATCCAAGGGCAAGAAGAAGCGCCTTGCCAAGCTGGAGCGGCAGAACAGCCGCGTGCCGGCGTGGGTGATGATGAAGACCGACATGGAAGTGACCCGTAACCCGAAGCGACGCCACTGGCGGCGCTCGGACACCGACGAGTAAATGAGCGCCAACGACTTCGAGGAGCGCGTCGTCACGATCCCGCTCCGCGAGGCGAAGCAAGCGCCGTCCCAGGAGCGCGGCGACAAGGCGATGTCGCTCATCCGGGCGCACCTGGCGAAGCACTTCTCGGTCGACGAGGACGGCGTTCGCCTCGATCCGGCGGTCAACGAGACCGTCTGGGCGCGCGGGCGCCAGAAGCCGCCGAGCAAGGTTCGCCTGCGCGCGGCTCGCTTCGACGAGGACGGCGAGGTCGTCGTCGAAGCGGAGCCGGCCTGAGGCGTGCTTCGCGTTTCGTTCGCCGGGTCGTCGTACGTCGGAGTGTACGCGCACGCCGCCAGCGACTGCCTCGTCGTGCGGCCCGACGTGGAGGACGACCTCGCCGACCAACTCGAGCGCGAGTTCGGCGTCGACGTGTTGGCCACGACCGTCGGCGGCTCCGGCACGGTCGGCTCGCTGGTCGCGGGCAACGAGCACGGGACGCTCGTCTCCCGACAGGCGACCGACCGCGAGATCGACGCGCTCCGCGAGGCGACCGACGATCCCGTCGAGCGCCTCCCGGGGAAGCTCAACGCCGCCGGCAACGTCGTCCTCGCGAACGACTACGGCGCGTACGTCCACCCCGATCTGACCGACGAGGCGGTCGACGTGGTCGAGGCCGTACTCGACGTGCCGGTACGCCGCGGTTCGCTCGGCGACGTCAACACCGTGGGCACCGCCGCGGTCGCCAACAACACCGGCGTCCTCTGTCACCCGCACAGCGAGGAGCCGGAGTTGGAGGCACTGGAGGAGCACCTCGACGTGTACGCCGACCTCGGCACCGTCAACTACGGCGCGCCGCTGGTCGGCTCGGGACTGCTCGCCAACGACGACGGGTACGTCGTCGGCGAGGACACGACTGGGCCCGAGCTGGGTCGGATCGACGACACGCTCGGGTTCATCGAGTAAGGCGAGGCCGACCGCAGGGAGGCCTCGGAAGAACGGCGGCGAGCTTGCGGGCGAGCCGCCCACGATAGAAGCGTCGCCGAGCGAGCGGAGCGAGCGAGGCGACGGACGACGGCGGAGCGGTCCTGTGCCGCTCCGCCCACGAAAACAGCGAGGCCGACCGCAGGGAGGCCTCGGAAGAACGGCGGCGAGCTTGCGGGCGAGCCGCCCACGATAGGAGCGTCGCCGAGCGAGCGGAGCGAGCGAGGCGACGGGCGACGGCGGCGAGGTGTTCGCAGGCGACCGGGAGAGTCTGCGCGGCCCGAGCCGCCCGCGAACCATCGACTCGAAAAGCGGGCAATCCCCCCGTGAGCCGCCCGCGAACGACCGACCGGACAGGTCGTCGTCGCTACGGGCGTCCGTTGGGCTCGGGGCCCCGAGTCGGAAGGTACTTCCCGCTCCCGAGCGGTTTTTCGGGCACATGAGCCAGTACACTGTTAGCGGCGAGTTCCAGACTCGAGACGGGATGCAGGCGTTCACCCGCTCGCTCGACGCGGTCAACGAGAACGTCGCGCGCGAGCACGTTCTCTCGAAGTTCGGTGCCGAGCACAACCTGAACCGCAGCCAGGTCGAGATCGGCGAGGTGGTCGCCGAATGAGCCTCGGTGGTGGCGGTGGTCAGGGACAGCAGCAGCTCCAGCAGATCTCCCAGGAGATCCAGGCGATCGAGGACGAGATCGAGGAGCTCGAAGGGGAGATCGAGGACCTTCGCCAGGAGCAGCGTGACATGGACGACGCCATCGAGGCCATCGGCCAGATCGAGACCGGGTCGACGGTGCAGGTGCCGCTGGGCGGCGGCGCGTACGTCCGCGCGGAGGTTCAGGACCTCGACGAGATCGTGGTGAGCCTCGGCGGCGACTACGCAGCCGAGCTCGAGGAGGGCGACGCCGTGGAGGCGCTCGAAGGGCGCAAGGACACCCTCGACGACCAGATCGACACCGTCAGCGAGGAGAAGGCAGACCTCGAGGCCGAAAGCCAGCAGCTCGAACAGCAGGCCCAGCAGATGCAACAGCAGATGCAGCAACAGCAGATGCAGCAGATGCAGCAGATGTCCGACGAGGGCGACGACGGGGACCAGTAAGGGATGTTCGACGGCCTGAAGGACAAGCTCTCCTCGTTCCGGGAGGACGCAGCCGAGGAGGTCGAAGAGAAGGCCGAGGAGGCCGACGCCGAGACGGAGACGGCCGCCGACGCGGACGCGACGGCCACACCCGAGGCGGCCTCCGACGCAGACGAGACCGAGGCGTCGAGCGCTCCGGCGCCCGACGCCGAGTCGGCGACCGAACCCGACGGAGACGAGGCGGCCGACGACGAGTCCTCGGGCCCGGGACGGCTCAAGCGCGCGGCGGCGTTCGCCACCGGGAAAGTCGTCATCGAGGAGGAAGACCTCGAAGCCCCCCTTCAGGATCTGGAACTCGCGCTGCTGTCCAGCGACGTGGAGATGAGCGTCGCCGATCGAATCCTCGACACCGTCCGCGAGAAGATGATCGGCGAGACGCGTGCGCAGGTCCAGACGACGGACCAACTCGTCACGGAGGCGCTCCACGACGCGTTGCTGGACGTGATCAGTGTCGGGCAGTTCGACTTCGAGCGGCGGATCGCCGAGGCCGACAAGCCGGTTACCATCGTGTTCACCGGCGTCAACGGCGTCGGCAAGACCACGAGCATCGCGAAGCTCTCGGAGTGGCTCGACGAGCGGGGCTACTCGTCGGTGCTCGCGAACGGCGACACCTACCGCGCCGGCGCGAACGAGCAGATCCGCGAGCACGCCGAGACGCTCGACCGGAAGCTCATCGCCCACGAGCAGGGCGGCGACCCCGCCGCCGTCATCTACGACGGCGTCGAGTACGCCGAGGCCAACGACATCGACGTGGTGCTCGGCGACACCGCGGGTCGGCTCCACACCAGCAACGACCTGATGGCGCAACTGGAGAAGATCGACCGCGTCGTCGACCCCGACATGACCCTCTTCGTCGACGAGGCGGTCGCCGGACAGGACGCGGTCAAGCGCGCCCAGGAGTTCGACGACGCGGCCGCCGTCGACGGGTCGGTTCTCACGAAGGCCGACGCGGACTCCTCGGGCGGCGCCGCCATTTCCATCGCGTACGTGACCGGCAAGCCGATCCTCTTCCTCGGCGTCGGGCAGGGGTACGACGACCTGCGGCGGTTCGACCCCGAGGAGCTGGTCGACGAGTTACTCGGCGAGCGGTAACCCTTTGCCGACGGCCGGCGAGCCGGCTCGTGTGTGCCCTCCGAACTACCTGTTTCTCGCGGTTCTGGGTCTCCCGCTCGGCACGCTCGCGGCGGCGAAGCCGTACGCCGTCACGAAGGCCACCGAGGTGGTGGACGCGATCGGTCGCAAGCCGAGCGGATCGGTCGAGCCGGCGGACTGGAACGTGCTGCTGACGCGCGTCGTCGGCGCCGCGTTCGCGGTGCTCGGCGCCGGTGCCGCGGTCACGTGCGTCCTGTGACGTGACGCCGTCACGGCTCGGCAGACACTACCGCGAGCGGCTGTACCGTCGCGGATCCGTCCCCGCTACGATCGCTCCAACACGTGCACGTGTCGAACGAGGCTGCGGTGAACCCGCCGCTCGAAGGTGTCGGTCACTCGCCAGCCGGCGGCGACGGCGGCCTCGCGCCACGACCGATCCGCGACCAGCACGCCCCGCGGGGCGACCCGCGCGGCCTCCACAAGGGCGTCGCTCACGAGGTCATCGAGGCTATGGCGCGCGATCTTCGACTGGCGGCCGTACGGCGCGTCGAAGACGACGCCGTCGACCGCGTCGTCGCGGAGCGCGAGCGCGGTCGCGTCGCCGCGGAGGAGATCGAACCCGCCGGGCGGGCCCTCGGCGGCCGTCGGCGACCCGGCGTCCCCGTTCAGGTAGTGCGCGAGGTTCTCGCGGGCGCCGCCGACCATCTTCGCCTGCGCGTCGTTGCCGACCACGTCGCTGCCGACGAGGCCGGCCTCGATCAGCACGCCGCCGGTCCCACACATCGGGTCGAGGACCCGGGTTCCCGGCCCCGCCCCGGCGAGGTTCGCGTACGCGCGGGCGTCCATCGGCGCCATGCTCCCCGGTTGGAAGAACGGCCGATCCGTGGGCCGACGCGTCGAGAAGTCGCGGACGGACTCGGCGACGACCCACCCAACGAGGCAGGTGTCGTCGGCGAACAGCACGCGGAGGGTGTGGTCCGGGTCGTCGAGGTCCACGTCGAAGCCGCGGGCGACGAGCGCGCTCCCGCATTCGCGTTCGACCTCGCTCGTCGAGACGGCGGCGCTGTCGCGGAGGACGCGCGCGCGGACGGCGACGGTTCCCTCGCGGTCGATGCTCGCCGCCTCGACGACGGCCCGGGCGCTGTGCGGGTCCGCGTCGGCCCGTCCGAGCAGGTCGAGCGCGCGCCTGGTGTACGCCAGTCCGCACGCCCGATCGGGGTCGACCGCGTCGGCGATGGCCAACCCCGGGGCGACGCGTTCGATCCCGGTCGCGGCGGCGACCCCGGCCTCCAGCGCCGCGAAGCGGTCCTCGTCGCCGACGAACTCCAACCCGTACACGCCCGGAGGTGCGGCGTCGCGGCGCTTGAACGCACGGGTTCGCGTCGAAACGGGCGTCGCTCGATAGCGCGGGGCCGATCCGCATCGGGCGGTGCGGTACTACTTTATTTGTTTAAACCGTCGGTTCGGGTGAGAATGGCCGACCCCACGGAGTCGATACACATCGAGAACGTCGTCGCGTCGACAGGGATCGATCAGGAGTTGGACCTCCAGACGGTCGCCATGGATCTAGAAGGGGCCGACTACGACCCCGAGCAGTTCCCCGGCCTCGTCTATCGCACCGCCGACCCGAAGAGCGCGGCGCTCATCTTCCGCTCGGGCAAGATCGTCTGTACGGGCGCCAAAAGCACCGACGCCGTCCACGAGGCGCTCCACATGGTGTTCGACGAACTGCGAGCGTTGGAGATCCCGATCGAGGACGATCCCGAGATCACCGTCCAGAACATCGTCACCTCCGCGGACCTGGGGACGGACCTCAACCTGAACGCGATCGCGATCGGGCTCGGTCTGGAGAACATCGAGTACGAGCCCGAGCAGTTCCCCGGCCTCGTCTACCGGATCGACGAGCCCGACGTGGTGGCGCTGCTGTTCGGCTCCGGGAAGCTCGTCATCACCGGGGGGAAAGAGCCAGCCGACGCCGAGGCGGCCGTCCGCGTCATCTCCGAGCGCCTCTCGGAACTGGGGCTGCTCGAGTAGCGTGCTGCTACAGCTGTCTCCGTTGGGGGTCGTCGGCGGGTTCCTCCTCATCGCGACGCTGTCGACGCTGTTGGCGAACACGGCCGCCTACTTCGTGCTCGGGAACGAGGCGGAGCTCCGGCAGGCGATCCCGCCGGGCGTCGCGATGGCCACCGTGGGGTTGACCGCGGCCGTTCTGCCCGCGGCCGCAACCATCGCGCTCGCGCTCGTCGTCGATTTCGGTGTCGTCCGACTCGCGTACGGGCTGGACCGCCGCGGCACCGCGATGATCACCGCGATGCACTACGCGCTCACGATCCTCGCGGCGTACGGCATCAACAGCGTGCTCGCGATCTACCAAACCGCGCCGGTATGAGCCCCGGCCGTCTCGGTGCCCGTCTTCGGTATCCGGTGTGGAACGACGCCGAGCGTCGCCCCCGCGCGCCCGTTCGACTCTGTGTCGCGCTCGTGCTCGTCGGGCTCGGACTCCTCGCCGGGGGCGTCGCCGGAGTCGTGCTCGCCCTCCCCGTTCCGTTGTCGACCGTCCTCCCGATGCTCGCGATCACCGGGGCGATACTGCTTTCGGCGCGATACGTCGACCGCCGACAGCTCTCGGATCTGGGCCTCCGACGAGAGCCGGAGTGGATCGCCGATCTCGCCGCCGGGCTCGCGCTCGGCGTGCTCCTCCAGACGCTGATCGCGGGCGTCGGCCTCGCCGGCGGGTGGTTCCGCGTCGCCGGCACGCTCGCGGGGACGGCCGCCGGCTTCGGCTCCGCCCTCCTCGTGTTTCTCGTCGTCGGCGTCTACGAGGAACTGCTCTCGCGGGGGCTCCTGCTCGTCAACGTCGCCGAGGGGCTCCGGTTCGCGGGCGAGCGCGTGGCGGTCGGGGGCGCGCTCGTCGTTTCGGCCGCCGTCTTCGGCCTGCTCCACGCGGGCAACCCGGGCTCCTCGCTCGCGTCGACGCTCGGCGTCACCCTCGCGGGCGCGTTCCTCGGGGTCGGCTTCGTGCTCACCGGCCGACTCTCGTTTCCCGTGGGCGTCCACGTCTCGTGGAACGCCGCGCAGGGGCTGTTGTACGGCTTCTCCGTCAGCGGGCTCGGCGTCGACGCCGCCGTCGTCGACCTCGAACCGACCGGCCCGGCGCTCGTGACCGGCGGGTCGTTCGGCCCCGAGGCGGGGCTGCTCGGGATGGGCGCGGTCGTGCTCGGCTCCCTCGCGACGGTCGCGTGGGTCCGCTTCCGCGAGGACGACGGTCGCGGAATCGGGATCGATCCACGGGTGGTGGCACCGGCACTGCGGTGGCGGGCGAACTGAGTTCGGACGGGAAAGCAGCGGTGAGCCCGTGCGAGGGTCCTATTCCACGAGCCGTTCGATCTCGGTGACGAGGACGTCGCTCGCGCCGACCCGCTTGAGCTCGTCGATGACCTCGAACACCGCGCGTTCGTCGACGACGGCGTGAACCGCGACGTGTTCGGTGTCGCCGTCGGCGACGTCCATCACCGTCGGCCCCCCCATCCCGGGGAGCACCTCCTTCACGTCCGCGAGCGCCTCGCGCGGGGCGTTCATCATCAGGTAGCGCTTGTCCTCGGCGGCGGTCACCGACTCGAACGCCGTCGCCACCTGCCCGACCTTGTCGTCCTCGGCCACGTCGGGGCGCGCGAACAGCCGGACCGAGGAGGCGAGCACCTCGTCGACGATCGCGAGGCGGTTCACCTGGAGGGTGGTGCCGGTGGAGGTGATGTCGACGATCGCGTCGGCCATGTCGACGTGCGGGGTGAGCTCGGTGGCGCCCGTCACCTCGACGATCTCACAGTCGATCCCCTCGTGCTCGAAGTAGTCGCGGGTGATCCGGGGGAACTCGGTGGCGACCGTCAGCCCCGCCACGTCGGCGGGCTCGGCGATGTCGCCGTCCTCGGGCGCCGCGAGCACGAGGCGGCAGCGACCGTAGCCCAGATCGAGGAGATCGACGAGGTCGTGGCCCGACTCGCGCGCCTGATCGAGGCCGGTGACCCCCACGTCGGCGGCGCCGTCGGCGACGTACTCGGGGATGTCTGCGGCACGCGCGAACAGTACGGACACCTCGGGGTCGACCGTGTCGGCGTACAGCTGCCGGTCGGCCGTGTTCTCGATGTGCAGGCCCGCCCGTTCGAGCAGGTCGATCGTCGGCTCGTGCAGGCGGCCCTTGTTGGGCACGGCGATGCGCATGGGCGGGAGGACGGCGGCACCGTCCTTGAGTCCGTCGGGCGGAACGTCCGCGGGGGAGACATCCGTCGGGCGATTCCTCCGCCCGGCGGAACGACATCGGTCGGGGTCGGGGCCACCACTGACTTCCCCCCTCCGAGCGAAGGATCGAGTGTCGATGAACCGACGAGAGTATCTCCGGTCGACGGCCGGCCTCACAGCGGTGGGGACGGTCGGTCTGACCGGCTGCATGGGGGGATCGGGCGGAACAGGAACGCTGGCGACACACGTGAGCGACCAGCCGGGCGACATCGGCGACTTCGAGTCGCTCGTCGTGACGGTGTCGGAGGTGCGGATCCAGCCCGCCGACGGAGAACTGATCGCGGAGTCCGTGGACGACGTGACCGCGGACCTGACGAAGCTCCAGGGCGACAAACAGAAGCTCGTCGCCCAGTCGGAGCTGGAGCCTGGCGACTACGAGTACGTCCACCTCGGCATCTCGAACGTCGAGGGGACGCTCGCGGACGGGAGCGAGACGAGCGTCGACACCGCCGGCGAGGCGGGCCTGAAGTTCCAGACGTTCGTCGTCGACGGCGAGGAGTCGGAGACGTTCGAGATCCGCAGCGAGGAGACCGCCTCCTTCACGGCGGACTTCACACCGGTCAAGCAGGGCGGCTCCGGGAGCTACGTGCTCAAGCCGGTCGCCGACGAGGTGATCGTCACCTACGAGGACGTCGAAGCGACGACCTCGGCGTAGACTGCGACTCGCGTCGTTTTCATATCACTCCCCCGACCAGCGTCGCCGCCAGCGCGACCAGCACGCCGGTGGACGCGACCCGAACCGTGCGGGCGGCGCGGCCCGAGCCCAGCGCGCCGATCCGCCCCGCGAGCGCGCGCGGGGGATGAGCGAGGCCGAGAGCGAAGCGAGTGAGCGCGCGCAGCGAGTCGCGGGAGCGCACAGCGGCGGGGGGTTTCAAGGCCGACGACGGTACCGCCGAATCCACGCCACTCACACTACCCGCGAACACCACCCGCGAACGAGCCACCGACGGACAAGGAAGCCTTTACCGCACGGACCGACTACCTCGATTAAGACCAATGGTACTCGACGACCTGGGGAGTTCTCTCCGGAGCACGATGGACTCGCTCCGCGGGAAGTCCCGTATCGACGAGGAGGACGTGCAGGCAGTCGTCAAGCAGATCCAGCGCTCGCTGCTTTCGGCCGACGTCGACGTCGACCTCGTGATGGAGCTGTCGGACAGCATCGAAACCCGCGCGCTGGAGGAGGAGCCCCCCGGCGGCACGACCGCACGCGACCACGTCCTCAAGATCGTCTACGAGGAGATGGTCGGCCTCATCGGCGAGTCGACCGAGATCCCGCTGGAGGAGCAGACGATCGTGCTCGCCGGCCTCCAGGGCTCGGGGAAGACCACCACCGCCGCCAAGATGGCGTGGTGGTTCTCGAAGAAGGGCCTCCGGCCGGCGGTCATCCAGACCGACACCTTCCGCCCCGGCGCCTACGACCAGGCCCAGCAGATGGCCGACAACGCCGAGGTGGAGTTCTACGGCGACCCCGACAACGACGACCCCGTCGACATCGCCCGGAAGGGACTGGAGGCGACCGAGGACGCCGACGTGCGGATCGTCGACACCGCAGGCCGCCACGCGCTGGAGGACGACCTCATCGACGAGATCGAGCGGATCGCCGACGCGGTCGACCCGGACCGATCGCTGCTCGTGCTCGACGCCGCGATCGGGCAGGGCGCCAAGGATCAGGCGCGGCAGTTCGAGGAGTCGATCGGCATCGACGGCGTCGTCATCACGAAGCTCGACGGGACCGCGAAGGGCGGCGGGGCGCTGACGGCCGTCAACGAGACCGGGTCGTCGATCGCGTTCCTCGGCGCCGGCGAGACGGTGCAGGACATCGAGCGCTTCGAGCCCGACGGCTTCATCTCGCGGCTGCTCGGGATGGGCGACCTCAAGCAGCTCTCCGAGCGCGTCGAGCGCGCGATGAGCGAGACCCAGGAGGAGGACGACTGGGACCCCGAGGACATGATGGAGGGGGAGTTCACCCTGAAGGACATGCGCAACCAGATGAAGGCGATGGACCGCATGGGCCCCCTCGATCAGGTGCTCGACATGATCCCCGGCATGGGCGGCGGCATCATGGACCAGCTCCCGGACGACGCGATGGACGTGACCCAAGACCGCATGCGGAGCTTCGAGATCGCGATGGACTCCATGACCGAGCGGGAGATGGAGAACCCCGAGATCATCAAAAGCGACCGGCTGGAGCGGATCTCCCGCGGCTCCGGCGTTCCCGAGGAACGTATCGAGGAGCTGCTCGAACAGCACAGCATGATGAAGCGGACGATGGACCAGTTCGGCAACATGGGCGACGGCGATATGCAGCGGATGATGAAAAAGATGCAACAGCAGGGCGGCGACGGAGGCGGCGGCATGGGCGGCATGGGCGGCATGGGTCCGTTCGGGTGAGGCCGAAGTAAGGTGAGGTGAGGTGAGGTGGGGGAGGCGCGGCGAAGCGGGGTTCGGTGCGGTCCCGAGCGAGCCCGACCGACGGCCCGCTCGATTCGTGCACGGCTGGAACCGCCGACAGTTACATGGGCGTTTCGCGGATTCGACCGACCGTGAGCTACACAACCGTCAACTATCACGACGTCGAACCGGCCGCGGGCGCGATGCACTTCCTGCGCGATCCGCTGGAGTGTGCCCACGTCGGCGTCACGGTCGTCGACTGCGACCCGGGCTGGACCGGAACGGAACACGACCACGCCGAGCGCGACCACGAGGAGGTGTACCTGCTCGTCGAGGGCGCCGCGACGGTCGCCGTCGACGGCGAGGAGATCGAGCTGGAGCCCGGCGACGCCGTCCGGATCCCGCCTGACGCGACCCGGCAGATCCGCAACGGCGACGCCGAGAGCACGCTGGTGCTCGCCGGCGCGCCGTAGCGCGGACGTCGTCTCCCGTGAACCGCCCGAACGACCGCTTTCGCTCGTCTTTTGACCCCGACAGCCGTCCCCCGAGGCGAATGGGAGCCGGAACCGCGACGAAGCGGAGCCTCCGCGCGCTCGCGGAGTACGACGTGCTCGCGCTCACGGCGCTCATCTGGTTCCTCGCGAAGTTCCTCCGGTACGCGTTTCCGCCGCTGTTTCCCGCCTTTCGGGACGCGCTCGGCGTCTCCAGTGCGGTCCTCGGCGTCGCGTTCACCGCGATGTTGACCGTCTACGCCGCGATGCAGTTCCCAAGCGGCGCCCTCGCCGACCGGATCGGGGCGCGGCGGGTGATCGTCGCCGGCGCGGTCGTCACCGGGGTCGGCGCGCTCGTGCTGGCGGTTCCCGTCCCCGAGCCGCTCGCGCTCGGCGTCATCGTCGTCGGGATGTTGCTCGTCGGGCTCGGCACGGGCGTCCACAAGACCGTCGCCGTCCGCCTGCTCTCGCGGCTGTACCCCGGCCGGACCGGCCGCGCGCTCGGGGTGCTCGACACGCTCGGCGCCTTCGGCGGCGTCGCCGCGCCCGCCGCCGTCGTCGCGGTCACCGGCGCGACGGTCGCCGGCGTCGCCGTCCCGTGGCTCGACTGGCACGCGCTGTTCCTCGCGGGGGCAGTCGCCGCCGGCGGCCTCGCGCTCCTGTTCGGTCGCAGCGCCCCCGACCCGGGAGCGGCCGACCGCGACGCCGCCGGCGACGGGGCGGACGACGGAAACACGGATGACACCGCTGACACCGACGACACCGCTGACGCAGCCGACACTGCGGACACCACAGACACCCACGGCGACGGCGTCGCCGCCGACGCCGGCGGGCTCCGCCGCTACGCGGCGCTGTTTCGCGAGCCGACCTTCGCCGTCTTCGTGCTCGCGACGGTCTGTTTCTCGTTCGCGTACAACGGCGCCGTCGCCTTCCTCCCGCTGTATCTCACCGACGCCGCCGGGCTCCCGGGAACGACGGCGTCGCTGTTGTACTCGGGGCTGTTCGTCGTCTCGCTCGTCCAGTTGGTCACGGGCGACCTCTCGGACCGCGTCGGGCAGCTCCCGGTGATCGCCGCGACGCTCGGGCTCGCGACCGCCGGGCTGCTCGCGCTGCTGTCGGTCTCGGGCGTCGTCGCCGTCGGCGCCGCGGTGGTGGCGTTCGGCCTCGGCTCCCACGGCTTTCGGCCCGTGCGGGGCGCGTACCTCGCGGCCGTCATCCCCGAGGCGTCCGCGGGCGGCGGGCTCGGCGTCGTCCGGACGCTGTTGATGGGCGCCGGCGCGTTCGCGCCCGCCGTCGTCGGCGGCGTCGCCGACGCGACCGGCTTCGGCGCGGCGTTCGGCGTGCTCGCGGCCGCGCTGGTGGCGTCGCTGGGGCTCACCGGGGTCGTCGCGGTCGTGGACCGGTGAGTGACGGTGTGGTAGTTCTCGACACACTGCCGAAACATCGGAGTGTCGCCCCCGCGTCGACCCCTCGTGCGCTGTACCCTGCTCGGCACGGGCGACGCGCTGGGCGTCCCCGTTCCCCTGTGCGACTGTGAGTTCTGCGCGGCGAGCGACCCGCGGCGACGGCCCGGCCTCCTGATCGAGGCGGCGGGGACGACCGTCCTCCTCGACGCCCCGCCCGACGTGACCCCCGCGCTGCACGGGGCGAACGTGACCGGCCTCGACGCCGTGTTCCTCACACACGGCCACTACGACCACGCGAGCGGGCTCTCGGAACTGAATCACACCCGCTACGAGCGCCACCTCCTGAACGGCGACGACCTCGGCCACGACCACCCGGTCGCCGACCCCTTCGAGGCGCACGTGCCCCGCAGCGTCCTCCAGAAGTACGCCACGGAGCGACCAGGTCTCGTCGAGCGCCTCGGGATGGAGGTCGTCCAGTCCGGAGATCGGGTGTCGGTCGGTCCCCTCTCGGTGACGCCGTTCGGGGTCGATCACGGGGATCCGCTGTTCCCGACGCTCGGCTACGTCGTCCGCGGCCCTCGGTCGGACCCCGGTCGGGGCGACGACGGGTCGGAAGGGGCGGTCGTCGGCTACGCGCCGGACCTGAACGCCGCACCCGACCCCGAGACCGTACCCGGCGACGGTCTCGATCTCCTGTTCGCCGAGGGGTCGGTCCTCGGTGCGGAACTTCACGCCGACGCCGCCGAGCTACGGGCCGGCCTCGATCGCCTCGACGCCGACCGGCGCGTCGCCACGAACGTCTCCGAGCACATGCTCCGGATGCACACCGAGGCGGTCGAGGAACGTGCTCGTGAGTACGGCTACGAGGTGTGGGCCGACGGCGACGCCACAACGTTGTGAGGCGAACCCGGCGCGTCCGGTGTCGACTCAGTCGTCGTCCGCGACCGCGGCCTCGCGCTCGTCGCGCCAGTCGCGGTTCACCGCGGCGACGAGGTCGTCCAGTCGCTCGGAGTGAACCGGCGTCTGCGGCACCCGGAGCGGGGAGACGCTCGCGTCGCCGTCGACGACGGCCGCGCGGTCGGACCACGCGGGGTAGGAGTCGGCCACCTGCTCCAGCGTCGGGTGCCGCCCCGGCTGGTCGAGTCGCGCCCAGAAATCGGACTCGAGCCGCCAGTCGCCGTCGTGGGTCTCGCGCTCCTCGGCGGACGCCTCGCGCACGTCGACGCCGTAGTCGGCCAGCGGTTCGGTGAGTCGGAAGTCACAGGCGGGCGCGTCGACGGGGGCGTTCACCGAGAACAGGTCGGCGTCGGCGAGGTCCGCGCGGGAGTCGCCGGCGGCGGAGCCGCCGCTGGTCGTGACGTCTGCGCCGTCGTCGCGGGCGTCAGCACCGACGCGATTCCCGCCGCGTTCGAGCACGTGCTCGACGAGCAGCCGGGTGAGCCGCGCGGGCGTCTCGAAGGTGAACTCCGCGGGCGGGAAGAACTCCTCGCGGTGGTACGCGGAGACGGCGACCGCGGGCACGCCGAGATACGCCGCCTCGACGGCCGCGCCGACGGTGCCCGAGTGGCCCATGATGTACTCGCCGCAGTTCGGCCCGTGGTTGCAGCCGGAGACGACCAGATCGAACTCGGTCTCCAGCGCCCGGAGCGCGTAGGCGACGCAGTCGGCCGGCGTCCCGTGGACCGTGTGGCCCCACTCGTGGCCGTCCACGTCGACGGCGCGCGAGCGCGACCGTCCCACCCCCGACTGGTTCTCCGCCGGCGCGACGACGGTCACGTCGGCGACGGCGCGCAGTTCCTCGTACAGCGCCGCGAGACCGGCGGCGTCGACGCCGTCGTCGTTCGTCAGCAACACCCGTGCCTGCGAGTCGGTCATGTACGGTGTCTGGTCGCTCGCCGCCAAGTGCCCGTCGGTCGATCCGCTCACGATCGGTTCGTGATTGCGACACGACGGCGACGCGACAGCGACGCGGCGAAGACGCGGACGTGAACGTGACACCGTCACGGCGGAGGCGGCGATGGCACCCGACTTTTGGTCTCCGGGGTCGTCGGTAGGCGCGATGGGGATCCGCGAGACGGCCGAGGAGGCGTATCGCGAGGCGCTGCCGGCGCTCGCAACGAGCGCGGTCGGCGGGCTGTTCGCCGGCGTCGTCCTCGGCGGGATGCGCGCCGAGCTTCGGGCGGTCGAGGGGCTGCTCGTGCTCGTGCCGGCGCTGCTCGCGACCCGCGGAAGCGTGTTCGGGAGCTTCGGAGCCCGGATCGCGACCGGACTCCACCAGGGGGTCGTCGAGCCGCGGGTCGATTTCGGCGACGAGCGACTCCGCGCGGCGGCGACGGCCGCGCTCGCCAACGGCGTGCTCGTGTCGCTCGTCGCCGCCGTGCTCACCGTCACGGCGCTCACCCTGCTCGGGAGTCCGGTCGCGTCGCTGCCGGTCATGCTCGGCGTCGCGCTGATCGCGAGCGTGCTCTCGGGAATGGCGCTGACGGCCGTCGTCCTGCTGGTCGTGTTCGCGGGGTACCGTCGGGGGTACGACCCCGACACGTTCGTCGGCCCGGTGGTGACGACCACCGGCGACGTGGCCGGCGTATTCTTCCTGCTGGTCGCGGCGCGGACCGTTCTCGCGCTAGTTGGTTCGTTCGGGGGTGGCCCGTAGATGCCGACCGAGTGGTCCGTTCGCGCCATCACCCGCGCGATGTTGCCGGTGTTGCTCGTGCTCGCCCTCGTCGAGTTGGGCTCGGGGCTGGTGCTCGGAATCTTGGAGGACCGGCTGCTCCGGTCGCCGTCGCTGCTCGTGCTCGTCCCCGTCACGATCGGCACCGCGGGCAACCTCGGCTCGATCCTCGCGGCGCGGCTCTCGACGGCGTTTCATCTCGGGACGCTGTCGTTCGACCCGAGTGACGACACCCTCGCCGGAAACGCCGTCGCCACCGTCGCGCTCGCGGTCACGCTGTTTCCGGTCATCGGCCTCGCCGCGTGGGCGCTGGCGGCGCTCCTCGGGGACACGACGCTCGCACCCGGAACGGTGTTTCTGGTCGCGCTGTCGGCCGGGGTCGCGCTGGCCGTCCTCGCGGTCGCGGTGACGCTCGCGACGACGTACGCGGCGTATCGCCTCTCGCTCGACCCCGACGACGTGGTCATCCCCGTGGTCACGAACGTCTGCGACGTGCTCGGCGTCGTCGTCCTGTTCGCCGCGGTCGTGGCGTTCACGTAGCGTCAGCGACGGTCCGGGTCGACTGGCGCGCCGCCCTCGGTCGGCGGCGCGAGGTGGTCGATGTACTCCTCGGCAGACGGCGAGCGGACGGTCACCTCGACCGATATCTCGCCCAGTTCGTCGGGGTCGCCGACGGCGAAGTTGACGACGCCCCGGAAGGCTGCCTGCTTCTTCAGGCTGAAGGTGAAGCCGCCGTCGGTCCGGTTGCGCTCGAACTCGCGACGGGCGGTGTCGAGGATCTCCTGTTCGTGGAGGCTGTCGGAGAAGTCGTCGAGCGTGTGGGTCTCGGCGACGAGCAGCCCCGGCTCGGAGACGAACTCGGCGTTGGGGAACAGCGCCTCGACGGCGTCGCGGACGCGGTCGGTTACCTCGGTGTCGTGCACCGGTGCCTCGATCCGCGCGTCGACGCTGTAGACGGTCGTCACTTCTCCACCTCCGGAGCGTCGTCGGAAGCGGCGTCGGCAACGTCGGAGGCTACGTCCCCACGAAGCACCGCGCGGATGCGGTCCCGAAACGACGCGAGCGTGTCGGTGTTGTCGACGGTCAGGTCGGCGGCCTCGATGACCTCGCCCATACCGAACTCGAGTTCGCGCTCCTCGCGGTCGCGCAGCGCCTCGACGTCGACGTCGGAGTCGTCGCGGCCGCGCTCGCCCAGACGGTCGACGCGGAGATCGAACGGCGCGGTGATGGCGACGAGCGTGAAGTCGTCGCCGAAGCGCTCGCGGAAGCGCTCCAGTTCGACGGGCGCTCGGAGGCCGTCGACGAGGACGGCGCCCGCGTCGGCACGGGCCGCCGCGTCCTCGATCAGCGGGACCGAGCGCTCGGCGATGGCCGCGGGGCCGTTCTCCTCGCGCAGGGCGCGGGCGATCTCGCCGTGGTGTTCGGCGGGATCGAGTCCGCGGTCGCGACACTCCGCGCGGATGACGTCCCCCATCGTGACCACGGGAACGCCCTCCTCCTCGGCGACCGCGGCGGCCTCGCCTTTCCCGCTGCCGGGCAGGCCGACCGTTCCGATAACTCGCATCACCGTCCGTTCGGCGCTGGCCGGATTAAAGCCTGCGAGACGATCGGCCTCGTCCGCCCGCTCGCGTCTGACCGTACGGGTCACCCGGGACCGCGCCGCTTTTGACTGCCCCGCGTGTGCCCCTATCCGTGGGCGCGTAGCTCAGTCCGGATTCAGAGCGTCGGACTTCTAACCGCGCCGGGACTCCGGTGTGGGGAGCCATCCGACGGTCGCGGGTTCAAATCCCGTCGCGCCCGTGTCTCCGTGTCGCGAGCGACGGCGAGCGACCGAAACCGCTCGAAAGGCGGGATTTGAAGCAGGGAGTGAAGCGAACGGAGTGAGCGGAACGACCGGGGTTCAAATCCCGTCGCGCCCGTGTCTCCGTGTCGCGAGCGACGGCGAGCGACCGAAACCGCTCGAAAGGCGGGATTTGAAGCAGGGAGTGAAGCGAACGGAGTGAGCGGAACGACCGGGGTTCAAATCCCGTCGCGCCCGTGCACCGAGGAACGTAGTGACGAGTGAACCGGTACGGCGGGATTTGAGGTAGACGAGACGTGCGCAGCGTAGCGAGCACGTCTCGCCATGGTTCAGATCTCGTCGCGTCCGCTGTGAGACCGAACGAAGTGAGGTCTCGATAACAAAGAGAAGCGAGCGCGGTCGAACAGCGTGAGACCGCGACAACGAACGGTGAACGGAGTGAGCCGTGAGCGAAGCGGCCCGTGAGCACCGTGTCGCGGCCGACCGGAACCGTTCGAGAGACGGGGTTTGAGGCGGGAAGCGAGCGGTCGACACAAGGAATTCATCGGCCGTCGCGTCGCTCGGGACACGGCACAACGCGCGCTGTGGTTCGTCGCATCGACCGGTGAGCCACCCCGCGGTCGTCAACGTCGCGTGGGTTCCCGGCGCCACGATCGTCGGCCTCCCGGTCAGACTCACACTGATCGACCTCGTGCCGACGGTGTTGTCGCTCAAGGAACCCCGGTCACCGTCTGCACCCGACCGATCGAGCGGACAGCGGTCGCCGGCCGTCCGCGGGCTCTACTTCGTCCTCGTCGCCTGGCGGCTCACTCCCCTGTGGGCGGTGTCGCCGTGTCCATCGCGGTGACGGTGGTCGGCCTGCCGGCCGCATACTGGCTGTTCAGCCGGGTCCAGTTCGTCACATCGCCGTGTCGGGTCGACGGCTTGCCTGCTCGTTGTGAGGGAGACGGGAACAGAGATCCGAGTTCGAGAGTGTCGATCGGCCGGTCAGTACCGCGAGGGCATGTACGCCATCCCCAGAAGAAGGAACGCGGAGAGCCCGCTGAGGATCGTAACGCCCCACAGTCCGTTCGTCATCGTCGTTTGGGTCTCTATTCCCTGCTGGTACTGCTCGTAGGTGTCGAACTCCTGCGTGAGCAGCATCGTCGAGTTGTCCGGGAAGTATGCGAAGTACGTCGTCGAACCGACCGTCACGTTCGCCTCGTCGGCAACCGAGATCTCGGTGGTCCGCGACGCGAAGTACTCCAGCGTCGCGGCGTCCGAACTCACGGACGCGACCGTCGCGGTGTTGTCCTCGATGTTCTCGAGTTCGTCGCCGACGGTGTACTCACGTGTCTCGGGCTCCGGGAAGTACTCGTCGGCGGGGATCAGCGTCCGGTTCCCGTCGTCACGTTCGACCACGTACTCCTGGCCGTCGACGGTCGTCGTCTCGTTCTCGACGCCGGAGTCGTTCTGGAGGATCGCCGCGCGATCGACGACTTCGGTCAAGGCGAACGAGTCGGACGCGTTGTCGGTGGTAACGGTCCAGTCTTGCCCGTCGTAGGTGACGGTCGAATCGTTCGCCCAGTCGACGGTGTACCGCGCCGATTCGTTCGTCGACTCGAGGGTTCCCGAGCGGGTTACCTCACCCTCCTCGGCCTCCGCGGAGATACCGGAGACGGTGAACTCCTGCCCGTCGATAGTGATGGGGTCTCCCTGGCTCAGTTCGTGATCCGGGTTCTCGAAGGAGAGCTGCGGCGCGCTCGCTGTCGCGATGAGCGAGAACGAAGCCGTCCCCACGACGAGGAAGAACGCGACGTAGATGGCCGCGGCGCGTCGTTGCATACGTGAGCCACGGACCGCCCGGAGTTTAACCGTTTTCTTTCAGGGGAACACGTCACTCGCCGGGACACGATCGCGTGTGCGCTGTAGGAAAGCCAAGGGCCGGATTTGAACCGGCGTGGTTCTCCTCTGCAGGGAGATGCGTATGGCCGGACTCTGCCACCTTGGCGCACGTGTTGAGAGTCGTGTGAGGCGGTTAAGTGTAGCGGATCCAAGCCTCGTGGAGACGCTCGGCCGTCGGCGGTCGGCGTCGCCACTGGTCGGACGGTGTTGATATGAAAATGAAAAAGCCCACCAGCGCGGTGCTGGTGGGCGTGAAACTGTATGAGTGGTGGGCGGCGAACCGGTGTTTCCAGAGGCTCTCGCACTCCAGGACTTACCGGAACGCTGGCGGGCTTAACTTCCGTGTTCGGGATGGGTACGGGTGGTGCCCCGCCGCTGTGGCCGCCCGAAGGCCGACCATCGGGAACGATCCGATGTGTGCCTGCGTCGGTCTCCGACCAATATGTACGTGCAATCCAGGTAACGCCTGGACCCGTTCACAACGGGTCCCAGTGCATATGAGTGTGGCTTGACCTGTTAGTGCTCGCGGACTGAACGCCTCGTTGCCTCGGCGCGTACATCCCGAGTCTATCGAACTCGTCTTCTACGAGTGGTCTCGGTGGTACTTCTTTTTCAGGTGGGTTTCGAGCTTAGATGCGTTCAGCTCTTACCCCGTGTTGCGTAGCTTCTCGGCAGCTGCCCTCTCGGACAACCGATACACCAGTGGCAACCATTCGTAGTTCCTCTCGTACTATACGAACGTTCCCGTCAAGTACCGTAACACCCCCAATAGATAGCAGCCGACCTGTCTCACGACGGTCTAAACCCAGCTCACGACCTCCTTTAATAGGCGAACAACCTCACCCTTGCCCGCTTCTGCACGGGCAGGATGGAGGGAACCGACATCGAGGTAGCAAGCCACGCGGTCGATATGTGCTCTTGCGCGTGACGACTCTGTTATCCCTAAGGTAGCTTTTCTGTCGTAAATCCGGGCCATTGAGGCCCGTGATCCGTTCGCTAGACCACGCTTTCGCGTCAGCGTCACTCGCTTGGAATGACACTGTCAGACTTCCTTGTGCTCTTGCGCTCTTCCGCGGGTTCCTGTCCCGCGTGAGGAAATCTTGGGGCGCGCTCGATATCTTTTCGAGCGCGTACCGCCCCAGTCAAACTGCCCGGCTACCGGTGTTCTCCTCCCGGAGTGAGAGTCGCAGCCACTGACGGGTAGTATTTCAGTGATGTCTCGGTGGCCCGCTGGCGCGGGTACCTGTGTGATGACTCC
Source organism: Halobaculum rubrum (assembly GCF_019880225.1). NCBI lineage: Archaea > Methanobacteriati > Methanobacteriota > Halobacteria > Halobacteriales > Haloferacaceae > Halobaculum > Halobaculum rubrum. Next base: position 1,346,648 of record NZ_CP082284.1, read on the forward strand.
TACCTATCCTGCACGTCAGCGGCCACGTCTCAGCGACAGCCTGCAGTAAAGCTCTATAGGGTCTTCGCTTCCCCTTGGGGGTCTCCAGACTCCGCACTGGAACGTACAGTTCACCGGGCCCAACGTTGGGACAGTGTGGCTCTCGTTGATCCATTCATGCGAGTCGCTACTGAAGCGACAAGGTACTACGCTACCTTAAGAGGGTCATAGTTACCCCCGCCGTTGACAGGTCCTTCGTCCTCTTGTACGAGGTGTTCAGATACCTGCACTGGGCAGGATTCAGTGACCGTACGAGTCCTTGCGGATTTGCGGTCACCTGTGTTGTTACTAGACAGTCGGAGCCACCGAGTCACTGCGACCTGCCCCGTCGAGGGCAGGCATCCCTTATTGCGAACGTACGGGACTAACTTGCCGAATTCCCTAACGTCGGTTGCTCCCGTTGGTCTTGGCTTGCTCTGCCAGGGTACCTGTGTCGGATCTCGATACGAACATCACGCTCGTCTTTTCACGGGCTCCGGATAGGACCGACTTGCGCTGTCTCAGGCTTCTCACGCTTCGTGCCGTTACGGCTTCCACGCGGTTCCCTGATTGGACCGGGCGAGTGCCCGGCTCGATCGTCTCCAAAGCGTCGACTTTCAGTGCGTGATGGCACTGGAATATTAACCAGTTCCCCGTTTGTCCGGTTCGAATTGCGGCCGGACTTAGGATCGGCTAACCCTCGGCTGATTGGCAGTGCCGAGGAACTCTTACCCTTCAGACCTTCGGGGTTCGCACCCGAATATCGCTGCTACTGTGACCAGGATTGTCGTTACTGAGCGGTCCACACGAGCTCTAGCCCGTGCTTCCATCCGCACAGTACGCCGACCTACACGGTCCCCCTGTGATGGGGGCGGTTAGGTATCAGAAGTGGATTTGAGTCCCGTTCATTTTGGGCGCCTTGAACCTCGGCCGGTAAGCTGTTACGCTTTTCTTAGCGGGTAGCTGCTTCTAAGCTCACCTCCCGGCTGTTTAGGGCTCAAGACTACCTTCAGAGGATTACACTTAATCCACATTTTGGGTCATTAACCTAACTCTGGGTTGTTCCCCTCACGGTGCCCAAGCTTACCCCGGGACACCGGACTCCCTCCGTCGACAGCGTCCGCACGTTCGGAGTTCGACAGAGAGGCCGACTCCTCTCGGAGGCGGGTCTCTCAATCGGTGGCTCTACCGCGCGGACTACCTTAGGAGAGGTCATGCTTCGACATGTTTCGGTCGGAACCAGCTGTTGCCGAGTTCGATGGGCCTTTCACCCCTACTCCAAGATCACGCGAGGGTATTGTAGGACACCAACGCTAACGGACCTCCACGTGCCTTTCGGCACGCTTCATCCTGCCTCGGAGTAGATCACTCGGTTTCGGGTCGTACTTCGTCGACTCCCCGCGCTTGAACACGGTGGCCCTCGTCGTAAGACTGCGGCCATATCGGTTTCCCTGCGCCTCCCTCGATGATCGAGTTAGACTCGCCGGAGAAGTACACTCCCTGGTTCGTTTTTCAAAACGCACGACGCGACTTCGGCTCCCCGCACGTCTTACTGGAGACTCGCGTCTCGGTCATTCTGTGCGGGGCCTTGTAAGCCCCGTCGCTCTATCGCCAGTTGATTTCAGGCCCTATTGCACCGCCCTTCTCGGGGTGCTTTTCAGCGTTCGCTCACGCTACTTGTTCGCTATCGGTCTCGAGGAGTGTTTAGTCTTCTCAGTCGATGCCTGAGATATTCACGAGGGATATCCAACCCCCGCTACTCTGGGAACTGATCCGCAGATCGTGTTCGTGATACGGGACTGTCGCCCTGTATCGTGCTCCGTTCCAGGAGACTTCTCACGAATCCGAGCTGCTTGGTATCAGCCCGAACACCACATTGCCTGCGAGGTTTGAACCTCGAGGCTTCGGTTTGGACTGTGTCGCGTTCACTCGCCGTTAGTAACGACATCTCGGTTTGATTTCTCTTCCTGCTCCTACTGAGATGTTTCAATTCGGAGCGTTCCCCATTGCGCTAGGCAATTGTAGAGGGATTCCCATTCGGAGATCCGTAGTTCTTCGCCTCCATGCGGCTCCCTACGGCTTATCGCAGCTTGGCACGTCCGTCGTCGGCTCTCGAGCCGAGCCATTCACCAACTGGCACAGTAGCCAATTGACTGATGGTACACTGCGACCCGGTGAACGGGTCCAGTGGACGTCTGGATTGCACGTACATACGGTCGTCATCGCACGTCACGTGGGTGTCACGCGAGCGTGCTCAACCCTTCCCATCCCCGCTCTCGCGGGATGGTGCATCGGTCTTGCGTCGGGAATCATCGTAACGCCGTCCGCCATATAAGGCACACGGATTACGACGACCCCGAAGACATGGACCCACTGGGATTCGAACCCAGGGCATCCTCCTTGCAAAGGAGGCACTCTACCACTGAGCTATGGGCCCACCCCCGTCAGGGGGTGTGAGCGAGCCTCGATAGTTCGAAGGTGCCCGATCGGCGTCGGGAACGGACCGAAAGGTGAGCCAGGCGCGTCGGCCTGGTCTCGATCTGTGGAGGTGATCCAGCCGCAGATTCCCCTACGGCTACCTTGTTACGACTTAAGCCCCCTTGCGAAGCCCAGATTCGACCTGGCAACCCAGGCCTCATCCGGACCTCACTCGGGTGCTTTGACGGGCGGTGTGTGCAAGGAGCAGGGACGTATTCACCGCGCGCTTGTGACACGCGATTACTACCGAATCCAGCTTCATGTGGGCGAGTTTCAGCCCACAATCCGAACTACGACCAGGTTTCTGAGATTACCGTCTCCTTTCGGAGTAGGAACCCATTGTCCTGACCATTGTAGCCCGCGTGTAGCCCAGCCCATTCGGGGCATACTGACCTACCGTTGCCCGTTCCTTCCTCCGCCTTGGCGGCGGCAGTCTCCGTAATGTACCCAACGACCTCGTGGGTCTTGCTGGCAATTAGGGATGCGGGTCTCGCTCGTTGCCTGACTTAACAGGACGCCTCACGGTACGAGCTGACGGCGGCCATGCACCTCCTCTCTGATCGTCTGCTAAGCTCATCACACTGAGCGTCATTCGAACAGTCGGGGCTGGTGAGATGTCCGGCGTTGAGTCCAATTAAACCGCAGGCTCCTCCGGTTGTAGTGCTCCCCCGCCAATTCCTTTAAGTTTCATCCTTGCGGACGTACTTCCCAGGCGGTTCGCTTCTCGGCTTCCCTACGGCACAACACAGACTCGTAGTCTGCGTCGCACCTAGCGAACATCGTTTACAGCTGGGACTACCCGGGTATCTAATCCGGTTCGAGACCCCAGCTTTCGTTCCTGACCGTCGGATCAGTTCTCTCAAGGTGCTTTCGCCATCGGTGGTCCGTCCAGGATTACAGGATTTCACTCCTACCCCGGACGTACCCCTTGAGTCTCCCTGTCCCAAGCCGGGCAGTTTTCGCCGGACGCCTACCAGTTGAGCTGGTAGATTTCCCGACGAACTTGCTCGGCCGGCTACGAACGCTTTAGGCCCAATAAGATCGGTCATCACTCGAGCTGCCGGTATTACCGCGGCGGCTGGCACCGGTCTTGCCCAGCTCTTATTCGTACACCGCCTTAGGGTGTACAAAAGCGAAGGCACTATGCCTCCGCACTCGGAGTCCCCCTATCGCACTGTCGTGCAGTGTAAAGGTTTCGCGCCTGCTGCGCCCCGTAGGGCCCGGAATCTTGTCTCAGATTCCGTCTCCGGGTTCTTGCTCTCACAACCCGTACCGATTATTGGCACGGTGGGCCGTTACCCCACCGTCTACCTAATCGGCCGCAGCCTCATCCTACAGCGTCGGAACGTTTCTCACTCCCGGCGTTCCAGCGTGGGAGTGGTATCAGGAATTAGCCTCAGTTTCCCGAGGTTATGCCTGTCTGTAGGGTAGATTGGCCACGTGTTACGGAGCTATTCGCCACGGGGCTGAACCCGTGCGACTAGCATGGCTAAATCGGACTCCGATAGCAATGACCTCCGGCAGGATCAACCGGAATGTTCCTCCCCGCGAAGGGAGGGGGTGGCGGGAAGTCACGCGCAAAGCGCGACTTCACCATTGCGTGGTCCATGTTCGGCGACACCGATCGGGTGGCACCGAACTATCGAGGCTCACATCAGATACCGTCTTGCGGCGGACCGCAGGGGCGGAATCCTCATCTCTTGCGGATATCGACATACCTCGTGTGGGGACTTAACCCCTTCGAAGCACGTCGACGATGCGAACCGCGGCGGGGTTGAACCGCCTCGACTCGCGTCGTATCTTCGCATTCCATCCGATGCCTTTGTCGTTCATAAGGGCATCGGAACGAACTTCGACACACCCCGGAAGGGTGTGCCGTGTCACCCGGGCCGTCCCGTGCGACCTTCGCATTCTTTCGGATGGCAGGGGAACATAAAAGGTCGTCGTCTCGGCCCCGCCACGTCATGCGGTTTCATGGGACGACGTCGTGGACGACCGTGTACGACGCCCGTCGGACTTCGTTGCGGCGGGAAGGTGGCACGAAGCCGTCGAACGAGTCCGGCGGTCGCCGCCGTCGCAACTGGTGAACCGAGGCGCAAAGAACAGACAGTACGCAGATCAGCTCTCGAGGTGTTCGATGCCGTTCTTGGACACGTTGGCTTCGGTGATCTCGTCGGGCATCCAGTCGGGCTTGTTGTCCGGCGCGGACTCTCGCCAAGACCATCCCTCGTATATGTGGACCTTGTCGGTCCCCTTCTCTCGGAGCCGGAGCTCGACACGTTCGGCCGCGTCCTCGGAGCTCGCCGGTTCGAGCCGCCGGGCGGCTTTCAGCGCCGCCTGTCGCGGCGTGTTGCCGGAGAAGACGCTCTCCTCGGTGCCGTCACCCTCGCGCAGCGCGAAGTTCCGCTTACCGTCCTCACGTACCATGGTTTTTCGCCTCCGTGTGAAGCGAACACACACTGAATCATAAACGTATCGGGGAAATTACTGCATCTTCGGCGAACGGTGCATGTGTTCGGTGCGACGAACGCCGGTTCGTCCGGGGCTCGCCGCCGGTGTCTGACCGCGGCGATGGACTCCCTGTACCGGCACCCTTCAACTGCGTCCCGCTGGCAACGCGTGCCCGCCCGTCGGACGCGGACGGCCGTCATTGCCGGATTCATCCCCGCGCTAAAGCACGGGGCGTTCTCCTTGCACTTCCGTAAACAACACTTATGTACCTTGTCGGGAGACTCACGGAGTACCGAAGGCGATGGTCCGGAAGAAGACGCTCAGTCCGAGTGGCGCCAAAGACGAGAACGGCGAGTACCACAACGTCCACGTGAACCTGCACGAGGACGAGCTCGCCGTCGCCGGCATGGAGATCGGCGACGAGGTGTTCGTTCGCGTCCGCGACGGCAAGATCATCATTCAGAAAGCGGACTCCGACGAGGTAGAACACGACTTCTGACGCCGGGTAACCCCCGCAGTTCAAGAGCGTGCCCGGTCTGAGACACGGCCAAGCACCGCAATGAGGGCATACGATATCGCGAAGCCGGCGCTGTACGCATTTCCCGCCGAAACCGCCCACGAGACTATCCAGCGACTGTTGCGCGCCGTCCAAGGGACGTCGATCCAGTCGTTCCTCCGCGACCGATACGCCGTCGGCGACGAGCGACTGGAGACGGACGCGTTCGGCGTCGAGTTTCCGACGCCGGTGGGCGTCGCCGCCGGCTTCGACAAGAACGCCCGCGTCCCCCGCGCGCTGGCCGCGCTCGGCTTCGGTCACGTCGAGGTCGGCGGCGTCACTGCGGAACGCCAGCCCGGAAACCCGCGTCCGCGGATGTTCCGCCTGCGCGAGGACGAGGCCATCGTCAACCGCATGGGGTTCAACAACGAGGGCGCCGACGTCGTGGGCGACCGTCTCGACCGCGAGCCCGCACCCGACGTCCCCCTCGGCGTCAACGTCGGCAAGTCGAAATCCACCCCCCTGGAGGACGCCGCCGACGACTACCTGTACACGTACGAGCGTGTGGGCGCACACGCGGACTACGTCGCGGTCAACGTCTCGTCGCCGAACACGCCCGGCCTGCGCTCGCTCCAGAACCGCGAGTCGTTGGAGCGGATCCTCGGGACCCTCTCGGACGCCGGCGCCGACCCGCTCCTCGTGAAGTTCTCTCCGGACCTCCCCGAACCCGCCGTCGAGGAGGCGCTCGCCGTCGTCGACGACCTCGGTCTCGACGGCGTCATCGCGACGAACACCACGACCGAACGGCCCGAGAGCCTCCGGAGCCCCCAACGGGCCGAACGCGGCGGGCTTTCGGGCAAGCCGATCGAAGCACGCGCGACGAGCATGGTCAGATTCATCGCGGAGCGGACGGACGTACCGGTGGTCGGGGTCGGCGGCGTCTCGGACGCCGCGGGCGCGTACGCGAAGATCCGGAACGGCGCGAGCCTCGTCCAGTTGTACACCGGCCTCGTCTACGAGGGGCCGAGCGTCGCCCGCGACATCAACGAGGGACTGCTGGAACTGCTCGAACGGGACGGCTTCGACTCCGTCGCCGACGCGGTCGGCGCGGACCTGTAGCCGCATCAGGCGCCGAGCGAGACGAACGGAACCGCCGCCGAGACCACCCCGCTGCAGACGCCGACGGCCGCGAACGCCGGCCGAGAGGCGACCCCCTTCAGGTCGTCTCCCCGGATCAGCGGTCGTCCGAATGCCACAGAACGCCGAGTCCGACGAGGATCGACAGGCCGGCGTCGGGGAGGGCGCCGTTCGCGTACTCGATCACGCCGACCGCGATCTGACACGCGCCCGAGAACGCGAAGCCGCCCAGCGAGCGGACGCGCACGTCCGGCCTCACGCGATCAACACGCCGAACGTGAGGGTCGCCGAGATGACGCCGGCGGCGACGCCGACGGCGACGAACAGGGGTCGAGTCGCGAGGCCGTTCAGGTCGTCCCCGCGCAAGAGCGCGCGGACAAACACGCCGGCGACCAGGAGTCCCCCGAGCACTGAGAACAGCGGGTTCGCCGGCGTGTCGGGGGTCGCGTACATGGCAGCGCCGAGGAGGACCTGCGAGACGCCGGCGACGACGAAGCCGCCCAGCGAGAGGGCACGTCGGTTCACGGGTGAAGGTGCGACCACGCAGAGAAGACGGTTGGGGTCGACGGGGAACGGGGTGGTCGGTCGCCGGACCGGTGACGGGAACGCCTACTCCCCGTCGTGAACGATGACGACCGCGTCCTCCGGCTGGAGCAGTTCCCCGGTGCCGGAGTAGCGCCGCTCGCGCTCGACCGCGAACAGGTCCGCGCCGAGCGTCTCGCCGGCGACGTGCAACTCGCCGTCGGCGATCTCGTAGTCTTCCCGCGCGAGCGCGGCCTCGATGTCGCCGACCCGCTCGCCGTACTGGGGTCCGACCTGCGCGTAGTCGAGGTCGATGCCGACGGTCACCGACTCGATCTCGGGCTCCTCGTCGAGGACGGCGAGTTCGTCGACGTTCATCACGCCGCGGACGTCGCCGGCGAACGCCGCGAGATCGCCCTCGCCGTACACCTCGACGCGATCCAATTCGGCGTTGAGCGGGAGCCCGCGCTCGCTCTTGTACCGACGCAGCGCCCCGACGACGGACATCGCCGCGACGCCGGCCTCGTGGTCGGCCTCGACGCCCAGCGGTTCAGGCCAGTCGCGCAGGTGGATCGAGTCGAAGTCGTCGCCCGCGCGCTCCTCGGCGTACATGTCCTGCCACAGTTCCTCGGTGACGTGCGCGAGCATCGGGGCGAACAGCTTCAGGAAGCGCTCGTGGGCGACGGACAGCGTGTACCGGGCGGCCGGGTCGTCGTCCTCGGCCTCCCGGACGCGCGTCTTGGCGACCTCGAGGTAGTCGTCACAGAACGTGTGCCAGAAGAACCCTCGAAGGTCGTCGCGGGCCTTCGAGAACGCCCGGTTCTCGAGGTGCTCGGTGAGCGTCTCGGTGAGGTCGTCCAGTTCCGCGAGCAGCCAGCGATCCAGTTCCCGGAGGTCCTCGTGGGCGAGGTCGGGACGGGTCTCGCGGGAGGTTCCGCCGGACTCCGTCCGGCTCTCCGCGGGGCTGGGCCCCGCGCCGACCAGGGACTCCACGAGCTTCGATGCGTTCCACAACTTCTGGAGGAGCTTCTCGCCCGCGCGCAGCCCTTTCTCGTTGTACGGGAGGTCGTCGCCGATGGCCGATCCGGCGGCCCAGAAGCGAGCGGCGTCGACGGGGTACTCCGCGAGCACCTCCCGCGGAAGGACGACGTTCCCCTTCGATTTGGACATCGCCTCGCGGTTCTCGTCGAGGACCATCCCGTTGATCAGCGTCTGCTCGAACGGCACCTCGCCGGTGTGCTCGTAACACTTGACGACGGTGTGGAACAGCCAGAAGCTGATGATGTCGTGGCCCTGCGGGCGCATGTCGAAGCGGTACAGCTCCGGGTGCTCCATCGTGTACTCCTCCGCCTCCCCGTCCCAGTCCCAGCCGGCGTTGATGAGCGGTGTCAGGCTGGAGGTGGCCCACGTGTCCAGCACGTCGTCCTCGGGGTCGAACTCGTCGTGGCCGCACGCCGGACAGGCGTCGACCGGCGGGTCGTCGGATAGCGGGTCGACCGGGAGGTCGGCCTTCTCGGCGATGATCTCCTCGTCGCAGTCGCCGCAGTACCACACCGGGAACGGGATGCCCGAGGAGCGCTGTCGGGAGATGAGCCAGTCCCACTGCAGCCCCTCGACCCAGTGTTTGTACCGGGTGAACATCTTCTCCGGGAACCACTCCATCTCCCGACCCGCCTCGAGGTACTCGTCGGCCTTGTCGAGCATCCGGATGTACCACTGCTCGGTGACGAGGAACTCGACGCTCGTGCCACAGCGCTCGTGGACGTTGACGGTGTGGGTGATGGCGCGGCGGTCAAGCAGCGCGCCCGCGTCGTCGAGATCCTCGACGATGGCCTCCCCGGCCTCCGTCGAGTGCATCCCCTCGTACCCCTCGGCGACCTCGGTCATGTGGCCGGACTCGTCGATGGCGACGCGCAGGTCGAGATCGTGTATCTGGTACCACTCGATGTCGTTTTGGTCGCCGAACGTACAGCACATGACGATCCCCGAGCCGGTCTCCATATCGACGCTCTCGTCGGCGAGGATCGGGACCTCGTGGCCGAACAGCGGGATCTCGGCGGACTCGCCGACGAGGTGTTGGTTGTCGTCGTCGTCCGGGTGGACGAAGACGGCGACACACGCGGGGAGGAGTTCGGGGCGAGTGGTGGAGATGGTGAACGTCTCGTCGCTCCCGGACACGTCGAAGGCGATGTCGTGGAAGTGGCTGTCCTGCTCGTCGTCCTCGGTCTCGACCTGCGAGATGGCGGTCTCGCACTCGGGACACCAGATCGCGGGCGCCTTCTCGCGGTACTCGCGGCCCTGCTCGTACAGGTCGATGAAGGAGAGCTGCGAGATGCGCTGGGTGCGCGGCTCGATGGTCTGGTAGGTGTGGTTCCAGTCGACCGAGACGCCCAGCCCCTGGATGTTCTCGGTGAACTGTGCCTCGTAGTCGGCGCACACCTCGCGGCACTTGCGCTGGAACTCGCGACGCTCGAAGTCCTGATGCCGGATGTCGAGTTCGTCCTCGGTGAGTCGCTCGGAGGCGATGCCGTTGTCGTCGTAGCCGAACGGGAAGAACGTCGTCTCTCCGTTCATGCGCTCGAAGCGAGCGACGAAGTCCTGCAGGGTGAACCCGTACAGGTGGCCCATGTGGAGGTCCCCCGATACCGTCGGCGGCGGGGAGTCGATGGAGAAGACGGTGTTCGGGTCGGTCGCGGCCTCCTCGTCGTACGCGTACGTCTCCTGGTCGACCCAGCGCCGCTGCCACTCGGGCTCTGTGGTCTCCGGGTCGTAGTCCCCACTGGGCATTACACCCGTACTTCCCCGGAACGCCTGTTAAGCGCCTCGGTTGTCAGGGAGCGCGTGCCACGACCGGCGAGCGGTCGCGGTGTCGCGGCGGCGACATCCGAGACCGCGGCGGCGACGAGGACCGACCGGCCAAGGGTTATGCGCCGGCCGCCCGACGCCACTCCCATGACCACGGCAGTCATCGCGGGCGTCGGACCGGGACTGGGCGAGTCGATCGCGCGGCGCTTCGCCGCCGAAGGGTGCGATATCGGGCTGCTCGCGCGCAGCGGCGGGTATCTCGAGGAGTTGGCCGGGGACCTCCCGACGGACGCGGTCGGCGCCGAAACCAACCTGTGTGACTCGGCCGAGGTCGCGGCCGCCTTCGACCGCGTCCGCGACGAACTCGGTCCCGTCGACGTGCTCGTGAACCACGCCAGCGCCGCCTCCTGGACGGGACTACGGGACACCTCGCTGGACGCGTTCGACCGCGCCTACGAGGTCGGCCCGCGCGCGGACTTCCTGTGTTCGCAGGCGGCCGTCCGCGACATGCTCGACGAGGACCGCCCTGCCGACGAGCGCGGCGGAACGATCGTCTTCACGGGCGCGACCACGTCCGTGCGCGGGCGCGAGGGCGCGGTCGGGTTCTCGATGGCGAAGTTCGGCTCCCGCGGCCTCGCGGAGTCGATGGCCAGAGAGCTCGGCCCCGAGGGCGTCCACGTCGCCCACGTCGTGATCGACGGCGGCATCCTCGGCCCCGAGGTGGAGACGGACACGCCCGAGGAGCATCTCGACCCGGACGCGATCGCCGACAGCTACTGGCACCTCGTACAGCAGGACCGTAGCGCGTGGACGCTGGAGCTGGATCTCCGGCCGCACGTCGAGGAGTTCTAAGGCGGTCGGCGCACGCCGGCTGGCCTCCGTGCCAGCCGGACGCGTGCGAGGGATGAGCGACCGAGCGGAGCGCGGTCGAGCACAGCGAGACCGCGAGAGCGAACGGGGAGTGAAGCGGCCCGTGAGCAAGCGAGGGAGCGAATCGGCTGGGGAGGACGTGGGCGGTGCGGTCGGATAGGACTGAAAAGGGCCGCCGTCCCCGAGAGCGCCGGGGGCTTTCGCGGTCCACCGTTTCGAGTCGACCATCACGGTCTCGACAGAAACACGAGCGGAAACGAACCCGACAACCGATGATCGACGCAGAGGGAAAGGTTCATCCGCCGAAGCGCCCCGACCTACTCGTAGTTGCCGGCGCGGTCCGCCGACGCGACCCGCGCGACCCGATCTCTCACCCCCGACCGACCGCGGACCGCGCCACCCCGAGTTCCAACCGCCCATGACGACACCCAACGAATGAAAGTCGCAGACGCCGTCCCAGAGTTCGCCGACGCGTTCGGCTTCGAGGAGTTCAACCGCATGCAGCGGGAGGCGCTGCCGGCCATCCTCGAGCGCGACGACAACGTCGTCGCCGCCGCGCCGACCGCCTCCGGCAAGACCGCGCTCGCGGAACTCGCGATCTGCGAGACGCTGAAGCAGGGCGGCACCGCGCTGTTCATCGCCCCGCTTCGCGCGCTCACCAACGAGAAGGAGGCCGAGTGGGAGCGCTTCGAGGATCTGGGCTACTCCGTGTACGTCGTCACCGGCGAGCGCGACCTCAACCCCCGCCGCGCCGAGCGCGCCGACATCCTCGTGATGACGCCCGAGAAGACCGACTCGGCGACGCGCAAACACGAATCGGCCCGCTACGACTTCATCAACGACGTGGACTGCTGTGTCATCGACGAGGTCCACCTGCTCGACTCCGACAAGCGCGGCGCCGTCCTCGAAGTCACGGTCTCCCGCCTGCGCCGCATCTGTGACCCCCGCGTCGTCGCGCTGTCGGCGACGATGCCCAACGTCGGCGACGTGGCCGAATGGCTCGATGCCCCGCCCGAGACCACCTTCCAGTTCGGCGACGACTACCGCCCGGTCGATCTGGAGACCGGCGTGAAGACGTACACCCACGGCGACAACTCCTTCGCGGACAAGTACCGCCGGCTGTACCGCGCGCTCGATCTCGCGGAGCCGCACATCCGCGAGGAGGGGCAGGCGCTGGTGTTCGTCTCCTCCCGACAGGACACCGTCATGGCCGCCAAGAAGGCCCGCGACGAGATCGGCGAGCGCGACCTCGAGATGGGCGCGCGCGGCGACTACGACTTCCACACCGCGGCCGAGGAACTGGACAACGACACCCTCCGACACTCGGTGGTCGACGGCGTCGCGTTCCACCACGCGGGGCTCTCGAAGAACGATAAGGACCGCGTCGAACGGTGGTTCAAGGAGGGGAAGATCCAGCTGCTCTTCTCCACCTCGACGCTCGCGTGGGGCGTCAACCTCCCCGCCCGCTGCGTCGTCATCCGGGACACGAAGTACCACGACCCCCTGGAGGGAGAAGTCGACATCAGCGAGTTGGACGTGCTCCAGATGCTCGGCCGCGCCGGGCGGCCGGGGTACGATGACGTGGGGTACGGCTGGGTCGTCTGCGACCGCTCCGACGCCGACAAGTACCGGAGCCTGTTGCGGGAGGGCAAAGAGATCGAGTCCCGGCTCGCGGAGGACCTCGACTCGCATCTGAACGCCGAGATCGCGCTGGGCACCATCTCCGGGCTCGACGACGTGATGTCGTGGCTGGAGACGACGTTCTACTACGTGCGCGCGGAGACGAAGCCGGACGCGTACGACTTCGAGGGCGTCCGCGACCGCGTGCGCGACACCCTCGACTCGCTGGTCGATCGGGGGTTCGTCGAGACCGACGACCAGCTCGGGGTGGCGGCGACCACGCTCGGTCGACTGGCCTCGAAGTACTACCTCCGGATGGAGACGGCCGAGCGGTTCGCCGAGCTCGGCGAGCGGGAGGCGATCGACGAGGGGGCCGTTCTGAACACCGTCGCCTCGGCGGACGAATTCGACTCCGCCTCCTCGCGCTCCTCGGAGGCCGACGCCGTCGCCCGCGTGCTCTCGGACGTGGACACCGACCTGGAGGGCGGCAACCGGAAGGTGCTCGCGATCCTCCACGCGGCGGTCCGCGGGTCGATGCCGTCCGATCTCCGATCCGACGCGTGGATCATCCGGCAGAACGCGCTGCGCCTGCTCGCGGCGCTGCGGGAGTTCGCCGACGCCGTCGCCGGCCCGCGCGCGGCGAACCTCGTGCGTCGCGTTGAGGCGCGGGTCGAACACGGCGTCACGCGCGAGGCGGTCGGCCTCACCGCCATCGAGGGCGTCGGCGAGGGACGCGCGGAGTCGCTGTCGGCGGGCGGGCTCACCACCCCCGCGGACGTGATCGCCGCCGGGACCGAGCGGCTCACCCGCGCGGGCCTCTCGGAGGGAGTCGCCGAGCGCGTGGTACGGCAGGCGGAGGACCTCCCGAACGCGGTCGTCGAGTGGGGCGCGTTCCCCGACTCGATCGGCGTCGGCGACAACGAGATGGTGGAGGTCACGGTGCGGAACGTCGGCGGCAGCGCCCGCGCCGGGATCCGCGTCACCGCCAACGGCGTCGAGATGACCGAGAAGACGCTCTACCTCAGCGACGAGACGACCGTCCCCGTCGGGGTGTTCGGCGCGCCCGGCGAGGCGGAGATGCGCTACGAGGTGGAGGTCGTCTACCCCGAGTTGCCGTTGCTCCCGGAGGCGGACTCGCGGATCGTCCGCGTCGACTGACGGACCGACGCGAACAGCGCCTCCGGGTCGTCACGGTCGACCACCTGATCCGCCGCCGAGAGGTCGGTGTCTGCGTTATGATCGTCGCGGACGGCGATCGTGTACGCGCCGGATCGAGCGGCCGCGAGCACCCCGTTCTCCGAGTCCTCGATCGCGACCGCGCGGTCGACCGACCCGCCCAGATCGCGGATCGCCTCCTCGTACAGTCCCGGCTCGGGCTTGCCCGGGCCGTCGAACTCCTCGGCGGGCGCGATCAGATCGAAGGCGAGACCGAACCGATCGAGGACCGCCTCGATCCAGTCGCGGGGCGACGACGAGACGAGCGCGACGGGGACCCCGCCGTCGCGGAGGTCGTCGACGAACTCCCGGGCGCCGTCGAGGAGTTCGACGCGCTCGCCGTAGATCGACGTCGCCGTCTCCTCGTACAGCGCCATGAACTCGTCCTTGTCCACGGCCACCTCGTAGTGCTCGACGAGGTAGTCGTAGATCTCGCCGTAGTACATCCCCGTCACCTCGTCGAGTTCGGGGGTGGGAGAGTCATCAGCGATCACGCGAGGCAGGATCTCCTCGCGTTCGGCGACGTGCCAGTAGTCCTCGGAGTCGACGAGGACGCCGTCCATGTCGAAGCAGACGACGACTGCGTCGCCCTCGGGCGGCGACGCGGCGGCCGATCCGGGCGCGGAGTCCGGGGCGTCCGACGCCGAGTCGGTCGTGTCCGCGGCGTCCGTGGCGTCGGGGGAGTCGGTTCCGCTGCGCGAGTCGGCGGCGTCGCCGCCGGATGACTCGGACATACCGGACCGTCCGCGCCCGACGGGATGTGCGTTCCGGCCCGCGGGAGCGACGCCGGGGGCTCTCGAGCCGAGTCGATCTCTCTCGAACCCGGCCCCCTCTCCGAGAATCCAAATAGGGAAACGGCACCAGCCACCCTATGCCAGCGACCTCCACCGTCCTCGCGGGCGACTGCACGACGCGGTTCGAGACGACGACCGGCGACACGCGCACGCAACGGGGGCGCGTCGTCGTCCTCGCGAAACCCGACCGCACGCTCTTAGTCCACGACCGCTCGGGCTACCAGCCGGTCGCGTGGCTCACGCGCCCCGACTCGCTCACCGTCGAGGCCGACGACGACGGCTTCGCCGTCACCGCCCACGACGCCGGCCGCACCCTCTCGGTCCGATCGCACGACGCCGGCGAGGTGGTGGAGCTGCCGGTCGGCGACGCCGGCGTCCCCGTCGGCGAGTGTCCCGACCTCGACTGCGGCGCCGCGCTGGTCCGCGCCGGCGGCGACGTGGTCTGTCTCGGCTGCGACGAGGGGTACGGACTCCCGTCCGGCGCGACGGTCCACGACGACGACACCTGCGACGACTGCGGGCTCCCGCTGATGACCGTCGAGCGCGGCGAGTCGCTCCGACTGTGTATCGACTACGCGTGCGACTCGATGACCGACGCCGTCCGCGAGACGCTGGATCGTCGGTTCGACTGCCCGGACTGTGACCGGGACCTCCGCGTCCGGGAGCATCGCGGCCGGGCGTTCCTCGGGTGCGACGGCTATCCCGACTGCGAGACGGCGTTCTCGGTGCCCGCGGGCGTGTTCGCCGGCGAGTGTACCTGCGGGCTCCCGCGCTTCGAGACCGCGACGGGGGTGCGTTGTCTCGACGGCACCTGCGAACTGGACCGGCCTGCCGACCCGGACCACAACCCCTGACTGACCGTCGACGACGCGGCGAATCCGCGGCAGCGACAGCTTCGGCACGACGTACCACGACGAGACACACGATCACAGCCCCTATACGCCGACCACCCACCGATACACACAATGAACGCGACACTCGATGGCGACGTCGTCCGCGCGCGCGGCGACGCCCGCCAGCGCTTCCACGACGCCCGGGGGTACGGACGGGCCGACGGCCCGGACGTGACCCTCGCGCGCGTGGAGGCGGCGCACCTGCTGTACCGCGGCGACCTCGAGTCGGTGTCGGGGATGGACTTCCGGGCGTTCTTCCGCGACAGCGTCGCGAGCGAACCCGGGTTCGCCGCCCGGTTCCTCGTGTACGCCGACCTCCGCGAGCGGGGGTTCTACCTCGCGCCCGCCCGCGAGGGATGGCCGGGGACCGCGGACGGATCCGACGGGGAGGCGGACCGCGACGGCGATGCCGACGAGGACATCCTCGTGTTCGAGCGCGGCGAGAAGCCCGGCGGCCCGGTGGCTCACCGTGTCCGCGTCGTCGGCGAGCGCGAGGAACTGGTGACCGCCGACCTGGTCGATCGGACGCTCGCCGTCGTCGACGAGGAGAGCGAGGTGTCGTACTTCGCGTGCGCGGCCGGCGGGGGCTTCGACGGCCGAACCGAGTGCGACCTCCCCAGCGATCTGGACGCGGATCTGTTCGACGACCGCGTCGTCTGCTGGTCGCCGCCGACCGCGCTGTACGAGTCGGCGTTCTACGGCCAGCCCGTCTCCGGCCGCGACGACGCCGACGTGGACGCGCTGCAGCTGTCGCTTCTGGAGGCCGCGGACCTCGCGGCCCGCGGCGCCGTCGACCTCGACGCCGACGCGGTGATCGACTGCGGGCGTGAGGTCGAGGGCGAGCGGTTCGACCGTCGCCTCGCAGTGTACCGAGAGCTTCGCGATCGCGGGGTCGTCCCGAAGACGGGCTACAAGTTCGGCGCCGACTTCCGCACCTACGACGCGGTGGAGTCCGTGGCGGAGCTTCCTCACTCGGAGTGTCTCGTGCGGGTGGTGACGCCCGATCACCGCTTTCACCCGCGGGAGCTCGCGCTGGACGTGCGCCTCGCCGGCGGCGTGCGGAAGCGAATGGTTTTTGCGCTCGCCGGCGACGACTCGAACGACTACCTGACGGTCGAGCGACTCACCCCATGAGCGACGACAACACCGGCCCCGAACGGGGTCACGACGGAGCCGACAGCGAAACGCAGCGAGCGCGAACCGACGGTGGCGTCGCGCTCGACCCGTGGGGTTCGGCGACCGTCGCGGACTACCGCGAGCTGTTCGAGGAGTTCGGCATCGAGGAGTTCGAGACGCTCATCGACGAGGTGCCCGAGCCGCACTACCTCATGCGCCGTGGCGTCATCTTCGGCCACCGCGACTACGGCGCCGTCGCCCGGGCGCTCGCCAACGACGAGCCCGCCGCGGCCCTCTCGGGGTTCATGCCCACCGGCGACCCGCACATCGGCCACAAGCTCGTGTTCGACGAGTTGATCTACCACCAGGAGCAGGGTGCCGACACGTACGGCCTCATCGCGGACCTCGAAGCTCACTCCGCCCGCGGGCTGACGTGGGAGGCCATCGACGAACACGCCCGCGACTACCTCCTCTCGCTGCTCGCGCTCGGGTTCGATCCCGAGGAGGGAGAGCTGTACCGCCAGTCGACGAACCGTCGCCTGCAGGATCTCGCGTTCGAGCTGGGATCGAACGCGCGCTTCGCGGAGTTCGAGTCCATCTACGGCTTCGGCGGGGAGACGTCCGTCTCGCACATGCAGTCGGTCGTCACCCAGATGGCGGACATCCTCTACCCGCAGTTGGACGAGCCGAAGCCGACCGTCATTCCCGTCGGTCCCGACCAGGACCCACACGTCCGCTTCTCGCGGGACATCGCGCGCAAGACGCGCTACTTCAGGGTGACCGAGGCGTTCGCCAGCCCAGAGTTCGACGCCGCCGAACGCGTGCTGGTCCGCCGAGTCCACGACGAGCGCGAGGCGTGGGCCGACGACCCCGAGACGCCGCGGTGTGAGAACGCCGCCGCGTGGCTCGCCGACGCGGACGTGGACGCGGAGTTCGAGTCCGCCCGCGCGAGCGCCGTCGAGAAGCTGGAGAACGCCGGGATGGAGCCGCTTCGTCCCCGAACGCGCTTCCTCGACCGCAACGCCGACGAGGACGCCTTCGAGGCGCTCATCGAGGCGGTGCCCGGCGAGAAGCGCGTCTTCGACGCCCACATCGACTCCTTCGAGTTGGATCGGGAGGACGCCGAGGAGTTGGCTCGCGAGGTCGAGGTCGACAACGGCGGGTTCGGCTTCTACACGCCCTCCTCGATCTACCACCGCTTCATGACCGGCCTGACGGGCGGGAAGATGTCCTCCTCCATCGAAGCGAGCCACATCTCGCTGCTCGACGACCCCGAGGAAGGGTACGACAAGGTGAAGTCCGCGACGACCGGCGGCCGCGAGACGGCCGACAAGCAGCGCGAACTCGGCGGGAAGGCCGACGAGTGCCCGGTGTACGAGCTGTACGCGTACCTGCTCGCGAACGACGACGACGGCTTCGCCGAGGAGGTGTACGAGGAGTGCGTCGGGGGCGAGCGGCTCTGTGGCGGCTGCAAGGAGCAGGCGGCGACGTTGATGAAGGAGTTCCTCGCCGACCACCAGGAGAAACGTGAGGAGGCAGAGGAGTTGCTCGCGGACCTTGACATCGATCTCGACGTGGACGGGTCGCGGCGGGGGATCCCCGGCGACGAGGAGTAGCGAGGTCGAACGAGCGGAGCGAGTGAGGCCTCGGATACGCGAACGGCGAGCGGAGCGAGCCGTGAGCGAAGCGAGCGCCTCGGCGGGACGGCGTTCACAAATCGCGCCGCGATCTGTCAGCTCACGAGACCCCAGGTCTCGTGAACGGCGAGGTCTCCGTGCCGAGCCACCCCGGGAGGATAGCGCGGCCGGGAAATCAGATCCGGAACCTCGACCGAAAGACGTTTTGACACGTCTTGCATGGACCACATACGATGGAGTATTCGTTCGAGTGTGAGTGCGGCGAGGAGGTGTCGGACTTCACGCGCGGCGGCGACGTGGAAGTCAGCACCGTCGCGGTCTGCGAGGAGTGCGGCACGACCTACGGACTCACGATCACGGCGATCCAGAGCGGCGGCGAGTAGCCGACGGCCTCTCGCTCAGTAACCCTCCGCCGTTCGCACCCGCGTTCAGAACGCGATCTCTTCCCCGTCTTTCTCACTCGCTTCCCCCCACAGGTAGTTCGCGGTCGCCGTGTCCAACACCGCCGAGCCGACGCTCTCGACGACGATCACCTCGTCGGCCGATTCCCGCCCGGCCGCACCCGCGAGTACGTCCGACAGCGGTCGCAGTCGATCCGGATCGACGCCGTTGTCGACGATGTCGCCGATAGCGGCGACCTCCTCGGGCACGTCCGCGAACACCCGGTCGGCCCGCTCGAACGTCGTCACGTCGAGTTCGCACATCCCGGCCTCGTAGGCGCCGACAGCGACGACGAGCGCGCCCTCGGCGAGCGCGTCGCCCGGGAACACCGGCGTCTCGCTCGTCGTCGCGGTGACGACCACGTCGGCGTCGCGGACGGCCGCCGCCGCCGAGTCGACCGCCTCGGCGGCGATCCCCTCGTGGCGGAGGTCCGCCGCACAGCCCTCGCGCGAATCGGGGGTCGGGGAGTAGATCCGCGCCCCGTCGACGCCGCGGGCCGCGTCGATCGCGCGGGTCTGCCAGCGCGCCTGCTGGCCGGCCCCGATCACCGCGAGGTCAACCGGGCCGGCTCCGGATGTAAGCTCCCGCGCCGCCAGTCCGCCGATACAGCCCGTCCGAGCGTTCGTGATCCGCTCGCCGGCGAACAGCGCGAGCGGTTCGCCGTTCGCCGCGTCCGTGAGCAGCACCTGCGCCTGTACCGTCGGCCGGTCGATTTCGGGATCGGCGTTGCCGGGGAACACGGACGCGAGCTTCGTCGCGTACGCCGGGTCGCCGTGGACGTACGCGGGCATCGCGAGCCCGGTTCCCGCCGGCTCGTCGCGGCCGTCGAGCCCCTCGCCGACCGGGAAGTGCGGCCGGTCGGGACGCTCGACCTCGTCGCGGCCCTGCTTCAGGAACGCCCGCTCGACGACCCCGAGGAGGTCGTCGAGCGCGAGCAACGAGGCGACCGCGTCGTCGTCGAACACGTGCATGGGGAACAGGTCGCGGCCGGCGGACTTCGATGTTTCCTCGCCCTCCGAACCGTCGGTGGACCGCCCGTGGGCCGATCGGCGGCAACGTTCATGTGACGGGATGTCATGAGTCCGGCCATGCACGTCGCGGTCGTCGGCGGCGGGATCGTCGGGGTGGCGAGCGCGTACGAGCTCGCCGCCCGCGGCGTCGACGTGACGCTGTTCGAGCGCGGGAGCCTCGGCGCCGGCAGCACCGACCGCGCGCTCGGCGGGATCCGCGCGCAGTTCTCCACCCGCGTCAACGTCGAGCTCTCGGTCGCGTCGATCAACGTGTGGGACGCCTTCGAGGAGCGCTTCGGCGTCGACATCGACCGCCGACACACGGGTTATCTGTTTTGTACCCGCGACCCCGAGACCGCCGACGCCTTCGCCGAGCAGGTGGCGATGCAAAACGAGTGCGGCGTCGCGAGCCGGACCGTCTCCCCCGAGGAAGCCGCCGAGTTGTGTCCTGGACTCCGCGCCGAGGAGTTCGTCGCGGGGACGTACTGCCCGGACGACAGCTTCGCCGACCCGCACCTCGCGCTCCAGGGGTACGCACGCGCGGCGCGCGGGGAGGGCGCCGAGATCCGAACGAACACGCCCGTCGCAGGGCTGCGCCCCCGGGAGTCGGGTGTGCGGGTCGAACTGACAGACGACCCGGACGGGACCGTCACGGTCGACGCCGCCGTCAACGCCGCCGGCGCGTGGGCGCCGCGACTCGCCGAGACCGCGGGCTACGACCTCCCGATCGTGCCCCATCGCAGGCAGACCGCCGTCGTCGAGCCGGAACGCCCGGTTCCCGAGTCCGACCCGCTCGTTATCGACGCGGACACGACCGCGCACTTCCGGCCCGAACGCGACGGACGCGCGCTCGTCGGCGGCCACTTCGGGGGGCG
This sequence comes from Halobaculum rubrum, assembly GCF_019880225.1. NCBI lineage: Archaea > Methanobacteriati > Methanobacteriota > Halobacteria > Halobacteriales > Haloferacaceae > Halobaculum > Halobaculum rubrum. The sequence goes on from NZ_CP082284.1 coordinate 1,367,026, forward strand.
GGACCCGGTCGTCGATGCCGACCGCTTCTCGGAGACGCCCGACACCGACTGGGCCGTCGAGGCGGTCGAGCGCGCCGGGGACGCCGCCGACTACTTCGGCCCTGAGACACGCCTCGCGGGCGGGTGGGCCGGCCTGTACGCCGTGACGCCCGACCACCACGCCATCGTAGAGGAGTCGGTTCCGGGCGTCGTCACCGCCGCGGGGTTCTCGGGGCACGGGTTCCAGCACGCGCCCGCAACGGCGACGATCGTCGCGGAGCTGGTGCTCGACGGCGAGTCGTCGACCGTGGACGCGTCGGGGCTCGGCAGGGAGCGCTTCGAGCACGGCGACGGTCCGGTCGAGCGGAACGTCGCGTGAGCGGGGTATCGGATCGGGTGAGATGGCTATGGGTGAGACGGCTATCGGGTCAAGCGGGCGGCAGAGAATCGGGCGCCGAGCGGGTCGATCAGACGCCCGCCGACTCGTCGATCGGTTCGTCGAACTCGGTCAGCTCCGGGTCGGGGTCCGGGCCGAGACCCGATTCGGCGTCCCGAGCGTCGCCGCGGAGCCGGGCAGGATCCGTCTCGACGGGGCCGTCGAACTCCTCGTTGAGCAGCGCGCCGAGGAAGCCGCCGACGGCACCGAGGACGCCGCCGTAGACGACGGTGAACAGCAGCGCCACGAGAAACACGCCGAACGCGACGAGGAACGCCGAGCGTTGGCCGGGACCGACGATGACGAAGATCGACGCGACGAGCGTGACGAGCACCGCGCCGGGCACCGCCGCGAGCAGCCCGGAGAGTCCGCCGACCTTCGCTCCCTCCGTCCGGTCTGGGCCGTGGAGGTAGCCGGCGACGCCGCCGCCGATCGCCGGCGAGAACGGCAGGAAGAACGTCACGAGCGAGACGGCCGCGCCGATGGCCGCGTGCTTGAGGGAGCCGGTGTTGGAGGAGTCCATGGCGATCGGACGCCGGCTGAGAGCATAAGGAGCGCTGCAACGTGCGCTACCACTCGGCAGCGTCCGTTCCATCGGCCGAACGCTTTTGTCGGCCCGGAGCCGGATCTCCGGTATGGCGACCGGACCCGCCGCGACGACGCAGGCATCGCACCCGACCACCGACTGGGACGGGTCCGGCTTCTTCTTCCCGCGTCGCTGACCCCGGCGGAGCGCGGGGGCGGTCGAGGGGTCGCCGCCGCGCGAAACCGAACCGGGTCGCCGCCGCGGGTATCGACCGGTTCCCGGCCGAACGGCGCGCACGGGAACGACACGACTAACCACCGACCACACCGACACGCATACAACCGAATGCGACTCCCACAGGCGCAGGTCGCGTTGCTGGAGGCCGCCAGCGCGACCGACGCGAAGCCGATCGAACAGCTCGCAGACGAGACGGACCTGAAGCCCGAGGCGGTGACACGGGCGGCCTTCGACCTCCGCGACGAGGGGCTCGTCGCCGTCGAGGAGCGCGTCGAGGAGTCGGCGACGCTCACCGACGAGGGCGAGACGTACCGCGGCGAGGGGCTGCCCGAGGTCCGCCTGTTCCGCGCCGCCCGCGACGCCGGCGGCGACGTGGGGATGGGCGAGGCCATCGGCGCCGCCGGGCTGGAGGGGCCGGAGGTCGACATCGCGCTCGCCAACTACGCCCGGAAGGGGTACGGCGTCGTCGACTCCGGGGAGGTCTCCGCGGACGCGGACGCCGACCCCGACGCCGACCCCGAGGCCGCCGCGCTCTCGGCGCTCGCCGAGGGCGAACCCGTCGACGACGACGACGTGCTCGACCGACTGGAGAGCCGGGGACTCGTCGACCTCGACGAGCGGACCGTCCGCTCGGTGACGCTCACCGACGAGGGCGTCACCGCGCTGATGGAGGGTGTCGAGGCAGCCGAGACGGTCGACCGACTCACGCCCGAACTCCTGACGAGCGGCGAGTGGAAGGACGTGGAGTTCGCGGAGTACAACGTCGAGGCCGACGCGCCGGCCGTCGAGGGCGGTCGCGAGCACGTCCTCCGCGGCATGTCCGAGCGCGTGAAGGACGTGCTCGTCGGCATGGGATTTCGGGAGATGGACGGCCCCCACGCCGACGCCGACTTCTGGATCAACGACTGTCTGTTCATGCCGCAGGACCACCCGGCGCGAACCCACTGGGACCGCTTCGCGCTGGACGTGCCGCCGGTGGCCGACCTCCCCGAGGGACTGGTCGACCGCGTCGAGGGCGCCCACCGCGACGGCGTCGGCGAGGACGGCGACGGCTACCACTCGCCGTGGTCGGAGGACTTCGCGCGGGCGATCGCCTTGCGCGGCCACACCACGTCGCTGTCGATGCGCTACCTCTCGGGGTACGCGAACGCCGACATCGACCCCCCCAAGCGGTACTTCTCGGTCCAGAAGGCGTACCGCAACGACACGCTCGACGCCACCCACCTGCTGGAGTTCTACCAGATCGAGGGGTGGGTGATGGCCGAGGACCTCTCGGTGCGCGACCTCATGGGCACCTTCGAGGAGTTCTACCGGCAGTTCGGCATCGAGGAGATCCGGTTCAAGCCGCACTACAACCCCTACACTGAGCCGAGCTTCGAGCTGTTCGGCGAGCATCCCGAGACGGGCGAGGAGATCGAGATCGGCAACTCGGGCATGTTCCGCGACGAGGTGCTCGAGCCGCTGGGGATCGACTGCGACGTGATGGCGTGGGGGCTCGCCTTGGAGCGCCTCGCCATGCTCACGACCGGTGCCGAGGACATCCGCGACCTGCACGGCACGCTCGCGGATCTGGAGTTCCTGCGGAACGCGGAGGTGACCTACTGATGCCAGTCGTCGACATCGACACGGACGAGCTTCGAGGATTGACCGGCGAGGACAAAAGCGACGAGGAGTTCAAGCAGGACCTGTTCGCGCTCGGACTGGAGTACGAGGGCGACACCGACGACGGCCTGCTTCAGTTCGAGTTCGGCCCCGATCGCCTCGATCGACTCTCGGTCGAGGGCGTGGCGCGCTCGCTGCGCTATCAGTACGGCGCCGACCGCGGCGTGTACGTCCCGGACACGAACGACGCCGGCTGGACCATCGAGGTCGACCCGTCGGTGCCGGACGAGCGTCCGTACGTCACCGGCGCGGTCGTCCGCGGCGTCGAACTCGGCGAGTCCGGCCTGGAGTCGCTGATCCAACTGCAGGAGAAGCTCCACGCGACGATGGGGCGCGGCCGGGCGAAGGGCGCGATCGGCGTCCACGACCTGACGATGCTGAAGGGACAGGCGCTCACCGAGGAGAACGAGCCGTCGGGCACCATCGACGCCGCCACCGCAGATCTCGGTGCGACCGAGAAGACGATCACCTACCGCGGGGTCGAGCCCGATGGCGACCGGTTCGTTCCGCTGGACGCGAACGCCGAGATGACGCCCGGAGACGTGCTGGCGGACCACGACACGGGCGAGACGTACGCCGACCTCGTCGGGGACCTCGATCGATACCCCGCGATCTACGACGAGCTCGGGCTGTTCTCGTTCCCGCCGGTGATCAACGGGAAGCGCACGGAGGTCGACACCGACTCCCGGGACCTGTTCATCGAGCTGACCGGGACCGACCAGTGGACCATCGACAAGATGTGCGTGGTCCTCTGTTATGCCCTCTCCGCGCGCGGCGGCACCGTCGAGGAGGTGCAGGTCGACTACACGGACGGGGCGACGTACCCCGACGAGTACGGCCCGGAACTGATCCGGCCGGATCTCGAGGTCGACGAGAAGTCCGTCACGCACGACCGCATCGAGACGATGCTCGGGGTCGAGTTGGAGCGCGACGAGGTCGTCGATCTGTTCGAGCGGTCGGGGCTCGACGCCGCCTACTCGCTGCGTCGCGACGAGGCGGAGACGGACTCCGCCGAGGTGGACGAGGAGGAGACCGTCTACGACGTGGATGTCCCGCCGTACCGCGTCGACGTGCTCCACCCGCTGGACCTGGTCGACGACGTGGGGCGCGCGTACGGCTTCAACGAGCTGGAGCCGACGTACCCCGACATCGGCACCATCGGCGGGCGCCACGAGCGCTCGCGGCTGGAGCGGGCGGTGCGCACGAGCCTCGTCGGCCTCGGCTTCGAGGACATGCTGAACTTCCACATGACATCGGGCGCGGAGAACTACGACCGGATGCGCCTCGACGAGCGCGAGCCGGGCGCGGACCTGTCGGACGCCCCGTTGGGCGCCGAGCCGCGTGCGGAGATCACCAGCCCGTACAGCGAGGATTACACCCAGCTTCGGACGTGGGCGCTCCCCTCGCTGGTGCAGGTGCTGGAGAACAACACCCACCGGAGCTACCCGCAGGACCTCGCGGAGGTCGGCTTCGTCGCCCGCCGCGACGACGGCGTGAACACCCGCGTCGCCGAGGACCACCGCGTCGCCGGCGTGCTCGCGCGCACCGACGCCACCTACGAGGACGCGAAGGCGCGGCTTCAGGCCGTCTGCGACGACTTCGACGCCGAACTGGAGACGCCCGCGACAGAGCACCCCAGCTTCCTCGACGGCCGCGTCGGCGCGGTCGTCGTCGACGGCGACTCGGTCGGCGTCGTCGGCGAACTCCACCCCGAGGTGCTGGTCGACCGGGACGTGGAGGTCCCCGTCGCCGCCTTCGAGCTCTCGCTGTCGGCGCTGGAGTGACCTGTCGACGCTGAAGTAGTCTTCCGCGGTGGGGTACCCTGCCGGCGCCGAGTACTCCGGACGACCGATCGCCGCGAGGGCGGGGGTGACTCACGTCCCGAACCCACGGACTGCGGGGGATCGCGGCGTACCCGAGGGGAACACCTTTCACGCCATCCGCCGCAGGCATCCGTATGAGCCTGACCGTCGAACGCGTGCTGGTCCCAGTGGACGGGAGCGACGAGTCACTGACGGCGGTCGAGTACGCCGTCGCCGTCGCCGAGCGGTACGACGCGCAGGTCCACGCCGTGTACGTGCTCGGCGAGGAGGTCGTCCGCGCCATCGAGGAGTCGGTCGTCGATCAGTCTGAGATCGCCGAGGACACCGAGGCGTTCACCGACACGGTCCGGGATCTCGCCCACGGGGAGGACGTCGAGGTCTCCTCGTCGATCGCGTACGGCTTCTCGACGAAACGCAAGACCACCCACCCCGGGTCGGTCATTCTCGACACCGCCGAGGACATCGACGCCGACTTCATCGTCATCCCGCGCGAGCCGCTCACCGGCGAACCCGGGGAGGTGCTGGAGAAGGCCGCCGAGTACGTGCTGCTGTACGCGAGCCAGCCCGTGCTGTCGGTGTGACCGACACAGAGGCGGACGAGAAACCGGAATCACACCGACCGACACCGCAGTCGGAAGCCGAAACCGACGCGTGAACCGCTACGCCGGATCCGCCAGCGCCGCCGTCATCTCCAGCTCGAACGACTCGGCGTCGCTCGTCTCGAAGCCGACCTTCTTGTAGAGGCCGACCGCCGCGCGGTTCCACCGCTCGACGGTGAGCCACACCCTGTCGACGCCGTTGGCGGTGCCGTACCCCAGCAACGCCTCCATGAGGTGCGTGCCGATGCCGGCGCCCTGGTACGCCTGAAGCACGAAGATCGCCAGCTCGTAGGCGTCGCCGTCGGGGACGAGCGTCGCGTGGCCCGCGACGGTGTCGCCGTCCCACGCGACGACGTTGTAGCCGTCGTTGCCGAGGATCGTCTCCAGCCACGAGCGCACGTCCGACTCCCGGCCCGGGGGGATCCCCTGCGCGCGGTCGGCCGGATCGAACGCGGTGTACATCTCCACGAGCGACTCGAACTCGTCCTCGCCGGACTCGCCGTCGGCGTCGTCGGGGTACGGTCGGATCTCGATGTCGCGGTCCTCGCCGTCGACGAACTCCAGCGGCGGCGCCTCGAACGGGCCGGCGGGCTCGTCGGGGTAAACGCGATCGCCGCTCATCGGACCAGTTTCACCGAGACGTGGGAGTTCAGCAGGACGAACTGCGCGATGCTACCGAGGTTGATCTTCCCCATCGGGCTGGTCTCGCCGCCCCCGATGGCGATCATGTCGAAGCCCTCGTCCTCGGCGATCGCGACGAGTCGGCTGCCCGCATTGCCTTCGACGTGGCGGACGGCGGCGTCGATGTCCGCGTCCGCGAGCACCGTTCGAACGCGGTCGTCGACCTCCTCGGGCGAGCGCTCCGAGCGGGGGTTCTCGACGACCGCGACGGTGAGGTCGTCGCCGGCGGCCGTCGCGCGCTCGACGGTGTCCTCGAGCGCCCGGAGAGAGTCGTCGCTTCCGCCGATGCCCAGCAGTACCTTCATGCGCCGACGGTCGGGAGGCCCGGACAAAAGCGTGCCGCCGACTCGGCCGTCGGGCCGCCGAGTCGTCCGCCGACCGTCGGACGCGCGGGGGACGGGTTTTTCACGGTCGCTCGGTTACGGAGCGCCATGACCGACGACGCGGGAAGCGAGGCCGGCGACGCCGACGCGACCGCCGCCGGCGGTGCCGACGGTTCCGACGGACGGACCACCGACGGCGGCGAGGGCGCCGGCGAAGAGGTCGTCGGCGCTCCCCCCGACAACGGGGCGGATCCGGCCGACGACAGCTCGGGCGGCGACCGATCGACGGAGGACGCGTCGGGGTCGGTTCCCGGACCGGACGTCGGCGCCGACGAGGCCGACGGCGACGCCACCGGGGACGCGGCCGACGACGGTCCCGAGTCGTCGGACTCGGGGGCGCCTCGGGACGTCCCTGACGACGTGGCGAAGTACGACCGCTTCCAGAAGATGGAGCGCGCGGAGTACGACCGCGTCAACGAGTTCCTTCGCGACCGGACGTACGTGACGGCGCGGGAGTGGGCGATCGCGCGGCTGTGTGCGGACTTCCGGACGGAGACGGGCGTCGAGATGACGAAGATCGGCGAGAACCTCCCGCAGCTGGTGCCGTTCATGACGGACACGTACACCCCGCAGGCGGTGAACCAAGCGCGCGCCTCCTTCGAGGAGAAGGTACGTAAGGCGGGCGCGACGTTCCTCTACGGCGCGATGTCCGGCTTCTTCACCGCCGAGGACCTGGACGACGTGATGTACGAGTCGACGGAGGTCGCGAAGTTCCTCCTGGAGGTCGAGGGCGCGGACCTGACCGTCGAGGAGGAGCTGGCCGCGGAGGACAAGATCTCGTCGGTGATGCGCGACGTTCGCGAGGCGAGCGCGGAGGTGCGCGGGGAGGAAGTGAAGTGCCCCGAGTGCGGGCACGTCCACGAGCCGTAGCGTCCCGGCCCCGTCACGGCCCACGCCCCAGACGACTTCTCCGACAAGTTAAACCCGAGAACCCCGCTACCTCGGGTAATGAGACCCTCCGATCTCTCGACCCTGCCCGACGGCGTCCCCGAGGCGCTGGAGGCGGAGGGGATCGAGGAGTTCTATCCGCCCCAGACGGCGGCGGTGGAGGCCGGCGTCGCCGACGGCGCGAGCGTCGTCGCCTCCGTGCCCACCGCCTCCGGCAAGACGCTCATCGCCGAGTTAGCGATTCTGTCGGCGGTCCAGCGGGGCGGGAAGGCGCTGTACATCGTCCCGCTGCGGGCCCTCGCCAGCGAGAAGAAAACGGAGTTCGAGCGCTGGGAGGAGTTCGGCGTCGACGTGGGCGTCTCCACCGGCAACTACCAGTCCGACGGCGAGTGGCTCGCGAGCCGGGACGTCATCGTCGCCACGAGCGAGAAGGTCGACTCCCTCGTACGCAACGGCGCGCCGTGGGTGAGCGACCTCACCTGCGTCGTCGCCGACGAGGTCCACCTCGTCGACGACGGCGGCCGCGGGCCGACGCTGGAGGTGACGCTCGCGAAGCTCCGGAAGATCAACCGCGACCTGCAGGTCGTCGCGCTCTCGGCGACGGTCGGCAACGCCGACGAGGTCGCCGACTGGCTCGACGCCGAGTTGGTCGAGTCCGACTGGCGCCCGATCGACCTGCGGATGGGCGTCCACTACGGCAACGCGATCAATTTCGACGACGGGAGCCAGCGCGAGGTTCCGGTGGGAAAGGGGCAGAAACAGACGGCCGCGCTCGTCGCCGACGCCCTCGACGAGGAAATCGACGGCCAGCGCGGCTCCTCGCTCGTGTTCGTCAACTCCCGCCGCAACGCCGAGGGCGCGGCCAAGCGCCTCGCGGACGTGACCGCCGACCGGCTCGACCCCGGCGAGCGAGCGGAGTTAGAGGGGCTGGCGGCCGACATCCGCGACGTGTCCGACACCGACACCTCCGACGATCTGGCCGACTGCGTCCGGAAGGGTGCGGCCTTCCACCACGCCGGACTCGCCAGCGAGCACCGAAGCCTGATCGAGGACGCCTTCCGCGACCGCCTCGTGAAGTGCATCTGTGCGACGCCCACACTCGCCGCGGGGGTGAACACGCCCGCCCGCCGCGTCGTCGTCCGCGACTGGAAGCGCTACGACGGCGAGTTCGGCGGCATGAAACCGCTGGACACGCTGGAGGTCCACCAGATGATGGGCCGTGCCGGGCGACCGGGACTCGACCCGTACGGGGAGGCGGTCCTGCTGGCGAAGGACCGCGACACCATGGACGAGCTGTTCGAGCGCTACATCTGGGCCGAGCCGGAGGACGTTCGCTCGAAACTGGCCGCCGAGCCCGCCCTCCGCACGCACGTCCTCGCGACCGTCGCCTCCGGGTTCGCGACGACTCGCGAGGGCCTGCTGGAGTTCCTCGATCGCACCCTGTACGCGAGCCAGACGGGCGACGACGCGCGCCTCGCGGAGGTCACCGACCGCGTGCTGGAGTACCTCGCGGTCAACGACTTCCTCGAGCGCGAGGACGGGACGCTCACCGCGACGGGGATCGGGCACACCGTCTCCCGGCTCTACCTCGACCCGATGTCGGCCGCCGAGATCGTCGACGGCCTCCGCGAGGGCGTCGACTCCGGCGGCGCCGACGCGGTGACAGCGAACCGGCGGAGCCGCCCGGCGGGAGACGGCGAGGTGGCCGACGACACCGCCGAAGTACCCGAGGACGCCGCCGACGCCGGCTTCGTCACCGGGAACGACCTCGTCGCCGACGGCCCCACGGACGGCACGGACGGCGACGCCGGCGGAGCGGACGGCTCCACGTCGGCCGACAGCGACGATCCCACGATCACTCCGCTCGGCCTGTACCACCTCGTCGCGCGAACGCCCGACATGTACCAGCTGTACCTGAAGTCGGGCGACCGCGAGACGTACGGGGAGGAGTTCTACGAGCGCGAGGAGGAGTTCCTCGGGCACGCGCCCTCGGAGTTCGAGGACGTGGCGTGGGAGGACTGGCTAGCGGCGCTCAAGACCGCGCGGCTGTTGGAGGACTGGGCCAGCGAGTTGGACGAGGACGCCATCACCGAGCGCTACGGCGTCGGCCCGGGCGACATCCGCGGAAAGGTCGACACCGCCGAGTGGCTCCTCGGCGCCGCAGAGCAACTGGCGAACGAACTCGATCTCGACGTGGTGCTCGACGTCCGCGCGGCGAGAAAGCGCGTGGAGTACGGCGTGAGCGAGGAACTGCTCGATCTGGCAGGCGTGCGCGGCGTCGGCCGCAAGCGCGCCCGCCGGCTGTTCGAGGCCGGCATCGAGACCCGCGCGGAGCTGCGCGAGGCCGACAAGTCGGTCGTGCTCGGCGCGCTGCGCGGGCGCGAGAAGACCGCCGAGAACGTCCTGCAGGCCGTCGGCCGACAGGATCCCTCGATGGACGGCGTCGAGAAGGACGCGACCGCGTCGGCGGCTGCGACCGCCGGAAGCGACGCGGACGACGACGGGAGCGGGCAGGCGACCTTCGGTGATTTCTCGTGAGACTCGTCGAAGGCGAGGCGGGGATCGACGACCTCGACGCGTTTCTGGACGAGCTGACCGCGATCGGCGAGGAGACCGGCTGCACCGTCCAGGCGTTCGACGCCCGCTACGTCGTCGACCGTACACAGCTGGAACGCGCACTGGAGTTGGCCGACCGCGCCTTCGACCGCGGCGAGAACGTCGCCCGCGACCGCGGCGTCGAGGTCATGCTGTACGCCGCCGGCAGGCGGCAGATCGACCGCGCGCTCACGCTCGGCGTTGCCGAGGGCGAGTGCGCCGTCGTCGTGCTCGTCGCCGCCGAGGAGGGAGCTGACCGCCCCGGCGACGAGGCCGCGGCCGCGTCGGCCGTCCGCGATCTGTTGGAACCGGCGGAGACGCTCGGCGACTACGACGAAACGCTCGTTCGGGCGTACTTCGACATCAGCGACACGGAGTTGGCGGCAACGACGGGATCCCTCGCGGACGTGATCCACGAGCGCGTCGCGCTGCTGGACGTCAGGAAGTAGCGGGCCCCCGTATGAGGCGACCGACCGGGGGAGGCTTACCGAAGGAAGTCGAGGGCCCAGTTGACGGCGTTCACCGCGATCAGCAGCGCCCCCTCGGGTTTCGAGAGCACGCGACGCGTGCCGAAGAGCACGGCGACGAGCACGACCGTCCCGAGGAGCCACGTCGTCCCCGAGACCGCCGCAGGGCTCACGGGAAGCGGGGCGACGACGGCGGCGACGCCGAGGACGCCCAGGAAGTTGAACACGCAGCTCCCGACGAGGTTCCCGGCCGACAGTCCCGCGCGTCCCCGGCGTGCGGCCGCGACGGAGGTGACGAACTCCGGGGCCGACGTGCCCAGCGCGACGACCGTCGCGCCGACAACCCAGTCGGAGACCCCCGCCGCGCCGGCGAGGTCGGCCGCCGAACCGACCAGGAGGTGAGCGGCCCCGACGACGATCCCGAGCCCGACGACGAGCCGGGCGGCGTCCGTCCGCTCGAACGAACTCACTGTGGCCGTGTCCACGGCCCCGCCGACGGATCCCGACCGGACGAGCACGGCGAGGTACCCGACGAGGAGACCGAGCAGGAGGACCCCCTCGAGCCGTTCGAGTCGGAGGTCCCACAGCAGTCCGAGGACGAGCGCGGTGACGCCGACGAGGACGAGCGAGTCGCGCCACACGAGATCCCGGGAGGTGGGCAGCGCCCGGACGAGCGCCGCGCCGCCGAGAACGAACCCGAGGTTGACGACGTTCGACCCGACGACGTTCGCGACGGAGATGTCCGGGTTGCCCGCGACCGCCGCGTCGACCGTGACCGCGAACTCGGGCGCGGACGTCCCGAACGCCACGACCGTGAGCCCGATCACCAGCCCCGAGAGGCCGAGGCGACGGGCCAGCCTCGTGGCCCCGGCGACGAACCAGTTCGCCCCGACCCACAGGCCGCCGACGGCCGCCGCCACGAACCCGAGGTCGACGGCGATCGCTACCGCCGTCCCCTGGAGAAGCGGCATGTGCCCGTGCGTCCGCCGCCGGGAGTAAGACTATTCCGGAGACCCCTCCCCGACCGACGACGGTCCCGTCGACCCGGTCCGTTCAACGAACATCCGTCGGACGCGCTCGCCGTCGATCTGTTCGATCGTCACGGCGATCCCGTCGAGGTCAACCCGCTCGCCAGAGCGAGGGACGCGCCCGAGCCGGTGGTACACGTAGCCGGCGAGCGTCCCGGCGTCCGCGGGCGCGTCCGCCGAGAGCGTCGTCCCGAAGACGGCGTCGAGGCGGTCGAGGAACACGTCGCCGCGGACCATCACCCCGTCGGCGACCGCCCGGATGCTCGCCTCGGTCCCTACGTCGAACAGGTCGCCGACGACCTCCTCCAGCACGTCCTGCGTGGTCACGAGCCCGACGACCCTGTCGGCGTCGTCGACGACCAGCGCCATCCGGACGCGCGCGTCCTGCATCCGAGTCAGCAGGGTGTCGATCGGCTCGGAGGCCGGAACCGACGGCGTCGCCGTCGCGAGCCGCTCGATCGGCACCGACTCGTCGAGCGCGAGCGTCCGCTCTAAGTCGCGGAGGTCGACGACCCCGCGGGGCTCGTCGAGCGACCCGTCGTACACCGGAAGGCGGGTCACCCGCTCGTCGGCCGCCAGCGTCGCCGCGTCGCGGATCGAGGTGCTCGCGTCGACGGCGACGACGTTCTCGCGGGGAACCATCACGTCGCCGGCGGTGATCTCGTGGAGCCCGAGCACCGACTCCACCATCTCGCGCTCGTCGGCGTCGATCTCGCCGCCGCGCTCGGCCGAGCGGACCAGCGCCGCCAGCTCGTCGCGGGTGACGTACGGCGCCTCGATCGCCGCCTCGCCGCCGACGGCCGCGCTCAGCCGTCGCGTCACGAGGTCGAACCCCGTTACGACCGGGCCGGCGAGCCGCTGGAAGCGCCGGACGGTCGGCGCCGTCCGCAGCGCCCACGACTCCGCGTTCGCCACGCCGTAGGACTTGGGAACGATCTCCCCGAACACCAGCACGACGACCGTGAGGAGGACCGTCGACACCGTCACGGCGACGCCGGCGGGGAACGCGGCCACGAGGATCGCCGTCGCAACCGACGACATGGCGATGTTGACGACGTTGTTTCCGACGAGGATCGTCACGAGCAGCCGATGGGGGTCCGAGCGCAGCGCCTCCAGCACGGCGCCGTTCCCGCCACCCTCGGCGAGCACGCCGACGCGGTAGCGCTCGACGCTGAATATCGCGATCTCGCTGCTGGAGAAGAACGCCGAACACGCGAGCAACACGAGGATGACGCCCGCCCCGACGACCGGGAGCGAGAGCGGATCGAGAGCGACCATGCGCGGACGTGACGTCGGGAACGTAAATCGGTCGGGGACCCCGTAACAACGGGAGTGTCGGTGGGACCGGCGACAACCAGTGTGGCGAGGACGGTCGCACCCCACGGAGAGCAAGCGACGGACCGTGGACCGGGTAGACCCCCTTGTTTCGTGTGGAAACCCCGTTGCTACGGTACGAACGGGTTCGACATGAAGCGCGCGAAGAGAAGTAGTCCATCCTGGATTCGAACCAGGGTCGTTGCCCCCAGAAGGCAACAGGATTGGCCAGCTACCCCAATGGACTGAGACGTTGCCGATCCGCGTTCGTCTTTCGGCATCGACTGTAGGTCGGTGGGAGTTATGAGTGTTGCGAAGTCGAGATCGGCCGACGACGGACGAATACGGCGGTGTTCCGGTCGGATTCGGGTAGCGACGGTATACTGATGTCCCGTCGCGGTCCACGTATACGGAGAGATGCCCCCGCTCGAACTCGACGGACTCACGAAGTACTACGGAGACGTCCGCGGCGTCGAGGACCTCTCCTTTGCCGTTGACTCCGGCGAGGTGTTCGGCTTCCTCGGTCCCAACGGCGCGGGAAAGACGACCGCCATCAGGACGCTCATGGGCTTTCAGTCGCCGAGCGCGGGCACCGCGCGGGTACTCGGCGCCGACATCACCGACGTCCGCGCGCTCCGGCGGGCCCGTGCGAACGTCGGCTTCCTCCCGAGCGAGCCGTCGTTCGACGACCGCGTCACCGGCCGGCGCATCCTCGAGTATCACGCGGGGCTCCGGGGCGACGTCCGAAGCGACGAACTGCTGGATCTGTTCGATCCGCCGCTCGACCGCAATGTCGGCGAGTACTCGCGCGGCAACCGGCAGATGCTCGCGATCGTGATCGCGTTCATGCACGACCCCGATCTCGTGATCATGGACGAGCCGACGACCGGCTTGGACCCGCTGAAACAGGAGCAGTTCCATCAGTTCGTCCGCGACGAGCGCGACCGCGGGACGACGTTCTTCTTCTCCTCGCACGTGCTGAGCGAGGTCCGGAAGGTGTGCGATCGCGTGGGGATCATCCGAGACGGCAGGCTGGCGGCCCTGGAGGACGTCGAGGCGCTGCTCGAACGCAGCGGGAAGACCGTCCGCGTTCACGCTACAAATGCGCTCGCGCCCGAGGACGTCACGCTCGCGGACGCCCACGACGTCGAGGTGACCGAGACCGCCGCCGAGGCCGACGACGGCGCCTCGACCGTCTCGTTCACCTACACCGGCGCGTACGAGCCGCTGCTCGAGTGGCTCGGCGGGTTCGATCTGCTCGATCTCACCATCGAGGAGGCGCCGCTGGAGGCGGTGTTCATGCGGTTTTACGACGAGGGGCAACGCGAGGGCGCGGCGACCCGTCGACCGACCGAGGCGGGCGCCGACGACCGCGGCGCCGAGCACGCAGCCGACGCCCGCGAGCGCGAGCCCGAACGCGACCGTGACGGCGACCGGGGAGAGCGTCCCACGGAGTCCACCGATGGTTGAGGTCGCCCGCTACGAGGGCGAGCGCCGGATCGTGGGCGCCGTGGTCGCCTCGGCGTCGCTGGCGGCCTTCGGCGGAACGATGCTGCTCGTCGCCCCCGGCCTGCTCGAACAGGTCGACCTGACGGCGTACGCCGAACAGCTGCCGCCGTCGCTCGTCGAGTCGTTCGGCCTGGAGCAGATCGGAACGCTCGCGGGGTTCATGGCGGCGGAGCTGTACGTGTTCGGCTGGGTGTTCGGGCTGGGAACGTACGTCGCGTACCTGGCGGCCGGGAGCCTCTCGGGCCGGATCGACGACGGCACGATCGAACTGGTGCTCGCGGCGCCGATCTCGCGGACACAGTTGCTCGCGGAGACGTACGTCGCGCACCTCCTCCCGGTGGCGCTCGCGAACGTCGTCGTCGCCGCCGTCGTGTACGGCGGGTCGGTGCTGATCGACGACCCGCTCCGGATCGCTGACGTGGTCGCCGTCCACGCGCTGTCGGTGCCGTACCTCCTGTGTTGTGTCGCCGTCGGGACGCTGTGTTCGGTGCTCGCGCCGAGCCGACGGATCGCTGAGGCAACCGGAGCAGGTGCGATCGCCGCCACGTACGTCGTCAGCGTCGCCGTGACCGGCACCGACCTCGACTGGCTGGCGATGGTCGCACCGGCACACTACTACGACCCGGTCGCGGTGCTCACCGCGAGCGAGTACGACCTCGCCGGAGCCGGGATACTGCTTGGCGCGGCCGCCGTCCTGCTCGCGGCGGCGACCGTCCGGTTTCGGGAGGTGGACGTGTGACGAACGACGTGGCGGACGCGGACGCCGCGCGGCGGCGACGCGGCGGCGACGCCACCGACCCTCGAGCGCCGTCGAGCGCGACGCTGACGATCGCTCGCTACGAGGCGGAGCGACTGGTCGGTCCGTCGGTCGCCGCCGCCGTGGTGCTGTCGCTGTTCGGGTCGCTGTACGTCTGGATCGGTCCGCAGGTCACCGCCGGCGTCGACATCGAGGCGATGACCGAGGCGCTGCCGCCGGCGCTGCGTGCGCTGTTCGGCCTGGAGTCGCTCGGAAGCGTCGCCGGCCTGCTCGCGTCCGAGTTCTACACGCTGGGGTGGATCGTCGGACTCGCGGCGTACGTCGCCTACGTCGCCGCCGGTCGTGTCGCCGGCGGCGTCGCCTCCGATCGGCTGGACGCGACGCTGTCGGCACCGACGCCGCGTGCGAGCGTCCTCGTCGGGACGTTTCTCGCGCTGCTGGTGCCGATCGCCGTCGTGAACCTCGTCGTCCCACTGGCGTTGTACGGCGTCTCCGTCGCCGTCGGCGATGGGCTTTCCGTGACCCGGCTGTTGGCACTGCACGCGCTGTCGATACCGTACCTCCTCGCGTGGGGCGCCGTCGGCCTGTTCCTCGGCGTCGTCGTCGACGGCGGGCGCACCGCCGGACGGGTCGCCCTCGGCGCCGTGTTCGCCACGTGGATCGTCGAGGCGGTCGTCACCGGCAGCGACTACGAGTGGGTCGGCGCGCTCTCGCCGGCGCGGTATCTGGACCCCACGGCCGTCCTCGTTCGCGGCGAGTACGCCCTCGACTCGGTCGCGGTGCTGGTGGGCGTGACGGCGCTGTTCCTGCTCGCGGCGATCGCGCTGTTCGCCCGCCGCGACGTGTAGTCACCGAGCGCGCGGCCGAAGGAGACGAGACCGTCGCTCAGTCGTCCGCCGGCGCGACGCCCGACCGTTCGCTTCCCGCGGAATCGGGGCCGGTCACCGTCTTGTACAGCATGATGAGCATGGACGCGATGAGCGCGCCGCCCCAGAGGAACCCGGTCGGCATGAGGAACGTGAGGCCGAAGCCTTCGCCGAGCCAGACGATCCCCGGAATTCCCCACTGCCCGGCGATAAACAGCCCGGTGACCGCGGTCCGGAGCCGGTCGACCACGCCCACCGCGGGCACCGCGAACCCCATCACGATCGCGAGGATCGACAGCACGCCCAGATGGGCGTGACCGCCGATCATCCACGGCGGGACTGCCGACCCCCCCGACAGTATGACGAACTGATGTAGCCCTACCGCCATCATCACCGCCAATCCGAGAAATCCGGACGCCTTGAGTGCCTTCGTCATCGTCACTGACGCGTGACTGAGAAACAGCTTAGTAATTATTGATTTTTATTCGATATATGTTCTGAAAGCAACTGACGGCGGGGAACGCGGCCGTCAGTGTGGCCCTGTCGAGCGTTACGATCGGTACGCTTCCCGGAGGAACGCCAGCGCCGCGCCGAACATCGCGAGGTTGCCGAAGAACGCGAGCCGTTCGCCGCTCGCGTCGCCCTCCTCGTTCCAGAAGTCGTGCATCGTCGGCGTCACCGCCGCGAGGAACGTGACGACCGCGCCCGTCGCGATCCGCGGGAGCCGCCAGAGGGCGATCCCGACCCCGCCGACGAGCATCATCCCCGAGGCGAACGGCGCCGCGAGTTCGGGAACGGGCACGCCCGCGGACTCGGCGTACTCGATCGAGTCCTCCATGTCGCGGAAGTCCTCCGAGGCCTGCACCGCGAGACCGAGGCCGAACAGTACGCGGCCGAGGCGCGAGAGGCTCCGGGTGGTCGTCGACGCTGACGAGTCTGCAGTCGAGTCGTCTGCCATATGATATGACAGTTCGGCCGGCGTGAAAAGCCTGTGCTCGGCGATCACTCCCGCGACGTGTCGGGGTCGCCGTGATCGGTGTCGGGGTCGCCGTGATCGGCGTCGGGGTCGCCGTCGGCCCCGTCGCCGTGGACAGGGTCGGGCGACGCGCGAGCGAACTCGTCGACGTAGCCGTGGAGCATCGCCCGGACCGGAGTGACCACGTCGTAGTCGGCGGTGTGGCGCTGGAGCATCGCGCCGGAAAGCGTCGACAGGAGCCACGTCGCCGCCTCGTCGGGGTCGATCGTCCCGTCGATCGCACCCGACTCGACACCGTCGGCGATCGCGCTCGCGAGTCGCTCGCGCAGGTGCTCGTCGATGCGCGTGAACTCCTCGCGAAAGCGGGGCTCCGAGACCGCCTGCGCCCGGAGGTCGATCATCGCGCGCTGGGCCTCGGCCATCAGGTCCTCGACCTCCGCCCCGAGGTAGATGTCGACGAACGCGTGGATCCGTTGCACCGGGGAGTCGGCCTCACGCTCGGCCTCGTCGAGCATCGTCAGGAAGTGATCGCCCGCGAACCGGAGGAACCCCGCGATCAGGTCGTCCTTGGAGTCGTAGTGGTAGTACAGCAGCGACTTGCTCTTCTCGAACTCCGCGGCGATGTGGGAGACGCTCAACTCGGCGTAGCCGTGCTCGCACAGCGCGCGGTAGGTTGCCTCCATGATGAGCGTGTCAACGTCCGGCTCATCGTTCACGTCGTCCGCGTCGCCCGCAGTGGACCCGTCGTTGGTTCCGTTGCCCGCGTCGGATCCGCCGTTGGTGCCGTCGCTCATCCCTCGACACCTCTCGAAGACGAGCGGTAATGAACTCCCCGAAGCCGGCGGAACCGTCGCCGCCGACGGGGAGGACGCCTCGGGGTCGCAGCGATGTCAGCCACGCAGCGCCTCCACGGGCCGCTCACGGGCGGCCGTCCACGCGGGATAGATTCCCGCGAGCAGGCTCGCGATCACGCCGAACACCATTCCCACGGCGACGTACTGGAGCGATCCCGGCGGGAACGCGAACGGGTCCCCGAGCAGGGCGTCGTTGATCACCGCGACGATCCCGAGCGTGACCGCGCCGCCGAGCAGCGACCCGACGACGCCGAGCAGCGTCGCCTCCGCGAGCATGATCCGAACGATATCGAGCTTCTGGTAGCCGACCGCGCGCAACACGCCGATCTCCTCGCGGCGCTCGATCGCCGACATGAGCATCACGTTGGCGATGGAAACGCCCGCGACGACCAGCGAGATGGCGCCGATGCCGACGAGGAAGAGGTTGATCAGCCGGAACGCCTCGTCGATCTGCTCGGCGATGTCGCCGCGCTCGAACACGGCGACCAGCTGCCGGCGGCCGTTGAACGTTCGCTTGATCTCCATCGCGGTCTCGTTGGCCGCCGTCGCGTCCTCTGAGCGGACGATCACCTGCGCGAAGGCGTCGTCGTCGAACTCCTGTGGCGGGAGCACGAACGCCTCGTTGGGATTGGCGATGTCGGCTCGTCCGCCCTGCGCCAGCACGGCCGTCACGCGGTACTCCTCGGTCCGCCGGACGGTCTCCCCGTCCTCGGTGACCGTGCGGCGGAGCGTCACCTTCGAGCCGGGGCGCAGGTCGTACCGCTCGGCGAGCGTCGACCCGACGAGCACGCCCTTGCGCCAGTTCGCCGGGATCGAGCCCTCGCGTACCTCGTACAGCGTCGACGGCTCCCCGACGCCGTACAGGGTCGCCCGCCCGGCGGTCGAGCCACCTCGGATCACGTCGGCGCTCTCCTGTTTCAGCGGGACGATCTCCGCTTGCCCGCTGACGCGGTCGATCCGACCGACGTCGGCCGCGGTGAGGTAGCCGTTCTCGTTGTCCTCGCCGGCGAACACCTGTATGTCCGCGCCGATGGAGCCGAGCGTCTCGAACTGCGACTCCTGGAAGGCGACGCCGCCGGCCCCGATGGCGCCGATGGCGACGACGCCGATGAGGATGACCGCGACCGCCAGCGCCGAGCGCGTCTTCGCCCGCGCCACGTTCCGGCGCGCCATGAGGAACGCCGGGAACGCCCCCCACAGGCGGTCGAGGGGGTTCATCCGGTGACCGCCTCCTCGTCCTCGCGGACGGTGCCGTCGATGAGGTTGACGACGCGGTCGGCGGACTGTGCGACGTAGTCGTCGTGGGTGACGGTGACGACCGCGACGCCCTCGTCGGTGATCGCGTCGAACTCCGCGAGGATCTGATCGCCGGTATCCCGGTCGAGGTTGCCCGTCGGCTCGTCCGCCAGCAGGAGCCGGGGCTCGTTCACGAGCGCGCGGGCGATGGCGACGCGCTGTTTCTGCCCGCCCGACAGCTCGTCGGGATAGTGTGTGAGCCGGTCGCCCAAGCCCACCCGTTCGAGGAGGTCGGCCGCGGCGTCGCGGGTCTTCCGGGGTGTGCGGTCGAGCAGGCGGGGCACCTCGACGTTCTCTACGGCCGTCAGCGTCGGGATGAGGTGGAAGCTCTGAAACACGAAGCCGATGGTCTCCTTGCGCTTGCGGGTGCGCTCGGCGTCGCCGAACGTCTCCACGTCGACCCCGTCCAACTCGACGAGCCCGCTCGTCGGCACGTCGAGCAGGCCGAGCATGTTCAGGAGTGTGGACTTGCCCGACCCCGAGGGACCGACGATCGCGACGAACTCGCCGGGGTCGACCCGGAAGTCGATGCCGCGCAGCGCACGCACCGTCTCGCCGCCGGTGACGTACTCTTTCACCACGTCGTGGCCGGCGATGACCGGGCGGGTCGTCCCCTCATTAGGATCCGCGTCGTCGGTGTCGGCACCGTCGCGTCCCGCCATCACCGGCGGAGCACGAGCGCGCCCCCGAGCACGACGACGAGCACGGCGAGCGCGGTCGGGAGCAGCGGAAGCGCTCCGAGCGGGCCGCCCTGCGGTTCGGGCGTCGGGGTCGCGAGCGCGGCCTGGCTCACGCGCACGTCGGTCGTGTACGAGCGCCGGACGTCGTCGACGACGTACTCGACGCGGACGGGCACGGTGGTTCGATCGCCGGTCAGCTCGGCGTTGAGATCGAACGAGGCGAAGTCGCTCCCTTCCACGCCGCCGACGAAGTAGTCGGGCTGCGGGTCGGCGGCCCGGACCCCGTCGCCGTCGACGACGCTGACGAGGACGCTCTCCACGTCGCTGCTGCCGACGTTGGCAGCGCTGCCGGCGATCCGGAGCACGCCGCCGGGGCCCCGCGTCACGCTCACCCCGGTGAGTCGGATCTCGCCGGGGTTTTGCGGCTCGGAGAAGTCGGCGTCGAACGTCCGGGTGACGGTTCGACGGTCGCCCTCGAGGGAGTACGCGAGCGTCACCTCGACGGGGAACTGGCCCGACTCGGTCGCCCTCGCCGGGAACGTGAACGCGGCGGTGTCGCCGGCGGCGAGCGTCGCGCGAACGCGGCCCTTCGTTCGGAACGCCAGCGCGCCCGAGGAGGAGGCGACCCGCACGTCGATCTGGCTGACCGTCGTGTCGAGCCCGTTGGCGACGGTGACGTTCACCGTCCGCTCGGCGCCGACGACGGCGTCGCTCACGTCGAGTTCGAGCTGCGGGTCGGGTCGGTCGACGTCGACGGTCACCGGCTGGACGACGTACTTGCGCTCGCCGCGGGAGCTGAGCAGCGTCGCGTGGACGTAGACTGTCTGCTGGCCAGCGTCCTCGAGCGTGACCGAGAAGTCGTAGGTCCGCTCGGATCCCGGTTCCAGCGGGTCGGAAACGTCGAGAACCGCTAACTCCTCGTCATCCTCGTCGTAGTTGCGGTTCGATACCTCCGCGACCGAGAGGTCGGTGACGCGGTACGTGTCGTCGCTGTCGTCGTCGTTCGCCAGCGTCGTCGTGACCGTGAACGCCTCGTCGGGGACGGGATCCTCCGTGGAAACGTCGGTGGTCATCGTGACGAACGCGTCGGCGGCGGCGGGCGCGGCGACGCCCGCGACGCCGCCGACGACGAGCAGCAGACAGACGGCAACGACGGAAGCTGAAGGGGTTCGCACGGGTTTCGATCGATTCACGTCGTCCGCCCCGATAAGGGTTCTGAACGTTCGTTCAGCGTCGGGTGTCGTGTGAGTCCGCGAGCGAAACCGCACACGTGCATATATCATCACCTACTTGTCGGCTCGTGGTACACGGTCGTGTATGTATATCGGACGATTCGTCGTCGTCGGGCCGAAGGTCGGCGCGTACCGCGTCTCCTCACGGTCGTTCCCGAATCGAAAGGTGACGCGGCGGGACGACGACACGCTCACCGTGGTCCCGACCGCCGACGCCGAGGAGACGGACAACCCGTACGTCTCGTACAACTGCGCGCGGGCGGCGGGCGAGGGGGCCGTCGTCGGCAACGGCTCACACGTCGACCCCGTCGCCGAGAAGTACGACCGCGGCTACCCCGCCCGCGACGCGCTCGTCGAGGCCCTGCACGCGATGGACTACGAGAAGGACGACTACGACACCCCGCGCGTCGCGGGCGTGATCGAGCAGGACGCCGGGTACGTCGGGATCGTCCGTCGCGACGCCCTGCTGGTCCGTGAGGTCGACGAACCCCACCTCGTGGCGACGTACGAGGAGAACGAGCCCCGGGCGTTCGAGTTCGAGCCTCGAACTGCGGTGGCGGCCGCCCGGACGGCGTACGGACTCGACTACGAGCACGCGGTCTGTGCGGCGGGAGTCCACGTCGGCGACGGGGGGAGTTCCTTCGCCGTGCAGAACACGAGCGAGGAGTGAGCCGAACGGAGTGAGGCGAACTCCTCGGGACGGCGGCGGCGAGGTTGCGGGCGAGCCGCCCACAAAGAGCGAGGACGAGTGAAGCGAGGCGCGAGACGCCGCCGGAACTACTACCGCGGAGTTCCTGTGCAAGGACGTGCGACTGGGCCTGCTCTCAGATATCCACGGCAATCGGATCGCGTTGGAGGCGGTACTCGACGACATACCGCCCGTCGACGGACTCGTCTGTGCGGGCGACGTGGTCGGATACAACCCCTGGCCCGCCGAGTGCGTCACGGCGGTCCGGGATCGCTCGATCCCGACCGTACAGGGGAACCACGACCGCGCGGTCGCCGCCGGCTCGGCGCCGGGGTTCAACGCGATGGCCCGCGCGGGCGTCGACCACGCGCGGGAGGCGCTCGACGACGACGCGATCGCGTGGCTCGACGGACTCCCCGAACGCCGAACGGTCGCCGAGGGGCGCGTCGCCGTCGTCCACGGTCACCCCGACAACCCCGACCACTACACCCAGCCGCGGGAGTTCGCCGGCGGCCTGATCGGCAGCGCCGCCGACCGGCTCGGCGTCGACGACGGCGATCTCGACGCGCTCGTGCTCGGCCACACCCACGTCCAGCACCACGGCGTGTACCCCGAGGGAGTGGTCGTCAATCCCGGGAGCGTCGGCCAGCCGCGCGACGGCGATCCTCGCGCCGCCTACGCGGTCCTCGACGTCGACGAGCGAACGGTCGAGGAACGGCGCGTCGAGTACGACACCGACGCGGTCGCGGCGGGGGTTGTAGACGCCGGGCTTCCGGAACGGATCGGGAGTCGGCTCGCGGAGGGACGGTGAGCGGCTGAGGCCGGAACCCGACCGGATCGGGTTCCGGATCGTGATCACGGAACTCTCGGCCGCTGTGCCGGCCTTGTCTCCCGGTCATGTCGGGGAATTAAGAGCGTCCAACCGGATCGCCCCCAGTAATGGATTGGATAGATCGGAACCTCCCCGACGACCTCGAGATCTCCGTCGTCAACGAGACGGGATCGCGGACGAGGGCGAACGTCGGCTGTCGGGCGGACGGGGACGTCCTGTTCGTCGACCGGGTGACGCTCGCCCCCGGCGAGCGGCGCGAGTGGTCGAAGTCGGTCACCGGAACTGTCGATGTCGGCGTGCAGGTCCGGGACGGACCGGAGGCGACCGAGCGATTCGACCCGACCGACGGATCCGGCCGCGTGTCGGCGACGATCGCCGCGAGGTCCATCTCGTTCTCGACCGCCGGGGGCCGAGGTGACGCCGGCGGCGTCGGGAGCGGTGGTGGCGTCGACTCGTTCGCCGCGGCCGAGACGAGTGACGACGCCGGCTTCGGGGCAGCCGCACACGACGGCGACGACGGCTGGGGGTTCGACGGGAACTCGACCGACGACGACGCGTGGGGCTTCGACGACGGAACGGCCGGAGCCGACGCGGACCACGCCGCGGACACCGTCGATACCGGCTCGTCAGAGTCGACGTCGGCGTCGTCCGACGACAGCGGGTGGGGGTTCGGTGACGAGAACGACACCGGCGATGGCGACGCCACCGACGGGAGGAGCGACAACGACGACCGCGGGTCGTCGGATCGGAACCGGACGGGCGGATCCGACTCGACGGAGCGGTCGAGCGCGTCGACCGACGCCGGCGGGTCGACCGATCGGTCGTCGTCGCGAGGGCGGACCGGTTCCGCCGGCGACAGCGACGAGAGCACGGCTCCGGACCGGACCGCCCGCGGAGGATCGCGACGGAGCGGTCGCGGCGGCGACGCCGACCGCAGCGACGGCGTACACGAGACGGAAGCGACCGACGCGACCGATGCCGGCGTCGACGGGGTCGACCGCGACGGTGGCGTCGACGACCGGGGCGGCGGTTCCGGCGACGAGTCCGACGGGAACGCCGAACCCGGCAAGGCCGGGGAGGATGCGGGCGGACCCGACGGAACCGAAGTCGACGAATCCGGCGAGGAGGAGAACCGACAGGCGGGCGCCGGCGAGAAGTACTGCCGCAGTTGCGGCGCGGTGATCAAACAGGAGGCCGCGATCTGTCCCGAGTGCGGCGTCTCTAACGAGGGGAGCGTGGGCGGCGGCGCCGGGGCCGCCGGGGCCGCCGGGGCCGGACCCGAGCCCGAGCCGTCCGACTGGGGAACCGGCGTGCTGTTCGGCGGTGCGCTGTGGGGGATCAACCTCGTCGTCGTCCTCCTGCTCGTCGTGACGTTCCGCAGCAGTATGGCGGGTGGCCTCGACGCCGGCGGCGCACTGCGGTCGCTGGGTCTGGCCACGGTGTTGCCCCTGACGCAGTTCCTCGCGTGGCTTGTGTTCGCTGTCGCGATCTACTACGACATGAAGTACGTCCGCTACCACGTTCCCGACTGGCCGCTCAGCGGGACGCTGTACATCGCCGCGGCGATCGTTCTCCCCGTCTTTACGCAGGTGTTCGGGGCCGCAGCGTTGTTCGTCGGCGGGCCCGTCGGTCTCGCCGTCGCGGCGCTCGTACCCGCGGTACTGTTGGGGCTCGCCGTGCGGCACACCCGTACCCGGAAGCGGCTGATATCGTCCGCCTGAGCCCCCACCGACTCGCTGGCTCCTGAGCTCCGGGGATCCGGCTTGAATTGCGCCGAAACACAACTCGGACAGTCGACAAAGATCAGAACACGGAGTCGGCCGTCGCCGCGCCGATCACCGAGAAGACGGAGCCGACGCTCATCGCCTTCAGGGTGATATAGATCTGATCGCGCATCGCCACCGGCGGGTCGACGTGGTTCGGGATGAGCGTCGCCGGCGCGTCGAACGACAGCGCGAGGATCCCGACCGAGAGGTACGAGACGGCGATGAGCGAGACGAACCGCAGCGGGACCCCGGCGACCTCCGCCTCGCGGTCGGGGTCGCGCTCGTCGTCGGCCTTGTACAGCGCCCCGTACCCGACCGTGAGAACGATGCCGACGGTCACGACTACCTGATACCACGCCATCCCGACGGCGAGGCCCCACACCTCGTCGGTGACGACGAACGGTCCCGCGAGGAGGAACCCACCGACGACCTGTTGGGCGGTGTCCGCGATGGCGAACCGCCGGCTGCGTCCGACCATGTCGCTTCGTTGCGGGGACGGATGAAAACTCCCCGTGACCGCGGATCGGCGAGGATACCGCGACCGCGGATCGGCGAGGATACCGCGACCGCGGATCGGCGAGGATACCGCGACCGTGGACCAGAAAGCGGACCGGACGGCCGAGTGCGGCTCGGAGTCGCAACCGTGCACGGCCGCGGGGGCAGTGAGTGCCGCGGCCGGCGACCCTTGCGACAGAGGACAGCGTTAAACGCGAACCGGTGTTATCCGGCGCCATGAATCGCGGAGAATCTGACGTACGTCCACCGCTGGTGGTCGAGGTGCGGTCGTAATGCGCGTCGTCGCGAAGTTTGGCGGTACCTCGCTCGGCTCGGGCGACCGGGTGGAGCGCGCCGCCGACTCCATCGCCGCCGCCGTCGAGCAGGGCCACGAGATCGCCGTCGTCGCGAGCGCGATGGGGTCGACGACCGACGACCTCCTCGACGAGATCACCTTCGAGATCGGCGACAAGGACCGCGCCGAGATCGTCTCGATGGGGGAGCGCACCTCCGTGCGCATGCTGAAGGCGGCGCTGGCCGCCCGCGGCGTGAACGCGATGTTCCTCGAACCGGGACGCGACGAGTGGCCGGTTATCACCGACGAGGTCGGCGAGGTCGACGTCGCTGCGACGCAAGAGCGCGCAGCCGCGCTGGCCGCGCAGATGGACGGCGTCGTCCCGGTCATCACGGGCTTTCTCGCGCAGACGCTTGACGGCGGGGTAACCACCCTCGGCCGCGGCGGTTCGGACACGACGGCCGTGATGCTCGGCAGGTACATGGACGCCGACGAGGTCGTCATCGTCACCGACGTGGAAGGCGTGATGACCGGCGACCCCCACGTCGTCGAGGGGGCGCGCAACGTCGCGAGTATCACCGTCGACGAGCTCCGGAACCTCTCGTTCCGCGGCGCCGAGGTGATCGCTCCGTCGGCGCTCGTGTACAAAGACGAGAGCCTCGACGTCCGCGTCGTCCACTACCAGCACGGCGACCTCCTCGGCGGCGGGACCCGCATCGAGGGGAGTTTCGAGAACCTCATCGACATGCGGGAGGACCCGCTTTCGTGCATCACGGTCGCCGGGCGCGCGATCCGAAACCGACCGGGAATTCTGGCCGATCTCTCGGAATCGCTCCGCAAAGAGGAGATCAACATCGACGCCGTCGCCTCCGGAATGGACTCGGTGACGTTCTACGTCGACACGGAGGTATCCGACCGCGCCGAGGCGGCGCTTCACGACGAAGTCGTCGTCGGCGACGGCTCGCTGTCGTCGGTCAGTACGGAGGCCGATTACGCCGTCATCCGTGTCATGGGCGGAGAACTCCCGAACCGGCCGGGCGTCGTCTCAAGCATCGTCGGCCCCGTGGCGAACGCGGGGATCAACGTCCACGACATCATCACCTCCGCCACCTCCGTCGCGATCTTCGTCTCCTGGGACGATCGCGAGGAGGTGCTCGAGATCGTCCAAGCCGAGTTCTGATCGCCGGGGGTCGTGTGACCGGTCGGGCACTGAACGACCGACTGGCTCGGAGCCGCAACGGAATTTAAGTTCGAGCGGTCGCTGTCAGGTACATGGACTACACGCTCGCCGTCAGCGACACCGAGACGACGATCCCCGGCGGAACGGGGGTGCTGCTTCTCCACCCGAGCATCGGCGAGACCGACCGCATCGACACGGACTTCCTGAAGGCCGACACCGACAACTTCCTCGTCGTCTCCACGCGAACCACCGCCCGCGAGGTCGAACAGAAGCTCGAACATTACGACGTAGACGAGTCGCGTGCGGAGATCCTCGACACGATCTCCGTCGAGCGGGGCTACTCCCGGCGCAGTTCGGACCATTTTCATTACGTCTCGTCTCCGGATGACCTCGACGGCGTCGTCAAGCAGGTCGAACGCTTCCTCGCCGCCCACGCCGGGAAGCGACGGATCAGCGTCGACTCACTCACCGAATTGGCCTATTACGCCGACGTCGACGGCGTTCACGATGCAGCAGAGAGGATGCTCAGCCTACTGGCAGAGCACGAGGCAGTCGGTCTGTTTCACCTCTCGCGAGAGGTCCACGACGACGCCGAGATCCGACGGTTCCGCGAGCTGTTCGACGTGGTTATCGACCTCACCGACGACGGCGACGTGACTGTCGAACTTCCCGGGGAGGACTCCTCGAACGGGGTCTGAAACGCCTTACGAAGCAAATCTGAGGGTTACTCGCCGAGCTTCTCGAACGTCTTCTCGGCCCACCGGACCGCGTAGCTTGGCCCGTGGTCGCGGTACGCCGCGGTGTCCAGCGCCGAGAACGGCGCGGGGAGGTCGAGGTCGTGTTTCACCGCTGCGCACGCGTACTCCGTCGCCGCGGTAAACGAGAGGTCGCCGCGGGCCACCTCCGACGGGAGGTTTTCCAGACGGCCGACGAGCCGGTCGCCGGCGTCGACCCACGCGGCGTGGATCTCGGGGTTCGACAGGGGTTCGGTGCCGATGCCAGCGTCGGTGTCGGCGTCGTCCGCCCACGACCGGAACACCTCGCGTGTCTGAACGCCGACCCAAGCGTCGAACAGTGCTGCCGCGAGCTGGTACGTCTCGTTGGGGGCCAACGGCGTCGCCGCTGCGAGATCGCGATACGACTCCCCGAAGAACGGGAGGAAGTGCTCCGGAACGTCGAGCGACAGTTCGACGAACGCCTCCGCCAGTAGGAACGCGAGGAAGTCCTCGGGTGTCCCCTCCGCGCGCTTCTTCGCGATAATCGTCGGCGGGGTCGTCTGACGCGTCCACACGACGGTGCCGTCGCCGGGCATCCCGATGGTGAAATCCGAGCCGGCGTACCGCCGCAGCTGCGCCGGCGCGTCGTCCGGAAGCCACTCCGCGGGATACGCCGCGGGATCGAGCGCGTCGACCAGTAAGCCGAGTTCCTCGGCGGCTTCCGGCGGGAGCGTCTCGAAGTCCGCTCCCGCGTCGAGGACGACGCACTCCGGGGCGTACGCCTCGCGGACGGTCGCGACGGGCGGCGCAAGCGTTCGTCGCTCGAAGCCGGCCATCTACCCGAACGCGAGAACGAGGATGATGCCGACCGCGAGGACGGCCGACACGCCGACGGTACCGAGCACGATCTTCGTCGCCTTACTCATGCCTCGACGTGGCAAGGCGTGGTGCATAAAGGCTTCATTCCGTCGCCGTCAGCCGACGGCGAGCCACGCGGACGGTCGTGAAGTGTCGGCCCCGGATAGCAGGTGCGAAGTGTCGGCCCCGGATAGCAGGTGCGAAGTGTCGGCCCCGACGGTCGGGTCATCGGGCCGTCAGTACGCGATCAGTCCGCCGACGTGCCGACGCCGGATTCACGAGCGACAGCCTTCCACGCGTCGCTGTAGTAGCGAACGACGTTGACGGCGGCCCGGGCGTACATGTCCCCGAGGATGGCCGCGAACACCGCGACCAGCCCGAGGCCCATCCCCGGAAGCGGAACGACCAGCGGGGCGATCCCGAGCGTCGCCGCGAACGGTCCGGTGAACAACGTGGCGGCGTACCCCGCGGGAAGTGCGAGCGCCGCGATCGGCAGTCGAACGACGTACGTGCCGATGATGCCGCCGTAGAACGGCCAGCGCGTGTCGCCGGCGCCGCGAAGTCCGCCGCGCATCGTCCGCGAGACAGCGAAGCCGGCGACGCCGAGCCCGAACACGCGGACGAACGTCACCGTGAGCGTGAGGTTCTCCGAGCCGAAGGCGGCCGCGATAGGTCGTGCGGCCACCGCGATGACCGCCCCGATGAGGAGTTGGGTGACGAGCGCGAGTCGGAGGGTCTGCCAACCGTACTCGTCGGCCTCATCGGGATCGCCGGCGCCGATCGCCTGCCCGACGAGTGTCGAGGCGGCCGTGGAGTATCCCCACGCGGGCATCAGCGCGAGCAGCATCACCCGCCGACCGATCGCGTAGGCCGCGACGACGTCCGTCCCGAGCACCCCCAACAGGAACAGGAACGGGAACCGACCGAACGTCCGGGAGAGCCTGGTTCCCGCCAGCGGGAGGCTCACCCGGACGAGTTCGCGCGCGATCCCCGTGTCCCACTGCTTGCCGCGGATCGGCAGGCGAACGGAGTAGCGACCCGAGAGGAGGGCCCAGGCGAACACGACCCCCGCGAGCGTCGTCGCGGCGACAGTTCCCCACGCCGCGCCGACGACGCCGAGTTCCGGGAACGGGCCGAGCCCGAAGATGAGCGCGGCGTTGAGCCCGACGTTCGTCGGGAGCGTGAGCAGGCGGACGTACATCGGGGTACGGGTATCGCCCGAACCGGCGAGTGCGCGGGCGGCGATCATCGACCAGAAGCGGAACCCGACGGAGTACATCACGACGCGGAGGTAGTCGCCGCCGAGGGCGATCGTACGCGGGTCGTTGGTGAGAACGCCGATAAGTTCCTCGGCGAAAAAATGCGTGAAGACAGTGATCGGCACCGCGAGTGCGATCGCCAACCACAGGGACTGCTTGATCGCGAAGTTCGCCTCCGCGGGATCGTCGGCACCCTGAAAGCGGGAGACGACGCTGATCGTCCCGGACGTGAGCGCGAGCGCGAGGCCGAACGGAACGAAGTAGTACTGAAAGCCGAACTCCAGCGCCGCGATCGCCGCGCCGCCGGCGTACATCCCGACCATCAGGAAGTCGGCGACGCGGAGGAGCGTCCGCAGGCCGCCGGTCACCATCACCGGGACCGCCAGATCGAACGCCTCCTCGCCTTTCCTCCGATCGATCAGCCCGAACGCTGCTAATACCGAGGGGAAGGCGAACAGCGCCGATCGGAGGCGCTCACGGAGCGCAGAGAGCATCCGATTCGGATCGGTGGTGGCGATGGCAAGGCACTATCGGAACCAGAAGCTGACACGAGGGGAACCGTACGGGTCGGGAGAAGGGGGCTAGTTCGAGTGGAGGGTATCGTTCGGAAGGAGGGGCTAGTTCGAGTGGAGGGTATCGTTCGGAAGGAGGGGCTAGTTCGAGGGGAGGGTATCGTTCGGAAGGAGGGGCTAGTTCGAGTGGAGGGTATCGTTCGGAAGGAGGGGCTAGTTCGAATGGAGAGTGTGATTGGATGGAGAGGATGAGGTCTCCTGGGCCGATGTGAAACAGGTCGGATCAGCGAGTCGTCCGATTGCGAAAGGGAGCCGTTTCGGGTGGCGCAGATCGTTCGGGCCCGCGTTCAGCGGTCGTCCCAGCCTTCGGGCATCTCGATGACGTATCGGCCGTCCTCACGCAACGAGATGATGTACTCCTCTCGGTCGTACAGCTCCATGAGGTTCAGTTCGTACTGTCCCGGACTGACGATGCGGATGGACTCGAACTGGTCGTTGAGCTTCTGCCGGAGGGCATCCAGGTTCGGGTCCGAATCCTCCGTATCCGCCGAATCGGCGTCGTCAGCTGACGAGGATACCTCATTCTGTTCGGTTCGATCGGTCACCGGTTCAGTGGATTCGGCGGCCGCCGCGAGTTCGTCGGGCGAGACGACGTCAGAGCGGGCGCTCGCCTGTGCGCCGTCTTCCGTGTCGGGTGCCGTCCGGGACGACGTGTTCGTTCCCGCCACGTCGTCTGGGTTCGTTCCCGCCACGTCGTTAGCGCTCGGTTCATCGCTCGAGACTGTCGAAGCGGTTCGGTCCGTGGTATCCTCCGTTTCGGGTGGAGCGGTATCGCTCCCGCCGTCCGGGTCGAACTGGAACTTGTTGCCGCCGCAGTCGGGACACCCCGAGAGCATCTCCTTCGATCCGTCGGCGAACGTCCGTCCGCAGTTGGTACACTGGTGCGGCATCGCTACTTGCGTGAGACGAGCGCGCTGATGAGGTCCTCGTCTTTGTGCAGCGTCTCGATCTGGTTTGCCGGCCCGATCACGGTCAGCTTCTTCGCGGTCTCCTCCTTGCCGAGGAGCCGACCGACGAGTCCCTGGTTCGGCTGTTGACTCGAGGGGTACGTCTCGATCTCGATGCCCGAGAAGTCGTCGGGGCTGATCTCGGTCATCGTGACCTCGATGAGCTTCGATTCCTCCTCGGGCGAGAGGCCGGCCTCGAGAACGACGATATCGCCGTCGCGGACGGAGTCGAGAATGAGCCGGATCTTCTCCATCGAGGTGAGTCCCTCCATCCGGCCGCCGCTGATCAGGTCGATACGGACGCCGTCCCCGTCGTCGGGAGCGGTTGCTTCGGACATTATCCGAAGTACTCCGCGATCTTCTCGTACACTTCGTCCATGTTGTCCCCCTCAAGCGCCGACAGCGGCACGGTCTCGTGTTGCGGGAACGCGTCGGCGATGCGCTTCACGTCGGCGTCGTCGAGGTCGACCTTGTTCGCGAAGATGAGCACCGGGAGGTCCTGACTCTCGATGATCCCGATGAGCATCGTGTTGACCTGCGTGAACGGGTCCGTGGTCGAGTCGAGCACGTAGATGACGCCGTCGACGTCCTCGCGGAGCCAGTGCATCGCCTCCGCGACACCCTCGGTCGCTTCCCGCGACCGCTTGACGGCGTCCTCCTTCTCCATGTCGTGATCGAGGAACTCCTTGTAGTCCACCTTCGTGGTCACGCCCGGCGTGTCCACGATGTCGATGGTGACGGTCTTGCCGTTCCGTTCGATCTCGACGTTCTCTTTCCTTCGCGCGCGACGCGTCTCGTGCGGGATGTGGCTCTCCGGCCCGACGGCGTCGCCGGTCCAGTCGCGGGCGATCCGATTCGCCAGCGTCGTCTTGCCCGCGTTCGGCGGGCCGTATATCCCGATCCGTTTGGGCTCGTCGTCGGCAAAAAGCCGATCGGTGACCCGTGTAATACTGTCCCTGAGATTGGTGAGCAGACCCATCCTGGCCTCCGTTCCCCTCCGTCCCGTGTGGAGGGCGTTATCGCTCCAAACCATCGGCGCCACTTAAGCACTACGTCAGACAGGGTACGCTACGGTTTCTCGCCGACGAACGGGTAGTACGAACGATCAACCTGTATGTAACCGATTGCAAGCCGAACGCTCGGGAGTGACAGCTGATTGGAGGAATCACGGTAGCCGGTCGGAAGGGAGGACTGCAGTTGGGGACATCCAACCTGAGAGGGGTGAATTGAGGTGATCGCTGTGAACACGCGTAGACGGGATAACGCCCGAAACGGATGCTAGGAAGGACTGCTAGCGCTCCGGGAGGACACCCAACCTCCGATCGGGACGATATCCCGACTCGGTATCGACTCGTATCTGGGTCGTGTGTCTGGTTGTAGTGATCTACTACCAACAGTAACGTGCGGAGGCTGCTAGATCACAGTCGGGTCCGATCACCCCCACCCCTCTGTTTCGTGTGGAACTCATCGATCACGGGGAGTGGGGGTCGTCGAGAAGAGGTTCTCTAGATCAGATAACACACCAAATAAATCGTATTTGCTAGTCGTTCGGATATTGTTAAATCTGCTGTGGCATAAATACTTCTGATCTGAATAAGGTCCTTCCCCCTCCCCCTCTACGAGCGTTTCCACCGGAAACGAAGGGGTGGGGGGGATACGAAGCGCGGCCCAGCTACGGACTCGGCATCGAGTATAGGTTCGACGCCACCAGGAGAACTTCTAGTCGAATCCGGGTACAACGTAGATCGATTCGAGCCGATGAAACTGCGGTCCTCGGTCGCAAAGCGAGCGAGTAATCCGTGTATCGTATCGGGATGTCCCGTAGTCGAAGACCGCTCATCTGACCGATCGCACACCCGAAACTTCGTATGTTGCACCCTTCTTTCTCGTCGAACGACCGCTCTCGAACTCGCCCGCATCGACGCCGTTCGAGCGAACAGTAACGTTTTTTAACAGGCTGTCCATCCTCTTCGATTGCATCATCTGGACACGATCGGTCACTGCTCCGGGTTCAATATACTCTATACACGGGTCGAAGACCCGTTATCCGGCAGATGCCCGCTATGGATTCCAGTCGAAACAAAGGGGTACAAGAGACCGATGACACGGGACGACGAACCGGAACACAGTTCGAACGACGGCGGAACCGACGACCGGTCGGAGGCGACGGTGAACTCCGACGAAAACAACGACTCCACCCGAAGTGACGGACGGTCGTCCGACTCCGGGAGCGGCGGCTCGGGAATCGAGTCCGAGTCGGACACGGAACCGGAATCTGCCCCCACTGTACCCTCCGCCGCGGACGATGACGGCGGGAAAAGCGGCGATCACGACGGCGATATCGGTCAGGACGCTAGCGGCGACACCGATCGGAACGCTGACGGCGACACCGATCGGAACGCTGACGGCGACACCGATCGGAACGCTGACGGCGACACCGATCTCGATGCGGGTGGAACGTCATTCGACTTCGGGTCCGGGTCGCGGTCGCGAACGGACGTCGATCTCGACGTCGACGAGGTACTCGCGGACGAGGACGACGAAGCGAGCACCGGATTGTTCGACGACCTCCTCTCCGGCGAGCCTATCTTCGAGAACAAGGAGGTGCTTCGTCCCTCGTACACGCCCCACGAGCTTCCCCATCGGAAAGACCAGATCAACAAGATGGCGACGATTCTCGTGTCCGCACTGCGCGGGGAAACGCCGTCGAACATCCTCATCTACGGGAAGACGGGGACGGGGAAGACGGCCTCGGCGAAGTTCGTCTCCCAGGAACTCGAGTCGACCAGTCAGAAGTACGACGTTCCCTGTGAGGTCGAGTACATTAACTGCGAGGTGACGGACACCCAGTACCGCGTGCTCGCACAGCTCGCGAACAAGTTCATCGAGAAGAACGAACGAGTCATCGACGATCGCCTCGACGACCTCCGCGACCTCCGTTCGACGGCTGCCGACGACGACAGAGCGCTCGAGGGGACCGAGTTCGCCTCCGTCGCCGATGTCGACGAGCGTATCGCCGACCTCGAGTCGGATCGCGAAGAGATGCAGGAAGTACCGATGACGGGATGGCCGACGGACCGCGTCTACTCGACGTTCTTCGACGCCGTCGACTATCACGAGCGCGTCGTCGTTATCATGCTCGACGAGATCGACAAGCTCGTCGAGAAATCCGGCGACGACACGCTGTACAACCTCTCGCGGATGAACTCTGAACTGACCAACTCACGCATCTCCATCATGGGGATCTCCAACGACCTGAAGTTCACCGACTTCCTCGACCCCCGTGTCAAGTCGAGCCTCGGGGAGGAAGAGATAGTCTTCCCGCCGTACGACGCCAACCAGCTGCGAGACATCCTCCAGCACCGGTCGGACATCGCGTTCAAGCCCGACGCCCTCACCGAGGACGTGATACCGCTGTGTGCCGCCTTTGCCGCGCAAGAACACGGGGACGCCCGGCGCGCGCTGGATCTCCTGCGCACCGCGGGCGAACTCGCCGAACGCTCGCAGGCAGACCTCGTCGAGGAGGCACACGTCCGACAGGCACAGGACAAAATCGAGTTGGATCGCGTCGTCGAGGTGGTGCGTACGCTCCCGACGCAGAGCAAGATCGTCCTCTTTTCGATCATCCTCCTCGAGCAGAACGGCGTTCACAACGTCAACACCGGCGAGGTGTTCAACATCTACAAGCGGCTCTGTGAGGAGATCGACGCCGACGTGCTCACCCAGCGTCGGGTGACCGATCTCATTTCGGAACTCGATATGCTGGGGATCGTCAACGCGGTCGTCGTCTCGAAGGGCCGCTACGGCCGAACGAAGGAGATCTCCCTGTCCGTCCCGATCGACGAAACCGAGGCCGTTCTCCTCTCGGATTCCCGTCTCGGGGACATCGAGGACGTCCAGCCGTTCGTCCAGGCCCGGTTCGACAACTGAGCTGTCGAACCCCGGCTACGCGGCCGGACGCACTCGCGACCGGATTCGAACAGTCGATCGATACACGGATTCGAACAGTCGACACGTCCACGTGGTTGACGGGCGGCCCGACTCGCAAGGTACCGGAGACAGTCGATATCCCCTTTCTTTCGACTCCACGATCCGCTTTCAGTATTCGAATTTCGGTTAGGCTATAGTTCCACCTGAAATGCTCCTGTTCACGCTCGTACTCGGGTTCGGCTGCGGGGTTCGCTCGCCGCCGAGTTCGGCGGCAGTTGCGAGCCCGCTTCCGGCGCCGTCAGTCTGCACGAGCACCACCTCCGAGAAGACGAGCCGAACGTACCCGAGGTACGGGACGCGAACGCGCGCGACGCCGCGGACCCATTCGGACTTCACGACGGGAGCGATACCGCTCACCTGATCGTATTCGGCGTTCGCGTCACCTTTCGTGATGAACCCATCGTACGGAGCCGGGCAGGCGGGAACGTCTTCACAGGAGGTCGCGGGCAGATAGTCGGGGTTCGCACGGTCGATCCAGTTTTCGTCCTCCTCGACGTGCAGCCGTGCCCGGTGAATGATCGGCGAGCCGCCCGATCCCGGCGGGTGATACACGATCACGGACCCTGGATCGCCGAAGGTGGCGTACGCTTCGGCCGCGCCGGTCTCGTAGGTAACGATCCCGGTGTCGCCGTACGCGAACTCAGGGGAGAACCGGTCCGGTTCCGTGATGAACACGAGGTCGCCACGCTCCATGTGCGGTTCCATGCTGCCGGATTCGACGGCGACCATCGGCGGCCAGACGCCCGAGACGGCGAACAGCAGGAGCCCGATCAGCGCGACCGCGAGCACCGACGTGAGCACCTCGCGGATGAACACCAACGCACCCGTCTCGGCGTGAAGGAACCGTGACAGCGGGTCGTCGGGTGACCGCCCGTCGTCGCTCATTACTCACTTGAACCCGGGGACCGGTGTTGAACTTTCTGTTACCGCGTCATCTTCCGGAGTTTGGTCCCGTTGATACCCACACTGTCAGATCGGACTGTCGCTACGTGAGGCTATCAACGCCGCGATTCAAGCACTGGTCACGATAAATCCGGGGTTGGTCAGGAGGCATCCGGGGCAGGTCACGAGATCTGTTTGGTATCACCGCGACCATGGATCGCATGGTCGACACCGCCGACACCCCTGAAACCGCCGACACCCCGAAACCCCCGACACCCCTGAAACCGCCGACACCCCTGAAACCGCCGACACCCCGAAACCCCCGACACCGCCGAAACCCCCGACACCGTTCCGGGTACCTATCCGCTATCCTTTTGCCTCCCCCCGGCGGACCTCCCCTCGTGCCGCTGGAGACGTCCTCCCGAGTCGTGCAGGCGCTCACCCGTCGCGGGTACAACGCCGAACGGGAGGCCGTTACGCTCATTGCCGAGTCGGAGACGCCGGAACTCGCTCTCGAAGCGGCTATCGAGACCGCGCCCGGGGACGCACTCGTCCTCACCGCGGATCACGTCCGTGAGGCGCTCGAAACCGACCCCGTTCCGGACCCCGAACAGATCGACGACGGGACACGATCGCCCGAGTCGACTGCCGCCACGTCCTCGGCGACGGACCCCGAGACCGATCACTCCGGCTCCTCCGTTTCGACTGGAGCAACGGGAAGAGAATCACCACACGATACCGGACCGGTTCCAAGCGAAACGGAGGGGTCCGCGGTCGGCGATCGATCCCCGAAGACGCCCGTCGTCGCGAACGATATGACCGGCGCGTCGACGGGGACGGGAGCCTACGACGAGTTCGTGGGCGTGTTCCGCGACCGGTACGAGCGGCTCTCCGGACAGCTTCGGGGTCGCGTCAACCATCGCCCCGCCGACTCCATCGAGGCGATGGGCGGCGGCGCTGACGTGGAGACGATCGGCCTCGTCAACGACATCCGGTCGACCGCATCGGGCCACTGGCTCATCGAGTTGGAGGACACCACGGGGACGTTCCCGTGTCTCGTGATGAAGGACCGCGACTTCGCGGACCTGGTCGACGAACTGCTGCTGGACGAGTGTATCGCCGTGTCGGGGACGCTCGCGGACGACGCGGGCATCGTCTTCGTCGACGCGATCCACTTCCCGGACGTTCCCCGCACGTACCGCCCGAGCACCGCTGACCGCCACGTACAGGCGGCGCTGATCTCCGACGTGCACGTCGGCTCACAGGAGTTCCTCGCCGACGCGTGGGGTCGGTTCGCCGACTGGCTCCACACGGAGGAGGCCGAACACGTCGAGTATCTCCTCCTCGCGGGAGACATGGTCGAGGGCGTCGGTGTCTACCCGGGCCAGGACGAGGAGCTCGACATCGTCGACATCTACGAGCAGTACGAGGCCTTCTCGGAGCACCTCAAGGCGGTGCCGGGCGACATGGAGGTCGTGATGATCCCCGGGAACCACGACGCGGTTCGACTCGCCGAACCCCAGCCGGGATTCGACGAGGAGCTTCGGGAGATCATGAGCGCCCACGACCCGCAGATCGTGAGCAACCCCGCGATGGTCAACGTGGAGGGTGTGAACGTCCTCATGTACCACGGCGTCTCTCTCGACGAGGTGATCGCCGAACTGCCGGAGGAGAAGGCCAGCTACGACGAGCCGCACAAGGCGATGTACCAGCTCCTCAAGAAACGACACGTCGCTCCGCAGTTCGGCGGGAAAACCCGCGTCGCCCCGGAGGAGCGCGACTACCTCGTCATCGACGAGGTGCCGGACGTGTTCCACACGGGGCACGTCCACAAGCTCGGCTGGGGAAAGTACCACAACGTCCTCGCGGTCAACTCCGGCTGCTGGCAGGCCCAGACCGACTTCCAGAAGTCGGTCAACATCGACCCCGACGTCGCCCACGCGCCGATCCTGGACCTGGACACGCTCGACATGACGGTTCGGAAGTTCACCTGAACCGCTTTTCGCCTCGGGTTTCCTCGCGCTCGCTTCGCTCGCGCTGCGGGAACCGCTCGGCGAAACCCCGTTCATGTTGTCGGATTCCTCCGAAATCCGACTACTAATCAGAACCGCGAAGCGGTGCTGATGATGCTGTCGGAACGCTCCGCGTTCCGACTGCTGACGAGAAATCTTCGACTTCCCGTAATGACAAAACTGCCGCTCACTCGGGTCGCCTTCGGCGACCCTCGCTCGCGGTGAGCGACCCGGTGACCCGCGACCGCACCGGATCCGCGTCGTCTCGAACTGCGAGAGGGTTCTTTCGTGTGGGCGCCGTATGCACTGGTATGCCACCGTCCCCGACACGCCGGGAATTGCTCGTCGCCGGCGCGAGCGCGTCGGCCGCCGCGTTCGCCGGCTGTCTCGACGCCGGCGACGACAACTCGGCGACGACCGACGGTGACAGCGGGGGCCCTGACTCGGGGCCCGCGACGACAGCCGACACCGACGGAACCGCCGTCGCGACGACCGCGGAGAATTCGGACGGAACCGTAACCCCCGGCGACGACCTCGACCTCCGCGAGGCCAACGTCACGGCGGTCTCGGTCGACTGTGACAGTGGGGAGTGTCGTTTCGACGTGACGCTGTACCACGATGACGACGGCGAGGACGGCTACGCGAACTGGTGGCAGGTGAACTCCCGCGACGGCGAGCGGCTCGGTCGACGCGATCTCGTCCACGCACACGGGACGCGGGAGTTCACGCGGTCGGCGACGATACGGGTCCCCGAGGGGATCAGCGAGGTGGTCGTCCGCGGGCACGATCGAACCCACGGCTACGGGGGCCAGGCGATGATCGTCGACCTCACGACCGGGGAGACGCGGGCCGTCCGACAGGGTTCCGGGCCGGACTGGTTCGCCGAGTGATGACGGGCGGGGCTCTCGCCTCATTCCGTTGCTCCCGTGGTCCCCCCGGAGTGCTCCCGTGGTCCGTCCGGAGTCGTGTCACACGACACCCGACCTGGTCACGTTGGTCGCGTTCCAGCCGGACGCCTCGCTCGGCGATCCTGAGGTCCCGAGCGACGACTGATGCACGGACGGATCCGCTCTCGCTTCCGGTTCGACTCCGGTCGGTTTCCCCGTACTACGGCTCGTCGACGCGGTAACGCGTCGTCGCGCGCCCTTCGAACCGTGGTCCCGCTCCGGTCGCCTCGAACCCCGCGCTCTCGGCCGCATCCCGGAGATCGTTTTCGTCCTCAGTCACGAGTAGTTCGACGGCCATCCCCTCGTTCGCGGCGAAGCGAAGCGGTTCGGCGAGCAGCTGTTCGGCGGCCTCACGGGTGCCGCCGAACTGCGTGACGTGAACGGCGTCGCCGCGGACGTCGAAGCTGACGAACCCCAAGAGATCGACGGGATCCGCGTCGACGTCCTCGTTCGGGTCGGTCGCGGCCTCCTCCTCGACGGCGACGCGGACCGTCCGGTCGTGGACCAGCCCCCGCATCGCGTCCGACGGCGCGTCGGCGATGGCTGCCAGCGCCTCGGCGTCCGCCTCCACCGCGTCCCGGACGTGCATACTCCCGCTTGGCCCGCATCCACCCTAAAGCCTCACCCCGCACGCTACAATCGTCACCCCGCACGCTACAATCTCACCCCGCACGCTACGATCCCGCCACGTACCCCACAGGGACACTCCGCCTCGGGCGACACCGGCGGGATATTACACGGCGGACACGAACTCGAGCACATGAGTGTTCGCAAGGAGTTCGACGCCTGGGCCGCGGACGGCCGCGATACGGGGATGGAGGAGCGCCACTGGCACACCGCAAAGCACGTGCTCGCGCGGATGCCCGTCGAGGACGGCGACCGCGTGCTCGATCTGGGAACCGGGAGCGGATACGCGCTGCGCGCGCTCGCCGAGTCGACCGGGATGGCTCGCGGGTACGGCCTCGACGGCGCCCCCGAGATGGCGCACAACGCCCGCGGGTACGCCCTCGACGCGTCGCCGGCCGCCGATCTCGGCTTCGTCGTCGGCGACTTCGGACAGCTCCCGTTCGCGGACGACTCGCTGGATCACGCGGTCACGATGGAGGCGTTCTACTACAGCGCCGACCCGGGCGAGACGCTCCGGGAGGTCGCCCGCGTCCTGCAGCCGGGCGGTACGTTCTACTGCGCGGTCAACTACTACGAGGAGAACGTCCACAGCCACGACTGGCAGGAGCACATCTCCGTCGACATGACCCGCTGGAACGCCGCCGAGTACCGCGCTGCCTTCCGCGAGGCCGGACTCCACGTCGCCGAGCAGGACAACGTCGCCGACACGGAGATCGACATCCCGCCCGCCGAGGAGTTCCCGACGGAGAACTGGGACACTCGCGAGGCCATGGTCGAGCGCTATCGCGAGTTCGGAACGCTGCTCACCGTCGGCGTCGCCCCGTAGGTGAGCGAGCACACGTCGTTGTCGGCATGGAGACGGCGTCAGTACCGAGAAGGCGTGAGATCGAACAGAAGCGGTCACCGGTCGCCGGTCGACATCCTCACAGGAGGTATCGGAGCAGCCCGTCCTCCCGGAGGTCGAACCGCTCGGCCAGCAGGCCGTCGACGCCGAGCACGCGGCCGGCGGCGAACACGCCGACGGTCACGAACGCGACCAGGCCGAGCAGGTCGCCGTTGACGTAGCCGTGCGCCCAGTCGGCGTTCCCGAGGTAGAACAGCACCATCAGGAGGCCGCCGAAGAGGGCGGCCAGCCGGGTGAGCGCGCCGACCACGAGTCCCAGCCCGATGAGCGCCTCGCCCACGGGGATGGCCACGTCGGTGAACGCCAGCAGCCACGGGGTGTTCGCGACCCACACGAACAGGCCGTGGAGGGGGCTCGCGCCGGTCGCGTTCGCCAGCCACCCGCCCGCGGCGAACGGCTCGGGGCCGATCAGCTTCGTCACACCCGCCTGCAGGAACCACCAGCCGGTGATCAGCCGGAGGGCGACAAGCCAGTAAGCGCCGACGTTTCCGACGCGGTGGGTTCCGAAGTCGAATCTCGTCTCGGTTGCAGCAGTTGTCGACATAGTTGTTCCTCCTACAGGTGAAGCAACGACCCCCACCGTGAGGAACCCCGGTGCTGACTCTCTCCGGCGGGGGTCCACCGTCTCGATTATATACCGGCTCGGTGCCGCTCGCTATCGTTTAGCATCCGGTCACAACCGCTCGACGACCCGAACGTCCGCGGAGTCGACGCCGAGGGCCACGGGTTCGCCCGCCTCGAACGACCGGCGTCCGTCGGTCCGGACGGTCACGTCGACGCCGTTCCAGTCGCAGTTGAGCCGCGTCGCGTCGCCGAGGAACTCCGTGCTCTCGACGGTCGCCGGCAGCAACGCGTCGGCGTCGCGGGTTCGGCCCGGATCCGCCGTCGGGTCCTCGCGGCCGAGCGGATCGCCGTCGTCCTCCCGACGGACGCGGATCCGCTCGGGACGCAGGCAGACGACGAGGCGCTCGCCCGCGTCGAACCGTCCGCCGTCGTCGAACTGTCCGCCCAAATCGGCTTCGATCCCATCGTCGGGGGCACTCGCGGTCGATCCGCCGGTAGCCGACAGCGGCAGCGTGTCGCTTCCATCGACGCGGAGCACGAGATGGTTGTCGCCGGCGGCGACCGCGCTCGTGGCCTCGGTCACGCGTTCCGAGATCTCGATCCCCGCCGCCCCGCCCCCGACGCGTTCGACCGCGCCCGCGAACACGTTGTTGTCGCCGAGGAACTCCGCGACGAACCGGGTCGCCGGCGCGTCGTACAGTTCGCGGGGCGGCCCGACCTGCTCGACCGTGCCGCCGTCGACGACGGCGACGCGGTCGGAGACCGAGAGCGCCTCCTCCTGATCGTGGGTGACGTACACCGTCGTGATGCCCAGTTCCCGTTGGATATCCCGCACCTGCACTCGGAGGCGCTCGCGAAGGCGCGCGTCCAGCGCCGACATCGGCTCGTCGAGCAGGAGGAGCCGCGGTTCGGGCGCGAGCGCTCGCGCGAGCGCCACCCGTTGTTGTTGGCCGCCCGAGAGCGTGTCGGGGTCGCGGTCGGCGAACCCCGGAAGGTCGACGAGTTCGAGCAGCTCCGCGACGCGCTCTTCTCTGGTGGTCCCCTCCGGCGGCCCCGAAAAGCGGAGCCCGTACGCGACGTTCTCGCCGACCGTCATGTGCGGGAACAGCGCGTAGTTCTGAAACACGACGCCGATCCCCCTCGATTCGGGTGGAACGCCGGCCATCGACTCGCCGGCGATGTGTATCGAGCCCGCGGTCGGCTCCTCGAAGCCCGCGAGACACCGAAGCGTGGTGGTCTTCCCGCACCCGGAGGGGCCGACGAGGGTGAAGAACTCGCCCTCCTCGACGGTCACGTCGACGCCGCCGAGCGCGGTCGTCGACCCGTACTCGACGCGGAGGTCCTCCACTCGAACCGCCGGGTCGGACCGCTCGGCCGGCCCGGATCCCTCACCCACGGAACTCACCCCCGACGCGCTCGATGACGACGAACGAGGCGGCCGTCACCGCCAGCAACACCGTCCCCATGGCGGTCGCGGGGCCGAGCCGCCGGCCGATGAACCGCTCGACGGCGACGGGCATAGTGTAGGTTCCGCCGCCCTCCGCGAGGATGACGGTCGCGTCGAACTCGCCGATGGAGATGGCGAACGCGAACGCGGCGCCGGCGACGACGCCCGGCCACACGAGCGGCAACTCGACGTCGAGGACGGTCCGCGCGCGGGAGGCGCCGAGCGCCCGCGCCGACTCCACGAGCGCCCGGTCGAGGCGGTCCAGCGGCGGGGCGACCGTCCGCACGACGAACGGGTAGGCGCCGACCGCGTGGGCGGCGACGACGGCGACGGCGCCGGTGACGGTGAACCGGTAGCCGAACGCCTCGAACCCGAACACGAGCCCGCGGAGCAGCCCGAGGCCGACGACGATCCCAGACACCGCAAGCGGCGCCATCGACAGCGCGTCGACGAGCCAGCGCCCGCGGAACCGCCGGGTCGTGAGCACGCCCATCGCGACGCCGAGCGGAAGCGCGACGGCGAGGGCAGCCACCCCGAACAGCAGCGAGTTGACGATCGCCGGGAACGGTTTCACCTGGAACGCCGCGCCGGTCGCCTGCCGCTCCAAGAGGAACCGGTAGGCGTCGAGCGTGAACCGCCCGTCGACGCTGACGCTCGCGTAGAGCATGCTCGCGAGCGGCGCGACGAACACGAACGCGACGACGACGGCGTAGCCGGCGATCGCGAGCCGACGCGCGGCGCGCTCGCGGCTCCACGAGTCGGGCCACAGCGGCCGGCGCGCGAGCGTCCGGACCCCGCGGCGCTCGGCCGCCTGCGCGCGCTCGTACCGGAGGTACAGCGCCATCAGCGACAGCGAGACGCCGGTCTCCAGCGCCGCAAGCGACGCGGCGCGGCCGTACTCCAGCTGCCGCCGGGCCGAGTAGATGAACACCTCGATGGTTGCGTACTGCGAGCCGCCCAGCGCCAGCGGGATGGCGAACGTCGCGAACGTGAACACGAACGTCAGCGTCGCGCCCGTCAGGAGTGCGGGGAGCAGTTGCGGAACCACCACGTCGCGGAACGCGCGCCGCCGCGAGGCGCCCAGCGAGCGGGCTGTCTCGACGGCGCCGGCGTCGACGGACTCCCACGCGGCGGCGACGACCCGCGTCACGAGCGGGGCGTTGTAGAACGCGTGCGCGACGAGGATCGCCCCCAGCGACGGGAGCAGATCGAGTTCGGGGAGCCCGAGCGCCGACAGCGCGGCGTTGAGCGTTCCGCTCGCGCCGAACGTGGCGTAGAACGCGGCGGCGACGAGCACCGACGGGACGACGAACGGTACCATCGTCACCGACCGGAGCGTGTCGCGGCCGCGGAACTCGAAGCGCGCGAGCACCCACGCCCCCGGGAGCCCGAGGAGGACGCTCAGCAGGGTCGACAGCAGCGCCTGATACGCGGTG
Organism: Halobaculum rubrum; assembly: GCF_019880225.1. Classification (NCBI taxonomy): domain Archaea; kingdom Methanobacteriati; phylum Methanobacteriota; class Halobacteria; order Halobacteriales; family Haloferacaceae; genus Halobaculum; species Halobaculum rubrum. Next base: position 1,410,231 of record NZ_CP082284.1, read on the forward strand.
AACCCCACTACGCGCACGAGATAGAACTCGTCGGTGAGCACCTCGACGAGCGGGCCGAAGGTGACTCGGCCGTCCTCGACGACGGCGTCGACGAACACCGTCGCCACCGGGTAGTAGAACAGCACCGCGAGGAGGAGGGCCGTGACGGCCGCCAGCAGGGGCAACGCGAACCGCTCCGCGAGCGCCGCGGGGCCGGCGCCCCGGGCGCGACGGAGGAGTCGACCGGGCCGGGCGTCGCTCACCCGCCGGCGAAGCGCCGCGCCCACTGGTCGGTCCATGTCCCGAGGTCGGCTTCGAGTTCGTCGTACGTGAAGGTGACCGACTCGGGCGGTTCCTTGGCGTACTGGGCGTAGTCGTCGGGCAGCGGGGCGTCCGCGATCGCCGGGAACGCGACGTTACGCTGGGCGATCCCGGCCTGGATCTCCGGCCGGAGCATGAACTCCATGAACGCCTCGGCGAGGCGGGGGGCGTCGCTGTCGGCGAACCGGCCCATGCCCTCGGGGTTGGCGTACCCCTGGTCGTTCAGGAACCGGATCTGGTGTTTGTCGAGGTCCTGTCCCTCCGCCGAGGCGAACACCTGGTCGGTGGAGTAGGAGACGACTATCGGCGCCTCCTCGTTGAGATACGCCGAGTAGGAATCCGACCAGTTGCCGAGCACGGTGACGCCGTTGTCCTGGAGCCGTTCCCAGTAGTCGAGGTAGCCGTCCGCGCCGAAGGCGTCGATGGTGTGGAGCATGAACGCCTCGCCGGTGGTCGAGGTGGCCGGGTTCTGCGCGATGAGGTCGCCCGCGAACTCGGGGCGGGTCAGATCCTCGAACGTCTCGGGGGCGACGAACTCGCCGTCGTCCATCGTCGCGTTCCACACCAGCGAGACGTAGCCGGTGTCGAACGGGACGGCCCGCCCCTGCGGGTCGAACTGGAGGCCGTCGCGGACGGCGTCGAGTCCCTCGATGGCTCCCGCCTCCGCGAACAGCGGGTCCGTGAACTGCCCCTCGCCGCGCTGCCCGTCGACGTCGATGAGTTGTCCGGTGTCGAGTCCGACGTACACGTCGGCCTCGAAGTCGACGCCCTGCACCGCGCGCTCGATGTAGTAGTTGAGCTCGCTGTCGGGCGTCTGGTACACGAGCGTCGCGTCGAACGCCGACTCGAACTCCCGCTTCAGCCACGCGCCCGGGCTCGTCGACGGCGCGTTCACGAACGGCGGGTACGTCGCGACCACGAGCGTGTCCGCCATCGACTCGGTCGGCTCGCCCGTCGTCGTGCCGGCGGTCGGTTCGTCGGTGTCGACCGCGTCGGTCGGTTCGCTCGTCGCCCCGTCGTCGACGGATTCGGCCGAGCACCCGGCCAGCCCGGCGACGCCGGCGGCGCCGACCGCCGTGAGGAATCGCCGTCTGCTGCGTCCGTTCGCGTCTGTCATTACTCGGTGGTCACACCCGGAGATAATTAATTCCCGCGATCCGCGCCGGAACTCGGGGACGACGCCGGACCGGCGCGTACGGGCAATCGTTTTGTACCGAGCAGTCCGGGGTAGGCGTATGCAGCCCAGTCGGCGGACCGCGCTCGCGGTGCTGCTGGCCGGGCTCCTCGTGCTCGCGGCGTTCGTCCTCCAAAGCGTGCTTTCGACGGTCGTGTTCGCGATCACCGTCGCGTACGTGTTGTACCCCTTCCGGGAGCTGGTGAGCGAGTACGGCTACTCCGAGCGGGTCGCCGCCGGCGCCGCCACGGCCGCGGGCTTTCTCGGGGTCGTGGCGCTCGCCTTGCCGCTCGCGTACGTGTTGTACCGTCGTCGTCTCGACCTGCTCGTGTTCCTCGGGGCGGTTCCCGAGCGGATCGTCGTCGATCTCGGGGCGTTCGTGTACGTGCTGGAGACCGCACCGGTGTTCCAGATCGCCCAGGCGACCCTGCGGAGTCTCGCGATCTCGCTGGCGGCGGCCGCCCCGGTCATCGCGCTGAAGCTGGTCGTGTTCGTCATCCTCGTGTACGGACTCCTGTTGAAGCCGAACGCGCCGCGCGTGGCTGCGCTGCGACTGTGTCCGAGCGAGTACCACGACGTGCTCTTCGCGCTCCACCGGCGCACGGCGTCGACGCTGCGGGCCATCTACGTGCTTCAGGGGGCGACCGCCGTGGCGACGTTCGCGGTCGCGCTCGTGACGTTCGTCGCGCTCGGGTACGAGTCGCCGTTCGCGCTGGCGGTCGTCGCCGGCGTGCTCCAGTTCGTCCCGGTGTTGGGGCCCAGCGTCGTCATCGTCGCGCTGGCGGTCGTCGACGTCGTCGCCGGCAACGCCTTCCGCGCGACGATCGTCCTCGTCGTCGGGCTGATCCTCGTCGGCTTCGTCCCCGATGCCGTGGTCCGCCCGCGACTCGCCGGCGGCGCCACCGACCTCCCCGTCTCGGTGTACTTCGTCGGCTTCGTCGGCGGCCTGCTCACGCTGGGCGCGGTCGGGTTCGTCGTCGGGCCGCTCGTCGTCGCGCTGTTGGCGGAGACGGTGCGGCTGCTTTCGGAGAACGGGATTCCCACTCAACAACAGCTCCCGGGGGTCGGTCCGGATTCGAACCCGGCGGTCGATGGCACGCAGTCGGAGAGCGACGACGAGTCGACACCCTGATCTGGGCGCCTACTCGGCCACGATCTCCCCGCTGCGCTCCTCCCACTCGGCGAGGCTCCCCTCGTAGAACAGCACGTCCTCGTACCCGAGATGACGAAGCACGAGGTAGGTGTGACTGATCCGACGGGCCGTGTTGCAGTACAGGAGGACCTCTCGACCCGGAGGTATCCCCCGCTCGCGAAGCGTCGTCTCCAAGTCCGCACGTGGCTGCAGCCCGCGCGTATCGGGGTCAACCAACTCCAGCCAGTCGAGGTTCACTGCGCCTGGGAGGTGACCCGCCCCGTACTCCTCGGGATCGCGGGTGTCGACGATCACCGCGTCGCCGCCGAGCCGATCGCGAACGCCCTCGAAGTCGACCAACGGGGAGGTCGCCGGTTCGCCGGGCTCGTAGTTCGTGGGGTCGACGTCGGTAGCCTCGCGTGCAGTTTCGTGTTCACGGCTCCACGAGCTGTAGTCGCCGTCGAGGACGTGCAGCCGTCCGGGATCGTGGCCGTACAGCTCCGCCGTAACGAGAAACCGCGCCGCGAACACGCCGTGTTCGTCGTCGTAGGCGACGATCTCGTCGCGCTCGTGGATTCCCGCCTCGGACAACAGCCGGCCCCACCGGTCGACGCCCGGGAGCAGTCCCTCGTCGCCGTCGCTCGACCGGAACTCGTCGAACGGGATCGAGACGGCACCCGGGACGTGGCCGATGCCGTCGTACTCCCACGCGTCGCGCACGTCGACGACGCGGACGTCGGAGTCGTCCAGTCCGTCCGCGAGCCACGCCGCGGACACGAAGGTGTCGCTCATACCCGTCGTTCACACGGCGCGACCAAAAGGCCGGCCGACCCGGCGAGGCCCGCGGTGCGTCAGAGAAACCAGAGAGTGTTGCCCGTTCCTACCCGTCCTCGCTCCGTCGGTAGTCGTGGTCGTCGCCGGTGACACGTCTCCCGAGATGACGGCGAAATTATGAGGCAATATATTCCGCTTCAGGGGACGAATGGCCGCCTCTGCCGGGGATGCGGGTATTATACGGCGGGGAAACGTACAGGCTATCGCAATGTCAAATTACGCGAAGGACGTCCTCGTCGACGCCGATTGGGTGGCGGACCACCTCGACGAGTTCCAGTCCGACGACCCGGCGCACCGACTGGTCGAGGTGGACGTCGACACCGAGGCGTACGACACCGAACACGCCCCCGGCGCCATCGGCTTCAACTGGGAGACGGATCTCCAGGACCAGACTCAGCGTGACGTGCTCACGAAGGACGACTTCGAGGCGCTGAACGCCGAACACGGCATTTCGGAGGACTCCACGGTGGTCCTCTACGGCGACAACTCGAACTGGTTCGCCGCCTACACCTACTGGCAGTACAAGTACTACGGCCACGACGACGTGAAGCTGCTCGACGGCGGCCGCGAGTACTGGCTGGAGCACGACTACCCGACCACCGACGAGGTGCCGTCGTTCTCGGAGACGAGTTACACCGCCGACGACCCCGACGAGTCCATCCGCGCGTACCGCGACGACGTGGACGACGCCATCGGCGCGGGCGTTCCCCTCGTCGACGTTCGCTCGCCCGAGGAGTACAGCGGCGAGATCCTCGCCCCGCCGGGCCTGCAGGAGACGGCCCAGCGCGGCGGCCACATCCCCGGCGCCCGCAACATCTCGTGGGCCTCGGTCACCAACGACGACGGGACGTTCAAGACGCAGGCGGAACTTGAGGAGCTGTACGACGACGTGCTCGCGGAGGGGGACGACGAGATCGTCGCGTACTGCCGCATCGGCGAGCGCTCGTCGGTCGCGTGGTTCGCGCTGCACGAGCTCGTCGGCGCCGACCAGACCGTCAACTACGACGGCTCCTGGACCGAGTGGGGCAACCTCGTGCGCGCGCCGATCGTCAAGGGCAGCGAGCCCGGCGGCGAATAAGCGGCTCGCCGTTTCGTCCTCAGTCTCGGCTTTATCGCGTCGCTACCCGCCCAGCACTGCCGCCGCGATCCGTGGCGTGAGGAACGCCTCGATGGCCGAAGCGATCACCAGCAGGACCCCGATCCCCACGAGCACGTACGCCGCTCGTTCCAACTCGCCGGCGACGGTCTCGGCGTCCGCGCGGCCCCGCACCGCGCGCCAGCCGACGCCGCCGAGCTGGAGCCCGAGCCCCCCGGCGACGGCGATCACCGGGAGTTCGAGCACGCCGTGGGGCGCCACGAGCGCGAGGAACGCCGTCCGGTCGAACACGCCCGCGAGCGCGCCCACGAGGACGCCGTTGAACAGCAGTCCCGACACCGCCGGGACGCCGAGCGCGACGCCGCCGTACACCAGTCCCGCGCTCACGAGCCAGTTGTTCGCCGCGATCGTGACGAACGGCCCGATCGGGACCGCCCCGAACACGCCCGCCACGTCGCTCGGGCCCGACGCCGTCACGCCGTACGGCGCGGTCGTGGCGTACCCCGCGACGATCCCCGCCGCGAGCGTCGCGAGCGCGGCGAGCACCGCGATCGCATGGCCGCGGACGAACCCCGCCAGCTCGCTCCACCCCAGTCGGAGCGCCCGCCGGGCGCGCGCGCCGGCCCCCGGACGCTCGACCGGTTCAGCCCCGTCGACGCCGGCGTACAGCGCCGTCGCCCCGGTATCGAGCAGTGGAGCGACCAAAAGCGGTAACACGATTCCGCCGAGGCTTCCCGCCCCCGCAGCGTTGGCAGCGGCGACGGCGACGGCGACCGCGACGTAGCCGCCGACGGCGACGAGCGCGAACCCGATCGCGTGTGCCGGGTGGTCGCGGACGAACCCGAGGCTCGCGCGGATCGAGTCGACGGTTCCGGCGTCGTCGACGATCGCGGCCGACTCCGCGAACGCGAGCAGGAAGTACGCGAGGACGACGAGCAGAGCGCCGAAGCCGACGAGCGCGACGGTCAGCAGGACCGCCGCCACGCCCGCGGCGGCGTCGCCCGCGATCACCGGTTGCGAGACCGCGAGGTTCAGCCCGACGAACAGCGGGAGCCCGATCGTGACGACAAGGACGGTCGCGCGCACGAGCGCGAGCCCGAGGAACGTCCGCCAGCGGCCGGCGGATCGGACCCCCGAGACGAGCGGCGCGCGCCCGCCGAGCCCGCCCCAGACGGCCCCGTACGTCACCGCGGACCCGAGCGATCCAGCGAGCAGGCCGACAAGGACCGCGCCGACGACCCCGGCCCCGATCGCGGCGACGACCGTCGGCGTCGCGGCGTTGGCCGCGGCGTCGGTCAACGCCTCGCCGGCGCCCGCGGGGAGTCCCCCGGCGCCGGGATCGGAACCCGCCCCGGGGGCGAGACCGGCGCCGGATCCGCCGTCGGATCTGGCGGCCTCCTGCAGTTCGACGGCGGCGCGCACGAGCGGTTCGAGTCGACCGGTCGCCGCCAGCGACGCCACGGCGACGCCGATCCCGACCGTCAGCGGGACGCGGGCGGCGGCCGTGAGCCCGATCGAGAGGAGGTACGCGGGAAGGATCGCGGCGGGACGGTCGCGGAGGAGTCGCCCGGCCGCCGTGAGGGCGGTCGAGACGGACCGGGACTCGTCGGAGGGACGCGACATATCCTCGCCTCTCCGGCGCGAGTGGTAAGCGTGTCGCCGGCGGGGGTTTCAAGCGCCACACGGGCGTACGTCCGTGCATGAACGCAGACGCCTTCTCCGAGGAGTTCCGCGACGACAACGAAACCCCCCTCTCTCGGCTCGGCTCCTCGAAGTCGCTGTACGCGCTCGCCGGCGGCGAGATGGACGCCGGCGCCGTGCGAACCGCCGTCGCCGCCGAGTTCGCGCTCGCCGGGCGTGCCTTCGAGTCGTGGAGCGCCGACGAGGCCAACGGCGACGCCGCGGCGCTGTTCGGCGACGTCGCCGAGGACGCGCGCGGACACCGCGACGTGGCCGACGCCGACTTCGACGCCGAGGCGGACGAGCCCCACGAGTACCCGGAGTACGACGTGCTCGCGGACCTGACAGGCACCACCGAGCGCGCCGGCGGGCTGTACGGCCGAGTGGTCGTCGCCCACACCCGCGCCGAACAGACGGTCGGCTTCTTCGTCGGCGACGCGGACCCGGCGTCCTCGAACGACTTCCGCGGGATCCGCGACGACCTGGCGGACAGTCTCGACGACGCACTCGACGTGCTCGCAGAGGTGTGCGACGGCGACGGGGACTGGAGCGCCGCCCGCGACGCCGCCGACGCCGTCGTCGACGCCGCCTACGAGGACTACGTGACGACGCTGGAGGGAATGGGCGTCAAGCCGAAGAACGTCTGCTGAGGCGGGCGGACGGTCGCCGCGGTCGGCGCCGACCTAGACGCCGGGGACGTCCTCGCGGTACTCGTTGATGCACCCGATGGCCGCCTCGGCGTGGTCCTGCGCGTCCTCGCCGGCGTCGCCGGCGGCGTCGCGGATGGTGTGCGTGTGCTTCGCCAGCCAGCCGTGATCGACGCCGCTGTCGTCGGCCGCGGCGGTCGCCAGCGTGTCCGCCTCCTGATCGAACCGATCTGCCGTCTCGCCCTCGACGGCGTCGGCGGCGCGCCGGAGGTGTTCGGCCGCGTCCGCGAGCAGGTCTGCGGTCATGGCCTACACGTCTCGGGTTCGGGTTGTAGGCGTTTCGCTGGGTGCAGTCGTCGCCCGTGAACCGGAGCGGCCGACGCGACCGCGCCCGCTCGTGGGCGGAGCGGCACGGAGACCGCTCCGCCGTTGGCCGCGGTCGCCCCTCCCTCCGGTCGCGGCGACCGCGCTCGTCAAGTGCCTCGACCCCCACAAACCGCCAATGAGCGAATCCGAGGGACCCCTCTCGCCGGACCGTCCCGAGGCCGAGAAGCCGTTCCGCGTCGACGCCCCGTTCGACCCCGCGGGCGACCAGCCAGACGCGATCCGCCAGCTCGTCGACGGGTTCGAGTCCGGGATGACCGAGCAGACCCTCCTCGGGGTCACGGGTTCCGGGAAGACCAACACGGTCTCGTGGGTCGTCGAGGAGCTGAACACCCCGACGCTCGTCATCGCCCACAACAAGACCCTCGCGGCGCAGCTGTACGAGGAGTTCCGGACCCTCTTCCCCGACAACGCCGTCGAGTACTTCGTCTCCTACTACAACTACTACCAGCCCGAGGCGTACGTCGAGCAGACGGACACCTACATCGACAAGGAGATGTCCATCAACGACGAGATCGACCGCCTCAGACACTCCGCGACGCGGTCGCTGTTGACGCGGGACGACGTGATCGTCGTCGCCTCCGTCTCGGCCATCTACGGCCTGGGCGACCCGACGAACTATCGCGGGATGGCGCTGGAACTGGAGGTCGGACAGGAGATCGGTCGCGACGAACTGCTCAAGCGGCTGGTGGACCTGAACTACGAGCGCAACGACGTGGACTTCCAGCAGGGGACCTTTCGCGTGCGCGGCGACACGGTCGAGGTGTTCCCGATGTACGGCCGCCACGCCGTCCGCGTGGAGCTGTGGGGCGACGAGATCGACCGCATGCGCAAGGTCGACGTGGTCGACGGCGAAGTCGTCAGCGAGGAGCCGGCGGCCCTCATCCACCCGGCCGAGCACTACTCGCTCCCCGAGGAGCAGATCGACCGGGCCGTCTCCGAGATCGAGGAGCTGATGGAGCGGCGCGTCTCGCACTTCGAGCGCCAGGGCGACCTCGTCGCCGCCCAGCGGATCGAGGAACGCACCACCTTCGACATCGAGATGCTCCAGGAGACGGGCTACTGCTCGGGCATCGAGAACTACTCCGTCCACCTCTCGGATCGGGAGTCCGGCGACGCGCCCTACACCCTGCTGGACTACTTCCCCGACGACTTCCTCACGGTGATCGACGAGTCCCACCAGACGCTCCCGCAGATCAAAGGGCAGTACGAGGGTGACAAATCGCGCAAGGACTCGCTGGTCGGCAACGGCTTCCGACTCCCGACCGCCTACGACAACCGCCCGCTCACTTTCGAGGAGTTCGAGGGGAAGACCGACCGCCGGCTGTACGTCAGCGCCACCCCCGGCGACTACGAGCGCGAGCGCTCCGAGCGGATCGTCGAGCAGATCGTCCGCCCGACGCACCTCGTCGACCCCGAGGTCACCGTCGAGCCCGCCCAGGGGCAGGTGGACGACCTGATGGACCGGATCGACGACCGGATCGAGCGCGGCGAGCGCACCCTCGTCACCACCCTCACGAAGCGGATGGCCGAGGACCTCACCGAGTACCTCGAGGAAGCCGGCGTCGAGGTGGCGTACATGCACGACGAGACCGACACGCTCGAACGCCACGAGATCATCCGCTCGCTGCGGCTCGGCGAGATCGACGTGCTCGTCGGCATCAACCTCCTTCGGGAGGGACTCGACATCCCCGAGGTCTCCCTGGTCGCTATCCTCGACGCCGACCAGGAGGGGTTCCTCCGCTCGGAGACGACGCTCGTGCAGACGATGGGCCGCGCCGCCCGCAACGTCGAGGGCGAGGTGATCCTCTACGCCGACGAGACGACGAGCGCGATGGAGGCGGCCATCGAGGAGACGAACCGTCGCCGCGAGATCCAGCGGCAGTTCAACGAGGAGCACGGCTACGAGCCCCGGACCATCGACAAGGAGATCGGCGAGACGAACCTCCCCGGGTCCAAAACCGACACCTCGGGCGTCTCTGGCGACGACGTGGCCGACGAGGAGGAGGCGCAGGCGCGCATTCAGGCGCTGGAGGAGCGCATGGAGGAGGCTGCGAGCAACCTGGAGTTCGAGCTGGCCGCGGACATTCGCGACCGCATGCAGGACCTCCGTCGGGAGTTCGACGTGGACCCGGAGGAGGTCGGGATCGAGCCGCCCGCGGAGGACGACGAGGGGATCGCGCCCGTCGACGACGACGGCTTCTGATCCTCGGGCCGGTCCAGCCACCTCGGCCCGGACGGGTTCGGGCGCACCTGGACGAATCTGGACCGCTCGGACGGTTCAGTCGTCGGCCGCGACCCCGGTCTCGCCGTCGCCGCCGGCACCCTCGGCCGCCCGCTCGTGGAGCCCCTCCCCCGTCGAGTGGCGGAAGTAGCCGACGAGCCCGACGGCGGCGACGACGTTCGATATCGTCACCGCCCAGAACGCGCCGATCGCGCCCCACCCGAGGACGAACGCGCCGATCGCGGCGACCGGCACCCGAACGCCCCAGTACTGCAGCATCGTCGCGTACATGCTCACGTCCGTGCGGCCGGCGCCGTTGAACCCGGCCTCGACCGTCCAGATCGCCCCGAGCGCCCAGTAGCCGAGCGCGAGTATCTGGAGGTACGCGACCGTGAGCGTCAGCGCCTCGCCCGCGATCCCGGGGACGAACAGGGTGGCGACCGCCTCGGGCAGGAGGTACTGCACGACGCCGATCGCGCCGAGGCCGATCGCGCCGACGCCGACGCCGAGCCACGTCGCCCGGGTCGCGCGAGCCGGCTCGTCGGCGCCGAGGTTCTGGCCGACGAGCGTCGTTCCGGCCGAGCCGATCGCGGCGGCGGGAACGAACACGACGGTCGCGACCCGCGCGCCGATCGTGTAGGCGGTGAGCGCGGCGGCGCCGCCAGTCAGGGAGACGATCGCCACGATCACGAGGCGGGCGACCTGTCGGGCGACTCCCTGACCGACCTTGGGGACGCCGACGGTGAGGAGTTCACGGAACTCCCCGCGGTCGAGCGAGACGGCGTCGAGATGGAAGGTGAAGCCCCGATGTCCCGAGCGCGCGGCGGCGATCATGACGAGCGCCCCGACGCCGAAGCCGATCGCCGTCGCGTAGGCGGCGCCCGCGATCCCGTAGCCCGGGATCGGGCCGTAGCCGAAGATGAGGACCGGGTCGAGCCCGATGCTGATCCCGATCGACAGGAGGTTCACCAGCAGCGGGGTGCGGGAGTCGCCGGCGCCGATAAACCCGTACTCGAACACGTCGCTGACGGTCGAGACGGTGTACGCCACGGCCATCGTCCCGAGGTAGATCGCGCCGAGCCGCGCGACCTCGGTCCCCGGATCGAACAGCGCCGTGAGCTGGCGGCCGAACGCGTTCGTTATCAGCACCATCCCCAGCATCACCGCGACGCCCGCGACGAGCGCATGGAACACCGCTCGGCTGGCGCCCCGCTCGTCGTCGTCGCCGATGCGCTGGGAGACGAGCACGTGTTCGCCGGTGAACACGCCGTTGACCGCCGCCGTCATCAGCCCGATCAACGGCGCCACGAGGCCGACGGCGGCGACGGCCTCGCCGCTGAGGCGACCGAGCCAGAGCACGTCGACGATGCTCTGGGCGGTGACCGCGAGCTGCTGGGCGACGATCGGGATCGAGAGGAACGCGAGCGCTCTCCCCAGCCGCCCCTCGGTGATCTCCTCGGGGGAGACGTCGAACATTCGTGGGTCTGTTCCACACTGTTAGCGATATAATAAATCCCTATCGGTTCAATCTGTTATCACTTCCGATGCACGGAACCGGCCTTCGGTCCCGCCCATCCGTCGGACACGTCAACCCGCGCCCTCGAACACGCCGCCAGACGCGGCCCCCCCATCCGCGCCGCGATCCGGGGGGATACCGCACGTTTTTGGCCTCCGCGACGAACGATACGGTATGAGTAGTCGGCGGCGGAAGCCGGACTGGCTGAAGATGCGCCCGCCGTCCGGCCGGCGCTTCACCGAGATCAAGTCCACCCTCCGCGACCGGAACCTCCACACCGTCTGCGAGGAGGCGAACTGTCCGAACCTCGGGGAGTGTTGGTCCGGGGAGAGCGGTCCCGGGACGGCGACGTTCATGCTGCTGGGCGACCGCTGCTCGCGCGGCTGCAACTTCTGTGACGTGAAGACCGGCGGGATGGAGCCGCTGGACCCCGACGAGCCGGCGAACGTCGCCGACGCGGTCGCGGAGATCGGGCTCGATTACGTCGTGCTCACCTCCGTCGACCGCGACGACCTCGCCGACGGCGGCTCGCGTCACTTCGCGGAGACGATCCGCGAGATCAAGCGTCGCGACGCCTCGGTCCTCGTGGAGGTGCTCATCCCCGACTTCGGCGGCGACCCCGAGGCGGTCGACCGGATCGTCGACGCCGAGCCGGACGTGATCGCCCACAACATCGAGACGGTCGAGCGACTTCAATGGCCCGTGCGCGACCGTCGCGCCGGCTATCAGCGGACGCTCGACGTGCTGGAGTGCGTCGACCGAACCTCCGACATCCGCACGAAAACGAGCGTCATGCTCGGGCTCGGCGAGTACGACCACGAGGTGTACCGTACGCTGCGGGACCTGCGTGGCGTCGGCGTCGACATCGTCACGCTCGGGCAGTACCTCCAGCCGTCGCGATCGCACCTCGACGTGTTCGAGTACGTCCACCCGGACGCCTTCGACACCTGGGCGCGCGTCGCCGAGGAGGACCTCGACTTCCTCTACTGCGCCTCCGGGCCGATGGTCCGGTCGTCGTACAAGGCGGGCGAGTTCTTCGTCGAGGCGCTCGTCCGCGACGGCGCCAGCGTCGAGGAGGCGCGCGAGGCCGCACACGCCGCCGACTGACCCCGCTGCGAACGCCGAACTCCCCAGTAGCGCACGCTCCGTCGCGAGTCGGTCCGCGGGGCAGTACCCACCGAGCCCACACGGCGTCTTCCCGTCCCGCGTCTCCGGCCTGCATTAACGATTGTCAAGAATGTCGGCTCCTTTTCGGCCGTTCGCAAACCAACATCGGGAATACCCAACGGAATTCGGACGAACGTTCGAGTAGCTGTGTGCATATTCGACGCCCTGCCAATTCTTGGCAGTATTTCTGTTCACAGTAAACTATTTACGAAAACACTATCAGGCGGGGCGGACAGCGTTCTGGTATGCGAAGGTGGGTACCGTGAGCACGCTCGAGCGCGACCCCGGCGACGGAATGGTCCAGGTCCTCGACGAGGAGGGCGGCGTCGTCGGCGACGTTCCGGACCTCTCCGAGGAGGAGTTCGTCGCGATGTACCGCCACATGAAACTCGCCCGCCACTTCGACGAGCGGGCGGTGTCGCTCCAGCGCCAGGGGCGGATGGGGACGTATCCGCCGCTGTCCGGACAGGAGGGCGCGCAGATCGGCTCCGCGATGGCGCTGGCCGAGGACGACTGGCTCGTCCCGTCCTACCGCGAACACGGCGCCGCGATGGTCCACGGACTGTCGCTCACGGAGACGCTGCTGTACTGGATGGGCGACGAGCGCGGGAGCCTCGTTCCCGAGGACGCGAACGTCTTCACTCCCGCCGTCCCCATCGCGAGTCAGATCCCGCACGCGACGGGGATGGCCTGGGCGGACAAGCTCAAGCACGACGGCGAGACGGACAGGGCGTTCATCTGCTACTTCGGCGACGGCGCCACCTCGGAAGGCGACTTCCACGAGGGGTTGAACTTCGCGGGCGTGTTCGACACGCCGAACGTGTTCTTCTGTAACAACAACCAGTGGGCCATCTCGGTCCCGCGCGAGCGCCAGACCGCCAGCGAGACGCTGGCGCAGAAGGCGGTCGCCTACGGCTTCGAGGGCGTCCAGATCGACGGGATGGACCCGCTGGCGGTGTACAAGGCGACGACGGCGGCGCTGGAGAAGGCGAAAAACCCCGGCGAGGGCGAGCGTCGTCCGACGCTGATCGAGGCGGTCCAGTACCGCTTCGGCGCCCACACCACCGCCGACGACCCGAGCGTCTACCGCGAGGACGACGAGGTCGAGGAGTGGAAGGCGAAAGACCCGATCCCACGGCTGGAGCGGTTCCTCCGGAACCAGGACGTCCTCGACGACGAGCGCGTCGCCGCGGTCGAGGAGTCGGTCCGCGAGCAGGTCGCCGACGCGATCGACGCCGCCGAGTCGACCGTGCGGCCCGATCCGGGGTCGATGTTCGACCACGTGTTCGCCGAGCAGACACCGGAGATCCGGCGGCAGGCAGCGGAGTTCGCACAGCTACGCGAGAAGTACGGCGACGAGGCGTTCGTCGAGGAGTGAGATCATGAGCACGCAAGACCAAGACCGAGAGCAGACGGCCACGCAGAATCTGACACTGGTACAGTCGGTCCGCGACGCGCTCGCGACCGAGATGGAGTCGGACGACGACGTCCTCGTCATGGGCGAGGACGTGGGGAAGAACGGCGGCGTCTTCCGGGCGACCGAGGGCCTGTACGACGAGTTCGGCGAGGACCGCGTCATCGACACGCCGCTGGCGGAGTCGGGCATCATCGGCACCGCCGTCGGCATGGCCGCGATGGGGCTGAAGCCCGTCCCCGAGATCCAGTTCTCCGGGTTCGCGTACCCCGGGTTCGATCAGATCGTGAGCCACATGGCTCGACTGCGCACGCGCTCGCGGAGCCGCTACACGCTCCCGATGGTGCTGCGCATGCCCTACGGCGGCGGAATCCGCGCGCCCGAGCACCACTCGGAGTCGAAGGAGGCGTTCTACACCCACGAGGCCGGGCTGAAGGTGGTCATCCCCTCGACCCCGTACGACACGAAGGGGCTGCTCATCTCGGCGATCCGCGACCCCGACCCCGTCGTCTTCATGGAGCCGAAGCTCATCTACCGCGCCTTCCGCGGCGACGTACCCGAGGGCGACTACGAGGTGCCGATCGGCGAGGCCGTCACCCGCCGCGAGGGCTCGGACGTGTCCGTGTTCACCTACGGCGCCATGACCCGACCGACCATGGAGGCAGCCGAGGAACTGGCCGAGGAGGGTATCGACGCCGAGGTCGTCGACCTGCGCACCGTCTCGCCGATGGACCGGGAATCTATCGTCGAGTCGTTCAAGAAGACCGGCCGCGCGTGCGTCGTCCACGAGGCGCCCAAGACCGGCGGGCTCGCCGGCGAGATCACCGCGACGCTGCAGGAGGAGGCGCTGTTGTACCAGGAGGCGCCGGTCAAGCGCGTCACCGGCTACGACGTGCCGTACCCGCTGTACGCGCTGGAGGACTACTACCTCCCGAACGCGGCGCGAGTCGCCGACGGTATCAAGGAGGCCGCGGAGTTCTAACCCATGGCCGAGAAGGAGTTCAAGCTCCCCGACGTCGGCGAGGGCGTCGCCGAGGGGGAGCTCGTCAACTGGCTGGTCGCCACCGGCGACACGGTCACCGAGGACCAGCCGGTCGCCGAGGTCGAGACCGACAAGGCGCTCGTGGAGGTCCCGTCCCCCTACAACGGGACGGTGAAGCAACTGCACGTCGAGGAGGGGCAGATGGTCCCCGTCGGCGACGTGATCGTCACGTACGACGTGCCCGAGGAGGGCGACGACGCCTCCGGCGAGTCCGGCGAGCCCGCCGGAGACGAGCCGGAGGCGACTGATCCGGATGGGTCCGCCGACGCCGACGCCGACGCGGCGAGCGGTGAGCCGGCGACGACCGACTCGGACGCGGGATCGGCGGACGAGGCGCCCGAACCGTCCTCCGGACGCGTGTTCGCGCCGCCGTCCGCGCGCCGGCTCGCCCGCGAACTCGGCGTCGACATCGCCGCCGTCGAGGGGAGCGGCCCCGGCGGCCGCGTCAGCGAGGGCGACGTTCGCGCACACGCGGAATCGGGCGAGTCCGGTGACGCCGGTGCCGCCGGCGGCGACTCGTCCGGTCCGAAGCAGGTCGACATGGGCAGCAAGCAGTCCGCAGTCTCCCGGAAGGGAGGAGACGACGCCGACGGAGCGACCGCCGAGGCCGCCGCCGGTTCCGCACCCTCGTCCGTGGAGGCCGCGGGGCGCGACCGAACGCTCGCGGTTCCCGCGACCCGCAAGGCCGCGGAGGACGCGGGCGTCGACCTCGACGACGTGCCGACCGACGAGACGCGCGACGGCGAGGCGTTCGTGACGAGCGAGCAGGTCCAGGGGTACGCGCAGGCAGTCAAGGAGGCGAAGGCTGCCGAAGCTGAAGGAGCCGCGGCCGGCGGCGACGAGACGGGCGCGCCCGACCGATCCGCCGCGGCGGGTAACGGCGCGGCCGCCTCGCGCGAGCCGGAATCGGTTCCCTATCGCGGCGTGCGCCGGACCATCGGCGAGCAGATGGAGACCTCGAAGTACACGGCGCCGCACGTCAGCCATCACGACACGGCCGTCGTCGACGACTTGGTCGACGTGCGCGCGGACCTGAAGGAGCGCGCCGCCGAGCGCGACGTGCGACTCAGCTACATGCCGTTCGTCATGAAGGCGCTCGTGGCCGGTCTCAAGGAGTTCCCGTACCTCAACTCCGAGCTCCGCGAGGACAACGAGGAGATCCTCCTGAAGAAGGAATACAACCTCGGCATCGCCGTCGCCACCGACGCGGGCCTGATGGTCCCCGTCGTGAAGCACGTCGACGAGAAGTCGATCCTCGAGCTCGCCGCGGAAGTGAACGACCTCGCCTCGCGCGCCCGCGAGCGAAAGGTCTCCCGCGAGGAGATGCAGGGCGGCACCTTCACGATCACCAACTTCGGCGCCATCGGCGGCGAGTACGCCACGCCGATCATCAACTACCCGGAGACGGCGATCATGGGGCTGGGCGCCATCGACGAGCGTCCGGTCGCCGAGGACGGCACGGTCCGCGCGGCCCACACGCTCCCGCTGTCGCTGTCGATCGACCACCGCGTCATCGACGGCGCCGAGGCGGGCCAGTTCACGAACTACGTGATGGAGCGGCTGGAGAACCCGAGCCTGCTGCTGCTGGAGTAGCTCGGCTCTCTCCCCTCCCTTCCGTCTCTCTGCCGTCCCTCGACGCTCTCCGACCGCCGACACGGGCTTCCGATCCGCGCAACTTTTGCACCGCGCTGGCGACACCGCCAGCAACGAATGTCTTCCTCGGTCACGATCACCGATATCCGGCGCGCACGCGAGCGGTTCGATCCCGACATCGTCCGCGAGACGCCCGTCGAGCGCTCGCGCTCGCTCTCGGAGATGAGCGGCGCGGACGTGCGCCTCAAGATGGAGCACCTCCAGCGCACGGGCTCGTTCAAGACACGCGGCGCCTCGAACAAGTTAGCCCAGATCGTCGATGCCGGCGACGCGGAGCGCGTCGTCGCCGCCAGCGCCGGCAACCACGCCCAGGGCGTCGCGCTCGCGGCCTCGAACGCCGGTATCTCCTCGACGGTCGTGATGCCCGAGGACGCCCCGCAGGCGAAGGTCGACGCGACCCGCGGCTACGGCGCGGAGGTCGTCCTCCACGGTCGGGAGTTCCAGGGGGCCGTCGCGCACGCTCGTGACCTCGCCGAGGAGCCCGGCTCCGTCTTCGTTCACGCCTACGACGACCCCGCCATCGTCGCCGGCCAGGGAACGCTCGGCCTCGAACTCGCCGAGCAGGTGCCCGATCTCGACACCGTGATCGTTCCCATCGGCGGCGGCGGACTCATCGGGGGGATCGCCACCGCGCTCGCGTCGGTCGCTCCCGAGGTCCGCGTCGTCGGCGTGCAGGCCGAGGACGCCGCGACGGTGCCCGACAGCCTCGACAAGGGCGAGCCCGTCGACCGCGAGCACACCCGGACCATCGCCGACGGCATCGCCACCGGAGGCGTCGCCGACCTCACATACGACCTCATCGAGCGCCACGTCGACGATGTCGTCACCGTCAGCGACGACGAGATCGCCCACGCCATCCTCACGCTGCTCCAGCGCGCCAAGCAGTTGGTCGAGGGCGCCGGCGCCGCCAGCGTCGCGGGCCTGCTGTCCGGTCGGATCGACGTGGCCGACGAGACGGCCGTCCCGCTGCTGTGTGGCGGTAACATCGACATGTCGATGCTCGACACCGTCCTCGAACACGCGATGACCGACCGCGACCAGCTCCTCCGCCTGCGCGTCCGCATCGAGGACGAACCGGGCGAACTGTCGGCGCTCTCGACGGTGCTGGCCGACCGCGGCGCCAACGTCCGCCACGTCCGCCACGACCGCGCCGTCGAGGACCTGCGCGTCGGCGAGGCGTACCTCGTGTTCGAGGTCGCGGCGGCGGGCCGCGAGCACGCCGGCCAGCTCATCGACGCGATCCGCGACCGCGGCTACGAGGTCACTCGGATCAACTGAGGGTCGGATCGCCGCTCGGCATGCGACCGGTTCGACTATTTACTCGGTTCGTGGTACCGATCCTTCTTCCAGTCGAAACCAAGGGGTTGTCGTCGCCGTGTCTGTCGATTCGAGGGTCTATATGAACACGAATCGCGTTTCTCATTGTCTGACGTTCGACTGACGCCGGACCTACGGACGACCTACGCTCGACGGACTCGTTTATCGTTTCCGACACGTCGGCCGTCGCCGCGTCCTCGCCGATGGGCTGTTTCGGGAGCGGATGGCTGGCGCGTCGCGCCGCTCACTCACCCGGTCTCGCTCGCTACGTTCGCTCGCCCTTGCCCGCTCACGGGTCGCTTCGCTCGCGGGTCGCTCCGCTCGACCGCGCACCGCTCCCCGTTCGCTTCGAGGGCTCGCTCGCTACGTTCGCTCGCCCTCGCCCGTCTCGTGGGCGGCTCGGGCCACGCGGCCTCACTGCGTTCGGCCGCGCACACCTCGCCGCCGGCTTTCGAGGGCTCGCTCGCTACGTTCGCTCGCCCTCGCCCGCCCGATGTTCGGAGATGATCTCGTCCACCATCGCCTCGGTCCGCTCGCGCTCGCGCTCCGCGGCGCGGTCCTCCCAGTCGTCGATCACCGCCTCCACGTCGCTCTCGCGGGCGACCGCCAGCTCGTCGACCTCCTGTATCGTCACGTCGTCCGCCGGACCGACGGGGATCTCGTGGTCGAACAGCACCTCCTCGGCGGCGCCGGAGAGCCCCCCGTTCCGCAGGATCACCCGGGGTTCCGTCCCCACGAGTCGCTCGGCCGTGGCGCGTCCGGCGCCGGAGGCGTCGCGGAGATACACCACGTCGCCGGCGGCGAGCCCGTACTGCTCGTCGGCGCGCTCGATCGCGCGCTTCGTGAACTGCTCGACCACCTTCACGGGGACCAGATCGCGTCCCTTCGAGACGTCCGCGAAGTTGTCGTGGTCCAACTTCCACAGCGTCTTCATGCGCGCGAGCTTGTCCTCGAGTTCCTCGACCGTCTCCTCGGCCTCGTCGCGCTCGCGCTCCAGGCGACTGTTCTCGCGGCGGATCCGCGTGACCTCGCGGTCGCGTCGGGCTTCGAGGCGCTCCTCGCGGCGCGCGTCCGACAGCTCCTCCTCCAACTCCTCGATCTCGTCGTCCTTCCCGTCGAGTTCGGCCTTGAGGTCGTCGACGTGTGCTTGGAGGCGGTCGACCTGCGACTCCAGATCCCGGATGCGTTTCTCCTCGTCGGTGAGTTCGCGCGGCTCCGGGCCGGACTCCTCGGCCTCCTCACCGTCGTCGTCCCGGAGGTCCGAAAGCGCCCCCTCGACGGACTGCTCGTCGGCGACGACGCGGGCTATCACCTCCGCGCGGTCGATCCCGGCGGGGGTCTTCCGACCGACGCGCTCGAACTGGTCCTCGTGGCCGTCAAACGCGAACAACGCCGCCGCCAGCGCGTCGCGCTCGTGGTCGTTGTCGTACGACTCCTCGCGCGTGCGATGGAGCTTCTCGTCGACCGGGAGGTCGCTGCCGGGCGTCCACCCGGCGGCGTTGAAGCTCCGCCGGAACGTCTCGACGGTCTCGGGCATCGGCGTCACGTCGGCGGCAACGATGACGGGGCGTCCGCGCTCGACGAGCCACTCGATCACCTCGGCGGTGTCGGCGGTCCGTGTGGAGTACACGTCGAAGACCGTGCCGTCGAGGCCGACGACGGCGGCGGCGGTCGTCGTCCCCGGGTCGATGCCGACGATCACGCGGTCGCGGCGCTTCACCAGCGGCTCGAACTCGATGCCGTCGCGCCGCTCGCGCTCGATCTCGACGCGGGTGTCGCCCGAGCGATGGGCGCTCACCGGGATGTCCTGCGGGCGCGCCGACACGGAGAAGACGGCGTTCGAGTAGCCGCCGTACTTCTCGGTGATGTCGACCTCGTACTCGAGGCCCGCGTCCTCCAACTCGGACTCCACCTCGCGGGCCTGCCGCTTCACGTTCCCGTGGATCCGGCGCGTGTAGCGGTCCTGACTCCAGCCGCCCTTCCCGGTCGAGCGGCCGCGGGACACCTTCACCGTCGTCGTGTCGGTGAAGGCGGTCACCTCGTAGCCGACGTTCGCGGCCGCGAGACGAGCGCTCGCTTCCGCCTCCTGCATCGGCTTCTTGCCGTACGGGACGCCGTGGCGGGAGGCGACCCGCGAGAGCGGTTCCGGCCGCTCGGCGCCGGTGACCTGCACGAGCGAGGTCCCGTGTGGGAGCGACCGCAGAAACCGGACGAGGTCGTCTTTGTCCGCGGCGAGTTCGTAGGCGTTGTCGGTGGCGACGACGGCCGGTTCGTCGGCCTCGATACGCCGGCGGAGCTTTCGATGCGAGACGACGTCCCGCTCGATCGACTCGCCGTCGAAGACGACGAGGGCGTAGGAGGGCGCGTCGCCCCGGATGTCGCCGCTCTGAATGTCGACCCCGAACACGAGGGAGTCGAGCGCGCTCGTCCGGGCGTTCACGCCCGCGTGTTGGCGGCTGGCGCGTAAAAACTCCGCGCCGGGATCACTCCCCGTCCGCGTCGGGGTACGGAACCTCGATCTCGTCGCCGTCGTCGGGAAGGAACGCCTCGCCGTCGAACGCCGTTCGCGCTTCCTGCTCCAGGTATCGGGCCCGCCCCGCGTATCGCGAGGAAACGTGAGTGAGCGCGAGTCGCTTCGCGCCCGCACGGTCGGCGATCCGGGCCGCCTCGACGGCCGTCGAGTGGGCGGTCTGTCGGGCGCGGTCTGCGTCCTCGTCGAGGAACGTCGCGTCGTGAACGAGCAGATCCGCCCCCTCGGCGATCTCGACGGTCGCGTCGACCGGGCGAGTGTCGCCGGTGTAGACGATCCGCCGACCGGGACGCGGCGGGCCGACCACCTGTTGGGGCTCGATGACGCGGCCGTCGTCCAACTCGACCGGCTGGCCGTCGTGGAGTTTGCCGTACGCGGGGCCGGGCGGGATGTCCAGTTCCTGTTCGGCCTTCTCTCGGTCGAACCGGCCCTTCCGGTCGGCCTCGACGAGCACGTAGCCGACCGAGGAGGTGCGGTGCTCGGTCTCGAACGTCCGGATCTCGTACTCCTCGCGGTCGAGGGCGACGGCGCCGGGGCGGACCTCGTGGACGGTGACCGGGAAGCTCGGGTCGTGGCCGGCGGCGTGGACCAGCTCCGTGAGGTGGCGCTTCGACCCGGGCGGGCCGTGGATCGCCAGCGGCGCCTCGCGATCGTTGAAACTGAGGCTCTGGATCAGTCCCGGGATCCCGAGCACGTGATCGCCGTGGAGGTGGGTGACGAACAGGTGCGAGAAGCCGAAGCCGGTGCCGAAGCGCATCATCTGCCGCTGGGTCCCCTCCCCGCAGTCGAGGAGGAACTCGTCGCCCTCGCGGTTCAGGTACAGCGCGCTCGGCGCGCGCGCCACCGTGGGTACCGCGCCGCTCGTCCCGAGGAAGGTGACCCGTATCATACCGGATGTGATGGTGCCGACGGTGAAACGCTGTCGAAGCGACGTGCGCCCGGCGGGGGCGTTCACTCGTCGTCCGACCGTCCGGTCGGTCGTGACTGAACCCGGCGCAGTCACGCGATTAATCCGGATGAATTCAGGAGAATTCGGGTTCGTGGCCGTACAGGTATATGCCGTCACGCCCGTAACGACCGATCGCAATGACCCGACACACGACCGGCTGGGCCGCCGTCGCCGCGGCCCTGATGCTGATCCTCGCCGGCTGCGCCGGCGGCGTTCCCTCCGGACCCTCCGGGGGCGACGCCGGCACGGCCGACGGTGCCGGCGGGGACGACGGGGGGACCGTCAACTTCTACATCAGCGACCAGCAGAACGCGATCGACCAGTTCGAACACCTGAACGTCACGATCACCGAGATCACGCTCGTTCGGGCGGACGGAGACGACCGAGACGACGCCGACACGGACGACAGCGACGCGGACGACGAGACCGAGACGACAGAGACGACGGAGCCGACTGAACCGACCGAGACCGCCGAGTCGACTGAGACACCCGAGTCCGACGACGCGGACGACGACGAGGGCGAGCAGGTGACCTACGAGGTCGACAACGTCACCCTCGACTTGACCGAGCTGCAGGGCGCGAACGCCTCCAAGCTGGGGTCGGTTCCGGTGCCCAACGGCACGTACACGCAGGTGTCCATCGAGGTCGAGTCGGTGAACGGTACCCTCACTGACGGCTCCTCGGCGGACGTGAAGCTGCCGTCGAACAAGCTCCGACTGAACAAGGAGTTCACCGTCGGTAACGGCGAGGAGGTGGACTTCGTGTTCGACGTGACCGTGTTCGAGCGCGGTCCCAACGGCTACATCCTCAAGCCGGTCGCCGGCGAGTCCGGCACGGGCGACGAGGTCGAGATCCGCGACGTCGACGAGGATGCGGACGAGCAGGACGACGACCGCGGGGAGGCAGACGATGCTGACGACGCGGACAGTGCAGACGATGCTGACGACGCGGACGACGCCACCGAGACAGCGTCGACCGAGAGCGAGTCCGACGACGACACCGCCGACTCCTCGAACTCGGGACAGTCCTCGATGGACTTCTATCTCAGCGACGAACAGAACGCAATGGGCGATTTCGCCCACCTCAACGTCACGGTGACGACGGTCGGCCTGCACCGGGCCGGCGACGAGGGCGGCTGGGTCGAGAAGGACGTCGACGACCGCAGCGTCGACCTGACGACGCTGCTCGGCGCGAACGCGACGAAGCTCGGCACCTTCGGCGTCGACAACGGGACCTACGACAAGGTGTTCGTCCACGTGGACGGCATCGACGCGACGCTGGAGAACGGCGACTCCGTGAACGTGAAGCTGCCGTCGAACAAGCTCCAACTGAACACGGAGTTCACCGTCGGCGACGGCGAGGAAGTCGACTTCGTCTACGACATGTCAGTGTTCAAGGCCGGCAACTCGGGCAAGTACATCCTCAAGCCGGTCGTGAGCGAGTCCGGCACGGGTGACGAGGTGCCCATCGAGGACGTCGACGAGACGGACTCGGACGACGATTCCGACGAGGAGGCCGACGAACTGAACGCCTCGTTCGTCGGGAACGTCACCGTCGGCGAGAACGCGACCGTCGAGGTGACGCGCAACGGCTCGGCCGTCGAGAACGCCACGGTCGAAGTCACGCAGGAGATCGACGGCGACGAGACCACCGAGACGCTCACCACCGACGCGAACGGAACGGTCTCCTTCGCGGTCGACGCCAACGCGACCGAACTGAGCGTCGAGGCGACCGCGGGCGACGACGGCGAGGCCGAGATCGAACGCGAGTTCGAGACCGAGGAGGAGTCCGAGTCGGCCGATCTGAGCGCCTCGTTCGTGGGGAACGTCAACGCGGGCGAGAACGCGACCGTCGAGGTGACGCGCGACGGCTCGGCCGTCGAGAACGCGACCGTCGAAGTCACGCAGGAAGTCGACGGCGAGGAGATCACCGGAACGTACGCCACCACGGCGGACGGGACGATCACGTTCGCGGTCGACGCGAACGCGACGCGGCTCTCGGTCGTCGTGACCCACGCCGACGGCGAGGCCGAACTCGAACGGGAGTTCGACGCCGAGGCGACCGCTGACGGCTCGTCCGGCGGGAACGACGGCGACGGGAACGACAGTGCGGCGCTGCGTTTCGCGGCCGTCTGATCGGCGGCCCCGCGGTTGCGACGACGGACGGAGACGGCGGTGACAGTGCCGCCGTCGCGTCCGACGCCGCGGCGCCGCGCGACTCACAATTTATACCTCTCGATCGTTGATCAACGATTGGGTAGTATAGAACCGCTCGCGTCCACTTTCGCCGGGTTTCACCGACTGGGAACCGGGTGTCGTTTATACCAAGATAGCCGTCCAATCCACATCTGTGAGGTGAGACCCATGGCATATTCGGAAACCAACCCGCTGGCCGAGAACTTCGGCTTCGATGTCGGCGGACCGATCGCGGCGTACTGGATCGCGCTCCTGCGCGTCATCACCGGCTGGTGGTTCTTCCACGCCGGCGTGACGAAGATCATCGAGGGCGGCCTGAACTTCACGTACGGCGTGATGTACATGCAGGAGATGACCGGGACCGCACTCGGACCGATCCCGGTGTGGATGGGCAACAACCTCGGGTGGCTCATCGCGCCCGGCGTCCCGCTGTTCGAGACGCTCATCGGGCTCGCGCTGATAGCCGGCGCGTTCGTCCGACTGGCGGCCTTCGGCGGCACGATCTTCATGACCCTGTTCTGGATCGGGAACGCGGGGTTCGGCCACGGGGTCGTCAACAGCGACTTCATGGGCCTGCTCCTGTTCGTCACGATGATCTTCCTCGGGGCCGGACGCTACTACGGCCTCGACGGGATCATCGAGAAGCTGGGATTCGTGAAGGCGAACCCGAAACTGCGGTACCTGCTCGGCTAAGGAGGTGACACACATGACTCAACAATTCGACATCGTCGACAAGGTTGCGCTGGCCGTCAGCGCGGCCCTGATGCTGCTGGGCGTCGTGATCCTCGGACTCATCGAGGTTCTCGCGGGCCAGCCGTACGGGGCCGCTCCGCTGACGAACGAGGCGGGCGACGTGATCGCGACTCCCGCCATCGACCCGGTGGTCCGAACTGGGCTGGTGATCCTCGGACTGGTCGTCCTGCTGATGTGGGGCGTCTACCGGGCGATCACGGTCGATCCCCCGGCTGACCGGACGACGACCGAAGTAACCGCGGACTGATCGACGACCGTCCGCGAACCGACTGCAGACCACGCGACGACCGCCGTGTCGACCGCGCGGGTCGATCCGGTTTCCGACCGCCGCTTTTCGCGACCGACTCGTCCGACAGCGACGCGCCCGTCGTTCCGATCGAATCTCGTCGGGTGACCCACCCCGGCGAACGGCAGGGTTCAAGCCGCTCGGACCGCTACCGGAGGGTAATGGACGGCCCGCTGTGGACGGACACGCACGCCCCCGCGCTCGCGGACCTCCCGCAGGAGGACGTGCGCGAGCGCCTCTCACGGGCGGTGGACGAGCCGATGAACCTCGTGATCCAGGGCCCGTCGGGGTCGGGGAAGACCGCCGCCGTGCGCGCGCTCGCGGCGGCGGCCCACGACGACCCCGACAACGACCTCGTCGAGATCAACGTCGCGGACTTCTTCGGGCGAACCAAAAAGGAGATCCGCGAGGACCCCCGGTTCGCCTCGTTTCTGGAGGGACGCAGCCGGATGGCCAAACGCGACATGATCAACCGCGTGCTCAAGGAGTCGGCCGCGAACGCGCCGATGTCGGGCACGTACAAGACGGTCCTGTTGGACAACGCCGAGGCGATCCGCGAGGACTTCCAGCAGGCGCTGCGCCGCGTGATGGAGCAGTACCACCGCACGACACAGTTCGTCATCGCGACGCGCCAGCCCGCGAAGCTCATCCCGCCGATCCGCTCGCGGTGTTTCCCGGTACCCGTGCGCGCGCCGGCGACTGACGAAACCATCGAAGTCCTCCGTGGGATCTGCGAGGCAGAGGAGGTCGACTACGACGACGACGGCCTGGAGTTCGTCGCCAGCGCGGCCGCCGGCGACCTCCGGAGGGCGGTCCTCTCGGCGCAGACGACCGCCGTCGAACACGACGAGGTGACGATGTCGGCCGCCTACGAGACGCTCGGCGAGGTCGGCACCGACGAGGAGGTGCTCTCGGCGCTGTCGGCCGCACGGACGGGCGACCTGACGGAGGCCCGCTCGACGATCGACGACCTCCTACACGACGAGGGGTACGAGGGCGGCGACCTGCTCCGGGAACTGCTCAGGGTCGCGCGCTCGAAGTCCGACGCCTCCTCCGAGGCGGTCGCTCGGCTTCACGCCCTCGCGGGCGAGGTCGACCTTGACCTCGTGGAGGGGAGCGACGACCGCATTCATCTCACCCATCTGCTCGCGGCGTGGGGTGCGGGTCGGACGACGACCGAGACCGGCGTGCGAGACCCCGCGGACGCGTGATATCGATCCCGGCCGCCGTCCCGATCCCGGATCTCGCCCCCGGAAGCGAGCGACGCGTGTTCGTCCCGTTCGCGCTCGCGGTTCCGTTCCTGTTCCTCGTGCCGCCGCTTGGGCTGCTCCTGCTGGGTGTCGGGGCGTTCTCGGCGTACTTCTACCGCGACCCCGAGCGCGAGCCCGCGGGTGAGGGCGTCCTCGCCCCCGCTGACGGACACGTCTCGGTGATCCGCGAGGACGGCGACCGCGTCCGCGTCGGCGTGTTCATGAGCCCCTTCGACGTGCACGTCTGTCGCGCGCCCGCCGGCGGCGCCGTGGCGCGCTTGGACCACCGCGGCGCCGCCCACCGGCCGGCGTTCGTCAAGGAGTCCGAACGGAACGAGCGGTTCGAGTACACGTTGCGGGAGGGTGGGGGCGACGCGGACGACGGCGCGGGCGGCGGAGCCGAAGCCGAGCCGGACGGCGACGCCGGGCGCGTCGACGGCGCGCTCATCGCGGGCTGGTTCGCCCGGCGGATCACCCCCTACGTTTCGCCTGGAGATGCGGTCACACGGGGCGAACGGATCGGCTACATCGCGTTCGGCTCGCGGGCCGACGTTGTGCTCCCGGTCGGCTACACCGCCGAGGACGTCCGTGTGAGCCGGGGAGAGGCGGTCCGTGCGGGAGAGTCGGTGGTCGCACGGCGGGGCTGACGGTCCACGGGCGGTGCCGCGTCCCGTCGCGTTCCGCTCCCAACGTTCACTTTCACTCCGGGGTCTCGCGCGACCGTGTGGGTTATGGCCGCCAGCGGTTCACCTTCCCCCATGCCGGGCAACCCGAAGGGCGACCGCCGGGAGCGAGAACTCGTCAACAGGCTCCACGACGCCGGGTTCGCGGTGATGCGCGCGCCCGCCAGCGGCTCCTCCACTGACCGGGAGCTACCGGACGTGCTCGCGGGCGACGGCCGGGTGTTCTACGCGGTCGAGGCGAAGTCCTCCTCGGGTGACCCCATCTACCTCCGCGGCGAGGAGGTGGAGGCGCTCATCTACTTCTCGCGCAACTTCGGCGCCTCGCCGAAGATCGGGGTGCGGTTCGACCGCGAGGACTGGTACTTCTTCCATCCGGGCGACCTCTACGTCACCGACGGCGGGAACTATCGGGTGAAAAAGGAGACGGCGCTCGACGACGGCGAGACGATCGACGACCTGCTGGCCGCCAGCGAGGACACCGAATCCGACTCCAGCGTGAGCGAGGTGCTCAACGCCGTCGAACAGGGTGTCCTCTCGGCGGAGGAAGCCGAGGAGATGCTGTAGCTCCCGATCTCGGCTTGTCGCTCCGCGTCGTTCAGATGCCGATAACTGGCGTCTCCGGCCGATCTGTGGGGTCGAGCCGGCGGAGCCGCGAGGCCGGGAAGCCGTAGCGCTTCCGTCCGGACACGTCCATCGGGCCGGGACTGGCGGGGGCGTTGCCGGCGTACACCGCCTCGATTACCGGCTCGTGATTCCCGTAGTCGGCGTTGGTCTCGTAGTCGGCGATGGGCGTCCCCTCCTCGGTCGCGTACTCGTCCGCGCGGTCGGTCGTGACGCCCGTGACGACGAGGCGCTTGTCGGTCTCGCGGTCGCGGACGAACGAGCCGACGGCGGGTCGGTGGTCGCCACAGAGGAACGCGCCCGTCTCGCGGGCGGGAACGAACACGCCGTCGCCGCAGACGGCACAGGCGGCGACGCGCTCGCCGGGGGCCGGCACGCGGCCGATCCCGACCTCCATGTCGACGCGCCGGAGATGCTTGCAGCGGCTCCCCCGAATTGCGTGGTCCGGGCAAGTGCAGGTGTCGCTCCCGAGGTCGACGACGTAGGTGCCGCCGTCGGTGTCGACGAGGTATCGGTCGTCGTCGCGGAGGGCGTACACCGCCATCGGCTCCGTTCTGGCGCGTGCGGTCCGCCCGGAGTCGCGGGGGTCGGCGGCGCCGTCGAGGTCGTTCGGACCGCCCGGTCCGTCGGGTCCATCCGGCGTGTCCGGCACGTCCTCGGGGAGGGCACTCCGTCCGCGCGTTCCGTGGCTCCCGCGGTCGCCGTCGTACCGGTCTCCGTCGTGACTCCGATTCGATCGTTCGCCGGCGGTACGTGGTGGTGTCATTGGTCAACGAACCTACGAGTCGAGCGACCCTAAGGGCTCGGTCGGTGCTTCGCGGACGGTTCGCGGGATCCGGCGCCTGACGAGCGCTTCGAAGCCCTTTTGCCGAGTCCACGGATACGCCGGTGCATGGAAATCGACGCCGAGATGCGCCGCATGATCGCCGTCTCCGTCGGCGCAGTCGTCGTCTTCATCGCCCTTCTGGTCGCCATCGGGATCCAGTACACTGACGGACACGACCTCTCGAGCGTCGGCGCGTACTACTTCGTCGCCGCGATCGGGCTGTTCGTCGCGCTGATGGCCGCCGCCGGCGTCCTCCTCGATCGAGAAGAGTAGCGACGCGGTCCGCAGCGCCCTCCCTTTTTCATCCGTGTTCGCACCACGAGCCGGTACCGCTCAGGCCGCGGCGTCGCCGACGTCCGTCCGTTCCCTGTCGCGCCAGTCGACGACCTCGTCGGCCTCGCGAAGCTCCCGACTGTAATACTCGAGGGGATGTGGCGCCACGCTGCGGTGGTTGTGCTCGTTCTCGCAGATCCCGTACTCCCCGAGCGTCCGACACGACGGCGGCGGATACTGCGCGCCGGAGTCGTCGCGGAGGTACGCGAAGCGGTCGGCGACGAGGTCGGGGTCCAGTCCCGTCAGCGCGACGACCTCCTCTGCGTCGAGGTTGAGGCCGGCGAGGAACGCGAGCAGCGAGAAGCGCTCGTACGGGTCGAGGTCGTCGCCGCCCTGCGTCCGACCGAGCAGTTTCCCGATGCACGGCGGGAAGTACTCGGGCGCGACCACGTCGAGGTCGGCGGCGACGCTGCGATCCGCGAGCAGGTCGCGGAGGTCGCTTATTTCGGCTTCCAGTTCGTCGGCCAGTTCGTCGCCGACGCCCTCGAACGGGAGCCCCTCGGCGACGCGGTCCTCGACGGCCTCCCGGATCAGGCGGTACAGCTCCTCGCGCTCGGTGCGAACCTCGCCGTCGACGAGTTCGCGGTTGACGAGCCGCCAGTCGTCGCCCCACTCGGGGTCGACGTACGAGAGGTACGCGCCGACGCCGAGCCAGAGCCACTTCCCCTCGATTTGCCCGGGCTTCGGCTCCTCGACGCGGACGGCGCTGCCGAGGTCGAACTCCCGCAGCAGGGCGGCCTGATCGATCCGAGCGGGCTCGCGGCGCGCGCCGTCGTCGCGGGCGCGCTGGAGGTCCTCGGTGAACCGGCGGTAGGCGGTCGCCGCCTCGGCCTCGGCGTACTTCTCGACGGCCGCGCGGGAGTCCAGCAGCGAGACGAGGATCCGCGCGATGGGGTACGAGAGTAACTCGTCGCGGGTGTCCCACTCGCGCGACTCCGCCGCCTCGACGGTTCCCTCGGTGAGCGCGCGTTCGACCCGCTCGCGCCCGCGGTCGACGGCGGGGTCGCCGTCGGCGACGAGCGCGGCCAGATCGACGCCCGACTCGCGGACGGCCTCGCGGGCCGACGCGAAGAAGGGATAGCGGGCGTGGCGCGGCTCCATGGTCGGCTGTTCGTGGTGGAGGCTGGAGGTTAAGCGCGACGGTCTGGTACGTCCCGGTTCGGGGCGCCACCGACGCGGCTCCGATCCGGGGCGGCCCGGATCGACCTACGCCGACTCGAACCCGTCCTCCCAGCGGAACGTGCCGTTTCGCTGGACGACCTCGCCGTCGACGAGCATCCGCGAGTCCTCGGCCATGTCCGTGATCATGTCCACGTGAACCGCCGAGTCGTTGCCAGACTCCCCTTCGGGGAGACAGGCGTCGTACGCGCGCCCCAGCGCGAGGTGGACGGTGTCGCCCATCTTCTCGTCGAACAGGATCGAGTCGGTAAAGCGGTCGATGCCGCGGTTCATCCCGATCCCGAGCTCGCCCAGCCGCCGGGCGCCCTCGTCGGTGTCGAGCACGTCCGCGATCGCGTCCTCGCCCTGCTCGGCCGCGAAGTCGACAACCTCGCCGCCCTCAAAGGTGAGTGACACGTCCGTCACGCGCGTGGCGTCGATGGTCATCGGCACGTCGAAGTACACCTCGCCCTCGGTGGCGTGGGGTGCGGTGAACACCTCGCCGGAGGGGAGGTTGTGCGAGTCGTACGCGACGCTGGCGGCGGAGTTGACCGCCGTGCGGTCCTCGATGGACATCGTGAGGTCGGTTCGCTCCTTCTCGATGCGGACCTCCGACCCCGCGTCGAGGATCTTCTTCATGTTCGCCATCTCCTCGGCCAGCGACTCCCAGTCGCGGAGGACGGCGTCGTACACGAAGTCCCGATACTCCTCGTGGGCCATTCCGGCCTGCTGGGCCAGCGATCGCGTCGGGTGAACGGTGGATACCCAGTCGGTGTCCATCCGCGCCTCGCGGGTCTCCGTGGTCGCTTTCCGTGTCTTCTGCCGGCGGTCACCGTCCACGTCCGCAAGCGCCGTGGTGTTGCGTCCGCCGCCGATGCGGAGGTACACGTCCGCCGCCTCCAGCATCGCCACCTTCGGCTCGCTGTGGGCGAACTCGCGGTCGTCGTCGCCGGCGCGGAGGAACGCCCGGCCCACCTCGCTGGACCCGTACGTCGTCAGCAGCGTCGCGTCCCGGTTCCCCAGCTCCGCGGCCACCGCGACCGCGAGGTCGTGGGCGCCCTCGGCGACGTCCATCACGACCTGATCGCCCGCCTCGACGCGGGCGCTCCAGTCGACGAGTACCTCGGCGTGCTCGCGCACTCGGTCGTCCATGTCGGCGGGTGCGGCGGGCGAGCGCCTAAATCCGGCGCTTTCGGGCGTCCGCGTCCCGCGGATTCGCGCGTTCCCGCGCCGCCGCTCCCACACACCGCAACGCCTACGCCGGACCTCGCCGACGCGCCGGTATGAGCATGCAACTCGGCGTGATCGGGCTGGGTCGGATGGGGCAGATCGTCGTCGACCGCGTCCTCGACGCCGATCACGACGTGGTCGCGTTCGACCTCGACGCGGAGGCGACCGCCGCGGCCGCGGAGGCCGGCGCGGAGCCGGCGGACTCCGTCGACGACCTGTACGAACGACTGAGCGACGGGACCGACGGCGAGGGCGACGGCGCCCGCATCTGGCTGATGGTGCCCGCCGGCGACCCGGTGGACGCCACGCTCGACGAACTCGAACCGCACCTCACGGGCGACGACGTGGTCGTCGACGGCGGCAACTCCCACTTCGAGGACGCGACGCGCCGCGCGGAGTCGACCGACGCGGCGTACCTCGACTGCGGCACCTCCGGCGGCCCCGCCGGCGCCGAGTTGGGCTTCTCCCTGATGGTCGGCGGCCCCGAGTGGGCCTACGAGGAATTGACGCCCGTGTTCGACGCCGTCGCCACCGGCCCCGCGGGCCACGACCGGATGGGGCCCGCCGGGTCGGGCCACTACGTGAAGATGGTCCACAACGGCGTCGAGTACGCGCTGATGCAGGCGTACGGCGAGGGGTTCGAGCTGCTCCACCGCGGCCGCTACGACCTCGATCTGGAGGCCGTCGCGCGCACGTGGAACAACGGCGCGGTCATCCGCTCGTGGCTGCTTGAACTGTGCGAGGAGGCGTTCCGCGAGGAAGGCACCGATCTGGGCGACGTGGCAGACCGTATCGAGGGGGGGTCGACGGGCACCTGGACCGTGCAGGAGGCGCTCGAACAGGAGGTTCCCGTGCCGCTCATCTATCAGGCGCTCGCCGAGCGCTTCGACTCCCGCGAGGAGCGGTTCGGCCGCCGCCTCGCCAGCCGGTTGCGGTACGGCTTCGGCCGCCACGAGGTCCCCCGGACGGGGGAGTGAGACTCGCCGAACACGTTCGCCGTCGGGGGGATCGACCCGTCCTCGCCGCCGGTGGCTGATCACAACCCTTGTTACCCCCCGCTTCCAACCCGGAATCATGGTAGACCCCGTGACTATCGGGTTCGGCGCGGGCCTCGTGTTGGTCTTCGTCGCGCTGCACGTCGCCCGCGGTACCGGCTGGGAGGCCACCGCGGACATCTCCGAGGAGGTCATCGAGCGGCGGGCCTCCACCGTCGAGGAGACGGAGTTCCCCGAACCGGGGAGCCGCGCTATCGGGGGCGGAAGCGCCCCCGCGGGCGCGGTCACAGCCGGCGAGGAGGGCGAACTGGAGGAGGGCGCGGCGGCCGAGGAGTCGTCGTCCGGCCCCGGCGATATCCCGGAAGACGAGATCGAGCACTTCGAGGTCGAGTTCGCGAAGGAGGGCGACACGATCGAGATCGCCAACAACGAGACGGTTCTGGAGGCCGGCGAGGACGAGGGCTGGGATATGCCCTACGCCTGCCGGCAGGGCCAGTGTGTCTCGTGCGCCGGACAGATCACGTCCGGCGGCAACTCCGAGGAGTTCGTCGAACACGACAACCAGCAGATGCTCGACGACGCCGAACTCGACGAGGGGTACACCCTCACCTGTGTCGCGTACCCCCGCGGGGACTTCACGATCGAGACCGGCGAGGCGCCGTAGCGCCCCACGTCCGCTTCCCCGCCGACCCGTTCTCACGCCGTCGTTTTCGTCTCCCACGGCTCCGCGTTCCGCTCGTCGCGCGGCCGTGACGGTTCCGAAGGCTTATTCTCCGGGCCGCGATACGGAGGTGTGAGGGCGGCTAGTTCAGCGGACAGAACGCTTGGTTCCGGACCAAGAGGTCGGGGGTTCAAATCCCTCGCCGCTCGCTATCTCTCGCGGCACACTGTGACGTACGGCACGAACGTAGTGAGTGCCGTGCGGAACCGTGCTGCGTGTGTCGCTTCTGCAAGAGGGATCTGAACGACGGGACGAGCGAGCGACAGCGAGCGAAGATCAGGTGGTGCACATCCCTCGCCGTTCGTGTTCTGCCGGACCCCTCGCGACGAGCGTCGCGAGGAGCCGAGTCCGGCGAGCTCTGCACATCTGCGTCGGACCGAGGTCCGTCGCCCCCGACCATCTCGTCGCCGTAGTGGTCGCAACTACTGCTCCCTACTTCACGGAACTCTGGCGTGTCGCCGTCTGCTCGTACGGCGACTCCTCGGCGATAATGCGCGTCTCTTCGCTCCCCGATCGTCGCGACCGGTTCCCGAAGCCGTCTCGGGACGCCGGCTGGCCGATCAGTCGTTCGTCAGCCGTCTCACTCCCAGGGCTTCACCAGCACCTTCACGGCCTCGCGCTCGTCCATCATACGGTAGCCCTCGGGG
Source organism: Halobaculum rubrum (assembly GCF_019880225.1). Lineage (NCBI taxonomy): Archaea > Methanobacteriati > Methanobacteriota > Halobacteria > Halobacteriales > Haloferacaceae > Halobaculum > Halobaculum rubrum. The sequence continues at coordinate 1,442,988 of NZ_CP082284.1, forward strand.
ACGCCGTCCAGGCCGACCGTCTCGGTGAATATCGGCGACGGGTCGAGGGTGCCCTGGAGCACGTCGGCCATCAGGTCCTCGGCGTACGCACGGACGGGGGCGACGCCGCCGCGGAGCGCGACGTTGTCGCCGAAGAACGGGAAGAGATCGAGGCCGCCCTCCATCCCGTGTGGGACGCCGACGTAGCCGACGGTGCCGCCCGGGCGGGCGACCTCGACGGCCGTCTCCATCGCGGAGGCGGCGCCGACGCACTCGAGCACGTGGTTCGCGCCGCCGTTCGTGATGTCGAGTACCGCGTCGACGGCGTCGTCGCCGCGCTCGGCGACCGTGTGAGTGGCGCCGAACTCCTCGGCGATCTCGAGACGGTCCTCGTGGTGGCCGACGGCGACGATGCGCTCGGCGCCCAGCCGCCTCGCTGCCGCGACGCCACAGAGGCCGACGGCGCCGTCGCCGACGACGACCGCGTCCGCGCCGGCCTCGACGCCCGCCGAGCGGGCGGCGTGGTGGCCCGTCCCCATCACGTCGGTGAGCGGGAGCAGGGACTCCAGGACCTCCTCGTCGTCGGCGTACCGGTCCGGCACCCGGACGAGCGTGCCGTCGGCGTGCGTCGAGCGGACGAACTCCCCTTGCCCGCCGCCGTTGTCGCCGCCCCAAGAATCGCCGTTCGCACACGAGGTGTGTAGGCCCTTGCGACAGAACTCACACGAACCGCAGGAGATGGCGAAGGGGGCGAGCACGCGATCGCCCGGCTCGACCGAACGCACGTCCTCGCCGACTTCCTCGACGATGCCCATCGGCTCGTGACCGACGCCGGTGCCGGCGTCGCGGTCGCTCTCGCCGCGGTAGAACCACAGGTCCGACCCGCAGACAGCGGTGTGGGTCACGCGGACGATGGCGTCGGTCGGCTCCTCGATCTCGGGCTTGTCGACCTCCTCGACCCGGATGTCGCCGGGGCCGTGGAACACTGCTGCGCGCATGGACGACTCGACGGTCGCCGGCGGTTTCAACCCACGCCTGGCGGCGACGCGTTCGAGCGATCCGCCCGGCGGGCCCCTCGTCGTCGGCCCGCGGGTCCCACGGCGGGTCGAGGGTCACGCGGGAGGCGCTGGACGCCCGGCGAGAACCGCCCCGATCGAGGAAATCGCCCCCACGAGATGCGCGTGTTCGCCGATCGCGGCGCGGCTACCCGCTCCGACGGACTCACCGCACGGTCACCGTATTTTCGCGTTGTCGCTCGCCGTATTATTGTTCTTAATACACACGTTCAAATGTGATGGACGGCCGATCTGACCGGAGTATCCACGATCTCTCGCAGCTACGGCCGCTTAACGCTACTATTACTGGTATGTGTGGTTCCTATACATATGACATCTGCGCAACACTTATAAAATTGCGCTTTTGAGACAATAGTAATGATCGATACCCTACTATCGGGCGACGCGTCGTCCTACGACATGTGGAGTCGGCGGAACTACCTCGTCGCGACCGTCGGTATCGCGGCGGTAAGTGGCTGTACCGGCGACGGCGGCGGCGAGGCGACGGAGCCCACCGCCGGCGCCGAGACCGAAACGGAGCCGACGGGGACTCAGGAGGAGGGAGGGGAGACGGAGGAGGAACTCCCCGAGGGCGTCTCCGAGGACGAGTTCGAACGTGGTCCCGTTCCGGACGTCTACCTGTCAGCGACATCGCTCGGCAACGAAACGCGCAACCCGGACGAACTGAACACGAAAGCGGACGTCGGCTTCTCCGAGTTCGACGAGGCGGTGGAGAACGCGGCCCACCAGCCGGGAACGTGCTGTGCAAACTGCGCCGACTTCGTTCCGGACAAGAACGGGGACGGATTCGGCGCCTGCGCGGAGGTCGAGGGATACATCGGTGGCGAGGACTGGTGTACGATCTACGAGTCGCTGCCCGAGCCGTCGGTCCCCGCGGGGATGTCCGAGGACGACCTGGCGACGGCGGCGGTGCCGGAGGCGTACCGCACGGCCAACTCGGCGGGCGGCGAGAAGCGGACTCCCGACGACCTCCTGGCACAAGCCGACGTGAACCTCACGGAGTCGGTCGAAGCGATCGCCGAGGGGACCGCGATGCCGGGGCAGTCCTGCGGCAACTGTGCGGAGTTCATCCCGGACCGGAACGGCGACGGCTGGGGCGCCTGCGCGAAAGTCGAGGGGTACATCGCGGCGGAGGACTGGTGTAGCGTCTGGGAACACATCACCGAGGAACTGTGAGCCGACCGGGGCGCCCGTCCGGGGCGCCGGCGGTTCGGCCTACGCGGCGACGGGGCTTGCGATGCGACGAACCGTCACGACGGCGTCGCAGTCGGGGCACGCGATCGACTCGCCGCCGGACAGGGCTTCGACGATCCAGTCGCCGTCGACGGGCGCGGCGTGACTGCAGTCGGGGCAAAACAGCGTGTTCTTCGGGGGCGGTCGTCGGGTCTGTGTGGAGGATGTGTCCATACACGTAATACGTGCTCGGGACGGATAACCCCGTCCCCAATATTCGGGCACGAGAGAGTCTCTCACCCTCGATCGTATTATAATCGGCCGCTCGGGGAGAACACGCCGTCGGGATCCCACGACTCCTTCGCCTCCCGGAGCCACTCGTAGTTATCGGTGTAGACGCTCCGCGCGGCGGCGTCGCCGCGCTCGGTTCCCGAGAAGTTCGGAAGCTCCCCGGTCACCGCGCCGATTTCGCGAACCGACTCGACGGACTCGCGCGCCCACGAGACGTGTCCATCGTCGTCGGCGGGGTCGACCCACTGCGCTTCGAAGTTGAGCACCGCCTCGGCGTCGCGTTCGGGCACCGCCGTTTCCGCGGGCGCGAGATCCGCCACGGCGCCGCCGAGCGGCCAGACGACCACCGTGTCCTCGTCGCCGGGCAGCGCGGTCATCCGCTCGGCCACCAGGTCGACGAGGTCGTCGGTGAACGACTCGACGGCGACGGACGTCCAGTAGTAGCGGTCGCCGGGGGTCGAGTCGCCGCCGAGATACGCCTGCAGCTCTCGGTAGCGCACCCGCTCGGCGCGCTCGAACACCGGCTCGACGTCGTCGCCGCCGAGCGCCCGAAACGGCGCGAGCGCCCGTTCGCCCTCTCCGGGGTCGCCGCCGTGCGCGCCGAGGACGCAAAGCGCCAGTTTCCCGGCGGAGTCGGCCGGGAACGCCGGGTCGTCCGGGACCCGCGCGACGTACGGCGAGACGTTCGTGGCGCGCGGCGCGTCGCGCAGACGTTCGCGGTACTCGCGGAGGAGGGCCGCGATGTCGTCGGCGTCCTCGACTGGGAACCACGTGTCGCACATCGCCACCTCGTCGGGGACCGACACGAGGTCGAACGCCAACTCGACGGCGACGCCGAAGTCGCCGCCGGCGCCCCGAACCGCACGAAACAGATCCGGGTTGGAGTCCGGGCTCGCGGTGACACGCCTGCCGGCGGCGGTCACCAACTCGACCCGCCGGAGGCGGTCGCACGCGAGGCCGTGCGCCCGGGAGAGGTATCCCGTGCCGCCGCCGAGGGTCAGGCCGGTCACCCCGACCTCCGGGGCCACGCCCTGCGGCGTCGCGAGGCCGTGCTCGGTCGTCGCCGCGTCGAGTTCGCCGATGGTGACGCCGGGTTCGACGACGGCGACCCCCGCGTCCGGGTCGACCGTCACCTCCCGCATCGCGCCCACGTCGCACACGAGCACGCCGTCCCCGGTCGAGGTTCCGACCGAGGAGTGCCCGCCCGAGCGCGTCGCGATCCCGACCCCGGTCTCACGGGCGGTCCCGACGACGCGAGCGACGTCATCCGGGGTCGTGGGATACGCGACGGCGGCCGGGTACGCTGAGACGAGTCCGTTCCAGACGCGTCGGGCGTCGCCGTAGCGCTCGTCCGCCGGCGTCACGACCGCGCCGGGAAACAGCGTCCGCCAGTCGCCGACGGCGTCTCGGGTCACGCGGCGCCCATCGCCGGTCAGCTCGGCCGCTAGCGACGCGAGCGCGTCGGCGTGGGCGTCGGCGACCGCGCGGGCGTCGTCGCGACCGAACGTCGACGTTCGATCGGTCGTCCGTTCGACGGTATCGCCCGCGGCGTCGCGTGATTCTCCGTTCATACCACCCGATATATCCGCGGGGAGGAAAAGCCATCGCGGGGTGTCGCCTGCCGAGGTACCCGGCGCGGCCGCGACCGACAGCGCAACCGCTATCGGTGCGCCGTCCGGACCGGCGCACATGGAGCGACGGCGTGCGCTGGCGTACGCGCGGATCGGGATCGCCTACCCCGTCGGCAGCGTCGCCGCCGCCGTTGGGCTCGCGTGGGTGCTCGGGTGGGACCCCGGACTCGTCGTTCTCGCGCTGTCGATGGCCGCCGCGGCGACGCTGGCTGGCGTCACCCTTTCGGAAACCGGCGGGATGCGGCCTCCGGAGGCCGACCGGGGACGTGAGCAGCAGCGCGGTATTCTCGGTCTCGGCGGCAACGGTGGCGGCGGCAGTGCGGACGGCGACGTCCCTGACGTGGCCCGGAGCCGTCGAGCGCGCCTGCGGGTGTTCTCGCTCGGGCTGTTCGTGCTCACCGTCGCGCTCGTGTTGGTGCTCGGCGGCGTGGTGCCGGGGCTGTAGGCGGGACGGACACTGAGCTGTCGGCGGAGGCTGTTCTCGGTGCGATCGCGACACGGAGAGCCACGGCTCGCGGTCGCGGCGTCGAAAGAATCGAAGATCGGTCGAGAGACGGTGCGTGTCGGCGTCGTGGGGTCTGGTGTTGGCTGGGACCTACTTCACATCGCGCCGCCCATGCCACCCATACCGCCCATGCCGCCCATGCCGCCGCCGCCCGGCGGCATCTCGTCGTCGCCGCCGTCGTCGGTGCCGCCGCCCTTCAGGTCGCCGGCCGCGATGACGTCGTCGATGCGGAGGATCATCGTCGCCGCCTCGGTGGCGGACTCGATGGCCTGCGTCTTGACGCGGCGCGGCTCGAGGACGCCCTCGGCCTCCATGTCGATCACGTCGCCCGTGTAGGCGTCGAGACCGGCGCCGAACTCGCCGCCGTCGTGGCGAGCACGCAGGTCGACCAGCGAGTCGATCGGGTCGAGGCCGGCGTTCTCGGCGAGGGTGCGCGGGATGACTTCCAGCGCGTCGGCGAACGCCTCGACGGCGAGCTGCTCGCGGCCGCCGACGGAGTCGGCGAAGTCACGCAGCTCCAGCGCCAGCTGGGTCTCGGGCGCGCCGCCGCCGGGGAGCACCTGCCCGTCCTGCAGCGTCGTGCGCACGACGCCGAGCGAGTCGTCGATCGCGCGCTCGACCTCGTCGACGACGTGCTCGGTGCCGCCGCGGAGCACGAGCGTGACCGAGCGGGCGTCCTCGACGTCCTCGACGAAGATGCGCTCGTCGCCGCCGATGTCCTTCTGGGCGACGGAGCCGGCGAAGCCGAGGTCGTCCTCCTCGAGGTCGTCGAGGTTGGCGACGACGCGGCCGCCCGTCGAGCGGGCCAGCCGCTTGAGGTCGGAGTCCTTCGCGCGGCGGACGGCGAGAATGCCCTCCTGCGCGAGGTAGTGCTGGGCCATGTCGTCGATGCCGTCGCCGACGAAGACGACGTCCGTACCGACGGCGGTCAGCTTGTCGACCATCTCCTTGAGCTGCTTTTCCTCCTGGTCGAGGAACTGCTGGAGCTGGTCGGGGTCGGTGACGTTGACCTCGGCGTCGATCTCGGTCTCCTTGACCTCGATGGCGCCGTCGAACAGCGCGACGTTGGCGTCCTCGACCGCGTAGGGCATGTTCTCGTCGACGCGCTCCTTGTCGACGATGACGCCCTCGATGAGCTCGGAGTTGCCGATGGAGCCGCCGACGACGGTCTCGACGGAGACGTTGTCGGTGTCGACGCTGCCGTCGTCGTCGCGGACGGCGAGGACGGCGTCGACGACCAGCTCGGCGAGCGCGTCGCGGGCGGACTCGGCCCCCTTGCCGGTCATCGCCGTCGCGGCGATCTTCTCGAGCGTCTCGCGGTCGTCCGCGGTGACGTCGATGGCCTTCTCGTCGAGGACCTCCCCGGCCTTCTCGGCGGCCTGGCGGTACCCCTGCGCGATGGTCGTCGGGTGGACCTCCGAATCGATGAGCTCCTCGGCCTGATCGAGCAGCTCACCGGCGATGACGACGGCGGTCGTCGTGCCGTCGCCGACCTCGTCCTCCTGGGTCTCGGAGACCTCGACGATCATGTTGGCCGCCGGGTGGTCGATGTCCATCTCCTTCAGGATGGTCACGCCGTCGTTCGTGACGACGACGCCGCCCGAGGAGTCGACGAGCATCTTGTCCATCCCTTTCGGACCGAGCGTGGTCCGAACGGACTCCGCGACGGCCTTGCCGGCCGTGATGTTCATCGACTGGGCGTCCTTGCCCGACGTTCGCTGGCTGTCCTCCGAAAGTACGATCATGGGCTGATTGCCCATTCGCTGGCGCTGAGACATGAGTCACTCAGTGATTGTTTCCGATTCTATAAAAAGGTGTCGTCGACGGCCCGTCAACACCTCGCACGACCCTGATTCGGGCGTGTGTGACGAGTTGTCAAGGCGGATTTATATACGGGATCGCGGGCCGAAGAACTGTCGGTGGCGGGGTCGTCGCGCGCTACCGTGGCTCCTCGGCATTCCCCGTCGGTGCCGAGAGGTCCGGCGCGCCGTGGATCTCGTTGTGCTTGCGCTCGAGGAACGAGTAGACCGCGCCGTGGGGAGCGCCGTCGAGGATCATTCCGGTCGCGCGGCGGACGGCCTCGACCTCCTCGGGCTGACCGATGACGCCGAGGGTGGTTCCCTTGATGACCACTTCGGCGCCCGAGAGATCTTCCATCAGCTCCCGCGTGCGGCCGTTCTCGCCGATGAGGCGGCCCTTCTGGCGCTGGAGGTCGTTCTTGTTTCGCGTCCTCGATGCGAGGTCGACCAACTCGAACCGTCGCAGATCGTGCTCCAACAGCGAGAGGGCGACCTCGGGGGTGAACCCGCGGCCGATGGCGCGGACGATGTCGGGAGCGACCAGGCCGGCGACCGGGTCGCCGACGCTGTCGATGGCGACCGAGCCCGACTCGGAGTCGATGTCGAGTCGTACCTCGGCGCGGTCCTCGATCTCCCGCATCGTCTCGCCGCCCTCGCCGATGAGCACGCCGATGCGGTCCTGCGGAACCTTCACGTGCTGCATACACGCAATTTCCGGCCCGACGCGGTTAAGCGTTCCCTCGGGAACCCGCCGAGTCAGCGGGTCACACGCTCGAACCGTCGACCGTCCGACGGCGTCGTCCCCGACTACTCGTCGTCGCTGTCGCGGTCCTCGGGGTTCGGGTCCGTCGCGGGATCGGGCTCGGCGCTCGGCTCCGCCTCGGGCGTGGTGACGTACCCGTGGAGGTCGTCCGCGTCGGCGTCGAGGCCCTGTCTGGAGAAGAACGAGGCGACGTTGCGGCAGTCCCGCTTCAGGAAGTCGTCGGCGTTCGGATGGTGGACGGTCACCGCCTGTCCAAGATCGATGACGACCAGTTCCCCGTCGTGAATGATGAGGTTGTACTCCGAGAGATCGCCGTGGATCAGCCCCGCCGAGTAGAGGCGCCGCATGTACTCGCGGACGACCTCGAAGGCGGTTTCGGGGTTCTCCACGTCGACCTCCGCGAGTCGGCGAGCGCGGTCTTCGGCGTGGCCGACCAGTTCCATCACGAGGACGTTGCGCTGGACGGCGATCGGCTCCGGCACACGCACGCCGGCCGCTCGGGCCCGCGAGAGGTTCGAGAACTCCTTGCGTACCCACGCGACGACCACCTGCTTCTTGTCGGAGCCGATCCCCTCGAATCGGGGGTCGCCCTCAAGGTAGTCGCGCATCTGCCGGAAGTTCGAGGTGTTGATCCGGTACACCTTCGCGGCCACCTCGCGTTCGTCGGCGCCGAGCGCCTCGTACACGTTCGCCTCCTTCCCGGTGGAGACCGGGCCGCCGAACGCGACGATGTGGCCGTCGCGAGTGAGCTTGTACAGCGCCGCGAGCGTGGCGTCGTCGAACACCGACGCCTCGACTTTGAACTGCTCGGTGTTCTTGACGCGCTTGCGGAACTCGTCGAACTCGTCGTCCTGTCTGCGGGCGATCTTGTCGGCCTCGGTCTGGGCGATGTCGTCCAGGTCGAGGTCCTCCCACTCGTCGCCCGGCGCGTCCGCCTCGTCGGGTTCGACGAACCCGAACTCTCCGGTCATCTCCTCGTACGTACGCGCTCGGGAGTGAAAAGCACCGGTACCCCGCGGGTGTCATCGCGTCGCGACCGGGGGCGATTCAGGCGATGTGGCCTTCGTCGCGAAGCTGGTCCGCGTCCTGGCTCTCGTAGCGGTGTTCGATGTCCGCCTTCTCGTCTTGCCAGTCCCAAGGACTGACGAGGACGAGGTCGCCCTCGCGGATCCAGGTCCGTTTCTGCATCCGTCCGGGGATCCGCGCGGTGCGTTCGACGCCGTCGTTGCACCGGACCTTCACGCGGTTGGCGCCGAGCATCTCGGTCACCTCGGCGAACACTTCGTCGTCGTCGGGCATTCGGAGATTCTTGCGACCGGTGCCGTCGCCGTCGCTCATACTCCTGTGTTCTCGCGTCCGACAGTTAAGTTCGGCGGGTGCGCGGCCGAGCAGTGCGAGGCCGAACGTAGTGAGGCCTCGACAGCGAACGGCGATCGAGGCGAGCCGCGACCGGGCGCCGCGCTCGGAACCCGCCGACCTTTTCAAGAGCTACCGTCACGACCGGGTATGATCGACAAACTCGGCACCGCCGGCGTCGCCGGCGCGGTCCTGCTGTTCGCCGGCCTCGCGCTCGTCGCGTGGTCGTCTCCGATCGTCGCGGTCGGCCTGGCGCTCGTGCTCGCGGGCACCGGTCTCGTGGTGAAGGGCCTCGCAACCAGCCTGATGCGGCAGTTCGGCTTCGCGTAGGCCGACGCTCGTTTCGGAGAAGCCGTTTTCGAAACATTACAAAATTTACTTGTTGAACCGCGAACAACGGTCGACTGCACACGAGGTGATCAGCCATGGCGCTCCCGACGAACACGGCGAGTTCCTGGATGCAGAACCTCGACCTGCCGTCCCGCGTTCTCGGCGAGGGCGGCTTCGGTGGCACCGACTACGAACTGTACGAGGAGGACGACGAGTTCGTCCTCACGATCGACATGCCCGGCTTCGACCGGGAGGAGATCACGCTCACCTGGGACGAGGGCGTGTTGAACGTCGCGGCTGAGCACGTCGACCAGGACCGCGGCCGCAAGAAGACGTACCACCGACGCTTCCGCTTCCCGCGGGAGGTCGACGAGGACGCCATCGGCGCGCGCTACGAGAACGGCGTCCTCGAGGTGACGCTCCCGGCCATCGTCGGCGGCGGCGCCGCCGGCACGGAGATCCCCATCGAGGGGTAACTCCGCCGACGTAGCGCCGCCGCGACCGGCCGAACCGCCCGCTCAGCGGGTCGTTCTGAACAGCGGTAGCGAGGCGAAAGCCCACCCGTTCACGGGTGGGATGAAGCCGACAACTGGGAACCTATTCACTTCGCGTCCAGTTCTCGAAGCACGTCGCGGCCCGGAGCGATGAGCTCGTCGAGGTACGTCGCGAGCGCGCCCTTCGCGTCCGCGGGGTGAAGCTCGCCCGACTCCAGGTCCGCCGCCAGCGACTCGTAGTCGTCGTACTCGAGGTCGCCGCCGTACTCGTCGGGACGCTCGACGACGACCGTGTCGAAGCGCGGGAACACCGAGTACTCGAAGATCTCGAGCACGGGGTTCTCGCGCTCGTTCCCCTCGTCGTCCGGCTCGGGGTCGCGCGTCGGCGGGCAGAACGCGCCGTTGATCTTCTCCTCGATGTCCTCGGTGGAGTCCTCCATCGAGATGGTCGTCCCCGACGAGGAGGACATCTTGCCGACGCCGGTGTCGAGGTCCGCGAGGATCGGCGTGTGCAGGCACGGCCGGGCCTCGTAATCGTGGTCGCTCTCGCCGTCCATCGCGGGAACCTGCTCGCGGTGGAGCATGTGGACCTTCCGCTGGTCGAGGCCGCCGACGGCGAGGTCGAGATCGAGGTAGACGATGTCCAGCGCCTGCATCAGCGGATACACCAGGTGGCTCACCTTCGCGGTGTCGCCGCTCTGGATCTCCGCCATCGCGCGCTGGGCGCGATTGAGCGTCGTCGACAGCTCCAGTTCGTGCGTGTCGAGGACGTACTCCTCGTCGAGCTGGAACTCCGAGCCGTAGACGAACTCCGTCGACTCGGCGTCGAGACCGTACGCGAGGAACTGGTCGCGCATGCGCTCGGCCGTCTCGCGGATCTCGGCGAACGTCCCCTTGTCGTTGAGGTACGCGTGTACGTCCGCGAGGAGGACGACGACCTCGAAGCCCGCCTCCTGCAGATCGATGAGCTTGTTCGCCGTCAGCATGTGCCCGATGTGAAGGACGCCCGACGGCTCGTATCCGACGTACACCCGCTTGCCGTCCGGGTCCTCGGCCAGCGCGCGTACCTCCTCCTCGGTGACCACCTCGGTCGCGTTCCGGGTGATCAGATCGTGGGCATCCATACCCGAGGGTGTCGCGTGGGCCGAGTATGTCTTTCGGATGTGTGTGAGCCGTTGCCCGGCGGTTCTCTCTCGACCGGCCGGCGGCTTCTCGCCCGCCGAACTACCTCTCGATCCGCTCGAGCACCGCCTCGGGGTCGTACGCCAGCGAGATCGACCGCGAGCGCCCCCGCCCTTCGACCTCGGCGTACTCCGTCTCCACCAGCCCGAGCTGGTCCAGCTTGTTGACGATCTCCGAGTAGCGCGTGTAGCCCAGATCGGTCCGGTCGTGGAACGCCTCGTACACGGAGCCCGCCTGCTCGCCGTCGTGCTCGGCGAGCACCTCGACGAGCGCCGTCTCCGACTCCGAGAGTCCGCGGAGGCTGCGCGAGAGGTGGACGTACTTCGATTTGTCGTACGCCTCCTCGACGTCCTCGATGCTGATCGTCCGGGAGGCGCGCATCTCGGCGTTCAGCCCCGCCCGCCGAAGCAGGTCGATTCCGACACGGAGGTCGCCCGACTCGCCGGTCAGCTCCGCCACTCGGTCGAGCTCGGTGTCGCCGAGGACGCCGTCGTGGAAGCCCCGTTTCGCCCGTTCGCGGAGGATGTCGACCACCTCCTCGACGTCGTACTTCGGGAAGAACACCTCCTCGGGACGGAACACCGACTGCACCCGCGAGTCCAACTCCTCGATGACCGACAGCGAGAGGTCCGAGGAGACGCAGATGACGCCCACCTTCGCGCCGGCGTGGGCCTCGTGGGCCCGCAACAGCGAGTACAGCGCGTCCGAGGCCTCGTTCTCGTAGAACAGGTAGTTCACGTCGTCGAGCGCGACGACGAGCACCTCGTCGTCCTCGACGAGCCGGTCAGCGATCTGGCCGAACAGCTTCTTGAACGAGATGCCCGACGAGGGCGGCTCGTAGTCGAAGATCCCCTCGAAGATGCGCGAGAACACCGCATACCGGGTCGAGTCGACCTGGCAGTTCACCCGAACCGTTCGCACGTCCGTCTGGGCGCCCAGCTCCGAGAACAGCTTCTGTACGGAGGTGGTCTTGCCGGTGCCCGGCGGCCCGCGGACGACGGTGTTGAGCGGGCGCGAGCCGCGTGCGGCCGGCCGGAGCGCGTACTTCAGCGACTCCAGTTGGCTCTCGCGGTGACGGAACGTTTCGGGGACGTAGTCGATCTCGAAGACGTGTTCGTCCCGGAAGACGGATTCGTCCCACGACAGCATCCCGTCCTCGGGGTCCCCGGCCATGATACCGGACTCTCGCTCGTCCGATCACTTAATCGTTCCCCGGTGGCGGAGTGAAAGTGAAAACTCGTTCGAGACGCCACGCCCAGCGGATTACGCCCTGAATGTGGTTCAGTACCGCTCCGGTCGTCGACGCGGGGGATCGTCCGCTCTTCCCGGACCACCCGGTACGCGATGAGATCGCAGTCTCCAGTCTCGTCGGGCGCTTTTGTCGGGTGAATCCGGCTTAATCCGGCGAACGCGTCGACCGGGTTAACGAGGGTACCGATCGTGGGGGACGTCAATGACCGATGAGCCCGTGGGGGACGAGAGAACAGCACTCCCGGCGCACGAGGACCGCCCGCACGTGCTCGTCGTCGACGACGAGGCGGACGTCCGGGAACTGTACGCGGATCAACTCGCCGACGAGTACGACGTGTCGACGGCGGCGTCGGGGTCGGAGGCGCTCGACGTGCTCGACGACTCGGTCGAGGTGGTCCTGTTGGACCGGCGGATGCCCGGGCTACACGGCGACGACACGCTCGAGCGGATCCGTACGTCCGGCGTCGACGTACGCGTTGCGGCCGTCTCCGGCGTCAGCGTCGGTCTCGACGTGGTCGGACTTCCGGTCGACGCGTACCTCGAAAAGCCGGTCGACTCCGCCGACCTCCGGGACGCGGTCGACCGGCTCGTCCGGGTCGCCCGGTACGACGACCGCGTCCGCCAGTACTTCGCTGTGATGCACAAACAGGTCGCGCTTGAGGCGGCCGACGTTCACCGGCCCGACGACGAATACGGCGAGCTCGCCCGGCGTCGCGAGGCGCTGGAGTCGGGGATCGACGATCTGCACGCCCGGCTCGACCACGAGGATTACGAGTTCCTGTTTCGCGACCTCGGGAACGACGGACACGACTCTCCCGCCGATCTGTACGCCTGACGCGTCCCACCACCACTCGATCCGCTCCCCCTCTCTCCTCTCGTCTCCTCCTCGCCTCCTCAGAACTTCTCCAGCAGCCCCTCGTAGAACGCGGGGTCGGCGTCCGCGCCGGACCCGGATCCGTCGGAGTCGCCGGCGCCGGCCTCCCGCGCCAGCTTCTCGACGATCAGCTCCGGCGTCGACCGCGCGAGGTGGTCCTTGCGCGGCGAGCGGTTCACCACCAGCTCGCCGTCCTCGAGCCCCACCGCCTCGATGCCGTCGACCGCGACGTCGACGGCGGCGGCCTCCCGGATCTGCCGCGCGAGGTGGGAGACGAACACGCCGGTTGCGCCCTGCTCGTCGAGGGCTTCGAGGATGCCCGCGATGATCTTCGCGGAGGCGCCCGGTTCGGTGATCGACTCCAACTCGTCTACGAGCACCAGCCGGCCGGACGCGCCCGACACGAGGTCGCCGAAGTCGCGCAGCGTCGACTCGAACGCGCCGGCGTCGAGCGTCCCCTGAGATTTCGCGTAGTAGTGCAGCTCCGAGACGCGGCCGACGCGCGCCGACTCGGCCGGAACGGGCAGACCCATGTGCGCGAGCGTGACGATCAGCGCGACGAGATCGAGCGTCGAGGTCTTCCCGCCGGAGTTCACCCCCGACAGGAGCGTCACCCCCGAAACCGTGTAGTCGACGGGTTCGGCCTCCGTGAACGGTACGTCGAGCAGCGGGGAGCGGCCCCCCTCGATCGCGAACCAGGTCCCCTCGTCGTCGATCTCGGGGACGACGCAGTCGAAGTCGCGGGCGAAGCGCGCGACCGCCAGCTCCACGTCGAGCTCGAGGGCGTCGGCGACGAGCTCGTCGGCCGGCTCGCGCAGCGCCGCCAAGTCCTCCGCTAACCCCGATTTGAGCGCCGCCGCCCGCCGATCGCGGGCGGTCTTCAGCTCGGTCCGCAGGCGGTTCAGCGGCTCCTCGTTGTGCTCGGTCGGGAACGTTGGGTCGCCCGCGAAGATCCGCTCGGTGAACTCCGCCTCGCTCTCGTCCAGCCGGAGCGCGTCCGCGAGCTGCTCGCGCGCCCTCCGGATCGCCGCGTCGTACTCGTCGGCCAGCTCCCGCGAGAGCAGGCTGTCGACGCGGGCGCCCTGCTCGACCAGCGAGAGGAAGTCGGTCCCCTCGATGGTCACGTCCTGCTCGCGGATGGCGTCGCGAAGGTGGTCGTTGGCGACCGACTCCGCCGTCGAGACCGCGGCGTCGAGGTCGTCGACGGCGTCCGAGAGCCGATCCAGTTCCTCGTCGCCGCGGACGGTGCCGTCGTCGTCCAGCCGCGAGAGCGCGTCCCGCAGCGCCCCCGGATCGAGGGCGGGGTCGATGCCGGCGGCCTCGTGCACGTCGAGCGCCGCCAACAGCTCCGCGCGGTTCTCCGCGAAGAACGCGAGCAGGCGCTCGGGGACGACCTCCTCGTGGCGGGACTCGGGGTCGGTGATCACCCGGACGTCGCCCTCGACGTCGACGCCGGCGAACGCCTCGTCGACCGCGACGACGGTGGCGTACGACCGCGCGAGCTCCGCGAGGTCGCGGGCGTCCTCCACGACCTCGACTGAGAGCTCCGGAAACGCGTCCTTCACCGCGGCGTAGCGCTCGGCGTCGGCGGTCGCGAGCGCCCGCTCGCGAACCCGGAGCCCCCGCGGCTCGGTCGGCTGCTCGACGTTCTCCAAGGCGTCGAGGACCGCCTCATCGGGATCGCGCTCGACCGCCTCGGCGGCCCACTCGCGCACCTCCTCGATGCGCGAGGGCGTCGCGGAGGGGTATATCGTCCGCAGACGCTTCTCGGCGTAGTCGGTGACCGCCCGCTCCTGCAGGAGGCCGAGGGCGTCCTCGTACACCTCGCGGGCGCGGTCGGTCGCCAGCCAGCCGCCGGGGTCGTCGTGGCGCTCCCGGACGGCGCCGCGGGCGATGGCGGCCGCCCGGCCTTCGGTGAGGCCGCGGGCCCGGGCGAGCGTCGCCACGTCGCCGCGGCGCAGCGCCGCCTCCGCGTCCTCCAACTCCGCGAGGGCGTCGGCGGTCTTCTCGCCGACGCCCGGGACCGACGTGAACTCCATTCGACGCCCGGTAGCGCGGCGGGGGTCAAAACCGTGCCGGGGAATGCGCGGTTGAGGGAGCGAACGGAGTGAGCGACCGAGACCGCGAAAACGCGAACGGCGAGCGAAGCGAGCCGTGAGCGGGGCAAGGCCGAACAAAGCGACCCGCGAGCAGGGCGAGGTACGACCGGAGGGAGACCGCGAAAACGCGAGCGACGCGAACACGGTCGTCCCGTTGTCCCGCCCCGTTCGGACGACTTTTGGGTCGTCACCTCCTCGTTCGGGGCATGGACGACGACGTGGCGGCGAAAGCGGCGGCCGCGCGCGAGTTTCTCGCCGAGCGCGACGGCGTGCTCGTCGCGTTCTCGGGCGGCGTGGACTCGTCGGTCGTCGCGGCGCTCGCGCGCGACGCCCTCGGCGACGACGCGGTCGCCTGCACCGCGAAAAGCGAGACGCTCCCGGCCGAGGAACTGGACGACGCGGCCCGCGTCGCCGACGACATCGGCATCGATCACGCGATCGTGGAGTTCTCCGAGCTGGACGACCCGGACTTCGTCGCCAACGGCGACGACCGCTGCTATCACTGCCGGACGATGCGCCTCTCGCGGATGTACGAGGCCGCCACGGAGCGCGGCATCGGCACGGTCTGTGACGGCACGAACGCCTCCGACCCCGGGGAGGGGCACCGGCCGGGACTCGACGCCGTCGAGGAACTCGACGTGGTCTCCCCGCTCCTGCAGGCGGGCATCACGAAAGCGGAGGTCCGCCGGATCGCCGAGCACTACGACCTCGACGTGGCCGATAAGCCCTCGATGGCGTGTCTCTCCTCGCGCATCCCGACCGGGCTGGAGGTGACCGAGGAGCGCCTGACCCGCATCGAGAAAGCCGAGCGCCTGCTGCGCACGTGGGGATTCTCGCAGTTCCGTGTCCGCGACCACGACGGCCTCGCGCGCATCGAGGTCGGCGCCGACGAGTTGGAGACGGCGCTGAACACGGACTTCGTCGCGGCCGCCCGCGACCACATGCTGGAGCTCGGCTTCGACCACGTCACGCTCGATCTCCAGGGGTACGAGACCGGAAGCGTTAGCCCCGGGAGCGAGGCGGACGCCGACGGCGAGGGAGAAAACGCCGTCAACCGCGACGGGGAGCCGGTCGTCGAGGACGTGTTCGCGCGCGAGTACCCGACCTCGTAGGACCGCTGCCGATGCGAGCACCGCAGCTTCCGTTCAGTAGTTCTCCTGCGTCGTCGCTTCGGGAAGGAACGACGTGACGTTCTCGCGGACGAGTGCGCCGTCGCCGTCGCGTCCGACCCGGATCTCGTTGACCGCGCAGTTGCCCTGATCCTGATCGAGCACCGCGGCGACCACGTCGAGTCCCTTGATAGCACCCGTGACGGCGTACAGCGGACCGCCGTGGGCGATAACGGCGACGGTCTCGTCGGGGTCGAGCCCCGTCCGGAGGTCCACGAAGGCCGCCTCCACGCGTTTCCACATGTCGAGCAACGACTCGCCGCTCTCGGGGACCGTCTCGGCGGCCGCATACCCGATCTCCGAGAGGGTGTACTCGGGATACGTGCCGAACAGCTCGTCGTAGGTGAGTCCCTGCATCCGGCCGAAGTCGCGCTCGCGCCACCGGGCGTCGAACGTCGCCCCCGCGCCCGTCGGCCGCGAGACGGCGCGGGCGGTCTCAGCTGCCCGCTCCAGGTCGGAGGCGACGATCCGGTCGACGGCGTACTCGGCGTCGAGAAACGTCGCCAGCGCGGCCGCCTGTCCGCGACCGCGTTCGGTCAGGCTCGTGGGGGCCCAGCCCTGTACCCGTCGCTCGCGGTTCCAGGTGGTCTCGCCGTGGCGACACAGGAGGATCGTTCCCATCGAACGTGGATGGACGGGGAGACGAGAAAAGACCGCCGGCGAGGGCCGACGCGCCGAGGTCCGCTCGTCGTCCGACTCCGTTCCCCCCACGTCCCGAGCGGCGACCGAGTCCGGTCGTGTCGTACTGCCATACCGTTATCCGGCTCGGTCGTCTAGCAGGCATATGGCCGATGACAAACAGGGACGAGAGGACCAGGCGGCCGACGAGGAGCAACGCCAACGGGAGCGGGACATGAAGGAGGCGCGCACCAGGGCCGAAGAACCCGAACCCGTGGGCGACGATCCGGAAGACCAGTTGGGCGAACTCGACGACGTGCTCGAATCGCACGAGTACCCGGCGACGACCGACGAGTTGGTCGAGGAGTACGGCGAGTACGAGGTCGAAACGCAGGACGGGGTGCAGTCGCTCGGCGACGTGTTCGCGGGAACCGACGACCGGACGTACGGCTCCGCGGACGACGCGAAAACCCGTATCCTGGGACTGCTTCGTCGCTGACGACCGCGTTCAGAACCTGTCGAGTACCGAGGGGAACACGTGTGGCTGACGGGAGCCGTCCCCGCGGCTAGTTCCCCGTCCAGCGCAACAGCGCGAGCGTCCCCTCGAACAGCGCGATCATGGTCGCGCCGACGATGATGGGTGCCATGCCGGTCGGATCCGGCGAGACGATGAACGCCAGCCCGACGAACGCCGACCAGAACAGTAGCCGGCGGTCCTCCATCCACTCGCGGGTCACCAGCCCCATCATGATAGCGAGCTGAATGAACAGCGGGATCTGGAAGACGATCGCCATGTAGCCCATCAACAGGAGGATGAGGTTGAACGTCTCCCGGAGGCTGAACGCCAGCTCTGCGCTCCCTTCGGTGTAGCTGATGAAGTAGTCGAAGATGACCGGGAGCACGATGAAGTGTGCGAACGCGACGCCGATGACCCCGAGGATCAGGCTCGTCGGCACCGCCGCGAGGTAGTAGCGCCGCTCGTGTGGGTACAGGCCGGGACGCATGAAGCGGTACGTCTCGTAGACGAACACCGGCAGTCCCACGAGCAGTCCCGCGAGCGACGCCACCTTCAGCTTCGTGAGCAGGAACTCCAGCGGGCCGTACACGCGGGGTTGGTTCTGTTCGAACCCGACGTGGGAATCCCACAGGAACTCGATGATCTGCTCGGCGCTCGGGACCGTCGGCGAGACGGTGCCGATCAGCAGCACCACGACCACGACGACGCCGGCGATCCCGAACACGATGCCGAGGCGGCGCATCATCTCCTCGATGTGCTCGGCCAGCGGCATCTCCTGGTCGGTGTCCGGGCCGTCACTCTCGCCGCCGAGCGCGCCGACGCCCTTGTTCACCGCCTCCATTCCTTTCTGGGCCGCGGTCATGGCGCCGCCGCCGTTTGCGGCCGGCTGTCCGCTCTCGCCGGAGCGCTCGCCGGCGACCGCGTCGGGAACCGGCTGTGAGTCGTCGATCTCCGGCGCGTCGCCGGCGATCGGGGTCGGCTCGTTCGGGGCTCGTTCGGGGTCGTCGTCCTCGCCGTCGCTGTCGGACTCTCCGCCGGCGTTGCTGCCGCCAACGTCACCGCTCTCGCTGTCACCGCTGTCGTCGTCGCGCCCGCCGCTGTCGTCGCCGTCGTCGTTGTCTCCATCGCCGCCAGCGACGGCATCGCTGCTGTCTCCGTCGCTCGCGTCGGAGTCGGCGCTGTTCGCCGGCTCGTCCGATTCGCTGGGAGCATCGTTCCCGTCGGCATCCTCGGGGGGGCTGCGACGGTCGATCTCCAGTTCCTCGTCGGCGGACTCGGACGCCTCATCGGACTCGCCAGTCTCGGCGTCGCGGTCGCCGTCGGTCTCGGCCGACGGCTCCTCTGGCGGATCCGAGTCCGCAGTCATGGGTGGGGTTCGCCCCCGATCCGTTATAGGCCTTTTCTGATGGCGCCATCGGACCCGTCCGCGGTCGCTCGCCCGACGGGCCGTCGACCCGGCGGGGCGACGAACCGCGGCCGCAGTTCTCGTCGTCGCCACGACGCGTCTCTTGAAAAGGTTGATAACCGGCAAGTCGCTCTCATGCGGTATGTCGAGCGCGCTCGACGAGGACACCCAACAGACGTTGGCGGACGGCAGGGCCGCCGCCGGCGCGATGCTTCGGTCCGCCCAGAAGGACCTCCAGAAGGTGTTCCTCGTCTTCCTCGCCGGGTTCATGGGGACGTTCTACGCCCTCCGGCTGTACGTCTGGGACTTCCTGAAGTCCGTCACGCGCGCACAGCTCAGCGATGCCGCCGGCCAGGAGGTCGAGATCATCGCGCAGACGCCCTTCGACGTGATCCTCCTTCAGGCGAAGATCGGTCTCATCGTCGGGATCGTCGTCGGTATCCCGCCGCTTTTGTACTTCTCTCGCGACACCCTCCGCGAGCGGGGCGCCTGGCCGCAGACGCCGGTCGCCCGCTGGAAGCTCGCGCTCATCGCGCTGCTGGCGGTCGGCTTGTTCGCGGGCGGTGTCGCCTACGGCTATCTCGTGTTCTTCCCGTTCATGTTCGCGTTCCTCGCGAACAACGCGCTCTCCGCGGGCATCCTCCCGACGTACTCCATCGTGAAGTGGGCGCAGTTCATCGCGCTGCTCACGTTCTCGTTCGGCTTCGCCGCACAGATGCCGCTGGTGATCACGGCGCTGTCGTACGCCGAGATCGTCCCCTACGAGACGTTCCGCGAGAAATGGCGCCACGCCGTCGTCGGCATCTTCGTGTTCGGCGCCGTGTTCTCGCCGCCGGACCCGTTCACCCAGGTGATGTGGGCGGCGCCGCTGCTGCTGCTGTACGGGGCCTCGCTGTACCTCGCGAAGGTCGTCGTCACCGCGAAACGGGGAAGCGAGCGCATCGACGCGGCCGCGACCGCGCGGCTCCACTGGAACGTGCTCGCCGGCGTCGGCGTCGCCGCCGGCGCCGCAGTGTACCTGTTTTACGCTCGCGGCGGCGCAGCAGCGGTCAACGGCGTCGTCGCGGGGACGGGGCTGACGAGCTATCGGATCGCGACGGGGCTCGCGGCGCCGGTGCTGGCGGCGCTTGCGGTCGGCGTCGGGATCGCCGTGGCCGTCGTGACGCTGGCGTACTTCGTGTACGCCGAGCTCGACGAGACCACGGCCGTCGTCGGCGACGCCGGCGACCCCGACGCGATCGACCTCTCGGCGCTGGACGAGGCGGGCGTTCGCGCCGCGCCGCCGGAGGCGTTCGACGGGATGACCGAGCCCGAGGCGCTCGAGGCCGCCTCCGCCGCCATGGAGGCTGACGAGCCCGGCAAGGCGCAGGCGATCCTCGACCGCTTCGACGAGGCCGCGGCGGCGGGGACCGCCGGCGCGGCCGACAAGGACGCCGCCGGGGACGATGTCGCCCGGTCGGGGCCGCCCCGCGATCTGTTCGCCGGCGACGGGGGCGTCGTCGAACCGTTCCGTCGCGGCGCCGGGTTCGTCGACTGGCGCGGTCGGTTCGGCTCGCTGTGGAACGTCCTGCTCGGCATCGCGGGCATCGTCGCCGCGGTCGGCTACGTGCTCGTCGAGCGGCCGGCGCTCGCGGATTCGGTCCTCGCCGAGTACGGCACGAGCGCGGCCGCGATCCTCGCGGCCGTCGGGGTGAGCGGTACCGCGGCGCTCGTCGCGTTCGTCGCCGCCGGGGTCGCGCTCGCGCTCCTGTTGGGCGTGCTGCTGGCCGTCTACTTCGCGTACGTCGCGGGCACCGACCCCGCGGCCGTCGACGTCGAGGTGCTCACCGCCGACGAGGTGCGCCGCGCCCCCGACGCCGTGTTCGCGGGCATCTCGGAGCGCCGTGCGAGCTACCTCGCCGACCGCGCGGCCGCCGCCGGCGACTCGGCGAAGGCGCGTGCGGTGCTGGACCGCTTCGACGAGATCCAGTCGGCTCGCGAGGCCGCAGACTCGTCGGAGACCGACGATTCCGGGGGTGGGGGCGGCCCGTCGATCCCGGGGCTGTCGGACGATGCCAGCGACCGGACGTCGCGGGCGACCGGGACGCTCCTCGAAGGGCTCACCGACGGCGAGCGCGACGAGGAGGACATCGGCGGCTACTACGACGACCTCGCGTTCATCGCCGCCTCGCTTCGCTCGCGGCTGTTCGTTCTGGTGTCGGTGTTCGGCGTCACGCTCGCCGGCGTGTTCGCGTTCCTCTACCTCGGCGGGATCGGCGACGTGAAGAACAACTTCGTGAACCGGATCCCCGAGGAGATCGTCGGGGTCGGCGCCGAGAACTTCGGCGTCATCGTGCTTCACCCGGTGGAGGCGCTCGTCTTCGAGGTGAAGATCTCGACCATCGCGGGCGCCGTCGCGGTCCTCCCCTTCATGGCGTACTACGCGTGGCCCGCGCTGCGCGACCGCGGCTTCGTCCGCGGCCGCCGGCAGGTCGTGTTCGGCTGGGTGGCGGCGCTGTTGGCGGGCCTCCTTGGCGGGCTCGCGCTCGGCTACACCGTCATCGCGCCGGCGGTCATCTCGTGGCTCGTCAGCGACGCGCTGGCGGCGGGCATGGTGATCAGCTATCGCATCAGCAACTTCGCGTGGCTGGTGTTCTTCACCACCGTCGGGATCGGATTCCTCGCGAACATCCCCATTCTCATGATCCTCCTCAACACGACGGGTGTGTCCTACCAGGCGATGCGCTCGCGCTGGCGGGAGGTGACCGTGGCCCTCATGCTCGCGGCGGCGCTGTTCACCCCGGCGGACGTGTTCACGATGTTCCTCGTGACGATCCCGATGATGGCCGCCTACGGCGTCGGCCTGCTCATCCTGTGGGTGATGACCCTCGGTGGCCGGCGCAACCTCGCCGAGCCGACCGTCGATCTGACCCGCTGACAGCCCCCGAACCGTTCGTCGGGACGCCTCCCGACACATCTCGTTCCCATCGGCCTGTGGGACTCTCATTCGTCGCCGCGAGCGGCCGGGTCGTGGATCGCCGTCGGGCGGCATGTGATACTTGCGGGAACCGGCATCCGAGTCCGAAGCTTCAAATATTCGCTCGGGAATCCCTGAATATGCCCAAAATAAGCGTCGAGATGCCCGGTGAGCTTCTCGGAGACCTCGACGAGCACGTCGGCGACGACGGAAAGTTCGTGAACCGCAGCGACGCGATCCGCGCGTCGGTGCGCAAGACGCTGGACGTGCTCGACGAGATAGACGCGCGCCACGGGCGACTGGCCGACGGGGAGTCGGCGGAACAACACGCGCCGGAGGACGACCCCGAATGAGCGGTGTCGACGGCGCCGCCGCGGAGCCGCGCCGGCTGGACGTCCCGGTGGCCGCGGTCGTACTCACCGCGCTGTTCGTCTCGGCGCTGGTCACCGCGCAGGTGATCTCGGCGAAGCTGCTCGCGGTCTCGTTGCCCGTGCTCGGCGCGGTGACCGCGCCCGGCGGGACGCTCGCGTACGCGGTCACCTTCTTCGCCTCCGACTGCCTCTCGGAGCTGTACGGCAAGTCGTACGCCCGGACGGTGGTGAACGTCGCGTTCGCGATGAACTTCGTCCTGCTGGCGTTGGTGTTTGCGACCATCGCGACGCCCGCCGCGCGGGGATCGGTCGATCCCGCCGCCTTCGAGACGGTGCTCGGACTGTCGGGCAACGTCGTGCTCGGCTCGCTAGCCGCCTACGTGATCAGTCAGAACTGGGACGTGATCGCCTTCCACCGCATCCGCGAGTTCACCGACGGCGACGCGCTGTGGCTACGAAACGTCGGGTCGACGGCGTCGAGCCAGCTCATCGACACGGTCGTGTTCACGCTCGTCGCGTTCGCGATCGCGCCCGCCGTCCTCGGCGTCGGTGCGGCGCTGCCCACCCCGGTGCTCGTGTCGCTCGTCGTCGGACAGTACGTCCTCAAGCTCCTCATCGCGCTGGTCGACACGCCGTTGGTGTACGCGGCGGTCGCGCTCGTCCGCCGCGACGAGGACGACGCTGCCGCTGTGAGCGCCTGAAGCAGAACGGGGGTCAGTCGACGCGCTCGGCGAAGCCGAACCGCGGCTTCACGTCGTCGACGACGACCTCGACGGTCTCGCCGGCCTCGGCGCCGGGGACGAACAGCGTGTACCCGTCGACGCTGGCGACGCCGTCGCCCTCATCGCCCACGTCGGTCACGTCGACGGTGAGTCGGTCGCCTTCGGAGACCGGGGAGTCGGTGCGTCCGCGGGCGATCAGGTAGCGCTCGGAGGAGCGCTTCCGGCTCGCCTCGGGGGTGTACGCCCGGACGTACTGGAACTCCGCGGCCACGTCGTCGCGGAAGTCCGCGAGGTCGGGGCCGTCGAACACCTTCACGACGAAGTCGCCGCCCGGCTTCAGGAGCTCCAGCGCGGTGTCGAACGCCTGCCGACAGAGGTGGATCGAGCGGGCGTGATCGAGCTGGTACTCGCCGGTCATGTTCGGCGCCATGTCGGAGACCACCACGTCGACGGGCCGTTCGGGTCCGGCGTTCTCGTCGGGATCCGGGTCCGCGGATCCGGACGGCTCGTCACGGCCGTCCGGGTCGACCCCGAGCGCCTTCCGGAGGTAGTAGCGCGTGCGCTCCTCTGTCATGTCGCCGCGGACCGTCTCGACGTGTGGGTGCTCGAGGTCGTCGATGCGCTGGAGGTCGACGCCGACGACGCGGCCGGCCTCGGTCACCGCCTCGGCGGCGATCTGGAGCCAGCCGCCGGGGGCGGCGCCGAGGTCGACGACGGTGTCGCCGCGATCGAACAGGCCGACCTCGTCGTCGATCTGGCGGAGCTTGTAGGCCGAACGGGCGCGGTAGCCCTCCTGTTTCGCCCGGTTGTAGAAATCGTCTTTACCTGCCATGACTACCATGCTGAAAACACTGCCCTGTTCTCGGCTGTCGATGCGAGCGAATCCGCGTTCATACCCGGTCGAACGTGGTCGAACCGGAAAGGCACATCGCATGGGCGTGACCCGCGACTGGGATGGCTCTCTTGAACCTTTGAACGCGGAAGACGCCAGCACGACCGACACCCATCTCGAAAACTCGTTTCACCGAGGTTCAAGGGGAACCCCGTGCGGTATCGGTCAAGACCTGAGCTGTGATGTATCGGACCGAATTCACTCGCTGGCTGGGCATCCAGGAGACGTTTTCGGAGGCCCGTTTGGGTTCTATACGCAAATATTTATAAATACTCAAAAAGAATTATATTATAACTAATGCTACACTCTCTTGGAATTGTCGGACAACTATACCTCGGTGTCTTCGCGCTCAGTGGGATCGTCTGTTTCGCCGCCATCAGTCGGGCGCGGAAGTTTCAGGACCCCGATGTCCGCCGCGGACTGGTGGGGTTGCTCGCCACTGCCGGCGGGTGGGCGCTCCTCAGGGTCGCCGGGTTCCTGCTCCCCGATCCGTTCCGTATGCCGGCGTACATCATCGGACTCGCTATCGGGTTCGCCACCGTCTGGGCGTGGCTCTACTTCTGTTCCGCCTACTCCGGACGGACGTACCACCGCAACACGCCGTTGCGACGACTGGGTGTGTTCATCTTCCTCATCGTCGTGTCGATCAAAGTCACGAACCCCATCCACGGGGCGTACTTCACGGTGAGGCAGACGTCGACGCCGTTCGCACACCTCGCGGTGGAACACAACGTACTCCACTGGACCGCGACAGGCCTGTCGTACGTGCTGTCGGCGGTGGGACTGTTCATGATCTTCCAACTCTTCTTCGAATCGGGGTACGACACCCGACCCCTCAGCGTGCTATCAGTCCTGATCGGACTTCCGGTCGTGCTCGACATCGTCGCTCAGTTCACGCCGTTGCTCATCAACATCATCTACGCGCCTATCGGGGTGGCAGTGTTCGCAGTCGGTGTGCTGTTCGTCTTCGAACGCCGCTTCATCGCGGTACAGCGGGCGTCGTTCGGTGACGACCTCTCCATCTATCTTGACGAACGGGGACGGATCCGCGACTACTCGGCGACCGTCAGGGACGTGCTACCGGAACTCGACGACTCGGCGGGCGACCGCCTCTCCGAGGCTGTTCCGTCGGTCGTTGAGGCCCTCGAAAGCGACGACCAAATACTCGAACGCGAGCAGTCCGGCGAACCGCGGTACTACTTCGTCTCCACGAGTACCACCATGCTCGGTGACGCCGGAGCGCAGGTGGTACTGCTCTCGGACGTCACCCAGACGGAGCGCCAGCGCCGCCAACTCGCGGAACGTGAGTCCGAAGTCAATTACTCCCGCTGCAATTCGGAGGAGGATTCATCGAACTCGCGGTCCTCTTCCTGATATTCGCGGTCGTCGCGGCGGTTCTCGGGGCGAAGGGGATCGCTGGGCTCAGTATGCAGGTCGCCAAATGGCTCATCATCATCTTCGTCATTCTGGCCATCATTTCATTCGTCCTCTAACCCAACAGCGATCACTGACTCGACGCTGTGTGCGGCGTGCGTACCTGATATTGACCGAAGTACCCAATTTAGCATCGGGGATCAGCGTAGTGAACACGGGTAGCAGACCCACCGAGGTCACTAGTGGAATATCCGACCGGAGTGTCGACTGTGGATTGCTGGTCAGACTGTCGGATTCATCCCGCGCCTACAGGCGCGGGTACCCTCATTGCTCTGTATAAGGGGTATGGTTGACCACGCAAGCAAACTACCCCGAGAGGTCTCGAGAGATGGGTATGACACAGTCACCGATGAGCGACTCAGTGGGGTCTACCTCCGAGGGTGCGTAGAACTCCGATGACGGCGGAAGATACCGAGGCACGCTGGCCCTCGGATCGCACTGGATTATCGTTTCTGGCAGTCGTCAGTATCGTTTTCGCCGCGCTCATCGTCCTCACCCAACTCCCGTACATCATTCTCGCAATCGTTCTCGCCTACGTTCTCACGCCCGCACAGCAGCGGCTCGAACGGCGGCTGAGTGCAGGTTCGGCTGCCTTCACCCTCACCGCGATCTCGGTCCTGCTGTTGTTCGTGCTCGTGACGTACATCGTCACGATCGCCATCCAGCAGGGACTGGCACTTTTTACTGCCATACAGGCTGGAGAGTTCAGCTCCGGCGCTGTCGAGAGCCATGTCGCCACCATCGGCCACGTGGTCGACCTCGAGGCGTTGTACGCGACGTATCAGGGGCCGATAGGGACCGGGTTGGAACGTCTGGCCACGGGCGCACTAATCGCTATCGACGGCCTTCCGAGCGTGTTTATCGGCCTCACCGTGACGACCTTCGTGCTGTTTGTCCTCCTGCGAGACGGGACACAGTTGGTCGCTTGGCTTCGCACAGTCGTTCCCGTGTCCGAACCCGTACAGCGGGAACTGATGGGCGAACTCGATGACCTCATGTGGGCGTCCGTCGTCGGTAACGTCGCCGTCGCGGGGATCCAAGCCGTACTACTCGGGACCGTATTGGTGCTTGTTGACATGCCTGGGTTCGTCTTCTTGACCGTGGTGACGTTCGTCCTCTGCTTGCTCCCACTTGTGGGGGCGTTCGGAGTCTGGGTTCCGGCTTCGGTCTTCCTGCTCGCGATGGGGCGCCCCGTGGCAGCGCTGATCATCGTCGGCACCGGCTCCGTAGTTAGTGTCTCGGACACCTATCTTCGGCCGCTGATCATCAACAGAAGCGGGGCATTGAACGTCGCGGTCATCACCGTTGGCATCTTCGGAGGCATCATTGTGTTCGGGGTGGTCGGTCTGTTCATCGGGCCGGTCGTCCTCGGGGGCACGAGGGTCATCCTCGACCAGTTTGCCCGGGAACGGGCCGAATCGACCAGCGGCTGAAGACCGTTCGCGATCACCGAATTCGACTACGACGGGGACGTGCCAACTGCTGCAGACATCGTCTCCCGAAGTACGGCTGCTATCTCGGTCGGGCGAGTTGAGTGACGAATACGGACGCGTTCCGCACTTCCGACCCGCTCGACCTGTGTATGTCCGTACTCGCCGGATCTCCTCGCCTACTCGTTTCGCGTGGACGCGGGCAACTCGTTCGCTCGGCGGCCATCACCGCCGCCGAGGCAGTTCGGGCGTCCGCGGGGCGACCGCGGATCGAAACGACCACGACGCTCCCGCCGCGGCCGTCACCGTATGTCCGCGTCGATCGCGTCGACGTACTCCGCGGTGTTCGCCCCCGAGCTGTTCGTGCTCCTGTGTGGACTGACGGCCGTCTGCTACGAGTGGTGGCAGTCGACCCGGCGGTCGTGGACCGGGATCGCCGCCCGAGTCGGCGTGCTCGGGTTCGGCTGGACGGTCGCGTTCGCCGTCTACCAGGGTTTCCCCGCGCTCCTCACGGTCGCGCCGGCGTGGGTGACGGACGCCACCGGAAGCCTGGGCCTCGGGGTCGGGCTCTCGGTCATCTGGGGCTGGTGGCGGCGTGCCGACTGGGGGTCGATCGTCCCCGACTACGCGCTCCTGCTCGTCGCCGTGACCGTCCCGCACCTTCTGATCACGCCCGTGTGGGACGTGTCGAGCCACGTCCTGTACGCGGTGGTTCCGGCCGGCTTCCTCGCGCTCGTCGACCGGCGCGCGGCGCCGCTCGCGCTCGTCGCGCTCGGGATGGTCGTCGCCCGCCCCCTCGCGGGCGCCCACACCTGGGGCGAGTCGCTCGGCGGGCTGGCGCTCGGCGTCGCGGCGCTGGCGGCGTACGCGTCGATCACCGGGATCGGCGACCCGTCCTCGACCGCGTAGTCGCAGGGACCCCTCACCGGGGGCGGCGCCCGCGTCCGGGCCGCCGCCCCGGCGCTTGCCAGCGTTTAAGAACGGCCGCGAGCGAGTGGAACCAACAGCATGGTCGAGCCGATCCTCAAGTGGGCGGGGGGCAAACGCCAGTTGCTCTCCGAGATCACGGGGCAGTTCCCCGCCGACTTCGAGTGCTATCACGAGCCGTTCGTCGGCGGCGGCGCCGTCTACTTCCACCTGGAACCGGAGCGCGGCTCGATCAACGACCTCAATGACCGGTTGGTGACGCTGTACGAGGTCATCCGGGACCGCGATCCCGAGGACCTGATCGCGGAGAACGAGACGCACGAACACGACGAGGACTACTACTACGACGCCCGCGACGAGTTCAACGACCTCCACGAGGTCGACGACAAGACCGACGACCAGCGGCTCCGTGAGGCCTCGCTGTTCATCTATCTGAACCGAACGTGCTTCAACGGGCTCTACCGCGAGAACAACAGCGGCGAGTTCAACGTCCCCGTCGGCCGCTACGCGAACCCCGACTGGGTGCAAGCCGACCGGATCCGCGCGCTCCACGAGGTGTTGCGGGACACGGCGATCCACAACGAGGACTTCGAGTACGTCCGGGGGGAGGCGGACGCGGGGGACCTGGTCTACTTCGACCCGCCCTACGAGCCCGTCTCGACCACGGCGAACTTCACCGACTACCACGCCGAGGGGTTCGACAAGGACGATCAGAAACGGCTTCGGGACCTCGCGGTCGACCTCGACGAAAAGGGCGTCTCGATCGTCCTCTCGAACTCGCCACCGGTCGCGGAGCTGTACGAGGAGTACGATCAGTTCACCGTGACCGTCGTCGGCGCGACCCGCTCGATCAACAGCGACGGGGACAATCGTGGGGAGGTCGCCGAGGTGTTGATAACGAACGTCCCGGACGCCGAGAAGCGGCGGACGACGCTCTCGGAGTACAACTAACGTCGCCCGCAATCTCCGGGAGATCCCCCGGGAAGCCGTTCCCTCCGGGTTCCACTCGACCGCGGTGATCTACTCCTCCTCGGTCTCCACCTCCTCGTCAGGCTGTTCCTCGCCCTCCTCGATCGGCGCGTTCGGCGCGTGTCGCTTCACGCCGTTCACGGCGTCGAGAGCCTTCGACCGGCCCGTGTACCCCTCGCCGGACGTTCCGAGGATCGTTCCGTTGCGGTGCCGGAGCCGCCAGCGGAACTCGCCGCCGGCGTCCTCGTACACCTCGATGGCCGCGGTGGCCATCGTGAGTCGGTCGGCCTCGGGGGCGTACTCCCGGACGCGGTCGATCGCGTCCTCCAGCTTCGACCGGGAGCTGTACCCCTCGCCGGAGTCCGCGATGGTCTCCCCGTTCGCGGCGACGAGCCGCCAGCGGTGGCCGCCGCCGGCGTCCTCGAACGTCTCGAACCGGACGCCGGAGTCGGCGTCGACGGCGGCGTCCCCGGCCACCTCCTGGACGCGGTCGGCCGCTCGGCGGCCGTTCGACCGACTGGCGTAACCCTCGCCGGAGTCGCCGAGGATGTTCCCGTTGCGGTGGACGAGTCGCCAGCGGAACTCGCCGGCCGAGTCCTCGTACACCTCGATGCCCGCCGGGTCGAACTCCAGGTAGTCGGCGGGGCCGATGGTCGAGCGGACCGACTCGATCCCGTCTTTCGCGGACGACTTCGAGGAGAAGCCGCGGGTCCCCGCCGCGATGGTCTCGCCGTTGTCGTGGCGGAGCCGCCAGCGGTACTCGTCGTCGGCGTCGCGGTACAGCCGGAACCGCGCGCTCGGCTCCTCGGCGACGGGTTCGGCGGCCGGCTCGGGATCCTCCTCGTCGCGCTGCCAGACGACCGCCGCGCCAAGCGAGTTGCGCTTGACGCTGCGCATCCCCCGGCGGGCGGTCCGGTCGGAGCTGTACCCCTCACCCGAGGTGGCGATGATGTTGCCGTTGCGATGGACGAGCCGCCAGCGCCACTGTCCGGACTTGTCGCGGTACACGTCGAACGTCGCCGAGCTCTTCGAGAGCGCGTTGACGTGCGACGCCGCCGCGTTCAGGTCGTCGCGTACCGACGCCGTCTCCTCGCGTGCGGCTGCAGTCTCCGCGGTCGCGGATCGGGTCTTCTCGCGAGCCTCTTCGCGGGCCTCCTCGGCCGCGCGCTCGGCCTCCGCCGTCTCCGCCCGCGACTCGTCGAGGTCGGATTCGAGGGCGTCGATCCGGTCGTCGCGCTCGGCGACCGCCGCCTCCAGTTCCTCGATCCGTTGGTCGTCCGCCTCGTCGTCGGCGCGGGCGTCGGCCAACTGCTCCTCGACGGCCTGTCGCGCGCGGCTCTGCCCGACCGAGATCGGCGCGAGCGCACCCGAGAGGGTGATGAGCGCCAGCCCGAGGGTGTACACCGCGACGACCCCCTGTGCGCTCCCCGAGCCGAGCGCCCACTGTCCGGGGAAGACGGTCAGGAACCACGCCATCGCGGCCAGACAGACGAGAAGACCGACGTACACGAGCAGCTTGGCGGTCCGGTGGAACGATTGGCCGACCACGAGGCCGGCGAAGGCGGTCGCGAGTCCGATCCCGGTGAGGAGGTACGCGATCCCCCGGGTTCCGGTCTGCCCTGATCCCATCGACGTGAGGAACACCGCCATCCCCACGACCGCGATAACGGTCCCGGCGACGAACAGCCAATACCCGTACACCTCGTCGGTCGTGAACGGCTCGCCGAACCGCTCTCGGTACGCCGACGTGAGCCTGCCAGCTCCTGGTTCACTCATGGTACTAGCTACCGATTCACAGTATATTGGCTTCAAACTATGTTCTCCTGTCGTCCGATCGACCGACTGACAACCGACGATCCTGGACCGTGGCAACGTCGTCGTCCGCGGCTCCGTCGGCGACCGAGGCCGATCGAAGCCGGAACGGGAACCGCGGGTATTTTTACGGGCACACTCGTAGCCCGCGATATATGTTCAAGGCCATCGTGAGCGCGTCTACCCTCCGCGACGCGCTCGACTCGGTGAGCGTGCTGGTCGACGAGTGCAAGATCCGGCTCAACGAGGACGAACTCGCGATCCGCGCCGTCGACCCGGCCAACGTCGGCATGGTCGATCTCTCGCTCGAGGCCGCCGCGTTCGAGTCCTACGAGGCCGACGGAGGGGTCATCGGGGTCAACCTCAACAGGCTGGAGGACATCGCCGGGATGGCCAACACCGGAGACCTGATCCAGCTCGAACTCGACGAGGAGACCCGCAAGCTCCACATCCACATCGAGGGGCTCAGCTACACGCTCGCGCTCATCGACCCGGACTCCATCCGCCAGGAGCCGGACATCCCCGATCTCGATCTCCCCGCCGAGATCGTGCTGGAGGGTGCCCAGATCAACCGCGGTATCACCGCCGCCGACATGGTGAGCGACCACATCCGCCTGCGCGTCGACGAGGCGGAGGAGGCGTTCTTCATCGAGGCCGAGGGCGACACCGACGACGTCGACCTCCGGCTCGACCGCGAGGACCTCATCGACCTACAGGCCGGCCCCGCCGACTCGCTGTTCAGCCTCGACTACCTCAAGGACATGAACAAGGCCATCCCGAAGGACGCGGAGGTCCGCGTCGAGCTCGGCGAGGAGTTCCCCGTCAAGCTGCACTACGAGTTCGGCGAGGGGATGGGGCAAGTAACATACATGTTGGCCCCGCGTATCCAGAGCGAGTAGACCGCCGCGCCGGAACCGACGGCTTCTCGGTCGCGTCGGCCGCGCTCCCGAGTGTGACGACCGCCATCTGGTTCGACCTCGACGGCACGCTCGTCTCGTTCCCGGAGTACGGGGCGGTGCTCGCGACCGCCTGCGAGGGGGTCGGGATCGGGGACGCAGACGCGTTCGCGACCGCCTACAACGACGCCTTCTTCGACTACTTCGGCGACCTCGCGGCCGAGCCGTACCGCCGGGCGGCCGCGGACGCGCTCGCGGCCGTCGACGCCGACGCCGCTCCCGAATCGTTCGTCGCGGCAGTCCGCGACGCGGAGTACGAGGCCGTCGAGACGCCGCCCGCGGTCCGAGAGACGATATCGACGCTCGCGGCCGCCGACGACGTTGCGGTCGGCGTCTGCACGAACGGCGTCCCCGAGTGGCAACGCCGAAAGCTCCGCGAGTCGGGGCTGACCGCCCACGTCGACGCGACGGTCGTCAGCTACGAGGCCGGGGCACACAAGCCCGCTCCGGAACCGTTCGAGCGAGCCGAGGCGGCCATCGAGGCGGACCGGCGGGCGATGATCGGCGACGGCGAGGAGTCCGACGTGGTCGGCGCCCGGGAGCGCGGATGGGAGGCGGTCCACGTCGACGGTCCCGCGGACGTTCCGGCCGCGGTCGACTCGGTTCGCTGACCGTCGGGCGGCGGGTCGGCGGGCCGGTCGGTCGACGGGCCGGCAACGCGGTCGGGCAGCTCACGCCGGTTCGTCCCGACCGGCGGTCGGAACGCCGACCGCCCCCGACACCAAGGCGGCGCTCAGGAGACACGCGGCGGCGGGCGCGAACGCGAAGCCGACGGTCGCCGCGGCCGCGAGCGCGACGCCGGTCATCGCCAGCGCGGCGCCCCATAACAGCCGCCCGCTGTCGGTCCACGCGGCGCCCGAACCGACGACCGCGGCCGCGGCGGCGCCGGCGACCAGCAGGGCCGCGAAGACGTCGACGAACGGTCGGGGTGCGGGAAGCGACGCGGCGGCGCCGATCGCGGCCGCCGTCGCGACAGTGGTCAACAGTCGACTTGCCGCCCGCTGCGGGGTGGAGGGTCGCCCCGGATGCATACCGGACGGTCGCCGCCCGACGGCTAATACCCCCGGGCACGTTCCAGCCCCGCTGTCGAGCGCGGCAGATCCGCCCCGGCGGCGGTCGGTTTCGACTTCGGGGTCGCGCGACGGGCGCTCACCACGCACCCGTCGACTCGGTCGCCCCGCCGCGACCCAGCACCCACACCACCGGCACCAGCAGCACCGCGCCGGCGACGAACGGCGACCAGTACGCGAGCACGTACGCCGCGGCGGCCACGGGCGGACCGACGGTCCGGCCGAGGCTCCCGGCGCCCTGGGTGACGCCGAACGCCGCCCCCTGGGTCTCGTCGCTGGCGCGTTCTGACACCAGCGTCGACAGCGAGACGTTCAGCGAACCGTTGCCGAACGACAGCAGCGCCCCCACCGCGAACAGCGCGACGGTCGGCCCGGTGAGGAGGGGCCCCGAGAGCAGGCCCGTCCCTGACCCGCCGGGCAGCGGGAGCAAGCCGCCGAGTTCCGGCGTGAACGGGAGCAGCGCGAGCGACGCCGCCAACGCGGTGCCGCCGATCGCGGCCAGCCGGACCGCGCCGAGGCGACGCTCCAGCGGACCGACGAGCGCGCCCTGGTTGACCGTGCCGAGCACGCCGATGTACGTGAGGAATATCGCGGCGGCGGTCGCGTCGTAGCCGTAGAAGTCGGCGGCGAAGGGGATGAACATCACCTGGATGCCGGCGAACGCGACCGAGGTGACGAAGTACGAGGCGACCAGCGGCCGGAGCGTGTCGTCTGCGAGCGCCGAGCGGAACTGTCCGACCAGCGACCGCCGACCGCCCCCGCTGGGGCGCGTGCGGTCCGGTTCCCGCAGGACGGCCACGGCAGCGCCGGCCGCGAGAAACGACAGCCCGGCGGCGAGGAAACTCGGGAGGGTGAACCGCGTCGTCGGAACGACCGCCGGAAGCAGGGCGTCGGCGGCGGCGACGACCTGGTCGCTCGCGGCGACGCCGCCGAGCGCGGGGCCGAACACGAACCCCAGCGAGAAGGCGGCGCCGACGAGCCCGAGCGCGCCCGCCCGCTTCTCCCGCGGGGTCACGTCGGCGACGTACGCCTGCGCGGCGGAGATGTTGCCGCCGGCGGCGCCCGCGAGCGTCCGCGAGAGCAGCAGGGTCGCGACGGCGGCCGCGGAGCCGGCGATAGCGCCGACCTCGGTGGCGAAGCCGAAGACGAGCCAGGCGACGCCCGCCATCGCGACCGAGAAGGCGATCACCGGCCGTCGCCCCCGCTCGTCGGAGATCCGCCCGAGCGTCGGCGCCGCGAGGAACTGCGCCAGCGAGTAGGCGGCGGCGATGAGCCCGATGAACACGTCGCTCACGCCGAACGACCGCACGTAGAAGGGGAGGATCGGGATGACGACGCCGAAGCCGAGCAAGTCGAGGAAGACGACGGCGATCACGACCGCGACCGCGCGGCGGGAGCCGCCGGCGCCGGCGTCGTCGTCGCCGGCCGAGGATCGATCGGGAGGCGCGGGCACATCGGACCGACGGCCGGCGAGGACTTAGCGGTCGTGGTGGGTTCTCACGACAAGACACTTACTCGTCCTGTGTCCACTCTCCGGTGACCCCCTCCATGCCCACCGACCGCACCGCGCTCGTGCTCGTCCTCGTCGGACTCCTCCTCGTCCCCGGCCCCGCGTACGCGTTCGCGCTCGACGACCTCGGCGGGGAGGAACGGCATCGGAGCTCGACGGGCTACTCCGCCACCGAGATCACCGCCTCGAACGACACGGTGCTCGCGGACCGCTACGCCGACCGCCTCGCCTTCCGACCGTCGAGCCTCGAGTACCGCCACGTTCGCGAGGTGTTTCGCGCGCCCAACGAGACCCGCGAGGCGCTCGAAACCGCGATGACGGACGGCGCAGCCTCCGTCGAGTCGGACGCCGTCGTCGCCGACGTCCGACGGCTTCAACGGAACTACACGTTCCTGACGACCGAGTACGACACCTATCACGCGTTCTCGCTCGCGGACGGCGAACTGACGACGACCGTCGCGAACGACTCCGAGATCGCGGCCGTCGTCCGTACGCAGTTGGTCGCGAACTACACCTCCCTGCCGCCCGCCGAGCGGCGGACGTTCCGGAAGATCCGCAACGCGACCGTCTCGGAGGCGGCGTACGACTACCGCCCGTGGAGCGACGAGCCCGTGCCCGATGCCCCGATCGTCGAGCGCGACGGGACGTACTACGCCGTCGAAGTCACGTCGCATACGGACGACTTCGACTTCCCCGACGGGCTGTTGCTCGGGCTCGTCGCCGCGGGGGTCGGTGTCGTCACCGTGCTCGTCGGTATCGCCACGCTCGGGTACAACCGCTGGCGATCGTAGCGTCGCCCCGACGCGCTCCCGCTCCGGAGAGCCAGTCGACCTCAGCCGTGGCGCTCGATCACGCGCTTCGCCGCCTGCGCTTTCTCTTTCCACCCGTAGCCGGCCTCGTACACGTGGCGCTTGCTGTCGACGAGCTGTTCGGGACTCGACTCCTCGAAGCCGCCGCGCTCCCACGTTCCCGAACGGTGGAGCCACTCGATGACGTTCTGGCGGGTCTCCGTCCACGAGAGGCCGACCATCTCGTACCACGCCACGAGCGCGAACACGGCGTTGTCGTGACAGCCGGGGTAGCTCCCCTCGCGGTAGATGGTCGCCATCGGCTCGCGAGTCGGCTCGGACACCTCCTCGCGGTAGCGCTCGGCGGTGAGCAGCTCCAGCGTGTCGCCGTTCTCTTCGACGCGCCCCTCGCGCCGGAGCAGATCCAGCGCGGCGCGGTGGAGCCCGGACCACTCGTCGTGGACGGCGTGTTGCAGCGCGGACTCGCTGACGGGGCCGTCGACGAGAACCGTCAGGACGTCCGTGTACGCCTGCTCGACGTGGTGCCACTCGGTCCCCTCGAAGTCGCAGCCGGCGTCGTGCAGGCTGTTCGTGGTGCGACAGCCGGGGCAGGGGTACGCGAACCGTGGCACGAGTATCGTGTGGTGGGTGGGTCGGCGGCTTAGGTGTCGTGGTTCCGTTCGACCCGTCGGCCGACTCCGGAAGCCGCCGACCGTTACTCGTCGACCGAGGCCACGCCGGTCACCTCGAACCGGGCGCCGCCGTCGGTCCCCTCGGTCGCACGGATCTCCCAGCCGTGGGCGACGACCACCTGTTTGACGATCCGGAGGCCGAAGCCCGTCCCCTTGTCGCTCGTCGAGTACCCGGCCTCGAACACCGAGTCGCGCCGACTGGCGGGGATCCCGACGCCGTCGTCCTCGAGGAAGAAGCCGTCGTCCAGGTCGCCCACGGTGACGGTGACGCTGTCGCCGCCGTGTTCGACCGCGTTGCGGACGAGGTTCTCGAACAGCTGTCTGAGGCGCCGCTCGTCGGCCAGGATCGGTCGGTCGGCCTCGACGACGAGCTCCGACTCGCCCGTCTCGACGTTCGCCCAGCACTCACGGACCGTCGCCGCCGGATCGATCGGCGCGAGATCGGTCGCCGTGTCGTCCTCGCGGGCCAGCGCGAGGAGGTCCTCGATCAGCGCCTCCATCCGGTCGTGTGCGCGGTCGACGGCGTCGAAGTGCTCGCTGTCGCAGTCGCCGCGGGCGAGGTCCAACCGGCCGGTGGCGACGTTCAACGGGTTCCGGAGGTCGTGGCTGACGACCGAGACGAACTCCTCGAGCCGCTCGTTCTGTCGGCGGAGTTCGTCGCGGCTCTCGCGAAGGCGACGCTCGCGCTCGTGCTCGTCGAGCGCCGTCTCCGCGGCCGTCGTCAGAATTCGCGCGAGGAACTCGTCGGTCGAGTCGAACGCGTCGGGGGCGGTCTCGCCGACCGAGACCGTCCCGTGCGTCCCCAGGGGGAGCAGCATGAGGCTCCGGAGGCCGGTCCCCGTGTCGACCGCGCCGGTGTCGGCCTCGATATCGTCGTACACCCGCACCTCGTCGGCCTCGAAGCTGGCCCAGTTGAGACTGCCGGAGTCGGCGGTGAACGGCTGGCGCTCGGGGATCACGTCGGCGACCGCGTCGGACTCGGCGACCGGCGCCAACTCGCCCGAATCGGCGTCGAAGAACCGAACCACGGTGACGCTGAACCCGAGGATCCCCTCGGCCGCCTCGACGATCCGGTCGGCGATCGCCTGCCGTGAGTCCGCCCGGATGAGATCCTGTGTCGCTTCGTGCAGCAGTTCGAGCCGATCCTGGCGCTCTCTGAGGGTCTTCTCGCGTGCCACGCGATCGAAGGCGGCCTCCAGGTAGTTCGCGAGGATCTCGACGAGGAGAACGTCGGTCTCGGTGAACGCGTCGGCGTTCGTCGAGGAGATGATGAACAGGCCGTAGTCGCCGATCGGGTGAAACAGGACGCTCTCGGCCGGCGTCTCCTCCGCTATCCGATCCGTGTCGGACACCGACCGGACGTGCGTCGGTCCGTCCGCCCGAAACGCCTCCCACGCGAAGTGCGCCCGGGTGCCGGGCGCCGCCGATCGATCGTACGTCGGGATCTCGTCGAACGCCGCCTCGACGGAGTCGGCCACCGAGGTCGGCTCCAGTCGGTCGCCGGCGTCGTTCAGGAGGTGGACGGAGCTCAACTCGGCGCCGATGATCTCGTCGGCCGCATCCGTCGCCAGGTCCGCTGTTTCGGCGACCGTCCGGGTGTAGTTGAGCGCGCGGGACCGCTCCCGAAGCTGTTCGAGCTTGCGATCCCGCCGTTCTCGGTCCGACACGTCGCGACTGCTCACGAGGAACCGGTCGGCACCCGAGAGGTCGAGCCGCCTGGTATGGACGGTGACGGGGAACGTCGATCCGTCGCGTCGGGTGTACTCCCCCTCGAACTCCCGTCGGTCACCGACCTCCATGTCCTCCCAGATCTCACGCACGGTGGTCGGATCCAGGGTCCGGTCGATGTCCCACACCTTCATCGACGTGACCGCCTCCTCCGTGTACCCGGTCTCCGCGAAGAACTGTGGGTTCGCGTCGAGGACGTTCCCCTCGGCGTCGTGGATGTCGATCATGTCCGGCGATTCCTCGAACAGCGCCTCGAGGCGGGCGGTCGTCTGCGTCAGCCGGTCTTCGCGCTCCTTCCGATCGGTGATGTCGGTGATGAACCCTTCGAGCGCCTCCACGCTCCCGTCGTCCGCGTACACGCCGCGTCCCCGCTCCCACATCCACTTCATCTCCCCGTCGCGCGTCCGGATCCGGTAGGTGACCTCGAAGGCGCCATCCGCCGCGAGCCCCTCCTGGACGGCGTCCCACATGGCCTCGCGGTCGTCGGGGTGGATGACTTCCGACCCCCACTCGACGCGGTCGGACTCCAGTTCCGCCGCGGTGTACCCCGTCAGCACCTCGACCTCCCCGTCGACCGTCTCCATCGGCCAGGTCGGCTCGTTGCAGCAGCGGTAGACGATGCCCGGAAGGTTCCCGATGAGCGTTTCCAACCGGCGCGTCCGCTCGGTCAACATCCGTCGTGACTGGCTTGCCTCGACGGCGTTCACGATCCGATTGGCGAGCAGCGCGTACTGGTCGGTGCCGCCTCCTTTCTGGATGTAGTCGGTGACGCCCGCCGAGATCGCATCGCTCGCGACCTCCTCGCTCCCCTTCCCGGTGAACAGCAGAAACGGGAGATCCGGATACTCCTCACGGACCGCTCGGAGGAATTCGATCCCGTTCTTGCCCGGCATGTCGTGGTCGGACACGACGCAGTCCACGTCGTGGTCGGCCAGCACGTCCAGCCCCGCCTCGGCGTCCGTCACGCCACGAACCTCGATCCGGTCGTGTTCGCGCTCGAGGAACGTTGTGACCAGTTCGCCGAACGCCGGCTCGTCGTCGACGTGGAGCACTCGTATCGGCTCGTGAGTGTCTGCCATGGGAACCTGCTTCTGTCGCCAGAAACACCGAGGGGACTTAAGCGGTGGCCGTCGGGGCACCGATGCCGAGGATCGGCGGTCTCCGTCCGCGTTCCGCGGACGAGTACCGGCACACACACACCGACGGTCTCGGCGCCGTTACCGCCACACGGTTCCGACTGCCGGGTCGCAAGCGCCGTGTGGGCGCGGGGGAACGCCGGGGAGCGCCGAGTTTTAAGCACGCGCCCGAAGAACAGTCGTGTAATGCCCGAGTTCGACACCATCGTCGTCGCCACCGACGGCTCCGACAGCGTCTCGCGTGCCGTCGAGGTCGCGCTCGATCTGGCCGACCGGTTCGACGCCGCGGTGCACGCGCTGTACGTCGTCGACAGCGGCGAGGTCGACTCCTCGCCGGAGGAGGTCCGCGATCAGATGCGCAACGCCCTTCAGGAGCGCGGCGGCGAGGCTATCGTCGACGTGCAAAAGCGCGCCGGCATCGACGTGACCGCCGTCGTCCGCGAGGGTCGCCCCGCCAACGAGATCGGCGACTACGCCCGCGAGATCGACGCCGACCTGGTCGCCACCGGCACCCGCGGGCGACACGGCGAGAACCGCTTCCTCATCGGTTCGGTCGCCGAGCGGGTCGTCCGCACGTGTCCCGTCCCGGTGTTGACGGTTCGGCAGCTCGGCGGCGAGGTCGACGACCGGTACGGCGGCGCACCGGTCTGAGTTCCGGGGGCGGCCCGACGACCGGCTACGACTCGGCGTCGCCCGCCCGCGACGGCGACCCGAACACGAAGTACACGAACGCGACTGGGAGAACAGCGACCACGGCGGCGACCAGGACCGTCGCCCCGTTCCCGTCGTATCCGGTCGCCGCAGCCTCCGCGGCGACGGTCGCGACGACGAGCGTGACGAGGAGGTACTTGAGGTCCACGAGGTGGGCCACGAGATCGGGGTCGGCCATCGTCGATGACCGACACGCCCGCTCGGAAAACGGTAGCGGTCCCGCCTCCGGCGACTGCTGGCCGACACCGCTGTCCCCCCGGTCGCTCCGGTTTGACCGGCCCCACGTTGCACACCACCGCCGTTTTTTACCGCGCGTCGCGACCTCCGAACATGGACGACGAACTCATCGACAGCGACACCCTCCCGCTGGACCGCAAGTCGCGGCTCCCCGGGACGGGCTTTTTCTACCCGGACTCGCTGGACGAGGACCGATCCGAGGAGCGCGCGAAGGAGGCCGTCGAGGGCGCCGAGGCGGTCGTGATCACCGACTCCGACGCCGACGGCCTCGGCTGTATCGCGCTGATCCGCGAGGCGTACGACGCCGCCCTCGATCCGACGCCGTTCGAGGAGCGCC